>NZ_KQ130488.1 GCF_001050375.1 Catenovulum maritimum | reverse complement strand
GAAATCCATTCACGATACAGTTTATGCCTGACGGCAATAGCATTAGGGAACCACCTGAATCCATTTCGAACTCAGAAGTGAAACCTAATAGCGGCGATGGTAGTGTGGGAGTTCCCATGTGAGAGTAGCACACTGTCAGGCTCTTAATTAGATAGCGCAAGCTATACAAGATTAAGCCCTTAGCGAAAGCTAAGGGCTTTTTTCGTTTTGGTAAAAATATTTACTTAACTTTTTGATATAAACTTTTTTGTAGCTAATTTAAAATAAATGCACTCTTAAATTCGGGTATAGATTTTATTATGGCTAAGTTTTCTTGGGCGATTGCTAAATCTTTATACGGGCCTGCTAATACAAGAATTAAGCTTTCTTTTTTCATTGCATTATTTGATTTGAAGTTTATGTTTAAACCCCGTGCTATATAGTTAGCATATTTTACCAACCAGCTCGCTTGGGTCTCATTCGGCTGGGTGCCTAGGTCTAAATAATATTGCCCACTTAAATCTATTAACGATGCCGTTACTTGTATTTTTAGATCTGAGTTTATCTTCTGCCTCAGCGCTTCTAGTGCTTTTCTATCGCTTACGATACTTGAAGTAATACTAAACTTGTTTTTTAATTTTGCAGTGTATTTAATGTTGGCTGTTTGGTGGATTGAAAATAGCAAGTTGCGATAAGTGTTAAAACATTTCTTTTGTTTACAGGCTGCAGCTTGAATATAGATAGGCGCTAACTCTTTTGTACTTGCTAGATTGATCGGAATAAAAGAGCAAGCTAAGACCAAACATATTTTTTTCAATAATTTTTTTTTCGTGTGTTTAACCGTCAATTTCATCTTAGCTACACAATTTTACTAATATTTTACGGATATTATGAGTAAGTTGTTTTTTACCGGTAAATTTAAACATTTCGCATATTTTCTCTATTGGAGATTGTTTTAAAAAATAGTGGGCTAGCAGATCTGATTCATTTTCACTTAATTTCAGCAATAAAGTATTTGCATTCATAATACAGAAGTTTGTTAATTTTGGCTTAAATGAATAGATATCAGCTGATGTAGTGCTAACTAGCAATATTACTTCTTTATCTATAATTTGGTCATGGGCAATATTAGGCGATAGAGCAGAGTACCAACGCCAGAGTAGGGATGGCTTTACATCAGCATAATTTGAAGCAAGATAGTAATTAATTTGCTCTAAACAATTGATTGTCAGTTTAGTATTTAGCTGATTTGCTAAGCTTGATATGGGCTTGTACATAATCACAGAAAAATTAGCAGAGGCCTTATCTCTTGTTAAACCAGTCCGAATTAAATCAAAATTTTGTTTTTTCCAAAAAGTTAATAAGTTGTCAGTTGATGAAAAGCTTGTTGCAATATACTCAATCTCGCTGTTTTTTGTTGCTTCTTTTGTTAACCATTGTAGTAACTTAGAACCAAGTCCTAGTGTTTGGATATTAGGCTGTACTGCGATTCTAACAATTCTCCAACCTAGCATATTAGCAAACTGAGTTAGACCTGAACTGACAATGACACTTTGTGGTAACAAGTGTCCCTTAGGTCTTCTTTCCCCTTTTAAGATTTGTGCCGTTAAATCGGGTTCAAGTTTACCTTCTTGACTTATTAATGCTGAAGCAACCACTTGGTTTCTATCATTTTTGATACATGCTATTAAAAGTGAAGGGCTGTCTAAAATGTATCTGAGATCAGAGGGTGTTGTTCGATAGTGCGCTTGTGATAGTAATCCAAAAATTTGCTCTAGCTCTGATTCATCATTCATCAGCTGCATTGGACTAACCCAATCAATCTTAATATTTTTACTTAAGTCGTATGATGAATTATCCGTACTTAACAAGTAGGTCCTGTTTAACCAGCCTTCGAGTGGATCATTTTCGCTCCAACGAATAGGGGTCGTTAATTTATATTCCATTAACCCACAATCATGACGCGTTAAAAATTGTTTAAATTTTAAGTTGAAAGTTTGCCCTGATCCTTCATAGCCATGCAGAGTGGTAGCGTAAGTGACATGCCTAGCTTTAGTTACTATTTGCTGTCTTAGTTGTTCTGGTATTGCAGCGGCTTCATCAATCAGTAAAAAGTCTATTTGTTTTGCTGAATTAGCGAGTGCGTCAGGTGCAATATAGTTTAACTGGCTACTGACTATCGTATGTTGATTATGCCATTCGAAAAAACTGTCTAGATTTTTCTTACTCGGTGCCGTGACATATATCGCTTTGCTTGGATGTATCTTTTCTAGCTCGAGTGCTAGTTGCGCTAAACAAACCGATTTTCCTCGTCCTCTATCTGCCGTAATTAAAAAGTGCCCTTTAGACTGCTGACCTATGCTATTAACTATATTAACTTGTTCTGGGGTAAGCTTATTCGGTCTAGACCATATCTTGTCTAAATTTTCTACCTTGTACGCTTTGTTTTTAGCACCTTGATAATATGTAATTACTCTGTTGTTTTTACTTGCTAAATTAAATAAACGTTGATTGAATAAGCTAATGTACGGTTTATCTTCATTTTGCCAAGGCATGAAGTTATTAAGATCATTATCCTTATCGACTTGCTCAAAACTAAGTATCAACAAACCGCCAGGTAAAAGACAACCGGATAATGCGGCGACTTTATCTGGATTTATTCCATACTCGCTATCAAACCACAGGTAATTTAATTCGCGTCCTAAATAGTTCTGATAATTAGCAGCTTGCAATGGGTTAGTCAGTTCTATGCCGGTATCTTTAGGGTAGAGACTTGTCAGTTGTTCTACTTGCATTTTCCGCCAACGTTTTTCGCCGATTAGTAAAATACAAGTTCGCCATCCATTGTGCTTTAATTGATTAAGATTATCTTTTGTTAACACGTGAGTCGTCGATTAAAAAGCTTTGTTTAATGATAACACTAATTAGTGAACTCTTTAATTTGCTTAATCAATATCTCTCTTAGGTCATGGTTATTTTGATTAGTTATTGTAATTCTGAACGACTCTTGCGAAGAGCGGTAATTAGATTTTTGTAAATCTATATTGATATCTAAGTAATCTGGATAAGACTCATAACTGAAAATGATAAAAAATTTATTGGGGAGCTCCGAACTTCCCATATTGATGTAACGATACTTTTGTTGATAAGCAAAATTAAAATGGGTTCTGTTATGGCGGTCGGCTATCCAATAGTTGGATTGTTTGAGGTTTAATTTAGCTAAACAGCTAAACCAAGCCGCTAAAAGTTTATTCGGTTGTGCATAGATTGAAATCCTATCCTGGTATACAGCTTCATTTGCGTGACATATAGAAGTTGATACTTCAAACCTACAGCCAGGCATAGTGATAGGACTATCGAGTGGTAAATATAAATCGTAACTTTGGCTGATTTTCGTATTCGGGCTTAAGACAATATTCTTTTCTAATTGATAGGATGTTATTGTCGTTTTCTCAGTTTTGGTTGTGGCATTTACGTCTTCCAGATAGCAGTCTACTTGAGTTTTAATTGAGCTAATATGTTGCTCAATATTTCCACTTAATATATCGAGTTCAAGCTGAAAGTATTCTCCTATGACACATTCAGGCTTACTGATGCGTGCATTAATTTTTGCCGTCTGGGGAGTGAAAGGCGTGAATAAATTTAACACGTTGACCATTTAGCAATCCTTGCTTAGTTGTTTTTTATTTAAATTTAAAATCTTAACTAAAGATAGCTTGTTTTAGATTTAATTAAACTAGTTATTTCTACTATTTTTATAACCTTTTGATATAGCCTTGTTCGCAAATTTTTCTATTTAGCGTATAATTTTTCAAAATTTTTAAGGTGCAAACTCAATGCAAGATGGTATTCGACTCAATAAATTTATCAGTGATTCTGGCTATTGCTCTAGAAGGGAAGCAGACAAGTTAATTGAAGAGAATCGAGTCTTATTTAATGGTAAAAAGCCTGAGCTAGGTGCTAGGTATAAGCCAGGTGACCAGGTTTGTGTTGATGGCCGCAAAATCAAAGGGCGAGCAAATCAAAACTCGCAAGCAGATCGTGAATACATTGCTTACAACAAACCGATTAATATCACCAGTACCACTGAGCGTAATGTTCGCGGGAATATTATTGACGCCATAGGTTATAAAAAAAGAATTTTCCCTATTGGTCGTTTAGATAAAATGTCAGAAGGGCTGATATTCTTGACCAGTGATGGTGATATAGTTAATAAAATCCTTCGAGCTGAAAATGCTCATGATAAAGAATATTTGGTTACTGTTGATAAACCTATCAATAATCAATTTCTGACTAAGATGTCTCAAGGCGTTCCTATTTTAGGTACTGTGACTAAGCCATGTAAAATCAATATGGTTAGTCAGTATGTCTTTAAAATCATTCTTACAGAGGGCCTTAATCGTCAAATTCGACGTATGGCTGAATATTTCGGTTATGAAGTAACCAAATTAAAACGTGTCAGGATTATGAATGTTTCGTTAGGCAGCTTAAAACCAGGTGAATGGCGTAAGTTAACTGCGAAAGAAATGGAAGAGATTAACACTGCAGTTGCTGATTCTACTGGTTTAGCGCAGGAAGGTGTTCAAAGTCGAACTAAGAAATCGGCGACTAATTCGCGCTCTGGACAGAAACGAAAACCGTCCAACACTGGCCAATCTAAGAAATCGCCAAGCAAGAATAAAAAATCAGCAAAGCCAGTTCCAGAAGGTCGTAGAGGTCCTGCTAAGCCAAAACATACGATTAAAGGTCAAGTGGCAAAAAAACCGAGCAGAAAACCAACAAACAAGCGAAAGTAAATAACAGATTATTACTTTTTATTTAAGCCCCAAGGATCCCAAACGTCGTTTGCTTGACTTGGTTTATTTTTACGTACAGGCTTTGAACTTGTTTTTGCTTTTTCACGACCCAGCATTCTTTGTTTTGGTGGTGGAGCCTGACCCGGCAGTAATACCCTAGGCTCTCTTGGTTTTATGTGAGCTGGGATAATTCGCTTTCTTGGTGGTAGTTCATAGTTGGCATCATCTGCTTTAGGTAAACTTTTAAACTGATAAAGATAAAAACGCTCCATTTTTTCTCTTGCCCATTCTGTTTTTCTTAAAAACTTTAAGCTTGAAGCTATACTTGGATTCTTTTTAAAACAGTTGATATTGGTATACTCAGCTAAGATTTCCCAGCCATAATGATCAACCAATTCAGTTAATAATTGCTCAAGTTTTAGGCCATGGAGTGGGTTATTTAGTTGCTCGTCAAGTTCTGTCATTAATATCTTTTTAAGATTGATGGCGTATCGCTTTATTATACATGCGTTTGTTCAAATACAATAATTTCTACGCTTGGGATTTTTCTTTATTCCTGCAGAGTGTTACTTCCACCAAATTTTTATTCAAGCTCAGATGTATTCTTTACTGATATATGGAATAAATTTGTTATTACATAAGGTTATTTAACTGTTTGGATATGCTGAAGTGAATGGGATAAAACTCCCTGACTTTTCGCAGTACACGTTTACTTGGCCATTTTTTATGCCGTAGACCCAAGCGTGAAGATGGACTTCGCCGTTAGCTAATTTTTCAGCCACACTTGGATGCGAGCGTAAATGTTGTAATTGCGAAAGCACATTAGCTTGAGTTAACTCTTCAATATGAGACTCGGTTAAGCAACCTGCATGTTTACTTTTAACCTGCTCTTTAGCATTTGCACAGTGACCTAACCACTCTTTGACGTGTGGCACCTTATTTAAACTTTCCGAGTTAATCACGCCTTTCATAGCCCCACAGTCAGAGTGCCCACAGATTATAATGTCAGCCACGCCTAATACACTGACAGCATATTCTATCGAAGCTGTCGTTCCACCCGTTGCGCTGGTATGGGGCGGAACTATATTTCCAGCATTACGGCAGATGAAAAGCTCGCCGGGTTCAGAGTCGGTTAGTAAATTGGGATCTATTCTTGAATCAGAGCAAGTAATAAAGAGTGCTTTTGGATTTTGGCCTGTCGCAAGTTCTTTAAATAAGTTTTTTCTCTTTTCAAAACCATGCTTTTGAAAAGAGAGGACGCCGCGAATAATATCTTCCAAAATTAGCTTCTCTCTATAGTGGTCTAACTATTTTATCCTGCTTTGCGTGATTTAAGAACAAAGCTGATATTTTAGGGTAAAGATTTTGCATTAATCTCTTAATTTAGCAACTTTTATTCGATAGCGCTCTGCAAGTCGAAATCCTGAATTTACATTTAAGTTAAGTTAGCTACAATGTCGCTAAAATATCGGAGGTAAATGATTTGATGTTCAATTTATTTCATCGCTTGAACTTACGCGGTGATATTTTAGGTGGCGTGACAGCTGCAATTGTATCCTTACCCTTAGCACTGACATTTGGCGTTGCATCTGGTTTAGGGCCTGAAGCTGGCTTGTATGGTGCCTTATTGGTAGGCCTATTTGCTGCAATTTTTGGTGGCACACCAACACTGATCTCTGAACCAACCGGACCAATGACAGTATTGATGACAGCTGTTATTGCCTCCTTAATAGCAGCAGATCCTGAAAATGGCTTAGCGATGGCCTTCACTGTGGTTATGCTTGCGGGTGTATTCCAAATCATATTTGGATTATTGAAGCTGGGTAAATATATTACACTGATGCCTTACAGCGTGGTATCAGGCTTCATGTCTGGTATTGGTTGTATTTTGATTGTGATGCAAATTGCACCCGCTTTAGGCCAAGCAGCACCTGGTGGTGGTGTTATTGGTACGCTAACAAGTCTATCTGATATATTTTCCAATATTCATCCTGCTGAATTTGCTCTATTTATTGTCACACTTGCGATGCTTTTCTTTACGCCTAAAAAGCTGACTAAAGTGATACCAGCCCAGCTCATTGCACTTGTATTGGTGACCATAGCATCAATTTACTTTATTAATGGTGATGATATTCGCCGTATTGGTGAAGTATCTGTTAGTTTTCCAGATATGATTATGCCAACTTTTACCGTTTCTCAATGGCAAACTATGATTGTTGATGCGCTTGTGTTAGCCATGCTCGGATGTATAGATTCTATGCTTACGTCTGTCATCGCAGATAACTTAACTCGAACTGAACACAAGTCGAATAAAGAATTAATTGGTCAAGGTATTGGTAATTTAGCATCAGGCTTATTTGGTGGTTTGCCAGGTGCGGGTGCGACCATGGGAACCGTTGTTAACATACAAGCCGGCGCACGAACCGCATGGTCTGGTGTTTCACGCGTACTGGTTCTAGCAGTTGCATTATTTGGCGCGGCGTCACTTATTAGTACAATACCATTGGCATTATTAGCTGCGATTGCAGTAAAAGTAGGTATTAACATTTTAGATTGGAGCTTTATCAAGCGAGCGCATAAAGTCTCTTGGCAATCTACTTTAATCATGTATTCAGTTTTACTACTGACAGTTTTGGTTGATTTAATGGTAGCTGTTGGAATTGGTCTCTTTGCCGCTAATATAATTATCATAGAAAAGCTGAGTCGAAGCCAATCTAAGCAGATTAAGGCTATTTCAGATTTGGATGATGAGTTGCCTTTATCCGAACGTGAACGTCAATTACTTAACTCCGGCAAAGGTAAAATCCTATACTTTTACCTCAGTGGACCTATGATATTCGGTGTCTCTAAAGCTTTATCTAGAGAACGTTCGGCCATTGCTGAGCATGACTCTGTGGTTATCGATTTAACAGACGTATCTTTAATTGATGATACAATTTCTTTATCAATTGAAAATATGATTTTAGAGGCGTTAGAATCAAACAAAACGGTTAGTGTGGTTTGTCAGTCTGATACTAATAAGAATAAGCTATGTGGAATGAATAAGCAGCTGAATGCGAGTTTGTTTGTTAATTCTAGAGAAGAAGCCTTAAATATTGCAATCAAGGGTGTTGTTTAATCTCATTAGCATGCTAAGTATTGATGCAATGCATGTATCGTTTGATAAACATAAGAGTGTTAGTGAATTCTAATCACTCTTATGTTTTAGCTGGTCTTTATATTGAGGCCATATTTTGGTAATACTCCTTTTCAGCGAATAATGCAGCTGCCTTTAAAAAGCTAGCTGTAATCCAAAGAAGCGTCCAATCTTATCCTTCCAGAATAGATAGTCCAACGACTACTTTTTTACTTTATCTATTTGACCGTGCTGCCAATTAAAACCAGCAAGCTATAGACTGTTTGTGCTAAAGGCTATAAACCAAGTTTAGGTGAGCTTAATGTTTTGTTTAGCCTGTTAAGAATTGTAAATTAACAATTCTTATTACAAATTGTTACATGCGAAAGCTGCAACATAGGTATTCTATTGAACACTTACAATTTGCTTCAATATTCTAGAGTATCAATAGGAGAGGAAAGTGCGGAGTTTTGTTCCTGTAATTAGAAAAGGCATGATAGCCTTGCTGTCGAGTGTGGTTTTACTACCTTTTGCTTTAGCTGCAACTAAAGCACCGAATATAGTATTAATGGTTGCAGATGATCATGGTCGAGAAGTATTTGGCGCATATGGTAATAAGGTTATTCGTACACCTCATTTAGATCAACTCGCGGTTGAAGGCGCTCGCTTTAATAACGCTTATGGGACAACAGCTAGCTGCAGCGCTAGTCGTTCTGTGCTATTAACTGGCTTGCATAATCATAAAAATGGTCAATATGGTCATGAACATGGTTACCACCACTTTCGCACTTTTAATGATATTAAGAGTTTACCAGTTCGATTATCAGAAGCTGGTTATCGCACAGCCCGAGTAGGGAAATACCACATAGGTCCGGCTGCAGTTTATAAATTCGACAAAGTATTAAATGATTTTAAAGGAACCAATGATGATGGTTCGCGCAATACAATAGGTATGGCTCATGCCGCGAAAAAATTTATATCTGCAAAGACAGATAAACCATTTTTTCTTTATGTGGCGACGAATGATCCGCACAGAGATCACAGTTTTAACACCTTAGGCGACAATACTTTTGGTAACAAACGTGACAATGGCGAAGGCATGGCACGTTTAGATTACAAACCAGAGGAGGTAGAGGTACCAGATTATTTACCTGATACCCCAGAGACACGTCGAGAATTAACCGAGTTGTATCAATCTGTATCGCGAGTAGATGACACAGCAGGAGAATTAGTTAAGCAGCTAAAAGAGGCTGGTGTTTATGACAATACCTTGTTTATCTATTTGTCAGATAATGGAACGGCTATGCCAGGTGCTAAAACGACAATTTACGAGCCGGGTGTTAAATTACCATTAATTGTTCGCTTACCTGAAGCTTATGAATTTAGCTCGGGTAAAGTACTTGATGAAATGGTTTCTTGGCCAGATATAACACCAACCATTCTAGATGTGGCAGGGGTAAAATATAGTCAACAAGATTTTCATGGCCGTTCTTTTAAAGGCGTGATTCAGGGCAAAGCGAACACTAAAGAATGGAATGAAGTTTATGGCTCACATACTTTTCATGAAATCACTATGTATTACCCGATGAGAATGGTCCGTAAAGGCAAGTATAAGTTAATTTGGAACATTGCCAGTGGACTCGATTACCCATTTGCTTCTGACTTATTTATTTCTTCAACTTGGCAGAGTGCGATTAATCGAAATTTAAATAAATTTGGAGCTCGCACATTAGATGCTTATATCCATAGGCCTAAATTTGAATTGTATAATGTTGAGATAGATCCTGCGGAAGGTAACAATTTAGCAGACAATGCGGATTATCAAGCCATTAAACAAGAATTGATGACTAAGCTTAAAGCTTTCCAAGAACACACAGAAGACCCTTGGGTCGTCAAATGGAACTACGAATAAGCCAAGCTTCATTTTCATAATCTAAAGCTAAGCTTGTATCCAACAATACGAAAAGTCTGATTATACTTAAGTGTGATCAGGCTTTTCAGTTAATTAACCTAAACGGAAAAGTTTTAATGGATTATTATACGTTCAAATAACAGTATGTTTTTGTTAAACGAGAGAGGACTAGGTTGAAAATTGCACAAATTGGTGAAAGTATTTTACAACAAGTGGCAACGCCTGTTGTCGAGTTTAATTCGGTTAACTTAATTGAATTTATACAAGCCATGCTTGAGCAGCTTAAACGCTCAAATGGAGTTGGAATTGCCGCCCCTCAGGTATTTGATTCTAGAGCCATAATGATCATAGCTTCAAAGCCTAACCCTAGATATCCACACGCACCCGATATGGAACCTTTGGTACTAATTAATCCGGCCATAAAAAGTACTTCAGTTAATAAGGTAAAAGATTGGGAAGGCTGTTTGTCTGTTCCTGGATTAAGAGGGCTAATTAATAGATATGAGTGGATTGAAGTAAGCTATCAAGATGTAGCTGGTAAAATATATCAAGTTAAATTTGATGGTTTTATTGCTAGAATTTTTCAACATGAATTCGATCATCTAATTGGGAAAACTTGGCTTGATCAAATTGAATCAACAGCTGATGTGATGGCTGAATCCTTGTGGCGAGAGACCATTTTATCTGAAATTAGCTAATTTCTCTGTTTGAATCTATAGCCGATGGTACTAAAATTTTGTATCATATGGGGCTTAACTTCTTATTTAAATAGCTCATCGAGGAATTTCTTAATGCAAAAAGTGGGATTAGTTGGATGGCGCGGTATGGTTGGCTCTGTGCTGATGAACCGTATGGTCGAAGAAAATGACTTTGGCTTAATCGAACCTGTCTTTTTCACCACATCTCAAGCAGGTCAAGCAGCACCAAATTTTGGTAAAAACGCTGGCGTGTTATTAGATGCTAATAATATTGATGAGCTTAAAAAGATGGATATTATCATTACCTGTCAAGGTGGTGATTACACTAAAGCCGTTTACCCTTCACTACGCCAATCAGGTTGGAATGGCTATTGGATAGATGCAGCATCATCTTTAAGAATGGATGACAGTGCTATCATCGTTTTAGATCCAGTGAATAAAAATGTTATTACAGACGGATTAGCTAAAGGTGTTAAAACTTTTGTTGGTGGTAACTGTACTGTTTCATTAATGATGATGGGATTAGGTGGTTTATTCGCAAATAATGCCATTGACTGGATCACTTCTATGACTTACCAAGCTGCTTCAGGTGGTGGTGCTAAGCATATGAGAGAGCTTATTGCAGGTATGGGCGTTTTGAACGATTCAGTTTCAGCTGAGTTAGCAGATCCTGCCAGTGCAATTTTAGAAATTGATCGAAAGATTACTTCAACTTTAAATTCAGACGGTTTTCCTAAAGATAATTTTGTCGTGCCATTAGCAGGTAGCTTAATCCCATGGATTGATAGCGACTTAGGTAACGGTCAAAGTAGAGAAGAATGGAAAGGCGGCGCTGAAACTAATAAAATCTTAGGTCTAGATGGCAATGCAATTCCAGTTGAAGGTTTATGTGTTCGTATTGGTACCATGCGTTGTCATAGTCAAGCTTTCACTATCAAGCTAAAACAAGATATCCCAATGGACGAAATCAATGATATGATTTCTGGTCATAATGATTGGGTACAATTAGTTGCGAATGAAAAAGAAGCAACGATTTCTCAGCTAACGCCAGCTAAAGTAACAGGCACTTTGAATGTACCAGTTGGCCGTATGCGTAAGCTTGCAATGGGCGGTGAATATTTATCGGCGTTTTCTGTTGGTGACCAATTATTATGGGGCGCAGCAGAACCATTACGTAGAATGCTAAGAATTTTACTAGAAGATTAATTTTACCTTTAATCTACTTTCTAAATGCCACGTTTAACGTGGCATTTTTGTTTTTAAGATTCAATAAACGGATAAATGTAATTATTTTTATTAAATTTTAATGATCACAGTTACATATTTGAATTATTGCTTTAGAATGTATTTGGTTAATCGAAATATTTTTGGTTAGCATGTTAGATTTTATGATATTTTTTTCTAGTGCTCGTCCTGCGTTATAGTTATTTAAATTAATTATGGCTCTGGCTTTATGAGCTTAGCTGTATTGTTAACTCAATTAAGTGTCATAGTACTTTTGATAAAGTACGCGTTAAGACAGAAACAATCATATTAATTTTAATTTTATAAATATTAGGAATGCAACAATGAGTAAAGGTACAGTTAAGTGGTTCAACGCTGATAAAGGTTTTGGTTTTATTACTCCTGAAGACGGTGGCAAAGATCTTTTCGTTCACCATTCAGAAATCAAAGTTTCAGGTTATGCTACTTTAAACGACGGCCAAAGAGTTGAGTTTGAAGTTGGTCAAGGTCAAAAAGGTCCTTGCGCAACTAACGTAGTTCCAGTTTAATTAACTGAATAACTATATTAAATATGCGGAACAAAAATTTTTGTTTCCGCATATAGATCTTCTACTTACTATTTCTTCTAAAACACCTTCAGAAAATACAATTGAGCCTTAAATAGACTCAACTCCAGTTTAAATTAATTTACTTCACAAATTTCACACAAAGCATAAATATTTTGTGGATCATTAAAGCGGGTTAGCTTGTGATATTCTTTGGCTAACTGATTTACAATCGGATTGATACTTGAGCTATTATGGTTCTCGCCAACACTGAAAGCTTGAGCCGTTTTACCGAGTATTTCCTTTAGAAATTGCTCTTGAGGCGTTAATTCTTTTTCAATTACAGTCACTTTAAATTTAGTTACATTAGCCAAAGCAGCTGCAGATTTTATGGCTTGCTCTAAATTTCCAAGCTTATCCACTAAGCCTAATTCTAGTGCTTTTTGGCCACTCCAAACCCTGCCTTGCGCTACGGCATCTGCATCGTCTAAAGACATATTACGATTTTCGGAAACTAGAGTTAAAAATTTATGGTAAGTGGTTTCTGTACTTTTTTGTAGAACACGTTTAACTGAATTATTCAAAGCAAGAGTAGGCGTCAGGGCTGGCCATTCCGTTGTTGAAACACCATCTGTGTGTATGCCAATTTCGGCTAAAGATTTTTCTACAGTGAGAAACATGCCAAAAACACCAATTGAACCTGTGATTGTTGTAGGATGAGCCCAAATTTCATCTGCACTACTGGCAATCCAATAACCGCCAGATGCAGCAACAGAGCTCATTGAAGCAATGACAGGTTTGTTCGCATTTTTCAGTAAGTCTAATTCACGCCTAATGATTTCACTAGCGAATGCACTACCACCCGGGCTATCTATTCTTATTACAACTGCTTTAACACTGTCATCTAACCTAGCTCGTTCTAGCAGTTTAGCTGTGCTGTCGCCACCTATTTCTCCCGCTGGACGATTGCCATCTTGAATTGAACCTCTAGCAACGATAACTGCTATCTTATTGGGTTCTTGATTAGCCCATTCAGGCACTTTAACGAGTTGTAAGTATTTTGAAAATTGAATTTTATTATAGGTTTGTTTATTTTTCTGCCAACCGACTTGTTCTGCAATGGTTTGTTCTATTTGCTCCCTGCTTGATAGTTTGTCAACCCAATTATAGTTAAGCGCATATTTTGCAAAGTCATAATTAGAGGCTTTAAACTTGGTTTCAAAATCAGAAATTTGCTCGTCAAAATTAGAAATCTGTACCTTGCGTCTAGCCGCAACTGCTGTTTTGTAATAGTCCCATATATCTCCAAGCCAAGCTTTATTTGCGGCTTTAGCTTCGTCACTCATATCATCACGAATAAAAGGCTCGACAAAAGATTTGTAGGTACCAACTCTAAAAACATGAGTTGAAACTTTGAGTTTCTCTAACGCAGATTTGAAATATATTTGATAATTGTTATAGCCGTCTAGCAATACAAACCCCATTGGGTTTAGCATTATTTCATCAGCGTAGCTCGCTAAAAAATATTGGCTTTTATTAAAGTGGTCGCCTATAGCATAGACTTTTTTACCCGCTTGTTTAAATTCAATTAACTTGTCACCTATGCTTTCTAATTTGTTGAGGCCAGCGCCGGTTAAGTTTTTCAAATCTAATACAATTAATTTAACGCGATCATCTTGAGTCGCTGCTTCAATAACAGTTAATACATCACTTAATAGCACTTCAGCTGGTTGATTGGACTGGTTGACCGCCTCACCAATAAACTCATCTACAGGATTGATAGCCGTCTTTTGTTCAACGACAACCCCTGAAAGATCAAGCACTAAGGCAGTTTCATCATTTACCACTATAGGTTCACCTTCGCTTGAAATTGCAATAATGAGCAAACCTATAAAACCAAAGAAAATTAAATTTAAGAGGATTTTTCGACTGACATTTATGCTCGTCCATAAAGCTGAAAACATTCTTGAGATACCACTTTTTGCTGTCATATATAACCTTTAACTATATAAGTCTTAAATACAAGTCTACTTAAACTGAATACTGTTCTAGAGCTAAACGTGCCAGAAGGCGCTTATTTTCTGCTATTCAGATTGCTGAGCTCATAAATATTAATTGCCGGATATCTTAACTGGATGAAACTGATTTCTCTATAAATAACTAGCAGATAATTTATTTGATCTACAAGTATTTGATAAGTCCGTCTATAAATGAAGTAAATCTAGACAATAGGTTTATTTATCATGCCTCATCGCTTATAATACCGCGCCTAATTTGTCTCTCACATGGCATCTTTTGTTCCGCTCAAATATTTAATATTTACAGTATGAATAAAACTTGACTAAATTACTCAGGTAAATACTTGACTAATTTACTAGGTTTTTGCATAATTCTCATAAGTTTTTAGAGGAATGAATTTGTCATGAGATTAACATCCAAAGGCCGATATGCAGTAACAGCTATGCTTGACGTCGCTTTGCATTCAAAAACAGGTCCTGTGCCTCTGGCTGATATATCTGAAAGACAAGATATTTCTCTAAGTTATCTTGAACAATTATTCTCTCGCCTACGTAAACAAGGTGTAGTTTCAAGTGTTCGTGGTCCAGGTGGTGGTTATCTGCTCGGTCGAGAGTTAGATGATATTTCTGTCGGACAAATTATCATTGCAGTTGACGAATCAGTTGATGCAACGAGATGTCATGGCAAGGAAGGTTGCCAAGGTGGTACTCGTTGTTTAACTCATAGTCTATGGCGTGATTTGAGCGATAGAATCGCATCTTTTTTAAATGATATTAGTTTGCTTGAATTAGTCGAGCAACAAGAAGTTAAGGCTGTTGCTAGTCGTCAAGATAAAAAACAAGCAACGCATTCTGCTTTTGCATTAGGCAAAATTTCGCTTGATGAGATAGAAGTAGACACCCAATTATAAGCATTTCCCGCGGAGAAATTGATGAAGTTACCAATCTATCTAGATTATTCAGCAACCACACCGGTTGACCCAAGAGTTGCTGAGAAAATGATTGACTGTTTGACTATGGAAGGCACATTCGGCAACCCTGCATCTCGTTCACACAGGTTTGGTTGGCAAGCTGAAGAGTTAGTTGATATTGCTCGCTCACAAGTTGCAGAGTTAGTGAATGCAGATCCTCGAGAAATTGTGTTCACCTCGGGTGCTACAGAATCAAACAACTTAGCGATAAAAGGTGCGGCTAATTTTTATGCTAAAAAAGGCAAGCACATCATCACAGTTAAAACAGAGCATAAAGCCGTTTTAGATACATGTCGTGAGCTAGAGCGTAAAGGTTTTGAAGTTACTTATTTAGACGTTATGCCGAATGGCTTAATTGATATGGACGCATTTAAAGCAGCATTAAGAGAAGACACTGTCGTTGTTAGTGTGATGCATGTTAATAATGAAATCGGTGTGATCCAAGACATAGCTGCTATTGGTAAGTTATGTCGTGCTAATAAGACAATTTTCCACGTAGATGCTGCACAAAGTGCAGGTAAAGTTGAGATTGATTTACAAAATGTAAAAGTTGATCTTATGTCTTTTTCAGCTCATAAAATTTATGGCCCTAAAGGTATTGGCGCTTTATATGTTCGTCGTAAACCTCGTATCCGTCTTGAAGCGCAAATGCATGGTGGCGGTCATGAAAGAGGTTTCCGTTCTGGTACTTTAGCAACTCACCAAATTGTTGGCATGGGTGAAGCTTTCCGTATTGCTAAAGCAGAAATGGCAACAGAAAACGAAAGATTACAAGTATTAAGAGATAAGTTACTTAATGGCGTTAAAGGCCTAGAAGAAGTTTATGTTAATGGCGATTTAGAACAAAGAGTTGCAGGCAACTTGAATATCAGCTTCAACTTTGTTGAAGGTGAGTCATTAATTATGGCACTTAAAGATATGGCTGTTTCTTCTGGTTCTGCTTGTACTTCTGCAAGTTTAGAGCCTTCTTATGTGCTTAGAGCTTTAGGTTTAAATGACGAATTAGCGCATAGCTCAATTCGTTTTAGCTTTGGTCGTTTCACGACTGAGGAAGAAGTTGATTATGTTATTAGCGTTGTACAAGGCGCTATCGAGAAATTACGCGAGATGTCGCCGTTGTGGGATATGTTTAAAGACGGTGTCGATCTGAGTAAAGTTGAGTGGGTCCACCACTAAGTTAACGTGAGGTTAGTCAAATGGCTTACAGTGAAAAAGTAATTGATCATTACGAAAATCCACGCAATGTTGGAAGTTTTGATAAAAATGATCCAAGTATTGCGACTGGTATGGTTGGTGCACCTGCTTGTGGTGATGTAATGAAGCTTCAGCTTAAAATATCTGAAGCGGGCATTATCGAAGATGCTAAATTTAAAACTTATGGTTGTGGTTCTGCAATTGCGTCTAGCTCATTAGTAACAGAGTGGGTTAAAGGTAAGTCAATTGATGAAGCAAAAAGCATCACTAATACTGAAATTGCTCAAGAGCTTGCTTTACCTCCGGTAAAGATTCACTGCTCAATTTTGGCTGAAGATGCAATTAAAGCAGCAATCGAAGATTATAAAGCAAAACAAGACTAAGACTGAGGTTACACAGAATGGCAATAACTGTTACTGAAACTGCGGCTCAAAGAGTGAGTCATTTTTTACAAAATCGCGGCAAAGGAATCGGTTTACGTTTAGGTGTGAAAACATCTGGCTGTTCTGGTATGGCTTATATTCTTGAATTTGTTGATGAATTAAATGAAGACGATCAAGTATTTGAAGAGAAAGGCGTTAAAATAATTGTTGATGCTAAATCTTTGCTATACATAGATGGAACAGAGCTCGACTTTACTAAAGAAGGTCTAAATGAAGGATTTCAATTTAACAATCCTAATGTGACTGATGAGTGCGGTTGTGGCGAAAGTTTCCATGTATAGGACTTGGTCGAAATCATGAACTATTTTGATTTATTCAAACTGCCAGTTAGCTTTGAACTAGATAGTAAAAAGCTAGCTGCAGATTATCGTTTATTGCAACGCCACTTTCACCCAGATCAATATGCGAATGCAAGTGATGGTGAAAAATTGCTAGCGGTAAAAAAAGCAGCTGAGATTAACGATGCTTTTACAACGCTTAAATCTCCAATTGCTAGAGCAGAGTATATCTTAAGCTTAAATGGTTTAGATATAGCGCATGAAACTCAAACCATACAAGATACTGCTTTTTTAATGCAACAAATGGAATATCGTGAGCATCTAGAAGATATAGAGAACAACCCAGATCCATTCGATGCGATTGTTGAGTTTGAAGCAGAGTTAGCACAACATGTTAAGTTATTTCAAAACCAATTAGCCACTCAGCTTGCTGAAAGTCTTTATAATGAAGCTGCAGATTCAGTTAGAAAACTGAAATTCATCGTTAAATTACAAACAGAACTTGAAAGGCTTGAAGACCAAGTTGCTCAAGTGTAACGCTTACAACTAAGACAATTATGGCTTTATTACAAATCTCTGAACCTGGATTATCAGCAGCGCCTCATCAGCGAAAGCTCGCTGTTGGTATTGATCTAGGCACAACAAATTCATTAGTCGCAGCTGTGAGAAGCGGTGAAGCGACACCTCTAGTTAATCAATTCAATAAAAAAATTACACCTTCTGTTGTTCGTTATACAAAAGATGAAATTATTGTTGGTGAAGAGGCATTAAATCAAGCGCAATTAGACGCAGAAAATACCATTTTATCGGTCAAGCGATTCATGGGACGTTCAGCGCTTGATGTCGCACAAAGCTATCCAGAATTGCCGTATCAATTTAACGGTAGTAATGAAGATTTAGTGAAAATAGCAACGCCTCAAGGTGATAAAACACCGATTGAAATTTCAGCAGAAATCTTGATTGAACTTAAAAGACAAGCCGAGAAATCACTAGGTGATGAATTACAAGGTGCTGTGATTACAGTACCTGCTTACTTTGATGATGCACAGCGTCAGTGTACCAAAGATGCCGCAAGAATTGCTGGCTTAAAAGTATTACGCTTATTAAATGAACCAACAGCAGCTGCAATCGCATATGGCTTAGATGCAAAACATGATGGTGTGATTGCGGTTTACGATTTAGGTGGCGGTACATTTGATATCTCTATCTTAAAACTGGACAAAGGCGTTTTCGAAGTACTTGCTACAGGCGGTGATTCTGCGCTTGGTGGAGATGACTTTGATCAAGTAATCGTAAACTGGTTTAAGCAGCATATAGAGCTACCAGAAAAATTATCGCCTAGATTAAGACGTGTATTAAAAGAGCAAGCTAAAGCTGCTAAAGAAAGTTTAACCTTAGCGGATAGCACTATCATCAATATAGAGTTAGACGATGGTAAGCTAGTTAGCTTAGAGCTGACATTAGACGTATTTAACGAATTGATAGAGCCATTAATTAAGAAAACGTTAATTGCATGTCGTCGTTCGGTAAAAGATGCGGAACTTGATATTAGTGAAATTGACGATGTAGTTTTAGTTGGTGGTTCTACTCGTGTGCCATTAGTTCGCTCTAAAGTTGAATCGTTTTTTAATCTAGAACCAAGATCATCAATTGACCCTGATGAAGTTGTTGCCATAGGTGCAAGTATTCAAGCTGATATTTTAGTTGGCAATAAGCCTGACTCGGACATGGTGTTATTAGATGTAGTGCCACTATCGCTTGGTCTAGAAACTATGGGTGGCTTAACCGAAAAAGTTATTTCACGCAACACAACCATTCCGGTTGCTAAAGCACAAGAGTTTACTACTTTTAAAGATGGTCAAACGGCGATGGCAATTCATGTGGTTCAAGGTGAAAGGGAACTCGTTAAAGATTGTCGCTCACTCGCTAAATTTGAGCTACATAATATTCCAGCCATGGCTGCTGGAGCGGCACATATAAGAGTAACCTTCCAAATTGATGCAGATGGCTTGTTATCTGTAACCGCGGAAGAAAAATCAACTGGGGTGCAATCTAGCATTGCTGTTAAACCAAGTTACGGTTTAGAAGAGTCTGAAATTTTAACTATGCTTAAAGACTCTATTGAAAATGCCAAAGATGATGTTGAAGCAAGACGTTTAGCTGAACTCAAAGTAGACGCAGCTAGATTAATTGAATCAGTTGAAAGTGCAATAGAACAAGATAGCGATTTATTAAGCCAACAAAGTTTATCAGAACTAAAAGACCAAATAGCTCAGCTTAAGCAGGTAACTGAACTTGATGATGCTGATTTAATCAAAAAAGAAACTGAATTGTTAGAAGCTAAATCACAAGACTTCGCTTCTCTCAGAATGGATCATTCAATTCGCTCAGCCCTAGCTGGGCAGCAAGTAGACGAGATTTAATTATGCCACAAGTTATATTTTTACCTCATGATGAACTTTGTCCTGATGGTGCGGTTGCTGAAGCAAAAACGGGTGAAACTGTTTTAGATGTTGCGATTAAAAATGGTATTGATATTGAACATGCTTGTGAAAAATCATGTGCATGTACAACCTGTCATGTCATTATCAGGGAAGGGTTTGATTCGCTTAATGAAAGCGATGAACTTGAAGACGACATGTTAGATAAAGCTTGGGGATTAGATCCAGAATCTCGTTTGGGTTGTCAGGCGATTATTGCGGATGAAGATTTAGTGGTAGAAGTGCCTAAATACACTATTAATATGGTAAGTGAAAATCACTAAGTTCAATTAAACTTGGACTGTAATAAAAAGCCAAACTTAATGTGAATGTGAGTTTGGCTTTTTGCTTTAGGCTGGTTAAAACTATTCTGCTGAGCTAGCTTTGAATTTAGTTCTAATACACTTACCCATATATTTTTTCATTGCTTCTTTATCTTTCATATCAATGTTTTCTGCTTTTGCTTCAACACGACACTCTTTTGCAAGCGCTTTTCTCTCCTCTTTAGAAGGTTTATCACCCGCAAACGAAGGTTGGGCAACAAAAGCTGTGATTACAAATGCAATTGATAAAAGTTTTTTCATTGGTTAAATCCTAACAAATAGTAAAGTTTAAAATCTAACGCACAACGAATTGCTAGGTGTTAGCGTTATTATCTGCTTTATATCAGTAAAATTTAAACCGTCACCTAAATTTACTTAGTGTTTACATTTGGCTTACAATCGTTACTTAGTGATATAATTAATCACTTTAGCTGCTGCAAAAAAACCAAATGTACCAGTCACGACAGTGCTGGCACCAAAACCCGTAGCACAGTCTAGTTTAGCTGGACCTGTAACATCTGGTTTTTGTAAACAAACTTCACCTTCATTTGTCGGGTATTTTAATTGTTCCGTTGAATAAATAGCATCAATAGAAAACTTTCGCTTTAAATTTTTAGAGAAATTATAGTCTCGGCGCAATGTGTTTCTGACTTTAGCGAGTAGAGGATCTTGGGTAGTCTTAGCTAGATCGGCCATTTTAATTTGACTTGGATCTGTTTGACCGCCAGCCCCACCAATGGTGATGATTTTTATTTTATTGCGTTTACACCAAGCTATCATAGCGGATTTTGCTTTAACATTATCGATTGCATCAATTACGTAATCAATCTCTCCACCCAGCAGTTCAGCCAAGTTATCAGGCATGATGAAATCTTCAATTTGGTTTACTTTGCAATCTGGATTAATTGATAGAATTCTATCTGCAATTGCCGCCACTTTTGATTTGCCATAATTGCCGGTGACTGCATGAATTTGGCGGTTAGTGTTAGAAACACAAATATCATCTAGATCTATAAGGCTTATTTCTCCTATTGCTGTGCGAGCGAGCGCTTCAGCAATCCAAGTGCCAACGCCACCAATTCCAACTACAACAACATGTGATTGCTGCAATTTTGTTAGTCCTGATTCGCCATATAATCTGCGAGTTCCGCCAAAACGATTTTCAAAATTATCAGTGCGCATTTAAGTTTTTAACCGAGATTAAATTTTAGTAAACGAAAATAGCCATTATACGCTGCGGCAAATAAAATGCACTTGCCAGTTTGTACTTTCTGGTAAAGTAATCAGATCAACTGACGCTAAAGCTTAGACATCAAACTTAACGCACTTAGAGATTAAATATGTATATTGATGCGACTAAATTATCACCACGGCAAAACTACTTTTTGTTAACTCAAGCTATTATACCTAGGCCAATTGCTTGGGTATTAACTGCAAATGACAACCAAAGCTATAATATTGCACCTTACTCATTTTTTAACGCGGTCAGTAGCGAACCGCCAATTTTAATGTTTTCTTCAGGAAAAAGAGTCGACCAAAAAAATAAAGATACTTTAACGAACTTGCTTAGAACACAAAAATGTGTGGTGCATATTGCGCATGCGCAGCAAGTGAATGACGTTAATAACAGTGCAAAATCGCTAGACAGGGGCCAATCAGAGATAGATGAGTTTAATATTGAATTAGCTGATTTTGATGGTTCTACTTTACCAAGAGTTGCAGAAAGCCCAATTGCTTTGGCATGCGATTTATATAAAGTAGATGAAATAGGCGACAAGCCGATGCAACTCGTTTTTGTTGAAGTTAAGCAAGTTTTTGTTGATGATTCCGCGATAGAACAAAATGGGGATAGATTTACACTGGATGCTAAACAGCTAGATCCTCTAGCTAGACTAGGTGGTCAAGAATACTCGAATCTAGATGAAATTATCTTAGCGACTGCCGCGCGTTAATTTTTTTCGGCTAAATTCGCATTTCAAACCCCTTTAGGTATAAAATGCGCGCAGATTTAGATTTAAGGGCAAACAAATGACAAAGATCGGTATTTTCGGCAGTAATGGTCGGATGGGGCGTGCGTTGATAGAAGCAGCGCAAGATAATTCAGATGTACAGTTAACTCATGCTTTAGTTAGAGATGGTTCTGCATTTACAGGTATGGATGTAGGTGAAGTTGCTGGAATAGGTAAACTTGGATTAGTGACTTCAACAGCGCAACAAGGTACTGAACTAGCTGATGTTTACATTGATTTCACTTTGCCTGATGCAAGTATTCAAAATCTACATTGGTGTGTAGAAAATAAAAAACCAATCGTGATTGGTACAACCGGTTTTAGCAAAGCGCAATTAGCTGAAATTGATAAGGCATCGAGCCAAATTCCTGTTGTTTTTGCTGCAAATATGAGTGTTGGCGTTAATTTGTTAATGAAATTACTCGAAACAACTGCAAAAGTCATGGGTGAATATACAGATATTGAAATCTGGGAAGCACATCATAGATTTAAGAAAGATGCACCTTCAGGTACAGCTTTGGCATTAGGACAAGTTATAGCGGACACTTTAGGCCGTGATTTAGAGAAAAGTGCAATTTATGGCCGTGAAGGGGATACTGGCGAGCGAGACCCTAACACGATTGGCTTTGCGACGATTCGAGCGGGCGACATTGTCGGCGAGCACACTGCTATGTTTGCTGATATTGGTGAGCGCATTGAGATTACTCATAAAGCGTCTAGCCGATTAACTTTTGCTAAGGGTGCTGTACGAGCTGCACACTGGCTGGCTAACAAAGAAGTCGCTAAATACGATATGCAAGATGTATTAGGTTTAAAAGATTAATTTCGCAATTTTTTAATGCTTTAACTCAGACTTTTATCGGTTTTATCTGTTTTTGTTGAATAAACTATTATTTTTATGTGTTTTTAAATTTTTAATAGCAAAGTTAAATCATTTCAACTAGAATAGACAAGATTTATCTTCGGCGAATGTCGCCGTGTTCTCAGATTCCTAAAAACGGGTGGCTGTTTATAAAATAGCTCCCGTTTTTTAATGTTCAGGAGGTCGTTTTGGCTGAAAGCGCCTTGTTAGTACTCGAAGACGGTACTGTATTTAAGGGCACCTCGATTGGTGCAAATGGTTCATCTGTTGGTGAAGTAGTATTTAATACTTCAATGACAGGTTATCAAGAAATTCTAACTGACCCTTCTTATGCAGAGCAAATTGTTACATTAACTTACCCACACATTGGTAACACTGGTACTAATGCAGAAGACGAAGAGTCTTCAACTATTTGGGCTAAAGGTTTAGTAATTCGCGATTTGCCTTTGTTAGCTTCTAATTTCCGTAATGAGCAAAGTCTGTCTGACTACTTAGTTCAACGTAATATAGTTGCAATTGCAGACATAGACACACGTAAATTAACGCGTATTTTACGTGAGAAAGGTTCGCAAAATGGTTGTATTTTAGTTGGTGATGATGCTGATAATGCCTTAAAACTGGCTAAAGCATTCCCTGGCTTAAAAGGCATGGACTTAGCTAAAGAAGTAACGACAGACAAAGCTTATGCTTGGACTGAAGGTACTTGGCAATTAGGTCAAGGTCATACTCAACCAGAAACAAACAAATTTAAAGTTGTTGCTTACGACTTCGGGGTTAAACGTAATATTTTACGTATGTTAGCAGATCGCGGTTGTGATTTAACGGTTGTGCCTGCTCAAACACCAGCAAGTGAAGTTTTAGCTATGAAGCCTGATGGGGTATTCTTATCAAATGGCCCAGGTGATCCAGAGCCATGTGATTATGCTATCGAAGCGATAACTGAAATCCTAGCGCAAGACAACTTACCAGTATTTGGTATTTGTTTAGGTCATCAATTATTAGCGATTGCGAGCGGTGCGCAAACTATCAAAATGAAGTTTGGTCATCACGGTGGCAACCACCCAGTACAAGATTTAGAAAAAGGCAATGTAATGATTACAGCACAAAACCATGGTTTTGCTGTAGATGAAACTACATTACCGGCTAACTTAAAAGCAACGCACAAATCATTATTTGATGGTTCTTTGCAAGGTATTCACAGAACGGATAAGCCAGCATTCAGTTTCCAAGGTCACCCAGAAGCAAGTCCGGGTCCACATGAAGCAGCTGATTTATTTGATCACTTTATTGAGTTAATGCAAGACTCTGCAAAAAACAAAGCTTAATTGGGATACTGCAATGCCAAAACGTACTGACATAAAAAGCATACTTATTTTAGGCGCTGGCCCAATTGTTATCGGCCAAGCGTGTGAATTTGACTATTCAGGTACTCAAGCCTGTAAAGCCTTAAGAGAAGAAGGCTATAGAGTTATTCTAGTTAACTCTAATCCTGCAACTATCATGACTGACCCTGAAATGGCTGATGCGACTTATATCGAGCCAATTCACTGGGAAGTTGTTGCTAAAATTATTGAAGAAGAACGTCCTGATGCTGTGTTACCAACTATGGGTGGCCAAACTGCACTTAACTGTGCACTTGATTTAGATAAGCATGGCGTTTTAGAAAAATTTGGCTGTGAATTAATCGGCGCAACTGCTGATGCAATTGATAAAGCAGAAGATAGATCTCGATTTGATGCTGCAATGAAGTCGATCGGCTTAGAATGCCCTCGTGCTGAAATCGCTCATTCAATGGAAGAGTCTTTAGATGTTTTATCACGTATTGGCTTTCCATGTATTATTCGTCCGTCATTCACCATGGGTGGCTCAGGCGGAGGTATTGCTTACAATATCGAAGAATTTAAAGAGATTTGTACTCGTGGTTTAGACCTTTCTCCAACTAGTGAATTATTGATCGATGAGTCATTAATCGGTTGGAAAGAGTATGAAATGGAAGTGGTTCGAGACAAAAATGATAACTGTATCATTGTTTGTTCTATTGAAAACTTCGATCCTATGGGTGTTCACACTGGTGACTCAATTACGGTAGCCCCTGCTCAAACCCTAACAGATAAAGAATATCAAATCATGCGTAACGCTTCTTTAGCGGTATTACGCGAAATTGGTGTTGAAACGGGTGGTTCTAACGTTCAGTTTGGTGTTAATCCAGAAGATGGCCGTATGGTTATTATCGAGATGAACCCTCGTGTATCTCGTTCTTCTGCGTTAGCTTCTAAAGCAACTGGTTTCCCAATTGCTAAAATCGCAGCTAAATTAGCAGTT
This sequence comes from Catenovulum maritimum, assembly GCF_001050375.1. Taxonomy (GTDB): domain Bacteria; phylum Pseudomonadota; class Gammaproteobacteria; order Enterobacterales; family Alteromonadaceae; genus Catenovulum; species Catenovulum maritimum. The sequence goes on along the minus strand of NZ_KQ130488.1, from coordinate 179,273 downwards.
GGTTTCACGCTTGATGAACTAGCAAATGACATTACTGGTGGTAAAACACCTGCATCGTTTGAACCTTCTATTGATTATGTTGTAACGAAAATCCCAAGATTTAACTTCGAAAAATTTGCTGGTGCAAATGACAGATTAACGACGCAAATGAAATCTGTCGGTGAAGTGATGGCGATTGGCCGTAACCAACAAGAATCATTACAAAAAGCATTACGTGGTCTTGAGATTGGTGTTTCTGGTTTAGACCCAATTATCGATCTTAATGAGCCTGAAGCTGAAGCGAAAATTCGTCACGAATTAAAAGAGCCAGGCGCTGAGCGTATTTGGTATATAGCTGATGCATTCCGAGCGGGTTGGTCAGTTGAAGATATTTTCGCAATTACTAAAATAGATCGTTGGTTCTTAGTACAGCTTGAAGATTTAATCTTATCTGAGAAAACGATTGCTGAAAAAGGCATGGCTGGCTTAGATAAAGATTTCTTGTATAGCTTAAAACGCAAAGGTTTTGCAGATTCACGCATCTCAGATTTAATCGGTGTTTCTGAAAGCGAAGTCCGTAAGAAGCGTCATGCAAATAATATCTTCCCAATTTATAAGCGTGTTGATACTTGTGCTGCAGAGTTTTCTACTTCAACAGCTTATATGTATTCAAGCTATGATGAAGAGTGTGAAGCTCAGCCAACAGATAAAGACAAGATTATTGTTTTAGGCGGTGGTCCTAACAGAATTGGTCAAGGTATTGAATTCGATTACTGTTGTGTTCATGCGTCAATGGCTTTACGTGAAGATGGTTACGAAACCATTATGGTGAACTGTAACCCTGAAACGGTTTCAACAGATTACGATACTTCTGACCGTTTATATTTTGAATCTGTCACACTAGAAGACGTATTAGAAATTGTTCGTTTAGAGAAGCCAAAAGGCGTTATCGTTCAGTTTGGTGGTCAAACACCACTTAAATTGGCTCGCGATTTAGAAGCGAATGGTGTTCCAATTATTGGTACTTCACCAGATGCGATTGACCGCTCAGAAGATAGAGAAAGATTCCAACACGCAGTTGAACGTTTAGGCTTAAAACAGCCACAAAATGCAACCGTTAAAACAATGGAAGAAGCTTTATCATGTGCTGGCGAAATCGGCTTTCCATTAGTTGTTCGTCCATCTTATGTATTAGGTGGCCGTGCGATGGAAATCGTTTATGACATTAATGACTTAAAACGTTACTTAAACGAAGCTGTACAGGTATCTAACGATTCTCCTGTTCTACTTGACCATTTCTTAGATGATGCGGTTGAAGTTGATATTGATGCTATCTGTGACGGTGAGCAAGTATTAATTGGTGGTATTATGGAGCATATCGAGCAAGCCGGTGTTCACTCAGGTGACTCAGCATGTTCATTACCACCATATACCTTAAGCGCTGAAGTACAAGATAGAATGCGTGAACAAGTTAAAAAGCTCGCATTTGAACTTGGCGTTGTTGGCTTAATGAATACTCAGTTTGCGGTTAAAGATAACGAAATTTACTTAATCGAAGTTAACCCTCGTGGCGCGCGTACTGTTCCTTTTGTATCTAAAGCGACAGGTGTGCAGCTAGCGAAAGTGGCTGCTAGAGTAATGGCTGGCCAGAGCTTAGCAGAGCAGGGTGTTACTAAAGAAGTTATACCACCTTATTACTCTGTCAAAGAAGTTGTTATTCCATTTAACAAATTCCCAGGTGTTGACCCTATCTTAGGCCCAGAAATGCGCTCTACTGGTGAGGTTATGGGGGTTGGTGATACATTCGCTGAAGCTTTCGCTAAGTCTCGTTTAGGCGCTGGGGATTCAATTCCACAAGCGGGTAGAGTTTTACTTTCAGTCCGTGAAAGCGATAAAAAACGTGTTGTAGAATTGGCTAAAAACTTATCATCTGTTGGCTTTGATATTGATGCGACTAAAGGCACTGCTAAAATAATTGCAGAAGCTGGCATCGAGGTTAGAGTTGTGAATAAGGTATCTGAAGGTCGTCCTCATATAGTGGATAACATCAAAAATGGTGAATATAGCTATATAGTAAATACGACTGAAGGCCGTCAAGCTATTACAGATTCAGTGCCAATTCGTCGTGGTGCTTTACGTTACAAAGTTAACTACACAACGACATTGAATGCGGCATTTGCGACTTGTTTAGCGCATTCAGCAGACGATAGAAATACAGTTAATTCAGTACAAGCATTGCACAATAGGATCAGTTAATGAATCAATTTCCAATGACGGTTGCAGGTGAGAAAGCATTAAGAGAAGAGCTTAATGAACTTAAAACGGTACGCCGTCCTGCAATTGTAAATGCGATAGCAGATGCTCGTGAGCATGGCGATTTAAAAGAGAACGCTGAATATCACGCGGCTAGGGAACAGCAAGGTTTTTGCGAAGGGCGTATCCAAGAAATTGAAGCTAAATTGTCTAATGTGCAAATTATTGATGTAACAAAGATGCCAAACAATGGCAGAGTTATCTTTGGTGCGACAGTAACGATAGAAAATATAGATACTGAAGAGCAAGTGACTTATCGTATCGTGGGCGATGATGAAGCTGATATTAAACAAAACTTAATATCAGTTAATTCTCCTATCGCACGTGCCATGATAGGTAAAGAAGTGGATGATGCATTCACTTTAACAACACCTGCAAAGCAAGTTGACTATGAAGTTGTTGAAGTTCAATACATCTAATTAGCTTGAATTTATCCTTTTAAAAATCCGGCAATTGCCGGATTTTTTGTTTTTAAATATCAATTCTTTGTAAATTTGAAAGTTGAGTTGAGAAAAAGCTTTCTTAAGCCGAATTTACCAAGTTTAGTGTTCTAAACGAATTGCTTTATCAATTCCACAAGAGGTTATGTCGTTTCGCACTTTGTTTTATTGAGTTTCCTTGATTAGCGAATCAGTAATGCTAAAGTTAACTAATTTTTAGAGCTTAAAAATTTATAACTTACTAACTGAGTCTCTTTTGATTAAGGTTGGTGTGTATTTATAGGTTGTTGAAGCTTTTGTTTCAGCATTCTGCGCATTAAAGCTAAGTGCTAATTCAGCCGCTCTGGTAGCCATTAACTCTATTGGATATTTTATGGTTGTTAATTTAGGCCTACAATAACGCGCAAGTAATACATCATCATAACCTATTATAGAGATATCTTCCGGCACCCTAAGGTTGTGGTCTTGTAACATAGACATAGCACCAGAAGCCATTGCATCGTTGTATGCTAGCACTGCTGTGAACTCAATGCCTTTAGCGAGTAAGTTCTGCATCGCTATTTCACCACCTTCTTGATCTGGTGTGCTGTACTCAATGGCATTTTCAGCGAGCTCTATATTATTTTGTTTTAAATATTGTCTAATACCATCCAGTCTTGCTAGTGGGTCGTCGATTTGATGTTTACTTGCAACCATGACTAATTTTTTGTGACCTAAGCTTACTAAATGTTCAGCCATCAAGCGGCCACCTGTGACATTATCTACCCACACACACTTATCCGCGATTGCCTCGATATATCGATTAATCAGGATAAAGCCTGGGACTTGAGATGCGAAGTCGATTAAGGTTTGGTCATCTAAGGCTTTGCTATGAACTACCATAGCTTTACATCTATGTTCTAGTAGCGTTTCAATTGCTTTAAATTCGGTCTCAGCTTCGATTGAACCTGAACTCATTAAAACTTGTATATTCTGTTGACGAGCTACTTTTTCGACGCCATGGGCTAGCGTTGCAAAAAATGGATCCGACAAATCAGCTATAACGACCCCAATTGAGGTACTATTTTGATTGACTAAAGCTCTGGCATTGGCATTTGGGCGATAGCCCATTTCTTTCATTATTTCTTTGATTCTTGCCCGTGTTTCATCGCCAACTTTAGGCCCATTGTTGATGACCCTAGATACAGTTGCTAATGAAACTCCAGCAACTCTAGCAATATCTTTTATTGTCGCCACAAAATACCTTATAAATAAACAGATCAAGATGATTAGCTATCATACAATATCTTGTTAAATAGCGCACATTTGATTGCTGCTATAGGTTAAATCGGGTTATTTTTTGGCTGGGAAAAACACTTGATATTGTTTTTGGAGTTCTTGATATCTAGTTTGCTGTGATTCAGGTAAATCGACATCATCAAGTGTTGAAAATGCGAGTTTAAGTCGTTTAGTCAAATCTTCAGGTCGCTTATCTGTATTTTCAATTAACTTTAAAATAGCTAAAATTAAATTTAATGTACCGCCAGTGTGCATAGGTGCTTGGGTTAAAGCGAGATCAAATTTGTAAACGGCTTCTTGATAATTTTTATCTTTGTAAGCTTCGATTCCTTCTTGATTATAATGATAAAAGTTTTTTTGCGTTTCTTCAGACTCTTTCTTTAAATACGCTAGGTTGGCTGTGATGAAAGTATTTTGATGGCTATTAATATTTGAGCTGGCAAGTAATTCATCTGCTAGATCAAACTCTCCAATGTTATACATTACGTTAATTGCATCTAGCACTAGCTCTTCAGGCACTTTACCTTCGTCTGATTCTAAGCATTGCTTCTGCACTTTATATAATTGCTTTTTCGCACTAAGCAGCTGCTTATCCATAATATCCAAGCGAGCTTGGCAAAAGCTTTCAAACACAGTGAATTCTTGTTTGTTTTCCTGCACTTCATCATTTTTGCTGCGTTGAATGGCTAATGAAATTTCTTGCTTGAGTTTGTTTCTTTCATGATTGCCTTCTGCGTGCTCTGCTGCAGTAATTGCTGCACGAATATAATTATATAAATGGACACTAGATTGATGGACTGATTTACGCGTCATTTCTAAAACATTGTGGCATGCATCTTTAACTATCTCGTGCATCTCAGCCTTTCTAGCGACTTCACAAAGTTGGTACTGTCGGCTAATTGAGTAGGGAGATAATTCCGTCGCTTTTATTGCTATTTCAAGCGAGCGGTTTAAATGACCTAATTTTAATAAAGACTTTGATGCAAGATCATATGCGTCGATTAGCAATGGTGATTGCAGCATAACCCCATTCGCTAGTTTTGCGGCTTCGTGGTACCTTTCTTGGTGGTAGTATGTTCTGGCTAATTGTATTTGACCCCAAGTGTAAGGTTTTTGTGCGAGTAATTTTTTGAGAATGTATTCAGCTTTGTCGTACATACCAGCATTACAAAGTAGTTCAGCTAATAAGTTATTGCAGTAATTTTTATATCTGGAATTTAACTCTATCAGCCTTTTACATTCAGTAATTGCTTTAGCATGGTCTTTAGCCATCATGGCTGCAAACACGTTTCTGAGCTCCCAACGCTTTTTATAAGCTTTTTCTAACCTAAGTTTTAATAGATTTTGTGAAAAAGGCTTCATTAGGTAATCATCAGGTTGCATCTCTACTGCGCCTAGTACCATAGGTCTATGGTTTTCACCTGTGACCATAATGGTTATACAATCAGATTTTAGTAACTCTCTTTCTCTTAATTCTTCAATGAGTTGTCGGCCGTTCTTACGGCGAGCCCCTAAATTGTAATCTATTAGCAGGAAATCAAACTGTCTTTCTTTGGCTGCTTGAATCGCAGCTTCACCTGTAGCAGCTAAGCTTACTAGACGCGCACCTAAATTTATTAGGATGCCTTTGAGCATGAGTTGGAATGGACGTTGGTCATCAATAACCAAAAAAGTTTTGTCCCTGTAATCTAGTCCTGACAACATGGTTAAATCTCAGATTATTCAATTATAGATAGTATTTACTGTGATGATATAAAAGGCAAGGTATTCAGAAGTTTAAGTTGGAAGTTGGTGGAGGGAGCTGGATTCGAACCAGCGAAGGTAGAACCGTCAGATTTACAGTCTGATCCCTTTGGCCACTCGGGAACCCCTCCTCAACGGGGCGAGATATTATCAAAATTCAGCGGGCTGTAAAGTCTTTTAATTAAAATATTAAAGTTTTTTTTCAAATAACCGATTAAATGGTTAATTGTTATTCACTTTGTCTATTTTATGTCTATTAAAGCTGTTTCAACTGAGTTTGATCTAACAAATAAATTAAGTTCTGCTTTGCTAAACGGCAAACGGGCTGATTTTGCGTTATTGTTGAAATATTTAAATGATGATGTTTCGCAGCAAGCACAATTTAAACTTCAACAGAGTGAGGATTCGCCAGATATTTCTGAACAGGCTTTAAAAGCTTCATTAGGTGTTCATGATTTTTATAAGTTAAGAGCAGACCAACAAACTTATAAAAACGCTGATCAAATTAATTTATCACTGCATCAATCCGGCATCACCCAAGCTAAGTTAGCTGGTTATTTAAACCCAGAAGCAATTAGCCAGTTTAATGATGTTATGAAAATAGATGAAAGCGTATTAACAAATTGTCGTATCCATACCCAAGCAGCTCTTAACCAAGTAGAAGAGCAAGCGGAATCAGAACAAATTTTGGATGCCACTCAACTTTACGAAGTATTAGAACAACTCCAATAACCTATCTTTCTCTCCCTGGAGTCTTCTTTGGTCTAATTTTTGCAATTCGTCAATTATCTCATATTAATGATGGATTTTTGACAGCATGCAGTTAGCTAGCTTTTTCCAGCGCAGTAATTTCAGTAAAGAAAGTTTCCAACAAATTACGGGCTTAGGTGTTGCGTTTTTCGTATTAGCGACATTAGCTATGGTCATATTACCTATCCCAGCTTTATTACTTGATATCTTATTCTCGTTTAATATCGCCTTATCCATGGTGGTGTTATTAGTCGTTGTGTATACGCTTAAACCACTCGAGTTTGGTGCTTTTCCTTCCGTCATACTAATTGCGACTGTATTTCGCCTTGCTTTGAATATAGCTTCTACACGAGTTGTGTTGTTAGAAGGGCATGAAGGTGGTGATGCCGCAGGTGATGTAATCGCATCATTTGGTGAAGTTGTAATTGGTGGCAATTACGCTGTTGGTCTTGTTGTGTTTGCTATCTTGATGATTATCAATTTTAAAGTTGTGACGGCAGGTGCAGGTCGTATCTCTGAAGTAACTGCTAGATTTACCTTAGATAGTTTACCGGGTAAACAAATGGCGATAGATGCCGACCTTAACGCGGGTTTTATTAATCAGGAGCAAGCTAGAGAACGCCGCGAAGAAATTACAGCGGAAGCCGATTTTTATGGTTCTATGGATGGTGCGAGTAAGTTTGTTAAGGGTGATGCTGTCGCTGGCTTATTAATTATGTTGATTAATATTGCGGGTGGTTTAATTATTGGAATGGTTCAGCATGGTTTAGCTTTTTCAGATGCGATTGAAATCTATACCTTGTTGACTATAGGTGATGGCTTAGTTGCACAAATCCCTTCTCTACTACTTTCTATTGCGACAGCGATTGTTGTGACTCGTGAAAACACCTCAGTTCAGCTAGGCGACCAATTATCAGCTCAATTAGGGAATGTTAAAGCTTTATATATAGGCGCAGCAATTTTATTTGTGATGGGTATCGTGCCAGGTATGCCTCACTTAGCTTTCATTAGCTTAGCGGTTTGTATGGCGGGTACCGGTTTATTAATTACAAGCAAACTCAATCCAGGTGTCAAAATTGGCGGCTTGATATCCGGTAAGAATAAATTAAAAACAGCTGAAACTGCCAAAGCAGCTGGAAAAATAGAAGCTGACTCTAAACCGGCAGCCTTACCTGAGCCACAAGAAATTAGTTGGGATGATGTTCAACCTATGGATGTAATCGGTCTTGAAGTTGGTTACAGACTAATACCTTTAGTCGACAAATCTCAGGGTGGGGAATTATTATCTAGAATTAAAGGGGTTCGTAAGAAGCTTTCGCAAGAAATGGGCTTTTTAATTCCAGCTGTCCACATTAGAGATAACTTGGATTTATCTCCGAATATTTATCGAATTTCTTTGATGGGCGTCGTCATAGGTGAGGCCGAAATTTATCACGACAAAGAAATGGCGATTAACCCAGGTCAGGTCTTTGGTAAAATTAATGGTGTTAAAACGACAGACCCAGCTTTTGGCTTGGAAGCTATCTGGATTAATGCAGATCAGAGAGAACAAGCTCAAACCTTGGGTTATACGGTTGTTGACGCTTCAACAGTTGTTGCAACGCACATTAGTCAATTACTAACGAATAATGCTTGGCAGTTGATTGGCCATGAGGAAACTCAAAACTTATTAGATATGCTTGCTAAGACCTCACCTAAGCTAGTCGAAGGTTTAGTCCCTGATTTACTTAATTTGTCCACGGTTGTAAAAGTAATGCAAAATTTACTTTATGAAGGTGTCGTTATTAGAGATATGCGCACAATAGTGCAAACCTTAGTTGAGTATGCGCCTAAGAGTCAAGATCCGGATGTTTTAACTGCAGCAATCCGAATTTCACTAAGGAAATTAATCGTTCAAGAAATATCAAATGGGCTAGATGAATTACCTGTCATAACTTTGTCGCCAGAGTTGGAGCAAATATTGCATCAGTCTATGCAAGCTGGTGGTGGTGAAGGTGGTGGTATTGAACCTGGACTTGCAGAACGCATCCAAACTGCTCTCACAGAAGCATCTCAGCAACAAGAAATGAACGGAGAGCCAGCAGTATTATTAACCTCTGGGGTTCTACGTTCAGTGTTGGCAAGGTTTACAAAGCATACAGTCTCTGGACTTCATGTTTTATCGTATCAAGAAATACCTGACGATAAACAGATTAGAATTGTGAATTCGATTGGACAGTAAGCATAATTCTAATGGTGTCAAAAAATTGGCCTCCATTGTTAGGTATAGGATTGAGGAGCTAGAATGAAAATTAAACGTTTCGTCGCAAAAGATATGCGCAGTGCATTAAATCAAGTGAAAATTGAGCTTGGTGTTGATGCCGTTATTATGTCTAATACTAAAACCAGTGACGGTATCGAAATAGTTGCAGCTGTGGATAATGCGCCCAAACAAGAAGCTCCAGCTCCTGAACAAGAAAAAACGCTTAAGGTTTCGGCTGAAAAAAAATCCAGCTTAATAAATAAAATTAAAGCTTACGATAAGTCAAATGCAATGGATTCTTTATCAAAAGAGATGAACTCAGAAGCGCGAAGCGTTGAAGATATTCAGGTTTCTGATAGCTTACAATCTTTATTAATGCGCCAACAAGAAGTCAAAGCTCAACAGTCGAGTCCTAAATCACACCCTCCTGCAACTAAAATAAGAACAAGAGAAGTGAGTAGTGACAATACAGATTTAGATTGGTCACCAGAAGATAACTTTCATTCGCAACCTTCAGGTTTTGCTAAGCAGACAGGTCAATCAGAGCTTGCTCAGATGCAAGCTGAAATGGCTGAAATGAAAAAAATGATGCAGTTTCAAATGGCTGGTTTAATGTGGCAGGAGCTAGCTAGAAAAGAACCAGTTAGAGCTTATTTAGTCGATCGTTTGGCTAAAATGGGAATCGCGAATGAGGTTGCTGACCAAGTCGCTAGTTTTGTTCCTGAGGGCGTCGATCAAAACGAAGCTTGGGATTCTGCGTTAGACCTACTTGCTGGTCAAATCAATGTAACTAATAACGACATCATGCGTCGAGGCGGTATTGTCGCGCTTGTTGGACCTACAGGTGTAGGTAAAACAACAACCGTAGCTAAGTTAGCTGCTCATTTTGCACGTAAGCACGGCAGTGACTCAGTTGCCTTAGTCACAACAGATACTTATAGAATTGGAGCATCGGAGCAACTTCAAACTTATGCTAAGATTATAGGATGCCCATGTAAAGTTGTGTCGCAAGAAGAAGAATTAGCTGAAATACTTTACCAATTGAGAAATCGTAAGTTAATATTGATAGATACAGCTGGCGTAGGACAAAGAGATATTCGTTTAGCTCAACAATTAGAAAGTTTAATGGCTTCAAGTAAAGCAAAAATTAGAAGTTATTTGGTCATGCAAGCGACTGCACAACGTCGAGTTTTGAACGAAACGATAGAACAATTTAAAAAAGTCAGCTTAAATGGTTGTATTTTCACAAAAATAGACGAAAGTATAAGTCTGGGAGAAATTATTAGCGTTGCCATTCAAAATGGTCTCCCGATCGGTTATCTTACTGATGGTCAACGTGTACCAGAGGATATAAAATCGGCAAGTGCACGATATTTGGTTGAAAAAGCAACAGAGTTAATGGATGAAAGAGATTTTTCTCTTCCTTATTGGTTTACAGATAACGCTAAGCAGCCTATATATAAATAAGAATTTATGATAAATATGAATCAGTTAGGCGATCAGGCTAACGGCCTACGTGAGATGAATAGAAATAATAGAATAAAAGTAATCGCTGTAACTGGCGGTAAAGGCGGCGTTGGTAAAAGTAATGTCTCGCTAAACATGGCAGTTTCTATGGCGAAACAAGGTAAACGCGTCTTAGTTATGGATGCCGATTTGGGCTTAGCTAATGTTGACGTAATGCTGGGCTTGCGAGTAGAAAAGAACTTAGCGCACTTACTTGCCGGCGAATGTGACCTAGACGATATTTTAGTGACTGGCCCGCATGGCATAAGAATAGTTCCTGCTACTTCTGGAACTCGAAATATGGTTGAGCTTAGTCAACAAGAACATGCAGGTTTAATTAGAGCGTTTAGCGAACTTAGAGAAAGTTTTGATGTGTTAGTTATCGATACCGCTGCAGGTATATCTGACATGGTTCTGAGTTTTTCAAGAGCGGCCCAAGATGTGATGGTCGTGGTATGTGATGAGCCAACGTCAATAACTGATGCGTACGCCTTAATTAAAGTGCTAAATCGAGATTATGGCGTATTTAGATTCAAAGTTGTTGCCAACATGGTTAGAACTATGCGTGAAGGGCAAGAATTATTTGCTAAGCTTTCAAAAGTAACGGATAGATTTTTAGATATAGCAATCGAATTAGTAGCTATCATTCCTTTTGATGAGAATGTTAGAAAAGCGGTGCGAAGACAAAAAACGATCGTTGATGCATTTCCAAAATCACCAGCGGCAATTGCGTTTAAGGCATTAGCAGCCAAAGCGGGCAACTGGCCTATACCAGATAGCGCTAATGGCCACTTAGAATTCTTTATTGAACAATTGGTAACACCTGGAGTTTAGCGAGTAGTGAATAAAGTTGCGGCGTACCAATCAACAGAGCAAATGCAAGTAATGGTTGAATTGCATGCTGGATTAGTGAAACGAATTGCTCATCATATGATTGCCAGATTGCCGGCAAGTGTTCAAGTCGACGATTTAATTCAAGCTGGCATGATAGGTCTTCTCGAAGCTTCTAAAAACTTCGATGGTAGCAAAGGTGCAAGTTTTGAGACATTCGCAGGCATTCGTATTCGTGGTGCTATGCTAGATGAAATTCGTCGTGGCGATTGGGCACCAAGATCAGTCCATAAAAATAGCCGGTTAATATCGCAAGCGATTAACGAAGTCGAGCGGGCCACAGGCCGAGATGCTCGTGATGCAGAAGTCGCAGAAAAACTTGATATAAGTCTAGATGAATACCATCATATGCTTAACGATGTTAATTCTGGAAAAATTATCGGGATTGAAGATTTAGGTGTAACTGAAGATGTGCTTGGTGGAGAAGACAAGCACGAAGATGCTCCTTTTGATGACACTGCAACCGAGGCATTTCATGTTGCTCTGGCAAATACAATTGAAACATTACCCGAAAGAGAAGCATTAGTGCTATCTTTATATTACGATGAAGAGCTCAATTTAAAAGAGATTGGTGCAGTTTTAGATGTTAGTGAGTCGAGAGTCAGTCAAATACATAGCCAAGCTATGCATAGACTTAAATCTAGGCTACAAAGCTGGCAAAATAATTAATTGGTTGTTCGACAGGATATTCTCAAGCGGAGGAAGCTTTGGATAAAAATATGAAAGTGTTAGTTGTTGATGATTTTTCAACAATGAGACGAATTATTAAAAATTTGCTAAGAGATTTGGGTTTTACCAATGTATCTGAAGCTGATGACGGTGCTACTGCTTTACCTATGCTGCAAGCGGGTGACTTCGAATTTGTTGTAACAGATTGGAATATGCCAGGCATGCAAGGTATAGACTTACTACGGGCGATTAGGGCGGATGATAGGCTTAAGCATATTCCGGTTTTAATGGTAACCGCAGAAGCTAAAAAAGAGCAAATCATAGCCGCCGCCCAAGCTGGTGTTAATGGCTATATTGTTAAACCTTTCACGGCAGCTACGTTAAAAGAAAAACTTGATAAAGTTTTTGAACGACTAGGCTAAGAAATTAGTTTTGAGGAGGCAAATTTGTTGCCTAATGCACCACAAATTAGTTTAGAAGATGCAAAACGCTTAGTCACTTGTTTAGAACAAGGTGATAACGATACTGCTAATCAAATTATAGAACAAGCAACTCAAGCAGCTTCGGCTGAGCTTTTTGCTGAGGTTGGGAAATTAACGAGACAATTACATGACTCTCTAAGTGGTTTCCAAATCGACGAAAGGTTAAGCAATTTAGCAACAGAAGATATTCCTGATGCTAAGAACAGACTTGCATACGTGATGGATTTAACAGAGCAATCTGCGAATAAAACCATGGATGCTGTTGAAGGAAGTTTACCATTAGCTGAAGACCTAAGTAGGAATATAAAAGAAATCATACCTACTTGGGACAAATTGATGAATCGTCAAATTGATTTAAGTGAATTTAAAGCATTGTGCCATAGTGTCGATAAACTACTTAGGCAAGCTGAAGTTGATTCAGAAACATTAAAATCTCAAATGACAGAAGTTTTAATGGCTCAAGATTTTCAAGATTTAACCGGTCAAGTCATCAGACGTGTTATTGATTTGGTTAAAGAAGTTGAAGATAGCTTAATTCACTTATTAACTGTTTTCGGTGAACCGCAAAAATCTGCGAATGACTCAGATACACAACAACAAGAAGTAACGAGTCGTCAAACTGCTCCAGGGCCTGAGGGTCCAATTATAGATGCAGAAGAACGGGAAGATGCGGTTGCAAGCCAAGATGAAGTTGATGATTTGTTATCTAGTTTAGGTTTTTAATAGGGGAAAGATTCCATGAGCTTTGATGTAGATGAAGACATTTTGCAGGACTTTTTAGTCGAAGCGGCTGAAATTCTTGAACAATTGTCAGAGCAATTAGTGGAACTCGAAAATAATCCTGAAGATTCTGATTTATTAAATGCGATTTTCCGAGGATTCCATACAGTTAAAGGTGGTGCTGGCTTTTTAGCTATGACTACCTTAGTCGATGCTTGTCACGGGGCTGAAAACGTATTTGATATTTTAAGAAAGGGACAACGTCAGGTTACCCCAGAACTAATGGATGTTATTTTACAATCATTAGATACCATCAATGTCATGTTTGCGCAGATTCAAAATAGAGAAACCCCAGATCCTGCGCCAGATGAATTACTTCATACTTTACATCTATTGAGTGAACCTGAAACTGCAGGAGAAGCGCCAGTTGTTCCTGAACCAGTGTCGGCTCCTTCAGCTCCAGAACCTGAAATCATAGACGATGGTGGCATTGAGTTATTTGATACCAGTGTCGAATCTAGCATACAAGAAGGACCTATTGACGAAATCACCGACGATGAATTCGAAAAGTTACTCGATCAACTACATGGTGAAAATCAAGGGCCAACAGAATCAAAAGTAGCTGCTAGCGCACCAGCCCCTGTCTCTAATAGTAATAGTGACGAAATAGACGATGATGAATTTGAAGCTCTATTAGATGAACTTCATGGTAAAGGAAAATTTTCTCAACCTGCTAGTACTGATAGTGCTCCACAAGCACCTCAAGCAAGCGCGCCAGCGAGTCAATCTAAATCTGCTGATGAGATTACCGATGATGAATTTGAAGCCTTATTAGATGAGCTTCATGGTAAAGGCAAAGCACCGGCTATTGTCGCACCAACACCAGCGGCTCCAGAGCCACCAAAGCCTAAGCCGCAACCGCCTAAAGAAAACAAACCAGCAGCGGTGACACCTCCGCCGCCACCTACACCACCGTCGAAACCTGCTGCTAAACCCGCAGCGCCAGCGGCTAGTGCACCTGATAAAAAGAAAGCTGCGGCACCTGCACCAGCTGCCGAAACAACGGTTAGGGTCGACACTAAACGCTTAGACCAAATTATGAATATGGTGGGAGAGCTGGTATTAGTTAGAAACCGCTTAGTAAGCTTGGGTGTTAATGTTAATGACGAGGATATGTCCAAGGCAATTGCTAATTTGGATGTTGTCACGGGGGACTTGCAGGGTGCTGTAATGAAAACCCGAATGCAGCCAATCAAGAAAGTTTTTGGTCGTTTTCCTCGTGTTGTTCGTGATTTAGCTCGCTCATTAAATAAAGAAATTGCCCTTGAGTTAGAGGGTGAAGAGACAGATTTAGATAAAAACTTAGTTGAAGCTTTGGCTGACCCTTTGGTTCACTTAGTTAGAAACTCGGTCGATCATGGTATTGAAATGCCAGATGATAGAGCAGCCAAAGGTAAACCTAGAAGTGGTACTGTGAGATTGGCTGCTTCTCAAGAAGGCGACCATATCCTTTTGACTATTGCAGATGATGGCGCTGGAATGGATGCCGAAAAGCTTAAAGAAAAAGCAATAGGCAATGGTATTTTAGATACAGATGCTGCAGCAAGAATGTCTGATACAGAAGCGTATAATCTGATTTTTGCGCCAGGCTTTTCAATGAAAGAGCAAATATCTGATATTTCAGGTCGCGGTGTCGGCATGGATGTAGTGAAGACTAAAATAACCCAACTGAATGGCTCCATAGTTATCAAGTCTGAAAAAGGAATTGGTACTCAGTTAGATATTAAAGTGCCATTGACGCTGGCTATTCTACCAACCTTAATGGTCGTTATTTCAGAGCAAACTTTTGCTTTACCATTAGCTGGTGTAAGTGAAATTATTAACTTAGACTTGAAAAAGACTAATACGGTTGATGGTCAATTAACCATGATAGTTCGTAAAAAAGCTATTCCATTATTCTATCTACAAGATTGGTTAACCAGACGCAGAGCTAAAGGGACAACTGAAAGAGCAAGTAAAGAAACCGGTCATGTGGTTGTCGTTCAAATAGGTGCAGGCAAGCAAATTGGTTTTGTGGTTGACTCTTTAATTGGACAAGAAGAAGTTGTTATTAAACCTTTAGACGCATTACTTCAAGGTACGCCTGGCATGGCTGGCGCTACAATTACAAGTGATGGTGGTATTGCCCTTATTTTAGATGTACCAGGTTTACTTAAGCGATATGCGAAGAAGTAAACATTAGGAAGTATAAATGCCAATTAATGTTTTAGTGGTTGATGACTCTAGTTTCTTTAGACGTAGAGTTTCTGAAATTATTGAGAAAGATCCTGAGTTAACTGTTATTGGTACAGCGAACGATGGTAAAGACGCGATAGAGAAGGCGGTAAAATTAAAACCTGACGTAATTACTATGGATGTTGAAATGCCAGTTATGGATGGCATTACTTCAGTTAAAGAAATTATGAAGGTGTGTCCAACCCCTATTTTAATGTTTTCCTCACTAACTCATGATGGCGCGAAAGCCACTCTAGATGCACTTGATGCAGGGGCCTTGGACTTTTTACCTAAAAAATTCGAAGATATAGCTCGAAATAGAGAAGATGCAGTTGGTTTGTTATTGTCTCGGATTAAGCAAATCGCTAAGCGGCGTGTATTTAGATCTAGAGCAAGCTTAGCCAGTTCTCCAAGTCTCCGTCCTGCCGCTCGAAAACCATTAGTTGGGACTAAGACAGAACAGAAGCCAAGTGTATCGACCAGTAATTTTAGAGCTAAACGTAAATCTACATTTAAACTATTAGCAATTGGAACCTCTACAGGGGGCCCTGTTGCGCTGCAAAATATATTAACTCAGTTACCTTCTAATTATCCTTACCCGATTATTTTGGTTCAACATATGCCCGCTGCGTTTACGCCTGCGTTTGCATCTAGATTAAATAGCATGTGCCAAATTAAAGTCAAGGAAGCTGAATCTGGGGATGTGCTTATGCCTGGTTGTGCTTATTTAGCACCAGGTGGAAAACAGATGTTAGTCGATGGCTCAAGTTCAACCGCTAAACTATTAATTAAAGAAGATAATTCGGAACGTTTAACTTATAAACCGAGTGTAGATGTTACATTTGCCACAGCAGCAAAAATCTATCGAGATAGTGTATTAGGTATCATATTAACTGGTATGGGGGCTGATGGTCGAGAAGGTTGTCGACTATTAAAAAGCGCTGGCTCAGAGATTTGGGCACAAGATGAAGCGTCTTGTGTCGTATATGGTATGCCACAAGCTGTATTTTCTGCTGGTATCGCGACGGAAAGTATTCCTTTAAATGAAATCGCTAATAAGATTATTTCGGTTAGTTAAAGGGGATTATTTTGAACATATGGGCTGTTGCTAACCAAAAAGGTGGGGTTGGTAAAACAACGACGACTGTGACACTTGGTGGTATCTTGGTTGAGCGTGGTTATAAAGTTTTATTAATTGACACAGATCCACATGCTTCTTTGACCTATTACTTCGGCATTGATTCAGAAGATTTAGATAACAGTGTTTATGATATTTTCATGCAAGGTAAAAACTTAACGAAAGAACAGCTTTTGCAAACACTGTGCCCTACATCTGTGGAGAATATGGATATTTTGCCTGCGACTATGGCTTTGGCAACTTTAGATCGTAAAATGGGGAACCAATCGGGCATGGGACTCGTGTTAAAAAACGCGTTACAGTTGCTAGATGATGAGTATGACTTTGCAATTGTAGATTGCCCTCCTGTGTTAGGCGTTTTAATGGTCAATGCACTAGCCGCTTGTAAAAGAATCTTAGTCCCTGTACAAACCGAATTTTTGGCTTTAAAGGGTTTAGATCGTATGATGAGAACACTGTACTTAATGTCTCGTTCTCAGAAAAGAGATTATAAATATACTATTATTCCGACTATGTTTGATAAACGAACTAGGGCTTCTACGGAGGCACATAAAGAACTGTTGGAAACTTATGATGATAAAGTCTGGTCGAGTGTAGTGCCTGTGGATACCAAATTTCGTGACGCTAGTTTAGACAAATTAGTTCCTTCTGCTTATGCGCCTAAATCGAGAGGTGTTATCGCCTATAATGATTTACTGACATTTTTACTAAAGGTTGATCAATAAATGAGTAAAAATACTTTCGCCAACGAAGAAGTAATGGAAGAGTATTTATTGGCTTTATTGACCGAAGCTGAAGATGTTTTGCCGCCAGCAGCGGAATGCGAAAAAGAGCAAGAAAAAGCACCATCTAATAAAACTAAATTAGAAGTGGACGTAAATGAGCAGCAAGCCCAACCAAAAGCTCAACTTAGCCACAGATCAAATCTCACTAAGCAAGAAAAACCTTATGCAGATGAGACTGTTTTAAAACCAGTCGAAAATTTACTTAGGCAAGTTACACCAGAGCCAGTTGTTGAGCCGAAAAAAGAAGTCATAACAGAAAAAAAAGCGTCTACAATTATTAGAGACGAAACAAGAACGGCTGCTCAACAAGATGGCGTTCAACCGCCTAAGTTGCCAACAACAGAAAAACCTTATCAACAAGGTGATTTTCAGGCTTTGTTTTTTCAAGTTTCTGGATTAACGCTTGCAGTGCCATTAACTGAATTAGGTGGAATACACAATATGACAGAGGTTTCGCCTCTTTTTGGTAAACCTAAGTGGTATATGGGCTTAATGGTTCATAGAGAACAAAAGTTAAATGTGGTTGATAGTGCGTTATGGGTCATGCCCGAAAAGTATGATAAAGATTTAGAGGATTCCCTAAATTATCAATATCTTATTATGTTAGGCGAAAGTAATTGGGGTTTGGCTTGTGAAAGCTTGATTAACACAGTAACTTTAAGCCAAAATGATATTAAATGGCGAGCTAATCAAGGTAAAAGACCTTGGTTAGCTGGTTTAGTAAAAGAAAAAATGTGTGCTTTATTAGATGTGGACAATTTAATTTTTTTATTAGAGCAAGGCCTAGATAGCCAAGATAAAAATTAAACCGATAGAAGGGTGAATATATGAGTACAGCAGAGAGACAAGCCGTGGCTGAAGCTGCAGACAACGAAGTGTTACAATGGGTAACCTTTAACTTAGACTTAGAAACTTATGGTATTAATGTAATGCAAGTGCAAGAAGTATTGCGTTATACCGAAATTGCACCTGTACCAGGCGCGCCTGACTATGTATTAGGTATTATCAACCTACGTGGCAATGTCGTTACAGTTATAGATACACGTTCTCGTTTTGGTTTAGAGTCAGCAGAAGTTACAGATAACTCTAGGATTGTCATCATTGAAGCTGAAAAGCAAGTTATTGGTATTTTGGTTGATAGCGTTGCGGAAGTTGTATATTTAAAATCTTCTGAAATTGATAGCGCACCTAATGTTGGCACTGAAGAAAGCGCTCGCTTTATCCAAGGTGTATCAAACAGAGGCTCGGAGCTGTTAATTCTTGTTGATTTGAATAAGCTTTTGAGCGATGAAGAATGGGATGAATTAAATACTTTTTAATTTATGAGCCAAATTGTTTATATTTCTATCGGTATTGCCATAACAGCCAACTTTATCTTGTTGGCTGTTGTCTTTTTTAATTTAAAAAAGCAGAAGATTAAAAATACTGAGCTAGTAAATCAGCAAGACTTCTTTTCAAGAGAGATTAAAATTCTGAAACACGAAATTTCAGAAGTAAATGCAAGCTCAATTGGAATGGGCAAGATGTTAAAGCAATTGGAGCAAGCAATTCTTCAATTAGATTCTCGCCAAGAAGAGCTAGAGTTACAAGATCCGGAATCAAAGCTGTATAATAGAGCATCTAAAATGGCAGAGAAGGGCGCTTCTATTGAAGACATTATGCATGAATGTGAAATATCATCTGCCGAAGCTCAACTGATAGTTTCTTTACGTAAAACACGCTAATCTGTATTAATGTACTTCCATTCGACCCGAGTTGTTAATTGGCAAAGTAATTCATAAGCGATAGTATCGCACCATGCGGCTACTCTCTCTATTGCTAGTTCATTACCCCATAAAATAACTTCATCGCCAATTTTATCTTGTGAATGTGGACCTAGATCAACTGTTATCATGTCCATAGAAACCCGTCCAACTAAAGGCACCTCACGTCCATTTAACCAGACAGGCGTACCATTTTTAGCATGACGTGGATAACCATCACCATAACCAACGGCAATAACCGCTAGGTTTGTATCCTGTTTTGCTTGCCAAGTGCCACTATAACCAACTTTATCGCCAGTCAAAATTGACTTGATGGAGATAATTTTAGTTTTAAATGTCATTGCTGGGATTAGATTATTCTCACTGCCTGATGAATTTTGCATAGGCGAAACACCATAAAGCATAATCCCAGGGCGTACCCAAGTCGAGTTGTAAAATAAATTTGTGATAACAGCTGCTGAGTTAGAGACAGAGGTCTTGGATAAATTGTGAGCTTTGACGCACCGAGTAAAACGAGCTATTTGAGTATGATTAAACTCATTGTCGATCTCGTCAGCACAAGCTAGATGTGTCATAGCAACAATGTCATCTGAAACATTAGGACATGCTTTTAAACGTGCTAAGAATTCTTCCACCTGATTGATAGAAATCCCTAGTCTTGACATGCCAGTATCAATCTTAAGCCAAACTTTTATTGGAATATCCAAATTTGATTGCTCTAGCTGAGCTAATTGTTGCTCAGTATGGATGACAGTCTGAAAATTATTAACTGATAAGACAGGGATGTCTTCTTCGCTAAAAAAACCTTCTAAAAGCAAAATGCTTTTGCTAATACCTGAAGCTCTTAATTTAAACGCTTCTTCAATCCGAGCTACACCATAAGCATCTGCATCTGATAAAGCTTCAGCGACTTTGATTAGGCCATGGCCATAACCATTCGCTTTACAAACAGCCATGATTTTACTGTCTTTCGCCAATTTTTTGACTTGCAATAAATTGTGTTTAAGCGCGGATAAGCTGACTTCAGCAACGGCGGTTTTCATAAAGTATCGCTTAATAACCTTGGTAGTCAGTTCTTGCTAAATTATCGAAACGTGAGAATTGGCCCTGGAATGCAACGTCTACGTGCCCAATTGGACCATTCCTTTGCTTACCGATAATAATTTCAGCAATGCCTTTACGTTCAGATTCAGGATGATAAACCTCATCTCTATATATAAACATGATCAAATCGGCATCTTGCTCAATCGATCCTGATTCCCTTAAATCTGAATTTACAGGTCGTTTATCAGCTCTTTGTTCTAAGCTTCGATTAAGCTGAGATAAGGCTACCACAGGAACATTGAGCTCTTTTGCTAACGCTTTTAGAGAGCGTGATATCTCTGCTATTTCTAATGTTCTATTCTCAGATAATCCAGGAACCTGCATTAATTGAAGGTAATCTATCATGATTAAACCAATCCCATTAGGATGGTCTCGAGCCACACGGCGTGCTCTAGAGCGTACTTCTGTCGGCGTTAAGCCTGATGAATCATCGATGAAAATATTGTTTTTTTCTGCCAATATCGCCATGGTAGAAGAAATTCTCGCCCAATCTTCATCTTCGAGTTGACCGGTACGAATACGAGTTTGATCCACTCGACTTAGGGATGCCAACATCCTCATCATAATTTGTTCTGAAGGCATCTCTAAACTGAAAACCAGTACAGCTTTGTCAAACGACATGGCGGCATTTTCACATAAATTCATAGCAAATGTGGTTTTACCCATTGAAGGCCTAGCAGCAACAATGATTAAATCTGAGCCTTGTAAACCTGCTGTCATACCATTTAAATCGTTAAAGCCCGTTGTGACTCCGGTTACACCAGAAGCACCATTTTTCATGGCTTCTTCTATGCGCGTAACCGTTGAGGCTAAAATATGTTTTAAATCTTGAGGACCTTCATTGGCGTTGGTTCTTTGTTCAGCGATTTGGAAAACTCGACTTTCAGCTAAGTCGAGTAATTCATTACTTGTGCGCCCTTGTGTATCATAGCCAGCCTCAGCAATTTCATTTGCAACGGCTATCATTTCTCGAATAACAGCCTTTTCACGAACAATATCAGCATAAGCTGTAATGTTAGCTGCACTTGGTGTGTTATCTGCAATTTCTGCTAAGTAAGCAAAGCCACCAATATCATCTAAAAGTTTAGCCTGCTCTAGTGATTCACTTAAGGTAATTAAATCAATTGGTTGATGGTTTTCAACCAATTTAGCCATGTGCTCAAATATATTTTTATTAGCAAAATTATAAAAATCTTTAGCTACAACTCTTTCAGCAACTCTGTCCCATGCTTCATTGTCTAATAACAATCCACCGACAACAGATTGTTCTGCTTCTGCTGAATGTGGTGCCGTTTTTATATCATCTACAGATTGCGCGGGCTTTTTAGCTTGCCAAGTAATATTTTGTGCCATAGAACAAATGTTTGCTTTTGTTTAAAAATCTAATGCCACATTATGCCGTAAATTAATTAGGACATACAGATTAACTCGCATTAAATTACGAGTTAATCTAACACTTGATATAGGGCTATTTTATTGCTTGTAGTAATTCAGGCAGGTTTCAACTTCATTTCTCGAACCCATAATTACTGGGACTCTTTGGTGAATATCATGTGGCAGAATATCTAAAATATCACCAGTTTCCGTACAAGCTTTACCATTTGCATTTTCCACTAACATAGCGAGTGGGTTCGCTTCGTAAAGCAATCTTAATTTGGCAGGTTGATTTGGATCTTTAGTATCTGAGGGATAACAAAAAATACCCCCTCTAGTCAGTATTCTATGCACATCCCCTACCATAGCCGCGTTCCAACGCATATTAAATCGCTTACCTCGTATGCCTTCTTCTCCTTGGATTAGGTCTGCTATATATTGTTTAATTTCGGTGTGCCAAAATCTTTGATTAGCGCCATTGATTGCATATTCTTGAGTTTCGGATGGAATATCTAAAGCCTCAGTCGTTAACAAATAGCCTCCATGAGTGGCATCTAGGGTATAACAGCGGGTTGGGCCCCCTGTAGAAAGTACTAGCATGGTAGCTGGACCATATAGAACATAGCCTGCGCATACTTGATACTTTCCTCTTTGATGAAATTGTTCAGGGCTGTCATTTGGTACATCGTTTCGGGCATTGTAAATAGTGAAGATCGTTCCAATAGAGCCATTGATATCAATGTTGGAAGACCCATCTAAAGGGTCAAAAGCAACTATATAAGGTGCATTCTCAGTCCCTGCTACTATGGTATCTTCCTCCTCGGAAGCTAGAGCTCTAACTTGTTCATTATCTAGTAGCATATCTTTGATGAGCTGGTTAGCAACTACGTCTAGCTTTTTTTGAGTTTCTCCCTGAATATTTTCGTCAAGGGTTGAACCTAAAATGCCTGATAGCGCTCCTTGGTTCACTCGGAAAGCTATCTCTTTACTGGCTGCTAATATTGTCCTTATTAGCATGATCAGCTCTAAGTCAACGCCGTCCTTTCTTAATCTGGGGGTCAGTCTTTGCATGGTGAATTCCTTATAATCAAAGCTTGCTATTGAAACTAATAAAATACTAGCTAATTTTTAGCTGGTTCTAAGTTCATCTTAATAGTGTTTTGTTTAATTTACAAAATATCAAATGCTAAAAATAGTGAGTGAGAAAATGTGATGCAAGTTTGAAAATACAGACTAGAATTTGATCGGTTGCAGTTAGGTTAATTTTTTTATGGGAGACCAAGATGGACTTACATAAAGCAGTTTTTATGGATCCAAATATTTTACTCGGTATTGTGAATGATCAACTTAGGCATGATTGCCATGATCTGCATGTGTTAGCGACAGTTATGGAAGTTGATGAAACGGAAATTGAAGATAAGCTGGCTCAAATAGGCTTTCATTATGAAGAGGGGATAAATCAATTTAGTCCGGATTTGTAGTGAATCAATTAGGGGTTGTAGCTGATGGGTTATAACATCAGCTACAGTGCTCTTTTAATCAAGAGTCGCTCCCTTTGATTTAAGAAAACTAATAACTTCTGTTTGTTTATGCGTTGTTGCTAAACGCAGGGGCGTAGAGCCTTTGGTTGTTTTTGCATTCACATCTGCACCTTGCTCAATTAATAGTTTCGCAACACCTTTTTGTCCCTTAAACGCAGCCCAGTGTAAAGCCGTAGCCCCTTGGCTATTCAAACTATCTACATCAACTCCTTGTTTTAATATTCGTTGTACTTTTTCTATATCGCCTCTAATTGCAGCTTCATGCAATTCAGGTTCGTCCCAAGGTTTTGGTCCACAGCCAAGTAGTGTCACAATGAGTATGCTGAGAATACAATGTCGGATCATTTATTTAGCCTAATTCAGTGCTTTAAATAGTCATAATTTTTAGTTTAGACGATGAATTATGTTTGTTCTCATAACTTTTTGTTGTGTTGATAGTAAAAAATCATCCTAATGAATAATTGATTAAAAAGTGAGCTTTAGTTATAACCTAGTTAAAGCCTGCTATTTGTCGAGGTATTCAATGGCTAAATTATTTTTTTTCTTTATGTTTATATTTACACAAGTCTCGGTCGCGAAAGAAGTCATCATTAACAACCAAGTACTTTCAGATTCTGAGATTGACGCAATTGAGATGCAGCTTGGCTATGATATTCAATCCGGTCGATACTGGTACGATAGCAAGTCAGGGCTCTGGGGTGAGCAAAACCGTGGAGCAAGTGGTGTTATTGCTGCAGAGTTAATATCGACATGTTTACCTGAGGATATTTCATGCTTAGAGGGTGATACATGGTTAAATGGCAGGCGTTTACCAGCAAGTGAATTGAGTTATTATCAAAGGCATTTTAATTTTCCTATAGCGTCAGGAAAATATTGGTTAGATAAAAATGGCAGAGGGGGACAAGCTGACAAGGTGTTATTTTGTTTTAAGTTAAATGAAAATGAAAGAGGGTTTAACTTAAAGTCAGCTTAGCGCTTTTCGAGATACTAAGCTTTGATGCCTTTGCCAAGCGTTTGAGTTTTAGCCTGTCCTTGCTTGTCATAAGTCATTGAATCGGCATTTTTTAAAGATAAAATAGACTGTTTTAGTCTAGTAACATTATTAAGGCTCGTGCGAATGACTCTTTCGTTTATTGCACTTTGAACTTTAATTTCTTTTAGTTGGTGATTAATGGCGTCGACACTAGCTTGAAATGACTCGCTTTGTTTTAGTTCATCTAGGTTTTCTAGTTGAGCGATACTTTGATCTAATGCCTGAATTTTGATTAACAAAGCTTGTTTAGCTTCTGCAGTATCTAAAATTTTATCAGTGTTTCTTTGTTTATAGGCATCTAATTCGGCTTGCAACAAGTCACCTAAACTTGTTAGTTGCTCTGCTTGTTGGTCGAGTAACTCATTTGCTTGGTTCATTGTTTATAAGCCGAAAATTTTGCCTTCGCTAGCAATAATGTTTGCTGCTAATTTTTCAGAATTAACTTTATACTCACCAGATTCAATCGCTTTCTTGATTTTGTCGACTTTCTCTTGATCAAAACCAGAAGCGTTAGAAGCTTTTTTTGTTAAGTTATTTAAGTTTTGCGCAGTCTGCGTCAAAGAAACAGAGTCTTGTCTCGGCGCACTAGTTTGCTGAGCATTCTGCGCACTTTGGTTCGCAGTCTGCTGATTTTGTGCCGTTTTTTGTGCATCTGCGGCTGTATTTCCAACCTGATTGTTCAGATTGTTGATATTAATAGCCATAATTTAACCCTTACCACTTTTTATTACCTCATCTATTATATCGGTAATTTCTTTTATTTCTTTAATTAATTTTGGTACTAATTTTATAAATTAATTTTTATTTCACCTACAGAGCTCACTCTACCGTGAATGATTCGACCTGAGCTTTTATTTTTGACTCTCACAGTTTCGCCAAAACTACCGTCTGTAAGTGCAATACCTGCTGCTTTAACAGATAGACCTGAAGTGTTAGCAATAACGGTAACAACTTCGCCTTCGCAAACAAAGCAGACATTCTTGTTTATTATAGCTTCTCCTGGCCTAATTTGCTTCTTAGTTTTCGCACCAGTAATACCTTTTTTATCGGCTATAAAACCATTCCTTGAGCGATTTTTTTCGATCATAACAATATCCGTATTCGAATTGGTTAGAATGTCTCCTTGATTCAAATACTGGTTTGCGACTAAAACAGGTGTCAATATCTTGATTTGGACTGGTATATATAGGGTCCAAGGAGTGCTGTCTTCGCACTTTACCCTGACCGTCAAGTTTTTAGAGAAGCGATTTAAATTCGGTGTTTCTGCATTTAACTCAGAATCACAAGGTTTTAAATTTAACCTTGTATCTATGGGAGAGGCTTGCGCTGAGATATTTTCATCTGGATGATGGGGGTAAACAGACAGGGCATGTTCTTCAGCTAAGCTCTCAACTGCTTGTTTACTATATTTTGTTGCATTGGCTGCGTTTGATATAGCTAAAAACACAAAAATGCTCAATGTATAGACAATAATGGTTCTCATTGGCTCTCCTAATCAAATAAAATTTCACTTTTTCGAATATGGACTATGCTTATTTTGA
The DNA here is from genome assembly GCF_001050375.1 of Catenovulum maritimum. GTDB lineage: Bacteria > Pseudomonadota > Gammaproteobacteria > Enterobacterales > Alteromonadaceae > Catenovulum > Catenovulum maritimum. The sequence goes on along the minus strand of NZ_KQ130488.1, from coordinate 153,707 downwards.
AAAAAGCGTTATAAATGAATCTAATAAGCGTCAAAAAATTGATACTTTATGAAATGATACTTAGTTATCGCAATAAGCATGCCTAGAATAAAAGAGTGGAGATAAATATGGCAGGATTACTTGACTCCGTTAACCAAAGAACACAATTGGTTGGTCAAAATAGACTCGAACTACTGTTATTTAAATTGCAGGGGCGCCAACGATTTGGGATAAATGTGTTCAAAGTTAGGGAAGTATTACAGTGCCCAAATTTAACTTCATTGCCTAAGCGCAATAAATTTATTCGAGGGATTGCTCATATCCGCGGCCAAACTATCTCTGTTATTGATTTGAGTATGGCGACAGGCGGTCGTCCAATCGAAGATACTAAAGATTGCTTTATTGTTATTGCTGAGTACAACCGTACAGTCCAAGGCTTTTTGGTTATGTCGGTTGAGCGTATTATTAATATTAATTGGGAATCTATTATGCCGCCGCCGAAAGGGGCAGGCCGATATAGTTACTTAACTGCTGTCACAGAGGTAGATAAAGAGCTTGTCGAAATTTTAGATGTTGAAAAAATCTTACACGAAATCACACCTATTGATGCCGAAGTGAGTAAAGAAGTAATGGAATCCGCTCCAATTGAGAAAGATTACTCTGACAAGTTGATCTTTATTGCGGATGACTCTTCTGTTGCTCGAAATCAAGTCAAAAGGGCACTTCAGGGGTTCGGCATCGAAATGGCTTTAGCTATCAATGGTCGAGACGCTCTAGAGAAGTTAACCGCAATTGCAAATGAAACAGGCAACGTAACGGATAAAGTCGCTTTGTTGATTTCCGATATTGAAATGCCAGAAATGGATGGATACACGCTAACAGCTGAAATTAAAAATAACCCCAAACTCAAAGATCTTAAAGTTATTTTACATACTTCGTTAAGTGGAGTATTTAACCATGCTATGGTTGATAAAGTAGGTGCTGACGGTTTTATTGCTAAATTTAATCCAGACGAACTGGCCGGTGCCGTTCAAAAATGGCTAAACGTATAAGGCTATATTTGTGATAGATAAATCTATTGACGCAAATGACTATAAGAAATTCTGTACTTTTCTTGAGCACCAGTGCGGAATCGTTTTAGGCGACAATAAGCAATACCTAGTAAAGAGTCGTTTGACGCCTTTATTAGCTAAATATAAAGCACAATCACTAGGTGAAATTGTGACTCGAGCCATGAGTGTGACTGAGCGGCAATTACGTGCCGCTGTGGTTGATGCCATGACAACTAATGAAACTTTATGGTTTAGAGATACCTACCCGTTTGATGTTTTAAAGAATGATATTTTTCCGCAATATGATAAACGTATTGCGCCAATTAAAATTTGGTCTGCAGCCTCGTCATCAGGGCAAGAGCCATATTCTATTGCTATGAGCGCCTTAGAATACCAACAAAGAAAAATTTCAGGTGGTAAGGTTCAAATTACAGGGACAGATATTTCGCCTAGTATGTTAGATATGTGTAAGGCTGCTACTTATGACTCTTTAGCGCTTGCGCGCGGCTTATCACAGCAAAGAAAACAACAATTTTTTGAACCAGCTAACGATACCGGGGCAATGCAATTAAAGCCTGAAGTTAAAAAGTTAGTCAGCTTTAGGCAGATGAACTTACTTGATAGCTATTCACTTTTAGGTAAGTTTGACATTATTTTTTGTCGCAACGTCTTGATTTATTTTTCTGCTGAGAACAAAGCTAAAATTCTTAAACAATTTGCTAGTTCTTTAAACCCTGACGGCTACTTGTTTCTTGGTGCTTCTGAATCTATTTCTGGTTTAAGTGACGACTTTGCAATGCAGCGTTGTAACCCAGGTATCGTTTACCGCTTAAAATCTTGATCACACTTGCCGATAATTATAAAACTATCGGCAAAACCTACCAACATTTCATTTTCTACAAAATATTCGTTAAAGTTTTTCGTTCTTAACTATATGAAAAATATAGGTTTAATTTAAATTTAGAACTGATTGATATTTTGGCACTTAATTTGCTCTGATTTAACTAAGTTAGAACGGAGACAAAAAAATGGCGATCTCATTCGATAAAGCATTTGGTATTCATCCCGAAGCACTGAGCTTAAGGCTTAAACGCTCTGAAGTTTTAGCGAGTAATATCGCAAATGCTGATACGCCTGGCTATAAAGCCAAAGATTTTGATTTTCAAGCCGCTTTATCCGGTGCTCGTAAGGAGTATTCCACGTCTTTAACTAGAACGAGTGATAAGCATATGTCTTTTAGCTCAAGTATGAACGATGGACTACAGTACCGAAATCCATTACAGCCTGATACAGGCGATGGAAATACGGTTGAGTTAATGGCGGAACGAAACGAGTTTTTGCAAAACCAGCTGAGATATAACTCTTCTCTACAATTTTTAACCGGCCGCATTAAAGGGCTGAAAAAAGCGATAACAGGACAAGGTCAATGAGTTTATTTAATGTATTTGATATTTCGGGCTCAGCTATGTCTGCCCAATCGGTGCGGTTAAATACAACTGCGAGTAATTTATCCAACGCCAATAGTGTGAGCTCGTCAGTTGATGAAACGTATCGTGCTCGACATCCTGTTTTTGCTGCTGAGATGACGCGTGCACAAGCCAATATGAACAATACTGAAAATGTTGGTGTACAAGTTAAAGGGATAGTTGAAAGTGACAAACCTTTGCAGATTGAATACAGCCCTAATCATCCAATGGCGGATAAAAACGGTTATATCTATAAACCGAATGTTAATGTGATGGAAGAAATGGCGAATATGATTTCAGCTTCTAGAGCATACGAAACGAATATTCAAATTGCTGATTCAGCAAAAAAGATGTTGTCTAGAACATTGCGCTTAGGTCAAGGTTAGTAGGTAGAAGATATGGTTGATTCAGTTAGTAATTCAAATTCGTTAAGTGATTTGTACTGGAAAAAAGAAGAGGTTAACTCAGCACCTGAAGAAAAGGGGGCGTTAACTCAAGATGATTTTTTCTCTTTGCTTACAACACAGATGGCAGCGCAAGATCCGACTAACCCAACAGATAATGATCAAATGATCTCGCAAATGACGAATTTTACCATGGCCGAAGGGATTAGTGATCTTAATGAGAAGTTTACTGAACTATCTTCTCAGTTTGGTTCTATTTTAGGTAGTATTGAGTCAGGTCAAACCTCTAATAAAGCCTTACAGGCCTCGTCTATGGTCGGTCGGACAGTGCTTGTTTCAGCGGAAGAAGCGCCATTATTTTCACTTGATGAAGAAAATAGAGCAATGGCAGGCCAAGTTATGTTTGATGGCAGTATGAACGACATCAAACTTCAAATTAAAGATCAATCCGGAAAGTTAATCCAAACTTTAGATTTAGGTGCCTCGGAAACGGGAACTGCAGGGTTTAACTGGGATGGTCGCAATAGTGATGGCGAGTTGATGGGTCCGAACATGTACCAAATTTCAGCCAGCGCTATAGATGCAAATACAGGTATGCGAACTGATTTAGCTGTGGGAGCTTATTCAACGGTTAATAGTGTTCGATTTGGAAGTGGAAGTGAATTGTCTATGAATTTAGCTGGCCTAGGCAGCTATTCAATGGATGATATTATTGAAGTCGCACCTTAAGCGGCAATTAATTAAAAGAGGTGAAACGCTATGTCATTTAATATTGCGCTTAGTGGTATTTCGGTAGCACAAAAAGATTTAAATACGACGGCAAATAACATTGCTAATACCAATACCACAGGTTTTAAAGGTTCCAGAGCAGAGTTTTCTGATGTTTATGCTCAATCTGTGTTTGGTGGTGGTAAAACGAAAGTTGGTGATGGTGGTTCAACCGCTGTTGTTGCTCAACAATTTTCACAAGGTAGCTTAAAATTTACTAATAACTCGCTTGATTTAGCAGTTACTGGTAATGGTTTTTATGCAACAACACCTGATTTAGAAGCAAGAGATATGACTTTTACTCGAGCAGGTAACTTTAAACTAGACGACGATAACTTTGTTGTGACAAACCAAGGTAGTTTTTTACAGGTTTATCCTGTGAACTCGGATGGTACCTCTCAGGGGGTCTCTTTAAGTACAACAGAGGCATTAAGAATCCCTGATTCAGCGGGTGTGCCAGTTGCAACCACAGAAGTTGAAATGACAATGAATGTTGATTCAACCTCAACAGGCCTTGATCCAACTTTGTTTGATCCTAATGATAATTCTACATACCATGCTTCTTCTTCAATAACAGTGTTTGATTCTTTAGGTGAAAGCCATATACAAACAACTTACTATGTGAAAGATGGTGTTGGTCCAACTTTAACCCCTCCGGTTGATAATCGCTGGTATGTTTTTTCGTCGATTGATGCAGATGCAAATGGTAATCCTATTCCGGTTGATTTGAATGGTTCAACTTCAGCTGGTACTGATGCCACAACTGCAACTCCGGTTACAGCTGCTCCGACTGGCTATCCAGCTGGTGATGGTGACTTTGTAGGCGTTGCGATTCGATTTAATGCACAAGGTGAAATAGCTTCTATCAATGGTAATGAACCAGGAACAGACCCACAACCTTTCATCCAAAGTCAGGGATTAGGTAATGGCGCTGGCGAAGCGGGTGTTTTAACTAATGGTGCGGATGGAAGCCAAAGTATTATTATTGATTTTGATTCACCAACTCAATTTGCTTCGTCGTTTGAAGTAACCGCGTTAGAGCAAGATGGAGCAACAGTGGGTCGGTTAACGGGTGTTACCATTGCGGATGATGGTTTAGTGTCTGCTAACTATTCAAACGGTACAGTTGATTATTTAGGACGAGTCGCATTAGTTCGATTTGCTAATGACCAAGGTCTGCAACAAGTGGGTAATGCGAGCTGGAAAGAAACGATTTCATCTGGTCAACCACTAGCGGGTGAAGCGAATACAGGTACTTTTGGTACTATAGTGTCGAATGCACTAGAACAATCTAATGTTGATATTACTCAAGAGCTGGTGGATTTGATTACAGCGCAAAAATCTTTCCAAGCTAACTCAAGAGCGTTAGATATAAACTCACAGTTACAACAAAATATCTTACAAATTAGATAATTTTAGATTTAATAATTTGGCTGCATAAAGTATGCAGCCATTTTTTAACTCAGCTTGATATTCAAATTGGAATGCAAGTGCTTTAAATCAGCATAACCGCGAATTTCAGACACAAAAAAACCGATGTAAAATCGGTTTTTTTAAATAAACATAAAAGTTTATATAAGAAGTTATTTTACCATCTCTGGTAATTTAATGTTTGTTGCATGCAGCCCTTTAGGACCTTCTTCAAGTTCAAACTCAACTTCTTGGCCCGCTTTTAGTGTGCGATAACCGTCCATACTGATAGTTGAATAATGTGCGAAAACATCATCATCTTCACCATCTGGCACAATAAAACCAAAACCTTTAGCGTTATTGAACCATTTCACTTTACCGATAGCCATACTACTAATTCCTTCTGAATCCTGAACAGGGTCGATTTAATCGATTACGTGAAGCTGTATTTGAGTACCGCTATTGAAAACCTCTAATACAGACTACATATTTAAATGTAGATAAATTATCCGACCAGTCAAGTTAAATTAGCCCAATTAATGAAAAATTAACCAAATTTTTTTTATATAATAAATTGGTTGGGCAATCAGGCATTAGCGAGCTATATTTTAATTATGAGTAACAAACAATTTAATGAAGATCATGACGAACTACTAAATCCGGTTCGTCAGGCGATTAAGCCACCACCGATGTACAAAGTAATACTTAACAATGACGATTATACCCCTATGGATTTTGTGGTGGATGTGTTGTTAAAGTTTTTTAATATGGACGAAGAAAAAGCCACTCAAGTGATGCTAACAATTCACTATGATGGAAAGGGAACTTGTGGAACCTATACGAGTGAGATAGCAGAAACTAAAGTCTCCCAAGTAAATAAATATGCGAAAGATAATCAACACCCTTTGAAGTGCACTATGGAACAAGCGTAATCAAATGGATACTTATTTTGTCAGTTAGTGGAGTACCATATGTTAAATAAAGATCTAGAAATTACTCTAAATGATGCTTTTCGCGATGCTAGAGAGCACCGTCATGAATTTATGACAGTTGAACATTTACTCCTTGCATTACTCAATAACCCCGCTGCATTAGACGCGTTACAAGCCTGCAGTGCGCCCGTTGATAAACTAAAGTTAGAGCTAGTTAATTTTATAGACGAAACAACACCTGTGATTCCTGAAAGTGACAACGAGCGAGAAACTCAGCCTACATTAGGCTTTCAGCGCGTATTACAAAGAGCGGTTTTTCATGTTCAATCTTCAGGTAAAACAGAAGTAACGGGTGCAAATGTTTTGGTTGCTATATTTAGTGAGCAAGAATCCCAAGCTGTTTACCTTTTGAAAAAGTCAGATATTACTCGCTTAGATGTGGTTAATTTTATTTCGCATGGAATTAAAAAAATTGAAAGCGAGGACATAAACAGTCAAGTCGATACTGAAGAAGTGTCTGAAGCGCAAGGTGAATCTACTAGTGTTTTACAGTCATTTTGTACCGACTTAAACAAAGAAGCAGAGCTAGGTAAAATTGACCCTTTGATCGGCAGAGACTCTGAATTAGAACGAACCGTGCAAGTGCTTTGTCGCCGTCGTAAAAATAATCCTTTATTAGTCGGTGAAGCTGGAGTCGGTAAAACCGCGATTGCGGAAGGCTTAGCATATCGTATCGTCAATAAAGAAGTCCCAGAAGTGATTGAAAATGCAACTATTTATTCACTGGATATGGGGTCATTACTTGCAGGTACTAAATACCGAGGCGATTTTGAAAAGCGTTTTAAAGGTCTTTTAAAAGAACTGGAAAAAGATGAAGCCGCCATTTTATTTATTGATGAAATTCATACCATAATTGGAGCGGGTGCTGCATCCGGTGGTGTTATGGATGCGTCTAACTTACTTAAGCCATTGTTGTCTGGTGGTAAAGTTAAATGTATGGGCTCGACAACCTATCAAGAATTCCAAGGAATTTTTGAAAAAGATAGAGCGCTCGTTAGACGTTTTCAAAAAATTGATGTGGTCGAACCGTCAGTTGATGACACAACAAAAATATTAATGGGCTTAAAGTCTAGATATGAAGAGCACCATGGCATTCGATACACAAATAAAGCTATTAGAGCGGCAGCTGAGTTATCGAAAAAATACATTAATGAAAGGCAGTTACCAGATAAAGCCATAGATATTATCGATGAAGCAGGGGCAAGCCAAAGGTTACTAGCAGCAAGTAAGCGCAAAAAAACGATTGGGGTGTCGGATATAGAGCAAATTATTTCTAAAATTGCGCGTATCCCAGAAAAGTCGGTCTCTTCTTCAGACAAAGATGTATTGAAGAATTTAGAACGTAATTTAAAAATGGTTGTGTTTGGTCAAAATCCAGCGATTGAGACATTATCATCGGCGATTAGGCTATCCCGTTCTGGTTTAGGTGATGAATCCAAACCAATAGGTAGCTTCTTATTTGCTGGCCCGACAGGGGTTGGTAAAACAGAAATTACTCAACAGCTGGCTAAAGCACTAGGTGTAGAGTTGATCCGAATTGATATGTCAGAATATATGGAACGACATACTGTATCTCGATTAATTGGCGCACCACCTGGATATGTTGGTTATGACCAAGGTGGTTTGTTAACCGATCAAGTAATTAAACATCCGCATTCAGTTGTTTTACTGGATGAGATTGAAAAAGCACATCCAGATGTATTTAATGTCTTGTTGCAAGTTATGGATCACGGTACTTTAACAGATAATAACGGTCGAAAAGCTGATTTTAGAAATGTTGTGCTTGTGATGACAACCAATGCGGGTGTGCAAGAAACAACTCGTAAATCAATTGGTTTTCAACAACAAGATCATGATTCAGATGCTATGGTTGAAATTAATCGCACGTTTACGCCAGAGTTTAGAAATAGACTGGATAGTACAATTTGGTTCAATCATTTATCACCTGAAATTATTGTTCAAGTCGTTGATAAGTTTATTGCAGAGCTTGAATCTCAACTGGACAAAAAAGGAGTGGTACTTAACTTACAAAGTGATGCTCGAGAGTGGTTGGCTGAAAAAGGCTACGACAAAGCGATGGGCGCAAGACCTATGGCCAGAGTGATACAAGAACATTTGAAAAAGCCATTAGCGAACGAACTATTATTTGGTGTTTTGGCTAAAGGTGGTTCTGTTACGATAACGGTTAATGGCGATGCACTTGATTTTGAGTACGAAGATTGCCATGTGGAAGCTGCTGAAAGTTAGTTTCAACTGGCACTGAATGTTTGAATTGAAAAAAGAGGCCTAGGCCTCTTTTTTGATTTTATCTTGGAGAGACAAGATATCTACACTGACAAAATAATTAGCGGGCGTTGTGCTTCATCATGCGCTCTTTCTGACGAGCCCAATCTTTATCTTTAATATCTTCACGCTTGTCATGGCTTTTCTTACCACGACCTAGTTTGATTTCTAGCTTAACCCAGCAGCGTTTCCAATACATGGCGGTAGCAACAATAGTGTAGCCATTTCTTTCTTGCGCACCGATAAGTGCGTCAATTTCTCTACGTTTCATGAGTAGTTTGCGATAACGTTTAGGGTCAGCAACTACGTGAGTTGACGCAGTATGCAAAGGTTGAATTTGACAGCCTAATAAGAATGCTTCGCCATCTTTAATAAAAACGTAGGTATCAGAAATATTAACTTTACCTGCGCGGATACTTTTAACTTCCCAGCCCTGTAACTCTAAACCTGCTTCATATTTGTCTTCCAAGGCATATTCGTGCCTTGCTTTTTTATTTAAAGCAATAGTGTTGCTAGTATTGGTTTTTTTCTTTTTTGCATTTGCCATAAATGTTTATTTTCTCGATGAAACAAGCGATTATCTATAGGGCGAGTCTAATCTTGGTATTTGCTTTTGAGCAAGCATTTACTACGACATCAGGGTATATTTGGTGAACAATATGACCATGTCGCGCATTTAGCCCTCTGGTATAAGCCAGATATTATACCTAAACGATAGCAACAGGCTAGCGGTTTCATCAGTAACAAATTTCGATGAAATTTTTATTATCAAAAATGCGGCTGAGATCAATTTATGGTAGAATCCGCGCTCGTTAATTTTCAGGAGTTCAGAATGCCAGCTATACACAGACATGCTTTGGTTATGCATAGTGCGAAAAATATGTATGATTTGGTTAATGATGTGTCTGCTTATTCGAAGTTCCTGCCGGATTGCCAAGATGTAAAAGTAATCGAAAAGACGGATATTGAACAAAAAGCTTCCTTGTTAGTTGGTAAGGGTGGCATTACTAAATGGTTTACGACACACAATAAAATGTGTGATGGGAAATCAATTGAGATAAATTTAGTCGATGGTCCTTTCAAAAAATTAACAGGCACTTGGCAATTCCAAGAAATTGATGAAGATGCTTGTAAAGTCATTTTAGATTTAGAGTTTGAATTTTCATCTAAATTGATTGCTATGGCATTTGGTTCTGTTTTTAGTCATATGGCGAATAATATGGTTAAAGCTTTTGTTGATAGAGCAAGTAAGGTTTATACAGCATGAGTGATGAATTACTTAAAGTTGAAGTTGCATTCGCATTACCAACTAAGCAAAGCATAATGACAGTTCATGTTTCTGAAGGGACAAGTATTGAAGCTTGCATTAAAGCTTCAGGCATTTTAGAAGAATATCCTGAGATAGACCTAGCAAACAATAAAGTTGGAATTTGGAGTCGAACTAAAAAGCTTTCAGATACAATTAAACTAGGCGACAGAATAGAAATTTATCGACCTTTAATTGCTGATCCAAAAGAGATCAGAAGGCTCAGAGCTGAAAAAGCAAAAGAGGAAGGCCGAGCAAATAAAATTACCGGTGCGAAAAAAGTCACCAAGTAAAGGTTTTAATAGCATCAAACTATAATTGTCATTTTAGTTTGATGCTTTTCATTTACGCTCATTTTGAGCGACTCACTTAAATAACTTATAGAGACTCTAATGTTTAATTTGATTAATACAAATCAATCAAACGTTAAAAACGATGTATTGTCTGGGATTACTGTAGCATTAGCTTTAGTACCTGAGGCGGTTGCGTTTGCGTTTGTTGCTGGTGTTGAACCTATGATAGGTTTATATGCTGCGTTTATGATGGGCTTACTAACTTCAATTTTTGGTGGTCGTCCAGGCATGATTTCAGGTGCGACAGGTGCGACAGCTGTTGTTATGGTTGCACTCGTTGCTGTACATGGCGTGCAATATTTATTTGCCGCGGTTGTACTCGCTGGATTACTACAAATAATGGCCGGTGTGTTTAAGTTAGGTAAATTTATTCGTATGGTTCCGCACCCAGTTATGCTGGGATTTGTCAATGGTTTAGCGATTGTTATATTCCTAGCCCAGCTAGGTCAATTCAAAATACTGGATTCAGTAGGCGAGTGGACTTGGCTGCAAGGCGAGGGCATGTATCTTATGTTGGGGTTAGTCGCCTTAACGATGGCGATTGTGCATTTCTTACCTAAATTAACGACAGCAGTTCCTTCTGGTTTAGTTGCGATTGTCGTGGTGACTGGCATAGTGATTGGCTTAGATTTAGATACTCGTAATGTTATTGATTTTGTTCGCGATATGTTACCACCAGAAGAAGCAGCTAACGCTTCATTAAATGGTGAACTACCGAGTTTCTCAATTCCTATGGTTCCTTTTACGCTTGAAACCTTAATTATCATATTCCCAACTGCGCTTGTTATTGCCGCAATTGGTTTGATTGAGTCGTTACTGACTTTAACTTTAATTGATGAAATTACCGGTACTCGCGGAAAAAGTAACCGTGAATGTATTGGTCAAGGTATAGCAAATACTACCAATGGTTTCTTTGGTGGTATGGGTGGTTGTGCCATGATAGGCCAATCTATGATCAATATTAATTCAGGTGGTCGTGGTCGATTATCTGGTATTACAGCAGCATTAGTATTATTAGGCTTTATCTTGTTTGCTGCAGGCTTAATTGAAATGATCCCGCTTGCTGCATTAGTTGGCATAATGTTTATGGTTGTTTTAGGCACATTTGAATGGTCATCATTACGTATTATTCGTAAAATTCCAGTAACAGATGCGTTTATTATCATTCTTGTATCAGGCATTACGGTTGTTTATGATTTAGCGATTGCGGTTGTCATTGGTGTGATTGTTTCGGCACTTGTGTTTGCTTGGAAACATGCAAAACACATTCAAGCTAAAACATATTTAAATGAAGACGGTCATAAAGTTTATGAAATTCAAGGGCCAGTATTCTTTGCGTCAGTTGCTAACTTTAAAGAGTTATTTGATATTGAAAATGATCCTGAAGAAGTGATTGTTGAGTTTCAACGTTCACGTGTAAGTGATCATTCTGGCATAGAAGCGATTGATGGTTTGGCTGAAAAGTACAAACAAGTCGGTAAAAAATTACATTTACGTCATTTAAGCCCTGAATGTGTTTCTTTATTGAAACAAGCTGGCGATGCTTGTGAAGTTAATATATTAGAAGATCCTGAATATCATGTTGCGAGCGATAAACTAGGTTAGTTTATTGAGCCATGTTTAATGAATGTGCTAGCTAAGTTAGCACATTCATTTACTCCAATCATTTACTCCAATCAGTTACTTTACTCCCTGATAAACTTCAGCGATACCTATCTTTCCAGTTAATCATTTTAATTGCTTTGTTGTAATTTGGTTCGGTATTCTGCTGGGGTGCATAAAAATCGCTTTTTGAATGCTCGGTAAAATGGACTTAGTTCAGCATAGCCAATTTTTTCTGCTATGTTGTTGATGACGCAGCCTTGTTCAAGTAGCATTTCCACAGCACAATCTAATCGATAATTCTTAATATATTCGGCAGGAGAGTGGTTCGTTAAGGCTTTAAATTTACGATAAAAAGCACTCCGGCTCATGCCTATTTTTGACGCTAATACTTCAGCATTAAACTGTGAATCTGTGTAATGCTCGGCCACTATATCTTTAAAATTTTGGATAAACTGCGCATCTGCGCTCGATAATTTTTCAGTTGTCAGTAGAGAGTTGTTTTCTGCTTGTTCATTTAGCTCGGCAGGGATGTATTTAGACCGAATAAGCTGTTTTTCAATATAAGTTGCGACCCTTTTACTCGCTTCTAAATGATTTTTAATTTTAGATTTTAATAAAGGCGTCGAAATTGGTTTATTGATGTAATCAATAGCGCCTGCTTGTAGTCCCATCGCTTCAGAGCTTTGTGAGGTTAAAGAAGTTTGTAAAATAATAGGGATATGGCTAGTGGCTGAGTGATTTTTAATTTTTTGGCACATACTAATACCATCCATTCCACCTGGCATCATGACGTCTGAAATTATGATGTCGGGGATTTTTTCTATTGCTAGCTTTAAACCTTCTTCACCGCTACAGGCTAAAATTATTTTAAAGTCATCTTCTAGTTCAGATAAGTAGTAATCGCCTAATTCAGAGTTGTCATCTATTAATAAAATGAGTTTCTCATGTTGGTCGTTTAAATCAGAAATTTTGCTTGTTGCTGGTATTATGTCTGTTTGGTTATTTTGCTCTTTTTCTTGTACTTTCAGCTTGGTCAAGTGCGGTAATTTTAGAATAAACCTTGTGCCTGAAATTTCTTCTCTATCAACAAAGTAAGGGCTTTCTGCCGTAATACTAGCATTTTGCAGATCAACTAATTCTTTAACTAAAGCTAAGCCAACACCAAAGCTAGATAAGTTAGACTCCAGTTTATTATTGCCGCTGTAGAAAGGGTCGAATATTTGCACTAGATCATCTTGAGCTATTCCAATACCTTGATCATCAATGATGACTACAATGCCTGAGCTCGGCTCTTGAGTATTAACACTAATATTAACCTGAGTATTATTTGCGGAATATTTAAGTGCATTTAAAACTAAATTATCCAAAATTTTACGCATGGCGTCAGGATCAAACTTACACAAATAACTTCCATTGTCACATTTTAAATTGATACTTTGCTCACGTGATTCAGCTAAATTAGCGAAATCAGCAACGACCATTTTAATGAACTGGTTAAAATCTTTGGTGCTTGGATGCAGAATAACTGCTCCGGTTTGTAATTTTCTATAATCCAGCAATTGGTCCACTAATTCATTTAGCCTACGTGCATTCCTTAAAGCCATCTCGATTGGTTGTTTAACTTTGTTATTCCGATTTACGCTGTTCGATATTTTTTCAAGCGGCCCAATAATTAATGTGAGTGGAGTTCTTAATTCATGCGAAATATTGGTTAAAAACCTGAGCCTGGCTCTGTCGAGTTTAGCTACATGCTTGATTCTTTGTATTAATAAGCTAATCAGTAAGCCGGCTATTATGATGGGCACTAAGATGAGTAGGGCAATAAACCAGTTCGTTTCCCAAAATGGTATTTTAATAACAAAATTAAGCTTAGCCGGGCTTGTATCTAAATTGCCGTGACTATCACGTGATCTAACTTGAAGTTGGTATTCACCTGGCTGTAATCGCGGAAAATAATTGGCTTTGTTTAATGTATAACTAGACCAAGCTTCGTCATTCAGTTTATAGGAGTATTGTAATTCGTTGACTGGGGTTTCTGACCACTTATCGACACCAGTCCATTCAACATAAATTGATTTATGATATTCATCTGTTTGCTCTACAATCTTGGCAATGGTATCAGGCGCATCTAAGTTTGGACTATAACGAATACTAAATGTGTCATGATTGCTTGTATATTTTACAATGTGCGAGTAAATCCAGTCTTGATGAAAATTTCCTATCCAGATTGCACCGTCTTTTGCCTGTTTAAAAACGCTTTTACTAGCATCACCAGTAGATAATGGAAAACTGAGTTTCTGCCAATCTCGGCCGTTGTACTTTTCAATTCCTTTATCACTTAGTGCTAAGATATCTTGGTTGGTTAATTGTAAGAGGTTGGATATATTATTACTGGATAAGCCATTTGCCTTGCTCATGTGTTGCCACTGATTTTGACTGTATCTTAAAATCCCTGCTCCCCAAGCAGCAGACCAAATTTCACCATTTTTTGTTACCATAGTGTCATCTATCCAGCCTGATTTTAAACTGATCGGAGTGGGTAAATTTTGATGGCCGCTTGTGGTGTACTTTCTAAGTCGGTGACCACTTAATAATAAGTCATTGTTTGGTAATTCAGATATTGTGGAGACTTTTGGGTAGTCAATTGCCAACAAATTTAGCTCATATTGTTTGCTGTTATTGTTGGGGCTAAATTTAGCTAGATAGGCTGCTAAAGGTTTTTCTAAAAAACTATCATCATTGCCAAAATAAATGGCACCGTCACTTGCTTCAAAAGGAGACTGATAATTGATGCTTTTACCTAATTTAGGAATTTGGATTAGTTGCCAAGATATACCATCATACCTATTGACTGCTGCTACTTTATTATTTGAACCTGCAAGCCATATCTCATCTTTTGAGCTACAAAGCGCAGAGACGGGCTTATCCATTAGGCCGTCTGCTTGGGTGAACTGAGTCCACAGGTTTCTATATTTAGAAAATTTTACTAAGTGCCTTTGCTGATTAAGAAAGTATTGGTTACCTTTTTTATCTTCACATTGGTAAATTAGGTTTGGATATATACTATTTTTTGCACTACGGGTGTTAAAACGTTTAAGTGATGACTTAGGCTCTAATAACCATAAGCTGCCATCTGCTTGTTCGAGTAACTTGTTTGACTGGAGTGATAATTTTAGTTGGTGTTTCGCTTGCTCTTGGAACTGCCAACTCAAATTGTTTATTTTACTGTAGAGTATGTGATCAGCTGCAGTAATTAAGTAATAACCATCTTGAGTCTCTATTACACTGTGGTTAATGTTTGCACCTCTAATATTAGGTAATTTTATTTTTTTCCATACTTCTTGTTCATGGTCTAGGTACATAGGGGGATAATGGTTGTTGCTTGATATCAACCAGATATCTCCATTTTTCATTTGTTTGATTGATGCGCTGAAAGGTAGATTATTTCTATTTTTGTCAGCTAATAATTTTGGCCAAGTGTTAACTTTAGATAGAAGACCGTTGGTCATTTCGTATTTTGATACATCGCCTTCATCTCCTTCAATTAGCCAAATATAACCAAGCTGATCAACAGTCATGTTTTTTATTAATTTGTTTATTGGCTGACTTTTTGTCACTAGTTTATTTTTCATTTGAACAACAAAATTTTCAGCCGCAAAGTAAATTGACTTATCCGGGGCTTCACTCGCATCTGTCAGTATATGAGTATAAGCAGAAGGGAAAAGGCTTAGATTTTCTGCGATCTTAGTCCATCTATTATTCTCCAGCATAAAAATGTCTTTAAAACCAACTGCGTAGATCTTTCCTTCTGAAGTGGCTTTAATGAGTTTAAAGTTATGACTAGTTAGGCCTTGGTGTGGATTGTAGTGAGTTACTTTTAAGCCATCGTATTTAACTATACCGCTTGAGGTCGCTAGCCAAATGTTACCTAATGTATCTATGTCGAAATTATGTAGCGTCCTATTAGGTATATTTTCAATCGAAGTCCATTCAATTTCGCTTTGCAATGGCGCTAATGGTTCAAATTTGTAGCTAGTTTCTGCCTGTAAGCTAGTTATAAAAGCTGAGATAACTAAAAAATATGTGTTTATTTTATTTTTACTTAACATTTAAATGGACTCTAAATTCATTTAACAATAGGTAGGAAATAGCCGAATTTTATAAACACTTATTGGTACGATTTTTTATCGAACTTGCTAATCTTAAAGTTTAATTTAAAAGTCATACATATCTCGCACTTATAATTAATTACTAACACTTTGTTATAATATCTAACACCTTTCACTCACATTTACATATCTTTACCTTTTGTATCCTAAATTGTTAAATTTGGTTTTGGAAAGATAATATATTTTGCCCCTTTGTTATAAAAATACCTCTAGTTTAGATTGGTTTTATTGTTTATAAATTGTTTTAAATTCAATGGTTTATTGTTTATGTGGTGTGTTGTGAGAAGTATGGTTAGTTCGAATTGGATGCTTGGTCAGTGAATGTTTAAATAATGTTGTATAAATTTGAAATTATGAAGTTCTCAGCAGCATAGGCATAGAAACTTATTGGATTTTTGTGCTAAAGCTAAAAAGTGGATTTCAACATTAATATAAAAAGATTGTTAGTTTTTGCTGTTTTTACTGATTGTTCATCATCAGATGAAATAGCTCAGGTTAACAAAAATCACTGTATCAACATGCAATGGGAATTAAAATATGTACAAACGTAAGTCCCTCTCTGAGCAAATTCGTTACCATTTGCTCGCTTCGGCTGCTGTGTTATCCCCTTTGGGGATGAGCACTGCAATCGCTGCAGAAGAAAACCAAGGTGAAGAAACGGAAGTTATTGAAGTCACAGGTGTTAGAAATTCATTAAAAGAAGCTGCTTTCATTAAAAAAAATGCGAATCAAATTGTAGATGCTATATCCGCCGAAGATATAGGCCAATTACCGGATAATAACATTGCTGAAGCTTTGCAGCGAGTAACAGGGGTACAAATTAACCGCGATGGCACAGGCCAAGGTTCTGGTTTTCAGGTGAGGGGATTATCTCAAAACCGAGTTGAAATTAATGGTCAAGGAATGGGCAGCGGGGGGGATGACAGGTCTAACTCTTTCAATGCGGTTGATTCTGCACTTTTTTCTAAAATAGAAGTTATTAAGTCACCAACAGCTGACATGGTTGAAGGGGCTTCAGGTGCAACAGTTCGCTTGCATACTTTTAAACCTTTAGATTTTAAGAAAACAACCTTTAACGTTTCTTATCAAGCGACTAAAGATGATATAGCGACTGATTGGGGTGGAAAAGGCACCTTGATGGGAACGACTAAATTCGATTTAGAACAGTTTGGTGAGATCGGCTTGCTCTTTAATTCAGCTTTTGAAAGGAGTAACAGAGAATCCCATAAGTTTGATACAAACTGGGCTCCCGCCATAGTAAATCAAACAGAGCAGAGCTCTCAACTCGTTGGTTTAGATGTTTTTAGGCCTGATAATATTTCTATTAACCAAACACCATACGAAGACACTCGAATTTCTTTAGATGCGGCTGTTCAATGGACTTTAAATGAGAATGTGCAATTTAGTGTCAGTGCAACACGCATGGAACTCGATCGCCTATACACAAAACAAGGCATTCAATATAAAACTAATAATGATAGAAATTATTTCATTGATCGAGACCAAGACGGGACCTTAATTGATGAGAGTATTTTCGTTATAGGACCTTGGTATAGAACTCCCAATAAAGATGAGCTTTACATTGCTAATCCAACAGATGTAAAGAAAGGTTTAGCGCCTGTTTATGCAGCTTATGAGCAACCTTTAACCCGCTATATTGCTCAAAGTGCCACAGTTACACCTAAAGGAGATCTTTACAATCCACCGGTTCAAGTTCAGTACGGATCTAATGACGAAAACTTACTTCAAGAGACATTTCAGTTCGGCAGTAAAATTTTCTTAACTGATGATTTAGAAATGAATTTTATTTATGCCACTGCAAGTTCGGAGAAGAAGGTTGAAGCATTTACTTTGAATATGGGGGCTGGTCAGATACAAAGTAGAGCGAGTATTGAAGCTGAAGCTGATTTAGACAAAAGCGAAGCTGAAGCTGTTATTAATTTATCTAGTGCAAATGTTTACTACGATTTTACCTCTTCAGGAGATGTTCCTAATGTTGGCATTATCGTCGGTAACGGTGATTTCGCGTCAATGAAAGACGCATTGCTTAATCCAGAAATTTATACCGTAAGTGGCTTTTGGGGTAATGAAAGCATTCACTTAAATAAGAAAGATTCATTGTCATTAGATTTTGATTACACAGTTGACGGTGATTTTTTTACTAAGTGGGAGTTTGGTGCTCGGGTCGCAAACAATAATATTAACCGTCAACAAAACAAGTTAATCCACGCAGGCGCTGCAGATAAATCAATCACTTCTGATAACTGGCGTGCTTACGACCAAGATCTAACAACAGAAACCATGCTAGGTGGCAATATTGGCTGGAGTAATCCAACTGTTGGATGGATGGATCAAGTTTTTGAAGAACACTACGGGACAAAAAATTATATGTCTCGTTATTTAATTCAGCTAGATGATACTTTCCCTGGTTCAAATGGTGATAATGTACCTGGTTGGTTAGGTTTAGACATGGAACATGCTGATATTAAACAGTTAGTTGCGGATATGTTCCCAGGCCGAACCGGTGGAAACTGTACTCTTTACGATAAAGATGAACAAAAAATTTGTCGTGACCGCATGGAGTATCCTGCTGGCGATGAAACACCTGAAAATTGGCGTGAATATGACTACACAATGGATATACCGGCAGCTCAGTTTATTCTAGATCAAAGATTCCCGTACCTAATTGAAGAGCAAACACGTGCTATCTACTTAAAAGCTAATTTTGAAAATGAAATCTTTGATATGCCTCTTATCGGTAATTTTGGTGTTCGGTATGTAGAAACGGATGTTGAGTCATTGGGGATGGAATTATCTCGTATCATAGATGAAGATACTTATAGACCAATTAAAGATTACGATAAAATCAATGGCGAACACTATACATGGGTTAGGGAAACTAATAAATATAGTAATGTCTTGCCATCTTTAAATGCTAATTTATTGATAACAGATAAAATGTTTCTGCGTTTTGCATTTTCTAAAACAATGACAAGACCAAACCCTAGTGACATGTCTCCTTCATTTAGCATTCCTACTTTTGGTTATAGTGGTAGTCGAGGAAACCCTAGATTAAAACCTGAAAAATCGACTAACTATGATCTATCTTGGGAATGGTATCCAGATGATGTAAATCAATTTAGTACTGCCATCTACTACAAGCAACTAGATGATTTTTTAACTAACACCTATCAAAACTATTTCTCACCTGAAGATAGGGATAAAAATGGTGAGTGGGATGATCCAGTTGCAATAAAGCAACCCAGTAATGGCGATCAAGGTTCTATTACCGGGATAGAGCTTGCTGCTACGCACACATTTGAATATTTACCAAGTTGGCTAAGTGGTTTTGGCGCTCAAGCTAACTATACCATTACTAAAAGTGATCAAGGCTCTGGTTTTAATGAGTTAGACGGTTCTAAATTGCCGATTAAAGATTTATCTGAAAAGAGCACCAACTTCATTTTATTTTACGACAAGTACGGTTTTAACTTTAGAGCTGCATTTAACTTCCGTGACGAGTCCTACAGTGAAGGTGCTACAGGTGGGCCAGATCAAATTATAGTTGAGAGCTATGTTAATTCGGATGGTGAAATTGGTTATAGAAATCGAGCTATATCATTACCTGTGTGGAATGATTCATTTCAAACATTGGATTTATCAATGAGTTATAAGCACAAGGGTATCTCTTTTTATTTCCAAGTTAATAATGTTTTAGACGAACCTAAGCGTCGTTATGTTGGTGACCTTAATGAAACTAAGCATTTATTACGTGAATATAACGAGACAGGCCCTTACTACACCATGGGTGTTAGAGCGCGTTTTAATTAACTCGAAGTGAAGAATTAGGTATTTAAGATGAAATATAAAATGAAAAGCGTATCGCTAACTGTCATTGCTAGTGCACTTTCTTTGCTAGTTGGGTGTGGAAGCGAACTAGAACAAGCTGGGATTAATACTCAAACCAACGAAAATATAGAGCCTATCCTATATCGTGGTGGTTATGGTTTCACTCGATATTCACGTGAGGTTATTGATCCAGAAACTAGAGAAGTTAAATTAACTTACTATTGGGAAAGAGCGGATGTCGATGCCGACTTCAAAACAGAAATTAATAGTGCTGGCATATATGGTATGTCTGCAGATGCAGAGGTTCCTGTTCATATTGAATCAGTTAAAGACATTACTGGCACAGTATACGATCCACGCATTAAAAAGAATATAACAGCGGCAACTGAAGAGTGTGAAAATCGTAATTTTAATAGTAAAGAAAGTAATAAAATTAATTACGATAATTGGTTATTAGCGAAAGAAGACGCAGAAACTAATAACAGACCCATCCCAGAGCAACCCGCCGTAATTGAATTAGAGGCTTGTGAAAATCAAGATTATATCTATGAATTAATGAGTTATACCCCAGTTCCGTTAGAAGATGTAATCGATGTAACTTCTGAAGGTTTGTTTAAATACTCATTGAGTGACACATTAGATGTTGATAAACAAGAATTATTCGGTGTTAACGCACCACTAACGGCTCAGCCTGGAAAACTTACATTATTAACTAATATCACCCCAACATTTGATTTAAACGATGAGCAATGGGAAAAAGCATTTCAAGCTACTTTAGTTGTTGGAAATCAAAAAGATGTGTTCATTATCAATACTGGCGTTAGAGATGCTCAGCTAGATGTTAAAACAAAAATTTTGACACCTAAACGCAACCTAAAACCTGGTCGAACATTTACTATGGAGCCTGTGACATTTAATGGTTTCAATACAAATGCACCAGTTGTCTTGAGTAAAGTAACTAAAATTAACGATACTGAAATTGATCCTGCAGCTATAACAGACTATGACATTTATTATTCAATAAATAGTAACAAAGACGCTGATTTTGTGCTTTATCAAGAAGGTAATACTGAATTAACTATTCGTAAGTTTGAAAAGTTATACATTAAAGTAGCCTCTAAAGATGGAGATGCTGAACAGTTCTATGATAAAAATTTGATCATAGACATTAAAGTCGGCGAAGAGGGTGTTGAGAAATCAACAGATAGAGTAATAGTACATACTCAACCTGTGGATTTCTTGCCTGCTCCAGAGTTGTCAACTCAATATCCAGTTCCTTCAAGTGCAACTTATACTGAATCAGTGACACTCCGAGGCAAAGTATATATAAGTCAAGATCAACTTGATTTTACAAATAACGGAAAGGTACCCGATGCTTCTATCCCAGAAGAGCATGTTGTTGATGGGTTAACTATTTATCGTGTCCATTCAGACGAGACTATGACTGAACTCGCTAAATTAAGTGCGAGTGATTTAACTTTACTAGTAGATGAGAGCACAGCTGTATTCTCAGAAGCAACCCAAGGAGAATTGAAACGCAATGTTTATAGTTGGGAAAAGAAAGTAGACCTAAATATTGGCGTTAATGAGTTTGCTATGGTGGCAACTTCTAATTTAACTCGTACTTGGCCTGTTGAATTTAATCGAGACATACAAGTTGCTCAAAGTGAAATTACAACTGCTGAAATTACTCGTATTGGTGAAGAGCCATTGTTCACTTTTCCAGTTGGATTAGAGCAGAGCGTGCTAGAAAATGTTGTTGATTTAACTTTAGACCCTAGAGATAACTCATTATATTTACTTGACGGCAGTGGCAATAATGATGCTATTTCTGGTAATCAAGCGCCGGGTATTTTATGGCGATATGATTTGAAAGGTCTAGATAAACCTACTTGTCTAGTTTTACCTTGGTCATGGAGTGATGCTGGTGTAAATGGTGTTCAATTCAATCATGCTATTCCTGAAGTTGGCGGTGTGGTTATTGGTGGATCACCTGGTAATTTAGCTTATTATCCTGACGATTTATTAACCGGAGATGTTAGCACTTCTAATAAAGGTTTGTATCAAACTAACTGGGAAGGTGTTAAACATCCAGGTCACTTTGCTTATACGGCTTCTGGTCAGCAATTGTTCATGAGCGCAGCTTCAAACTTTAATCAAGATCCTCGTTATCAAGCCATTGTCGGTTTAAAAACACCTAAAATTGAAGATTTCGTCTTTAAAGGTTTTGGTGCTGGCGTAGGTGTAGTAGCTAAAGAAACAACATCCACTCAAGATGCGGCTGGAGTAAACAATAATGCAGTTAGTTTAGATATTTACAGCCAAGTAAATAGAGACAACGAATCTGCAATTGAGTACGAAGAATGGTTATTAATCTTAGACGGTAAAGATAACTCTACGATAGCCAATAATGGACAAACTTTGCTACGTAAAATGAAAGTCGCAGAGAGTTACACGCCAGATACTGCTTCAAGTATTGTTTCCATCATAGATGAGAATAATGAAAGTATTAAATTATTTAAATCAGACGCAATCGCTATTTCAAATAAACGAGGTTTAGCTTTTGTTGTAGATAATAAAAATAAGTTAATTTATGAATTGGATCTTTCACAATTAGCAACTGGTGTTTTGACTGCAAAAGTCATTGCCAGCCCTACTCATGCAAATCAACCTCCATTAGGCAATGTAAAAGCTATGGTGATTGAAGGTGATATGGATTACATGATTATTTCTGATATTGCGAATGAAGATGGCTATAGCGCTTTATTAGCAATGGATTTAGAAACGTATGACATGGCTTACATATTAAAAACTAACAATCAAATAGTAGCTGATTCAACTAAGACGCATTGTGATCAATAACAAAACGCTGGGGAAACCCAGCGTAAAAAATATTTTTTGGAGTCAAAAAATGATTTCTAAGCAATTTAAGACCACACAAGTGGCAGCGGCCGTACTTTCAATTTTATTGATATCGGCATGTAGTGAAGACGTTAAAAAACCGTCTGACAATAGAGAATCTACACCTGAAAAGTTTACTTTTAGCCAATCAGGCACGAGTAAAGATTTAAATTACACGAGTGCGAATCAGGTCGATCTTTCACTCAATGAATTTAATGGCACTGAACAGATAATTTCTTTTAAACCTGATCAGCTAATCGTTTCAGGATTAGGGCAATTTAAAAAGCATACTTTTGAATTAATAGCGGCAGATACGATTACAGTACCAAATCCATCAGCATGCCCCTCAGATGACAACTATATGGTGAATGTACCGTACAAGCATACT
The DNA here is from genome assembly GCF_001050375.1 of Catenovulum maritimum. Lineage (GTDB taxonomy): Bacteria > Pseudomonadota > Gammaproteobacteria > Enterobacterales > Alteromonadaceae > Catenovulum > Catenovulum maritimum. Next base: position 130,782 of record NZ_KQ130488.1, on the reverse strand, counting down.
TTTGTTCGTGCGGATGTAAAGCCAACTAAAGCAGGTACTGGTGTTACAGGCAGTACGGCAGTGACTTCTGTGATTGATGGAGATGAGTTTTCAATTGATTTTCTAGTACCTAATGGTTTTTACAACATGTCATACCAAGCTGGGTTAGAGTATGCAGGAGAAAAATTTGATTTTGCATTAACGACACCTAGCCCAAGTGATATTTATAGAGACGACCAAATTGAGTTTGATTGGTCAGCTCTAGAAGATAAAGATGGCAACCGAAAAGTGGTCGCAGATGGGCAAACTATTTTAATTAAAGCGAAAACACCGATTCAAGGATTAAGCAATTATTATAAGTCTGAATTTAGTTTTGTCTCTGATATGGATACCTTGATCGGTGAAACGGAAGATAACAAAGCTATAGTCGAACCAGTTGCGAAAATTTCGATTTACTCAACTGATGACTTTAAAGACGCTGATATGCTGCCATATAGCGCTTGTGGTCAAAATGGAGATTATTTGCAAGTTGCATTTAACATTCCTGATTACACCTACGATCAAACTTATAGAGCTCAACTAACTTGGGATTATGAAGTTGTTGATTATGAAATGATTCAGTCAACAGATGATGAAGGTGCTAACTTATTTGATGACCTTGGCAATCCAATTATGGAACCCAAAAGGGATGAGCGAGGCATACCTGTGGTTATCGGTCGAACGGCTAAAACCCAAATTATTCCTTTTGAAGTCGTAACAGCCTCGAAAGATACTGTGTTTGATACTATAGACCCTGATTATTTTATCGATGATCCGAGAAATTCGGGTGCTGAATTAAGCACCTCAGAGCAAGTCGTTGAGCTTATCTACACAGTTAATTTACAAGGATATAATTCAGTATTACCTGTTTCAGTATCTGCAACTGATGCTGATGGTAACCCATTAATAGGCAAGGTTTTATATTCTATAGATGGACAATTTTTCAGTGATGCTGCTGGGGCTGAAATCGCTCCAGGCCAGAATTTATTGGTTAAAGTTATTTCACCTGAAACATTCGTGACATCTATAAAACCAAGTTTAGCGGTTGGTGATGAAACTTTTACTTGGGTCGTGAAAACAAAAGCAGATCCTAGCTTACCTGTATTATCAGCTAGTTTTGAATATCCAGCACCCGTAAGTGCAACCGCTTCTAATAGTGTTATTCTTAGAGGTAAAGCGAGTTTAAATACATCAGATGCGCTTACAGAAGCAAACCTCTTAATAAATGGTAATCCAGTTACCACTTATGATTCTGCAACTGGCATATGGACATATCAAGCAGATATCACAAGTACAGCAGCTGGAGATGATATTGAATTTATTTTAACTTCAGATGTTGATGATTCGATTACGCCTTTTGATGCAATCAATTTAAAACCACTTAAAGTTTCGGTTAGAAAGTTAGCTGATAAAGATACTTTATTTCCAGAAAATGCAGGTGATTTTAAAGATTTAGTCGACGTGGCTATTGATGGCCGCGGTGGTTTTCCTGTGTTTTATCTAGGTGAAAAAGAAGGTAAGCAAGTTACTGAATTTAAAATGGTTTCTAGCCCTGAAAAGCTTACTGCACCACTAGAGCTTTTCGGTGCGAATGAGGTAGATAAAAAAATTGGTGGTTTAACTATTAATAACTACCGCCCAGCTGCGGATGGAAATTATTTAATTCGCCATGGTTGGCAGGGACCCGCTCTTCGAGTTTCTGATTTATCTAACTATCCTAATTTAAAAAATAAAGCAACGCCTGATGCATACATAGATGGGTTAAGTAATACCCTATGGGATGCGCGTCAAACTGTTATGTCTGAAGATGGTGTCACAATATATGCTTCTGGTAATGATGGTTTAGCAACTTACACTTTAAACTATAACCTTGAAGGCACGCCATTAAGTCAAACTGATACGACAACACACAGAAAGTGGGTATCTAAAAAGACTTTTGGTACTACATCTAATTATAGTGGCACTGTGAGTACCGATTTATTATATATCGGTGAAGGCGAAAATCGTAAAGAATACATAATCACTTTAGCTCAAAGCAGCAATGATACGGGCAATACCGCTAAAGTATTCGCCACAATTCGTAAAGATATTTATAACGAGTCAACGCCTTTAACTGAGCTTTCTTTGGTCGATATTGATGATGTTTCTGCTGCGAAAGAGTTACCAGCAAGTTACTCAATCGCTGTAGATAATGCCAACTTAAAAGCTTATATCGCTTTTGGTAATCAAGTCGCTGAATTAGACCTTTCAAATATAACTGCGATAGTAGATGCCACACCTTCTGGCGGAGCCGCGACAGAAAACACCACGGTTAAAATATTAAATTTACAATCAACTGAAAATACGATCGGAGAGTTAAGTTCGATAGTTACTGAAGGTGGATTACCTTACTTAGTTGCAACAGATAAAACTGAGAGCGCCTTATATGCAATAGATCAGCATACGGGAGAAGTTGTCTATCTACTTCAGGCTAGTAACAAAGATTAATTTTAATACGCGGTTAATTAGTTAGCCGCATTTTATACCAAAACAAATTTTACAATTTAGCGGTACGTTTATCGCTAAATTATCAAGAATAAGAGGCAGAGTCATGTCACCTAAATTAAAGGCAATCCCTTTATCTATACTACTTGCATTAGCTGGTTGTAATGATAGCGAAGAGAAAAAAAGAGTTGTAATAAACGACTGTGAGCAAGATAGTAGCTGTGAAACTGTACCTAATGTTGCTCCAAGCATTAGTATTATCGCTCCTAGCACAGAACTTTCTATTAATGCTGGAGAAGCTTTAACTGTTTCGACTATAGCTGAAGATGCAGATAGCAATATTAAGCGTGTTGATTTTTATTGGAATGGTGCATTTATTACTTCTGTTATATCAGCACCTTATACACTGGAAAATTTCTATGTACCAGTGAATGCTACATTAGGAAAAAATACCATTGTAGCTATGGTTGTTGATACACAAGATGAAGTTGCTCAAGCAACAGTAGATATCGATGTAACCGCAGCATTAAAACCGCCAACAATTGAGCTTGTTTTACCGACTCATAAAACCCCCTTAGTACTAAATGAATCATTATCATTAGAGGTTTTAGCAACAGATCAAGACGGCAGTATAGATAGAGTCGAATATTATCTTGACGGCGAACTGATTGGTCAATCAACCACAGCTCCAAACTATAGTATTGATTACACATTAATGAGTTTTGGTTTTAAAAAATTAACCATGAAAGCATTCGATAATGATGGTCAACTTCATCAAGTAGATACTATGATTTCGGTTGCTAAAACGCATCAAACGCTACTCATTAAACCAAGCCAAGTTTACTTTAAATCTGAAGCTCCTTATGACGAAATTACTGTTTTTTGGGGCGACAATAGCGAAAATGAAAAAGGTTTCAAAGTAGAACAAAAAATAGAGGGTAGTGATACTTGGACCAATATTGGACAGGCAGGTGAAAATGAAACAGAATTAACCATATCTAATTTTGACCGAACAGAAACTAGTTACATTCGAGTTAAAGCCTTACGCGATGATTTAGAATCAGAATCGAGTGAAATGCTTCGTTTAGTAGGTACCAATGATACCCTTGAAGTATATCCTGTGATACCTGAAATCAGTTCAGGTAAAACTTTATCAACCAATAAACAGGTATATAACTCAGAGGGTACATTAGTTACACGAAAAATAACTTATCCAGCCTTCCAGTATCAGACTCCTAATGAAAGAGGGCAAGGGCAAGCAACTCGTGCTTCTAGTTACTTTTCGGTTGAAGTTAAAACGCTTGATAGCGAATTACTCTCTTCACCAGTATATGAAACTAGACCTCAAATTAGAAATTTTCTAGCGCAAAATGATAAACGCCATACAGGCCAAGATAAACCTTACCAAGCTGGACGTTATGGTGTTGTTGAAGGTGAATTAAATAGTTCAATACACTCTAAGCACTGGACGAATATTGACGCCTCAGAAGATGTTATTGTTCGGGTTAAATTAGATCCAACAATGGGTGCAATCGATATTTCTGATTTAGAAATTCATCCAGCACCAATTGATACAGTGAAAATTGATGAACAGACATTTGATGTCACTTTGCCAGGTGCAACTGACTTTACGCGTCATTATCGTATTGCTGTTAATAGAAAAGCTTGGGCAGAATCAGAACAATCTGAGTACCGTGGTAGCATAACAATTGAATCGCCTTTATTTGTATTCATTAACCCCGTTCATTTAGCGCCAGCTTCAGCGCCAATGGGGCAAGTTAAAGAGTTTAATGACGGTGCTTTAGTTGTATTTGGTGCTGGTGTTCATTTACCTAAAACTGAATATCAATTCTTAGGTGAAGGAGGTGCTGTAGCTGGTGGCGCAACGGGTAATGATAAAGTAAGAGAAATTTATGCACCAGGCGATGCCTATTTGCAATATGGCTTCTTATTTAAAAATAATAGTTATCCAATAAAAGCATGGGGACGTGCAATATACTCAGACGAAATGTTTAATGTATATACAGAAGACGATAAAGCTGGTGATGCTGATGGCTATGTTTGGAGTGATAGAGCTCGCTCTCCATGGTCTCATTTAGATGCAACAGAAGGAAATCCTTGGCAAATTACACATGCTTCTAACCCACATATGGTATTAGATGGTAGCTACACTGCAGAGCCAACTGTTATTGATGGATTTACTAATATTAGCACTACAACTGGTATTTTAGTGACAAATGGCCAGTCTGTTATTAAAAACTATAAAGATGTAGGTTATGGCGGAGGCACATATCAATCAGGTAGTGCTAAGGTCGAATATACGGGTAATTTATTTGTTAATTCAGGCGATATCACTCAATTACATAAAGATATCACTATGTCTAACAATACTAGCTATAACCTTTATACAGGCGCTAGCTTTCAACTTGGTACTGATTTAGAAACAGAAATGGGCATTACAGCTCAAGTTTCAAATCATACCGTTTTATCTTCAGATCGATTAAATGATGAGTTGCTAAGCTCTCAATCAGTATTTAATAGTCAACTGACAGCCGCTAAACTTGTTGAGCATGCAGGTGGTGTGTTTGAAAACTTTGAGTTTTATGGCCAAGAGTCGTCAATCTTTAATATTCAAGTTTGGAATAGGGAAGAGCAAGCGACTGATACTACTAGTATTATTTCTGATAAAACGTTTAAAAATTTCAATGTACGTCAAGCGCCAGTTAATGCTGAAAATTTAATTGCAGAATCAGATTTAAGCTTAAATCAACAAGCTTATATTCGTTTTATTCATTTCGATAATCTAGTTATTGAGGGGACTGCAATCAACAACGCGTCTGATTTTGATAGCTATTTTAATTATAATGAAGGTTTGCTTTTACACACTGTTACCTTGTTCAGCATGCCGTCTATGATCGACGAATCAAGTGTAGTAAATGGTTACGCAAGTGCGCCTATTGATCAATATGTCGCTATTAAAGCAGATAATATGAGCTATGTTCAATCAGATGAAAGCCTGCCAGCTAGCTTTAACCCGTTAACAGCGAATGCTAGCTCTGATAATGATGGTTTTGTTGTGGTGAGTGCTGGTGACGATTATGTTGCGCTGAGAGATTTTTCAGGCCGTTATGTTCAAGCCGATCCTAATCGATATGGCTATGTACACGTACAGCTGGAGCCAAGTGATGATATCTCTGAGTGGGCTAAATTTATTTGGGTAGATAACGGCGATAGTACATTCTCACTTTTCTCTAAAGCAACGGGTTTATATGTTCGACTAGAAGATAGCTTAAGCACTAATGCACCACTTTATGCTGCTAGTGATGAAATTACTGCTTCGGAAAGCTTTGAGTTTGAAGCTCATTCTGGTGAAGCACCTGTATTTGGTAAACCGCCAATTTCAGTAAAATTAGAAGCTGAAGAATATGCGAGAGTAGGTGACTCTACTGGTGAGAAAGCCGATGCGCTTAAACCAACTAACGGTGCTGATGGTGGCAGTGCATTAGGTTGGGTTGGTGCTGATGACTGGGCTGAATTTGACGTCAATATGTCTGATGTTGCTTACATCAAAATTAAATCTTTAACGGCTGGTTTCCAAAACCGAGATTTAGAAGTTTCTGTAAATGGTGTTAGTTTGGGGGTTATCCCAGCCAAGAGCTCAGGCAACTGGGGTACTTATGTTTGGTCTGAAGAAGCCAAATTAAATGCACCTTCTGGTGGTGTTATTTCTACATTACGTATTACAGCACCAGGTGACGGTATTAATCTTGATGCGTTTGATGTGACATTTGTTCGTTATAATGCACAAGAGCTAAACTTTAATGCTGGCTCATTTGATTCTGAGACTGGCGGCATTAAAGCTACTGGCGGTGGTGTTAATATCGGGTTCGTCAAAAACGACAGAAGCGTAAGTTATAACTTAAATTTAGATGCTTCTAGCATAGATACTAAAGCAACCTTAGAGTTAGTTGGGGGAAGTGTCAAAGCTGGTACCGTTATTACTTTCTTGGCCGATGATGTTGAAATAGGCTCTGCCACTACGCCTGTTGCAGGCCCTCAAACAATCTCAACCATGCTTTCTACTGCAGGTAATACTGGTATTGGCACTTTAAAAATAGTGTTTACGCATCCTACAGATACTGGGTTTTTATTAGATGTATCAACAATTAAACTTGAATATGGGGTTGTAGATACAATAAAAGTTGTTGAGAACTTAGTGCTTGATAGTGCTTCTGCTACAGAGATATTAACCGCTAAAACAGACAAGCTAGATAATATCAAAGATATGGCTTCAGCAACCTATAATGTAGAGCTAAAGCCGGGCGATGCTGATATTAAAGTGACTATGGAACATGTTGGGGGCGGTGGTGCAGCTGTTTCTTTCTACGGGATCTTATCTGATGACACAGAAGAAATGTTAGGCACTGTTAATTTACCTGGCGGTGGTGGCTGGAGTGACCCTTACTTAATAGCTGAAGGTGTGCTTGATGCGGTAAGAACAGAAGGTACTTATAAAGCGTTGAGATTCGTTTTTGATAATAACGGTACTTATTGTTGTAATGTAGGTAGTGTTCAGCTCGAATATGAATACCTTCCTTAGATGACCAGTCTCTAACAAAGTTTAAAAATTGCAAAAGCCAGTTATTGGGGGTCACTTCATTACACTGGCTTTTTGTTTCTGATAGCTTGATATCAAACCGCGTTCAAATGACAGAGAACATTTCGGCTCATACCCAATAAATTAATTCTGCTAAATTAGAGAAATATGGTCAGTGTTACTTATCTAAATAGAGACGTTTTAACATTGTTATAAAAGTGTTAGGAGATTACCTTGAATATATAATATATAAATCAAAATGGAGTCGACATGAGCTTGAGTCGTATAGTTAGTTCAGTATTATTGTCGGGTTTAGCAATTGCTTGCCAAGGCACTAAATTAGATATCGATAGTGAGCAGGGAATAGTTATTAATCAAAAACCGACTGTTTCGTTTACTTCGCCAAATAATAATCAAATATTTGCATTAGGAGAGCAGGTTAATATTAGTGTCAGTGCAAGTGATGCGGATGGTCAGGTTACTCAGGTTGAATTTATTGCGAATAACCAGTCTTTATTATTAGATCTAGAAGCACCTTTCGAATTATCTAAATCTGATTTTATTCTTGGTGAGCATCAAATAGAAGTAATAGCGACAGATGATAAGGGGGCAAGCTCTAATGCGTTTGTAGTTATTAAGATAAATGACTTAACAAATGCCGCACCATCTATTTCATTTAACAGTCCAGCAAATAATAGCCAATTTACTTTTGCGGAGCCGATTCGCTTTTCAGTTGATGCAATTGATTTAGACGGTTCAATTTCGCAAGTTGAGTTTTTTGTAAATAATCAATCTGTTTCAATTGATACCGCAAGCCCTTACGAATATGTCAATAATCAGCTTAGCTTAGGTGATCATGAGATTACAGCTGTAGCGCTTGATGATAAAGGGGCAACTCAAGAAGCAAAATTGAGTATCAGCATTGATGGTGGTACAAGTAATGACCTAGCTTCTCCAGATGCGTTATATTTTTTATCCCCAGAGCCTTATGCAGAATTAACGCTTTTTTGGTCTGATAATACTGAGGACGAAACAGGTTTTGTGATTGAACGAAAATTTGAAAATTCAGATTGGCAATCAGTTGCCACAACCACAGCTAATGCTACAGAGCATCAGTTAACCAATTTTGATCGTAGCGATACGTCTTATTTTAGAGTTAAAGCGATTCGTAATACGCAAGAGTCGCCAGCAAGTGAAATGTTAAAAGTGGTTGGTACCAGTGATACTTTAGAGGTTTATCCAGAAGTTGCTGGAATCCGTGCACCACAAATGGTAACGGTAAATGGTATTACTTTTCCTGAAATCCAATACCAAACACCGGCGGATCCCACTCAAGGTCATGCAACTCGCATTTCAACTTACTTCAGTGCTGAAGTTAGAACGAGTGCTAGCAATAATGCGATGACACCATTGAATTCACCTGTATACGAGACGCGTCCGCAGTTGAGAAATTTTCTAGCGCAGGACGATCCAAAACATTCAGGCGGCCATAGGCCATACGGTTATGGTTTGTATGGTCCTAATTCATCTAAATCGGGTAGTTCAATGCATTCAAAGCATTGGACTAACATAGATGCGAGTGAAGAAGTTATTGTTACTATTGATTTATTATCAAGCGGCAGTTTACCTAGCACAATCGATATTAATGATTTAGAAATTCACCCAGCACCAGTTTCAGTCACTAAACTTAATGATTCTAGTTTTGAAGTGACTTTACCTGGAGCGACTGATTACACTCGGCATTATCGTATTGCGGTTAATCGCAAAGCTTGGTCTGGCCATGCCTCAACTTCAAACCGAGGCAATATCATCATTGAAGCACCTTTATATGTATTTATTAATCCTGTACATATAGCGCCAGCTTCTGCGCCTTCAAATGAAATTAAAGAATTTAATAATGGTGAGTTAGTGGCCTTTGGTGCGGGGATTCATTTACCCAATCCGACTTATCAATTTTTAGGCGATGCCGCTGGCAAAGGGAATAGCACAGTTCGTGAAATGTACATTCCGGGTGACGCTTATCTACATTATGGCTTCTTATTTAAAAATAATAATTACGCGCTAAAAGTTTGGGGGCGTGGTCTTTACTCGGACGAAATGTACAACCTTTACTACCTATACAGTGATAATGACGACGGTTATTTATGGACAGACGACTCAAGAACGCCTTGGGCATCACATCAAGCTATTGGTGGTAATCCATGGAAAGTCGAACAGTCCTGGGATACTCATGTGTGGTTGATGGGAAATTATCATGACGAGCCAAGCATTTTTGCTGGTTTAACTAATATTGGCGCGCGTATGGGGGTTATGGTTAGAGATGGTCATGCTCATCTTATAAATCACAAAGATGTTGGTTATGGCGGTGGGACATACCAGGACGGCAGCAAAGGCTCTAAAACTTATTATCGTGGTAACTTATTAATTAATGATGACGATATAACCTATATCCACGAAGATTATTTAATGGAATTTAACACGAGTTACGTCATGCATAATGGCCCAAGTTTTCAATTTGGCTGGGAGTTTAATGGTGTTAAAGCAAGCCCAACTAAAGTGAAAAACCATACGATTTGGTCATCCGATCGTTTATTTCAAAGTTTTTGGAAAAACCATGGTGTTTTTGATAGCCGCCTTCGATTAGGTGCTTTAAATCAGCACAATGGCGGTATATTTGAAAATATGGAATTTTGGGGTAAAGAAAGCGTTATTTGGAATTTAAGAATTTGGGATGAAGAAACCTCAGGCGGACCTAGCGTCAGTATTTTAGGCGATAAAACGTTTAAAAATATCAATATACGCCAAGCTTCTTATAACAAAGAGAATCTATGTACTGAGCGTAATCAGGCATTAGGACAAGAGAGTTATATTCGCTTCTTCCATTTTGATAATCTAGTGATTGAAGGCGACAAGCTCGATCATATAGATGATGGAAACCACTTTGTATATAACCAAAGTTGTAAACCAATACCGGCTTCGGATACTTCAGAGATCAGTAGCGGGGTTTTACTCCATACTTTTACCTTCTTTAGTTTACCTGATCCAATAGCAGAGCCGGCCTCAGGTACAGCTCCTATTGGTGACGCTATTTTAGTTCAAGCGGAAAATGATAAGTTTGTTCAACCTGATGCTAGCTTGCCGGTCAGTTTGTCACCAGCAGTTGCTAATCAAGATCAAGCAACAGAAGGCTTTTTGGTCACTGATGCGGGCGATGGTTACATTGCTCTCCGCGCATTTAATGGTTATTACTTAAAAGCCGATCCAATGCGTTATGGTTACTTATATACAGTGCCTGATATTGCAAGAGGTGATGAAGATAGCCAAAGTATTTCTGATGACGCTAAATTTATTTGGGTTGATTTAGGTAATGACGATTTTGCGCTTTGGTCGAAATCTATGGGATTGTATGTCCGGATGGAAACTAACTCAGGCCCGGAAATGCCGTTATATGCAGCGAGTGACACTGTTGGTGCGAACGAAACCTTCACGGTAACAGGTACGACAACGCCACCAGTGTTTGCATCTATTGTTAATCAAACCGTTGAAGCTGAAACTTTCAGTGATAGTTTTGGCGCTAAATTAGCGAATAGTGATGCTGTCGGTTATATAAAAAATAACACTTGGGTCAGTTTCGATTTAAATTTAACTAATATTGCAACCGATATTGAAGCTAACTTTAGTTTAGTCGGAGGAAGTGTGAAAGCCGGCGCTGTCATTACTATATTGGCAGATGATGTTGTAATTGGATCTGTTACTACACCTGTATTTGGTCCTCAGGAATTACCTGTGATACTAACACTCGGCAGTATTAGTGATATTTCGACATTAAAGTTAGAATTTGGTCATTCAACAGAGACGGGCTTTTTACTTGATATAGATAAATTTACCCTCAAGTATCAAACGACAGCTAACTAAAATAACCAATACAAATAAGAAGGTTAAAGATTTTATATTAGCCTTCTTATTTCTCTGCAAAACCTCTCTCGCATCTTTACGCCATTTAAGGTTATAATCCCGTGCAAAATTTGAGAGCTATCTCAATTCATAAATAAAAATTCTCTAGTTTACCTTCTAATCAGAAAAATTAATTAGTAGTCAAATATCAAACTAGGGTTAAGTGCAATACTCATCAGGAATTTTAAATATGCGAAGCCATTATTGTGGGCAAGTTAATGAATCTTTAGTTGATCAAGAAGTAACTCTATGTGGTTGGGTTAATCGTCGTCGTGATTTAGGTGGTTTAATCTTTTTAGATTTGCGTGATGTAAAAGGTTTGGTTCAGGTTGTTATTGACCCAGATTTTAAAGCTTTATTTGAAACTGCTAATAAATTAAAGCATGAGTTTTGTATTCAATTAACTGGTAAAGTACGTGCACGTCCAGAAAGCCAAGTGAATAAAAACATGGCCACAGGCGCAGTTGAAATTTTAGCTTCTGATATGACGATATTAAATGGTTCTGCGCCATTACCGCTTAGTATCGATGGACATCAAAATAACTCAGAAGAGCAAAGACTAAAATATCGTTATTTAGATCTTCGTCGCACTGAAATGACTGAGCGCATGAAGTTTCGTGCCAAAGTGACCAGTGAAATTCGTCGTTATTTAGATGACAATGATTTCTTAGATATTGAAACACCTATCTTAACTAAAGCGACACCTGAAGGTGCGCGTGATTACTTAGTACCAAGCCGAACTTACCCAGGTCAGTTTTTTGCTTTACCGCAATCTCCTCAGTTGTTTAAACAGTTATTAATGATGTCGGGTTTAGATAGATACTATCAAATCGTTAAGTGTTTCCGTGATGAAGATTTACGTGCTGATCGCCAGCCTGAATTTACCCAAATCGATATCGAAACTTCTTTTATGACAGAAGATCAAGTGATGGCGTTAACAGAAGACATGACGCGCACTTTATTTAAGAAGTTACTTAACGTTGATTTAGGTGAGTTTCCGCGTATGACATTCGCTGAAGCTATGACTAAATACGGCAGTGATAAACCTGATTTACGCAACCCACTTGAAATGGTTGACGTTGCTGACTTATTGAAAGACGTTGAGTTTGCTGTTTTCTCTGGTCCAGCCAATGATCCAAAAGGCCGAGTCGCTGCGTTAAAAGTGCCAGAAGGTGCTGCTAAATTCTCGCGTAAGAATATTGATGAATTAACTAAGTTTGTTGGCATTTATGGTGCTAAAGGTTTAGCTTGGTTAAAAGTGAACGACTTAGCTAAAGGGATTGAAGGTCTTCAATCACCTATTCTTAAATTTTTACCTGAAGCAACTGCTTTGGCAATTATTGAAAGAACAGGCGCGCAAACAGGTGACATTATTTTCTTCGGCTCTGATAAATACTCAGTTGTTTCTGAAGCGATTGGTGCGTTACGACTTAAAATTGGTGAAGAATTAGGCTTAGTTGAAGACTGCTGGAAACCATTATGGGTTGTTGACTTCCCTATGTTTGAAGAAACCAATGATGGTGGCTTAACGCCATTACATCACCCATTCACCTCACCAACAGGTATCAGTGCAGAAGAGTTAAAAGCTAACCCAGAAACTGCCTTGTCTAATGCTTATGATATGGTATTAAATGGTTGTGAAGTTGGTGGTGGTTCGGTGCGTATTCACCAACAAGAGATGCAAGCCGCTGTGTTTGAAATCTTAGGTATAGGCGAAGAGGAAGCGGAAGATAAATTTGGTTTCTTATTAGAAGCATTAAAATATGGTACGCCACCACATGCTGGTTTAGCTTTTGGTTTAGACCGTTTAGTTATGTTAATGACAGGTGCTTCGTCTATTCGTGATGTGATGGCATTCCCTAAAACAACAACGGCAGCTTGTCCATTAACTAATGCGCCAGGTTTTGCTAATCCACAACAAGTTACAGAACTAGGCATTCAAGTTGTACCTCAGTTAGATGACGGCAGCGACGAAGAAGAATAAGCCCACTTTATCTGTTATAAAACCGGAGTTCGCTTGAGTATAATTTTAGGTATAGACCCCGGTTCTCGTATTACTGGCTACGGCGTTGTTAAACAACAAGGTAGCCGATTTTCTTATATTGCCAGTGGTTGTATTCGATTAGGTGATGGCGCATTAGCCGATCGCTTAATCAAAATATTTCACGGTATTTCAGAATTAATTACCCAATTCTCTCCAGATGAATTTGCAATTGAGCAAGTGTTTTTAGCTCATAACCCAGACTCTGCATTAAAGCTTGGCCAAGCACGTGGTGCAGCTATTGTTGCTGCGGCTCACGCAAGTTTACCTGTGGCTGAATATTCCGCGCGGCAAATAAAACAAGCCGTAGTTGGCAAAGGGAATGCTGAAAAAAAACAAGTTCAGCATATGGTTACTCACATTCTAAAGTTGAATGCCAGCCCTCAAGCTGATGCCGCGGATGCGCTTGCTGTTGCATTATGTCATGCGAATACTCAGCAAAGCTTAATTCATATGGCAGGGCAGGCGACTAAAACGGTTAGAAGGCGATTGCGGTAAATGATAAAAATCGGTTGTAGGAATTAAATATGATATCTAGATTAACTGGAAAAATAGTTGAAAAAATCCCACCTGAATGCGTTTTAGACGTACAAGGTGTCGGCTACGAAATAAATTTACCAATGACGAGTTTTTATCAGTTGCCAGAGCTAGAACAAAACGCGACCATTTTTATTCATCAAGTATTTAGAGAGGATGCCCAAGCTTTATATGGCTTCCATTCTCGTTACGAAAGAGATTTATTTAGAGAGTTACTAAAAGCTAATGGTGTTGGGCCTAAACTTGCTCTTGCTATTTTATCCGCTATGTCAGCCCAGCAATTTGTTTGGACAGTGAATCAATCTGACGTGACGACACTGGTTAAAATCCCTGGCGTTGGCAAAAAAACCGCAGAGCGGCTTTTACTGGAAATGAAAGACAGATTGGCTAAATGGCAGGATATGAATCCGACGCCAGCGACAGATGCTGCCCCTGTTGATTTAATCACTAGCAGCCAAGTTAATCCTAATCACGCTAAAAATGATGCAGTTGATGCGCTTATGGCATTAGGGTATAAAGCTAATCAAGCTGAAACTTCGGTTAAGCGGGTGGCTAAAGAAGGTATGAACAGCGAAGAAATTATCAAACTCGCCCTTAAGAGCATGTTGTAAATAATATGATTGAAGCCGACAGATTAATTAGTGCGGGTGCAACGCACGATGATGAAATAGTAGACAGAGCGATACGTCCTCAACAACTAGCCGACTATACCGGACAAAAACATGTTGTTGAACAAATGGAAATTGCAATTGAAGCTGCGCTTAAACGTGAAGATGCACTTGACCACGTACTAATATTTGGCCCGCCTGGACTCGGTAAAACAACTTTATCTCGTATTATTGCCAATGAAATGAATGTAGGGATAAAAACCACTTCAGGCCCTGTATTAGAAAAAGCAGGTGATCTGGCAGCGCTACTGACAAACCTTGAAGAAAACGACATTTTATTTATAGATGAAATCCATCGTTTAAGCCCTGTTGTTGAAGAAATACTCTATCCAGCAATGGAAGATTATCAGCTTGATATTATGATAGGTGAAGGCCCTGCAGCCCGCTCAATTAAACTCGATTTACCGCCATTTACTTTAATTGGCGCAACCACTAGAGCGGGGTCACTCACTTCACCGTTAAGAGATAGATTCGGGATAGTACAAAGACTTGAATTCTATTCGGTTGAAGAGTTGCAAAAAATTGTTGGTCGTTCAGCTTCTCATATGAACATGCAATTAAGTGAACAAGGTGCCCTAGAAGTGGCAAGACGCTCGCGAGGGACGCCTAGAATAGCAAATAGATTATTGCGTCGAGTGAGAGATTACGCTGATGTCAAAGCGGATGGTCGAGCTGAACAAAGCATTGTCGCTGCTGCATTAGATTTGCTAGATGTAGATACCAAAGGTTTCGATTATATGGATAGAAAACTCCTTGAAGCTATAGTCGATAAATTTGATGGCGGCCCTGTCGGACTAGACAACTTAGCGGCAGCCATAGGAGAAGAAAAAGAAACAATAGAAGATGTCATTGAACCTTTTCTAATCCAACAAGGTTTTATTCAGCGCACCCCAAGAGGTCGAATTGCCAGTCAGAGGGCTTATTTACATTTAGGCTTGAAAATTAAAGAATAATTTTTAATAGAGAAAAGAGGATTGCTTATTTTCTCTATTGAATAGTTAAAAATAGTGTTTTTGGGTTATAAATTTTAATATTTATTTGACCTTTACGATAATTTTGCTAACAAGATGGCATCTAGCTCTAGATTTAACCTACCAGCAGTGATTTAATATGACACAAATATTTAGACACTCAATTCGAGTATATTACGAAGATACGGATGCAGGTGGCATTGTTTACCATGCAAACTATTTAAAATACTATGAAAGAGCAAGAACGGAATTTTTATCTCATTTAGGTGTCGAACAAGACCAAAGTTTATCGGATGGGTTTGGTTTTGTAGTAAAACGTTTAAATATGGATAATGTTAGAGCGGCTAAATTTAACCAAAGGTTAGAGATATGCAGCCAGATTTGTCAGTTAAAACGCGCTAGTTTAACTTTCAAACAATGGATTGAATATGAGAACAACACGATAAATAAAGCTGAAATTGAAATCGCATTTATCGATTTAAAAAATCTAAAACCGGTAAGAATACCGCAACCAATTTTTGGGGAATTTCAACGTGTCTGCTGACATTACTTTTTTTGGTCTATTTCTAGAAGCGAGCTTATTAGTTCAAGCTGTAATGGTGACTCTATTACTTGCCTCTTTAGTCTCTTGGGCAATGATTTTTCAACGCAAAGCCATTTTATCTAACGCCCTTAAAACGGCCCGCGAGTTTGAAGACAAATTTTGGTCTGGAGTCGAGTTAAGTAGTTTGTATCATGAAATTACCCATAAACAAGAAGCATTAACAGGTGTAGAAAGCTTATTTAAAGCAGGTTTTAAAGAGTTTGCTCGTTTTCGTAAGGGGAATCATGGCAGCGTTCAAGGTTTGATGGATGCAACTCACAGAGCAATGCGCGTGAGCTTATCTAGAGAAGTTGATAAACTCGAAACAAATTTACCTTTTTTAGCGACCGTTGGTTCTATCAGCCCTTACATAGGTTTATTTGGAACAGTATGGGGGATTATGAATGCCTTCATCGCCTTAGGCGAAGTGAAACAAGCTACCTTAGCTATGGTTGCACCAGGCATAGCGGAAGCACTGATTGCGACTGCTATGGGCTTATTTGCCGCCATTCCTGCCGTCATTGCATATAACCGTTTTTCGCATAAGGTTGAAAAATTAGAAAACAGTTATATCAATTTTATTGAAGAGTTTTCGTCAATTTTACATCGCCAAGCTTTATCTGCTAGTGCTACAGAGAAGCAGGGAGCTTAAGCTTAAATGTTTCAACGCAAAAGACGCCGTCCTGTTGCTGAAATTAATGTTGTACCATACATAGATGTTATGTTGGTGCTGCTGATTATCTTTATGGTGACAGCACCTTTGATTACTGCAGGGGTCAATGTTGACCTGCCTAAAGCTGAAGCCAATCCATTAGCGGAAGACAGTAAGCCACCTATTGTGGTTTCGGTTAACTCTGATTATGAGTATTTTGTCACTGACGGCTCTAGTAAAGATGGACCTATGTCTCCTGGTGATTTAGCTGCATTAGTTGGAGCTTACATCAAAGTAGAGCCTGACCGACCTGTTATGGTCGAAGGGGACGCCACTGTCACCTATGATGTTGTGGTAAATTTGATGGTGTTATTACAAAAGCAAGGTGTGGAATCTGTTGGCTTAATGACAGATCCAGTTGAGGAATAAAATGAATTTATATCCAATAGCACTGATAGCCTCGATCTTTTTACATCTTCTTTTAGGTATCGTTTTGGTATTTAGTTTTGAGTTCAAAACACCAGTTAAAGAACAAAAGGAGCATAGTAACCCGAGCCCAAATAGCGAGCATAAAACTAAACCAGATTTAGTGCATGCCGTATCTGTTGATAAATCGGCATTAGAAAAACAAGTTAAAAAATTGGCAGCTAAAAAAGCGGCAGCAGAAGCAGCCGAAGCAAAGCGGGTCGCAGATTTAGAGCGTCGAGCTCGAGCAGCAGAAAACAAATTGCAAAAAGACAAGCAAGATATAAAGCAGCTAGAGAAGCAAAAACGTAAAGCCGAAGCCGATGCTAAAGCTGCAAAACAAAAACAAATTCAAGAATCTAACCGAGCTAAAGAGCTGAAAAAACAAGCTGAAGAACAAAATGCTTTAAAGCGAAAAGCTGAAGATGAAGCTAAAAAAGCGAAAGATAAAGCGAAACAAATTGAAGAAGAATTAAAACGTAAAGCTGAAGAGAAACGCAAAGCCGAAGAAGCGGCGAAGAAAGCGGAAGAAGAACGTAAACGTAAAGCGAAAGAAGCAGCCGAGCAAGCAGAATTAGAGCGTCAAATGCGAGCTCAAATGGAAGCTGAACAAGCTGCGCGAAATCAACAGCGTCAACAATACGTGATGACAGAAGTTGAAAAGTACACAGCTATGATTAAATCTGCGATTCAAGTAAATATTAATCAAGATTTTGTTGTTGCAGGTACTGCTTGTCGGGTTCAAATTCGAATTTCACAAAGTGGCGTCGTTATCTCAACCAAAATTTTGTCTGGTAACGCAGTAACTTGTAAAGAAGTTGATAAGGCGATTAATAAAACTTATCAAGTTCCAGTTTCAAAAGAAGCTGATGTAACCGCAAAATTAAGAGATATTATTCTTAATTTTGGTGAATAAATTAAATATCAAAGAGATATAGAGAAAATTAATGAGAATATTTTTATCCCTGCTTTTTACACTCTTGCTTATAAAGCCGTCCTTTGCGGCGATTGAAATTTTCATTACTGAAGGGGTTAGTGGTGCTAAACCAATTGCGGTTGTGCCATTTGAATATAATGGTTTTCAAACTGTTCCATTGAATGTCGCCAATGTTATTGGCTCTGACTTAGGTCGAAGTGGCAAGTTTCAGCCAAAATCAGAATTTGAAATGCCACAAATACCTAAAACTATTAATGAAATAGATTTTACCAAATGGGCAGAACAAAATATTGATACTCTAGTCATGGGACAGGTTAGAGATGTTAGACCTGGCTTGTTTGCTATCTCTTATCAAATTGTTGATGTGATACGTGGCCAGATTACCGGTGGCGCAACTCAAATGTTAAGCAATGGCGAATTGGTTGAGAGTAATGACTATATTGTGTTTGCAAGTAAGCCATTTCAAGTTGAAGAAGGTGACTTTAGGCGAGCTGCGCATTCAATCAGCGATAGAGTATTCGAAACTTTAACAGGGATTAAAGGCGCTTTTCAAACCAAGATTGCTTATGTGTTAGTTAACGATGACGCACCTTTACCTTATCAGTTAGTTGTCGCTGATTATGATGGTTATAACGAAACCGAAATTGTACGTAGTTCAGAGCCTTTAATGTCACCGTCTTGGTCACCTGATGCAACTAAACTGGCTTATGTCACATTTGAAAATCGCCAAGCTCAAATATTTGTTCACGATCTTTATACTGGTCGTCGCGAAATGATTGCATCTTATCCAGGTATTAATGGTGCGCCTTCTTGGTCGCCAGACGGCTCTAAGCTCGCTATGGTGTTGTCTAAAGATGGTAATCCAGAAATTTATTTAATGGACTTACTAACCCGCCAATTAACACGTTTAACGAATAACAGAACCATAGACACTGAGCCAAGCTGGGCGCCAGATGGACAGTCTCTTGTGATTACTTCTGAACGAGGTGGTAAACCTCAGTTGTATCGAATTGATGTGAATACAGGAAAAACTCGACGTTTAACTTTTACAGGTGAAATGAACCTAGGTGGTTCTTTCACGACAGATGGTGAAAGCTTGATTATTGTCAACCGAACACGTGGTAAATATCATATTGCTCGGCAAGATATTCGTTCGGGTACAATGAGTGTATTAACGAAAACTTATTTGGATGAATCTCCTAGTATATCTCCAAATGGAAATATGATAATTTATAGTACATTACATGGTCAAAATCAGGTACTTGCTTTAGTATCTGTTGATGGACGCTTTAAAGCCCGATTACCTTCAGGGGTAGGACAGGTGAAATCACCATCTTGGTCACCCTATTTAGAATAAAAATTACACTTTATTTTCATATTTAGGTCATTTAGTGTATAAAACCATCAAAAATAACATTTTGTTTGGTTTTTAGCGCTAAACCTTTATATAAAATGGCTTTTAACTTTAAAAATATAACTTACCAATTATAAGGAAAACAACATGCAACCAACTAAAATTGCAAAATGCCTAATGATTGTATTACCGCTATTTACAGCAGCTTGTTCAACTACTACTGGTGAAGATGAGTCTATTGCTACAAATGCGGCTGATACAGCAACGACAAGCGGTGGTGTTGCTTCAAACGGCACTGCAAATGGTGGCGTTGAGGTTTCAACTTTAGAGCAAAAGCGTCAAATCGAAATTGAGCAAGAAAAAATGAAGCAAAAAGCTTTATTAAAAACTAGCACAATTTTCTTTGATTTTGACGAATCAAACATTCAAGGTAAATACTTTGAAGTGTTACAAGCTCACGCGACATACCTAACTAAAAACCCAAGTGTTAAAGTCGTTATTGAAGGCCACTGTGATGAGCGTGGTACGCCTGAGTACAACATTGCATTAGGTGAGCGTCGAGCTAAGTCTGTTGCTAAGCACTTACAAAATCACGGTGTTTTAGCATCTCAAATCTCTACTGTAAGTTACGGTGAAGAAAAAGCATTAGATAAGTCACGCACTGAAGCAGGCTTTGCAAAAAACCGTAGAGCTGTATTAGTTTACTAATCAATCAATCGAGTTTTATATGACCAAGCTAGTAAAATTGCTTGTATTATCTTTAGGGGTTGCGGTTGTAACCCCTAATGCATTTGCTGAACGCCAAGTTTCTTTAACCGAAAGGTTGGATACTATGGAGCGTATCATCAATGCACGTGGTCAAGCTCAAGTTAATTTATCGCAAGATATAGATTCATTACAAAACGAATTAAGCGAACTTAGAGGTATCTCTGAGGAGCATAATTATAAACTTTCTCAAATTCTTGAAAGGCAACGAGAGTTGTATCAAGAACTTGATAAATTAAATGAATCAACCAAAAAAATGATGGCGCTTAGAGATGCGCAGGCAGCACCTAGTTTACCTATGTTATCTCCTAATGCTAATACATCCGTTTCTGGTCTTCAGGTCGCTCCTGCGACTCAGCAAGCGAGCTTAGATGAGAATCAAGCTTACGACAAAGCAGTTAATTTAGTTTTAAAAGATAAACGCTACGAACAAGCGATACCTGAATTTCAGGCTTTTATTAATAAATACCCTGAATCTAGCTATCAACCCAATGCACATTATTGGTTAGGTCAGTTACTTTTCACTAAAGGTGAGTTTAAATCTGCAGCTAAAAACTTTCTGACTGTTGTCGATATGCACACCGAATCAAATAAAAGACCGGATTCTTTATTTAAATTAGGTTTAGTTGCGCAAAAATTATCTAATTTGGCAGAAGCTAAAGTTAGATTTGAACAAGTTGTTTCGGAATATCCAGATTCAACAGCAGCTAAATTAGCTAAGCAAAGATTACTCGAACTGTAATTTGTTCTATTATTAATCAATAAAAGTTTGTTTAATAATCGTTTTGTTTTATTTCATTTATTTCGTAAAAAAAAATGAAATTTTTGTTGCGTTCGCCAAACATATCAGTATTATACGCCTCCGTTAGCAAGCGGTCGGAAAGAAAGTTTGAGCGAATGCTAACAAGATTGATAAAGTGGGTCATTAGCTCAGTTGGTAGAGCAGTTGACTTTTAATCAATTGGTCGCTGGTTCGAATCCAGCATGACCCACCACTTTTATCAATCAGACTTATGTAAGGGTCATTAGCTCAGTTGGTAGAGCAGTTGACTTTTAATCAATTGGTCGCTGGTTCGAATCCAGCATGACCCACCACTTACATATAGTCGCCATCCAATTTTAAAGTGGGTCATTAGCTCAGTTGGTAGAGCAGTTGACTTTTAATCAATTGGTCGCTGGTTCGAATCCAGCATGACCCACCACTTTAAATATCCTCAGATTGATTTATCCTCATAAACATTATTTATTAACTTATTCTTATACCTAGCTGCCTGTAAGGCTTGTATGCTAGATTAATTACACTTTGAGTTATCTACCTCTATTTTTCTTTGGGAGCTACTATGGCGCGTAGAGTAAGCTATAAATTTAAAAACGTTGCGAAAGAGATTAATTTTTCTTATGACAAGCACAGGGATATTTATGAAGCAATTGCTGCTGCAGAGAAGATTGATTTGACAAAATTTTTGCAGATGGAAGAGCAAGTGCACATGACAGCGAAAGATAAATCTGCGATCAAAAACTTTCGTCAAAAAGAATTTGAACGCATGGGCTTTAGTGAAATAGTCTCAATTAAAGAGATTAAAGAATAGGAGCTTGCCGGCTATAATGGTTAAGCAGGCTATAATATAAGCCTACTTAACTAGAAGTTATTTTAGATCTATAGTTGGTGAGATTATTCTAAATAAAGTTTTAAAAACTCATCATGGGATGGCATTTTCTCTAGCGGGGCTGATTTTGCCCTCCTAGTATTGGTAAATATTTCTGTTAGTTTAGCTTGACTATATTGGCTTGCTAAAGGATGGTAACCCATAGGTTTAATGCCTTGGCCTAGCATGACTTGTAACCAAGATGGCTCCCAAAATACGTCTAAATCATCGTGTACTAAGGTTCCATTTTCTTTAAACATATCTAGTTTTTCTGTTAGCCTCCTCGGTAACTCTAATGCTTTCATATCCCGCCAAAATTGGCTGTCAGTTCTACTGGTAGCACAGTAATGTAAGATTATGAAGTCTCGAATAAGCTCATATTCTCTTTGTGATTGATTATTAAATTCATTCACAGATGAAGCTTGAATACCTTTATGTGGAAAGAATTTAAGTAATCTAACGATTGCAGATTGTACGAGGTAAATGCTAGTTGATTCTAACGGTTCTAGAAAACCACTAGATAGGCCGATGGCAATAACATTTTTGTTCCACTGTTTTCTGGTTCTGCCCGTTTTAAACTTGATTAAATTAGGATCTGCTAAAGTTTTATTCTTGATATTCTTTATTAGTGTATCTTGCGCTTCATCGTCAGAGCAGTAACGGCTCGAATACACTATTCCGTTACCGTTCCTATGCTGTAATGGTATATTCCATTGCCACCCCTTAGAATGTGCTATAGAGCGTGTATAGGGGAGGGTTTTGGTATCTCTTTCTGATGGTATTGCAATTGCCCTATCTGCCGCTAACCAATGACTCCAGTCTTCAAAGCCTGTACCTAAAGCTTGGTTAATGAGTAAGCCACGCATACCGGAACAATCTATAAATAAATCGCCTGTGACAGTTCCGCCTCCGGTCAAGGTTAAACTTTCTACGTTACCAGTCGCTGGGTTTAAATTTACGTTTTCAATTAGACCTTCTGTTCTAATAACACCTGACTTTTCTGAATGTTTACGTAAGAACTGACCATAAAGCGCTGAATCGAAATGATATGCATATTTCATTTCGTACATGGGGTCTTGAGTTTCAAGCTTAGCAAATTTACCAGCAGTTGCTGCTAAGTAATTTAAGTCATAATCCCATAAATTAGTTTTTAATCCGAGTGACTCTGCTCTTGTCCATAGGTGATGATAATGACAAAAAGGTAAGCTCTGTCCAGGCGCGCCAAAAGTGTGAAAATAGCTTTGTCCTTTTTGCCACCAATTCTCGAATTTAATCGCTAGCTTTATACTTGCCTTTGTTTCCCGCATGAATTCAGCTTCATTTATACCTAGCACTTCATTAACTGTTTGTATAGGAGGGATAGTTGCTTCACCAACGCCTATTATTCCGATTGTTTTTGATTCAATTAACTCTATATTTACTGTATTGCCTAATATCTTTTTGAGCAGAGCTGCAGACATCCAACCAGATGTCCCCCCACCAACGACAACAACCTTATTGATATGATTCATCTTGACCTTATGAATTGAAAATATTGAAGTTTATTTAAAGGTAGCACATAACTTTTAAATTGTAGGCTTATGTTCATAAAAGGAGAAAGGCTCTATTGATTAAATCAATAGAGCCTTAAAATTGCTAACCTAGAAGGTAAGAGAATGGTATTAGAATTTGTAATTTAATCCTAATAAGTAGTTTGAACCAAACGATTGGTGCTTAACGATTTGTCGAGGATCACCGTTGGCAAATTTAACTTGATCTTCATCTG
The DNA here is from genome assembly GCF_001050375.1 of Catenovulum maritimum. Classification (GTDB taxonomy): domain Bacteria; phylum Pseudomonadota; class Gammaproteobacteria; order Enterobacterales; family Alteromonadaceae; genus Catenovulum; species Catenovulum maritimum. The sequence continues at coordinate 107,345 of NZ_KQ130488.1, read as the reverse complement.
TTATATTTTGCGCTTGAAGTGAAACTGTTAAGCCTTCAAGGGAATTAAAACCACCTTTACCAAAGTCGTAGCCAATTTGTGCATCCCACAGAGTACTACCATTATCAGTAGAAGGTTCTAGAGCTAGGCTTAAACCTCTATCTTCGGTTAAAAATTCGTCACGTTTAGTACCTGCGATACGAATTTGTAATCCACCAGATTCATAGTAACCAACAAGTGAGTAGGTTTCATCCGATAAGCCTGGTATTTCTAATGTCTCATCTAGCTTAACACCTTCGAATGTATTTAGATTTCCATCATTAAAGGCCGCACTAAACATAACACCGAATCCATCTAAGCTGTCAGCGACTAAATTCAGTGGTAGTGTTACTTGGAATTCGTAACCTCTAACAAAGCCTTCTAGTCCGTCAATTTTTGCCGACGAAATACCCATGAAAGTACCAGGTGTAATTACATTTCCTTGGTCATCTTCTGTTTTATGATAGCTTGCAATGTAAGCATCACTAAAGTCACGAGGTAAACTTGCTTGATAATGCCAGTTTGTTATGTCTTTATAGAAAAATGCAGCAGACATAAATCCATCTTCAGCAAAATACCAGTCATATGCTAAATCAAATTGGTTTGCTTCAAGTGGTTTTAGGAATGGGTTACCACTGTCTGCACTCCATGGACTGTTATCAATAGTTGTACTTGCTACTCGACCTGGATTAAAAGAAAAATCAACTTTCCCACCGGCTTTCATATCATCAATTCGTGGCCTAGTTTGCGTTTTAGCAACTGCAGTTCTTAAAATATGGTCATCCATTAACTCGAAGTTTAAAGATAAACTAGGTAATACGGTTGAATAGCTAAGCTCTTCCGATGTTTCTGCTGCATTAACCAAGCTTCCCTCACCAATTTGAGCGAAGAAACCACTTGATGACTGAGTCGTGTCGACATATTGAACACCCATATTACCTCTAACATAAATAGAACCAATTTCGGCTTCTATATCTGCTTGTAGATATATTTGAGTCATTTCTTCAGATACAGTATATGAATCACCTTTTCGACCCGTTTCAAAAAGAGCGGCATCACCTTTTGTGTACTCATTATTATCGAACATAGCTAAGCTGTCATACGCAACCATGTTGCCTAAACCTAAAAAGCCTAAACTTGTTTGCCCAACAATATACTCTTCTGGAATTTGACCCTGGTCAGGCCAAGCTGTAGAGGTTAAAAATGCACCTCTATTGTCTTTTGATTTACTTCTATCACTGTATCGGATACCAGTATGTAGTTTAGTAATAGGACCTAATTCGACTAGGCCTGTCGCATTAAACTTTAACGCGTCCATTTCTTCGTGGAAAACGGGTTCGTTAACAAAACCATCTTGAGCTTCTGCATAGGTAATTGGCGCATCTGAATTTTTAGCTTGAGTCGTATTTTCAGGGAATCTATCAGCGAAGCCTTGCATTCCACCACCCCAAGATTGCGGTCCTGCTAGTTTAACTACAGCTGTGTCTGATAGGTCTGGGTTAGTTACTCCAGTTGGTTGGTTATACATCACCCCAGTCGATGTCATTTCGAAACCACGGATCATGCCAGCACCTTGATCTTTATGTCTCGAACGGCCAACGCCTGAATAGCTTTCTATGTCTATAATTTTTTTATCAACTTCACTGCTAGAAAGATCTAATTCTAATTTCCAATCTTCATTTAATTGATATTTAATATTGGCACCAAAAGCGGTCAAATCTGCCGTTTTTGCATATGAGTCGTTTCTGACGACAGTTTTAAATGCATTATTGCTATCACCAGCTCTGCCAGCTGTGACCAGTCCTTTCTCGACAGATGAGATGGTATAATGCTTACCTGTACCCCATTCAGCTCCACCTTCTTCAAACCCTCGTTTTACTTGAGTATCAGAAAAATCAATTTTCAATGCATCTAGGCTGATTGTTAAATCGTCGCTAGGTTTGAATTGAACGACAGCTGCAAGCGTATCGCGTTCAAGTAGAGCTGATCTAACATATGAATCATGTCCGCCTAATATTTTAGCGCCAGCTAAGTCATCCTTTGTCAGGCCATTTTCGAGGCGGATTGTGCCAGCTGGGTTTGTTATCGCGTCATAAACATGGTCTTTTGTCACGTTACCATCTTCATCTTTATCTTCTAAACCTACATCAGCGTAGCCCCAGCCTCGGAACTGCTCTTCTTGGCTAGGAGACTCAGTCGTTGCATAAGCAACAGCAACGCCAATAGTGTCATCAGCAAATTTTTGTGAAAAGCTAACAGCGAGACGATGGCCATTATCATCGAAGTCAGGGTTACCTGATTTCATACCGTTCTGCTCTAAGTTCATATTAATAGCAAAATATTCATCAGAGGTTAGAGGTTTAGCCGTTTGTAGATCAACTGTACCAGCAACACCTTGTGTTGTTAATTTTGCTTCTGGAGATTTGTATACAGTTACACCACTCATTATCTCAGATGGATATAAATCGAATTCAACGCCGCGGTTATCACCCATGCCTAATAATTCACGGCCATTCATAGTTGACCCTGAGTAATCTTCTCTGAAGCCTCGTACTGAAATACCACTTGTACGACCATCTCTCCTTTCACCTGCCATACCAGGTAGACGAGAAAGAGACTCGGCAATAGAGCTATCTGGTAATTTACCTATATCTTCAGCTGAGATCACTTCGACAACAGAGGTACTCTCCATCTTAGTTACCTGAGCTCGCATTAATGCACCACGAAGGCCAGTAATTTTAATCGTTTCGACTTCTTCGTCTAAACCTTGATCAGCCGCATAGTTGTAACCGGAAAATAATCCTGTCGTCGCGAGTGCTAAAGTAAGAATACTTGGTTTAAATTGTTTCATTTGTCTGACCTCATGCCATAAAAAATTATATGTTTTTGAATTTTGTTCAGCTTGGCTTTAACTACTCAATGAAGCGTTTACTGATTACCTTTGACTAAATACTAATAGCGGATTGTAAATAACGACAACTGCTTGCATACGTATTCAACGAAAATTCATTACATTATTTTTACAACTATATTGGTCGTTTTTATTTTAAGTGATTGATTTAAAATGGGGTGTTCTAATTAGGTTAAATTATGTTAATTAAATTAACTTAATTTAACTGTAAATTATTGCATACGTATGCATAGGTATTTGGAAAGTTTTTTTAGAATTCCCCTCCCAATTAACTATCTGAGATAGCTAATTTAGGAGGTAAATGTGTGTGGAAGGTTATTTAAAGTGTTTTTGAATTAAATTAAAAACATCAGTCATTTTAAACTGAGTTGAGTCTTTAACTAATTCAGTTTTAGCAATTAATATTGGACCTTGGTTAGGGTTGTCGGTAATTCTGCCATGGCTCCCTTTAATTAAATGAGTATCTAAAGGGATGATATCCATTAGATACCTGAATCCTAATTTTTTCTTTAATAGACGCCAAACTACCGCGAGTAAAGGGAATTTTATTTTGGGGTCAATAAACATTTCTAGCGGGTCATATCCGGGTTTTCTGTGAATATCCACCGTTCTGGCAAAATCAGGCGCATTTGCGTCATCCAACCAGTAATAATAGCTAAACCAAGCGTTGGCTTGGCTAATGGCGACTAAGTCTCCACTTCTTTCATGGTTTATATTTAGCTGACTTTGTTGGTCTTTATCCAACACGCTTTCTATGCCTGGCGTTTCAATTAATAACTGCTTTATCTCGTCGAGTTTAGATTTGTCATTGACGTATATATGAGCGCATTGATGATCTGCTACGGCAAATGCAGCAGAGGCGCCACAATCTAAGTTTTCAAACTGATTTGTTTTCCTAACTTGGATATAACCTTGTTTTCTTAATATTTTATTGATGTCGATACACTGATCTACTTGGGTTATTCCGTATTCAGAAACTAACATAAAATCTGCGCTTTCATCCGTTACGCTGGCAAAAATATCTCCTAATACTTTGTCTATGGCTTGGATCTCAGCTGCGATTGATTCGTGATCAGGACCAAATTTTTGTAAGCAGTAATCTAAGTGGGGCAAGTAAATAAACTGTAAATTGGGTTTATTTTGTTTAAATTCTTCAATTGCCGCTTTGGCTATCCATTGGCTAGCGCCAATTCCAGCTTTAGGTCCCCAAAAATTGAAAAATGGAAATTTTCCTATTTTGTCTTCTATCCCTTGATGTAAGCCAGTTGGACTTGAGTAAAGGTCAAATATTTTACCGCCATCTGCTAGATAATGTGGTCTAGGTGTGATGCTGTAGTCGACATCTGCGTACATGTTGTACCACCAAAATAATTTAGACACTTTAAACTTGGGTATAGTGGATTTTAATTTATGCCAAATTTTATCCGCTTTAACCAGTTGGTTCGCTTGTTTCCAGAACCCGACTTCTGCTAAGTCTTTAAAATACCAACCATTACCAACAATCCCGTGTTCATTGGCCTGTTTACCTGTCAACATAGCGCTTTGCGCTGTGGTGGTTACCGCAGGAAAAACAGCTTCGAGCGCGTTTGATTGATATCCTTTATCAAGTAACTTGTTTATGTTTGGGGTATTTTCACCCAGCATGTAAGGGCTGAGAGCAACTACATCAATGACGATTAAGGGTTTTGTCATAATTTTTTTCGCTTGTTATTTTAATAATTTGAGTTCAGACAAAGTATTTTCTAGCCAAGTTAATTCTTGCGTTAGGCCTGAAATCAATTGAGTATCTAGCTTGATGCTAGCATCAATAAAATTTAGCCAGGTATAAGTTTCTACTTCTAAAAATGGCCTGCAATCTGGGTTATTGACTAAAAAGCTTAAACACTGTTTTATCGCATCTTGTGTGCTTGAGATAAAGCCATATGGGAATGAATCTTGATTTATCGGTATGTGGTAATGAATTCGAGCGGAGAAAGCTTGGTTCTGATTTTGTTGTAAAAATTGTTCTAATTCAGATTTTGATAAATCTGCTAGTGCGGTTGAGCTTTCTTGTGGCGACGCTTTAGAGGTAATTTTTGTTTGGTGTAAAAACTTAGGATCAGAAAATAATTGATTGAGCTGTTCAATTTGTTCAGTATTTTTAATATCTGCTGCAACTGCATTTGATATTTGAATTTTAACAATCTCGATCCCCAGTTGACTAATTTGCTCGAGCGAAATCAATATATCTTCATTCAACACAGCCTGATGGCAAGTATCATAACAACAGCCTATATAGCGCAATACTTGATGCTTACTATAGCCAGCTATTGCGGCAGCAGGCAGTAAATCGTGTTTAAAATAATCGACTAGTTGAGATGTTTTTTCAAATACGCAATCAGGCTCCATTTCGATGCCAAATTGAATTTGTTTACCCGTTTTTTCTTCTAACTCAATCAGGTATTTAATTAGCTCTATTAATTGCTCTGTTGCTTTTGCTTGTTTACGGGTATTCCAAAGTGACGCATAACCAAAGGGTAGGGTCGATATTGCGCCTTTTAATTGCGCTTTCGGCATACATAGCGCCAATATTTTAGCTAAATTTTTGCTGTAATCGAGGCGACTGGTTTCTGACCAATCAGGCAAGTAAACTTTATTTTTAACGACAGCTTGATGAAAGTCACCAAAAGGAAAACCATTTAAACTGGTAAGCTCTACACCATTATGTTTCAAAACTTGCTGAAATAGACTGAGTTTATCCGGTTCATCGATTAAGGATTTTGCTGCTTTATTGGCGAGCCAAAGCCCAGAGTGCATGCTCGACAATTGTCTCGCGTTTTTAACCTTTACAAACTTAGTTTGTATATTGTCAATGACGGCATCCAGTGATTCCCCTGGATGCACATTACTACAATAAGTTAACTGGTTGGCGCTGTAGAATTCGGTTTTCATTTAGCTTTCAATGATTGGATCTTGACCACGTAATACTTTGTTTTCATTGTACGTTTTGGTTTGATCTATTAAAGGCTTTTTAACCATATCGATAGAAATTCGACCACTTTGTGCAAAAAAGTTAATCGGATTATTAAAGGTCACCTTTTCAACTTCGGCCTCTGAAAAGCCTGATTCAAGCATGGCTTGTGCTGTTTTTGGCACTTTAAGTGGATCGCTTATACCCCAATCCGCAGCGCTATTGATCACCATTTTTTCAGTGCCGTATTCTTGCAGTAATTTTACCATTCTCGGCTCAGACATTTTTGTATTTGGGTAAATACTATGCCCACGCCAGCAGTCAGTTTCTAAAACCAGTGGTAAGGTTTGTTCGTTTAGATGATCAATCAATACCATTTCCTCGGCAATACCACTATCTCTAATCGCATCAATTGTTCGCTTAGTACCGCTGACTTTATCTCTGTGTGGGGTGTGTACTAAAACCGGCAAGTTTAAGTTTTTTGCTATTTCCAATTGCTCTAATAAGAACCTGTCTTCTTCTGGAGTAATATCGTCATAACCAATTTCACCGACGCCAACAACGTTATCTTTTTGGCAGTACCTAGGCAAAATCTTCATTACAGCTTCTGCTAGGTCAACGTCGTTAGATTCTTTGGGATTTAATCCCATGGTACAAAAGTGCATAATGCCAAATTGTGATGCTCTAAAATGCTCCCAGCCAATTAGGGTATCAAAATAATCAATAAATGATCCTACTTGAGTTCGGGGCTGGCCTAACCAAAATGCGGGTTCGATTACGCCAATAATGCCTGCTTCTGCCATATTTTGGTAATCATCAGTTGTGCGAGACAACATATGGATATGTGGATCAAAGTATTTCATTGTTATTTCCTACTTAAGGCGTTTAATCGACTAATAATAGCAAAAAAACATTATAATTAAGTTGTACATTAGTTATAAATTTTAATATTTATGACAAAGTTAGGTTTAAATTATGTGATTTTATATAACAATTAACTGCTAGCTGATGAGCTGTATCTTGATAAAAGTAACTTAGATATTGTTCTAATGATTGCGCTAAGTCGTCAGTTAAATCTTCTGGTTGAATGGCTAACCAAATTGAAGCAGGTGGCACTCGTTCTGCGAGCGCTTGCTCAATAACATATGAAAAACACATATTGGATAGCTTAGGATTTAACCGAGTAGATAAGCCAACTGTTTTTGAGATGTCTAAGCCTAAAAATAAAGATTTTAAAACAAGCTGGTCAAAATTGAGTTCTGGAAAATGTAAACTTGGGTAAGCGTTGTTGAGTGCAATTGAGGAAAACTCAATTAAGCTATTACATCGTGCTGAGTTGATAGCAACATTAACAGCCGAACCTTGAGGGTCGAGTAAATTAAAGCTTTTTAGCAACGTACATTTTTCACTTTCATCGCCAGCTAGGTAATATGCACGAGCTAATGATTTAACTTCTAGTTGTTGTTGGTGAGCTGCATCAAATGCTGTTTTTAACAGGATAAAGCGAATGATTTCATCTGCTGAATAAAGTGCAAAACTTTCATTAGCTGTGGTCAAGTCTTGATTAAATTTACGTTTGACTACAACAGACAAATCTAATAAATCGTTTTCTATATCATCTGTTGTCGCTAGTTGTTTTAAACTTTTTGTTAGCCAGGCAGCTTGTTCACTGGTTAATTGCTGAGTTATTTCGTCTAGTAAAGTATTCATCATAAGGTTAAGTCACGGCTAAATATTTATTTAATATCCGACACGGTGGCAGTAAGGCTAAAACAATTAAACCCATTACATAATGGCCAGAAAGTCCAAGCATGATCGCATCTAAAGGGATGACTCCTATTATCATCCAAGAAATCATTTTTTGAATATTAGCAGGGGTGAAATCTTTAAACACCTTAATCAGTTTATGTCCAATTAAACTGCTGGCAATGCATAAAATAATTGCAGCTATGACTAACTCAGTATGATTTAAGTTAAATTTATAGCAGATTAAGCCTATCAAGCTGATTAAAGTTAAACTTAAAAGTAGGGCTGTGCCATATACAGCATTCTTATTTTTTCCTGATGATTCTTGTTTGCTCAAAAAGGTCAGCGCAGCGATATAGAAAAATATAGGCAGACCAATAGATAAATTCGCATAGCTTAGACCAACAAAACTGGCGCCAAGCAACCAATTTAGATATCTGCAACTCGCCATGCAGAAAGAACCCATTAAACCTTCTTTGATTAGTCCATTATAAATTAAGATGGAAGCCGACAACGCAAGCGCTAAGTAACCAGAAATTAAACTGGACTGAAAAGCAACAAAATTACCTAAAACCATTAAGCTTAAGCTAAAAAACCATGCATTTTTTAACGATAGCTTTCCTTTGACTATGGGCCTGTTCGAACCTTCTTTTAAATCTTCTTTATAATCTAAGCAATCATTTAAACCCATGCCCGCAAAATATAATAATAGACTCGCTATGATTAGATACCCAAGTTGGTGACTGAATAGTCCCGCAGATGCAATAGTGGCCGCTGCAAGAATATTTGAGACTGCAGTTAATCCAGCAGGGGCTCGAACAAGTTGTAAATAAGCGAAAATCATCTTGGATTATCGACCTAAAGCGAGTGGTTGATTATTGAGCGTTAACTGGTTGTCTTTGAATAAACCTTGAGTTTGGTAGCCTGCTTCAGTTTTTGTTAGTAGCTTTTGTTCAATGTACTGAGCTAGCATTTGGCTAATGCTTTGTACCTGCTGTGCTTGCAAGGCGGTTATGTCTGCTGCTGGAATTTGATTTTTCTCTCCGGTATGAGCCATATTTTGGGTGATGATTTGCTGCACTAAATTTTCAGTAAATTGGGTATTAAACTCAATAATTAGAGCCGATCTTAGAGCGGCTTGGCTATTAAACTTGGGCGCTTGGCTAAATTTGTCATTAAAGTATGCGGTTGCATTTGAGGTTAAATAATTCACTTCATCCAAAGCAAAATTTAACTTATGTAGATTGATTTTAGGCTTATGTTGAATCAATTCCGTGAGTAATCTTACAATTTCCTGCCTGTGCTCATGCTCAGGCAATTTAGAAGCGTTTTGGTTTAATTGATACAGTTGAATTAAACCTGACTCATTTAGGCTATCTATGGTTATTGCAAACTCAGTATTTTTTAGTTTGATTGGTGATTCAGAACTAGAGAAACTATCTAAGCTGATTTTGTAACCTATGCTTAAATCATTGTCATTTTGCTTTGCTACTTGGGTACTTAAAACAAAATTGGTTAATTCGAATTGTTTTTTCCCTGTCATACTTAGTTTAGGAAAAATAAAACTAGCATCGCCATAGCTAAATAGTAACGAGTCGCTAATTTGCCCCTCGGCATTGATTTGTATTGGTTCAGCTTCAAAAGTAACGATAGGTGAGATAGCTGTACTTTTATTGATAACCCCATGAGTTTGATATTGAGTATTCGCATTCGACATTTGAGTAAAAATACTTACACCACCAAATACGATGCTTTGGTCACTATTTTGTAGGGTGAAAGAGGGGATATAAAATTGGTTTGCTAAATTACCAGCTAAGCTGGTTTGAAATTTTGATATCAATAAATAATCTAATTGCAATTTAGATTGGATTTCACTGACCCATTTCTGCTGCTGGTTTAAACCAATTTGAAAGCTATTTAATGCCAGATTAAAGTCTGGGGATATCACCACAGGACCATGCTGCACACTGATATCTAACACAAGTCCTTGGTTTAGAATTCGCTCAATAATATGTTTTTCTGCTTGGCTATTTTGGCTGAATACGCCAGATACGTCTGCTTTGATTAATATAATACCTACGGAAGTAAACCAGCCAGGTTGATATTTGACTAGTTTAGCTGAATAACCAGGCATAGCATCAAGTTGTTTTAAATAAGTTGTTAAAGCCTCGTGCCTATATTGGCCAATAAATTTGGGGGCGATTAAAACGCTGAAAGTAAGTAGTAATACAATCGCAAACAGTTTTTTCATGCTAGGCTCTTTTTATTTTTAGAATTATGGGTATTGAGAGCGAAATTGTTTGAAAGCCAGTTTTTAAAAAATCTGAGTTATGGAATCATTAACTCGGATTTATACCTGCTTATCTAATTCTAGGCTCTATGTTAAGAAAGAAATTTATCATATTTTTTGTTAAAAGTGCTCTAAATTCAATACGTTTTAATGGATAATCATCTGTATTATAGGTTTTACCTAGCAGCTGATTACGATCGACTTGCTTTTATAGGCAAAGCTACAATTGTAACCACTATTTGCCAGCACAATTTTGGTACAATAAAGGTTTTTAGTTTAACAAAGCTGACACCTTCTTGTTTTTACTAAAGTAATTAATTTTTTAGCCGTTAAAACATTTAGAGCGTGTTACTCTTTGTGTTATTTTTTCACTGAGCTCAATTTATAAACAAAGCTAAACATAGCCTAGGTAAAAAATAATATTTAAAAACTCGTTTTAAGTTGGTAAATGACAATGTTTTTTTCTATAGTTAGTCCATATCATTGTTAAATGACAGATTTGGTTCAAGTTGAAGGCAGTAAGCGCCTTAGTTACGCATCCTAACCAAAATAAAAATAATTGTTCAATAATTAGATAAGAAGGAATGATACTTTATGCTAAGTTTTCTAAAACCTAGTATTCCAATCGGCAAAACTCTTGTAGATCAAGTTGATTTAAATGAATTAGAAAAAAAAGCAGCTATATTGGATAAACTTCTTTCTAGTGATGCTTATCAAATTGCTGAGCAGATTAAAGATAATGCATATACAGTAAATCGTACCAGTGCAGATGGTCTGGATATGATTGAGCGTAGCTACGATTTAGTGAAAAACTTTATTGAGCAATCGATGGAAATAGAAAATATTTCTAAAAGTTCATATGAATCGGCTTCTGAAACATCAAGTACGAGTGAAGATTGTATTGAACAGCTAAGTAAGTTAGTTGAAAATATTAAAAGCTCAGCGCACTACATCTCAGAGTTTACAACTTTATTATCTAACTTAGATGAAAACAGTAAGAACATCGACCATTTAGTTGAATCGATAAAAGGTATTGCTGAACAAACTAACTTACTTGCACTTAACGCCGCTATTGAGGCTGCAAGGGCGGGTGAACATGGTCGAGGCTTTGCGGTTGTTGCTGATGAAGTTAGATCGCTTGCGAATACAGCCAATCAGTCAGCAGATCAAATTCAAACTGAAATGAAAAAAATTATGGATATTTCAAGTTCCATAATTACTAAGCAAAAAGAAGTTCAGGGATTAATTGAAACCAGTGTTGAAATAGCAGATGTAACAACTGATCAACTTGGCTCTTTAGTTAGAGTGGCTAAAGAAAGTGCTCACTCAATGGAAAATATGATGGATCAAATCCGTTTACAGCTTTCTAGTACTGAAGAGATTCGCTCAAATATGGATACTTTAGTTAATAGCACTAAAGATTCTATGGATGGCGCTTCAAGAAATCACGGTCTGAGTGAAGAGCTTATTTCAAACTTACAAAGCATTCGTAATTAATACGTTTGTTTGAATCTTGATTTACTTTCAAGGAAGGAGGCTAGGCCTCCTTTTTTTATGTCATGAAAAAATTATTAAAAAAAATATTTTGGCCGGATTGTCCTCGCTGCCGAAGGTGGCGAATTATTATTCTTTGGGCTTTAGCTATGTTTTGGTTTTTTATATATATATATTTACCTAAATTTGCTGAAGTAGGATAAATGAAAGAAAACCAAATATTTATTAAAGCATCGACAGCTGCAAATGGCCGCAGTATATTTGTGATTAGCTTTATCTGTTTTGTCGCATTGTTTATCATTAAATTAGCTTGGGTTGAAATGTATCAAATCCAGATAATCTTTTTGATAATGGCATCTATCACAGGGATGATCTTAGGTTATTTCAAATCTAGTGAGCCAGAATTTAGCTTTGTGTTAAAAGTTGATGGCTTGTATTACCAGAATCGTTTTGGCTATATTTTTATCAGTTGGGACAATATTAGTTTGGTTGGTGTGCCTAAATCGGTCGGCTTAAACCAAACTGAAATGGCGTATGTGGGGATTAAACTTAAACAGCCAGAGCTATTATTAACCAGTATAAGTTTAAGGTTAATATCTCATTTAATGGTGGAACAGAAGGCAATCTTTGAATATTACTTAAGGCATTCAGATAAAAAGTTTGATGATGACTATGGTTCGTTCATATTAAACTCTTATAAATCGGAACAAGAAACATACACGGGATTAAGAGCAATGTTCGCTCATCGAATGAAACAGTTTCGAGAATTTTCAGGGTATGATATATTTTTTCCTGAGACAGCAATGGATCGCTCAAGTAGCGAATTTAAAGTTTTGTTAAACAATTATAGACAACAGGGTCGTAATAAACTTTAATGATCAGAATGCCACTGTTTAAGTTACTATAAAATCAATAAAAATTATAAGGTTAGTTGTATTATGGCGCAGTTTTTCTTTGAGTTCGATGAGACATCCAATAAATTAAATGTTTCTATAAACTGCGAAGATGAAGTAGCACCAACAGATGCCTTATTGTTTGAAGCTTGGCATGAATCTGATTTCAATCAATTCCTTTATATGGAAGCGGAAGCTAAAAAAGCTGTCGCTTTAGCATGTCAGAACCTAGTTCAAAAAAAGCAGGATGCCGAAGTAAAATTTGCTATTGCGGAAAGACGCCCTGCGAAAGTTAAAATTATTGTTGCCACTGATATGATGTCAGCTAATGCCGAAGTTACAGCCCCTTATGGAGGTGCGCTCCCCAAACCAAATCAAATAGCAAAATGTTGTGCTCAAGCTGGTGTCACTATGGGTTTAGATCAGGCAGCCATTTCATCCTTAATAAAAGATCTTGAGAAAGTTGCTCCGGGAGAAGTCGTTAATCAGACTATTGCGCATGGTAAAGAGCCCGAAAATGGCGTTGATAGCTATTTTGAAATGCTTTCTAAATCGGCTAGAGAGAGAGTGCTAGAACCCCAAGCGCTAGAAAATGGCAAGGTTGACATGAGAGATCTCGGAGAGCTTATATCAGTTAAACCAGGAGATGTATTAGTTAAACGCCACCCGCCTACCCTAGGTAAGCCAGGCTATAACGTTAAAGGCGATGCAGTTAAGCCAAAACCGGGCGCAAAAGTTGATTTCGACATAGGGCAAGGCACAGTCATATCTCCTGACGATGAAAATTTATTGATTGCTGATATTCCGGGTCTGCCTTATGAAATGAAGAATGGCGCTAGAGTTGATAATGTACTTGAATTAAAAGGCGTTGATGTAAAGAGCGGCCATATAGATTTTGAAGGTGGCGTGATAGTAAACGGTGATGTTGCGGAAGGGATGAAACTTAAAGCTTCAGGCAATGTAACAGTTGTGGGCTTTGTCGAAAATGCCAACTTAGAGATACAAGGTGACTTAACGGTTATGAAAGGGATTATCGGCAGAAAAGTAGATGATGATGCCGATTTAGCAACTGCCGATTTTCATTGTAATATTAAGGTTTCCGGTGACATTTCTGCTAAGTATATACAAAGCGTAAATATTGAATGTGGTAATCAAGTTCAGTTTTATGGCCAGATTCTTCACTCGAGGATTAAGGCTAATTCAATTTTGGGCGGTAGTGAAAAGGCCTTAGGCGGTAAGATTGTTGGTGGTTTATATCAAGTTGAGCAAGGGGTTAAATGCGCATCTTTAGGTGCTATAGCATCCACTAATACTAGAATTGAACTATTTTTGGCCTTAAAAGATCAGCTAGCTCGTAAAGCACTTTTAGCTAAACACAAGCAAGCTAAAATTGAAGTATTAGAAGAAATCAAGCTAGCTTGGCAACATTTACGTGAAGACACAGAAAACGAAAATCAAAATAAAGCAGACCTGATTGAGCAAACAATAAAATCTTATAAGCAACAAGATAAAGAGTTAAGAAAGTTCAGTCATGCTTATGAGCAATTGGCTAAAAGAATCGAAACTCAACAGAATGCTGTTTATATTGAAACCTCTAAAAATCTATTTAGTAAGACGCAAATTGTGATGGGGGATGTGAGTTTCACTTCAGTAGAAGATTGGGGACCGACTAAAATTATCCATAAAAAACGGAAGTTTGTTCGTGTCTAATGATTTAAACCAGATTGGTTTGATATGATATGAATTGCGATAAAGCATAAAAAAACCGAACTCAAAGTTCGGTTTTTTTATGGGTAAACATGACTGCTAATTAGTCGATATTACGTAACAAACCGTTAATACCAACTTTAGAGCGTGTTTTAGCGTCTACTTTTTTCACAATGACAGCTGCGTATAAGCTATAAGTGCCGCATTTAGAAGGTAATGAACCAGAAACAACAACAGATCCAGCTGGTACACGACCGTATGTTACTTCACCTGTTTCGCGGTCAAAAATCTTAGTGCTTTGGCCTATGTAAACACCCATTGAAATAACAGCACCTTCTTCAACCACAACACCTTCAACGATCTCAGAACGAGCGCCGATGAAACAGTTGTCTTCGATGATAGTTGGGTTAGCTTGTAATGGCTCTAAAACGCCGCCTATGCCAACACCACCAGAAAGGTGTACGTTTTTACCAATTTGTGCACATGAACCAACAGTCGCCCATGTATCTACCATAGAACCTTCATCTACGTATGCACCAATGTTAACGTAAGATGGCATTAATACAGTATTAGGCGCAATAAATGAACCTTTTCTAACTGCGGCAGGAGGAACAACACGAACACCTTCAGCTTTGAATTGTTCTGCAGTGTAGTCTGCATATTTCATGTCTACTTTATCGTAGTATTGAGTTTCGCCACCATCAATCGGGGCATTGTCACGAATACGGAAAGATAATAAAACGGCTTTTTTAAGCCATTGGTGAACAACCCACTCACCTGAAATTTTCTCAGCAACACGCGCTTTACCGCTATCTAATAATGCAACCGCTTCTTCAACTGCACTTTTAACTTCAGCAGTTACGTTAGCTGGTGTGATCTCTGCACGTGTTTCAAATGCAGTTTCGATAATATTTTTAATATCTGACATATTTTAACTCTTGTTTGAAGGTTTAATTTGTAAAGCTTCTCTTAATTGCTGGGTAATTGATTCTTTCTCGACTGGAGTCAGTGGAGCACCGTTATTATTGGTTAAAGTAAAGAAATCTTCAGCACGTTCGCCTATAGTTGCTACTTTCGCAGCGTGAATTGTAATATTATTTTCAAAAAATACACGCCCAATTTTAACTAATAAACCAGGAGTATCCAAGGCTTCAAGTTCCATCAAGCTATATTTATTGCTTTTGTGTTCTACCCAGTTGATTTGGGTAGGCACTCTAAATTGTTTGATCTGCCTTGGTATACGGCTAGGCACACTAGGCTCTCCAACGCATCTAGCTGCTTCTTCAATCGCATCGTGGATGTCTTTAAAACGTTTTTTATTAACTTGGTTTCCATCTTCTTCAAGGATAATAAAAGTATCTAAAGCATAGCCATCATCAGTATTCATTATGTTGGCATCATGAATATTGAAGTTTTTTCGACCAATTGATGAGCAAATCGCTGCAAACAAATAGGGTCTATCCTTGGTATAAATGAAAATCGCAGTCCCACCTAAATGCATTTCATTGTGAGTAGCTACGACTAAGTGCTCCGCAGTACTATGCATGAGTGCTTTGGTATGCCAAGCAATTTGTTTCGAGCTATAACGTAAAAAATAGTCGGTTGGTAAACTGTGCCAAATTTCTTTGGCTTTTACTGTGTCTAGACCATTTTTTTCTAGACGTTGTAGGGCTGACTCTCTTCGCTCTTGGATTTGAATTTCTCTCGCCACTGGTTTTTCATGGCCACTTCGTAATGCATTTAATGTGCTGATATACAGTTGTTTTAGTAATGACGCTTTCCAGTCATTTAACAATGAGGCATTTGTAGCTCTAATGTCAGCAAGCGTTAAGGCATATAGTAAGTTTAGATGTGTCTCATCTTGCACTCGATCGCAAAAATCATAAATAACTTGAGGGTCATTTATATCTTTACGTTGAGTTATAACAGACATATAAAGATGGTGATCAACTAACCAAGCGACTAAATCGGTATCGGTTTCTGAAATACCATGGAGCTTGCAAAATTCGCGAACTGCTTTAGCGCCTAACTCTGAATGATCCCCACCTTTACCTTTACAAATATCATGGTATATCGCAGCAATATAAAGCAATTCTAGCTTAGCAAAATTGTGACAAATTGTGGTACAGCGAGGAAATTCATCTTTAAACTCGGATTGAGTGTATCTGAAAATGTTCCTAATCAGCCTGTTCGTGTGTTCATCTACCGTATAACTATGAAATAAATCAAACTGCATCAAACCAACAATATGCGCCCAATCGTGACTATAGATAGCCATGACACCGTGCTTATGCATTAACTGCCAGCTGAGACCAAAAAACTTTTGATGCTGGATTAGTTCGAGAAAAAGTTCACGGCAGCTTTCTATTTGGCACAACTCCATTGATTCAAATTTACGTCTCGCATTTCGCAATTGACGTAAAGTTGAAGAGTGTAGTGCTGTCATGTTTGGTAAATCTGCGATCGTCTTAAACAAAGACAATAACTGAACAGGCGTATCAAAAACTTGCTCGTGTTTTGCTTTTAATAGGCCATTTGCAAGTTCAAAATCTTGATTAACTTTACGACGCTTCCAAGGTCTAAATTTAGTGACATATTCATCGGCAAAGTATTGGAGTAAAACCTGATTTAATTCACCAACGCGCCTAACGATAACGAAGAACTTCTTCATCATGGTTTCAACAGCTTGCTTATCTTCCCCATAACCTAATAGATTAGCAATGGCTGGTTGATGTTCGAATAACAGTCTATTCTCACTTCTACCAGCAACCATGTGTAAAGCAAAACGCATATGCCATAAAAATTCACGGCAATCTTGCAGCTCACGTAGCTCTTCGTCGGTCATAAAGTTGGCTTTAACTAACTGGCTACCATCAAACACTTTATAATGCTTTTTAGCTATCCAACCAATATTTTGAATATCGCGTAAACACCCAGGATTCTCTTTAATATTTGGCTCAAGGTTATAACTGGTGTCATGAAATTTTGCGCGTCGATCTGCTTGCTCTTGCGTTTTCGCTTGATAAAATTTTATGCTCGGCCAAAAATTTTTGCTGTTGACCTTTTCAGTTAAACTTTTGAATAACTTCTCATCACCTATTAATAACCTCGCTTCCAATAAATTGGTGGCGATAGTGATGTCTTCTTTGCCTAAGTCTATGGTTTCTTTTAGCGTTCTAACACTTTGTCCAATATCTAAACCTAAATCCCATAATGCGGTAATGAGTGCACTTACTTTTTGTTCAGCATCGGGCGTTAAGGCATCTTTAGATAAGATTAATAAATCAATGTCAGAGTGGAGGTTAAGATGACCACGTCCATAGCCACCAACCGCAGCTAGCGTCAGTTCTTTTGTACCTTCTAAGCCTAAAATTTTCCATAGTCGACGAATTAGGTTATCGATATAAAATGCTCTTCCTAATACAAGTTTCGCAATAGGTTGATTGGTGAAGGATTCCTGTAACCAAGCATGGTACGAATCGACTTCTTTACGAACTTCAACTATTTTATCAAGCGAATTTACCGCTTGAATCTTGCTGATAAAAAATTGTTGGCTACTCAATGTTACAACCTTAATTAACCTATTTGAGGAATTGTCTCGTCTGGGCGGAAAGTCAAAATTTCATATCCAGTTTCTGTGACTAAAATAGTATGTTCCCATTGCGCACTTAAACTGTGGTCTTTGGTAACAACTGTCCAGTCATCTTTGAGCAATTTAGTGTGTCGTTTACCTGAATTAACCATAGGTTCTATAGTTAAACACATACCCGCTTTAAGCTCTACACCAGTTCCCGGCTTTCCATAGTGTAATACTTGCGGTTCTTCATGGAATTCTGTGCCTATACCATGACCACAGTATTCACGAACGATTGAAAAACCTTGAGCTTCAGCATGTTTTTGAATGACATAACCAATGTCACCAAGTTTACATCCTGGTTTGACCATTTGGATGCCTAAATACATAGCTTCTTGTGTAGTTTGGATCAAACGTTCAGCAAGCTTTGTTTTAGGACTAGATTTGCCAACGATAAACATTTTACTGGTATCACCATGATAACCGCCAACATGATTTGGATCATTTAAATCTTCATCAAATCTTACAGTGACATCGATATTAATGATATCTCCATCTTTTAAAGCTTTACTGCTTGGAATGCCGTGACAAACAACATGGTTAACCGAGGTGCAAATCGATTTTGGGAAACCGTGGTAGTTAAGCGGAGCAGGGTAAGCTTTTTGTTTATCCACAATATAATCATGACAGATTTGATTTAATTCATCTGTCGTAATCCCTTTTTTAACAAAAGGGCCAATCATATCAAGTACTTCTGCGGCCATTTTGCCGACGATGCGCATTTTTTCAATATCTGCAGCAGTTTTAATTACAAGTGTCAAAGTGATGCCTTATCAGTTTTTTTAATCAATACGAACATATATAAATTGTCGTTTTAGGCTGTCTATGGTATAAAGCGCGCCGACAATTCGCAAATGAATTGTCGAAACATTTTAATTTAAATCACACACATGTCGAAACTATGTCCGGGGTGCTTACTATCAAATTGTGATAATAGGTCGGATTATAGCGGTATGTGGAGGCTCAACCCCAAACTTAAATGAGGATTATTATGCCAAACGTTTCAATGCGCGACATGCTTAAAGCAGGTGTTCACTTCGGTCACCAAACCCGTTACTGGGAACCAAAAATGAAACCTTACATCTTTGGTGCGCGAAACAAGATTCACATCATCAACTTAGAAAAAACTGTTCCTTTATTCAACTCTGCTTTAGAAGTACTTTCTTCAGCTGGTTCTAAAAAAGGTAAAGTTTTATTCGTTGGTACTAAACGTGCTGCAAGCGATGCAATCAAAGCAGCTGCAATTGAAAGCGACCAATTCTATGTTAACAACCGTTGGTTAGGTGGTATGTTGACTAACTGGAAAACAGTACGTCAATCAATCAAGCGTTTAAAAGATTTAGAAGCACAAAGCCAAGACGGTACATTTGACAAGATAACTAAGAAAGAAGCTCTTATGTTAACTCGTGAAATGGAAAAATTAGAGAAAAGCTTAGGCGGTATCAAAAACATGGGCGGCTTACCTGACGTTCTTTTCGTTATTGATGCAGACCATGAGCACATTGCTATTAAAGAAGCAAATAACTTAGGTATTCCAGTTATTGCTGTAGTTGATACAAACTCTAAGCCTGACGGTGTTGATTATGTTATTCCTGGTAACGATGATGCGATTCGTGCTATCCAGTTATACTTGGATGCTGCGACTTCAGCAATCAAAGAAGGCCGTAATAGCAATCTTGAAGTTCAAGCTGAAAACGACGGTTTCGTTGAAGCGGAATAACACTGCTGTAACAACTTTATGTTAAATATAAACAGGGGCTAGTTGCCCCTGTTTTCTAACTGCGAATTTATACGAGGATAAACAAGATGGCAATTACTGCTGCTTTGGTTAAAGAACTCCGCGAGCGCACTGGCGCTGGTATGATGGATTGTAAAAAAGCTTTAGTTGAAACTGATGGTGACATCGAGCTTGCAATTGAAAACATGCGTAAAAATGGCCAAGCTAAAGCTGCTAAAAAAGCAGGTAATATCGCTGCTGAAGGTCGAATTGTTATTAAGCAAAATGAAGGTGTTGCAGCGCTTGTAGAAGTTAACTGTCAAACTGACTTCGTTGCTAAAGATGATAACTTTGTTGCATTTGCTAACCAAGTTGCTGATGCTGCTGTTGCCGCTAAAGTAACAGTTGAAGATTTACAAGCGCAATTTGAAGAAGCGCGTGTTGCTCTAGTAACTAAAATTGGTGAGAACATCAATATTCGTCGTTTAGAATATGTTGAAGGTGCTGCATTAGCAACTTATTCTCACGGTGAGCGTATCGGTGTTGTTGTTGCTGGTGAAGGCGACGCAGAAACACTTAAGCATGTTGCTATGCACGTTGCTGCAAGCAAGCCTGAGTTTGTTAACCCAGAAGACGTTCCTGCTGAAGTTGTTGAAAAAGAAAGAGCAATCCAAATTGATATCGCGATGAATGAAGGCAAGCCTGCTGAAATCGCTGAAAAAATGGTTGCTGGCCGTATGAAAAAATTCACTGGTGAGGTTTCTCTTACTGGTCAAGCTTTCATCATGGAACCTAAGCAAACTGTTGGTGCAATCCTTAAAGAGAAAGGCGCTAGCGTTTCAACTTTCGTCCGCTTAGAAGTGGGTGAAGGTATTGAGAAGAAAGAAGAAGATTTTGCTGCTGAAGTTGCTGCTCAAATGGCTGCTGCTAAGTAATCAATATTTTTGTTTAAAGCCGCGTTAGTCGCGGCTTTGTTTTAACTTATTTTAAAATGGACAATTTTATGAATCCTAAACCTGAATATCGTCGTGTATTATTAAAATTAAGTGGTGAAGCTTTAGTGGGTGACGAAGGCTTTGGTATCGACCCTAAAGTACTTGACCGAATGGCGACTGAAATTAAAGAATTAGTTGAGCTTGGTGTACAAGTCGGCATTGTTATAGGTGGCGGAAACATATTTAGAGGCGCAGGTTTAGCCAAAGCTGGAATGAATCGAGTAGTGGGCGACCACATGGGTATGTTAGCAACAACAATGAATGGTTTAGCAATGCGTGATGCATTACACCGTGCCTATGTGAACGCTCGTTTAATGTCTGCTATCGAATTGTCAGGTGTTTGTGACACTTACAATTGGGCAGAAGCTATCAGCTTGCTTAAAGAAGGTAAAGTGGTCATTTTTGCCGCTGGTACGGGTAACCCATTTTTTACAACAGATTCAGCTGCGTGTTTACGTGGTATTGAAATTGAAGCTGACGCGGTTTTAAAAGCGACTAAAGTAGATGGTGTATACACAGATGATCCTGCAACTAACCCAGACGCAGTTTTATTAAACAAGCTAACTTATCAGGAAGTGCTTGAAAAAGAATTGAAAGTAATGGATTTAGCTGCCTTTACTTTAGCCAGAGATCACAGCTTACCGATTCGTGTATTTAACATGAATAAAGCCGGTGCACTTAAAAATGTTATTATGGGTGAAGCAGAAGGCACTTTAATTGATCACGCTGAAAATTTAAGCGAAACAAATTAGTTAATTTAGGAAGATTGTCATGATAAATGAAATACTTGAAGACGCGAAAATTCGCATGGGTAAAAGTGTAGAAGCACTTAAAAACCAAATGAGTAAAGTTCGTACTGGTCGAGCTCACCCTAGCTTATTAAATTCTATCATGGTGCCATATTACGGTGCTGACACGCCACTAAATCAAGTTGCGAACGTAACAGTTGAAGATTCACGTACACTTGCTTTATCTGTGTTTGATAAATCTTTAATTCAAGCTGTAGAAAAAGCGATTATGTCGTCTGATTTGGGTTTGAATCCGCAAAGTGCTGGTACAACTATTCGCATTCCATTGCCGCCATTAACAGAAGAACGTCGTAAAGAGTTAGTTAAAGTTGTTCGTGCTGAAGCTGAAAGTGGTCGAGTTGCGGTACGTAACATTCGTCGCGATGCAAATTCAGATGTTAAATCTTTACTTAAAGACAAAGATATTAGTGAAGATGATGCAAAAAAAGCAGAAGATAACATTCAAAAAGCAACTGACGAATTTATTAAACAAGTAGATGCTGTACTTGCTGATAAAGAAAAAGAATTAATGGCTATCTAAATAGGTTTAGCCCACTGTTTAGTGGGCTAATCATTTCTACATGACACCAGCGTTAAAACAAATAGAACAAATATCGTCTGATTTATACCCTAAACATGTTGGCATCATAATGGATGGCAATGGTCGTTGGGCTAAACAGCAAGGTAAAATTAGAACTTTTGGCCATAAAGCAGGTGTTGAATCTGTCAAAACGGCTGTAAAGTTTGCGCGTCAACATCAAATTGAAGTATTGACTCTTTTTGCTTTTTCGAGCGAAAACTGGAAAAGACCAGAACAAGAAGTCTCAGTATTAATGGAATTATTTATGTTTGTGCTAACGAAAGAAGTTAGACGCCTACATAAAAATAATGTCCGCCTAAAAGTAATAGGTGATTTGTCTAGATTTAGTGATAAATTACAACAAAAAATAAAAGAGTCTGAAGAATTAACCAAAGAAAATTCCGGTTTGGTGTTAGCTATAGCTGCGAATTATGGTGGTCGCTGGGATATTATTGAAGCTATGAAAAAAGCATCGATGGGCAAACCAGTAGATCAAATATCTGAAGACGATATAGATAAAAATATTTCATTGTCTGAATTCAGCTCACTAGATTTGATTATTCGCACTGGTGGTGAGCAAAGAATTAGTAACTTTCTATTATGGCAAGCAGCATATGCTGAGTTTTATTTTACGCAAGATTTATGGCCTGACTTTCGGGAAGAAAGTTTTGCGCAGGCAGTTTTGTGTTTTGCTAATAGAGAAAGGCGTTTCGGGCTGAC
Source organism: Catenovulum maritimum (assembly GCF_001050375.1). GTDB lineage: Bacteria > Pseudomonadota > Gammaproteobacteria > Enterobacterales > Alteromonadaceae > Catenovulum > Catenovulum maritimum. The sequence goes on along the minus strand of NZ_KQ130488.1, from coordinate 84,902 downwards.
AGGGGATCAGGTTGGAAAAAATTAATAAGAAAGTTTCAAAGTCGAGCACTTTGAAAAAGAGAATTATAACAGCTCTCGTTTTATTGCCACTGGCATTAATTGCAATTTTTAAACTATCACTGCTACAGTTCGCGTTCTTTACTGCTGCAGTATTATCTATAGGGGCTTGGGAGTGGGGGCCATTTATCGGCTTTTGCAATAAGCGTAAAAGAGTTCTGTTAATGCTTGCTTTGCTTGGCTCTATGGCAGGTTTTGGTTATCAATCTGGTTTGTTTCAACATGGTCAAATTTCGTTAACCAGTGAATTAATTCAATATTCAATCATAGCTTCCATTGGTTGGTGGATTTTTGCATTATTACTCGTAATTAGTTACCCAAGATCTTCGCGTTATTGGCGAGGTTTATCTTGGTTAAAAGGCTTGTTTGGGTTGTTTACGCTATTACCAACTTGGATTGGCATTAATCTTATCCGTGCAGATAACTTTCAGTTTGATCAACAAACGGGCGCTTGGTTATTACTCTATGTTTTCTCCTTAGTTTGGGCTGCTGATATAGGTGCTTACTTTGCTGGTAAAGCATTTGGTAAGCATAAATTGATGCCGAATGTGAGCCCAGGTAAAACGATCGAAGGCATGTTAGGCGGTTTAGTCGCTAGCTCTGCATTGATTTTTCTAGCATTACAGACAGAATTATTTTCTAGTCAAAACACCTTTCATATAGTTGCTATCTCCTTAATTGTCGTGGTCAGCTCGGTATTAGGCGATTTATTAGAAAGTATGTTGAAACGTCAAGCTGGGGTAAAAGACAGTGGCACTATATTACCTGGTCATGGCGGTATTTTAGATAGAGTTGATAGCTTAACTGCTGCGTTACCTATTTTTGCTTGTTTCTATTTTTATTTTATATAGATGAAAAATTTAGCTATTTTAGGGTCGACTGGCTCGATCGGACAAAGCACACTTGAGGTGGTTAGGCAGAACCCTGACAAATTGAAGGTTTACGCTTTAGCTGCGAATACCAATATTAGTGTTATTAGTGAGCAAATAAAAGAATTTGAACCTGAGTATGCTTTGTTGGTTGATCACGATGCCGCTCTGGCTTTAGAAAAGAAGATTAAAGCCTTGTCACTTAAAACTAAAGTTTTAGCAGGTAATGATTCATTAAATCAACTCGCAGCTGATAATGCGATTGACACAATTGTTGCTGCAATTGTTGGCGCAGCAGGTCTACCTTCAACTATGGCAGCAGCTGAAGCTGGTAAACAAATTCTGCTAGCGAATAAAGAAGCTTTGGTTATGTCTGGTCAAATCTTTATTGATACAGTCAAACAAAATAATGCCTCGCTGTTACCCGTAGATAGTGAACACAATGCTATTTTTCAAAGCTTACCAGCAGCGTATCAGCAAAATTACCTCAATGAACAGATTCACGACTTTGGTGTCCATTCTATTATTTTAACCGGCTCTGGTGGTCCTTTCTTAAATACCCCTTTAGAAGAGTTGGCTAGCAAGACACCAGCCCAAGCTTGTAAACATCCTAATTGGTCTATGGGACAAAAAATATCTGTTGATTCTGCCACTATGATGAATAAAGGTTTGGAGTTGATAGAAGCTTGTTGGTTATTTGGTGTTAAGCCTGACTTTGTTGAGGTATTACTGCACCCGCAATCGGTTATTCATTCTATGGTTCGATATCTCGATGGTTCTATTATGGCGCAAATGGGTGCACCTGATATGAAAACACCAATTGCACATTGCTTAGGTTTTCCTCAGAGAATAAAGTCCGGCTCAGAGCATTATGATTTTATTAATGGGCCGCAATTTAGCTTTAATAGACCTGACTATCAAAGATATCCTAACTTGAAACTTGCAGGCGAAGCTTTTGCTCAAGGACAAGAAGCGACAACCGTGCTAAATGCAGCCAACGAAGTTCATGTTGATGCGTTCTTGCAAAACAAAATTAAATTTACTGATATCGCAGAACTCAATGCAAAATTGTTAGCAAGCTACTCGCCGAATAAAGTGACTACGCTGGATTGCATCATGGAAATTGATCATGAAACCCGTAGGTTAGCTCAGCAAGGTTTAAATTAATGTCCTTCATTTGGAACTTAATCTCGTTTATTGTTGCGATTGGTTTATTGGTAACGATTCACGAGTATGGCCATTATTGGGTTGCTAAGCGCTGCAAAGTGAAAGTACTCAAATTTTCCATTGGTTTTGGTAAAGCCTTGTATAGTTGGAAAAATAAAGCTAATACTGAATTTGTTATCGCTGCAATACCACTTGGTGGCTTTGTACGTATGCTAGATAGCCGCTTAGATGAGGTCGAAGCCGACGAGCAGCATTTAGCTTTTAACCACAAGCCTGTCCTTCAGCGTATTGCTATTGTTGCTGCAGGCCCTTTGAGCAACCTAATATTTGCTGCCATTGCGATTTGGCTAATGTTATTAATAGGTCAAACGGTTTATAAGCCTATCATTGATGATGTCACCCCAAACTCAATTGCTCATCAAGCTTCATTTTCTTCTGGTGATGAAATCGTTACGATTGGCGGCAAGCAGACTCAGACATGGCAACAAGTTAATTTTGAATTAATGCGGGCAATTAATACAGATAAGCTCGAAATTAAAGTGAAACCTGACAACCAATCTTATTTAGTGACACACATACTCGATTTAACTAATTGGCAAGTGTCGGATAAAAACCCAGATTTATTAAAATCACTTGGTATTTTACCCTATCGAAGTGAAGTGCTCGGTGTGATTAGTCGAGTCCAATCAGGTTCACCAGCAGATAAAGCGGGTCTTCAAGTTAATGATGAAATTATCAGCTTTAACCAGCAAGATTATAATTGGCAAGCTTTAGCAACTTGGATCGCAGAACATCCAAACCAAACGATAAACTTAACTTTGCTCCGTGAACAAAAGATAGTTGAACTTTCTGTGACAACTGGCGTCAGAGAAACAAAGCAAAAAGAAGTCGGCTTTTTAGGTGTTGTTCCAACGGTTAAACCCGCAGAAGGTAAATATACGCGTTTAGTTCAATATGGTTTGTTTGATGGATTTATAAATGCGATTAATCAAACCTGGCGCATGATTGAATTAAGCTTTGCCATGCTTGGTAAACTCATTATGGGCGATATTTCGGTCAAATCACTGAGTGGTCCTATTTCGATAGCTGAAGGTGCTGGCGCATCTGCAAGCTTAGGTGTTGTTTATTTTTTAAGCTTTTTAGCATTAATTAGCATTAATTTAGGAATAATTAACATTTTACCCCTGCCAATACTTGATGGCGGGCATTTACTTTATTACCTTATAGAGCTTGTCACTGGTCGACCTGTTTCAGAGCCGGTGCAAGAAGTAGGGTTTAAAATTGGGGCTTTCATCATTTTTACTATGATGACTATTGCCATATTTAATGATTTATCTCTGTGGTAGATAAAGAAGTTTGAGATTTCGAATGTCAATAAGAAGATCTGTAATAGCACTGTCGTTAACTTTATTCTTTTCTAGCCAAGCATTGGCGATTGACGAATTTAAAATAGAAGACATCCAAGTTAATGGTTTGCAACGTGTCGCATTAGGCGCTACGTTGACTTATATTCCTTTACAGGTTGGAGATAAATTAAACGATTTTCGTTTAACTCAAACAATCAAATCACTCTATTCATCTGGTCACTTTGATAACATAGAAGCCTATCGAGAAGGTAAGGTCCTCATTATCAAAGTATCTGAGCGACCGACCATTAGCGAAATTGAATTTGATGGCAATAAAGATGTTAAAGAAGAACAGTTAGCCTCTAATTTAGAAGACCAAAATATCAAAATTGGTGAGCCATTAGACAAAACGACGTTGACTCAGTTAGAAAAAGGCTTAGAAGATTTTTACCAAAGCATTGGTAAATACAACGCTAACGTCACGGCAAAAATTAGCCATTTACCTCGTAATAGGGTTAAGCTGACTTTTGAATTTAGTGAAGGGAGTGCTGCAAGTGTTAAGCAAATCAATATTGTCGGCAATGAACTTTTTGATGATGCGAAATTATTAAGCTTATTTGAATCTAAATATGATTTACCTTGGTGGAAATTTTTGTCTAATGATAGATATCAAAAACAAACTTTTTCTGGTGATATCGAAAAATTAGAAAGTTTTTATAAAGATCAAGGCTATGTTCGTTTTAGTGTCGACTCAACGCAGGTTTCACTCACACCTGATAAAGAACAAGTTTATGTGACGCTGAATGTAAAAGAAGGCGAAAAATATAAGCTTAAAGATATCAACTTTATCGGTGATTTAGTTGGCCGAGAACGTGCAATTAAAGCTATGGTTCCGCTTCGTGCCGGCGACTTTTATAACGCAGCTGCCGTAACTTATACCGAAGAAACAATCACGAATTACCTAGGTGCATTTGGTTACGCCTACCCTGAGGTTAAAACCATTCCTGAAATTGATGATGAAACTAAAGAAGTTTCATTAACTTTAAATATCACCCCAGGTAAAAGAATTAACGTTCGTCGTATCGAATTTGTTGGTAACTCAGTTACTGATGATGAAGTGCTTAGACGTGAACTAAGACAATTTGAAGGTACAGCTCTTTCTAATCGTTCACTTGAAGCTTCGAAAGCAAGAATGGCTCGTTTAACTTATATTGAAGAAGTTGATTTTGAAACCATTAAGCTACCAGGTGAAGAAGATCAAGTTGATGTTGTCTTTACAGTGAAAGAACGCCCATCAGGCTCTTTCACTGCGGGTATCGGCTATGGCGATTTAACCGGTTTAAGCCTACAGCTAGGTGTCCAACAAGAGAACTTCTTGGGTACAGGTAACACCTTAGGCGTTAGCATCAATACCTACTCATATCAAAAGCAAATGAGCTTAAGCTATACCAACCCATATTTTACGATTGACGGTGTTAGTTTAGGTGGCTCTGTAAGTTATAGTGAAATTGATTATGGTAGCCGTTATTCAAATTCAGAAGATTATGAATTAATTCGAATTTCTTCACGCCTCACGGTTGGTTACCCATTGGATGAGACCAGCCGTATCAGTTATGGTGTTGGTTATTTGCATAACGAAATGTCGAATATCTCTACGCCATCTGAGCAAATGAGAAATTTCTATTCAATATACAATGATGCTGATAGCAAAACGAATCAATTGGTTTTCGATAATTATGAATTGAACCTTGGCTGGATGTATTCAACGTTAAATAGAGGTTTGTTCCCAAGTGCGGGTAAGAGCCAAAATGTTAACTTTAAACTTGCTATTCCAGGCAGTGACGCACAGTTTTTCAAATTTACTGCAGAAGATAGACGTTATTACCCACTGACAAGAAACCATAGATGGGTAGTGATGACTAGAGCTCAGTTTGGTTATGCAAACGGTTATGGTGAAACAGACTTAGGCGATGATCATGTATTACCTGTATGGGAATACTTTAGAGCGGGTGGCCAATCAACCATGCGTGGGTTTGAGAATAACGTCGTTGGTCCAAAATTATTTTATGCTACGCCAGCTACTCAAGTTAATCCAATTACAGGTGAAACTGAAGTGAGACCAGGCGAATTTGGCCAAATCCAAAAATATACCCGTAATGGCAATGCTGCTATATCAAATGGTGGTAATGCTCAATTACTTGGAACGCTGGAATTAATCTTCCCAATCCCATTTACTGAAGAAGACTCAAGCTCGGTAAGGCCAAGTATATTTGTTGATGCAGGTAATGTTTGGGACACAGAATTTGATTTATCTAAATACAGTGGCTTAGCTGATGAGCAATTTACGCAACTTGGTGACTATTCTGATCCAAGTCGATTCAGAGCATCAGCAGGTATGTCGGTACAATGGATATCGCCTATGGGACCAATCGTATTTAGTTTTGCAAAACCACTTAAAAAGTTTGATGATGATGATACAAAATTCTTCAGTTTCAACATTGGTCAAACGTTCTAATTAAAAATATATAAAGAGGTACACTAACATGAAAACTTATAATAAAGCTGCAGCATTATTACTTACATTAGCTTCTGGCCTTTTTGCATTACAAGCTAATGCGGCTGATAAAATTGCCTTAGTAAATAAAGCGGCTATTTTTCAAAATTTAGCGCAAGCATCTTCGATTGAAGCAGATTTAGCAGCAGAATTTAAAGATAGAATTGATAAAGTTAATTTATTGAAGCAAGATTTCGATTACTACATGGCAAAGCAGAAAAAAGAAGCAGCCACATTAAGCGAAACTGAAAAACAAGAGATTAATAAAAAATTACAATCACTTGGTATGGAATATCAACAGACAGCTAAACAGTTAGACGGTGAAATGCGTCAACGTCAAAACGAAGAAAGTAACAAGTTATTAGTTAAAATTGGCCAAGCTATCGAAACTTTCGGTAAAGATGGCAAATACGATTTAATTATTGCTCGTGAAGCGGTTGCATATGTTGGTTCTGATGTACCGGATGTTTCTGAAAAAGTACTTGAAGCTATTAACAAGAAATAAATAATGCCTATCCAATATACGCTTGCTGAATTAGCAGACAAACTATCGGTAGAATTTCAAGGTGATGAAAGTCACCTTGTTATGGCTACATCCAGCATTGATGATGCTCAAGCGTCTGATATTAGTTTTTTTACGGATAAAAAATATCAAGCTAATTTAGAGACGACTCAAGCTGGAGTGATTATCATTAGCCAAGATAATGCAGCGCTTTATGCGGGTAATAAGCTAATTTCAGCTAACCCTTATTTAACGTATGCATATGTTGCCCAGTTACTTGATTCGACACCTGCCATTGCCCAAGGTATCAGTGATAAAGCCGATATTCACCCTAGTGCTAAAGTGTCTCCACAAGCACATATAGCGGCATTTGCTGTGATTGAAGAAAATGCGGTTGTTTCAGCAGGTGCTTTTGTTGGTGCCAATAGTTTTATTGGCAAAAATGCTTTTATCGGTGAAGGCACAAAAGTTAATCCAAACGTTAGTATTTATCATAATGTTGTTGTTGGCGCAGAATGTTTAATTCATTCAGGTGCAGTTATTGGCTCTGATGGATTCGGCTTTGCGAATAACAAAGGTGAATGGGTTAAAATTCCACAAGTTGGTAAAGTTGTATTAGAAGATAGCGTTGAAATAGGTGCTAATACAGCGATCGATCGCGGCGCATTGCACGATACCATTATCCGTAAAGGCGTTAAAATAGACAACTTGGTTCATCTTGCTCACAATGTTGAAATTGATGAAAATAGTGCAATTGCTGCGAATGTTGCAATCGCAGGTAGTACCAAAGTTGGTAAGCGTTGTACTTTTGCTGGCTGTGTAGCAGTTAATGGGCATATAGAAATTACGGATGATGTCCACTTTACTGGGACCAGTATGGTAACTCAGTCTATTAAGGACGCAGGTGTTTACTCATCTGGTATGCCAGCGGTTACGAATAAAGAATGGCGTAAAAATACGGCCAGATTACGTAAAATAGAAGATTTAAACGCAAAAGTTAAATTACTTGAGCAGCAGCTTAAAAGTCTAACTTAGTTTTATCTTTTTAAACATCGCATCGCAACCAATAGCAATATATAATAGCCAGATATAATAAAAATCGAAATTAGGACACAAGACTTTGAGTAACGAATTAAACTCAGTAGATATTCAAGAAATATTCACTTTATTACCACATAGATATCCTTTTTTATTAATTGATAGAGTTCTTGATTATAAAGATCTTGATTATCTTCATGGATATAAAAACATCACAGTTAATGAACCGATTTTTACTGGTCACTTCCCAGGCAAACCAATTTTCCCAGGTGTCTTGATTGTTGAAGCATTAGCACAAGCAACGGGGGTACTAGGTTTTAAATCTATGCAAGCGGTAGATACTGAAGGTACAGATAAAGACGAATTATATTTATTAGCAGGTGTTGATAAAGTTCGCTTTAAGCAGCCTGTTGTACCAGGTGATCAACTACATTTACATGCTAAATTTGTTAAAGAACGTCGTGGCATTTGGAAGTTTGATTGTACAGCTAAAGTAGATGGCAAAGTTGTCTGCGAAGCTGAAATTACTTGTGCACGTCGTGTAATGTAATTAAAAAGAATAAACACATGATAGATGCAACTGCAACAATACATAGCACAGCAATCGTAGAAGACGGCGCTAAAATCGGCGCTAATGTGACGGTTGGTCCTTGGACTTTTATTGGAAATGATGTTGAGATAGGTGATGACTGCATCATTAATTCGCATGTCGTGATTAAAGGACCAACACAAATTGGTCGAAATAATCATATTTTTCAATTTGCATCTATTGGTGAAGCTTGCCAAGATAAAAAATATGCTGGTGAACCGACTCGACTCGTGATTGGCGATAATAATATGATCCGTGAGTCTGTGACTATCCACAGAGGTACTGTCCAAGATAAAGGGCTTACTCAAGTTGGTAGTAACAATTTATTGATGGCATATGTGCATATTGCTCACGACGTTATGGTTGGAGACGGTAATATTTTGGCCAATAATGCGACCCTTGCTGGCCATGTACATGTTGGTGATAACGCTATTTTAGGTGGTTTTACTGGTGTACATCAGTTTTGTAAAATTGGTAGTTTTTCGTTTTGTGGTGTTGGCTCCGTTGTCGTTAAAGACGTACCACCTTATGTAATGGCTGCTGGGCAAAATGCTGTACCGCATGGCATTAACTCTGAAGGTTTAAAACGACGTGGATACTCTAGTGCCAGTATCATGGCGATTAAACGCGCATACAAGACGATATTCCGTAGTGGTTTAACTTCAGCTGAAGCGTTAGAAGAATTGACTATCGCTGCTGCAGATGAGCCGGCTATCCAAATCCTGATTGATTTCTTATCTGCTTCGACTCGAGGCATTATCCGCTAGTTTATGGCTAGTTTATGGCTAGTTATATGAATAATCGAATCATTAAAATTGCGATTGTTGCCGGTGAAAAATCTGGCGACATACTTGCATCTAATCTAATTTCTGAATTAAAAACACTTTTTGATTCATACAATCAATCAAACTCAGAAACTCAATATCAGCTTGAATTTGAAGGCGTTGCAGGTCCTTTAATGATGGAGCATCAAGTCACTAAACTTTTCGATATGGAAGAGCTAGCCGTGATGGGGTTGGTTGAAGTATTGGGTAGACTTAGACGTTTACTTAAAATTAGAAAACAACTGACCCAGCACTGGATCAAGAATCCGCCAGATATTTTTATTGGGGTTGATGCGCCAGATTTTAATTTAACCCTAGAGAAAAACTTGAAACAAGCAGGGATTAAAACGGTTCATTATGTTGGGCCTTCTATATGGGCTTGGCGTCAAAAACGGGTTTTTAAAGTGAAAGCCGCGGTCGATCTGGTTTTAGCCTTACTACCATTTGAAAAACCTTTTTACGATAAATACCAGGTTCCTTGCCAATTTGTTGGTCACACGCTTGCAGATCAAATTCCACTCGAGTCTGCTCAAGCTAGTGCGCGTGCGCAGTTAAACTTAACTCAAAATCGAAATGAGTCAGCTGAATCAGCTAAAATCATTGCGGTATTACCAGGTAGTCGAAGCAGTGAGGTTGAGCTTTTAGCGCCCGAATTTGCTAAAGCTTGTGAGATTTTATACCAGCAAGATAAGCGCTTAATTTTTGTTGCTGCGAGTGTAAATGATAAACGCAAAGTACAAATTCAGCAGGCGTTTAATCAGTACGCACCTAGTGTCGACTTGATTATAATTGACAATCAATCACGTGAGGTAATGGCTGCTAGTGACGCCATTATGATAGCCTCAGGTACAGCAACGTTAGAGGCTGCTTTAATTAAACGTCCTATGGTTGCTTGCTATAAATTTAAAGCTTTGTCTTATTGGATCTTTAAACAAATGGTTAAGGTTAAGTATTTTAGCTTACCAAATATTATTGCAGATAAAGCTGTTATTCCAGAGTTGCTACAAGACCAAGTCACTGGTGAAGCAATCGCAACGCAAATACAAAAGTTTTTATCCATTGAGCAAGCTCAATTAAATACTGAGTTTTTAAATATCCATCATATTTTAAGGCAAGATGCAGGCAAACAAGCTGCACTTGCGGTAAGTAAACTGATTCATGCAAACTGAACTCGATTTTAATCAAGTCAATCAAAGCCAAATTGTCGCGGGTGTTGACGAAGTAGGGCGAGGCCCACTGGTTGGCTGCGTGGTTGCCGCAGCTGTTATTTTAGATCCTAACCAGCCGATAGTAGGGTTAAGAGATTCTAAAAAACTAAGTGAAAAAAAACGAATTGCGTTTGAAGCTGAAATTAAACAAAAGGCCCTTGCATGGCACGTAGCTGTAGCTACCCCAGAAGAAATTGACGAAATAAACATACTGCAAGCGAGTTTACTTGCAATGAAACGTGCAGTTGAAGGATTAAAAATTAAGCCAGAGCTTGCTTTAGTTGACGGTAATAAATTACCTAAATTAGATATGCCTGCTGAAGCTATCATTAAAGGTGATGATTTAATTCCTGCGATTAGCGCGGCTTCTATTCTAGCCAAAGAGCACCGTGACAGAGAGATGAAAGCGTTAGCAGTTAAGCACCCTGAGTATCAATTTGAAAAACATAAAGGCTATCCAACTGCATTACACTTAGCCAAAATTGATGAACACGGCATTATTGCAGAACATAGAAAATCATTTAAACCGGTAAAAAAAATAATAGAAAGAGATCAAAATGTCTGATCCAAAATTTATCCATTTACGACTCCATTCTGACTTTTCCATGGTGGATGGTTTAGCTAAGACTAAGCCTATTATTAGCAAGATCACAGAATACAATATGCCAGCGGTTGCGATCACAGATCAAATGAATTTGTGTGGCTTAGTCCGTTTTTATGGCGCAGCAAATGGAGCTGGAGTTAAGCCAATTGTTGGTGCTGATTTTTGGGTCAGAAGTGAAGAGTTTGGCGATGAAATATTTCGCTTGGTTATTTTAGCCGCAAACAATACTGGCTATAAAAATTTAACTTTGCTGATATCAAAAGGGTATTTAAGAGGTTCAATCCAAGACAAAGCGGTTATCGACAAAGAGTGGTTGGTTGAACATGCCGAAGGCTTAATTTTACTTTCTGGCGGTAAAGATGGTGATTTAGGCAAAACCCTTATTAAAGGCAATATGGGCCAAGCCAAACAAGTTACCGAATTTTACCAGCAACATTTTCCAAATAATTACTTTGTCGAATTGATTAGAACTGGTCGAAAAGACGAAGAAACTTATTTGCACCATGCTGTTGAATGGGCAAGTCAAAACGACTTACCTGTGGTGGCAACTAATGAAGTAGTATTCTTGAATAAAGAAGATTTCTACGCACATGAAATTCGCTGTGCCATCCATGATGGCTATACAATTGAAGATAAAAATCGGCCTAAGCGATTCTCTGAACAGCAGTATTTACGCACCGAAGCTGAAATGTGTGAGCTCTTCTCGGATATACCTGAAGCCTTGGCTAACTCGGTCGAAATTGCTAAACGCTGTAATGTGACTATGCGCCTTGGTGAGTATTTCTTACCTAAGTTTCCTACGGGCGGGCTATCAGATGAAGATTATTTAGTTAAAGTTTCTGAAGAAGGTTTAGAAGAAAGACTAGCGTTTTTATTCCCAGATGAAGCAGTTCGGGCTGAAAAAAGGCCTGAATACGACGATAGACTAGCGATTGAACTCCAATGTATTAACCAAATGGGGTTCCCTGGTTACTTCTTGATCGTTATGGAGTTTATCCAATGGAGTAAAGATAACAATATCCCAGTTGGACCTGGACGTGGTTCTGGTGCCGGGTCACTGGTTGCTTATGCATTAAAAATTACCGACTTAGATCCACTTGAGTTTGATTTGCTTTTCGAACGTTTCTTGAATCCTGAACGTGTCTCCATGCCAGATTTTGACGTCGATTTTTGTATGGATCGACGTGACGAAGTAATTGACCATACAGCTGAACTGTATGGACGAGATGCAGTATCACAAATTATTACCTTTGGTACTATGGCGGCTAAAGCTGTAGTACGCGATGTTGGCCGAGTACTTGGCCATCCATTTGGTTTTGTTGATCGAATTTCTAAGCTTATCCCTGGTGAGCCAGGTATGACATTGGCTAAAGCCTTCGATGTTGAGCCAAGGTTACAAGAACTTTATGATGCCGATGAAGAAGTTCAATCGCTGATTGATATGGCGCGCTTTTTAGAAGGCACAACCCGGAATGCAGGTAAGCACGCCGGTGGTGTTGTTATTTCCCCTACAACCATTACAGATTTTGCGCCGCTTTACTGTGACAGTGAAGGTAAACAGCCAGTTACACAGTTTGATAAAAATGATGTAGAAACTGCAGGCCTAGTTAAGTTCGATTTCTTAGGGCTGAGAACCTTAACTATAATGCAATGGGCCTTGGATATGGCCAATGAGAGGTTAGCTCGAGACGGCAAGCCAATTATTGATATTACGGCTATTCCAACTGACGACAAAAAAAGTTTTGCTTTACTACAAAGGTATGAAACTACCGCGGTTTTCCAATTAGAATCAAGAGGGATGAAAGACCTGATTAAGCGTCTTCAACCGGATTGCTTTGAAGACATGATCGCTTTGGTGGCTTTATTTCGCCCTGGCCCACTACAATCGGGCATGGTAGATAACTTTATTGACCGTAAACGCGGGCGAGAAGAAATTTCATACCCAGATGCACAATACCAGCATGAATGTTTAAAAGAGATACTTGATCCAACCTACGGCATTATTTTATATCAAGAGCAAGTTATGCAAATTGCTCAGGTCATGTCTGGTTATACCCTTGGTGGCGCGGATATGCTGCGCCGAGCTATGGGTAAGAAAAAACCTGAAGAAATGGCAAAGCAAAGAGCTAGCTTTGAAGAGGGCGCTAAAAATAATGGAATAGATGGCGAACTCGCCATGAAAATTTTTGACTTAGTTGAAAAGTTTGCAGGTTATGGTTTTAACAAATCTCACTCAGCTGCATATGCGCTTGTATCGTACCAAACCCTTTGGATGAAAACGCATTATCCATCTTTCTTTATGGCGGCGGTAATGTCTGCTGATATGGATAATACCGATAAAGTGGTTACCTTAGTTGATGAATGTGAGCGAATGAAAATCAAGATCATTCCGCCAGATGTTAACCAAGGGGAATACAAGTTTACTGTCAACGATGATTTTGAAATCGTTTATGGTATAGGCGCTGTCAAGGGGGTTGGTGAAGGTCCAATAGAAGCGATTATTGCGGCGCGTAATGAAGGCGGAAAATTTAAAGACCTATTTGATTTTTGTGCCCGAGTCGATTTAAGACGCATAAATAAACGCGTAATGGAAAAATTAATCCAAGCTGGTGCGTTAGATGCATTAGGCCCACACAGAGCGGCACTAAATGCGACACTTAGCGACGCTATGCGTGCAGCCGAACAACACGCTAAAGATTTGCAAGCCGGGCAAAACGATTTATTTGGCTTACTGACAACAGAGCCAGAAGAAGTAGAACAAGCTTTTGTTAAAGTACCGAAATGGCCAGATGAAGTTTGGCTTGAAGGCGAAAAAGAAACACTAGGATTATATTTAACTGGGCATCCAATAAATCGTTTTCAGCAAGAGCTTAAACATTATGCTCGTTCGCGCATAAATGAATTATCACCAACTCGCAGAGATGAAGAGATTTCAACAGCAGGATTGATCATAGGTGTTAAAACTATGGTTAATAAAAAAGGACGACGTTGGGCAATTGTTACTTTAGATGATAAAAGTGGCAGAATAGACGCCAGATTTTTCCCTGACTTATATGAAGAATACGAAGAAGTTTTACAGAAAGATAAAATTGTTATCGTGACAGGTGGTGTCATGCATGATGATTTTACTGATGGCTTAATGATAACAGGACGAGGAGTGAGTGAAATTGTTCAAATGCGTGAAAAACATTTGAGTTCAATTAAATTAGATCTCACGCAAGATAAATTATCTGAACCAGCAATAAATGGCTTAATTGAAAAAATTTCTCAATATAAAGAAGGGGTTACACCTCTAATATTTGGTTATGAACGTGAAAATGCATATGCACAAATTAAAGTTGGTGTGCAATGGTATGTGACACCAGAGGATAGTTTGCTGTATGATCTGCGTCAGATAGTCGGCGAAGACAATGTTTCACTAAATTTTGGTTAAATATTAGTCGTTTAAACGATAACAAATTTAATGGTTTAGATATATCTGTTAAAGTATAGCTAAATTAGGATTTAGATAGCTTGTTTACAAGCGTAGAATTAGGTAGAAATTGACTTATGAGTTTAAGTTTTTTGGACTTTGAACAGCCTATTGCAGAGCTAGAATCAAAAATTGATGAGCTTAGAAATGTCGCTCGTAACAATGGCGAGTTAGATATAGATTTAGAAGAAGAAATTAGTAAGTTAAAAAATAAGAGCCAAGACTTATCTAAAAAGATTTTTGCTAATTTAGGTGCATGGGAGATAGCACAAATTGCTCGTCACCCACAACGCCCATACACTTTAGATTACATCTCTCGTATTTGTACCGATTTTGATGAGTTAGCGGGTGATAGAGCCTATGCTGATGATCCAGCAATTGTTTGTGGAACAGCACGAATTGACGGTGAACCTGTGGTTGTTATTGGTCATCAAAAAGGCCGTGATACAGCTGAAAAAATTCGCCGCAACTTTGGTATGCCTCGTCCAGAAGGCTATCGTAAAGCGTTAAGATTAATGGAAATGGCTGAGCGTTTTAGAATGCCTATCATTACTTTTATCGATACTCCAGGTGCTTACCCAGGTGTTGGTGCGGAAGAGCGCGGTCAAAGCGAAGCAATTGCTAAAAACTTAAAAGTAATGGCACGCCTAACGGTTCCTGTTATTTGTACTGTAATCGGTGAAGGTGGTTCTGGTGGTGCATTAGCTATCGGCGTTGGCGATAAAGTGAATATGCTTCAATACAGCACTTACTCAGTAATTTCTCCTGAAGGTTGTGCTTCTATATTATGGAAGAGCGCGACAAAAGCAGAGCAAGCTGCAGAAGCTATGGGGATTACAGCGACTCGATTACAAGAGCTTAAATTAATTGATAATATTGTTGATGAGCCTTTAGGTGGCGCACATAGAGATTTTGATCTAATGTCGCATAACCTTAAACAAACAATTAAAAGTCAATTATCTGAATTAGCAGATAAAGATAGCGAAGCGCTAATTGAGCAAAGATATCAAAAACTAATGACATTTGGTTATTGTTAATTTTTTCTAGCTCTAAAAAACCCGCTTTTGGCGGGTTTTTTTGTTTTAGCTTAACGTTAAATTGAGCCCATATTAGTATTTTAATGAAGTCACATATTAAGCTTTTTTCACCACAAGAAATCGCCAGACTAAAACAATTTAGCCAGCAAAATAAATCGGTTTTCGTTGGCCTTAGCGGTGGTGTGGATTCGGTCGTTTTACTAGATACGATTCACAAATTAAATCAGACATTTGCACCTGATGAGCAGTTGTTGCTTTGTGCTGTACATGTACACCATGGACTGAGCGATAATGCAGAGGCTTGGCTAAAATTTTGTGCTGAATTTTGCCAACAAAGGCAAATCAAGTTTGAATTTAAAAAAGTTAAATTAGCAAAACAAAGTCGTCAAAGTTTAGAAGCGTTAGCTCGTGATGCCAGATATTCTGTGTTTAAGCAAGTTGCAGGTAAAAATGCGATCGTGGTGACTGCTCAACATTTGAATGATCAAGCTGAAACTTTCTTTTTAAGGTTAAAACGTGGCAGTGGGCCAAACGGGTTAGCAAGTATGAATCCGTTAAGTGATTTAACCCAAGATATAGAGTTGTGGCGTCCTTTACTAGGAGTATCTAAACTAGAGATTCTGGATTATGCAAAAGCCAATAATTTGGATTGGGTTGAAGATGAAAGTAATTTAAATGATGATTTCGATCGTAATTTTTTGCGTAATCAAATATTACCAGAATTAGAAGCACGTTGGCCGGGGTTTAGTCAATGTGTTGCAAGAAGTGCAGAGCTTTGTCGCCAAGAAAATCAAATTATTGAGGAAGTCGCAGCAGTAGATTTTAACGCAGCTGTTGTTTCTTTTTCAAATTTAGCTCGAGTTCAACCTATGTTCACCAGCCAAGTGTTGGACATTAGCCTAATTCAAAATTTAAGCTATGCGCGGCAAAACAGTCTGTTGCGGTTTTGGTTAAACAAGAATAACGAACTTATGCCTTCGCAAAAAATAATGCAGCAAATTTTAGATAATTTTACATGTTCAGAAGATCAGCAACCTAAAATTAAGTTAAAATTGGGTGAAATTAGACAATATAAAACCCGACTTTTTTATTTAACTCAAACTGAAATTGATGCCTTTGAGCAGGAAGCTGAACCTCTGAGTTGGAATGGCGAAGCAGAAGTTGAATTAAATACAGGCACTAAGCTACACATAGCCAATTTAGGCATAGCATTACCTACAGTAAATCAAATAGCTCAAATTCGATTTAAGCCAAGTTTATCGACTAAGTGCTACCCTAAGTATAGAAATTGTCGAAAAACGCTTAAACAGCTGCTACAAGAATATGAAGTGCCACCTTGGATGAGAAATCAAGTCGCGTATTTGTTTTATGATGACGAATTAATTTCAGCCCTCGGATTATGGGTATGCGAACCACCAATAAATTAAGGATATTATGTTAGTTATATCTAATAAAGTCATTATTCCTGCCTCAGAAATTGAGCTCAATTTTGTTCGTTCACAAGGGGCTGGTGGACAAAATGTGAACAAAGTCAACACAGCGGTACATTTGCGTTTTAATGTACGTGAGTCGAGTTTACCTGAATTCTACAAGGAAAGATTATTGGCTTTGAGTGATAGTCGAATTACAAAGGAAGGCGTTATTGTGATTAAAGCTCAATCAAGCCGTACTCAAGAGTTAAATCGCGAAGATGCATTATTAAGACTACAGCAAATTATCACCTCAGCGACTAAAGTTGAACGTAAGCGGATTGCAACTAAACCGACTAAAAGTGCCAAAATAAAGCGGATGGACAGCAAAAATAAACGTGGCCAGATTAAAAAAAATCGAGGTAAGGTGAGTTATTAACTGATTTAGTCGAGACTAATTCAGTTAATACAATTAATTGCTGGTCTTTATTAGCCTTATTCAGTCTCAACATCTTTAATATGTTTTACGATGCGGGCAGGGTTTCCCGCTAAAACGACATTATCACTAAAGCTTTTCGTGACGACCGCGCCTGCTGCAATGACGACATTATGACCAATAGATACACCGGGTAATATACTTGCGTGACCACCAATCCAGCAGTTATCGCCTATATTAATGGCTTTAGCAAATTGAACCCCTTGGTTACGAGGGCTAGGCTCAATTGGGTGACTTGAGGTGTAAATACCGACTTGCGGACCGATAAAGCAGTTATCACCTATTTTAACTTCAGCGGCATCTAAAATGACGCAATTGTAGTTAGCATAAAAATTTTCACCTAAGTGAATATTAACACCATAATCACATTGAAAGTTAGGCTCTATAAAGAGGTTTTCACCGGCGCGGCCAAATAATTGTTTTAGTAATTTCTTTCGGTTGCTTAGCTTGCTTATGCTGGTGGTATTAAAGGCTTCGGTTAATTTTCTAGCGTTAACTCTCAGCTTAAGTAACTCTTTATCAAACGGGTTATATGGCTTTCCAGCCAACATTTTGAGTTTTTCAGACATAAGCTAAATATTCGCATTTAAGGGTTATATATTATGACGCATTATATCAATTGCCTATAAGTACTTCTCGCATAAATTTATTTAACTCTATTTTAAATTTCTCTGGCTTAATGCTCGATTCAATTGCGTCATTTACATAAGCTTTAGACAGATCTAAATCTTTGATTTCTGTATGGTGATTATGGTTGGCGTTATAGAATATTTTAACAATAGGTTTAAGCGGATTATTTTGGTTAGACTCTGTCACTATTGCCAATTTACCACTTTTTAATTTAACCAAAGTGCCAACTGGGTGCACACCTACGCAGCGAATAAATTGATGCAATAAGTTACCATCTATTTCATCTGGCACCATACTTTGCATAATTTTAAATGCGGCACTGGGTAGCATACCTTTTTTGTATACTCGCTCGGCTGTCATGGCGTCATAGATATCGACTATGGTAATCATTCTCCCGGCTTGCGTGATTTGTTCTGCTTTTAAGCCATTAGGGTAGCCAGTACCATTTAATTTTTCATGATGCATACCGACAATTTCGATTAATTCAGCTGGAATACCGGGCGTTTCAGCCAGTGTTTTAATACCATAATTTACATGCTCCCGCATAATTTTAAATTCATCATCCGTTAACTTACCCGGTTTATGTAGAATTTCATCTGGAATTAAAATCTTGCCCATGTCATGCAGAAACGCGGCTTGTGAGAGCATTTCTATTTGCTCTTTATCCATATCTAAATGGCGAGCAAACATAGCCATTAAAATAGAAACATTGAGTGAATGTTCGTATAGATAAGCGTCTTTTTCTCTAATTCGGGTCATGCAGGTTAGGGCATCTTGGTTCCTAAAAATGGAATCTATCATTGAGCTTGTAAATTCTTGAATTGGCTTTACATCAATTTTTCGACCAGCTTGGATATCACCCAGTGCTTTTTTCTGTAGTTGTTGTGCTTCGTCGTATAACTTACGCGCTTTTTTTAATTCTTTTTCGACCGTTTGGGTTTTAAATGGAACGACTTCTTTAGCTGTTTCTGGTAATTCACTATCAGCCTTTTCTTCTGTCTCATCTATTATGGTTTTGTCTGGATCAATCGCGACTTCCAACACACCTTTTAGTTTTAGTTGTGTGATTATTTTATCTGTTTTCGCCCAGCCTTTGGTTTTTACTTCAACTTGACCATTCTGTTTGGTTACTTGGGTAACATACATACCGGGTTGTAATTCAGCAATTGGTATTTTTTTTATCATAGCTTAGCCTTTACAGCAGTTTATGCGCTTTAAAATTAACGACTTTAGTTGAAAGTTGTTTTATTTATTTAGACTTATTAAACATAGCAAAGCTAATTAAAAATGCTTGGAATTTAATCCTAAATTTCATAATTTAATGGGAGGAAACCGCAAGTATAGAGCTACTTGCGGTTTGTTAGCTAGTTTAAGCTTGAAATGACTTGGGTAACGTACTTTTGCAAACTTTTAGGGTGAGTTTGTAATAACTGTTCTAAATTACTTCTTGCTTCAGGACTTTCTCCTTCCGCTTGAGTATGTAATGCAGCCGCTTTGGCTAAAATATCACCTAAAACGAGTGAGTCATTTAATTTTAACTCTGCATTATCTTTACAATAACTTATATATGCCGCTAAAACTTCAACTAATGCCGCTTTGTAATAGATAGGGTGAGCATGTTGAATTAAGCTATCGATCAAATGTGCGAAGCTTTCTTCACCAGGCGTCATTGAACTTCTAATAAGCTGATTATCAATGAAGTATTTGTCGTCAGCTCTATCACCAAAAACGATTTTCGGGCAGTGGGCTAAACTTTGCCAAATTGATTCTAGGAAACTGTCATCAAATCTTGCAATTAAACCTCGTTCAGAACGCCATTCAAGCCAATCTGTGTCAACCGCTTGTGCTTTTTCAGCTTCGTAGGTCTGGTTGCCGTCTTGTTCTGAAAAGCTAGATTTAACGTCAAAGTCATACGCTTGATGTTGAGATTCTAATACTTGTTGTACTTGTTGTTTTAATTCGTAAGGTGAACGTAGAGAGAGTTGCTCAATATCCGATAGTTTCGAATCAGGCACACAAGTTTCACATAGACTTAATAAGTTATGTAAGTGAATTGAACGTATACCGTCAAATAATTGGGTATTGGTTCTAATTGTATGGCCTAAAACAACTAACAGCTCTTGAGCTAAACTGCGCTCAACAGGTGTTTTTACTGCGATGTTTAAGGTGTGAATTAGTTCATCTTGATCTAAAAATCCATTTTCACCACTTAAAACGGTATGGTTGTTTTCGCCCACTAATATCGTTAGATTTCGAGCACAAAGTAAGGATAAATCATCTGCCAGATCTCTATGTGAAAAATCAAGTACAGAAAAACAGCATCTTGCTGTTAACCAAAACTGTTTAATCGACGCGAAATGATAGATAGCCGTGATTAATTCTTTAAAATTGATACTGCCATTGGTACTAATGTCACTCTCTAAACTGTATTGGGTCACTAACGCTTTTAAAGATAGGTAACATGATTCGTCATTACTGAGGTTTGATTCGACAAAAGTTTTAAATTCTGGCGTTAAGTTATCCGTCGCTAAATTTAGCTCTTGATTATATTCGTTCAACTCAATATTGGTAAAGCTAGTTACTTGATGATTTGGTAAGTACAGCCTATTAACTCTGGATGCGCGTAGCGCTAATGAAGCCGACGCATAGCCAACATTTTGTTTGTTGGTTCTAAGTTGTAACTGACGAATTGTTTGCAGTAGCACATCTGCGTTTTTCGTTTCATACATATCTTGATTGATTAAGTAGGTAAACACAGCGACTTCGTTATTTGTCCAGTGTTTAGTTATGTGTGCAATTTCTTTTTCTAAAGATTCGCTCGCTAATTCTGCATCAAACAATCTATAGTTGTGTTTATCTTGTTGGAGCGAAGATAAACTAAGGTAGTTGTTTTGGTTAATATGATAAGTTTGTGCAGTAGCTAAACTTTGGAAACGACGTTTAGGACGACCAGTTAAATTAAGCGCTTTATTGGCTCCAACTTCTTGATACACATCGACCAGCTGTTTAGACGTCATCACTTTTAGTGGTGAAATCTCTTCGATTGTTTCAGCGATCACACCATGACTCGCTAATTTTTCCTTGAGTACTTGGTTATCGGTTAAAACGACAAGTGCGATTTGGGTTTCAGTATTATTGGTGGAGCGTTTACGTAAGCGTAAAGGATCTAAATCGTCCGCTGAGATTAAGCCTTCATCCAACATTAAGCCTGTGTAATACATACTTTGTGCCCAAACAAGTGGTAGGTTCTCGTTTGGTACTCTAGGCTGGCTGCCTGGATTTTCACGTTCGGCTGAAACTTTGTCAGCTTCAACAAAATACAGTTCTGGTATTAAATTTTTACCGTCTACTTCTACCATTACATTTTCAATTTTTTGACGGTAGTTTTTTGCAGCGTCAGTATCATTATCAAACAATGCTTGTATGTATAGGTAGGTATAAAATAATGGCCACTCAGATTCAATATCTTCAAAATTTGCAAGCTCATTATGTTCGTAATGAATGCGGCTATGGTCTTCTACCATAGTTTGATGGCCATCCCACAAAAAGCGTTTGCAGCCGTAATCGCCACCCAGTTCAGTTAGAATTTTATCTCTGGTTTTTTTGACTAGGGTTTGGTCACCGACAGCAAAAGCTGGGAAGCCGATAACGCTTAATAATGCACTATCAACTTCTTTAGATATAGATTCTCTTGGTAGCAATCTGGCAAGCGTATTCCTTGCTCGTGATACCGCATCAGGAATCGTATGTACTACGGCTCTTTTAGAGGCGTTTTCGCCAAACAAATTAAAACCATCTAAGGCTTGTAATGCTGCTTTTGCCATACCGACTGAGCTTGCATTGATTTCAGTTTTACCGTTATTAATTTTATTACCACGCTCCCAAATACCAAAGTCAGGAATTCGATAAGCAAAAGCGATGTAATAAACAAGGTTCTGGACAAAATCTACTTCATCGTAAGTTTTGATAATTCTTAGTCCAGAAGCTGTCATCTGTGCAATCATCAGCAAGAAAATTGAAGTCGCGTCAATTTGTAAATGACCCCAAGCATCATCTGCAACGACAGGTAAGCCTGTCGCGGTATCATATTTTGCGTGGAGCGAATCTATTGCTTCAAGTGTGTGTTTAAATTTTTCTACTTTAGGTGCTTGGCGCATCATAGATTGTAATAAGCCACGCATTAACTTGATAGTTGATTGGCTAAGTTGATCGCTTCGCTCCGTTTCACCTGTATGTTTATAGGCAATTCCAAGTGACCAAACACTCAAAATGGAATAAACATTGTCCCGTACCCAAGCGTCAGTGTAATTACCATGGTTAGTGATTGCTGTACTTGCAGGCAATAGCCCCGTTACAGGGTGCTGACGTTGTAAAATAATGTCAGAAATATCATGGTAAAGTCGATTTAAAAGTTCGGTATTTCTCATAGTCCAGTCATCTATTATTTATTATGTGAATCAAGATCTTGATTTAAGCGCAGTTTTTATTGTAGTCGGCTTTAAAATAAAGAAAAATAAAATTTAGTTTTAATATACTGGATTAGAAGCTTTTAGAAAGAGATTTTAATGACTTTTGTCATCTATTTAAATTTGCTAGGTTGAAGTGTAAATACTTGTGGTAAATTGTTGGAATTAAGCAGTGTTTATTGATGTGTTATGGGGATGAATTGTTGTTATTTTGTATTTATAAATCACCTAGAGAACTAGGTGATTTATTCAAGCTATCTTTTGTAAATTAGATACAAACGATATTTTCAGCTTGAGGACCTTTTTGGCCTTGAGCAACAGTAAACTGTACTTTTTGACCTTCAGCTAAAGTTTTGAAACCTGAGCTTTGGATTGCGCTGAAATGTGCGAAAAGGTCTGGACCATTTTCTTGCTCGATAAAACCAAAACCTTTAGTTTCGTTAAACCATTTTACTGTACCAGTAGTTGTAGACATAATTATTACCTAAAAATTGAAATATATAAATTGCCTGTTATCAGGCTCGCAAGCTATAAAGCAAAGATGTTATTAAAAATTTTAGGAAGGTCTAACTACGAAGGAGTAACACAAACTGAAATATAAAAACGCTTTTCTTTTAAGCTGAGGGCATAGTATAGATTTATTAGCGCTTGTAAAGGTTTTTTCGATTTAATTGTATAAAAAAAACACAATCAACTTGTTATTCGAGGTGAAGCTATTATCAAAATAGCGAAGAAAAAGAAAAAGAAAAAGTAAGTGGAGTTAAAAATCTGTGAGGTTAAGCGAATGAAGCGATAAGTTGACTGTTCTTCTCAATTCGGGTTTCATTAATAATGTCTTTTGCATGTTGACTGCATCTACCGCATTGGTTAGCGATTGCCATTTTGCATTGTAACGCAGCTACACTGTCACAGCCATTGTGCACTTCTTTTTTTATTTCTCTGTCTGTAACACCATTACACAAGCATACGTACATAACTAAAACCTTATTTATGAAAGTAAGGCTATTATAAATGAGAAATATTCGCATTAGCAATAAAAATTTAATAATTAATTTTTATATCTAGTATAAAGCTCGTTTACTCAGTGTCATTTGCTTTTTGAAAACCGCATTTAAGCTAGAGCCTGGATTAGTTCAATCTGATATTTGCGTTTGTGGTGACTTGTTCGGCACGAAATTCAAAATGTACTATAAATAGTTGACTAAGGTACTTGGTTTTTCAAAAACTGCCTATATACTCTGTTTCAGTTAGTGTTAAGTCTAACTAACACATATAATTCAAAATAAATGAATGGAGAAAATCATGTCTGTATTAGTAGGCCGTCAAGCCCCTGATTTCACAGCTGCTGCTGTTCTTGGTAATGGTGAAATCGTTGATAATTTCACTTTAAGTGATGCAATTAAAGGTAAAAAAGCGGTTGTTTTCTTTTACCCATTAGATTTCACTTTCGTATGTCCTTCTGAGCTAATTGCATTTGACAAGCGTTACGCTGAATTCCAAAAACGTGGTGTTGAAGTGATTGGTGTATCTATCGATTCAATGTTCTCACACAACGCATGGCGTAATACTCCTATCAATGAAGGCGGTATCGGTCCAGTTCAATATGCATTAGTTGCAGATATGAAGCATGAAATCTGTCAAGCATACGATGTTGAGCATCCAGAAGTTGGTGTTGCTTTCCGTGGTTCATTCTTAATTGATGAAGACGGTGTTGTTCGTCACCAAGTAGTAAATGATTTACCTTTAGGCCGTAACATTGATGAAATGCTACGTACTATTGATGCATTAGCATTCCACCAAGAGCACGGTGAAGTATGTCCTGCAGGTTGGCAAGAAGGTGATAAAGGTATGGACGCAAGCCCAGAGGGCGTTGCTAAGTACTTAGCTGAGAATTCAGATAGCTTATAATTTTTAGCTGTTAAAGATTTGAATAAATGCCACAAGTATTTGCTTGTGGCATTTTTTTTACCGTTTAATTTAGTTTAATCGGTATTATCATTTTCACTGTCACCGGCCTCTGACGCTTCTTCGGCATCTTGCCAACCACCTAAATTTTTCCATTTATTGACCATAT
Source organism: Catenovulum maritimum (assembly GCF_001050375.1). Classification (GTDB taxonomy): domain Bacteria; phylum Pseudomonadota; class Gammaproteobacteria; order Enterobacterales; family Alteromonadaceae; genus Catenovulum; species Catenovulum maritimum. Next base: position 60,560 of record NZ_KQ130488.1, on the reverse strand, counting down.
AACAGAATAATTCAGCTGTTTTTTGCGTATCGTACAGTGCAGAATGGGCTTCTTTGTTATCAAATTCTATTCCAGCAGCTTGGCAGGCTTTAATGAGCACGGTTTGACCTAGTGTTAACCCAGCTAAACTCGTAGTATCAAAAGAAACGAATGGATGAAAAGGCGTTCTTTTTATCGCAGTTCTTGCAATAGCGGCATTAAAAAATGACATATCAAAAGCAGAATTGTGAGCAACCATGACTGAGCGTTGGCATTGATAAAATTTTTGCCTTTTTCTCACGAGTTTAAATATTTCACTCAGGGCTTCTTTTTCTGAGACTGCATTTCTTAACGGATTGGTTGGATCAATACCGTTAAATTCAAGTGCAGCTTGAACTAGAGTTGAACCTTCGAAAGGCTCAATATTGAACTGTATCGTTTCGCCACAATACATCTCGCCATCTTCTTTCATTTCTATCATAGTGGCGGCTATTTCTAGTAAAGCGTTGTTTTGGGCATCAAAACCAGCTGTTTCGACATCAATAACGACCGGGTAATAACCCCGAAATCTTTGTTTTAATTTTGTATGAGCCATATATATGATTTAAGCTATTTAGTTATAGGGCAGATAATGGCGTGTATTATGCCAGATAAAGCTATCTCTTGGTCTGTTTATTGCTAATATTCCTAATAAAGTTTCACTAACGCCAAAAATTTGTTGCTAGGCATATTAATTATGAAGAAATATTTACCTCTAGGCATTTTAATCAGTCTCAGCTGCTCGGCTCATTCAGCCGTGAGGCAGTATTCTGCCGATTTAGATTCCTCTATGTGGAAAGCATCTAATACTGCAAGGCTAGAATGTCAGTTGGAACATAATATTCCTCGATATGGGAAAGCTTTATTTGTCAGTAGGGCAAGCAAGTCACTCAATTTAAACTTTGCTCTGGATATGTTTAAGCTGCCCGATAATTATAGTTTCGCAAAGGTTGAATCTGTCGCGCCTAGTTTCAAGCCTGGCGTTGCCGCAAAGCAAATTTCGCAAATGCAATTGTTAAAGCAGTTTGATGGTGAATTAGAAAAAAAAGCCGCTTGGACTATGATCTCTGAGCTAGAGAAGGGCTTTAATCCTACTTTTTACTATCAGGATTGGTACAGCGATTTTGATAAGATATCAGTTTCGATTAATTCAGCTAACTTCCATAAAGCCTACGATGAATTTTTAGTTTGTCTAGATAATTTATTGCCATACAGTTTTGACGATATTTCCTTTACTGTACTAACTTATCAATCTAACACAGCGCAACTGAGTAAATCGTCGCAAAAACGTTTAAACATGATAGCTGAATACTTAAAGCAAGATCCTAGTTTGGAGCTGGTTCTCGTTGATGCGTTTACCGATAGTTATGGTGGACGTTGGCACAACCAAGAGCTATCCAAAAAACGAGCCCAGACAATTAAGACTTTTTTTACAGAAGCAGGTGTTGATGCAGCTAGGGTGGAGACCCAAGGCTTTGGTGAAAAACGCCATATCGCAAGTAATTCTAATGTGATTGAAAGAGCTAAAAATAGACGTGTTGTTATTAGAATGGATAAAAATGATTAAGGGTGGTTCAGATTCAAGTTTGAGCGAATACAAATAAGGGCGGCAAGGCCCTTATTTTGTTCAAAGCTAAGGGATTTAATTACCTAGAAATTAAATAACTGTAAGCCGTTGAGAAAGCCGATTGTTGAAACATCTTTAAACCTGTTTCTTTAAAATCGACTGGGATTGGATTTTCTTTTAAATATTCTTTTTCAGTTACATTTGATTGTAAGATTACATCAACTGTGTCTAGTAATTGGATGGCTGCTTCCATTTTAAAACCAACCGAACTACCAGCAAATTTACCCTTTAATGGTCTTTCTTTGATGACTACTACATCAACGCGATAGTCCTCCATCAATTTTTGAAATTCGAACTGAAAGTCTTTTATTTCATTTTGATCTGGGCTGCTGCGATAAATAAATTTTTGTGCTCTGCAATCAGGGATATCAAATAGACCGTCCTCTAATTCTAAAATGCATATAAATGCTTCACTACCTTTAATTTCGACGCCACAAGCTCTCATAAGTGTTTCCAATAATTCTATAATGCGACTATTTTAACGACTTATCTAAATTATGTAAGCCGTAGCCGCTAGATTTATTCTAATAGTTTCATTATTTCTGCTAACGCTTCATTGGCCGCTTGCCCTTCAAAGTTTTCTATTGCGTCAAGTAAGGTTTGATAAATCTGGTTATGCTCTGTTTGCGCAAGGGGTTGTAATATTGATAAATCATCCTCGCTGATAAATTCGTCATTCGCTAGCATGGTTTTTAAAGTGGCGATCTGTTGTTTTATTTGGGTCAGTCTTGTTGCTTCTATCTCGGCTAATTTTATCCTCGATTTATCCTCTACGTTATTGTCTTGGCAAAAATCTTCAGATGCCTGCAAACTGATGACAATGATCTCATTAAGTTGAGCTAAGTAATAATCTAATTCTTCAACTTGGTTTTGTTTTATTTCATGTTCAAAGTCTTTACAAATATGATGTAGTTTTTGTAAACCTAGATTGCCCGCAACCCCTTTTAATGTGTGTAGCTTATTTTTTGCATTATCAGTTTCATTTTCGGCTAGGTCTTTAGCTATTTGAGATGCGTAGGTTGAAAATTCGTCATTAAATCGATTCATCATTTTCAATAATAAATTGATATTACCGGCCAACTGATTTTTAGCGAATTCTATATCAAATGTTTCAAAGCCCTGATATTGCTTATCGATAGACTCATTTGGTTTGATTTCATTGGTAATTTTTACCTGTTCTAGACTTATCTCTTGTGCCTCTTTTAGTTCAGGTGAAATACAGTCCCGTCCTAACCAATCTGAAATGCTATCTAATAATAGTTTTTCATTTATCGGTTTGCCTATATGATCATTCATGCCTGAAGCTAGGCAAAGGTCTTTATCTTGAGTCATGGCGTTGGCTGTCATGGCTATAATTGGTAGGGATGTATATTCTGGAATTTGCCTGATTTGCTTGGTTGCTTCATAACCATCCATAACCGGCATTTGAATATCCATTAACACAATATCAAATTTAAAATGGTCGACTAAAGCTTTGTTCAACATATCAACTGCAACTTGCCCATTTTCAGCTATGGTCACAGCCATACCGTGGTAACTTAAAAGGGCTTGAGCTATCTCTTGATTTATTTCATTGTCTTCAACGAGTAATACTTTGATTTGGGTAAATTTATCACTCGAGATTGGCGTTATTTCCACTTCGTGTTTTTGGTGGATAGGCTGGTTGTTTAAAATTCGGGTAATAATTTTAAACAGTTGCGAGCTATTAATCGGTTTATACAGGCTAATGAGTGTCTCGTCATTTAACTCTTTGGCTATGCTCGGGCTTATTTCAGTATTATGCATTATGATAAATTGAGCGTTTTTACACTGATCATGCTGTTGCAGTGCGTGGATTGTTTCTTTACCAGTTAGACCAGACGGCATTTGCCAATCGAGAATACAAATATCGAAATAGTCTTGAGCGGTATCGCAAATACTAATGGCATCTTCACCAGAGTAGCCACATGTGGCTTTTAAGCCAAAAGTTGTCAGCATACTGGTTATCATGTCTGCGTTGGTGCAGTTGTCGTCAATGACTAATACTCGGCTGTTTTTATGCTCCGCAACTGTTAGCTCTAATACAGCTTTAGGTGTTGAATCTATTTTAAACGGTATAATAAAAGAAAATGTTGAGCCTGAAGTTTGCTTGTCTTCAATATTGATTTCTCCATCCATTAAATGGCAGAGTTGGCGGCAAATCGTTAAGCCTAAACCTGTACCACCATACTCTCTAGTTGTCGAGGTATCGGCTTGAGTGAATGAATTGAATAATTTTGTTTTTTGGCTTTCGGTTAAACCTATACCCGTATCGGTTACCGAGAATTTTATCGTTACTTTATAATCTGTCGCCATAACGATTCTTATTTGAATCTCTATTTGTCCCTGATGAGTAAATTTTAGTGAGTTACTCAAGAGGTTAGTGATAATTTGATTGAGTCTGTAAGGGTCACCAATTAAATAAGTCGGCACACTAGGATCTATATTGACGATAAATTCTAAGCCCTTTTGGTGTGCCTTGTGCGCAAAGATATCAGATATATTCGATAAAATTTCTGATAAGTTAAAGCTGACGTTTTCTATCGTTAGTTTACCGGCTTCGATTTTTGAGAAATCGAGTATGTCGTTAATGATAGAAAGTAGATTTTCAGACGACTTTTCTATGTTTTTGACATGCCTTTTTTGTATTGGGTTGAGTGTTGTTTTGGTTAATAAGTTACTTAAACCGACAATCGCATTCAATGGTGTTCTGATCTCGTGACTCATATTCGCTAAAAAGTCACTTTTAGTTTTATTCGCCAGTTCTGCTTTATTTTTTGCACTGGTTAATTTTTCATGGCTAGCTTCTAACTGTTGGGTTCTTTCATTAACACGATTTTCTAGCTCTTCGTTCAACTTGGTTAACTTTTGTTCTATATTTTTTCTTTCCGTGACATTGGTATGAGTCCCGACCATTCGAGTGGTAGTATTGTCATTACTGAACTCTACTGTCGTCCCTCTAGAATGGATCCAAACTGAGGTGCCTGATTTATTGATCATTCTAAACTCATGATCTATTTCAAAGCTTTCCCCTGTTATAATTTTGGTTATTATTTCTTCTAATTCACTCTTGTCTTGTGGATCGATTAAAAATTGGAAAGTTTCTAGTGTGGCGGGCAGTTCGTTTGCTTTATAACCGAGCATCTCAAACCATCTCGGACTAAAATAAACTTGATTGGTTATTAAATTCCAATCCCACATCCCATCATTTGTTGCTTCTAGTGCATAGCTGAGTCTTTCTTGACTCTGTTTTAGTTCAGCTTGAGCTAGTTTCTCTTCTGTGACGTCATTGATAGTCCCCATTAAGATAAAGTCTTCACCTGTGCTATCTTTTTCTATTTTGATGACAAGATATTTTTCAATGCCACTTGGCAAAGTTAGCCATGATTCCAGCATGCATGATTCTTGTGTACTTGAAGTGGTGAGGTGGGTTAGTTGTTTTTCAAACTCATGACCAAATTTGTCACCTAGGCTTTTGATTAATGTTGCAAGTTTGGGGCGGCTGTTGTCTTTTTCTAACTCTAAAATAGTAAATAATTCATCTGACCAAAACATTAATTTTTCATTGGACAATTCAAAGCTACCACATTTAGCCAAAGTTTGTGCACGTTTGAGTTGCTGCTGTTTTCGCTTAAGTTCTTGGTTTCTTCTTGCTAGCCTCTCAGCCATATAATTAAAGGCTTTTGCTAATGTACCTATTTCATCTTTAGATGGGGTTTCTACTCTTAAGGTTAGATTACCATGCGCCATTTTGAGAGCGAGCTTGGTCATGTCGACAATCGGCTGGGCAAATAAGCTAGCGGCTGCACTCGCGACTAAGATAACTAAACCTAGGGTAATCAGTATCAGCCAAATGCTAGTACGGAAAATATCACTCATAGGCTTTAGAAAACTTTCAGAATTTTCTAAAGTTACGACTGCCCAATTATTATGTGAAATAGGTGTTAAGTGGGCGGCATATTCAGTTTGAAATTTTTCCTGATCTAGCTGAATAAAGTATGGGGTGTTTTTTGTATGCTTATTTAAGTTATAGGCTTGTTCAGTGGATATTTGAGTTATCTTGTGACCATTGTCAGAAATATTAATTAGGCTTTGATACTTCTCATTAATCAAAATATGAATCAGCCCAGTATCAGCCGTTAACGGAATGAGACTTTTAAGGTCGTCAGCTAAAAAATCAACTAATAGAATTGAACTTATACCAGCAGCATCAAAGATTTTTACTACGAATTGTAATTTATTTTGATTAAACCCTATCTTGTAATGGTTGTTAGTGTGAAATAATTGGTTGAAAATAGGATTTGAGCTAATGTTGTTGTCAATATCTTCTGTACTAGCAACAATTATTTGGCCTTTGTTATTATAGATAGCGACGCTATTTGGGGTTATTTGGTTAACCTTTATATTTGAGAAATCTGTTAACAAAGCTTGAAATTTTGCTCTAGGTGCCTCATCTATCCAGCTTGCTTTCAGTTTTTTCTCGATTATGAGATGAGAAAATAAAGTTATTCTATCCACTTGTTGATTTATAAAGTGATCTATAGTTTGATTTACTTTCAATGATGAAGCGCGAAGTGATAGATAATTACTTTTATTGATTGCTTGTTTAGTTTCCGTTGCGTCACGGTAAATAGTGAATACGATCGGGATTAAAGCAACAATAATAAAGCTAGATAGTAAGCGTACAAAAAGGCTGGAGCCAAAATTAATTAACATATTTTACTCTAAGTAGATCATTCAACGCATGATGTCAAAGCGCAAACTTTATATGACTTATAAATGTAACATGCAATTAGTTGAGTTTGAATAATTGTAAAAAATAATCGTATTTTTTCTTCAACATACTGAAATAAACAGTATTTAATCATCAAAATGGAAAGATATAGTGAATCTATCAAAACACTTAATCGACTTTTTGCGAATGCAACCCGCTGGTTTTTCTGCTCAACTTAGCCGAGGAATCGAAAAAGAAGCGCTAAGAATAAAGCCCAATGGTCAGTTAGCCGACTCTCCACACCCTAAAAATTTAGGATCTGCATTAACCCATAGTTATATCACTACAGATTACTCAGAAAGTTTATTAGAGTTTATTACTCCGGTTGAGCAAAACACCAAAAAAAGTATAGAACAACTACTGGATTTACATAAATTTTCTTATCAGCAACACCCAAATGAATTACTTTGGCCTATGAGCATGCCTTGTTTTGTCGGCAAAGAAGATGATATTCAGCTAGCCTATTACGGCGAATCTAATATTGGAAAAATGAAGACGTTATACAGAGAAGGGCTAAAGCATAGATACGGTAGTTATATGCAAGTTATTTCTGGTGTTCATTTTAATTTTTCGTTTCCGATTAGTTTTTGGCAAGCTTGGGCAAAAGATAAAGGGCAAGATTGCTGTAAGGATATGATTTCTTGCGGTTATTTAAGTGTCTTAAGAAATGTGAAACGTCACTTATGGGTTTTAGCTTATTTGTTTGGTGCTTCTCCAGCTTTGTGTTCTTCTTTTTTAAAAGACAAAAAATCAAATTTCCCTTTTGAGAAAATAGGTAAAGGTACCTTATATTTACCTTACGCGACATCGTTAAGAATGAGCGACCTAGGCTACACCAATAAAGCTCAGTCTTCATTAGGTATTCGCTATAATCAGTTAGATGAATATATTGCGGGTATTAAGAAAGCGATCAAAATGCCTTCTGCTGATTTTGCGCATATTCCTTATGGTAAAAATGGTGATTATAAGCAGCTCAATAACAATGTATTACAAATTGAGAATGAATATTATTCACCAGTTAGGCCTAAAAGAGTCACTTTGTCTGGAGAAAAGCCAAGTGAGGCGTTAGAAAGAGATGGCATTCAGTATATCGAAATTAGAGCATTGGATATTGACCCATTTTCACCAGCTGGTGTATCCGAAGACCAAGTTAAATTTTTAGATTTATTTTTAACTTGGTGTGCTTTAGTTGAATCGCCTGAATTACATGCAAGTGATGAATTTTTAAACACAGCCAATATGCAACAAACCTTGCTTTATGGCCGTAAGCCAAATGTAAAATTAAAACGTGATGATCAAGATATTAGCTTAACCGATTGGGCGTTAGATATATTTGCTGAATTAAAAATAATTGCAGAAATATTCGATCAGGATTCAACTAATAAAGCCTATCAACTTGCTTTAGAAAAACAATTGGCAAAAATTAATAACTCTGATTTAACGCCATCAGCTAAAATTATTAATCAATTGCTTGAGCAGAATATTGATAATGGTGCTTTGGGCATGCAGTTAGCTAAGCAATACCAAGCGGAAGCAAATACAAGAGGTTTTTATCAATTTGACCCCGAATATTTAAACCAAGAAACGCAAAAAAGTTTCGATAAACAGGTTAGTATTGAAGCTTCAGATAAATTGGACTTTACGGACTTTTTACAAGCCTATTTTGCAGATTAAACATGATGAATAAATTAACCATAACTTTTACCCTAGCCGTTGCTTTGTTTGTCAGTGGCTGTGCAACGCCGCCGCCTAAAAACCCAGATAATATCTGTGAGATTTTTTTTGAGCATAGAGACTGGTATCACGATGCTAAAGACGCACAAGATAGGTGGGGTGCACCTTTGCATGTTTCCATGGCTATGATGTATCAAGAAAGTTCATTTAGGTCTGATGCAGCTCCGCCAATGCAATATTTTCTTGGGTTTATTCCTATTGGTCGAGCCAGTAGCGCGTACGGCTACTCTCAAGCTAAAACTATGACTTGGGAAGATTATATCCGTGAAACCGATAATAGTGGGGCGGATCGAGATGATTTTGATGACGCCATTGATTTTATGGGATGGTTTGTTTCTAAAACGCATAAAATTAATAAAGTATCCAAGTGGGATGCTTACAACCAGTATTTAAATTACCACGAAGGCTGGGGTGGTTATCGTAATAAAAGCTACAATAAGAAACCATGGCTTAAAAAAGTTGCGCTCAAAGTAAAAAGTAGGGCGAGTAAGTATGGCGCACAGTTGAAAAGATGCGAAGACGACTTAAACAGCAGTTGGTTGTGGCGCTTATTTTTTGCTTAATTTAATTTATCAGACTCAATGGACAGAGCATTGAGTCTGACTTCAAAACTGCTAAAAGTCGTGTTTTAATCTCACAATTTAGCGATAAGCTCGATTATTTGAGTTGAACCTTTAGTCATTAATAAATAAATTCCACCTTAGTTAATTCCTTTTTGTTATTACTTATTTCAAAAAGTTAGATTCATTGGCTCTTTTTACCTCTAAGTTGATGAAAAAATAAGCATTCCAATTCCCGCTTATAAATAACCCCTGGTCATATGTAATTTGCTCCAACTAACTTTCTTCAAAAGTAGAATACTTGTCTATGCTTAATTTAGTAACAAAAATGTTACATAGGTATTCAGTGGATGATTTTTAACGTGTTGCTTGAAATGAAAAGGCATTGAGCCCCATCATTTTAATCAGACACAAGCAGGTTTGGGTTAAATAAGCTCTACGAGGTTGTTAATGCATCATCAAAAGCAAATGCCAACAAAGACTTGGAAGATAAAAACTTCAGATGGACGATTTCTGAGCGTTGAAGGTGGAGAGGTAAAACTACAACAATCAGCTGCTGAAAATATGCTGGATTGGTTATTCCAACCAGCGGAAGAGCATGGTCGATTTTATATTAAACATGCCACTACTGGTGTAACCTTGGTCGATACTGTTAATGGCGGTTATGACAGTTGGAGTGTTGAAGATTGCTTTGATGGTACAGCTCAATTGGTTAGTAGAGGTGGTTTATTTCGTCACTTTGATAACTTAATCGAGCAAAGCCAGTCGATTAAGCAAGGCTTTGCCGAATACTATAATTGGCTGATTGAATAATTTAAATCTATTCCCGTTTACCGCAGTTTAAGTTAGCTCTCTGGTAATTTGAACTGCGGTATTTTTTACTTTCTCTATCTCAGCTAGGGTAAATTCTGAACCACGAATATCGGTAGACGATAAGTTTAATGTGCCCCAGACTTGGTCATTAATTATAATGGGATAGCCTATATAAGACTCTAGTTGAAGCAAGGTATAAACTGGGTGCAGACGCATTTTTTGAATCTTACCTACGTTAGTGTAAGTCACAAGCTTTTGACTTTGGATCACAGCTTCACAATAGGTTTGAGTTAAATCAAAAGTATCTCCAGGATTAAAAATATCCATTGTTGAGCTAATATCTTCAATTTTATATTGATTATCAGAGATCTGAGCTAATATTGCTGTTTCCATATTAAGTTCTAATCTAAGTTGACTGAGTAAGTGTTTTATTGACATGTTAAATTCCAAATCATGCTATTTTCAGTGGGTAGCTACCTTTGTATTCGCTTGTTCCTTTCGATCAATTTATCATATCTTTCTTGTTGAACGTCATCTAAGTTAGCTTGCTCTAATTGCTTATTCACTTTGGTTAATATCTCGGTGTGCTCTTGTGCTAACGGAGCCCTTAAATTTTGCTCAATTAGGGCTTGAAATAAGTTAAGTGCGATTCTGTGATTATTTGGCATAAGCCTGATGGCATCACTAAAAGCTTGGATCGAAGGGAGCAGCTGTTTTTGGTTATAAAACTGTACTGCCATGTTATTGAGTTCTTTAGGAGAAAAAGGAATATCTCTTTTTTCTTGTTTCTCTTGATTTAAATACTCTTGTAATACCTTATTGCCTATCTCATTTTCTTCGATTAACTCATCTATACTATTAAGTATAACTAGCGCCTCTTCTTGATAACCTAGCTCATGGTATGCCTTAGCTTTATCTAAGCAGTCTTCTAAATTATCGGTGAAACTATGTTGCTTAACAGTTTCGATTAACTGTTTAGCTTTTTCATTTTCGTCTTTTAAGTAATGTAGCCTAGCTTGAACAACGGTTACTTGATCTTTTGACTCTGGGTTTTGTGCAAATTCTTCTTTTAGTGTTTCTAGATATCTTTCGGATTGCTTAATCACACTGAATGCTTCGTTATCGGTTAATGTCAGTGCGTAATCTATGCCTGCACGGGCAACCGATAGGTATAAATCTGGTGTTTCATGTAATGAACGTTTGGCGAATTTCGCCATGGTTTTAGCGGCTTCGTATTGGTTTTCATGATCATGAACTAAACGCGCTAAGTTGATGACATTTTTGTGCCGATTTATGTTGCGAGGTGATAAGCTGCTGGCACTTTTAAATTGTTTGAGTGCTTTTTCATATTCATCGTGTTCAATATAATAATTGGCTAATAAATCAAGCGCTGCCAATTTTGTTTCAGGTTTTCTAACTAGTTTTTCTAAAATTTGTTTGGCTTTAGTTTCTTGATTTAGCCCAAGGTAAGCTTTGGCGAGACCCACCATAGCCCAAGTAAATTTTTGCAGGTTTAATACTTCATAATAAAACTGGGCGGCGGCTTCAAATTGTTTATCTGCGAGTAATACATCTCCTTTTAAGCGCATAATAAAAGGAAACAGATTAGATTGATTGGTATCACTCAAAGCTTTATCCATATGCTCGAGCGCTTTAGCATAATCTTGACTGTCTAATGCCCAGTAAATTTTATTTAACTTTTGCTTTCGGTTTAACACGCGGCTTAACCGCTCATTTAATTCTTTTGCGGTAAAGGGTTTAACTAAAAAGTCATCAGGTTGTAGTTCAACGACACTATTGACTAAGGCCGCATCTGTATCTGCACTGGTAAAAATAAATGTTGTGGTGAGTTTGACTAAACCTTTCGACTTAAGCTCTTCAAATAAGTGATAACCATCTCTATCTCGGCTTAAATTAAATGAGCAAATATATAAGTTGAACTGAGTCTCTTTTGCTAAACGCAAAGCATGCTTAGCACTTTCTGCAATTTGAATTAGCTCAAAGCCTATTTTCTCTAGGGATTGTTTTAAAAATATTTGTGCGAGTGGTTGATCATCTATGATTAGCACTTTCGCATATTTGAGCATTTCTCTATTCATTTAGATTGCTAGATGGTTGTCATTTTAATTTTAAGTCCATTAAAGGATTATTAATTTAATCTATCAGAATTACAAGTTAACTCATGTCTAATAAATTATTTTTTAACGCTATTTTAGACATTTTGAGCAAATATCTAGCTTGCAGGCTTAATCAAATAAAGACTTATAATTGATTTAATGCTTTTAAATTTTTGCGAAATCGATATACTTTGCTCGAAACTTGTCGGAGTGCCGTAGGGCTGAGATCGCGTAAGTGGGATCCGTCGAACCTGATCTGGGTAAAACCAGCGTAGGAAACAAGAGTAAACATCTAAATGTTCTCTGCTAAAAACGATTTAAGCTTAACTAGAGCGAAAATATAAATTAGTTTATTGCAGAACGCACCTAGCTACTACCTTGTCGAATCAGCATTCCGTCTTTATTCTAGCAAACACAGATAAAGGCATGATATCCATGGCTACAAGCAACAGAAGAGAAACGAGAGCAGCTGCTCAGGAATTTATTAATAATTTAACCGGTCAACCATTTCCTAACTCTAAAAAAGTTTATGTAGAAGGCTCAGATCCATCTATTAGAGTGGGTATGCGTGAAATCTCAGTTAGTGACACTTTAGTTGGCGGTACAAAAGATGAACCTGTTTTTGAAGCCAATGAGCCAGTACGTGTTTACGATACATCTGGTGCTTATACAGATGAGTCGATTGCAATTGATGTACACAAAGGGTTGCCAAGAATCCGCGAACAGTGGATCGACAGCCGCAACGATACAGAAGCATTAGATTCAGTATCTTCGCGTTTTAGCCAAAAGCGTTTAGCCGATGAAGGTTTAGACCATATTCGTTTTGAACATTTACCTAAAATCCGTCGTGGTCAGCCAGGTAAAAATGTGACGCAAATGCATTATGCTCGTCAAGGTATTATCACGCCTGAAATGGAATATATTGCGATTCGTGAAAACTCACGCATTGCTGATCACAAGGATGAAGTTTTAAAACAACAGCACAAAGGTTATTCTTGGGGCGCAAATATTCAAACTGAAATTACGCCTGAATTTGTTCGCAAAGAAGTTGCTGAAGGCCGTGCAATTATACCTGCAAACATCAACCACCCAGAAGCTGAGCCTATGATTATAGGCCGCAACTTCTTAGTTAAAGTTAACTCAAACATAGGTAACTCTGCAGTTACTTCCTCAATTGAAGAAGAAGTAGAAAAGCTAGTATGGTCAACTCGTTGGGGTGGCGATACAGTGATGGATTTATCTACAGGCCGTTACATTCACGAAACACGTGAGTGGATTATTCGTAACTCACCAGTGCCAATCGGAACAGTACCTATCTACCAAGCACTTGAAAAAGTAAATGGGGTGGCTGAAGACCTAACTTGGGAAATTTTCCGTGATACTTTAATTGAACAAGCAGAGCAGGGTGTTGACTATTTTACTATTCATGCTGGTGTGCTTTTACGTTATGTACCTTTAACTGCTAAGCGTTTAACGGGTATCGTTTCTCGCGGTGGTTCTATCATGGCGAAATGGTGTTTAGCACATCATAAAGAAAACTTCTTATACACTCACTTTGAAGAAATTTGTGAGATTATGAAGCAGTACGATGTTTCTTTCTCTTTAGGCGATGGTTTACGTCCTGGTTCATTAGCAGATGCAAACGACGAAGCTCAGTTTGGTGAATTACGTACTTTAGGCGAACTCACAAAAATCGCTTGGAAGCACGATGTACAAGTCATGATTGAAGGCCCAGGTCATGTTCCTATGCACATGATCAAAGAAAACATGGAAGAGCAGTTAAAACATTGTGATGAAGCGCCTTTCTATACTTTAGGTCCGTTAACAACAGATATCGCACCTGGTTATGATCACTTCACATCTGGTATAGGTGCAGCTCAAATTGGTTGGTACGGCTGTGCAATGCTTTGTTATGTAACGCCAAAAGAGCATTTAGGTTTACCAAATAAAGAAGATGTAAAAGAAGGTTTAATTACCTATAAAATCGCAGCGCATGCGGCTGATTTAGCAAAAGGGCACCCTGGCGCACAAATTCGAGATAATGCTTTATCTAAAGCGCGTTTTGAATTTAGATGGCACGATCAGTTTAACCTAGGTTTAGATCCTGATCGCGCGCGTGAATATCATGACGAAACTTTACCGCAAGAATCAGGTAAAGTCGCTCATTTCTGCTCTATGTGTGGTCCTAAGTTCTGTTCAATGAAGATCACTCAAGAAGTACGTGATTATGCAGCTGATTTAGAAGCTAAGAAAATTGATATCAAAGATTTAGGTGCTGCGGATGAAGGCATGGCTGAAAAGTCTAAAGAATTCCGCGAGAAAGGCGCTGAAATTTATCATATAGCTAAGTAAAGAACGCTTTTTTGAGCGCTCAGTTCAAGCTTGATTGAATTAATCAAGCTTGAACTTTTATTTAAGCTTATTGTTTATGATCAAATAATTAGCAGAGTATTTAAGTTAATTTAGCGCCCTAGGTTAACTTTGAGGTAAACAAATGAAACTTGCAGTCGTCGGCGCTGGGTTATTAGGAAAGTTGTTAGCAGTTCAATTAAGTCGATTTCATCAAGTCGATTTATATGAACAAACGAGTTTAAAAGCTGACAAAAGTGCCGGTTATATTGCCGCTGCTATGCTGGCACCTACAGCCGAGTCCGTTATTTCTAGTGAGTTGGTTGTTGAACTAGGTTGTCATTCCATGACACTCTGGCCCGAAATACTTAAAAAATTACCTCATGCAGTTTTTTATCAACAAACGGGTAGTCTTATTTTGGCGCATAACCAAGATAGAGGCGACTTACATAGTTTTTCTCAGCGACTAAAAGCGAAAAATTTTGAATTTGTTACTAGTCGTCAAATTACCGATTTAGAACCTGAAATTGCAGGTCGTTTTCATCAGGGTTTATATTTACCAACTGAAGGTCAACTCGACAATCGCGCTTTATATATTGCGTTAAACCAGCAGATCATGGCGAGCCAAGTTGAAGTTTTTGCCAACACCCATGTTGAAATTGATGGTAATACCCTGACTGCGAGTGGCGCAAAAATTGATTATGACTGGATTTTTGACTGTCGCGGCATAGGGGCTAAACCCCAGATTAAATCGCTACGAGGTGTTAGAGGCGAAGTTGCTCGAGTTTATGCGCCTCAGGTTAATTTAACTCGGCCTGTTAGGTTAATGCACCCAAGATACCCTATTTATATCGCACCTAAACCAAATAATCAGTATGTGATTGGTGCAACAGAAATTGAATCGGAAAGCGATAAGCCGGTAACTGTTCGTTCCGCTTTAGAATTATTATCTGCGGCGTATAGCGTACATACTGGTTTTGCCGAAGCTGAAATATTAGAACTAGAAAGTGGCTTGAGACCTAGTTTACCTGATAATGAACCTAAGGTTTATTTAGAGGGTAACACGATTAGATTAAATGGATTATATCGGCACGGATATTTACTAGCACCAGCTATTGTTGAACAAGCGCTTACTTTATTTAATCAAGCTAACCAGTTAAGTCACAGTTACTTTACGCATGTAGTTGAATTAAACCGCAATGTGGTGAAAGAACTCAATGTACTTGAAGCAATCATTTAAGATAAAAATACAAGACAGATTCTATCAATATGAATATTAAAATTAATGGTCAGTTAATTGATACCCAAGGTGAAAAATCCTTAATTACATTAGTTAAACAATTTGGTGCAACTGCACCTTTTGCTCTAGCAGTGAATGGTCAATTTGTGCCTAAAAGTCAACATGATAAGTATCTTGTTGACGAGGGCGATTTAATCGATGTTTTATCACCAGTTCAAGGCGGTTAGTTATGTCTGATGTGCAAAATAAGCAAGATACTTGGAATATATATGGCACTGAAATTTCAAGCCGATTATTAATTGGTAGTGCTTT
Organism: Catenovulum maritimum; assembly: GCF_001050375.1. GTDB lineage: Bacteria > Pseudomonadota > Gammaproteobacteria > Enterobacterales > Alteromonadaceae > Catenovulum > Catenovulum maritimum. The sequence continues at coordinate 44,998 of NZ_KQ130488.1, read as the reverse complement.
GTATCCTTCACCTAGCATTATGGAAGATTCGATTAAATCCTCAGGTGCAGAAGTTGTTACTTTGTCTTTGCGTCGTCAGTCACCTGAATCTGGTGGGGGTAATGCATTTTGGCAGCACATTAAAGATTTAGGTATGAAGATTTTACCTAACACAGCTGGTTGCCATTCAATTCAAGAAGCTGTGACCTTAGCGCAAATGTCGCGAGAAATTTTTGAAACAGATTGGGTTAAATTAGAACTGGTTGGTGATGAATATAATTTACAACCGGATCCGATTGATTTAGTCAAAGCGACAGAAATTTTAATTAATGATGGATTTAAGGTCTTGCCATATTGCACAGATGATTTAGTTATCTGTCGTCATTTAGTGGAATTAGGCTGCGAAGTTTTAATGCCATGGGGTGCACCAATTGGTACAGGAAAAGGTCTGCTTAACCCTTATGCACTGAGCGCTATTCGTCACAGATTTCCGCAAACGACTTTAATTGTTGATGCTGGTTTAGGCATGCCATCTCATGCTGTGCAGGCTTTAGAGTTAGGTTATGATGCGGTCTTATTAAATTCGGCAGTCGCCCAAGCGCAAGATCCTGTATTAATGGCAAAAGCATTTAAGGCTGCGGTTGAAGCGGGTCGTTATGGTTATATGGCTGGAAGCATGCCGGAGAAAGATGTCGCTAATCCAAGTACGCCAACCTTAGGTATGCCTTTTTGGCATCAAGAAAATAGCTAGTCAGTTTTTCTTAAGTTTTATATAGCGGCTGAAAAAACCAAGCTGTTATTAAAATCCCCTCTGAATTTGAAGGGGGTTCTTAGTCTAATTTCAAACTAGCGCAAAAATCAACTCGAGAAAATAACTCAATGTCAGAAGTGAATACTAAACCTGTAGTATGGACAATTGCAGGATCAGATTGTAGTGGTGGAGCTGGGATTCAAGCTGATATCAAAACAGCACATAACCTAGGCTGCGAAGTTTGCTCTATTATTACCGCTAATACGGCTCAAAATAACTTGGGTGTACAAGAAATAAATGCTGTGAGTGAGGATGTTTTATGGTCTCAACTACACTCGTTACAGCAACATAAACCAGCTAAAGTGATAAAAATTGGTATGCTGGCCAATAAAAGGCAAGTAGAAGCAGTTGCCGATTGGATTTTGCGTTGTCAAAGCGAATGGGAACATGCGCCTGTTGTGGTTTATGATCCTGTTGCTATTTCGTCTGCTGGTGGCGGTTTAACCGAAGAAGATATAACAGAGACCATAAAAACTAAATTATTCCCACTTGTTGATGTTTTAACGCCTAATGCAAATGAAGCGCAGCGCCTTTCTGGGGTTTATATTATTAGCTGGCAGAGTATGTTGGATGCCACTAATGAGTTGCTGGCTATGGGCATTGGCGCTGTTATTTTAAAAGGCGGCCATGTTGATATAAATGAAGATTATAGTGTTGATCTTGCTAATAATGGTGACCAAGCTTATTGGTTAGCGTCAGAAAGAATTGATACTGAACATAGCCATGGCAGTGGCTGTACTTATGCATCTGCGGTTGCTGCTTGTTTGGCACAAGGCTATTTATTGCGCGATGCAATTACAGTCGCAAAAGCTTATATTAACCAAGGCTTAGTTGAATCGGCTAAATTTGATGGTGTTTATGGTCCAATTTGGCAGGGGCCTTGGCCGCTAGAGAAAAAGTATTACCCAGAAGTGATACTCGCTAACTCACCTATTGCGCAAAAATTAGATTGGGACTTAGATGAAGAATACGAGTGGAGCTCTGACTTTGCCAGTTGTGATACCCAATCGCTAGGTCTTTATCCTGTCGTTGGCGAACTCAAGTGGATTGAATTCTTGTTAGAGCAGGGGATTAAAACCTTGCAGCTAAGAGTTAAGAATTTACCACTTGAAGAAGTTGAACAGCAGATTATTGCAGCGATTGAGCTAGGTAATAAATACCAAGCGCGTTTGTTTATAAATGACTACTGGCAATTAGCGATTAAGCATAAAGCATATGGGGTTCATTTAGGCCAAGAAGACTTAACTGCAGCAAATTTGATCCAAATTAAACAGGCAGGATTAAGATTAGGTATAAGTACACATGGTGAATATGAGTTGCTTAGCGCAATGGCAATTAAGCCTAGTTATATTGCAGTAGGGGCTATTTACCCGACCAAAACCAAAGATATGACAGGTCAAATTCAGGGTACTTTACGTTTATCTCGTTATTTAAAATTGCAAACTGATTTACCTATGGTTGCCATAGGTGGAATTAATTTAGCGCGAGCTGAAAAAGTTTGGCAAACTGGGGTTGGGTCAATTGCTGTTGTGACTGCCATTACGGAAGCGGAAGATCCCGTCGGTGCAATTCAGTCTTTTAATCAAATTATGGTTTAACTATGTCTCATATTGGTTCTGACTCAACAGGTTTATCGGGTCAAGAAAGTTTACGTTATAGTCGTCACTTATTACTAGGTAAGGTTGGTGAGTCGGGCCAATTAAAACTTAAAAATGCACATGTGGTGATAGTAGGCGCGGGTGGATTAGGCAGCCCGAGCGCCTTGTATTTAGCTGCGTCCGGGATTGGTAAAATAACCATAATCGACCCGGATAAAATTGAAATATCAAACTTGCAAAGACAGGTTTTATATAAAACTAACCACGTAAAACGAGAAAAGGCGCAAGTTGCAGCCCAACAATTACAAGCCTTAAATCCTGAAATTCAAATCCAAGCTATAGTTGCCGAAGTTGAAAAAGCCAATTTTTCAGCGTTAATCAAGGCTGCGGATGCTGTTCTAGACTGTACCGATAATGCTAAGACTCGTTATTTTGTAAATACAGCTTGTGTAAATGCAAAAGTACCATTGATAACGGCCGCAGCAATTCGTGGCGAAGGTCAATTAATGGTGTTTAACTATAAACAGCAGACTAGTCCATGTTATCACTGTGTATTTCCGGATTTAACCGATAATGACGCTGGCTTAACTTGTAGTAATAGTGGTGTACTAAGTCCACTCCTTGGCATTATGGGGAGTATGCAAGCATTAGAATGCATTAAACTGCTATTAAATCCGGCTGAATATCTCAATAATAAACTCTTATGTTTTGATGCATGGCAGCTTAGTTTCAACCAATTTAATTTATCTGCCGATCCCGAATGTAAAATTTGTGCCACTATGGCATAAAGTGTTCGCATCGTTTGGTGCTTTCAGCTATCTTTTAATATAGAAACACCATGAGTTAATTATATAAAATTTAAGGTTGTGTCATGGCAATACGTATTACTGCTGCTGAAAAGAAAATTTTACAAGATGTCACTATTCCGCCTCGACCTGAGGCTTTACTGAAAGTGAGTCAAGAAGCAAAACAACCTGAACCGGATGTAGCTGAAATAGCTAAAGCGATAGCAAGTGACATTGGCATTTCAGCCGCTGTGTTACAAGTGGTCAATTCCGCTGCATTTCGACGAACTCGAGAAATTAAATCGATTGACCAAGCCGTTATGGTGCTAGGGCTGAAACGAGTATTTCCGATTGTTAAAGCCGTCGCGCTTAAAAGTGCGATGTCTGCCAGCGATGAGCTAAATCAATTTTGGCAGGATTCAACCGATATAGCGAATGTTTGTGCGCTTGTATCCAACCAGCTCGACAAGCCACAATTAGGTGACAATGCATACATGCTAGGCTTGTTTCACGCTGCTGGTATTCCGGTGATGTTTTTAAACTTCCAAGATTATGCAAAGATAATGCATCAAGCAGAATCCGAAGGTTGGAGTGATGAACTACTTGAGCAAGAGAATCTATTATGCCAAACCAACCACACTACTATAGGAGCCTTGCTTGGTCAGAGATGGAAGTTAGCCAAAGATTTAATCGAGGTCATTTATTACCAGCATGATTGCAGCACATTATTTAGCTCAACTGAATTAAGTAAAGTTGGTTTATGGTTGTTAGCCATTTTGAAAATTTCAAGGCATATTGTTGTTGATTTGCAACAAGGCAAGGACGTTTCGCCTGAATGGGAAGCGGTCCGAGATCCGATTCTAGAGTTTCTGAAAATAGACGACGGTGAGCTAGATTATGTGATTGAAACAGTAAGGTCGAACATAAATTAAGCAAACAGTTAAATTGTTGAATTTTATGCTTTACAGTCGCAAAAGCCTATGTATAATTCAGCACAACTCGTTAGGGGCGTAGTTCCAATTGGTAGAACAGCGGTCTCCAAAACCGACGGTTGGGGGTTCGAATCCCTCCGCCCCTGCCAGTATCTAATACTGGTAGGTCCTAACAAAATAAATCATTTCTAATACTCATTCTTGCTTATCATTTATCTTAGATACCCTAAATACTTACATTTGTTGTAAACATTCGTTTTATAAAAATTCTTATAAAAAAACCTCTTTTTACTTAAAAGTAATACAATTCTCTCATGCTCTAGAGAGTCTAACCATATTTTATATTCAGCATTTTGCGCACTATAAGGTCTTCATTTAGTTAATTGACCTTTTGTGTTTAAGCATTAGCTCGATAATTCTGTACTTCATATTTTTTAGTAAAAAATTCACATCGGCATTTTTTATTTTTAATTCAAAGGTATAACTCAAAATGCCAATACAACAAACCTACATAAACATGTTATGTTTATGTAGGTTTATTGTGTTGAGTGTAAATTTTTTGTATATTCTTCCCCAGATTAACGTAAATAAATCTAAAACAAGCATTAATACATAATTAAATTATTACTCAACGACTCGCGTTGAGTTTGGGGAAAATTAATGAAGATCATTAAATCAGCACTGCTGCTCGCACTTGCTAGCTCGCAAGCTGTCGCATTACCAGAGCGTCCAACAATAGATCGTGACGTACATATGCAAGAGACTATTCAAGGTGAGCCTCAATACATTGCTCCGACTATCCCACCTTTACAAACGAGCGCCGATGGTAGAATTGGTGTAGCACATAGACCACAAAATTTAACAACTGACGCACGTGTAGCATTTCGCTTATTAGTACCTGAAAAATTGAATACACCATTTATGAATTCAGCAGCAGGTACAGAAATTCTTGCTTTTCCTAATCAAGATGCGCCTGATCAAGCGACTATACCCACTGCCCAAATTTTAGGTAGTGGTGGTCAAGCTCATGCTGGTTTATGTGATGCGACTTTAGCGCCTGACAATCCAGGCCGTAATAACCCTTACGCGTGTAACGCTAACGGGGTAGAACAAAATAACGGGGTTTTTGATTGCTATGATTTAACGCTTATCAGAGGTAGTGGTAATAATAACGGTGCCTCGCGTACTATTTATGGCATTGATGTTCGAGTACGAGTACAAAGTCCAAAAACTGTTGATGCACAAATTGCTGATGTCACAGTCACAAATCAAATTACTGGACCAACGATTAATGGTTTAGCATCATTTTTTGAGCCAACCATCACCAGCGATGGTCGTATGATGGTAATGCGTGTTGGTAATAATAGTAACTATAGATGGTTTGATAATAACGGTAACCAACGCAATAATGGCCATTCTGATATCACTTATATAGTGCCAGAAAATATTGATAATCCGGCTTATGGTCCATGCGATGTTAGACAATGGCAAGCGAGTGATATTCGTCCAATGGCACATGCGCCTTATGATGACACTATCAATACTCGTTATGGCCTAGCTATGCAGCCATTTCGAGATGCTGAAGGTGATTTAATCGGTGAAAACTATGAGTTTGGTAGTTACCCTTGGATGGATAAAGACGGTGCAAATATTGCGTTTACTGGTTACTTTGATTCTTTAAACGATTTTAGAAGTCGCACGGGTATTCAAGCTTCTTGTGTTGCCGGTGAGGTATGTGGTCCTCGTTTTAATGGCGTTTCTATGGAAGAAGGATCTAACTTCCAAGGTCGTTCAATGATGGGCTTATGGACGCGCGGTAAAATGGTGGTACTGGATAATCAACTTAACCACTCAGATTTTATGCTAACTCAGCAGCGTAATTTCAATTTATACGATGATGGCGTGCCCAAGCGAGTGGGGATGGGTCGTCAACGTGAGTATTCTTTGATGCCTGCAAGTAACTCTGCTAACACTAATTTTTTTGATACCAATGAACATAGATTTAACTATCACTTTAATATGCGTCCTGTTTCTCCTGCGGATGTGACTTGGTTAATGAGTACAGGCCGAAGTACTGATGAGGTTCGTTTTGATGATTATTTGAATCCGAATAGCTTTATTAATGCCAATATGACTTATGCTGTGAACGTTGCAGATAATAATGTTCGTGGTGAATCTCATAATCATGTGCAAAACGCAGCGACAGGTGGTCGACCTAATTTAAATGGAACAATTCCAACTAATGAGTGGATTATTCCTGATCGCGGGCGTTTATTAGAAAACGTGAACAACTCAGATGCAAGGGTTGAACCTATTAGCAATGGTGGTATTCATGGTAAAGGCTTGTGGTTAGATGGACAAAACGATGGTATTGAATTTACGATTGCGGCTCAAAATCGTAATGTTTTAGCCTCAAACTGGTATTACAGCATTTTTGTTGACCCTAGAGATACAGGTGGTACGCGTAACTTGATGTCATTCCCTGATGGTAGTGAAATTCGTTTACGTGGTAATGATCAAATTGTATTTTTTAATGCTGCGGGTGCTCAATTACATGTCATTACTTCACCAATTGAAATTTCAGCCAATGCTTGGTCGCATATTGCGTTCCAGTTAACGAATGGCAATACAGATATTCGTACTTATATAAACGGTATGACGATTGATACTTTTTCAACCGCCAACAATTTAGCGCTATTTCAATTAACACCAGGTAATTTATTAGTTGGGCAAGGTGATGCGACTGGTTTTAGAGGCTGGATTGATGAATTTAAAATTTTAGCGGAAGAGGTGAATGCGGAAGTGGCGTGTAATCATGCTAATGGTACTTTAACCGGTGTGACAGCAAATGCTGAAAATAATTGGCAAAATATGGCAGCAAGTTATCCTGCTAGTACACATGCTGAAATTACTAATACGCTAGCTGATAACAACGAAACTAGTTACCCAGAATATGTTTGCTACCATGACTATACTGCTGATTACGCAGCGCATTTAGGCAATATTCCAAATGGTCTTGTTAGTGTACGTGAAAGTATTAACTTTCCTGAAGGCCCTTTGTTAAGAAACCATCCTAGACCTGATTCATCGCAAAATGCATTTTGTTTAAGTTGTCACATGGAACCAGTTAATGAGCGCCCGACACTTAGTATTGCCGCTTTAACATTAGATAATTCGGTTAATGCACCAGATGATCGACGTCGTCAGCCTATGCAGCCTGATGCTTTAGTGTTTGGTAATATTCCTGAAAACTGGTTAGGTCAGGGCATACCAGCCCAAGCTTTTGTTGCACCACCTCAAGGTTTTAATATCGATAATTTAATTTTACCTGAGGGAGAACCTGGTAATGACAATGATAATGGAGGTGGTGGTTGCCAACCTTGTAGTCCATGTGATCCTTGTGATTCAGATGCTTCACTGCCACAACCTGGCAGCGCAGAATGGACAACTGCTGGTAATACTAATGTGATCACAGATAATGGATACAATAATGTTGCTCATATTGACGGTGCAGGTAGCTTTAATTTGAACCTAGCTCTGTCGGGCAATACACAGTATACCTTAACCGCAATGGCACGAGTTGCGAATCAAGGTGAGAGCTTCTGGCTTGGTGTGACTGACTTAGTCAGCACGACAAATCTAGGTAATACACCAATTACTGATACTAGCTATCAATTGCAGACTTTAACTTTTACCACGGCCAATTATGCTGGTGAAAGAAACCATAATATCTTTATTTGGAATAATGGTGGTGGTGATTATTATGCTTATGACTTTGATCTTGTAGGGCAGACAATTGGACCTGTGTTACCAACGGAAATTGAGCTGACTTCACCTGTGACTGATTTAAGTTTAAATGAAACAGCTCAGCTGAATGTTAATCTTACACCGAATAATACGACAGATACTTCAGTGACTTATACATCTAGTAATTCAGCCTTATTATCGGTTAATGCGAATGGTTTAGTCACTGCTCACGCCACTTCATCAACTCAGGCAGTAACCATTACAGCTACTTCTGTCGCAGCGCCTGAGCTGTCGGATTCAGTTGTGATTAACCTTCACCCAGAAAATTTAATTGCTAATTCAGGCTTTGAAACAAACGCCAATGGTTGGATGTTAAATGGTGCAGCAAGCGTACAAAATGACAATGGCGACAATGTTGCGTATGTCGATGGTGCGGGGAGTTTTAACTACAATATTACGCTAGCTGCAAACACTCAATATACGCTAACGGTTAATGCTAGAGTTGGTAACCAAGGTGATAGTTTTTACCTTGGCGTAACGGATATATCTAATGCCGCGGCACCAAATAATTTAGTGAGCACAAGTGTGACTAATACAGGTTATCAAACGCATACCCTGACATTTACAACCGCAGGTTCACAAAGATTGCACAATATTTTTATTTGGAATAATGGTGGTGGCGATTATTATGCAGATGATTTTGTCTTGGTAGCTGGAGAGCAGGCTAGTTTACCAGCACAAATTGAGCTAACTTCATCACAAGCAGGTTTAACGATTGGCGACACGCTTCAGTTAAATGCAAACGTAACGCCAAATAATGTGGACGATGATACAGTCACCTACACATCAAGTAACAATAATATTGCAACAGTTAATGCGAATGGGGTTGTCACAGCCATAGCAGAAGGAAGTGTTACCATTACAGCGACGACAGTGAATAATTTATCTGACTCAGTTGTTTTAGATATAGTGACAGATAATTTAATTGGTAATTCAGACTTTAGTAATGGCTCAGCTGGCTGGACATTAAACGGTGCAGCTAGTGTACAAGCGGATAGTGGTAACAATGTTGCCTTTGTCGATGGAGCAGGGAGCTTTAACTACAATGTTACTTTAGCCGCTAATACTCAATACACATTAACAGTTAATGCTCGAGTAGCTAATAACGGCCAAAGCTTCTGGTTAGGTGTGACCAACTTAGCGACAGGTGCAACCTTAGATAATGCACAGGTAAACAATGCTGGTGGTTATCAGTTATATACTTTAACTTTCACGACGGGTAATGCTGAGCAAACGCATAATATCTTTATGTGGAATAACCAAGGCGGTGATTATTACGCAGATGATTTTGTATTAATTGCGAATAATTAAGCTTACCTTACTGCCCTATAAGTCTTTGTAGGGCAGTAAATTTAACACTTGAATTTAGTAATGACGAGAGGTAATCCTTTTCCAGTATTTAGGCTAATCTCTTAATTCCTTTTTAACCTGAACTCTGGATAACAAGTTAGCTAATACTTTGTAATTTATAACAAAGTTTATTCATAACTCTTCTATGGAGGTAATTATTCTTAGAGCAAGGCGAATTTGTGTACGTAATAGCTGGCTATTACTAGCGAATTCAACGCAGTTATAAGGATAAATAGCCCATAGAAAGCAAGTTGTTATCCAGAGTTCAGGTTTTTTAGCTTCCCCACAGTAAAATATTTAACTTCAACGAAGTTATTAAAAATGTCCCTCAATCAATCAATCAATCAATCAAGCAAGCAAGTTATTATTCCACATTGGGGCTATTTATTTATACCTGCAGCAAGTTTAGGTGAAATAAATCTTCTTTGCTATTATACTGTTTTTATATACAGTTAATTTGGCGGGTAAAATGAAAGTCGTTCCTATTTATGCGAGTGCTGGCATTGTTGGTTTTGAATCGCCGGCAGCTGAATACACTCAGTTAGGTTTGTCTTTAGATCAACTACTGATTAAGCATCCAGAAGCTACCTTTATCGGCATTGCCTGCGGTGATTCAATGCAAGGGGTTGGAATTTTCGATAAGGATTTACTGATAGTTGATAGAGCAGTTAATACTAAGCAAATGAGTGTGATTGTCGCCAATTACAACGGGGAGTTTATTTGTAAGTTATTAGATAAAAACCGTCGTGTTTTACTATCGGCGAATACAGTTTATAAGCCAGTTTCTATTTCTGAAATAGATGAGTTTAGAATAGAAGGCGTCGTTGTATGTTCAATTAGAAATCACGATATGCCATTTCATGAGTTAACCGAATGTATGCGTTAGTCGACGCTGTCTCTTTTTACGCTTCAGCTGAAAAAGTATTTGATCCAAGCATACGTCATAAACCTGTTGTTGTGCTCACAAACAACGATGGCTGTATCTGCGCGGTCTGCCCAATTGCTAAAACTTTAAATATCCCAAAATTTGAGCCTTACTTTAAGTTAAAAAAGTATTTAGATCAGCATAATGTTGTGGTGCGTTCTTCAAATTATGAACTCTATGCTGATTTATCCGCCCGAATGATGGCTGTGATTGGACGATTCTGTTCGGAGCAACATGTTTACTCAATTGATGAATCCTTTTTATTATTTAGTCAAAAATTAGGTAATTGGCGTGAATACGGTGAGCTGATCCGCAGCACGGTATGGCGCGAAACTAAGTTACCTGTAGGCGTTGGTTTTGGCATGACTCCAACTTTGGCTAAAGTCGCTAACCATGCCGCTAAAAAGTTAGTTGGCTTTAATGGAGTTGCTGTTATTGATAACTTGGAACAAGCTGAATACATATTGAAACAAATGAAGCTGGCAGATATTTGGGGAATTGGTTCCAGGTTATCTAAACGCTTAGCTTTACTTGGTTTATCTAATGCGTGGGAGCTTGCTCAACAAAGCGCTAAAAAAATGCGAGATTTCCATTCTGTGGTATTAGAAAAAACGGTACGAGAGCTGAATGGCGAAGTTTGTTTTAGTTGGGACGAAGTTAAACAACCCAAAAAAGAAATCTTTTCAACACGAAGCTTTGGCCAAAGAGTTACGGATAAATTTAACCTTAACTCAGCATTAATTACCCATGCTGATATTATTGGACGAAAATTAAGACAACAAAATTCAAAGGTGAAAAGGTTATTAATATTTGCTCATACCTCTCGGTTTGATCCTGCCTATATAAAGCGAGAATATATACACGATTTCGTTACACCAACCAGTGACAGTTTAAATATTGCCAATGCAGTTTCAGCCTTGGTCGATCAAATTTATTTGCCTAACATTCAATTTTATAAGTGCGGCTTGGGAGCACTAGAGTTAGTTAATGCTAGTTTCACTCAGTTTGATTTATTCGAATTGAGTAGAGAAAAAGATTTGTTGATGCGTTCTTATGATGCAATTAACCATAAATATGGGCAAGGTACTTTATATATTTCAAGCGCAGAGCAAGTGAGTCAATGGAAAATGCGTAGGGCTTTATTATCGCCTCAATATACAACTCGATGGTTGGATATTCCCAAAATAAGATGCATTTAACTTGATGTGTTTATTTAGCTAGATTAATAGTAAAAAACACCGAGAGAAAAAGGGCACATAATATGTGCCCAGTCAGTTTATAGCCTAAATTAATAGCGTGGCCAGCCGCTAGAATCCCAGTTTAATGTGCTAATCAATAGCTTAGGTGTGCCATTATCATTTGCATCGTAAGCATGACGAACAATAACGTCTGTGTTTAAGATGTCTTGGCCTCCAGGACCAACCCAAACATTGTTACCCGCATCTAAAATAGAGCCGCCGCTGCTCATCATATCTACCCCGTTTTTATCTAAATATGGGCCTCTAATGTCTGTCGAACGACCGTAGGCAATTTGGTATGTACTATCGACACCAGCACAACATTTTCCAATAGACACAAATAGATAGTAATAACCTTGTCGGTAAATAACGGTCGGCGCTTCAATACCGCCAGAACGGCTTGCTAAAGAATACAAAGAACCATAAGGTTTCATTGTTATGGGATTAATACGCTTGAGCTTTATCCCAGAGTTCCATGAACCAAAAACTAGCCAAGGAGCCCCGTTTTTATCTAGCACTAAATCGGGATCAATAGCGTTATAATTGTTACTATTTGTAGTATTAACAACGACACCTTCGTCTTGCCAATCACCAGCAGAAACACTAGATGCTGAAGCTAAACCAATAGCAGATACGCGAGAACCAAAAGTTGAAACCGAGTAATACAAGTAAGCACGTCCATTATAGTGTTTGAGCTCTGGAGCCCAAATATCCATACCATCATGCTCAGGTACATATTGTTGCCACCAGTTTAAACCATTTGGAAAAATGGGAGCTGCGCCATTCCAATTTACACCGTCAGAAGACCACTTTCCATAAATGCCAGGTCCAGTTTGAAATAACCACCAAGTACCATTTTCATAACCAATTGTTGGGTCATGGGTAACAAGATTACCTGATAATGCCCAGTGGTTAGCAGCGCCATTGGTTGTTGAAGGGTCCCAAGGTGCATTTTCTATGCTGCCGACTTTAGTCATAGTCCAACGTTGGGCATTATTACCTGAATATTGCCATTGGCCTATATTAGCGCCGTTATCAGTCGAAAAGCCTAGTAAATCTAAGGCCTTACCACTATTTTTATTGACTAAGTAATATTCATTATTACCTAGATCATTCACTTCCCACTTTTGCGCATCACCACCCCAGTATTCCCATTGGGTAACATTTCCGCCATTCTCTGTGTCGAAGTTATAAATTTCCATCGCTTTACCACTGCTTAAATTAATAAGTGAGTAGTAACCGTCATCTGTTGGGGTAACCAACCATTTTTGAGTGTCGTGACCATTACTTGGCCACTGATTAATATTTGCGCCGTCACTTGCGTTTGCGCCGCCAACTTCTACTAACTGCCCTGTATGTTTTGAAGATATTGTGTAAACGCCGCTGTCTATTGCACAAGATTGCCAGCTCGCGAATGATAATAAACCACAAGCGAAACCAAACATTGTATTGCGTGCTGAGTGCATGGAGCCTCCAAAAACTTTTATGATTATAGGATTAAGGTTGTAAGAAATATGTTTTTAATGTTAAAAACAATAATAAGATACTATAGTATTATTATTTATCAAGGTGAAAGTGTTATTTTTATTGGATGTATTACTGCTCGTGGCTTTGAAATGAACTGAATGCTCGTGTGTGATTGAGGTTTGATGGCAGGAAATATACTAAATTACAGAATGTTATTGAGTAGGGCATGAACAGGCGTCTCCACTCTGTTCATGCAAGCAGTTTGCATTTTATTTTAAAGTTGAAAAAAGTTAGCCAGAGGCTGGATGGATTTTTGTTGTAACTCGGTAACGACGAGTTTAGCTACTTCAATGGCGCCTGTTTTTGAAAAATGGGTTTTATCTATTTTACCTTCGGGATATCTAGGATGTTCGCCCGGTTTCACACTCATATATAATACAGCCGATTTTTCAGGGCCATATTCTAGTAATAAAGCACAGCTGGTTTTAAACAAATCGATTAAAGGTGTGTTAGTTTCTACTGCCGCTTCACGCACTAAACTTGGGTATATACCATGAGCATCTTTCAGTTTACCTTGGTTGTCGAAGTAGCGTCGCATCACAGGTGTAATCAGCACTGGATGAGCGCCTTTAGCTTTTACCTCTTGAGTAAATCTTATTAAGTTTGCCTTGTAATCTACAGGTGCGGTATACCTTTCTTGTTTTTGGTATGAGGCATCATTATGACCAAATTGAATTAATACCCAGTCGTCTTTCTTGAGCTTATCTAATATGGTTTGCCATCTTTTTTCTGAGAGAAAAGTTTTAGTGCTGCGTCCCCCTTTGGCATGATTTTCTATTTTTAGCGCTGAGTTATCCGAGAGATAAATGGGAAGCAATTGCCCCCAGCCAAAATCAGGCCCTCGCTCGGGATCTACGTCTTGCATAGTTGAGTCTCCTGCTAAAAATAAAGTAGTAGCAGAGACTTGTATTGATTGGGTTAAGCAAATCAGAGTGAATATAATTTTAAATATGGATTTAGTCATTATCCGGATTCCATTTGTTGTTATGACAACCCCAGAGCAGGGCATCACTCTGGGTCGTTAGGACTCGCCTATTCAAAGGGGTTAAATAGGGGAGTCTGGGGCTGGAAATTTTATAAATTTAGCTTCTGGGCAAGCGATTGCTTCTGCAGGCAGGCTTGAGTTATCTGTTACGCTGATTGAGTCTGATTCAATAAATGGGAAGTTAACTGTGCCCCTTGTACCAATTGTGTATTCTATGTTGTGATGATGCTTATCGCGTACAATAGGTTGAGTATCAAAGACAATATTGTCGAGTGTAATTTTTAGTGGGTTGACCAATTGGTTATTTTTATAACCACTAAAGTTAATTTTTGCCTTATTGTATTTTGCACCAGGGTAATCAACGTAATGGAAGTTTTTGACTTTTATATCGAACATATTTGGAGGTAAATTAGTCTTTTTAGTTGAGCTATAATATGGGCTAAAAACTAAAGAATCTTTGGTTCTACGCATACAAACATCTTGATATAAAACATTACTAATATTGCCACCTCGCTTGCCATCCGATTTAATTCTGATGCCAACGCCATGACCACTGTCTTGGCCATCTAGCACTAAATTCCATACTTTTATATTATGAACACCAGCGTCGGTTTCACTACCAATTGACATACCATGACCGTAATAAAAGTAGTTGTGTGCGTATAAGTGGTTTTCGGTCGCGGGACGATTAGATTCTTTGCCTGATTTTATCGCGACATTGTCATCACCTGTGCTGACAAAGGAATAAGCTAAGGTGACATTTTTGCTGGTTCCTGGATCAATACCATCGGTATTTTTAACCAACTCAGGGATAAAACAGGTGCTCGGTTTATCCAGTTTTCCTGGGCGAGGTAAATCTTCTTCTGCGCATTGGTAACCTGGGTTGGTATAAGCGAGTGAAGGCGTTAATAATTTAACACCCCAAGCGATTAAGCCATCTACGCGTTTGCTGCCTACGTGAAACTTAGCCGCATTTTGTAGGTTTATTTTATAAAAAGTAAAGTCTTTACTGTCGTCAATTTGGATCATTCTTGGATTGTTTTGCTCAAGTTTGACTTTGGCTTTACTTTGCATTGAAAGATCCCACCAAGTTGTTTGATATGCCCTGTTACCAGAGGTTAAAACCGATCCGCCTCTAGCATCGAGTGTACCTTCACCAACAATGCCGCTATTCACTGTATTTTTGGCATAGATCCAAGGTTTACATCGATTTTTAATTTTTGGCAGGGCGTCACCGCAAACGCCATCGCCTAAGTCGTAATCAGCTGGGCTGCGAGACGCGAATAGTTTTACTTCTTTATCTACCCACAATGTCACTCCAGAAGGTATGGTGAAAGGGCCAGATAAAAAGGCGTTATTGCCTTGCTGATCTTTAACAAGTTTAACCGCGGAACCAGCAGGGCAGTTATTTAATGCTTGTTGTAATCGGTTTGAATCGGGTGATGAATCTTTAGGGTCTTGATCAACTTCGTCCGCTAAAACCCAATTAGAATATTTTAGTTTTGCAGATAAGTTTATGCAGACGTTTGTGGGTAACTTAGGTTCATCCGGGAGCAGGGCATCTAACTCAGTATATTGGGTCATATTTTTTACCGGTGCTGCTGAATTTGAACAAGCGGTAAGTCCTAAAATGAATAATAAGGAAGTTAGCTGTTTGGTTTTAATGGACATATAAAGCCTTAGATATTTTAGGATGTATAGTGAAGACTACATCTTGTTAACATTAATTGTATTTTAACTGATAAAAAACACAAATGCTACCGGTGGCATATTTTAGATTTATCATTATAATATACTTTCTCTATTATTTAGTAATAAGCACTAACAAAGCTGCAACACATTTTAGCGAGAAATTTATGATTAAAATTTTCCAACTAGCAAACTTAGCGACGGTCTTGACTGCCCTTTGCTTAAATGCATTTGCCTACGAGGTAAATGATAGTTATACCGTGTCCCAGCGATATGAAAAGTATAAAAAGTTACAGCCTGATTTGGTTTTGCCTAAATTAGAATTAAATCAGGGAGCTCAGATGTATTTTGATCTTCGTTATGCTAAAGAGGGTAAGCGAGAACTACACCTTGATATTTTTAGGCCTGCGAGCAAATCTAATGAGCTTAAACCAGCTATTGTTTTAATTCACGGTGGTGGTTGGATGTCTGGTAATAAATCGCATATGTATGGACTGGCAATTAAGCTTGCTAATATGGGTTATGTCACCATACCGGTTGAATACAGGCTATCACCTGAGTCTACTTACCCGACAGGGTTACGCGACATTAACAGAGCGATTAGCTGGGTAAAACAAAATGCTCATTCTTATAATATTAACCCTAAACTCGTTGCTATCGCTGGTGGTTCATCTGGAGGACAAATGGCCGCCTTACTAGCAACTACAAGTCAAACAGGGCTTTATAAAAATGACACTGATAACACGGATCTATTTGCCGTTATTGTGTTAGATGGTGTGATAGATTTTACTGATCCACTTGCATTATTGTATGAAAATAAAAAAGCGGGTCACTCGGCCGCAGCACTTTGGTTAGGCGGTTCATACCAAGAGCTTCCTCATATATGGCGGCAAGCTTCAGCTTTGACTCATGTTTCAAATAAAACACCCGCAATGCTTTATTTGAGTAGTGGCCAACTTAGGTTTCAGGCGGGACGTGAAAATTTATTTAAGGCGTTAGATAAATTCAAAATCGCTCATAAAACTTATTTTTATAATGATGTAATTCATACTTTTTGGCTATTTGAACCTTGGTTGTCTGATTCTGTCGGTAAGATAGACCAATTTTTACAACAGCAGATAAGTTTGATAAAAGGTAGTTAACACCAACTTGGGGTAACAACTTGCTTTTTAATCGCCTTTTGCCGATAACTGAGTTGGATTCGCCTAATAACCAGCTACTAGGTACGTAAATTAGCTTTGTTCTAAGAAAATACTTCTCAAGAAAGAAAACAATAACATCAATGATTTAATGGGGTTGGTTAATTTCTTATATGGAGTTAAGGAAAATTGTAGGGGCTATAAAAAAACCTTGGCGCTAACAGCGCCAAGGTTTTTAAGATGTCATTTTGATAGTTTAAATCAGCTATCCATTAGTAGCGGTATGTCTCAGGTTTAAATGGACCTTCTACTGTTACACCAATATAGTCTGCTTGTTTTTCAGTTAGTTTAGTAACAACACCACCGAAACCAGCAACCATGTAAGCTGCAACTTCTTCATCTAATTGTTTAGGTAATACTTCAACTGTAATTTTAGCTGCTTTTTCTGCCGCTGGTAAATCAGCAAATTTTTCACCGAATAAGTGAATTTGAGCTAAAACTTGGTTCGCAAACGAGCCATCCATAATACGTGATGGGTGACCTGTTGCGTTACCTAAGTTAACTAATCGACCTTCAGATAATAAAATTAAGCAGTCGTTAACATCGTCGCTGCGGTAAATTTTGTGAACCTGTGGTTTAATTTCTTCCCATTTCCAGTTTTCACGCATGAAAGCTGTATCGATTTCGTTATCGAAGTGACCAATGTTAGAAACAACAGCGCCAGATTTAAGCGCTTGTAACACGTTCTTGTCACATACGTTAACATTACCTGTTGTAGTAACGATTAAGTCAGTTTTGCCTAAAATAGCTGTGTTAACGTCTTCTAATTTACCTGTATTGATACCATTGCTGTATGTTGATACAACTTCAAAGCCGTCCATACAAGCTTGCATTGCACAGATAGGGTCAACTTCTGTTACACACACTATCATGCCTTCTTGACGTAAGCTTTGTGCAGAGCCTTTACCTACATCGCCGTAACCAATTACTAGCGCTTTTTTACCAGATAATAAGTGATCAGTACCACGTTTAATCGCGTCGTTTAAGCTGTGACGACAACCATATTTATTATCGTTTTTAGACTTAGTAACAGAGTCATTTACATTGATAGCTGGTACTTTTAATTCGCCCTTTGCTAACATTTCTTGTAAACGGTGAACACCCGTAGTTGTTTCTTCAGTTACGCCATGTATGTTATCTAGTAGCTCTGGGTATTTGTCGTGTAAGATTTGAGTTAAGTCGCCACCGTCGTCTAATACCATGTTTGCGTCCCAAACTTTACCGTCTTTATTGATAGTTTGTTCGATACACCATTCGTACTCTTCTTCTGTTTCACCTTTCCAAGCGAACACAGGTACACCAGCAGCAGCGATTGCCGCAGCAGCATGATCTTGAGTTGAGAAAATATTACAAGATGACCAGCGTACTTCAGCACCTAATTCAACAAGTGTTTCAATTAACACACCAGTTTGAATTGTCATGTGAATACAACCTAAGATTTTTGCACCTTTTAATGGTTGCTCTGCTTTATATTTAGCTCTAATTGCCATTAATGCAGGCATTTCGCTTTCTGCGATAGTTAATTCTTTACGGCCGTAATCAGCTAGGCTGATATCTGCTACTTTGTAATCTGTCATTTAGATTAACTCCAGTTTGTTGAGTTTTACTGGGCCTAACACCGCAGTAATTTAAATTTAAGTAAACTTATACTTTTGCTAACAGCGCTTGTTGCGCTGCTTTAGAAATTCTTGGGCCAAATTGGGTAACTACTTCGGCGGCTGCTGCACAGGCTAGTGTGGCAGATTTTTCAGCGTCCCAACCTTGTGCTGCACCGTATAAAAATGCACCAGCAAACATATCACCAGCACCGTTGGTATCTACAGCTGTCACTTTTGGTGATTCTACTTGAGTTACTGAATCTTGGGTATAAACACTTGCGCCATTTGCACCTTGGGTGATAGCGACTTGTTTAGCTTTATCGAGCAGTTTCGCTGCAGCTTTAGCTAAATCTGTTTCATCAGTATAGGTCAGTGCTTCTTCTTCGTTACAGAATAATAAATCGATTTTTTCATCACCTAATAACTCAGTTAAACCATCTTTAAAATATTTAACCATAGAAGGGTCAGAAAAAGTCATCGCAATTTTACACTGGTTAGCTTTTGCTTGCGCTTTAGCTTTTTGAATCGCTGCTTTAGCGGTTTCAGATGTAACTAGGTAACCTTCAATATATAGGTAATCAGATTCAGCTAGTTCTTCTAAAAATAATTCATCTTCAGACAAATCAGCTGTAATGCCTAAATAAGTATTCATAGTACGCTCTGCGTCAGGCGTAACCATCACCATGCACTTACCAGTTTGACCGGTTAAGCTTAACTCGTTAACTCGGATATTAACGCCAGCTTGTTTTAGGTTATCTACGTAAAATTCACCCGTTTCGTCATCGCCAACTTTACAAGCATAAAATACATCACCGCCAAATTGAGCAATACCAACCATGCTGTTAGCTGCTGAACCACCGCCAACTCGTTTGATTAAACCGAATTCAGCTTTTAATTTAGCTAATAAATCTAAGTGTTGCTGTTCGTCTAATAAGGTCATTAAGCCTTTTTCTATGCCTGCGGCAGCTAAAAATGAATCTGTTACTTCAAACTCTTTGTCGACTAGAGCATTTCCTAGGCCATAAACTTGGTATTTACGCATTTTATTCTCTTGTATTGTGATATTTGGTCGTGTTTTTGTATCGTTTCACTCTAAAAACTATACGCAAAGGTCGATTTTAAATTTTAGTTGTAAGTTATAGCTAAAATTTAACCGATCCGCGAAGTTATACAGATAAAAATTGGTTGCAGATCATAACTATGCTGACGCTAATTACAATCATTATTAGCCAAATAAGGTTAGATTGATAAATTTGTTTAATTGCATCTTGAATATCTTTCACTTGAACTTGTCGATATTGGCTGATTTGCGGCCTGCGTATTTTACGATTGCTATATTTAACTGCACCACCTAGCTGTACTTTTAATGCTTGGCTCATACCTGCTAAGGGTGAAACTGAAAGCGAAAAAGGCCAATCTTTGGTGACAGATTCTTCTAATTTTATCCAGCCTGAAATGCCTTTACCTAGACAGTAGCTAAAGCCTGATAGCTTGAGTGGTAGATAAGCTAAAACATTGACACAGCTTCTTACAGGTAAACCAAAATGTTTAAAGCTGGAGTTTTTGGTGTTCCACACTTGGCTTAGTTCAAGCAGAAGTCGGTAGCTTAGCGCTATCCAAACGCCACCTAACAAAAACCAAAAAATTAAACCATGGGTGTAATAGCTATTTCTTAAAGTTAAAGATTCAATTGAGGCTTTGGTTATGCCTAATTCAGATAACGAAGTAGTGTCCCTTAGTACCCATTTATCAAGTCTATCTCGAGCCAGCATTTTTTGTTGCTTTGTTAAGGCTTTAGCAACTCGTTTATGATCATAAATACAAGGGTAGAGGCTTAAGCATAGCCAAAATAAAAAACCTTCAAATACATAGGGAAACTCGATGAGTGGCATAAAAAATATACCAATTAAGACTAAAGGTAACACCCAAGCTAGCGCAGCTAAAGCGCCAGAAATAATGAGTTGAGAGCTATGCCGATTCGGATCTGGATTAACTTTATCTGCCAATCTAATCGCCACTAAGCGGAAAAAGTACAGCGGATGAAATTTTTCTCCCATAGGTAAAAAATAGTCTAATGTCATGACTAAAATTATGCTGATGCACCTAACTGCATATTCGGGGAGCTCGGGTAAGTTAATCAAGTCCATTGAGATCAAAACGCCTTAATCACAAAGCTTGATAAAATCAGTGACTAATTTTGATGAATGTTTAGCTGCTTGTTCTAGAAAGGTTTCAAAACTTAAATGAGAAGACTTGCCTGCAATATCTGACAAGGCTCTCACGACAACAAATGGGGTTTCAAATTGAACGCAAACTTGAGCAATTGCTGCTGCTTCCATTTCCACCGCTATCATTTGTGGGAAATGATGACGAGCGGTTGCGACTTTATCTGGACATGCCATAAAACTGTCGCCCGAGCAGATTAAACCAACTTCGGCTTGTAGTTCACTTTGTTCTCTTGCGGCTAGTAATGCTTTTTCGATTAATTCTAGAGATGATTTAAATGCAGCTGGAAAATTAAAGCCTTGGCCTATTTCAAAGCCAAATGCGGTTAAATCAACGTCGTGATGTCTCACTTCGCTAGAAATGACGAGGTCGCCTATATTTAAATGACTGGCAAAGCCACCAGCTGAGCCTGTATTTAACACAAGGTCTGGTTTAAAGTTGTCGAGTAAAATACTGGTAGCCATGGCCGCTGCGGTTTTACCCACACCCGATTGCACGAGTACAATTTCTTTACCTTCAATTTGCCCAATGAATATTTGGCAAGGGCCATGTTGTTGAGTTTGTAAATGAGTAATTTGAGATTTTAAAATCGCAACTTCTTGCGCCATAGCGCCGATAATACCGATTGTCATTTGCTAGCTTTTACCTTTGGCTTAATTAAAGTTACACATCTTCAAAAAATGATTCGATTTCTTGTTTGGTTTCTAATATTTTGCTGGTATCGACAGGCGCAATAAAAATAGTATCGTCTCCTGCTATTGTTCCTAACACACCATGTGATTTGTTTAACGAATCTAGCATGCGAGCGATAAGCTGAGCAGCACCAGGTGACGTTCGAACAATGATCATAGCTTGATTGTAGCTAACGTCCGAAACTAAGTTTTTTAATGGACTTTCGGTGTGTGGCATTGCCAGCTCAGGAGGTAGGCAGTAAACCATTTCTTGCTTTGCATTACGAGTTCTAACTGCACCAAATCGAGTTAGAAGTCTGGATACTTTAGACTGACTAATGTTGTCATAGCCTTGGCGCTTTAACTCTTCAACTATATCTGCTTGAGAAGAGCAAATTTCATCCTTTAAAATGCTTTTAAAACTACGAATCAAAGGCTCTTGTTTATCTTGGTAACTCACGTGTATATCCTGTGCTAGCTAATTAGCTAGCAGATTTAGGTTTATATAATATTTTTAGATTTCAACATCTGCTGTGAATATAGTAATTTTTTTGTCAGCACATGTCTTGGATTTGTTAATACTTCTGAGGTTTTTCCTTGTTCAACTACCATACCGTTGTGCATCACAAAAACATAGTCGCTGATGTGCTTCACTATGTTGAGGTTATGAGAAACGAAGATATAGGCAAGGCCAAAAGTTTGCT
Organism: Catenovulum maritimum; assembly: GCF_001050375.1. Taxonomy (GTDB): domain Bacteria; phylum Pseudomonadota; class Gammaproteobacteria; order Enterobacterales; family Alteromonadaceae; genus Catenovulum; species Catenovulum maritimum. Next base: position 22,974 of record NZ_KQ130488.1, on the reverse strand, counting down.
GTAATTCCATAAATAAATTAACCATTTGCGAACGAGTGGATGGATCCATTGCGGCAAAAGGTTTATCAGCAACGATAATTTTAGGATCTAGCATAAGTGCTCTAGCTAAGGCAATACGCTGTTTTTGTCCATTTGAAAGCATATGCGGGTAATGCCAAACATAATCTGATAATAAACCAACGCGATTGAGAATTTTTTCTATTTTTTCTTGTCGTTCAGCTTGATTTAAATTGGTGTTTAGCTTTAAAGGCTCGTCTAGTATTTTACCAATTGATAGATTCGGATTTAGGGAAGTCGCCGGATCTTGGAAAATCATTCTAATTTGCCGACATCTTTCTTTAGCTGAGGTATTTTCTATTGGATTACCGTTTAACAGGATTTGACCTGATGAGGGTTTTTCTGCGCCAGCTAGGAGCTTAGCGAGCGTAGATTTGCCCGAGCCTGTTTCCCCTAAAATGGCTAAGGTTTGGTAATGGTCTAAAGAAAAGCTAACTTTGTGTAGTGCTGTCGTCTTTTTGGTTTTCCAAGGTAAAACGCTTTGCTTATATTCTTTAGATAATTCGTTAACTTCTAAAAGCACTTAAGACTCCATATTAATCGGGTAATGGCAGCTAAACACTTGGCCTTTATACTTAACACTTTTAGGCGTTACAACACATTCTTTTTGCGCTCTTGGGCAACGAGGGCCAAGTCGACATCCGATAGGAAGATGTTGAAGTGGTGGGGTGGAACCTTTTAATGTCTCTAATCGTGATTTTGGCGCTATTTCAGTGTTAAATTTTGGGATGCTTTTAAATAAGGTCTCGGTGTAAGGATGAAAAGGTCTTTTAAGTAATCTTTTTACCGAACCCGATTCTACTGATTGGCCGTTGTAGAGTAGGGTCATTTCATCTGCATATTGCACCACAGACTCTAAATCATGCGTGATTAGTAACACCGACATATCTTTACTTTCATTTAGTTTTTGCAGCAGGCGTAAAATTTGAATTTTGGTTGTACTTTCCATCGCATCGGTGGGCTCATCAGCAATAAGCAATTTTGGATGACGTACAATAGCCATAGCTATGTTCACTTTTTGGCAAAGGCCTTCAGAAAGTTCATGAGCATAACTGTTAGAACAGAAGTCGTAATGTTTAATGCCAACTTTTAGCAATAGCTTATTGACTAGGGTTTTGCGCTCTTGTCTTCTAGTCCAGAATGAACCGGTAAAATCTGATTTTGGTATGACTTCTTCTATTTGTTCACCGATTCGTGCTGTCGGGTCTAAACTTAATTTTGGTTCTTGAAAAATCATAGCAATGTCTTTGCTGATGATTTGTCGTCTTTGCTCTTCCGATTTTCTTAATAAATCTTCACCTTGCCAAAAGAAGCGATCTGCTTTTACATGCCATTTATCTGATAGGGTGCCGGTTAATGCTCGAGCAAATAATGATTTACCTGAGCCGGTTTCGCCGACTAACGCATGGATTGAACCATCCCTCATAGATAGGCTCATTTTATCTATCGCGCTGACATCTAAACTTTCGGTTTTTAATTGTACGGTTAAATTTCTGACATCAAGTAACATTATTCACTCCTTTGCTTAAGTGTGTTACGTATGCCATGCCCCATGGTATGCACCGACAGTAAGCAGATGAACATAGTGATTCCAGGCAGTGTAGCTAGCCAAGAAGCACGATAAATTAAGTCTATACTATCGGCTAGCATAGCGCCCCATTCGGGCGAACCATGTTGAGCACCTAAGCCTAAGAAGCCTAACGCAGCTATATCTAGCATAGCTGCCGAAACTGCTAAACTGTATTGTAAAATGATAGTTTCTATAATATTTGGCAAGATAGTGTTAGTTAAAATATGAAAATCACTGGCACCATCTAAACGAGCTGCTGTGACATACTCTTTTTCTAACTCAATCTTAATTGCAATCCGGGTTCTGTGCACAAATTGTGGAATTAATACGGAAAATACAGCCCAAATTGTATTCTCTAATCCGGGTCCTAAAATCGCTACTATGATAATAGCAAGTAGTAAAGATGGGATAGATAAAATCGTATCTAACAAATGATTGAAAAAGCTCGCACGTAATCCACGACTCATACCTGCCATAGCGCCTAATGCACAGCCGACTAACATAGCGACTAGAGCGACAATTAAACTAATGCCGAAAGTAACTTGTGTACCATGTAATAAACGAGAAAAAACATCTCTGCCTAAATCATCTGTACCGAGTAAAAAATAAACATTACCTGCGGTTTGCCAAGATGGGGGATGCAAAATGTTTTCATTATGCTGAGCGTATGGTGAATAAGGCGCAATAACAGGGGCAAAAACCGCAACAAAAATAAAAGTTGCGACTAAACAAAAACTTACCCAAGAAATATGGTCTGATTTGAATCTAGACCAAGCTATTTGGTATGGTCCAGGATACTGAACTTCTTTATAGATTTGGTTATTTTGCATGTAATGTTTGTCTCGCTAGAGGGTTGACTAACATATGAAGTATATCCAGCACGACGGTAATCATGATCATAATTGAAGCAACTAACAATAAGGTTGCTTGTATTGCCGGGTAATCTCTTTGGTATATCGCCTCTATGAGCCAGTGGCCAATACCGGGCCAAGAAAATATAATTTCAGTTATCATAGTACTTGTCATTAATATATTGAATAGCAGAGAAAACTGAGGAATGATAGGTACTATTGCATTTCTAAAAACATGCCTTGAAATGAGCTCTCTTGTGCTTAGCCCTTTGGTTAATGCAGCTTTAATGTAAGGAGATCGCATAACGTTAACGACTGAACTTCTCATCATACCAATTAACAAGGTCGTTGGTAGAATCGCTAGGGTTAAAGTAGGAAGTACTAAATGTGTTAATGCATCTTGATAAACGGCAAGTTTATTAGGCATGTCAGCTAAAAAAATATCCATTAGTAGAAAACCAGTTTGGCTCGGCACTTCATATAAAAGATTTAATCTGCCAGACATAGGGAAAATTTGGTTATTCAATGAAAAAATCAAAATAAATATTAAACCTGACCAGAATATAGGTACAGAGTTAGCCATAGTCGCTAAGGTAAAAATAATCTTGTCGACTAACTTATGCTGCTTAATACCAGCCCATAAGCCAAGTGGTAAGCCTAAAACCAGAGTTAAGAGCAAGGCGTAAAAGCTTAACTCAATTGAGGCTGGCATAACGCGAATAACATCATCTATTAATGGCGTTTGAGTCGAGAAAGATAACCCTAAGTCGCCATCTAAAATACGCCTTAGATAAATAATGTACTGCTCAAAGTAGGATTGATTCATGCCTAAAGTTTGACTTAAGGCTTCATATTCATCGTAGTCTAAACTTTGCTGACCGCTAAAATTGATAACAGGGTCGCCCGGGAAAAAATGGCCGAGCGAAAAAGAAAATAAACTAATTAAAAATAGTGTGGTAATGAGTAAATTGAGTCGTCTGATTAAATAAACAAACATTAATTCTTCTCCGCATATTTAAAAGATATAGCAGAGAAAGCTTCAAATCTAACATTGTGGATATTATCTTGCTTTGCAATAAAGCTAAGTGAATGAGCAATTGGAAAAAGTGGCAGCTCCGTATTTAAAACTTCTTGGGCTTGGATGAGATAAGCTTTACGTTTTTCTAATGAATCTGATAATTCTGCGTTTACGAGTAGTTCATCAAATTTAGGTTCGCACCACGCTGCTCTATTAATACCAATTATTGCAGCAGAGCAACTGAGTACCGGCCTTAAATAATTATCAGGGTCAGACATATCAGCATTCCAACCAAATAAAACGCTATCGTGTTCATTCATTGATAATTTTTTACGAAGTGCCGTCCATTCAAAATCTATTATTGTGACAGATATACCAACCAAGGCTAAATTGGCTTTAATGACCTCGGCCATTTTTATCGCATTGGGGTTATAGGCTCTTTCAATGTTTGGCGCCCAAATTTCCATTTCAAACCCTGATTTTATTCCTGCTTGAATCAGTAGCTCTTTGGCTTTAACTGGGTCATATTCATATTGTGTCAATTTATTGTTATAAGCCCAAGAGCTTGGAGGTAGTAGGGAGTCTGCCGGGAAAGCAGTGCCGTAATAGATGGTTTTGTAAATTTGCTGTTTGTCTATTGCTAGTGCTAATGCTTGACGGACGATTTTTTGATCAAATGGTGGCTTAAGCGTATTAAATGCCCAATATGAAGTATTTTCAGGTGTTTTAGATTGAACATTTATCCCGTCTTTGTCTTGCAAAATGAGCATTTCACTTGCAGTAGGATAGCTAATGACATCACATTCTGCGCTTAATAATTTGGCTAATCTAGTCGAGCTTTGTGGCGTAATGTCATAGACTAGTTGAGATAATTTAGGCTTATCCCCCCAATAATTTTCATGCACTTTAAACCTAATGTATTGGTCTTTTATGTACTCTTGGAATTTAAAGGGGCCTGTGCCTACAGGTTGAGTATCTATTAGTTGTTTTTCTTCTTTTAAACTTAATTGAGCACCGTATTCAGCAGAGAGTATTACCATATAATCTGTTGCTAATTGCTCGATAAAGCTATTCGATGGCTGTACAAGTCTAATTTGTATTTGATGATCTGATATCCTAATTATATCTTCAATTAATAAATTGAGTTGCTGAGTTTGCATGTACGGATAACTGTCAGCAACGTCATGAAAAGGGTGCGACTTAACCCGCCAGCGATTAAAACTAAATATAATATCATCCGAGTTTAAATTTCTGTTTGGCGTAAAATATTGTGTATTATGAAAGCTAACGTCATCGCGTAAAAAAAAGTTATAAACTGTGCCTTCAGGATTGCTTGTCCAATTTTTAGCAAGGGATGGGACTATTTCATGCGTGATGGGGTTTAACTCCAACAACCTGTCATAAATTTGCCGACCACTTGCATCTATTGTGATGGAAGATGTGGTTGTTTGGGGATTAAAATTTTCAGGACTTCCTTCTGAACAATATATCAAACCGCTTTTAAGCGTATCATTAGACTTTTGTTCACAACCTAAGGTGATAAAGCAAGTTAAAACCATGATAAATAGGTTTAACAACTTTATGTCAATCATTTGCAGTTGACTCACTATTATAATTTTTTATGACAGATTTATCGCAATGATACCTTAGACTGAATAGTTCTGCACTTTAACTCAACCTTAAATTGTCATATTCCCACTATAAATTTAATACTGTCTGGGTATAATCAAGATAGTTTATTTATATGGAGCCTTTGGCTATGGAATTTTCGACCTCTTATATATGCGACACTTATACTGACTTAGTAGATGTTGCTGAGCCTATATTTCTCTCTTATGGTGGAATTTCATCCTTTTCAGGTTGTATAAAAACCATTAAATGCTTTGAACATAATGGTTTAATTCGTTCAGTATTAGAGCAAGATGGTGCTGGTTTAGTCCTTTTGATTGATGGTGGTGGCTCTAAACGCCGAGCTCTAATTGACGCTGAGCTTGCAGAATTAGCCGAAGCAAATAACTGGGAAGGCATTATTTGTTATGGCGCAGTGAGAGATGTCGATGAACTTGAAGACGTTGAAATTGGTATACAAGCTATCTCTGCTATTCCGGTAGGTGCTGAAGATGAAAATATTGGTGAATTAGATGTCGCGGTTAATTTTGCAAGCGTTACTTTTTTGCCTGAAGATTATATCTACGCAGATTCAACAGGTATCGTATTATCGCCTGAGCTTATTCACTTTGATGAAGAAATTGAAGAAGACGAGTAATTCGTCTTCTTTTTAGATATTTTAAGCTAGTTTAGCTGTATCACTTATTGCTTCAATCAGGCCAATAACTAACACCGATAAATACTTCTCTCGGTCTGCCAACAAAATATCTGTATTGGCCAAATGCAAAGTCAGCCCTTTCCGCATAAGTTTTATCCAATAAATTGAATATATTGAGTTTCAACTCGATATTTGAATTGATTTGATAAGCAGTCATTAAATCAAATATCGTGTGCCCTGAATATTCATGTTGATTTTCTGGGTCAAGGTAATAGTTGGATAAATGCTTGGTTGCTAACTGCGTTTTTAAGTTTTCAGTTAGTTGCCAGTCTAGGTTTATTCCTGCCATAAACCTAGGTGCCGTATCTATATCATTATCGGTTAAATCAGCTAAGGATTCATTGCCGTCGAGATCCGTTTGATTGATGTCATTGGCATACCTATGTTTAGCCCAGCTAAAGTTAGCTTGGATACTAAAGGATGGCGATACTTCAATACTACTTTCTACTTCTATGCCTTCATGTTCAGTTTTAGCATGATTAACATAGTTTCTATTACTGTCGAAAAAAATCACATTGGATTTTTTGGCTGTATATAAGCTGACATCTAAGCGGTATTTGTCAGATAAGAAATGTATCCCAGTTTCGAGTGTGTCTATTGTTTGATCTGTAATATCTGGTTTTAACTGGCCATTTTGCAATTTGTACAATTCGGTATTGTGCGGCGCTCTGAATCCATGATCAAATTTAGCATAACCAAATAAGTTTGAGTTAAATTGATACCCTAGCTCTAAGTTGTAAGAAACATGCTGAAATGTATCTTTTCTATCTGCTGGGCGGGTATAACGACAGTTGGCGATCTGACAATTTTCGCCATTTTCTTGCGTATTGCCTGAGTTCATCTGGTTATCATAATCATAACTAATTTGGTCATAGCGTATCGCGCTGTTTATGACGGTATTAGTTGTAATAGGGTAACTGAGCTGAGCGTAAATAGCTTGGTTTAGACTGTTGACTTGGTAATCATAATGCTTACCTTTAGGTAAGATGCTATTTAGAAAATTTGAGCTTGTATTAGTTTGATTGGCTTGCGTTTGTTTTAAGTAGCCTTGCGTGTATTCAGTGTCTAAACCAATCAGCCAACTGCTGTTAGTTTGATCTAAATTGGTGAACTGACCAGAAAAGCCAATACTAGAATGTCCATTTTCTTCAACCGGCGTACCAGGTAAAAAATGCATTAAAAAGGACATATCATTAGCTCTTAAATAAGGTGTTAATGTCCATGCATAGTGATCAGTTTGTGCTTCTATTTTCGCTTGGTAGCGCAGGGCTTTCGCTTTACGAAAAGCCTGAGGATGGTCATTTTGCTTTGTGATGCTTCTATCTTGATACGCATTTTTACCTGCTTGCAGATAACCAGCCGTTTGTTGATCTAAATAATTAATACTGGCTATGTGGGTAACTTTGAATTGTTCACCTTGAGTAGCAAATTGCGCATTTAATTTTAATTCTTTATAGCCTGAGCTCTCTTGGTATCCACCGTCGTGTTTAAGACTTAACCCGACAGCATACTCATTGGCATAATCAAGCATTTTAGTATTGTGTATTTTTAAGTTGGCATATTGGTTAGGCCCAATTATTAGGCTAGCTTGATTTGCTACTTCATTTATGCCAATTAATGGACTGGATAAATTAATTAAACCATGTAGCGCATTTGCGCCATATCGAGCAGAGTGCGTGCCTTTGATCACTTCGATATTACTTGCATTGAAGTAATGATAATCAAAAGTTTGGTTTACATTACAAAAGCCTTTTGCTCTTAGTGGTACACCATTTTCTGCGGTTAAAAATTCACCGCAGCTGCCTGTTCCAGTAAATACAGGCGATCGAATCGCGAGTAAGGACTCTTGACCATTGCCGCGGCTTAACCAAGTTCCTGCTGATTGATTAAATAGTTGATTTAAATGCTGAGCGGATATTTGATTGATTTGTCTATTGGTGATCAGATGACTGTTACCTATCAGTTTTGAGCTGACAATTGGCTGTCTTTGCGCGGTTATAGAAATGTGATCAAGTTCTAGTTTGTTCATTTTCACTTGGTTGTCTATATTGGTGGGTGTTTCTTGCTCAGTTTGCTGCGTGGATAAACTGGCGAGCACCTGAGATGGAATGCAAAAACACAAGAGTAAAATGGAGTAAGTAGAGTGCATAAAGAAAGCTTCTGTTCGTTTACTTTAAATTAAGGTGGGTGAACTATAAAGGAAATGAATAGCTTAAGTTAAGTTTTATCTAACTTTTTTATTGGTGATCTTTTATGTTGATTGGGTCAGCTTTAGGCTGGTTAAAGATAAAGCAGGGGACATGGCTATCCGCCTGCTATGATTCTCAAAACTAGGTTAGATTAATCTTTTACAACATCAATATAATAACCTTCAACGCCATTTATTGTTTCTTTTACTAAACCATGCACGTCAGTTTCAAACCCAGGAAATTCAGAATTAAAATCACGGGCAAACTGTAAGTAGCTAATAATGGTTTTGTTGAATCGCTCTCCCGGTACCATTAATGGTATACCTGGAGGATAAGGCGTAACTAACATTGCAGTGATTCTGCCTTCTATCTCATCAATTGAAACTCGCTCAATTTCTCTATGCGCCATTTTCGCCCAAGCATCCGCTGGTGTCATAGCTGGCTCTATGTTAGACAAATACATATCAGTCGTAATTTTTGCGACATTGTATTTTTTATACATAGAATGAATGCTTTGACATAAATCTCTTAAACCAACTCTTTCATATTGTTTATGTTTGCTCACAAACTCAGGTAACACTCGCCATAAAGGTAAATTTTGGTCGTAGTCATCTTTAAACTGCTGTAACTCTGTCACCATGGAGTTCCAACGGCCTTTGGTAATGCCGATAGTAAACATGATAAAGAATGAATATAGACCGGTTTTTTCAATGATGATGCCATGCTCTGCAAGATACTTGCTGACAATCGCCGCAGGTATGCCTGTGTCGTCAAAATCACCTTTCACATTGAGTCCTGGGGTGATTATGGTTGCTTTGATTGGATCAAGCATGTTGAAACCAGTCTCAATATCACCAAAATCATGCCAGTTATCACCTTGGCGGATTACCCAGTCTTCGCGCTCACCAACACCTTCCTCTGCAATTGTGTCTGGTCCCCAAACTTTAAACCACCAATCGTCGTCCCCAAATTCGTCATCAACTTTACGCATCGCACGACGAAAATCCATTGCTTCTAGCAAGGATTCTTCTACCAAGGCTCTACCACCAGGGGCTTCCATCATTGCGGCTGCGACATCGCATGAGGCAATAATAGAGTATTGCGGGCTAGTAGATGAATGCATTAAGTATGATTCATTAAATCTATGTGTATCTAATTTACGATTATTACCATTTTGTACCAAAATTTGTGATGCTTGTGACAAGCCAGCAAGCAACTTATGTGTTGATTGAGTTGAAAACACTAAAGTGTCATCAGATCTCGGTCTATCAGTACCTATAGCATGCATATTTTTGTAAAAATCATGGAAGGTGGCATGTGGTAACCAAGCTTCGTCAAAATGTAACGTATCTATAGTGTTACCTAAGATATCTTTAATTTCTTCAACATTATAAAGGATGCCATCATAAGTACTTTGAGTGATGGTTAAAATCCTTGGTTTTTTGTTTTTAGCATTACGTGCAAATGGATTCGCTTCGATTTTCTTTTGAATCGACTCAGGACTAAATTCCGATTTAGGAATTGGGCCTATGATGCCGTAATGATTTCGTGTTGGCATTAAAAATACTGGAATAGCACCTGTCATGATGATCGAATGTAAAATAGATTTATGGCAGTTACGATCAACCACCACTATATCTCCAGGGGCAACAGTTGAATGCCAAACGATTTTATTAGACGTTGATGTACCATTCGTCACAAAAAATAGATGGTCGCTATTAAATATGCGAGCCGCATTCTGTTCGCTTGCAGCGACAGGACCTGTGTGATCAAGTAATTGCCCAAGTTCATCTACTGAATTACAAACATCCGCACGTAACATATTTTCACCAAAAAATTGGTGAAACATTTGTCCAACTGGGCTTTTTAAAAATGCGACGCCACCAGAGTGTCCAGGACAATGCCAAGAGTAAGAGCTATCACTTGCATAATCCATTAACGCATTAAAAAACGGCGGTGCTAATGAATCTAAATATTTTTTAGCTTCTCTAATAATATGCTTTGCAACAAACTCTGGCGTATCCTCAAACATATGAATAAAGCCATGTAGTTCTCTCAGTACGTCATTTGGAATGTGTTGCGAGGTTTTAGTTTCGCCATATAAAAAAATCGGAATATCAGCATTTCGGTTACGCACCGCTCTGATAAATGCACGTAATGGCGCAATGGCATTTTCAACTGCTTCAGTTGAACCATCGCCAAATTCTTCATCGTCAATTGAAACGATAAAGCAAGAAGCTCTACTAGCTTGCTGTGCAAATGCAGTTAAATCGACGTAACTGGTAAAGCCGATAACTTCCATACCTTCGTTACCGATAGATTCAGCAAGATCTCGGATACTAGAACCGGATATATTTTCTGCTCTGAAATCTTCATCAATGACGACGATTGGAAAGCGAAATTTCATTGGCATTATTCCTTTTATAAAGATTAAGTTAGGGTTATTTAATTAAGTATTCGTTATTTTTGTGACAAGTAATTTACTGATTCTCAGTTTATCCATGTCGACGACTTCAAATCGATAGTTAGAAAATAGAACACTATCGGTTAATTGTGGTAGTTTTTTTAATTTATGCATGATGAATCCAGATAAAGTTTCATAATTTTCTGGATCAGACATTTCAGCGACATCTAAGACTCGAGACACATCAATAATTGCAGCGCTACCATCCATTAACCATGAATTTGCGTCTCTTTTTAGAATCAATTGTTCAGTCATTTGACCGTTAAAGCCATCAACTACGACATTGATAACGTCTTTAATTGTTACTAAGCCGACGACCAATGAGTATTCGTTAAGTACAATCGCGACTGGTTGCGTATGGTGTTTAAAAGCCTCAAGCGCTTCAGATAAACTAAGTGAATCAGGTAAAAAAAACACATCCTTTTCTATCATGTCTGGCGTGATTTCAGCTTGATAGCCAGCTAATACTTTTTTTAGTAATGCTTTAGACTCTACAATACCGACAATTTGATCTAAATTATTGTCACACATAAGATAAAAATTATGCGGATGGTTAATAATTTTTGCGCTGATATCTTGGCTTGTATCCTGATCATCAAAATAAATAATGTCATCTCTAACTGTCATAACCGACATTAAGCTTCGGTTTTCTAGCTCAAATACATTACCTATCATTTCGTATTCATGGCTTTGAATAGAACCACTAGCAGCACCTGCATCCATCATGGCGACTATATCTTGTGCTGTGACAATATCGACTCTTTCAGTAGGAAGCCGGCATAGCTTCATAATTAAATTGGATAGCCCATCAAATAAAACCACAAAAGGTTTAAGTATAGTGACGCAAAACATCATAGGTTTAGCGACTTTAAGTGCGATTGTTTCAGGCAATGCCATGCCAATCCGTTTTGGAATTAAATCGGCAAATAAAATGAATAAACTGGTGACGAAAAAGAAAGATAAAGTAAAGCTAATTGGATGTAAAAAATCGCCTTGATAAAAGTACGCAATGAGTTCCTTAATCATAGGCGTAAATGCGGCTTCACCAATAATACCGCCAAGGATAGCAATTGCATTTAAAGCAATTTGAATTGCGGCAATGAAAGCACCTGAGTTTGCTTGTAATGCAAGCACTAATTTTGCTTGTTGATTACCTTCGTCAACTAAAACGTTAAGTTTAATTTGACGAGCAGCAGCAAGAGAAATCTCTGCGATTGCAAAGAATGCGCTGGCGATAATAAGTAGGCAAATCCAAATGAAATCTTGGTTCATAAAAACTCCTAAAGAAAGTTAGCTTAGGAGCTGTTTTAGACCGAGATTTTGAGTTTGGCTAAAACAATTTGGGCTATCTATTCTTTCATTAATCAAAACAAAAAAAAGACATTGTTGTTTGCTGCTTCAATACTTTATGGTACTAGCAAACTAAAAAATAATAAGCAGTAATTAAGCTTGCTTATTTTTTGCGAATTAAAACAGTTTTTTGAAAAAAAAAAAGCATTATTTTCAATTATTTTTAAATTAATTAATTTAGGTGATTGTAGACAAATTTAATACAGGGAATAGCTGGGTTTAAATTTAATTTGTATAAATTGTGTTACATAAAAGTCGGCAAAACATCGTAAAGGGTAAGCGTTTTAACAAATAACCTGCACTAGATGATTAGCATAATTTATTTTTATGATAATTCTATCACTCTACATTTGTTTTGTGGCTTCTCAGTCTGCTATAATGTCGCCCCGTCTGTAGTGTCTATTTTTTTCTTTTTTTCAGGGTTCGCATGACGACTAAATATATATTTGTAACGGGTGGGGTTGTTTCTTCACTTGGTAAAGGGATTGCTGCGGCTTCTTTAGCTGCTATTTTGGAAGCTCGTGGTCTTAAAGTGACTATTTTAAAGCTTGATCCATATATTAACGTTGACCCAGGCACTATGAGCCCGATTCAGCACGGTGAAGTTTTCGTTACAGAAGATGGCGCCGAAACCGATCTTGATTTAGGTCATTACGAAAGATTTATTCGTACCAAAATGACTAAAAGTAATAACTTTACTCAAGGTCGTGTATACCAAGATGTTATTGCACGTGAACGACGTGGTGACTATTTAGGTGCAACGATTCAAGTCATTCCTCATATAACGAACGAAATCAAACAAAGAGTGATTGATGGTGCAAAAGGCAGTGACATTGCATTTGTAGAGATCGGCGGCACAGTTGGTGATATTGAATCTCAACCTTTCTTAGAGGCAATTCGTCAGTTAGGCACAGAGCTTGGACGTGAAAATGCAATGTACATGCATTTAACGCTTGTGCCTTATATGCGTGCTTCTGGCGAAGTCAAAACTAAGCCTACTCAACACTCAGTTAAAGAACTACGTTCAATTGGTATTCAACCAGATATTTTGGTTTGTCGCTCAGAGAATTCAATTCCAGCAAACGAGCGCAAGAAAATATCTTTATTCACAAACGTAGAAGAAAAAGCTGTTATTGCGCTTAAAGATGTTGATAGTATTTATCGCATCCCTGCGTTATTAAAATCTCAAGGTTTAGATGAATTAGTGACTCGTCGTTTCCATTTAGATTGCCCAGAAGCGGATCTAACTGAATGGGAACAGGTATTATATGAAGAGTCTAATCCAAATGGCGAAGTATCAATCGGTATGGTTGGTAAATATGTCGAACTTGCTGATGCTTATAAATCAGTTAATGAAGCTCTTAAACATGCAGGCCTTAAAAATCGTTTAACGGTTAATATCGTTTATATAGATTCGCAAGACTTAGAATCTAAAGGCACTGAAATGCTAGCTAATTTAGATGCTATTTTAGTACCTGGCGGTTTTGGTGAGCGTGGCACAAGCGGTAAAATGCTTGCGGCACAATATGCACGTGAAAAAAATGTACCTTATTTAGGTATCTGTTTAGGTATGCAAATGGCACTTATTGAGTTTGCTCGAAATGTTGCCGGTTTAGAAAATGCAAACAGCACAGAATTTGATTCTGAAACACCACATCCAGTTGTTGGGTTAATTACAGAATGGAAAAATGCTGAAGGTGATGTCGAAGTTAGAACAAATCAATCTGATTTAGGCGGCACTATGCGCTTAGGCAGTCAGCTTTGTCATATTAAAGCGGGTACTCGAGCAGAAGAGGCTTATGGCTCAACTGAAATTTATGAGCGTCATCGTCATAGATATGAAGTAAACGACAACTATATTGCTCAATTAGAAGCTGCTGGATTAGTTTTCTCTGGCTTATCTTCAGATAAAAAATTAGTAGAAATGATTGAGTTACCAAATCATCCTTGGTTTGTAGCAGCTCAATTCCACCCAGAATTTACTTCGACACCACGTGATGGCCACGCCTTATTTAAAGGTTTTGTAGCAGCTGCACATGCTTGTCAAAAGTAATTGATTTAAAATAAATATAGATATTAAAACAGCGAAATAATCGCAACTTATATATTAAGAGGACGAACCACACATGGCATCTATCGCTAAAATTCATGCTCGTGAAATCATAGATTCACGCGGCAACCCAACTATCGAAGCTGACGTAACTTTAGAAAGCGGTGCATTTGGCCGTGCAGCAGCACCATCTGGTGCTTCAACTGGTACTCGTGAAGCTTTAGAATTACGTGATGGTGATAAAGCACGTTTCTTAGGTAAGGGTGTTTTAAAAGCTGTTGCTAACGTAAATGATTTAATTGCACCTGCATTAGCAGGCAAAAATGCATTAGCACAAGCTGAAATCGATCAAATCATGATCGATTTAGATGGTACAGAAAATAAAGACAAATTAGGCGCAAATGCAATTTTAGCGGTTTCTTTAGCGGTTGCTAAAGCAGCTGCAGCAGAAAAAGGCGTTGCTTTATACGAGCACATTGCTGACTTAAATGGCACATCTGGTCAATTCAGCATGCCTTTACCTATGATGAACATCATCAATGGTGGTGAGCATGCAGACAACAACGTTGATATCCAAGAATTTATGGTTCAACCTGTTGGCGCTAAAACGTTCAAACAAGCTATCCAAATGGGTGCTGAAATTTTCCATAACTTGAAAAAAGTTTTAGCTTCTAAAGGTTATAACACAGCAGTTGGTGATGAGGGTGGTTTTGCACCAGATCTTAAATCAAATGCAGAAGCATTAGCAGTTATCGTTGAAGCTGTTGAAAAAGCTGGCTACAAAATGAACGAAGAAGTAACTTTAGCATTAGATTGTGCTGCTTCTGAATTCTACGCAGACGGTAAATACAACCTTAAAGGTGACAACAAATCATTTACTTCAGCTGAATTCGGTGATTACTTAGCTGATTTATCTGCACAATACCCAATCGTTTCTATCGAAGATGGTTTAGACGAAAGTGACTGGGATGGTTGGAAATTATTAACTGATAAATTAGGTGATAAAGTTCAATTAGTTGGTGATGATTTATTCGTAACTAATACTAAGATCCTTAAGCGTGGTATTGAGCAAAGCATAGGTAACTCTATCTTAATCAAGTTCAACCAAATCGGTTCATTAACTGAGACTTTAGAAGCAATCAAATTAGCTAAAGACGCTGGTTTCACTGCTGTAATTTCTCATCGTTCAGGTGAAACTGAAGATGCAACAATTGCTGACTTAGCTGTTGGTACTGCTGCTGGTCAAATCAAAACTGGTTCTATGAGCCGTTCTGACCGTGTAGCTAAATACAACCAGTTATTACGTATTGAAGAAGTTTTAGGTGATAAAGCTGTTTTCAACGGTCGTAAAGAGATTAAAGGTCAAGCTTAATTGCTGAACCTGCGACCATATATCAAGTTTTCTTAGCGAAAACTTGATTGTCGCGCATAATCTGGTAAATATGGTGTTTTAATTGAGATATTTAAATATATCGACCAATTAAAGCACCTTTTTTATATCTGGAGTATGGCTAAAGCCAAATAATAATAAATGCTAGAGCAACAAGATTTTGCCAATGATAGCTCAAGACTTTTGTCTTATGCTCAACTGTGTAACGTTTTTTATGAGCGAGAATTGCGTTTATTAACGGCCTGTGATTACAAGCCGGACATGCTAAAAAAACGACTTAATAGCCTGCCTTTTTATATTAAACGCGCTGCTGAATCATTATTATCTTTAGAAAATCCACTATCGCTCGATACTCAGAACGGCACTTGGTCGGCCAAACAAAAACGTAAATCTCCGACCGAAAAAATCACTATAGAAATGAATCAAAAATGGTTAACTGATTATGCCCAAGTAGGCTTGATCGTGCCTGTCGTTATTATTGAACATGGCCATTGTCATTTTCGCTTAGACTGTATTGATTTGATTAAAGAGGGTCGGATTCGACTTAACGAACATGGTTGGTTTACGTTTGATGGCCAACAATTATCTGATACCCCTAAACCGCATAAGGCCATATACAAAGCAACGAGGGAAGTGATGACTGCTGCGGCATGTGGGCATCAGTGGATCGGAACTGATACTACATTTCCAAGAACATTAACATTGCGAGAATTATTACTAACCACAGTGATTAATTGGACCAATTTAAATAAGCCTATGCTGCTAGCACATTAATTATGAAATTATTTCGTTTAGGACTAATCATTATTTTTATCAGTCTTCAATACCGGCTTTGGTTTGGTGAAAATGCTTATCCAGAACATTTGAAAATGAGTGATAAAGTTACAAAATTGAATAAAGAAAATGAACAGTTAGCAACGCGAAATAAAGTCATGATGGCAGATATCCAAGATTTAAAATCAGGCTTAGAAGCGATAGAAGAAAGAGCCAGAAATGAATTAGGTTTAATTAAAAGTAATGAAACCTTTTACCGAATAGCACCAACAGATAGTAAATAAAGTGACAACACAAAATATTATTGCAGTTATTCCTGCAGCTGGCGTCGGTCGTCGAATGGGCGCTAATTTACCTAAACAATATTTAAAAATATTAGGTAAAACGATTTTAGAACATACTATTTTAAAGTTAATCAGTGTAAAACAAATCAGCCGTATTGTAGTTGCAGCATCCAAATCAGATCCTTACATCGCAGATATAATTAAACCTTATTCTGATGTAATTACTTTAGTTGAAGGTGGACAAGAAAGAGCAGACTCGGTTTTAGCTGGACTTAACGCTATAGAAGCTAGTGCAAATACATGGGTATTGGTTCATGATGCCGCTCGGCCGTGCGTATTAACTGCGGATATAAATAATTTAATCAGCCAATGTATTAAATTAGAGCGGGGCGGGATTTTAGCGTCTCCAGTTGCTGATACTATGAAACGCGATGATGGCAATTTAAATATTTCGAAAACGGAACAGCGAAAAGGTATGTGGCATGCATACACACCACAAATGTTTAAATTGCTAGAGTTAAAACAAGCTATATCAAAAGGCTTAGCAAATCAGGCAGAAATAACAGACGAAGCCTCTGCTATGGAGTATATCGGTAAACCTGTATTGTTAGTTGAGAGTAATAACTGCAATATAAAGGTTACTCGACCCGATGATTTAGCTTTGGCTGAATTTTTTTTACAAAAATCAATTGAAAGTAATAAAGAGTAATCAATGAATATTAGAATTGGCCATGGCTTTGATGTACATAAATTTGGTGGTAATGGACCTATTATTCTAGCTGGGGTATCGATAGAGCATGAGTTTGGTTTCATTGCACATTCTGACGGCGATGTCGCTATTCATGCAATATGTGATGCGGTTTTAGGCGCACTGGCTTTAGGTGATATCGGCAATCACTTCCCCGATACCAGTGCCGATTTTGAAAATATAGATAGCCGGATTTTGTTACGTCATGTCCTCAAGTTAATGACAGAAAAAGGTTATAAACTAGGCAATTTAGATGTCACTATTATCGCGCAAGCGCCTAAAATGGCACCGCATATTCAAAATATGAGAGCCATTTTAGCACAAGATTTTCAATCAGAGATTGATCAAATTAATGTAAAAGCGACTACGACCGAGAAATTAGGTTATGCCGGCCGTAAAGAAGGCATTGCCGTTCATTCAGTTGTTTTATTGGATAAAGCATAATGGATTTAGCTTACATCCACGGCAAGCCTGAATTACAAGGCAGCATACGTAATGCTAATCAGGATTTCCAAGTCGAAGAAGTACTTGGCTTTGAATTAGATGGGCAAGGAGAGCATATTTGGTACTGGATTGAAAAAGAAGGCCAAACAACTAACGCTGTAATTAAAGAGTTCGCCCGTAAAACGGGTGTTCAGGCCAAAAAAATTGGCTATTCAGGCATGAAAGATAAATATGCGATTACTCGTCAATGGATTTGCTTGCCTTGGCCAATCAAAAAAGCAGATCCAATCTTAAGTTTAGAGACTTGTAAAATTTTACGATGTGGCCGCCATAGCAAAAAATTAAAAATTGGTACACATAAAAAAAATAAGTTTAAGATTAAAATTCAGCTAAATAGTGGCGATCTTAACTCAGTAGAAAGCCGTCTTACTTCAATTGCGAATTTAGGTGTTGCTAATTATTTTGGTGAACAAAGATTTGGCCGTGATGGAGATAATGTCGATTCAGCCATTAAAATGTTTACTGGAGAGAAAAAAGTTTTCGATAGAAAGCTACGTGGCATGTTTTTATCTGCAGCTCGTTCAGAAATTTTTAACCAAGTTTTAAACAAACGAATTGAGCGTAATTTATTTCAGCCAACTTTAGGCGATGCTTTTATGTTATCTGGCTCTAATTCATTCTTTGTTGCAGAAGAGATTGATGATGCAATTATTCAGCGTTTTAACTCAGGCGATATTTTATTGAGTGGGTTAATGTTTGGTGAAGGCGAAAGCATAACACAGGGTCAAATCTTACAGCTAGAACAAGAAGTAATTGAAGTGAATAAAGTTATAGCTGATGGTTTGGTAGAGGCAGGTTTAAAGCAAGACAGAAGATCTTTACAGTTACCTGTCGAAGATTTATCTTGGGAGTTGATAGACAAACAAGATAATCAGGCCTTGGTTTTATCATTTGTGTTATCAGCTGGTAGTTTTGCAACCTCAGTGTTAAGAGAAGTTGTGCAATATCAAGATGTGACAAGGAAGCCTAGTTGAGAATTTTATTAAGCAATGATGATGGCGTAGATGCAATTGGGCTAAAAACGCTGTATGAAGTGTTGTCAAAAGCGCATCAAGTCACAGTTATTGCGCCTGACCGAAATTGCAGCGGGGCGAGTAATAGTTTAACCCTAGTCAATCCCTTAAGGGTTAAGCAATTGGACAATGGATTTTATTCCGTTAACGGTACGCCAACCGATTGTGTCCATATCGGTATTAACCAGTTAATGCATGAAAAACCTGATATAGTTATTTCAGGTATTAATCATGGACCTAATTTAGGTGATGATGTTATTTATTCTGGTACTGTGGCGGCTGCAACAGAAGGCAGATATATGGGATTACCTGCAATTGCGGCTTCTTTAGCTGATTATGATAGTCAGGATTTTTTTTACGCTGCAACTATCATAGCTTCTATATTGGAACAAATAGAAAGTCATCCTATCCCAAATGATCAAATTCTAAATATCAATATACCAGCTTTACCCAAAAATGAGATTCAAGGGATAGCTGCTACAAGATGTGGTCGTCGTCATCAAGCCGAGACTATGGTTAAATCAAAAGACCAACATGGCCGAGAGATATATTGGTATGGGCCAGTGGGAGAAATAAAGGATGCTTCCGCAGGCACTGATTTTTATGCAATTACTCAAGGATATGTGTCCGTTACTCCCATTAGTGTGGATATGACAGCAAAAGAGAGTATAAATTTACTGGATAGCTGGTTTACAGAGATGAAAATTTGATACCATATCATCGAATTTCGTATCTTCTATGTTCTGATTAAATATTAATAATTAAATTTCTATAGTGGTGTTATAAAAATAATATGTCTATTGGTCTAAATTTCGCTCGCAGTGGTGAGCGTTTAACTCAAATCTTGATTCAAGAAGGAATCAAAAATCAACAAGTACTAGAAGCTGTATCAAGAGTACCAAGACATGCTTTTATTCAACCAGCTTTAGCCCATAAAGCTTATGAAAATACAGCTTTGCCAATTGGCAAAGGGCAAACTATCTCTCAACCTGCAATTGTAGCCAGAATGACAGAAATCGTTTTAGATCATCATCCTGAACTTTCGAATGTGCTAGAAATAGGTACGGGTTGCGGTTATCAAACGGCCGTATTAGCTCAGCTTGTCGATAAGGTTTTTTCTGTTGAACGAATTTCGTCATTACAATTTCAAGCAAGACGTGTTTTACGTCAACTAGATTTACATAATATCAGTTTAAAACACGGTGATGGTTGGAAAGGGTGGGCAAGTAAAGCGCCTTTTGATGCCATTATAGTCACAGCGGCAGCTGCATCTGTACCTCAAAAACTATTGGCGCAAATTGCAGATAACGGCATTATGGTTATTCCAGTGGGTGTCGAAGATCAGGTATTAAAAGTGATCAAACGCAGTGGTGATGATTTTCAAATATCTGATGTAGCGAATGTTAAATTTGTACCATTGGTTGCAGGTGACATAGAGTAATTTATGCAAAAAAAAATAAGAAGTGCTAAAGACTATGCATTGTTAACTGCCAAAGGTATGGCTATGGGGGCGGCTGATGTTGTTCCTGGCGTTTCTGGTGGAACGATAGCATTTATTACTGGAATCTACGATGAGTTACTTGGTTCACTTAAAAATTTAGGCCCTTCAGCGTTATCTATCTTAATTAAGCAAGGATTTAATCCGTTTTGGCAGCACATTAATGGTTGGTTTTTAGTCGCTGTTTTTGGTGGTATTTTAATTAGCTTAAAAACCTTCGCTGCATTGATCATGGTTGCACTTGAATCACACCCTTTGCAAGTATGGGGCTTTTTTTCAGGGTTAATCCTTGCTTCAATCTATTTACTATACAAATCAAACCCAAGTTTTAGGGTAAAGGAATGGCTTGGCTTGTTGATCGGTGCTTCACTCGTTTATGCGATATCCATATCATCCCCAGGACAATTGGCTGGAGATTGGTGGATTTTGTTTCTTGGTGGTTTCGTGGCTATATGCGCGATGATATTGCCTGGCATATCAGGAAGCTTTATCCTTTTACTTGTCGGCCTATATCCTGTGTTTTTAAATGCGATAAATGACTTTGATATAGTGTCATTAGCTAGTTTTGGCGCAGGTTGCTTTACAGGCCTACTCGTATTTTCAAAATTTCTACACTGGTTATTAGCTAAATACTACTCAGTAACTGTAGCTGTTCTGACTGGATTTTTAGTTGGCTCGCTTAATGTGACATGGCCGTGGAAACAAGTTATTCAAACAACAGTAAATAGGCATGGGGAAGAAATTCCAATTGTACAGCAAAATGTGCTACCTGATAGTTATATACAAATTACAGGCAATGATAGTTTGTTTATATCAGTATGTATTTTCAGTTTACTAGGTTTAATGCTTGTCGTTTCCACTGAAAAATTAGCCGAGTTACTTAAAAAGTAGCCATAGAATATTTTTCGTTATTATAAAAGGAGCTAAATAATAATGGCAAAAGAGCAAAAAGTTCTTAACCTTATTTTAATTAGTTCTTTATTTCTAACTGCCTGTGCTAAAAGAACAGGTCCAGCCCCTGTTACCTCAGTGTACCGGGGTAACACCATTCATGATTACAAACCTAAATCATTGAATTCCAGTCAGTATATCGTTCAAAAGGGCGACACCTTATATAGCATAGCTTTCAGAGCGGGTGTGGATTATCGGAAATTAGCGCAAATGAATGGGATTTCGTTATCTTCAAATATCTATCCCGGTCAAAAATTGAATTTGGTGATTGGTAATAAAAATAGAGGTAAGAAATCCAATAAAAAAACTACGAAATTAACTAAAAAAATAGTTGAACATAAAAAGCAAGAGGAGTATGTTGTTAATCAAGGTAAACAAGTTGTTACAGAAATTAACAATAATAAAAATAACACTTCTACATTTAATATTAAAAATTGGCAATGGCCAGCTGAAGGCAAAATTATTGCTCGATTTTCAAATAAAGACTTAGGTAATAAAGGGTTAGAGATATCAGCTAAAGAAGGTACACCAATCTTGGCTGCTAACTCAGGTAAAGTCGTTTATGCTGGTAATGCACTTCGTGGTTACGGGAATTTAATAATAATAAAACACTCCGATGACTATTTAAGCGCTTATGCTCATAACAAACGCATACTGGTTAAAGAATTACAATGGATTCACGTTGGGCAAAAAATTGCTGAAATGGGAAATTCAGAAAGTGATACCGTTAAATTGAGATTCGAGATTCGGTTTAAAGGAAATACAGTTAATCCTGAAAAGTTTCTTCCTAAATAATAAGCAGGTTGAAACATTCTAGGTTGATTATAGTGGGAACGAGAAATTCTAATGTTGTTAATGGGAGACAATATATGAGCCAAGTAAATACTAGTAAAAACCAAGAGTTTGTTGAAGAGTCTGAAGTTAGTGTTGATGCCTCGGTTGAAGATATTGAAAAAGAAGCTGCGATGGAAGAAGTATTCGCAGCCGAAGAAGTCACAAAAACGTTAGATGCCACTCAAATATACTTAAGTGAAATCGGTTTTTCGCCTTTATTGTCTGCTGAAGAAGAAGTCTTTTTTGCAAGAAAGGCATTGAAAGGTTGTGAAGCTTCAAGAAAGCGTATGATCGAAAGCAACTTAAGATTAGTTGTAAAAATTGCTCGACGTTACAACAATCGCGGACTAGCTTTATTAGACTTAATAGAAGAAGGTAACTTAGGTTTAATCAGAGCTGTTGAGAAATTCGATCCTGAACGCGGTTTTAGATTCTCTACATATGCTACATGGTGGATACGTCAAACGATTGAACGTGCCATTATGAATCAAACTAGAACGATTCGCCTACCTATACATGTAGTGAAAGAACTAAATGTATACTTAAGAACCGCGAGAGAATTAGCCCAAAAATTAGATCATGAACCTACAGCTGAAGAAATTGCAGAAAAGCTAGATAAGCCAGTTTCTGAAGTTAGTAAGATGCTTCGCTTAAATGAAAAAATTAGTTCAGTAGACACACCAATCGGTGGGGACTCTGAAAAAGGCTTGTTAGATATTTTATCTGATGAGCGTAGTGATGGACCTGAAGAGTCACTTCAAGACAACGATATTAAAAATAATATTGTACATTGGTTAAGTGAACTTAATGCCAAGCAAAGAGAAGTATTAGCAAGACGCTTTGGCTTGTTAGGTTACGAAGCTTCTACACTAGAAGATGTGGGCAAAGAAATTGGTTTGACGCGCGAGCGTGTACGCCAAATTCAGGTTGAAGCGTTAAGAAGATTAAGAGATATTCTATCTCATGAAGGCTTATCGATGGAATCTCTCTTTCAGATGTAGTTTTAATCCTTATCTATGAAGCCTCTTATGAGGCTTTTTTTATCTCTAAAATTAGAACAAACGTACCAAAATAGACTTTTTTGATTGTTTTTTAATCGAACA
>NZ_KQ130487.1 GCF_001050375.1 Catenovulum maritimum | reverse complement strand
CTTCAAAAAAAGCAATTAAACTTGTTGAATGCTGAGCTTCTTCTAAGCTTTATGGGTCAATCTGTGTTTCTTGGATTAATTGCGTATAAAAACAAATTAGGTATCAGAATAAGTGAGTAGCCATAAAAAACTTTCTACTATCGGTTTAGATAAAAAGAAGCAATTAAAAAAATTGCTCAGATTGAGAAAGCAAGCTGAACATGTACAAAAGACTTTATTGTCTATTGCTGAGCTATCGAGTGCAGATATAGACATAGATACTTTCTATCATAAAATCCATTTGATTATTTCAGAGCTGATGCTCGCACCTAATTTATATTTAGTGATCCGCGATCCAATTACGCAAAAGCTAGAGATCCCTTACTATTCTGATTTAAGCAAACCAAATCAAAAATTGAACCTACCTAATGGTGTCATTGAGTTTGGCCTGACTGGTTATGTGCTAAGGAATAAAGCGCCTCTTTTATGTGATCAAGCCAAATTTAACCAATTAGTTGAAGAAGGAGAGGTTATTGAAATTGGCAGTCGAGCTCATTCTTGGATAGGCGTACCATTAACGAGAAACGGACTCGTTGTAGGCGCTCTAGTTGTACAAAGCTACCAAACTGATTTAGAGTTTAGCGCTCAAGATCTCGCTATTTTGCAGTTTGTTTCACAACATATTATTCATGCAATTGATAGAGTTGAGCAAAAGCAGTTGCTCGAAAGCGAAATTAAAAGCCGCACACTTGCGTTACATAAAGCAAATGTTGGCTTGAAGTCTGAGATACTACAAAAAGAGAACTTTCAACAAGCGCAAAAGTTATTGCTCGATTTAACAGAAAGACATGATTTCTCATTACCGTTTGATTCTTTATTAACTGAATTTAGTTTAGTGCTTAGTCAATTAATTAAAGTAGACGCTCAATATGTCACAATATTTAATCGCCAGTCTGCGGTCTGGGAGGTTTTTAATTCAGATCCGCCTGTCGATTTGACAGGGCATGTAGCAGCATATAGAAGTGTGCACGATTATCTGTTAATTGATCCTTGCACTTTATTACTGGAAGGGACAGATTGTAAAAAATTAGCAGAGTTAAAGGTATTACATTTATCTGATAGTCAGATCAATCACATACAAGACTATTCTTGGTTAGCCGCGCCGATCAATATAGATGGCAATAGAGTCGCTTTATTGGCTATGCTCAGAAATACGCAGACATCACATTTCGATAGTCATCATATTGAACTACTGGAATATGTGTCTAACCACTTCAGTGTAATAATCGATAAGTGGCATGCGCAACAAACACTGCATAGATCAAATCAAGAATTAGAAAAGTTAGTGCTACAAAGAACAGAAGCGCTTAATTTGGTTAATTCGGATTTACACCAACAAATTGAAGCACGAAAAAAAGTGCAAGCACAGCTATACCATGATGCAAATCATGATAGCTTGACAGGTTTGCCCAACAGACAATTGTTTAATCGCAAGCTCATGCATACGGTAGGGCGGAGTAAGCAAGATCCCGACTTTTTATTTAGTGTTTTATTTATCGACTTAGATAGATTTAAATTAATCAATGACACATTTGGCCATTTAACAGGAGATAAGTTCTTAGTTGAAGTGAGTCAAAGAATCAGTGATTGTCTGCATCATAAAGACATATTGGCTAGGTTAGGCGGTGATGAATTTGTCATCTTACTCCAGGGTAAAAGCTCCATACATGATCCTGAAACCGTCGCACAAAATATTATTGACGCTTTAAATGTCAGCTTCTTTATCGATGAACATGAGATTTATGCCGGTTGTAGTATTGGCATTACAGGGTCTGAATATAAATATCAGCGTCCAGCAGATGTTTTGCGTGATGCTGATGCAGCTATGTATCAAGCTAAAAACTTAGGCAGGGGACGCTACATAGTGTTTGATGAGAGCCTTCATCAAGCTTTAATTGCACAGTTGGAGCTAGAGACAGATTTACGTAGAGCATTAAAAGAAAATCAATTTGAATTTGAATTTGAACCTATCATTAATGTATCAAGTGATGAAATCGTTGCGATAGAAGCTTTAGTGCGTTGGCCTCACCCAGTTAAGGGGAAACTTAAACCTAAAGATTTCTTACAACTAGCTTATGATACAGGCCTTATTTTCGATATCGATTTACTCGCATTAGAGCAAGCTTGTAACTATCTTGAAAATGCTAAAAATCAAGCTAATAAGTATCTAGTTTCAGTGAATATATCGGGTAAAGTTTTATTAGATGGCCAAAAGTTTAATCAATTACTTATTTATCTGAATCAATCTAAAGTAAATTTACATCACTTAATTTTGGAGTTTAGTGAGCTGTCTTTAACTGAGGTTGATAAGGTTATTACTGCTTTTGCTCAGTTAAGTGAATTAGGGGTTAGAATTGCAATTGATGACTTTGGCGCTGCTGCTGGTGCTATGTCACTGCTGTTTAATGCCGATATTGATTTTGTGAAATTAGACCAAAGCTTGATTAAATCCATTACGACCTCGGTACAAAAACAAAGATATGCTGAACATATAGTCCAGATTGGTCAGCAAGTGGGTTACATTACGATTGCCGAAGGGATTGAAAATGAGCAGATGTTGGCCAACGCTAACCAAATCGGCTGTTTATTCGCGCAGGGCAAGCATATTCAAAATACTGAAGGCCTAAACCTTCAGCTTGAAAATCATTTTAACAAATCGCGTAAGTTAGCAATATGAGCTTTGCCTTGTTCTTTTCGCACCTCTTCCGACACCTTAGCTTTTTTTACTTCCCAGTTTAAGTCTTCCTGAGGCAGTTCGTACAGGAATCGACTCGGTTCAGGGCGTACCATTTCGCCAAATTGTCTACGTTCTTTTACTAAGGTGAAGATCAATTCTTTTTGAGCTCGGGTGATACCAACATAAGCTAAGCGTCTCTCTTCTTCTATGTTGCCTTCATCTATGCTTGATTGGTGTGGCAGTAAACCCTCTTCTGCACCGACTAAAAATACAAATGGAAATTCTAGACCTTTAGAGGCGTGTAATGTCATTAGCTGGACTTGATCGGCTTCACTTTCTTCTTCGCCTCTTTCCATCATGTCTCTTAAAGTCAGTTTAGCTACAGCTTCTTTTAAGGTTAGAGGTTCGTTATCTGCATCCCCTTCGAGCATGTCGGTTATCCATTTAAATAATTGGCTAACATTCTTCATTCTCATTTCGGCAGCTTTGCCGCTTGGAGAGGTTTCATAAAGGTAAGCTTCGTAGCGAATGCCTTTTATCAAGTCGCGAACGGCTTCAATAGGACTGCCTCTTTCACTTCTATCTTCAAGTTCGACTAACCAGCGAGTGAAGCCTTGTAAAGTCGTTAGCTTCTTTTCAGATATCGCATTACTCAATGCCAGCGTCTCAAAGCTAGCTTCAAATAAGCTGATATGACGGCTATTTGCTAGCGTGCCTAGTTTTTCTAAAGTTGCTGGGCCTATTTCCCTTTTAGGCACATTTACAATACGTAGAAAGGCATTATCATCATCCGGGTTTGTCATTAACCTTAGATACGCCATTATATCCTTTATCTCGCTACGAGCGAAAAAGGAAGTGCCGCCACTTATTTTGTAAGGGATTCTATTGGTCATTAACGTTTTTTCAAAAACCCGAGACTGATGATTGCCTCGGTATAAAATTGCATAGTCTTTGAATTTACTTTTACGCATGTATTTATGCGCAATTAATTCGGAAATAACTTTTTCGGCTTCATTTTCTTCATTTTTGGCAAATAAGACTTTGATTGGCTCGCCATAAGCCATTTCACTGAATAATGACTTATCATAAACATGCGGATTGTTTGCAATTAAAACATTGGCCGCGTTTAGAATACATTGAACACTGCGATAGTTTTGTTCTAGTTTTATTAACTTTAAACGCGGAAAATCGGTTTGGAGTAAAACTAGATTTTGTGGCTTGGCTCCGCGCCAACTATATATAGATTGATCGTCATCACCTACCACTGTAAATAAGCCTCGGGTGCCGACTAACTGTTTTACAAATTCATATTGACTGGTGTTGGTATCTTGATATTCATCTACCAGCAGGTATCTAATTTTTCGCTGCCATCTATTTCTTACTTCTTCGTTATTCTTGAGCAGTAGAGTTGGTACGAGTATAAGATCGTCAAAATCGAATGCATTGTAAGCAGATAGTTGTTTTACATAGGCCTGATAACACTGGGCATAAAACTTATCAGTATCCATTTGGGATTGCGCTATGGCTTGTTCGGGTAAAATTAAGTCATTCTTCCAGCTCGATATTTTCCTTTGCAAAGTGGCGAGTTTATCTTTATCTCCGTCTAGAGCCTTTTCTGTTAGTTGTTTTAGCAATGCGAGGGTATCTTGATCATCAAACAAGCTGAAAGCAGGTTTGATGTTGAGCGTTTTATATTCGCGCTTAATTAAATTTAACCCCAGAGTGTGGAAGGTTGAAACCATTAGACCTCGACCACTACCTTTTGGTAAAGTTGCACTTGCTCGCTCACGCATTTCTTTTGCTGCTTTATTGGTAAAAGTAACCGCTGCAATTTGATTTGCCTTGTAGCCACAATTAGTGACTAGGTGTGCAATTTTATTGGTGATCACACGTGTTTTACCACTTCCCGCACCCGCAAGTACGAGGCAAGGGCCTGTTACGTAACTAACAGCTTCGGCTTGTCCTGGGTTTAATTTCATGTAATAAATGTAGTGATAGAGTTGTATTACCGCGGATTGTAGACGATCCTTAGTGACATAAGCAAAAATTATCAACTTTCAGTGATTTACAATCGATGTTAAAAGTTTTTATTAAGCATTTCTTTGGGCTCAATATGAGTTTTCGACGCCAGCTACTCATTATTATTATCGTGAGTATTGTGCCCTTATGTGCGTTTGGCAGTTTTGTTTCTGCCTATTTAGCAAGTCAAAAATTAGAAAGTTATATTATCAATGATGCAAGACTCACCACGACTGAACTTACGGAGCAAATTAAGCTTCAGCTAGAGCAGAATACAATTGAGCTTGAACACATTTGGAAAAGTCTTAAGAGCCCAGATTTAGTCGGCGCAGCTATCTATGATAAAAACTATAATTTATTGGCTGAGAAACTATATACTCAATTTAAAATTAAACAGTTAGTCAGCATCGCGGATAATGATTATTTAGAAAGCTTGAATTACCTCTATTTTAAACAGCAGGTAAAGGATCAAGATGGCAACCCTTTTTATGTGGTCAGCCAAATTAGCAAAACCAATATTAACTCTGCGCAACAAACTATATTTATTTCCATATTCGTCATCAGCACAATTACCATCATTTTACTTGTGATTGTGATTAATTGGGCTATTTCAAAATTCACTCAACCTATTTCTGGGTTAGCGAGTGTCATGTATGAATCCGAAAAATCGGGTTTGCATATCCAGTGTAGCCCGGAGGGACCGAAAGAAATTCGTCGTATGGCTCAAGCTTATAACGCTATGATGCGAGCGCTAGACGATCAAGATGAAGAACTTAGGTTGCACAGAGATCAACTAGAAGTGGAAGTGTTACAGCGAACTAAAGAGTTGCTAGCCGCCAGAGATGCTGCATTAACCGCTTCTAGGCATAAATCTGTTTTTCTGGCCAATGTGACCCATGAACTAAGAACACCTATTCAAGCTATCATTGGTTATATAGATTTGATTCGAGAAGAGATGGAGTTAGAAGGACATGATAATTTTGTTTCAGATTTAGAGAAAGTTCAACGTAACTCAGACCGGTTACTAGCACTCATTAATAGTATATTGGAGTTATCAAAAGTTGAAGCTGGAAAAATGGAGATAGATCTAAAGCCGTTAGATTTAAAACAGTCTATCAATACTGCCATTGATGTTGTTACGCCTATGCTGGATAAAAATCAAAATTTATTGGTTGGACCGCAAAACACATTAGAGTTATTTGTTGAAAGTGATAAAGCAAAATTAGAACAAATATTGATCAATTTATTAAGCAACGCTTGTAAGTTTACCCAAAATGGAACAATCTCGATTGACTATAGATTAACAGATTTCAATTTCGAGGTGGACGTTAAAGATACAGGCGGTGGAATAGATAAGGATAAGCTAGAGTCTATTTTCGACGAGTTTAGGCAAGTTTCTCATTCAAACAAACATGAGTTAAACGCAAACTCTAAAGCATACGAAGGCTCTGGACTTGGCTTGGCCATTTGTCAAAAATTTGCAGCCTTACTCGGTGGTCGGATTAAAGTAACAAGTAAGGTGGGAGAGGGCAGCTGTTTCACACTTGAGCTGCCGTTAGAGATAACGCGATAAAAGTTTGCTTATTCTTGGCTGATCCCAAAATGGGTATAGGTTTTTTTATCTTTTATAGTTTCGTTACGAATCGCTTTGTTTTTATCTTTCATTGCTTGATTTACATAGCCTCTAGCATGATCTAAATGGACGCATATCGCGGAATATCGTATTCGTTTGACTTTTAACCCTGAGAATTTAAGTCTATCGCCCATCTCGCAATCTTCGCCACCGTACTGCATCCGTTCATCAAAACCATTGACCTTGATAATGTCGGCTTTCCAACCTGAAGCATTGTGCCCATTCCAAGTTTTTGCTGTTGGAATTAACCAATTACATAATTTGGCTTGAAAACCTGATGCGGTTAACCTTAATTTTTTACCTTTAGCTGGGTAACCATTCTTCATTAACCAGTTAATGTCAAAGGCATCTCCAGAAGCAACGTCTTGTTGTGCAATTGCCTTACTCGTTTCCATTGGCAGCTTAAAGTAGCCGCCAGATAAAAAGTAACCTGGAGTAGCATAATCCCGATGCGTTTTGACAAAGTCTTTTCTTGGAATGCAATCCCCATCAGTAAAGACCAGATAATTGCCTTCAGCCGCAGTAATCGCTTTGTTTAAAATAATGCACTTCTGAAAGCCATTATCTTCATGCCAAACGTGTTTTATTTTTAATTTCGAGGACTTTTTAAACGCATTGATGAAGTCTTTAGTATCCGTCGTCGAACCATCATCAGCAATTATTACTTCAAAATTTTGGTCGGTTTGACATTCAAAGCCCCAAAGAACTTTTTGTAACCAATCAATAGAGTTATAAGTTGTAAAAATTACTGAGATTAATTGAGGCATTTATAGTCCATAAAAAATGAAAATAGTGATTTTACCTGAAACTAAAGCTGGTTTGTATGTTTGCTTGCCCAGATCGCAGCATATTTATTAAAAACATATTGAGCTGCCATTACCGCATTTAAAAAGCCACGCTGGCCATCTAAAATACCCAGATCAATTAGATAAACTTTAATGAATCTCCACAGCGATCTAAGTAGAGCCTCTGGTATTGATGCTGACTTATTTTTGTTTACTTTTTGCTGCGCACCTCTAAGTGAATAATCTATATTCTTAGCGAGTAAATGCTGATAATTTCGAAAACTTTCATGTAACAAACGACCTTTTAAAGTCTCTACTTTTTTATTATTTAGGTGCACTTTTGGGTGGACGAGTTGGTCTTTATCAAATTGGGCATCTGAACGCTTAAATAAGCGGATGTGGCTATCACCCAAACCACCAAAGATACAGGCTTGCTTAAAGTATATAGTGGACCACTTAATGTCGTAAGCATTAACATTCGATGTTGTGTTACTGAGTTTCTGTTGAATTTCTTGTTTTAATTCTGGCGAAACCCTTTCGTCCGCGTCAATCCAAAGCAGCCATTCCCCACGGCTAAGGTCTATCATACGTTGTCGTTGTATACCTTCACCTGGCCAATCTGTTTCTACTACATTTACATTGGGATATTGGTTACATATATTGACAGTATCGTCTTGGCTTCCGCAATCTAAAACTAAAATTTCGTCAGCTAATTCCTGTAAACTTTCTAGACAAGGTTTTATTCTATCGGCCTCATTTAGGGTTAAAATCACAGCACTTAAGTTAATAGGGTTAGTCATAATTTACTCTGTTTAATAATTGATGCCAGTTTTCTATCACATTTGCCATTCTAAACTTTTCATCTAATGCTACTTTAGGTCTATGGCCATTATGCCAATTGATCAGTTTGTCTAGAACTTGCTTTTGGTCGTGCGCGTCGACAAGCTCGTCTTGTAATAATAACTCGGAGGCAGAGCCGAAATCATGCGCCAGTACAGGGGTGCCTACTGCGTGTGCTTCGGCATAAATTAAACCGAAGGTTTCAGGGAAAACTGATTGAGGGTAAAACACACATAATGCTGAACGTACATGCTGAATTATCTCGTGTTGCGGTAACCCGCCAATTAACTCAACTCCAGGCTGGTTTAATTGTTGTTCTAAATTTGGCGCTTTTTTTCCTGCTTTCAACCTGTATCCTGGGTTAGCGACTAACAACCTTAAATCTGGCAATTGTTTTTTTGCTGCTTGAAAGTGTGCTAAAACTTGAGATAACCCTTTATGTGGGGAGCTAAAAAAAACTAATTTGTTTTTATCTACTTCGGTGTCATCTGGTTTTAAATCATTTTCTATTGGATTGTAAATATAGCTAACTGGCCAATTTGCAGGCCTTACCCATGCATTTTTACTAGAAATTGTTTTAAAGTCACTTCTCACTGATGCCGCACTATGGCCCATATGTGATAGAGATACTGAGATGATCCTCACTTGGTTTTTAATATACTTTTTATTTAGCAGCATATTTTTTGCGGATAAGAAATCATGAGCCCATAAAAGTATTTTCGCATCTTGGAATAGTTCAACAAATTGGTTTAGTAATTTTGTTTTACGCATTACGATACAGACATCAATTTGGTTGTCTTTGGCGAGAGAATTCATCTCAGCTTTGTTTATGTATCGGACACCGTGGTCCTGATAGCTTTCAACACAGTTATATTGATTAACGAATACCTTGTGTGTTTTAGCAAGTTCAGTCGCTACTTTGATTAATGTTGACTCGCTACCACCAACGGCTTTTTCTTTTAATGTCGATAAATTATATTGCTCACCTTTGTAAGCCCAGTCAACAAATAGAATGTTCATATACTTCCCTGAAAGGTGGAGCCCTGATTATGATATTTTTGAGGTGTGACTTTTAAATATATATTTTTGCCTAATCACAAATCTATATATTTGTTCTTTTAATCGAGTTAACTCTCGATTAAGTTTGATTTTAATTGTTTTATTGGCTAAGGAGGACCTTAGCATGTTACTTTCAAAATCAGCTAGTTCGATTGGGTATGGCATAAGACTTATGCAGCGAACACCATGACTCCAATATCGGTCCATGTATACGTCCACAGGTAAATACCAACTTGTAGCATTATCTATCAATATTTGAGCAGTTGTCGGTGATATAACATAAGCTTGGGTTCCAGATGGACCTTGGCTATGCTCTAAAAATTCAAACTCCCCTAAGCTCTTAATAGAAGAAAGCTTACCCTTACTTGGTTCAATGCCTGCGAGCCTAATATAACCGAGTCGGGAAATATATTTCTCTGATATCTGTATTGCTGTTTTCAGCTGCTCCGTAATTCGAATATCATCTTCTAAAATTAACAGAGGCTTGTCCAATTCAACGCACTTTTTCCAAAGTAAATAATGGGATGCAAAGCAGCCTAGTTCGCCACCTGATAACTTTCCACTTCTATATTTTAACCTTAATTTATCATTATACCTGCTAAATAAAGGATGTGCTTTTGAGCGGCCATCTACCGCTTCGAACCTATTATAAGTTATTTTTAAATCATCGAGTCGACCTCTAATGTGTTGCCATCGATCCAATGATGAAGATAAATTGATTATGTAAGTTTCTAACATTAAAGACTCTATAATATGAAGGATAAAAATTTTATGTTTTGATTATTATACCGTATTTGGTTTTCAGAAATATGTTAAAATTGGTAAATATTAAGGAATAGGTAACATTAATGAAAGATAATTTATGGACAATTAAAGCGCTATGGATTGGAGAGCGCTTAAGTCTAATTGAACAGGTTTCTTTAGCTTCTTTTGTCAAAAATGGGCATAAAGTTGAGCTTTTTACTTATGGTAAAGTACAAAATATACCCGAAGGGGTTATCGTTCGTGATGCAAATGAAATTTTAGCTGAAAATAAAATCTATAAGTATAAAAAAAAGCCAAGTTATGCTGGGTTTGCCAATTGGTTTAGATACCTCATGCTTTATAAAGAAGGCGGAGTTTGGATCGACACAGATGTTGTTTGTTTAAAGCCGTTTGATTTTGACACTGACTTATTTTTTGGCAAAGAGCAATTTGATAAAGTTAATTGTGCTGTTGTTGGCGCAAAACCGGGTCTCGAAATTTTTAATTTTTTGGCTAATCAAGTTGAAAATCCGAATGATTTTTTACCGTACGATACAACTAGAGAAAAGCGAAGAAAATTATTTAGGAAGTATATAGAAGGCAATAAAAGAGGGAATGTTAAATGGGGCGAAACAGGCCCGATAGGCTTTACAAAAGCGCTTGAACATTTTGGATTATTTGAAAAACATAAGTTGCCGATGACAGCATTTTACCCTATCCATTCAACCTGCTGGGATAATATTTTTGATGAGACATTCCCTACACCTGAACCTTACTTCCCTGATACTTATGCTATTCATTTATGGAATGAAATGATGAGAAGAGAAGATGGATTTTCTAAAGATGCCACTTACTCTGAAAATTCTTTAATTGAATGTTTGAAACGCCGATATTTATAATTCTGTGATAAAACAGGTGCTTTATTGATTTAAAACACCTGTTTTAAGCAGTTTTTCCCCTAAAACGAAATCCCACTCATCAGGTGTAATTTCCATCAAACCTGAAAAAGGTGAAAATGTAAGTTCGCCAAAAAATATCTCACCATCCACGTTGTATAAGTCAACACGTACATATTTAAATGGTTTAGCCAATTTTCGCGTTAAATCACACATTAATTTAAAATTTTCAGGTGGTTTTAATTCTTCAATACACATTGGAAAGGCGACTTGTGTAGGCAATTTAGTCCAATCTTCAGTATAAAAAGCTCGCTTGATTTGTTTAAATCGACCTCTGGTTATCTCAATAATTAATTCAA
Source organism: Catenovulum maritimum (assembly GCF_001050375.1). Taxonomy (GTDB): domain Bacteria; phylum Pseudomonadota; class Gammaproteobacteria; order Enterobacterales; family Alteromonadaceae; genus Catenovulum; species Catenovulum maritimum. The sequence goes on along the minus strand of NZ_KQ130487.1, from coordinate 207,646 downwards.
TATCTGAGCCGTAATTAAAGCAATAAAATTTGTAGTCATCAGGTATTTCATTTTCAGAATTCATTAGTAATTTTTCAACTAAGATTTGTGGTTTAATGTTTTTATACTGCCACTCACGTAAACCACAGTAGTAATTTTCTCTTAGCCAATCTGAAAATTGATTTTTAGAGGTGAGATGATCCAGTTTACTGATGTCATGTACGATTTTATTACCGCCGCTACCATGATTAGTTTTAATGATAAAAGGAGCCTCTAACTGAGTGAAATTGATACTGTCCCATGTCTTGCCGTAGGCAAGTAAAGGGACTAAATACTCTTCACCTATCTTGTCTTTGACATATTCTCGAACTGCTAATTTATCGCTACATTGTGTCATTAGCTTTGTTCGAATATGTAATTTACACCAGTTGATAATTTCAGTGAATCGTTTTGGGTTTTTTAGGTTAGGCTCGAAACCGAATACTTGCTTGTATTTCTTTTTAATTGTTCTCTTATCGGAAGATAAATACTTTTTTTTAAATTGACTTATTCTCATTATTACTTTCTTTAAAAATTTAATACAAAAAAACCGATGCAAGCATCGGTTTTTATATAAAAATATTATGATCTAATCTTAATTAGATAGCATCTTTATCAACAATCGCTTTCATGTCAGTCATGTAACCACGTAATTCTTGGCCAACCCACTCAACTGGGTGGTTACGAATTTCGTCGTTAATTTTAACTAATAAAGCGTTATCAACAGTGTTAGATGCAGGCGCAACATATTTACCAATGAAAGCTGAATCTAAGTCGTTAACGAAGTCTGTTAGCATAGGTACTGCTGCGTGTGCGAATAAGTAACAACCGTATTCAGCAGTATCAGAGATAACCACGTTCATTTCGTATAATTTCTTACGCGCAATCGTGTTAGCAATTAACGGAGTTTCATGTAAAGACTCGTAGTATGCAGATTCTTCAATGATGCCAGACTCAGTCATAGCTTCAAATGCTAATTCAACACCCGCTTTAACCATAGCAACGAATAAGATGTTGTTATCGAAGTATTCTTGCTCATCGATAGGCGCATCTTGTGCTGTTGATTTTTCGAAGTTAGTTTCAGCTGTTTCGGCACGCCATTTTAAAAGATTCGCATCATCATTTGCCCAATCTTCCATCATAGTTTTAGAGAAGTGACCAGTGATGATGTCATCCATGTGCTTGTAGAATAATGGACGTAAAATGTCTTTTAACTGACCAGCTAATGCGAAACATTCAACTTTAGCAGGGTTAGATAAACGATCCATCATACCAGTGATGCCGCCGTATTTAAGCGCTTCAGTGATAGTTTCCCAACCGTATTGGATTAATTTAGATGCATAACCTGGCTCGATGCCATCAGCAATCATCTTGTCATAACCTAAGATAGCGCCAGTTTGTAACATACCACAAAGGATAGTTTGCTCGCCCATAAGGTCAGATTTAACTTCAGCTACAAAAGAAGACTCTAAAACACCCGCTCTGTCACCACCAGTTGCAGAAGCATATGCTTTAGCCCACTCTAAACCGTGACCTTGTGGGTCATTTGCAGGGTGAACTGCGATTAGTGTAGGAACACCGAAACCACGCTTGTATTCTTCACGTACTTCAGAACCAGGACATTTAGGAGCACACATGATAACTGTTAAGTCTTCACGGATTTGCATACCTTCTTCAACAATGTTGAAACCATGTGAGTATGCTAAAGTTGCGCCTTGCTTCATTAATGGCATAACAGCAGTCACTACAGCTGTGTGCTGTTTGTCAGGTGTTAAGTTACATACTAAATCTGCAGTAGGGACTAATTCTTCATATGTACCAACAGTGAAACCATTGTCAGTTGCATTTTTCCATGAAGCACGTTTTTCAGCGATAGCTGCGCCACGTAAAGCATAAGAAACGTCTAAACCAGAATCGCGCATGTTTAAACCTTGGTTTAAACCTTGTGCACCACAACCAACGATAACAACTTTTTTGCCTTTTAATGCATTACAACCGTCAGCAAACTCGCTACGATCCATAAAACGACAACGACCTAATTGGTCTAATTGCTCACGTAGAGTAAGCGTATTGAAATAATTTTGACCCATTTTGATAATTCCTAAGTGAATTAATATGAAAGTAACCGCACTCAAGCATAGATGAAAAAAATCAAATTGCTGAGAATGGCGCACACTTTACCCTATCCTTTATGTTGCTTAAAGTGATATATTTAAAAAACTGTATTGCATTAAATGAAATAATGGGTACTCAGAATCATTTATCGAGGAATTAGCGATTGGAATTAAAAACTTTAAAATATTTTGTCCATTTAGCTGAATCTTTACATTTTGCTAAAACAGCTGAAGCTATGCATTTAAGTGCGCCTACTTTAAGTCGCATGATCAAAAAATTAGAAGAGGAAGCCGGCTGCATTCTATTTGAGCGAGACAATCGTAGCGTTGTGTTATCTGAGTCAGGGCTCAAATTTTTAGCCTTTGCTCGGCAAACCTTAGATAATTGGCAAGCGTTTAAAACCCAGACTCAAATTGATAGCAAAATGCTCAAAGGTCAGCTCAAAGTTTTTTGCTCTGTTACTGCAAGCTATTCTCATATTCCACCTATTTTAAACCGGCTCAGCAAGAAGCATCCTAATGTTGATATTTTGCTTGAAACAGGGGCTGCGTCCTTAGCGATTAAGAAAATAGAGCAAGGCTCGGTCGATATTGCAATTTCAGCCAAGCCGGAACAATTGCCGACTAATATTGCATTTAAGCAAATTGATTTAATTCATGTATCATTAATCGCACCTGTGATGCCTTGTGATGTGAATGATAAATTAGCCGAACCTCAGCCTTCGTGGCAAAATATACCATTTATTATTGCCGATGCGGGTTTGACTAAAACCAGAAGTGAAAAATGGTTTAGATCGCACCATATTAAACCGAATATATACGCGAGAGTTGCAGGGCATGAAGCGATTGTATCTATGGTTGCTTTGGGTTGTGGTGTCGGCTTAGCACCAGATATCGTGATTGAAAATAGTCCAGTGAGAGATAAGGTTCGTACTTTAGATGCAGGTAAAGACATAGAAAGCTTTCAACTAGGTGTATGTTGCTTACAAAAACAACTAACAGACCCTTTAGTCAGTGCTTTTTGGCAAGAAACTGCTTTATCCATTTAAAGCACAAGCAACTAGAGACCTGATAAATATTAACCGAGAAAATGAATGCAATTTAACAATACTTATTTAAATCAGTTCGCTGAGTTTTGTCATCAACAATCGCCAAATGGTCTAACTCAACCTAAGCTAGTCGCGGTTAATCCTGATTTAGCTGAATTCTTAAATATACCTGCTGACTTTCTAAACCAAGATGATTTTGTTCAAGTTTTCAGTGGTAACAAATTAATTCAGGGTATGCAGCCCAATGCACAAAAATATACAGGTCATCAGTTTGGCCAGTATAACCCTCAATTAGGCGATGGCAGGGGACTATTATTAGGCGAAGTCATAGCACAAGATAATCAGAGTTGGGACTTACACTTAAAAGGTTCGGGTATTACACCTTTTTCTCGAGGTGGAGATGGTCGAGCTGTATTACGTTCGTCTATTCGAGAGTTTTTAGCAAGTGAGGCTTTGTTTAATCTAGGTATACCGACAAGTCGAGCATTAGCGCTAACGACAGGTGAAGATGCTGTTTATCGAGAAACAGAAGAAAAAGCGGCAATGGTCACCCGAGTTTGTCCTTCTCACATTCGCTTTGGTCACTTTGAATACTTTTATTACACCCAGCAAAAAGATGAATTAAAAAACTTAGTTGAATTTACCATACAACATCATTTTCCTGACTGCGCTCAAGCTGAAAATCCAACCTATGCTTTTTTACAGCAAGTGGTCAAAAATACTGCTGAAATGGTGGCTAAATGGCAAGCATTTGGTTTTTGTCACGGTGTGATGAACTCGGATAATATGTCTATCTTAGGCATTACATTTGACTATGGGCCATATGCATTTATGGATGCCTATCAATCCAATTATATTTGTAACCATTCAGACCACACGGGTCGATATGCTTATAATAAGCAACCGAATATCGCATTATGGAATCTAAATTGTTTAGCCCATGCTTTATCTGACTTGTTACCCGTTGAGGATTTACGCGAAATATTAACTCAATATGAAACCTTATTTGTTAATGCATATGCTGAATTGATGCGTGCCAAGTTAGGTTTAATGACAACGCAAAAAGAAGATCAGAATTTAGTCGCACAGCTCCTAGTTGTAATGGAAGAAAATCAACTGGATTGGACGAATACTTTTAGGTTCCTATCCAATACACTAGAGCAAGCTGAATTGCTGGCTTGGTTTGGCGCAACCGAAAAGAGTACCGAGTGGATTAATGCTTACAAAAGACGCTTAAGTTTAGAGAAATTAAGTTGTGAGCAAAGGTTTGAAAACATGAAAAAGGTAAACCCTAAGTTCATTTTGCGTAATTATCTTGTTCAACAAGCGATAGAAGCTGCTGAATCTGGTGACTATAATTTAGTAAACCAATTATTTGAGTTATTAAAAAATCCTTTTGCTGAACAAGAAACGTTTCAGCACTTTGCGCAAAACCCACCTGAGTGGGCTCAAGAGATACAAATATCATGCAGCAGTTAAAATTAATAGCACTTACACAAGTTGAAGATGTTTTACAGTGTCACTTTAATTTAGAGTTAGACTGGGAATCCGCCCCAGAATTAATTGAATCTTGGTTAAATAGCGTTAATTTAGATTTAAAAGAAATTGTATTAGGTGCCGATAGAATTAGTTGGCGATTGTTATATGATAATCAAACAATTAATTTATGTTTTGAAGATTTATCTGGTGCAATTTGGTTTGAGGCTGATAATTATCAAATTTTGACTAAACTTAACCAAGTAATAAATAAAAAAATATAGTGTTAGGCTGCCGTTTTTACTTCTAATAATCGGCTTTTAATATATTATTTATGTGTTAATGTGAATCACAACTGACTCAAATTTATTAGTTTTATTTTAATAGGTCACTTTTATTAATGTTAATTAAGAGCTTTATTCGCTTTTTATTCGTTTGTTTATTTTTAAGCCACACCACAGCTTTTGCAAAAAACGTACAAATAGAGCTATTAAAAGAGCAAAAACAGATAGAATTAGGTTATTTTGTATCCTATCAACTGACAGACAAAGATATGAATGTCAGTAATATCACAGAAAACTTTCATATCATGAATTGGCAAGCGACCGATTCTCAAGTGCCAGTTTTACCTAGGACTGATCAAGCTTATTGGTTGTATTTCGACGTTAAAAATACAGGGCTAGAATTAGCCCAGAGTTATTTATTTATCGACTCGCCTTTGCTCGATAGCATAGAAGTCTATTTACAGGATTTGACGACTGGCAGCACAGATAAAATTGGTCAATCAGGGCTTTACCAATCAGTTTCTTCTCGGGCTGTGCCTCATAGAAGCTTTATTTTTCCTGTCAATATAGATGCTCAATCTGAATATAGGGTTTTGTTTAAAATTGAAAACGATAGTTTTTTTCAATTACCTATTTCTTTATGGTCGCCTAGTGATTTGATTGCCGAAGATGGTGCTCACTCTTTACTCTTAGGTGTTTGTTTAGGTATTTTATTAATCGCTAGTTTATTTGGTATTGTTATTTACTTTACCGCGAGTGATAAAAGCTTTCTATATTACTCTCTTTTTTCAATTTCATTCTTACTGTTTTTCTCCAGCTTAAAAGGGTTTACACTGCAATTAATCTGGCCTGGTATGCCTTATATCAGTCAAGCTGTCACTATGATAGCACTTGGTTTTACCCTTGGTTTTATCAATTTATTTATCAATGAATTTCTTAGTTTTAAAAAATACCATGATAGGTTATTTTGGGCTGCAAAAGGCTTAGCTTACGCGAGTTTTATTTTCGCTTTTATCAGTATCCCACTGCCGCATATGTGGAGAGTTTATTTATTGATATTTGTGCTGTTACTCACGATTTGCTTATTCATCTCAGCATCGATTATTTATCTTAAAAAAAGTCGCAAGAGCGCTAATCGCTTCTTATGGTGTTTTGGTATTATCAGCTTGTCAGTATTACTTTTTGTTGCGAATCGATTTGGTTGGGTACCACGTAACTTAGTCACTGAATATAGTGTGGTTATTTCGCAATTTTTTGCTTATATCGTTTTATTTGGTTCATTAGCAGATAAAATTAAAATCGAACGTCGAAAAAGATTAAAAGCTCAACTAGAAGCTATGCATCATTTTCAGCAGTTTTATGATATCTATGAGCATGCGGTTGAAGGCCATTTTACCACGACCGAAAATGGTAAAATCATTAGAGCCAATAAAGCTTTTTATGAATTATTGGGATACATAGATTTAGAAGAATTATTAGGGCATAAATCTAATACCAGAGAATTTTATGTCGTGCCAAGAGAGAGAGATAAGCTGGTTGCGAAAGCGAGGGAGTTTGGCCGGATTATAGGTTTTGAAGCCCAGTGGCGTCGAAGTAATGGTAAGAAAATATGGGTTTCTATCAATCTTAGATATGAACCAGAGAGTACCGATGGCAGCGTGTTAATTGGCTCATTAATTGATATTAGTGAAAAGAAAAAGTCAGCCAGTCAGCTCGAATTTTTAGCATCGCATGACTCTCTAACTGGCTTGCTAAATCGTCGAGAATTTGAGCGAATGCTAAACGAAGCTTTATTCGAATGCTCAGATACTAACTCCAAACATACTTTGCTTTACATGGATTTAGATCAATTCAAGTTAGTGAATGACACATGTGGGCATAAAGCCGGTGATATTTTACTTAGGCAATTAACTGAAGAGTTAAGAGATGCATTAAATCAACAAGGCTCGATTGCACGATTGGGCGGTGATGAATTTGGTGTTTTACTTAAAGATTGTATCGGCGATGCTGCTTTTGTTATCGCTTTTAGGTTAAAGCAGGCGGTTCAAGACTTTAGATTCGTTTGGGAAAATCGAGTATTCACTTTAGGCATCAGTATCGGCATGGTTGAGGTGAGTAGTGAAAACCACTCTATTGATCAAGTGTTGAGCATTGCGGATACCGCATGTTACACAGCTAAGGATAAAGGTCGAAATCGCATTCACGCTTATACTGAATCGGATGCGGATGTAAAAAATCGTCATGACGAAATGCGCCAAGTTAGCAAAATAAATGATGCGCTCGCACATGATAGATTTAGGTTGGAGTTTCAAACTTTATATCCAATCAATCGTCACACGCCAATGCAGCATTATGAAATCCTGATCCGTATGTTAGATGAAAACGATAAATTGGTACCACCAGGTGCGTTTTTACCTGCAGCTGAAAGATACGGTATTATGCCATCTATCGATAAATGGGTGATTAACCATTATTTTGCTTGGTTACAAACTTACCCACAACACATGGATAGATTAGCAAAATGTGCGATCAACTTGTCGGGACCTTCTTTAGCTGACGAAGATATGCAAATTTATATTTTGAATTGTTTCGAGAAATATCGAATACCTTACGAAAAAATTTGTTTTGAAATTACAGAGTCATTAGCAATTCAACAATTAGACGAAACTTTAAGTTTTATTAAATGCTTCCATAAATTAGGTTGTACTTTTGCACTAGATGATTTCGGTAGTGGTTTTTCTTCTTATGGGTATTTGAAAAATTTACCAGTTGACTATGTCAAAATAGACGGTAGTTTTGTTAAAGACATGCTGATTGATCCAATTGATCGCGCTATGGTTAAATCTATAAACGAAGTTGCCAAAGCAATTGGTATGGAAACTGTTGCGGAATTTGTTGAATCAGAAGAGATTTTGGCAGATCTTAAGCAAATAGGAATAGATTATGCTCAAGGATATGGAATAGCTAAGCCTAAACCTTTATCAGAGTTACTCAAATCGAAAAAGTAATGCTGTTTGAGCTATCATAGGTTTGATTTCGCCTAGATAACTCGTTATAACTTATTATAAATAAAAAATAAATTGGGCTTAGATTAAGCCAAGCTAGATAAGATAGATCACATTAACCACTAAATTTAGGTGAATTGCTTTTGAATTTAACTATCTTACAGATCTCTCAAATTATATTGACATACTGTTGTGTTTTTATCAGCTTTTCAGGCTTTGCTGATACTTGTAAGGCTAGGCAGTATCATAGCCAAGTTGAAATCAGTCAGGTGATAGATGGTGATACTTTTAGATTAACATCGGGGCAATCTGTTCGCTTAATAGGTATTAATACGCCAGAAATAAATCATAAAAATTTAGCAGACTCAGAACCTTTAGCTCGGGAGGCAAAAGCCTATCTATCGGAGCTTATTATCAATGATAAAGTCAATCTTGTTTTAGATTCTGAGTTAGTCGATAAATATAATCGGATGTTAGCGCACGTATTTAATACTAAAGGTGAAAACCTTCAACAGGCACTGATTGCCAAAGGATATGCTGATGCTCGTGTTTACGGCGATAATAAAAAGTATTGGCGTTGTTATTTTAACACTGAGCTTAAAGCTAGAAATCAGCATCTAGGTATTTGGCAGCATAAAAAATGGAAAGCGACTTTAGCGAACAAAGCGAGAGCTAAAATTAATTTTGATAAGGCTTGGTTTGGTTATGTATCTAGAGTTTTCCGCAAAGACACAACAACTTGGATGGTGCTTGAAAACCACTTGTATGTTGGAATTAGCGACTTGGAATCCGATCTATTTTTAAAACATTTTAATTTTGACCAGCTTGTTGGAAAAAATGTAATAGTTGAAACAAAAGTAGCATATAAAGATAAAAAGTGGCGTGGGGAATTGCGTGATATTTGGCAGTTATTTACGCCTAGCCAGTTAAGCTTATTGGAGAAAACGCCGGAGCTTATCTACACTAAGTAAAAGAATATTAATCTTCAACACTAAGGCTCACTATATGACTGATATCAGAGAAAAAGCTCTAAATTATCATGCTTTACCTAAACCCGGAAAAATCAGTATTGAGCTCACTAAACCAGCGGAAACAGCTCAAGATCTTGCGCTTGCTTATAGCCCTGGTGTTGCTGAGCCGGTCAGGGAAATTGCGGCAAATCCGGATAATGCCTATAAATATACAGGCAAAGGAAATTTAGTCGCAGTTATCTCAAATGGTACAGCCGTACTTGGCTTAGGTAATTTAGGTCCATTAGCTTCAAAACCTGTTATGGAAGGCAAAGCTTTATTGTTTAAACGCTTCGCTGGATTAGATTCGATCGATATTGAAGTTAAACACAGAACCACTGAAGAATTTATTAATACGGTTGCGAGTATCGCAGATACGTTTGGCGGTATTAATCTTGAAGACATTAAAGCGCCTGAATGTTTTGAAATTGAACAGGCATTGATTAAGCGCTGCAATATTCCTGTATTTCATGATGATCAGCATGGTACTGCGATTGTTACAGCGGCAGGTATGATTAACGCGTTAGAGATTCAAGGAAAAGAAATCCATAATGTGATTATTGTTTGTATGGGCGCGGGTGCAGCTGCCATTGCCTGTATGGAGCTTTTAATTAAATGTGGTGCGCAACGAGAGCGCATTTATATGTTAGATCGAAAAGGTGTTATTCATACTCGTAGAGAAGATTTAACAGAGCATAAAAAAGCCTTTGCTAACAATACAGATAGAAGAACACTTGAAGATGCGCTAACTGGGGCTGATGTCTTTGTCGGAGTATCTGGACCGGATGTGTTACCACCAGAGTCTTTAAAGCTAATGAATGAAAACCCTGTGGTATTTGCTTGCTCAAACCCAGATCCTGAGATTAAACCTGAATTAGCCCATGCACAAAGAAATGATTTAATTATGGCGACCGGGCGCAGTGATTATCCTAACCAAGTGAATAATGTATTGTGCTTTCCGTTTATTTTTAGAGGTGCCCTTGATGTGCGTGCTAAAGAGATAAACGATGAAATGAAAGTTGCTGCGGTACAAGCGATAAGTCAAATTGCGAGAGAAGAAGTACCAGAAAGTGTATTAAAAGCCAGCGGCTATAAAGAGCTTAATTTTGGCCGGGATTATATTATTCCAAAACCTATGGATCCGAGATTATTAAAGCGGGTGGCTTATGCGGTTGCTAAAGCGGCTGTCGATTCGGGTGTTGCTCAAGTAGAAATGCCAGAAAATTATATGGCCTAATGAGCCATTTGGGAAATAAGAAAAGCCGTTAATTGTTAACGGCTTTTTGGATCTTGAGACTTGATTATTGCTTTATTGATGCTTCATCTTTAAATGCAGTGACGACAATTGAATGTTGTGATTTCATCTGAATTAGAGACATAACTTTATCGGTATCGATAAAGTTTGCGTTAGCATAAATATCTTGCTGCTTCTTCTGGTTTGCTTTATTACTTTCTATTAATTTAGCGACGCATTGTGGATCTTGAGTAAAGGTCGTTTTGTCCATACAAGTAAATAAATTAGCAGTATTTGCTGATGACTGAAATGCACTCATCAAGCCAACGACGAATATAGATAATAATTTTAGCTTCATTTGATTTCCCCTAAATTCAAAACAACAAAGCTGCATATAAATAGCCCAAGTGCTTGAGTTTTATTTATGCTTGCTTCAACTTATGACTATAGGATGACTGATTTAAATTAAGAAAACTAATATTCGCCAAGTTTTTAACCGAGGGTTAACAAATCTGGTGTATCGATATCTTTACAAAGGAGGCTATTTTTTGTCTTTGTTTATGACGAAACTGTCATAAAAGTGTTATTCTAATAGCTAAAAACTGACTAAATCGCTAGCGGTATTCTGTCCCCTATGTTAAAAAGATAGCTGCCATTAAATAAAGTATAAACAATTACTTATTATGATTTTTAAACGTTTTTTAATCTATGTGCAAAGGCATTTAAATTACCTGAGCTGGCCTTTATTAAGCATTATTATTGCACTGCATTTTTGTTTAACTTGGCTTGGCTTATTTCAGGCAGAAGAAACAGCATTAACAAATTGGCATGTGTTTCCGTATTATTATGTTGTGACTACCAGTACAGTTGGCTACGGCGATTTTAGCCCAAGTTCAGAAGCGGGCCGGGTCTGGGTTTGGCTATTTCAAATCCCTTTTGGCTTAGCTTTATTTGGTACTTTGTTGGGAAAAGTAGGGCAAACAATTAAACATTTTTTAGATAGGTCTATTATGGGTGAAAAAAACTATCACAATTATCACGGTCATATACTTTTACTAGGCTACAGCAGAAAGTTTAGCCATCAAATCGTTGAGCATATTTTAGCCGACAAGTTGAGAGAGAGTCGTAGGATATTGTTATGTGATATAAATCAGGCCGAGCATCCTATCCAAGATCGACTAGATTGGGTCGATTTTGCTAAATTATCATCTTTCACCCAAACAGATGAACTCGACAGAATCGCTGTCAGCACAGCGGATCGAGTAATAATCCTTGGTGAAACAGACGATCAGACATTCACCACAGCATTAAAAATAGCGCCATTAGTGCATCCAAATTGCCATATCACAGCTTGGTTCGTAGATGACTCAAAAATTGATTTACTGCAGCAACATTGCCCAAATGTAGAATGTACTAGTTCACGAGTCGCGGAAACTTTAGTTCGCTCAATGCAAGATCCAGGCGCAAGTCGGGTCCAAGAGCAGTTACTCTCTGCTAGTAATGGCGATACTCAATATTGCATTCAAGTACCTCAAAGCCAAGAAACAGAAATTCTGTTTGAATCTTTATTTATGGCTTTTAAGAACCAATTTAATGCGACTGTGATTGGGATTGCTCGAGATAAGCATGCAACAGAATTAATATTAAACCCAGAACTTCACATGACAGTACGAAGTGGGAGCTACATTCATTATATTGCAAAGCAGCGAATTCGTTCACATGAAATTGACTGGAATAGAGTGCTTGGATAAACCATAGAGAGTTTATGGCTATCACCATTTTTTTTAGTCTACTATGTACCTTAACCCTAACCGAATGTAATCATTAAAATTACATTATGGATTTACTGAATTACCCATTATAAGGAAATCGTATGTTTACATTTGGCAGCGGCGCTAAATCTATTCTCAAAGCATTAGATAAATCTCAAGCTATTATTGAATTCGATTCAACCGGTAAAATTTTAACCGCAAATGACAACTTCCTAAAAGTGATGGGATATTCCTTAGCTGAAATTAAAGGCAAGCATCATTCTATTTTTGTCGATTCAGAATACGCCAGAACACATGAATATTCAGAGTTCTGGGCCAAACTAGGTCGTGGCGAGTATTTCTCTGACGAATTCAAACGAGTGGCAAAAGGGAATAAAGATGTTTATATCCAAGCCACTTACAACCCGATAAAGAGCAAAACTGGAAAAGTCAAAAAAGTCATCAAATTTGCTTCTGATATAACAGCTGAAAAATTAAAAGCGGTTAGTTTTGAAGGGCAAATAAATGCTATTGGAAAATCACAAGCTGTTATTGAGTTTAACTTAGACGGCACAATTCTGACTGCGAACGATAACTTTCTCAAAACTATGGGTTATCAGCTAAGTGAGATTCAAGGCAAACACCACAGTGTTTTTGTTGATTCTAATTATGCAGCTAGCGAAGAATATAAAAACTTTTGGCAAGGTTTAGCTGCTGGTGAATATCAACAAGCAGAATTTAAACGATTTGGCAAAGGCGGTAAAGAAGTTTGGATAAACGCGTCTTATAACCCAATTTATGACTTTAACAATAAGCCATATAAAGTGGTTAAATTTGCAACGGATGTAACCGAACAAAAATTATTAAATACTGATTATCAAGGCCAACTTGATGCGATTGGTAAAGCTCAGGCTGTGATCGAATTCAATTTAGATGGCACTATTATCAATGCAAATCCTAATTTCTTGAGCACCATGGGCTACCAGCTTGACGAAATAAAGGGACAACACCATAGTTTATTTGTTGACAAAAACTATGCGAAATCTGCTGAATATAAAGAGTTTTGGCTAAAACTAGCGCAAGGTAAGTACCAACAAGCTGAATATCAACGCATTGCAAAAGGCGGCCGAAAAGTTTGGATACAAGCATCCTACAACCCGATATTAGATTTAAACGGTAATCCTTACAAGGTAGTTAAGTATGCGATTGATATTACCGATGAAAAGCGCCAAACCGAAGATTTTACTGGACAACTTAATGCTATCAATAAAGCACAAGCCGTTATTGAGTTTGAATTAGACGGTACGATCATTTCTGCAAATGAAAACTTCCTAATGGCTATGGGTTACACAGCTAATCAGGTTAAGGGACAACACCATAAAATATTTGTTGCTAGTGATTATGCTAATAGTGCTGATTATCAAATGTTTTGGCAGGCCTTATCCCAAGGTCAATATCAGCAAGGCGAATTTAAACGTTTTGCAAAAGATGGCAGTGAAATTTGGATACAGGCTTCTTATAATCCAATATTTGATGCTGATGGCAAGCCATTTAAGGTGGTTAAATATGCCACAGATATTACTCAGCAAAAACTTGAAAATGCTGATTTTCAAGGCCAAATAGAAGCGATTGGTAAGTCACTTGCAGTGATTGAGTTTGAAATTGACGGTACGATTATCACTGCGAATGAAAATTTTTTATCTGCTATGGGTTATTCTCTACAAGAGATACAAGGTCAGCACCATAGAAAATTTGTTAAGCCGGAAGTCGCTACCAGTCCTGAATATCGTCAATTTTGGCAAAGCTTAGCCAATGGCGAATACCAGCAAGCCGAATATCAAAGAATTACAAAGAATGGCCAAGAAGTTTGGATCCAAGCTTCCTACAATCCAATTTTTGATATGAATGGCAAGCCATTTAAAGTGGTTAAGTATGCCACAGATATCACAGCGCAAAAACTTCAAGCAGCGGATTTTAGTGGTCAAATAAATGCAATTAGTAAAGCTCAAGCTGTTATTGAATTTAATTTAGATGGCACAGTGTTAACCGCCAACGATAATTTCTTATCCGTTATGGGCTATCAGTTAAATGAAATCGTGGGACAGCATCACAAGTTATTCGTAGAGCAGAGTTTTGCAATGAGCCCAGAGTATAGCCGCTTTTGGCAAAAGCTTGCTGAGGGTGAATATCAGCAGGCTGAATACAAACGAATCACGAAAACTGGGCAAGAAGTTTGGATACAAGCTTCCTATAACCCAATTTTTGATATGAATGGCAGGCCATTTAAAGTCGTCAAATATGCATCGGATATTACTGCAGAAAAATTAGTTAACGCTAATTATAGCGGTCAAATTGAAGCGATAGGTAAAGCTCAGGCTGTTATTGAATTTGATATGCAAGGTATCATTTTAAGCGCAAATGAAAACTTTTTAGCTGCAACGGGCTATCAATTAGCTGAAATTAAAGGCAAGCACCACAGTATGTTTGTTGAACCTAAGTATGCCTCTAGTGTTGAGTACCGAGAATTTTGGCAAGCTTTGGACCAAGGCGAATTTCAGCAGGGTGAGTACAAACGAATTGTAAAAAGTGGCAGCGAGATTTGGATCCAAGCTTCTTATAATCCAATTTTTGATTTAAATGGAAAACCATTTAAAGTTGTAAAATATGCTACTGATGTAACTGGGCGAGTGAGCGCTATCAAAGCAACTTCAGCTATTCTCGCGCTACTTGAACAAGGAAAATTAGACAGCTTAATCACGGAAGATTTCATTCCTGAGTTTGAATCACTTAAAGTTGCGGTTAACAACACGATCGAGAGGTTATCGTCAACAGTTGGTCAAATCGGAATGGCGTCAGAGAAAGTGACAATTGGTATTCAAGAAATTTCTCAAGGTAATATTGATTTAAGTCAGCGAACAGAAGAGCAAGCGGCCTCCTTAGAAGAAACGGCTTCTTCAATGGAAGAAATGACAGCCACAGTAAAACAAAATGCGGATAATGCTATTTTAGCGAATGAACTTGCTGAAGATGCGCAGAAGAAAGCAATGGAAGGGGGCTTAGTTGTCGATAGAGCAATCCATAGCATGGACGAAATTAATCAAGCAAGTCATAAAATTGCGGATATCATCAGTGTTATTGATGAAATTGCCTTCCAGACGAATTTACTCGCTTTAAATGCGGCAGTTGAAGCTGCAAGAGCAGGAGAGCAAGGACGAGGTTTTGCCGTCGTAGCTGGTGAGGTCCGAAACTTAGCACAACGTTCGGCACAAGCGGCTAAAGAGATTAAAAATTTAATTAGAGACAGTGTAAGTAAGGTTGAAGACGGTTCTTCTTTAGTCAATCAATCTGGCAATACTTTAAAAGAAATCGTTCAAGCTGTTGAAAAAGTCTGTGTAATGATCGCTGATATAAGTGTTGCGTCGAAACAGCAAAGCTCGGGAATTGAGCAGGTAAATATTGCTATTTCAAATATGGATGAGACGACTCAACAAAATGCTGCCTTAGTTGAACAAGCTTCAGCTGCAGCAACAGCGGTTGCTGAGCAAGCTCGTTCTATGCAGCAACAGGTATCTTTTTTCGATGTCGGCAATAATAAATCAATGGCTTATGATGATGTATTATCTCCAGTAATGTCTGCACTTCCAAGTAAAGGTAAGGTAGCTGGAGTAACTAACAAAGCGATATCTAACTTAGTTAACGATACAGAAGAATGGGCTGAGTTTTAATTTATAGCCAAGCCATGGCTTGGCACTAGAGTAAAGAAACACTCGTCTGTAGCAAGATACCGGCAGAAACTATGAGTAGTAAATATGCGAAACTCATTTTTACTACTTTGGCTGGCAACCTTGCTCCGAGAGGCTGAGCAAAAAAGCTACCAATTAAACCGAAAAAACTGATTAAGCCAATTAACTGCCAATTAAAATCCAAGTTGAGTTGTACGACTAGTTTTTGGTATTGGCTGAATCCATAGATAGCATTGATGAAAATGATCAATAAGCTACTACTAACCGCAGATGCTAAGTTTAAATTAGCGAGTATAATCAATACTGGCACGATTAGAAAACCGCCGCCTACGCCAACAAATCCCGTCGTGATACCAATTAATATTGCTGAAATAATCACTTTCCAATAGTTAATTGTGATTTTAGCTGTTGGCAATTCTGTCGTGATAAGCCTTAAAGCTGCTATGGCAGTTATTATGCTGAAAAGTAACATTTGAAGCCAGGGCATAGCTATTTCAGCTAAACTAACGCCGAGTTTTGTGCCAAGTGAACTGAAGATTGAGAATGTGATGGCGAGTTTCCAGTCTATTTGTTTGTTAAATAATCTAGGTAATAAATTAAATCCAGCTATGACAGCGACAATTAAAAGCGAGCTGGCGATGGCTAATTTCTCAGGCTGCTCAAAAACATAAACAAGCAAGGGGACGGTTAATATCGCCCCACCTGATCCTAATATAGCCATACTCATACCAATAAAAATGGCTGCAAAAATTGCGATAAACATTCAGTTACCTAAATCATTTGGTGCAGATTAAAATAAATCTGCCTTTAAATTAAATCGTATATTGATAATATACGATTTAGTTGCTTTAATATAGTTATATGAAATTCCCTTTTGGAATATGTTTATGGTTTTATATAACTAATTGGGTTTCAGCTGACCAATTTGCTTAGGGCATAAAACTCAAATAGCAGGAGGTATTATGTTTAAAATAGAAGCTTTCTTTCATAAGTCGAGTGCTACCATAAGCTATCTCGTTTATGACTCAAATAGCTTAGACGCGATTGTGATTGATAGTGTGCTCGACTTTGATCTTGCTTCAGGTGTTATTTCTACTGAATTTGCAGATCGACAAATTGAATTTATTAATCAGCTCGGATTAAAAGTAGGCTGGATTTTAGAAACTCATGCACATGCTGACCATTTATCTTCTGCGTACTACTTAAAGTCACAAGTCGGAGGGAAAACCGCAATAGGAGAAGGGATCAAAAAGGTACAGCAGACATTTAAAACCAAATTCAACATCAGTGATCATGAGTTGGTTGCCGACGGCAGTGCTTTTGATCATTTATTGAGAGATCAAGAGAACTTCCAGTTTGGCTCCACAACTTGCACCGTTATTGCAACTCCCGGCCATACTAGTGATAGCTTAAGTTATAAAATAGGGAATAATGTGTTTGTTGGCGATACTTTATTTTTACCTGATGTGGGCAGTGCAAGGTGTGATTTCCCAGGCGGTAATGCACAAACTTTATATGACAGTGTACATAAGCTTTATCAATTACCTGATGATACCGTGTTATGGATGTGTCATGACTATCCTGAATCAAATCGGAAGGTTTCCTTTTCAACAACAGTTAAAGAAAGTAAAGAGAGAAACATTCATTTACCTTTGGAAAACTCACTCGAAAACTTTGTTCAATTGCGAAAGACCAGAGATAAAAGCTTAGCTGTCCCCAAACTTTTATACCCAGCTATTCAGGTAAATATTCGCGCAGGACGATTCCCTTTAGCTGAAGAAAATCAAGAAACTTATCTGAAAATACCGATTACTTTAGACAAGTTTACCGACAGAGGAAGAAATAATGACTGAATTTACACCTATTAGTGCATTAATTGGTGGTGGCTTAATTGGTTTAGCCTCCGCTTTACTGCTGTTGATAAATGGCCGGATAGCTGGTGTTTCTGGCATGGTTTCGGGTCTACTTAAAAATGCTAATCAGAATCCTAGCAGTTTATTTTTTATTTGTGGGCTAGTCCTAGCTGGCTTTGTGCTGCCAATGTTCGGATTCGAGTTGGCAGCTTCGCTTGAGCAAAATAGTGTCGAGCTAATTCTAGCTGGGTTGCTTGTTGGGGTTGGGACTGTAATTGGTTCAGGTTGTACCAGTGGCCACGGCATATGCGGTATCGGTAGATTTTCACGTCGTTCAATCGTAGCGACTTGTATATTTATGTTATCCGCTATGATCACTGTTTATATATTAAGGGTTATTTAGTATGAATTTCAAATCTATGATTTCAGCATTAGCCATTGGTTTTTTGTTTGGCTGTGGTTTAATTGTTTCACAAATGGTAAATCCAGATAAAGTGATTAATTTTTTAGATCTGACAGGTAATTGGGATCCAAGTTTAGCTTTGGTAATGGTGGGGGCATTGATCGTTTTTGGCCCTATATATTGGTTTGTGATTAGAAGATCAAGTAAGCCTAAGTTAGCGGACGATTTTTGTTTACCTACTAAAAAGCACCTAGATTCAAAGTTAGTTATTGGTGCTGCTATTTTTGGTATTGGTTGGGGGCTAATGGGTATTTGCCCTGGACCAGCAATTACGAATCTTGCTAGCTTTGATTTGAGTTTTATTTTATTTACCCTATCTATGTTAGTTGGGATGAAGTTGGCCCAATTAAAACGTTAAAATAAATTGGAGTTGGTATGGATTTTTCTGCTATGCAGTCTGGAGCTGACAAGGCAATAAAATTATTAAAAGCTGTGAGTAACCAAAACCGTTTGATGATTCTATGCTGTTTGCAAGATAAAGAAATGTCAGTGACTGAGCTTAATCAAATTTTAACTATACCTCAGTCTAGTTTATCTCAGCAGTTAGCTGCACTAAGAAACGAAGGCTTAGTTAAAACTCGGCGCGAAGCGCAGAGCATATATTATTCGCTAGACAGTCAAGAAGTGGTACAACTCATTGATTTATTACACGCTATGTATTGTGAATAGCTTCAACCAGAGATGCGCGCTGTTTCTGATAGCAGTGTTGAATTTGCTTACAAAAAATTCCTTTCAATAATTGCATTAAATGAGCTAATTTCTCATTCCCAGATAAGGTTAAATAATTATATCTGCTTGATCAGGATTGTAAGCACTAAAATTAGAACCTAAATTGGCCCGTTTTAAGATTGTTTACAAAAAACAATCAAGTTACTAACAAGTGGCCGCAGATTACAAAAAATATTTAGATTAAATTGCTAAAAAATAAGCAAAGCCTCTGTTAATTAATGAGAAATTAGCTAAGCTAAGTTAAGTTTAAGTTATTTAAAGAGGGACTTTAGATGAAATCACGAAAACCCATAGTCATCGCTAACTGGAAACTCAATGGCGGTTTTGATTTACTTTGTAGTTCAGTTGCTTCTTTTGTTAAAAAATCATTTTTAGCGGAAGTTTATATTTGCCCTCCCTATTTATATATCCGAGATCTTTTACACTTTTTGCAATATTCGGTCGTTAATATCGGCAGCCAAAATGTCAGTAAATATCAATCAGGCGCATACACAGGAGAGACTTCTGCTCAAATGCTAGCAGAGGCAGGGTGTAAACTCTGCTTAATTGGCCACTCTGAAAGACGCTCCATGTTCAGAGAAAATAACGCTAGCTGTCAGATTAAATTAAAGCGAGCTTTCGAAAATAATTTAATGCCGGTGCTATGTATCGGTGAAAATTTAGAAGAAAAAAATGCAGGCATTACTAAAGATATCTTAAGCCGACAAATTAATGAATCGTTTGAGGCACTAGATATTGCAGATAACTCGTTTTGTATTGCTTATGAACCTGTTTGGGCAATTGGCACAGGCCAAGCTGCCACGCCCGAAACCGCACAAGAGGTACATGCCTATATTCGAGAACAACTCGTTTCTTTATTTGGTCAAGATAAGGCACAACAAATCAGAATTTTATATGGTGGCAGTGTCACTAAGCTAAATACGACTGAGCTATTGACTCAGCCAGATATTGACGGCTTGCTGGTTGGCGGAGCGAGTTTAGATGCTGAACATTTCATGTCGATATGTCAGCAAGTTGATAAATTTGCAATGGATTCTAATTCATAAATAAAGAGGGAGTTGAACTATGGGATCGTTAAAAAAACTGGTTAAACCTGGAATTGTAACGGGTGATGATGTTCAAATTTTGTTTACGTATGCTAAAACGCATAACTTTGCTTACCCAGCCGTGAATGTAATTGGTACTCACTCAATTAATGCTGCTTTGGAAGCCGCAGCTGAAATAAATTCACCAATTATTATTCAGCTATCAAACGGTGGGGCTGCTTTTTTTGCTGGGAAGAGCTTGAACTTGCCCGGGCAAGATAACGCTATTTTAGGTGCTATTGCAGCTGCAAAATATATACATACAGTGGCTGAAAGTTATGGGGTGCCTGTTATTTTGCATACTGATCATGCGGCTAAAAAATTACTCCCTTGGATCGATGGACTCTTGGTGGCTGGAGAACAGCATTTTTCTGAAACGGGTAAACCCTTATTTAGCTCTCACATGATAGACCTATCAGAAGAGTCATTGACTGAAAATATTGCTATTTGCCGTGAATACCTTAAGCGGATGAGTAAATTGGGAATGACGCTTGAAATCGAATTGGGTTGCACTGGTGGTGAAGAAGATGGTGTTGATAATTCTGGAATTGATAGTTCCGAGTTATATACGCAACCTGTAGATGTTGCTTTTGCATATGAACAACTTATTCAAGTGAGCGAACAATTTACCATAGCGGCTTCATTCGGCAATGTACATGGAGTCTATAAACCAGGCAATGTTAAATTAACACCTGAGATATTACTCAATTCACAGCGTTATGTGTCAGATAAATATAAGCTTTCAGACAATAGTTTAAATTTTGTATTTCATGGCGGCTCTGGCTCTTCAACTGAGGAAATCAAACAAGCGATAGAGTACGGTGTCATAAAAATGAACATAGACACAGATACTCAGTGGGCGGCTTGGTCTGGTATTAAAGAATACTACTTAGCGAATCAAGCCTATTTACAGGGACAAATCGGTAATCCTGATGGCGCGGATGTTCCAAATAAAAAATATTATGATCCTAGAGTTTGGTTAAGACATTCAGAGCAGAGTATCGCTCAAAGATTAAAGCAGTCTTTTGCTGATTTAAACTGTGTTGGTCGATATATATAACCTGAAAACTGGATTATCATTTGTTTTCTAGGGGCTATTTTTCTTTACTAATACCATATTAGGTGCATTGAACTCGTAAGTAATAGCCAGCTATTACTTACCTAGGTTCCCTTGTTCTAAGAAAAATATCACCCTAGAATAAAGTTTTAAGCCTTTGTTAATAATTACAATGCTTTAATTAACTTCGTATCCTGAGGTTAGGTTATATAAGCTCTGCTAAACTTTGTATTGTTTGTGCTTAGTTCAACTTTAAAGCAAAGCACTGCAGACCTTGCCATTTAGCATAGGGAAAAATCGTGTCAGGACTTCTCCCTATAAAGCTATTAAAGCCAAAATTATAAGCACTCACTAACCTGATTTAAATACTTTCGCAGCTTAGCTTAGGCTTCCTCTTTAACAATTGCTCTCCCCATAGATAAAGAGCCAATCCAGATAAAACACAAGCAGAACCAAGCAAGATAACCGGTGTTAAGGCTTCATTATTAAATTGGTTGCCAATTATCAAAGAAATAACAGGCGTTACCAAGGTGACAGTTGAGACTGTTGATACCGTTAATTTTTGCAAAATAAAATAGTAACAAACAAAACTCACAATCGAGCCAAATACCGCCAGGTAGCCAATGGCATACAGAGATTGTAGTGACCATTCACTCGGTTCAAAATGACCATCTATTATCAACCAAGTGACAATGTACATAGGTAATGCAACTGAAATTGCGCCAACCGTTGTCGCAAGTGGATTAATTTCTATTATGATGGTTTTAACATAAACCGCACTGAAGCTAAAAAACACCACAGCAGAGATAATAAAGATAAAACCTAACCACGCTTTATCCGATAAGGCCATACTATCCTGTGAAATAACCCCTAATCCGATTAAACAGATACTGAGGGCTAACCATTTTATCCAGCTAAACTTATTTTCCTTTAGAATTCGCTGAGCAGCTAGGCCGGCAATGATTGGCGCTGAGCCAAAAACTAAAGACATTACACCCGTTGAAATATAGCTAGAAGATAAGTAACTGAATGTCATACCGCCATACAGACCTAAACCTGAATAGAGATAAAGTTTCATGCTATTTCTTGTTAAAGGAATCGGTATTCTTAAAAATTTAATAAGCGTAAAACCAAGCAGCAAAGCCATTATCATACGTAAGCTAACGGCTAAAATTGGGTGCATAGTTAAACTGCTCCAATTGATAGCAATAGGGGTCGTTGACCATACTAATACAACCGTTAGAAATGATAATGAAGTCCAATTTGATTGAGACATGTTTGCTCCTTATGATTCATCTAAAAGATTCAGAGCAGAAGTGACTAAACAAAAAAGCCGCATCTGTCTGAATGCGGCTTTTTTGAAAATGAAGTATAAACTTTAAAAAAACGCGCATGAAGGCAAGACTGGTCGAACTGCAAAGAGTCTCCAGTTATTACGCTTCATCATAGGTTTTATAAAGTTAAGTTTCATTGTGCTAAATTTTTCCTGTTTGCTTAAATTTAGTGTCGGTTTATCGCAGTGATAAGTCAATAACTTAGTGGATGAGAATAATTAAATTTTATCATTAGATATTTTCATCCAAATTGAAGATCCAGTTAAAGCCTCTCTAAAATAGCTTGAGTGAATTCAGAGGTGCCTGCTGTGCCGCCTAAATCTCTGGTAGTTCTGTCGCCTTTCTCAATTGTATCTCGCACCGCTGCTCTTAATTTTGCAGCTTTATCTGTTAAGCCCAAGTGCTCAAGTAATTGGATTGAAGCTAATATAACAGAGGTAGGATTTGCTAGATTTTTTCCAGCTATATCAGGCGCACTACCATGAACGGCCTCAAAAATGGCACAGTCTTCGCCAATATTTGCACTCGGAGCCATGCCTAAACCACCTACTAATCCTGCACATAGGTCAGAGATAATATCGCCAAATAAATTTGTGGTGACTATGACATCAAATTTTTCAGGATTCATCACCAGCTGCATACAGGCATTATCGACTATCATTTCTTCTGTCGTAATTTCTGGATGACGTTTTGCTATTTCACGGCCAACACTTAAAAATAAGCCTGAAGTTGATTTTAAAATATTCGCTTTATGTATGAGGGTTATTTTTTTTCGGCCTTCTCTTTTGGCCAGTTTGTAGGCAAATTCAACTATGTTACTTGCGGCTTGACGGGTAATTAAGCTGGTTGCTTCTGCGCTAGAGCCATCTTCAGCCATTTTTTGTCCTAAGCCTGAGTATAGGCCTTCAGTGTTTTCTCTTATTGTTATTATATCTATTTGTTCGTATCTAGATTTAGTGCCTTTAAAAGATATTACAGGGCGTAAATTGGCAAATAGCTTAAAGTGTTTTCTAAGTGTCACATTGATAGAGGTAAAGCCTTCACCAATGGGCGTCGTTAATGGACCCTTTAGGACAACTTTATTTTGGGCAATTAAATCTAGGGTTTGTTGCGGGAGTAAATGGCCAAATTTTTCAACGGCAGCCAAGCCAGCGTAGGCGTAATCAAATTCAAAGCCACAATCGAGCTTATCGAGTATTTCAACCGCTGATTCTATAATGCTAGGACCTATCCCATCGCCTGGGATAATGGTAATGCGCTGATTTGCCATACATGAACCTCCGTTTACTTGCATTGTAAAATTACGCAGTAAATTTTATACCTGATTCGCGAGGAGAATAAAAGTGATTATTTTCGATACAATTAATTAATTTGATTTGAAACATATCGGCTGTCATTTTTAAGCTCTTTAAACACATCTGAATCTCTGAATTATCTAAGCTAATTTCTTGCCCTGAATAAATTAAATGGGTCGCAAGATTTGACAGCTTTAAAATGGCAAGCGATTGTCTGTCTTGTTTACTAGAAATGACTCTCTCTATCGGTAAGTTTTGGTTGTCAATAAGAGTGTTTATCCAAGATTTGTCTAGCCATAATTTAGATATGGTTTGAGATAAGGATATAGCTGTCTCTATTTTTAGACCAAAAACGGCTTCAGTACTGAGTGAATCTAATTCCATAGGGAAAGATTTCAATGCTAGTTGAGCGTTATATAAATAAGGGTAATAGCAAAATGTGATAATTAGTTTTGCTTCTTCGGGGTAAATAAATTCAGTTTCACTACTTAATTCATGTGCCATCGCCTGTGCGGACTCTAGGTATTTACTGAACCTATGAGTGTTCTGGTGTTGAATTTTAAATAAATTAACTTCTAATGCTCTGCGTATTATCCAATAGGGCACTCGGTTTAAGCCGAGCATCATAATGGCATTTTTACTGGTTAGGTTTGCTTCTGCGTTATTTGCGATGGTTTTTGCGTAGTTTTCTAATTCTTGCTGCCAGATAGGGTGCTGATTTAACACGCTATTTAAGGTTAAAACTGGATCATCTTGTTTCTGTTCAACTGCTTGTCTAATTTGATATATTTCCGAGCTAGGTTGAATATCTAATTCAGAGAAATGAAAGCTAGCTTCTGAAAGTTGAGGAAAACACTCAGTAATTAAGGCAAACAGTTTGCTGATATTTATCTTACTTGGTTGCTCACTAAACTGGATTTGTTTGTAAAGCGGCTCTTCTTGTTCTTCCTCTTGATAAATATAGGGTTTAGCCTTTGCCAAGTCTTGGGGTAAAAAGTAATGTCGTTTGTTTTCGCTAAAAATGTATATCAGGTCGGTTTGTTGCTTTAAGCTGCATAAGCTACCCGCTGGTATCTCGCTTAGGCTTTGGTATATCAAGGTTAGCTCTGCTAACTTGATATTAGAAGCACACTTGATTGCAAGTTTATTGACTCGACTTGGCCAGTCGCATGGAAAGTCTAGCTCATGCTGTAGCTGGATATATTCGCAGCTGGTATTAAATATTTGTTCGCCAAGTCCTATTACAGGAGGTGATTGATGTCGGTATTGATTCGCGATTAATTGCTCGCTTAATCCATAGCTTAATCCGTGCTTGGCACAAAATTGAATACATTTGATAGAACTCTTTCTGATTAGGCCATTTGCCGGCTTATCTAGCCCTCCTTTGTGTAAAACTTTAAAATTCGTGATGTCTCTAATTTGTGCTGCATAAACTAGTTGTTTAATTAAACTCAAATGTAAGTTTTTTTGCCGTGCTAGCAGCAAAATCAATAGGTTCGTTTTTAGG
Source organism: Catenovulum maritimum (assembly GCF_001050375.1). GTDB lineage: Bacteria > Pseudomonadota > Gammaproteobacteria > Enterobacterales > Alteromonadaceae > Catenovulum > Catenovulum maritimum. The sequence continues at coordinate 182,639 of NZ_KQ130487.1, read as the reverse complement.
TATCTCGCTTGTTGTGAGGTGTTATGCTGAGTCTGGATAAATAATATCTCGAGCTCAATTGGCGCTTTTTGAAATAATTTAATCCAATGGTTTGCAATACTGAGATACTTTGTTTTTACCGCTTTAACTGCTAATTTTTGCTGTAGAAACAGTAAGCAGGTACGGTTGTGAAGTTTAGCTAGGTTTAAAGCTTGGCTAGCGGCATTATTTTGTAGGCTAGCCAATTCTTCGCTTGTTTGCATTATTTAACCTGAACTCGGGTTAAGAAATTAGCGAATTCAACGCAGTAATCAGGAAAAATGCCCTCAATAAAGCTGGTTATTCTCCATAATTCCGGCGATTTTGCTCGGAGCAAAATGGGTTTACCAACCGATGCTTTGGTTATCGTAAGCAATAAAGCTACCAGATAGTTTTTTCGTTAGTTTAGATATAACTTTTCTCATACCTGTCACAGACGTATTAGTATCAATTAAGGCATTCGGGCCACCCATTTCAGTGTGCACCCAACCAGGATGAAGTGATAAGAGTTTAACGCCTTGTGGGGCTAAGTCGACAGATAAGCTTTTGACTACTGCATTTAATGCTGCTTTTGAAGAACGGTAAATATAACAACCACCTGAGTTATTGTCACTCATACTGCCCATTTTACTGCTTAATACCACGATCTTCTTCTCTTTACTCGCCGCAACATTATCAACAAAACTTTCGATTAATTTCAGCGGCGCAATAGCGTTGATTAGCAAGGTTTTTTGCCATTCTTCGGTATTTACCTGACCAAACTGACCTTGTTCGTCTTTCGGGCCATAATATCCAGCATTGGCGATTAATATGTCAATTGCTTGGCCTGATAACATGCTTTTAAGACCTGCTATTTGTTTCTCGTCAGTTACATCCAGTGAGAATATTTTTATATTTTCTTGGGTTTGGCTAAGTGCCTTTAGTTCGTTATCTTCAAGCGGAGTGCGGGTGGTTGCTAATACTTGATAGCCTGCTTTACTGTATTGCTTAACAAACTCAAGGCCAATCCCTCGATTGGCGCCTGTAATTAAAACTGTTTTCATAAATAAGTTAATCCTGAACTATTTGATAACATGGCTCATACTTAGTGCCTGGTAATTTCATTCTACCTTGCTCTACATATGCTTGCAGCAATTTATCGATCCGTGACATTAAGTTTTTGTCGCCATTAATTTTAAACGGACCGTGTTTTTTGATTTGCTCAATTCCTTCTGCTTTTACATTTCCTGCAACTATAGCTGAAAATGTTCGTCTTAAATTGGCAGCTAACTCAGCTGTTGATTGATTTAAGTGAAGATCAAGTGCAGCGACATTATCATGCGTTGGTTCAAATGGTTGTTGGAAGTTATGTTCAATTTTTAGCGACCAATTAAAGTGGTACGCATCACCGCTTAATTTTCTATTCGCTCTAACTTCGACCATTGAATCTTTCATGTATTTTGCAACGCCAGCTGGGTCACCAACAATTATTTTATATAAGCTAGTTGCCTTTGCGCCAAGCGTTGCTTTTATGAAATTATCTATCTCTCTAAAATACTCAGCGCTTTCTGCTGGACCGGTTAAAACAATCGGTAAACATTGAGTCGAGTTTTCTTTGTTGAGCATGATACCAAGCAAATATAATAGCTCTTCAGCAGTACCTGCACCGCCTGGAAATATGATAATCCCATGGGAAACACGCAAAAAAGCCTCTAGTCGTTTCTCTATATCGGGTAATATCACTAGCTCGTTTACAATTGGGTTTGGCGGCTCAGCCGCAATAATTGACGGCTCTGTTAAACCTAAATACCTACCGTGTTTTACTCTTTGTTTTAAATGACCTATGGTTGCGCCTTTCATTGGCCCTTTCATTGCACCAGGGCCACAGCCTGTACATATGTTTAAACCACGTAAACCTAATTGGTAGCCGACATCTTTGGTGTATTGGTATTCATGTTCTCTAATTGAATGTCCACCCCAACACACTATCATATTTGGGTCTTTATGCGTTTGTAGCGCACCCGCATTTCTCAAAATGTCGAAGACATAGTGGGTAATATGGGTTGAATCCGATAAATTGATAATACCTAGTTCAGTCGTTCTGACGCCCGTATAAAGAATATCTCGGAGCACATCGAATAATAATTCTTGGATACCTATGATTAATTCACCGTCAACAAAAGCGTGTTCTGGTGGGTTTATTAAACGTAATTTAACCCCGCGCTCTCTTCTAACGACATTGATATCAAAATCTTTGAATTGGTTATAAATCTCATCACTGTTGTCAGTGTGGCTGCCGACATTCAACACAGCAAGAGAGCAGTTTCGGTAAAGTTTATATAAGGCTTTATTTGACGATTGCTTTAATTTATCAACTTCTAGTTGTGATAATAAATCCATACTACCTATGGGATTGATTTCTATTGCCATACACGACTCCATTGCCTAGTACACAGATTGAAAATCTAAAATTTAATGAGTGCTATTCATTAATAGTGTTTCACACAGACTGAGCTTAGTTGTTTAAATAATTTGCTAGATAAGGTAAGTAATACCAATCCATCCTAATTATTGCTCAATTTTACTGGTTAAAAAGCACGTAAACTGCGTTATGAATTTTGCTATTAGTTTACTAGTAGCGGCAATTAATGCCTTGTTAGCGCACTTTTTTTCTACGCAAAATATGGATCAAAAAATTAGGTGAACTGGTATAATTGATTATTGAGTAATACCTTTTAATTAAGTATTACTCAAGTTTAGAATTTTTGCTGAGTTATTTATGTTAAATTTTTAATAAATAAGCAGAAATAATAATGTTTGTTTCGCTTAACGCTTAACGATAACTTTGTTTCTGCCTGCGTGTTTCGCTTCGTAAAGCGCTTGGTCTGCGCGGTCAAATGCGCTTTGTGGTTGGTCAATTGCTTTAAATTGGGTAACGCCCATGGATATAGTTACTTTTAAATCCGAGTGCTTAAATTTAAATGGAATAGATTCAATATGTTGGCGAATCGTATTTAAGCGCTTCTCGATAGATTTTAAATTTGATTCAGGGAAAATGAGTACGAATTCCTCGCCACCATAACGTGCGATATAGTCAGTTTCTCTTAACGTTTTTTGCAGTGATTGAGCAACAATTTGTAAAACTCTATCGCCAACAGAATGGCCTAATGAATCATTGATTTTTTTGAAATGATCGATATCAGCGACGGCCAGACATAAATCATGGTTATAGCGCATCCAACGGCGATACTCTAATTCCATACGTTCATCTAATGAAGCACGGTTAGGTAATTTAGTCAGCGCATCTTGTAACGACTTAAATCTTTGTTCAGAGAGTTTCTTTTTATATTCTTCAGCTTCTACTTCCAGATCTTTTAACCTGACTTCCATTTCACTTAAGCTATCAATCAAGAGCTGATGTTCCTCTGCTTCTAACTCTTCTTTTTGATTGAGGGCCGAAACAATATCGCCAATACTGCGATTAATCTCTTTTTTCAAGCCATCTAAAGAGGTTGCTTTGGCGACTTCTTTAGACATACCCGCTAATTCTTGTTTTAGTTTGTCATTAATTTTTTGTTTAGACGAACTGATTTCTTTACTACCTGAAATAGAGGTAGATACTGCAGTATGAACAGAGCTTAAAGCGTCATTTAGACTAAATAAGAAATTTTGCGCTGATTGTCTTTCTTCTGTGATACTTTCAATTACGAGGCGAATTATTTCAACGCAAGAATCAACCAGAGTTTGGGCTTGTACTGGTTGAGCTAGTGTATTGCGGATCACGTCTATTTTTTCAGCACTGTTACCAGAGAAGGCGATATTGCTTAAAATATTGAGCAACTCAGCTGCGACTTCTTTTTGTAAGTTGTCTGTATCTAGACCAGCACTGTCATTAGACGCGGTATTATTGCTTTCCAGTTCAGCTTTAAGTGCAAGCACCTCTTGATAGAAATCAACTAGTTTTTCTAATGAAGGTAAAAGGTGAATGATTGAATCTTGTGGTACTTCAACCCCTTTTAATGTGCTTCGTAACTCTCTTCTTAAATTATCAGGCAAGCCTTTAACTTTTTGTAATTTTTTTCCTGCACCTAAAAGTGCAGTTTGCGCCTGTTTGAGATTGAGTGTAATCCGTGTTTCGTGTTGTTTTAAAAGTTCGGTTAATTCATTTATTAAAGGTGAAAGCTTATCAATATCAGTATTTTTAGATAAAAAAGTACGCAGCTTTCCTAGTTTATTGTCGAGTTCAATGTCTATGCCTTTACAGACATTTGAAAGACGTAATATAAAGTCCGTTAAAGTGCTAAATTGCTGCTCGTAAGTTCGCTCGAGCTTCTGTCTAGATTTAACAGATACGACTAATTTTTTCTTTAATAAATCTAATTGTTCGTCCGACACTCTTGAAAAACCTTGATAATCTATCGTTAGTTAAGTGTTAATTATGTTTGATATACTTTAACAAATGATCATGAAAATATATCTATATAATTCACCTAGTCCGTTGTAAGGATGATTTTAACCGTAAAATGTAAGTTTTGCCTACTCTATATCAAAAATAAGTGACTCACTTATGCTTATTTTTACCAGTTTATTCTGAATTTGAGCGCTAATTACTGTCTAACTAAGCGTAGATTATTTACTTGATTAATCAACTCTGGTGAAGATGCTCTAAGTGGGTTGATATCTAAACCACCTCGTCTGGTGTATCTGGCGTAAACTAACAATGCTTTCGGGTTGAATTTGCTTTGTATATCGCTATAAATTCTTTCTACACAATGTTCGTGGAATTCATTATGCCCTCTAAATGAGATGATATATTTGAGCAAACCTTCATGGCAGATTTTCTGTCCAGTATATTCTATAACTAGACTGCCCCAGTCTGGTTGGCCTGTCACTAGACAATTTGATTTTAACAAGTGAGAGCAAATAGATTCAGTAACTTCTTGCGATTCGCTTGCTAACTTGAGTAAATCTGGATTGTAATCGTATTCAGTGATCTTGATTGCTTGCTTATCAAGGTTGGTTGAAACTAGTTTCGCAAGGCCGAATTCAGTATATTCGGCTAAATCAAATAATTTCACTTCTACTGCTAAGCCGGACGTTTTAGCTAAATCAGTCGTCATTTTAGTGACAACCTCTTCTACAGAGCTGAATTGAGATTGGTTAAAGCTATTTAAATATAATTTAAACGATTTCGATTCCACTAAATTGTCTGAATTCGCACTAAACCTGAATTCCCCAATTTTAACAATTGGCTTTCCATTTAAATCTAGCCAAGATATTTCGTATCCTGTCCATAGATCATAACCGGTAAATTCTTGCTCGAGTTTAGGCAATGACTCTCTAGTTAAGGCTCTTGGAACTGCTTCAAGTTGGCTTGGGTCATAGTGAGAAACATAGGTTGTTTCTTTACCTAATTTAAGTTCTTTTAGTAAATTACTTGAGTTGATGTCAGACATAAGGCTAAATGTATCTATTCAGTGATAGCCTATTTTAAACTAAAAATGTCCACTCCAGTAAAATTAGCATTAGAAAATTTATTTCAGCGTTTTCAACAGCATCAAAGTTCAGTCTATCTTGGCAGATGTGAATATGAAGAGGATTGGCTAAGTCCATGCTTGGTTGGTGAAGTAGAAAACGGAACAAGTGCTTGGAATCCAGCTTTACGAAGTCAAAAACAAGATTTATCTAATATTTCTCAAGCACTTGATATTGAGCTTCATCCGAGTATTAGTGACTATTTTTGTTCTTTTTATAGTGGCTCGATCGATTGCTTATATGAGCAAGATGGTTTGTCATTAATACAAGCGTGGAATGAAGATGACTTTGATTTACTGCAACAAAATATCATAGGTCACTTATTAATGAAGAAAAAACTCAAGCAGCAAGCGACAGTTTTTATCGCTGCGACCACTGATGATATGTATGTTATCTCGGTATTAAACTCTTCAGGCGAAGTCGTTTTAGAACCTGTAGGCAAAGAGCCTGTTCAACTGTTAGCGCCTTCTATTGCTGAGTTTTTAGCGCTATTAAATCCAGCTAGCTAGTCAATTTTGCAAGTTGTTCTGTCAGGAAAGCAACTTGCTGTTCGAGCTGTTTCACTCTTTCTTCAAGTTCAGGCTTTGGATTGACGTTAACTTCCACCTGTGTTTTTTCTTCAGGTGCTTCTGTTGGCTGGTAGACACTAAGATATTGTTCTGGGTTTTCTTTAAAACTTGCAATCGCTTTAGTGATTACAGGTAAGGGCGCTTTAGTTGTCATACTGTTACGTACAGTTGCAACTGAAATATTTTTGTTCTCTAAGTGGAGTTTGCAAATAACATCAAAAACGTATTGAAAAGCAGATTCTAAACTCATGTGATAGCTCTTTGTCGTTAAAGGCCCATAGTAACATTCAAGATTACGAAGATTCAAAATACTTTTCGTAATCTATGGGGTATTTACCTTGATATTAACTTTGAGCCTTACAGCGCCACTAAACGAGATTAAGCTGATATTCTTTGTGATTTGAGTCTATGCTTTGCATCATATAATAGGCCATCCACCTTATCGAAAAGTTGTTCGCAAGTTTGGTGCCTATGCCATTGGGCATAGCCTAAAGAGGTAGTGACCGCTGTTTTTTGCATATTAGGGTTTAGAGAAACTAGGGTGTTAATTCTAGCCGCAACTCGGTCTGCAACATCTGTATTATCTGTATTTAGGATGAGGGCAAATTCATCTCCGCCAAACCTAAACGCCAGATCCGAACGTCTAACACTTTTTGATAAAATATTTGAAAACTCTTGTAAGATGAGGTCACCAGTAGAGTGACCAAATCTGTCATTGGCTTGCTTAAAGTTGTCTAGATCAAGCAGAAATAAAAATAAACTAGAATCATCTCTTTGCGCTTTCTCGACAGCTAAATCAAAGTTTTCATCAAACGAAGCCCTGTTACCTAACTTAGTTAGGTGATCTTTTAGCGCTTGTTGTTGAAGTAAAGCGTATTGCAGCGCATTTTTAATCGGAAAGCCTAGTTTTACTTGCATTTGATGTAGAATTTTAACGTCGCTAGGTTCAATTTCACTGTATGCCGCATAGGTGATGCAGCCTATCGATTGATTTTTTACTCGGATTTCGGAAATATGTTCGTAAATGCCTTGAGCGTAATTATCGGTTTCAACGCAGATAGATTCGCATTGAAAGCGTACGCCACTTATTTGGAGATATCTTGCCGCTTCATGGGTAAAGATTTGCAGCAATTCTTCTAGTTTCAAAGACGTTTGCAGTTGCTCAGTCAAGTTGGAGAAATTAGGTTCGAAGTCTGTTCTTATATTGCCGACAACGCCCGATTTTATTGGGGAAATATAACCTGTATCTGTATTTATGAAACGCTGTAAATTATCCACTATTATCACCTAACTCTTTTGATTACAGGAAATAATTAGCGATAACTGTGCCAACTAAAGAAAAGTCTTTATTTTCATTGGTTTAATTGTTTGGTGCTGGTTTTTTGACTTTGTTTTATCTGGCCGTCAAAAAAACTACAGCGTATAATTTTTGAATTGATAAATTTTTTTGTAAAAACTAAAACAAGCCTCTGTTTATCTTCTATATTTAATTGTATCCGTCAAAGCGAAGCGCTAAATACTAAATTCTGAATAAGATAGATGAAGTTAGCTTCAAAATAATTTTAAAGGATTCTATGGCGCAGAGTGTTTTTACTGAAGTCGTCTATTTACTGATTATTTCAGTCTGTTTAGTGGCTGCATTTAGGCGTTTAAAGCTCGCACCTATAATTGCTTATCTTTTAGCTGGGGTAATAGCTGGGCCATCGGTTTTAGATTTATTATCTGATGCTGCTCAAATCAGTCTAGTTGCAGAACTTGGCATCGTATTTTTATTATTTTCTTTAGGGCTCGAATTTTCATTTCCTAAGCTATTTGCCATGCGCCATATGGTATTTGGCATAGGTTTCGCTCAAGTTTTATCTTGTTTATCCATCGTTTTTGCAATTTGCTTTATTCTTGGCTTTAGCTGGCAAACATCCTTTGTTGCCAGCTGCGCATTAGCCTTATCTTCTACCGCTATCGTAATTAAACAATTAACTGAAACCGGAAAGCTACAAATTAGGCGCGGTCAGCTTGCTGTTTCCATTTTATTATTTCAAGATTTGGCTGTTGTCCCTATGTTGATTGCTATCCCGATTATTTCAGGCGCGACTAGTGACGGCTTGTTTTTAGCACTATCAACAGCCTTATTAAAAGGTACAGTTGTTTTTATTGGCATGATTGCAATTGGTAAGTGGGTTTTACCTCGTATTTTTAATGAAATAGCGCAAGCTAGATCGGATGAACTTTTTGTTTTAACCAGTATTTTGATTGTTCTGGTGACTGGGGCTATTACGCATTTTTTTGGTTTATCTATGGCGTTAGGTGCTTTTTTAGCTGGGATGATGCTGGGAGAAAGCCAATATAAACATCAACTAGAAGCAGATATTAGACCGTTTCGAGATATTTTAATGGGGCTATTTTTCATTAGTGTGGGCATGCAGCTTGAACTTAGCTTTATTGCTGAATCTTGGTATCTCGTGTTGGCTTCTGTCGCTGCAATCATGTTGGTTAAAGTACTGATGATCCAGTTAGTCGCCAGATTAATGGCACAAAATGTAACAGATTCTTGGTCTGCTGGCATTATGCTATGCCAAATGGGCGAGTTTGGCTTTGTTATCGCTGCGCTTGCATTAGATCATCAGTTAATTAACCCAAATACGGCTTCTATGATAGTTGGAATTGGTGTTGTCAGCATGGGCGTTACGCCATATTTAGTCGATAAATCAGGTAAGTTAAGTCAGTTAATTAGCCATCAGAACCTGATTGATGAAATTGAATTAGGTATTGAAAATATTGCTTTAGATAAACATGTAATTATCTGTGGTTTTGGTCGGGTAGGGCAAACCGTTAGTCGGTTTTTGAAATTAGAGGCGATACAGTTTGTCGCGCTCGATATGGACCCAACTCGAGTTAGGGAAGCTAAAGCTGCTTCAGAAAATATACACTTTGGCGACGCAAGAAAAGCTGCCATTTTAACCGCGGCAAATATTAACCAAGCCCAACTCGTTATTATTACTTTTGATGATTTGGCCAAAACCTTAAGTGTGATTGCACAGATTAAAAAATTAGAAGCGACGGCTAAAATATTAGTTAGAACCCATAGTGATGAAAATTTAGATACCTTAATTGAAGCTGGTGCTGATGAAGTTATTCCTGAAACACTGGAAGGCAGTTTGATGCTAGTCTCACATGTATTATTTCAATCTGGAGTTCCGGTTAAACGGATATTTGGCCGAGTCAGACGAGAACGGAAAAATCATTATAATGGTTTACATGGTTTTTATCGTGGAGATTCAAGCCATATGAATGATGAAGATGTGGAATTTTTGCATGCTGTCACTTTATCAAATGATGCATTTGCGATTGGTCTGCAGTTAAACGAACTTGATTTACCTTTAAGGCGAGTTGAAGTCGCAGCCGTTCGGCGTAAAGACAAGGAATACCCCAACCCTGATCCAAGTATTGAACTTGAAGCTCAAGATATCGTTATATTAATAGGTATACCGAGAAGAGTTGAAAGAGCAGAGCGCTATTTATTGGAAGGACGTTAATCCATATGTGTCGCTTTGGTTGCTCCGCTCAGGCATTTTTCAATCGGTATTTAAAGTTGAGTTAATACAGTGAGGATATGTTTTTATACCAGTTCACCTAAGTTTTTGATCTATATTTTATGTAGAAAAAAAGTGCGCTAACAAGGCATGAATTGCCGCTACCAGTAAACTAATAGCAAAATTCATAACGCAGTTTACGTGCTTTTAAACCCGTAAAATTGAGCAATAATTAGGATGGATTGGTATTACCCATTTTAACAATTATGTATATTAAAACTCAGCACCTGATCTATGTGCGGCTTGTTGAGTGCCAACATAACTAGTCTATCTATTCCAAGGGCTACGCCTGCGCAATCGGGTAATCCAGCTGACAATGCCGCTAATAAATTATAATCAATCGGTTTCGGCTTTTTACCTGCCTCTACCCTAGCTTTATTGTCTTGTTCAAAGCGTTTCGCTTGCTCATTTGAGTCGGTTAACTCATGAAAACCATTGGCGAGTTCAATCCCTTTGTAATAGATTTCGAACCTTTCCGCGACTCTGTTATCTTGTTTTGAAATTTTGGCCAAAGATGCCTGCTCAGCTGGAAAATTATAAATGACACAAGGCCTAGATTGACCTATTTTAGGTTCAATACATTGGCTTAAAATAAATTGAAGCAAATCGGTTTTATTGTCACTCATATTCGCTAAATCAGCTTCACCTTGCGACATTAAAGCTAGCTTTAATTCTTGGGCAGATGCCGTTAGAGGATCTATCCCAAGGTGTTGCTGAAATACTGCTTGGTAACTATACCTTTCCGCTTTTTCGCAGCTAAGTACTAATTGGAGTAATTGGTCTATTTCATCAATTAAATCAAAATGATTAAACCCGATTCTATACCATTCGAGAATGCTAAACTCAGGGTTATGATACCTGCCCGATTCATCATCTCTAGCTGCTTTACATATTTGGAAAATACAGCCTGAACCAGCTGCAAGCAAGCGTTTCATCGCAAATTCAGGCGACGTTTGTAGGTATAGTTCTTTCGGCGTTGCAAATCCGGGGCCTTGAAACTCAGTGATCAAGTTTTCTAAATATAAATCTGTTACACCTGCACTGGCTAACAGGGGGGTTTCAACTTCCATCACCTTACGCTCGTAAAAGAATTGACGAATTTGTTGAATGATTGCAGCCCTTTGTTTAAGAGTTTTAATGCTTGCGGTAGGTTGCCAAGTGGAAGTCATAAGCGGGTTTATTCGTGTGTTATTTTTACGCTATAAAAAAGGGAGTTAAATAACTCCCTTTTGTTAACCTGAATTCAGGTTAGTTAAATAACCGAGTTCAAAGGGTTACTTAACTCGTGATACGTATTCACCAGTTCGAGTGTCTACTTTAATTACTTCACCGATTTGAATAAATAAAGGTACTCGTACAACCGCACCAGTATTTAAAGTAGCAGGTTTACCACCTGTTCCAGCTGTGTCACCTTTTAAACCCGGATCGGTTTCTGTTACTTCTAATTCAACAAAATTTGGTGGTGTAACTGCGATAGGATTGCCATCCCAAAGTGTGATAACGCAAACATCTTGTTCTACTAACCACTTTTCATTATCACCAATTGCTTTTGCATCAGCTGCAATTTGTTCAAATGTGTCATTATTCATGAAGTGCCAGAACTCGCCATCGTTATATAAGTAAGCTAGGTCTGTATCCATAACTTCCGCTTTTTCAACAGATTCACCAGATTTAAAGGTTTTTTCTAACACTTTACCTGAGATAAGCTTACGGATTTTTACTCGGTTAAAAGCTTGGCCTTTACCCGGTTTTACGATTTCATTTTCTATTATGGCGCATGGCTCACCATCTAACATGATTTTTAAGCCACCGCGGAATTCGTTGGTACTGACTGTAGCCATGATTTCCTCTGTCATTTAATTCGTTTTTAGAACTGCGCATTTTAGCCTAATTTAACTTTTTATAAAGCCTTTTACTTAATTAAGCTTAAATCAGCTATTGATAATACTTGAGTTCAGTTAAAATACGGCGGTTGAGGAATTAAATTAGAAATTGAATGTTTAAATACGAGTCTTGTTGGCGCAAAGAGTTAGCTAAAACAGTAACTGATCCTGCTGAATTATTGTCTTTGTTAAATATAGATGCTGCCGCTTATCAAGCCGGTTTTTCTGCGCGTAAGCTTTTTCCGTTGAGAGTACCTAGGCCTTTTATTGCTAAAATGGAACAAGGCAACGAAAATGATCCGTTATTTAAACAAGTTATGACAAACCAGCTTGAGTTTGAGCAGGTTGAAGGCTTTGTCAGTGATCCACTTGGTGAACATGAATCTGTGTTACCAGGCCTATTACATAAATACAAAAGTCGCGTTTTATTTATTCTTAAAACCGGATGTGCTGTTAATTGCCGCTATTGTTTCCGCCGACATTTTCCTTATCAAGATAACGCGCCTAATCAGCAAGGCTGGCAGCAGGCTTTTGATTATATCCAGTCGCATCCGGAAATTAACGAAGTTGTGCTAAGTGGTGGCGATCCTTTAATGGCGAGTGATAAGCACCTAATTGAGCTTATTTCATCATTGGAGCAAATTCCGCATCTAACTCGAATTAGAATTCACACGCGCTTGCCTATTGTTATTCCCCAAAGAATTACACCTGAGCTAACTCATGCTTTGGTAAATAGCCGATTAAAAAGCATTATTGTGCTGCATGTTAATCATGCAAATGAGTTAGATGATTTATTAAAAGAGCATTTATCACTATGGCAAAGCAATCAGATTACTTTATTGAATCAAGCTGTGTTGCTAAAAGCGGTAAATGATAATATCAGTGCTTTGGTTAATTTAAGTGAGCGTTTATTTGAGCTTGGTATTTTACCTTATTACATCCACTTATTTGACAAAGTATCTGGTGCTGCACATTTTTATCAGGATGATGAGTATGTTGCCAAACTTCAAGCTGGATTAAGAGCTGAACTGCCAGGATTTTTAGTACCTAAATGGGTCAGAGAAGAAGCCGGAGAAGCGAGTAAAACCCCAATTGTTTTTACTGGATAAAGTTAAAAACAATACCTGCTCTGTTCCAAGCTATGATAACTTGGATTAGAGCATGCATTGTAGAGGGGCGTTAAGCTTTCCTACCATTACAAATTGGCAGTACAGCCTAACTTTGCACAAGGTTAAACCTTTATATTGATATTTTGGCCAACTGCTGGATCTGCCGATTGAGGAGGGGAAACATTGGCAGATTCTAACAATTCCACAGCGGCTTTACCCTCTGCTTCTTGTTGTGTTTTAGCTAATTTTGCAGCGCGAAGTTCTTCGCTTACACCACCAACTTGCGATTGACCAGAACTAGATGAACTTATTTGCATAAGTGTCTCCAAACAATATTAATATCCCTAAGGATATTAATGGTTTAATCGAGAGCGGGATTACCCTCATAAACTGTATCGGCTGCATTGCTCAAGACTTTAGTAAAAAAATCGAATAAAATACGCTTAATTGAAGAATGAGAGTGTTTTGATGCAAAATATTATAGAAGCCCTACGCCAAAGCTTAGCAACAGCTTATAAGCAAGCCATTGATTGTGATAAATTTTTAGATGAGATCCAAGAGCAGGGCCATGGTAAATATAAAGCTATATTTACGACAGGTTTTGAAGCTAAGTCGGATCGTTTTTTACCTTACGTAGAAGAAGTCGGTAAAGCTTTTTACGAGTTGACTGAAAATCACAAAACAGATTTTAGCCCTGAAGCAATTAAACCCATGGTAAAACAATTGGAAATAATTTTTGCCACTCAAGCTAAATTCATCAATGAGTTTAATAACGCAGATAAAATGCATTAGTTCAAAAAAACGACAAGTTGACTATAATTGAATTGAATACCTTGAGGTTCACTTATGGAAATTAACTTTAACACCTTACCTAATTCCAGTTCAGGCGTCGGCTTAAATATTGCTGAAAAGGCGAATGCTGTGCCTGAATCTCAATATCCAGCGTTAGGACCTGTTCAACAAGAAACTCAAGTTACTTTGTCACCTCAAGCTCAAATTTTGCAAAAAACAGGGGCAGATAATCAGAGTGCAGTTGATGCTCAGTTAGAAGAGTCTGGAGATAATAATGCGAGCCAATCTATTCGGGTGTCTAGCAGTCTTGGTGAAGCAGCAAGCGCTGCAGGGCTAACAGAGCAGGAAGCGATCAAGTTATATCAAAGTATCAAAGACTTGCTTTAGCTATATCAGAAGGCGAGGTGGGTTACTCGCCTTAAGATTTACTTACTCGTTTACGCTTTTTTAGTACCTGAAACACGGCACCAATCACCTTCTATTTCTGTCGGCTCTAAATCAAACCATTGGCTATAGATTTGGTGAATTGATTCAGCTTGAGACTCTAATATACCTGACATAGCGAGTTTACCACCAGGTTTAACATAGGCTGTGATAATTTCGGCTAATTCTCTGAGTGGACCGGCTAAAATATTGGCAACCACTATGTCAGCTTGGGCTTCTGGCTGATTTTCTGGTAAGTATAATTCCAATTTATCAGTGACTTGATTTCTTTCGGCATTTGCTTCTGAAGCTTGTAAAGCTTGAGGATCTATATCAATGCCTATCACTTTGTCCGCACCTAGTTTCAATGCAGCAACCGCTAAAATGCCAGAGCCGCAGCCAAAGTCGACCACTAACTCTTTTCCGCTAATTTGTTGATCTAACCATTTTAGGCATAAAGACGTTGTTGGATGAGTACCTGTACCAAATGCAAGTCCAGGATCTAAAATAACGTTGACTGCTTCTGGATCGGGCGCTTCACACCAGCTTGGACATATCCATAGTTTTTGACCAAACTGGATTGGTTTGAAACTGTCCATCCATTCTCTGATCCAGTCTTTGTCTTCGAGTTGCTCAACCTTATATTGACCTTTATTGCCAAATGGAAAGCTTTTTAGCTGCTCAATAATCGCATCTGCATCTATTTCAGCATCAAAAAGTCCAATCGCTATTGTCGTGTCCCATAAAATAAAATCACCCGGTTTAGGCTCGTAAATAGGCGTGTCGTGGGCGTCTAAAAATGTGACTGAAACAGCGCCTAATTCAGACATTTCATCTGAAACTAAATCGGCGCTTTGCTTATCTGTGGTGTAGCGAATTTGAATCCAAGGCATATAAGTATGTCGTTTAACAATTTTGTGGCGATTATACTTAAATTTGGATCCCGCGTCAGTCTAAAGACACTTTTTTGTTCTCTGTTGGACAGCGTTCTAGCTGTTTTATACTGCCATCTGACATTTCTTCCTCTAACTTCACATCGAATTGCCATAAACGATACAGGTGCTTCAGTACTTCTTTTCTGCTATCGGCTAATGGAATTCTGTTTTGTGATTTGTATCTTAAAGTCAAAGAACGATCACCGTTCACATCCACATTATAAACTTGGATGTTTGGCTCCAAGTTGCTTAGATTGTACTGGCTTGATAATGCATTCCTAATATCTTTGTAACCTTGTTCGTTGTGGATCGAAGTCACTTCAACAAAATTTCGATAGTCGTCATCATTAATATGAAATAATTTTAAATCTCGGATTAATTTAGGTGATAAATATTGGCTAATAAAACTTTCATCTTTAAAGTTTAGCATTGCAAAATGTAAGGTTTCTAACCAGTCTGAGCCTGCTATTTCAGGAAACCAATGTTTATCTTCTTCAGTTGGGTGTTCGCAAATACGGCGAAGATCAACAAACATGTTAAATCCTAACGCATAAGGATTTATCCCAGAGTAATAGTCGCTGTTATAAGGTGGTTGGTAAATAACACCAGTATGAGACTGCAAAAACTCCAGCATGAAACGATCGGATAACAAACCTTCGTCAAACAAGTGATTTAAAATTGTATAGTGCCAAAAGGTCGCCCAACCTTCGTTCATCACCTGAGTTTGTTTTTGTGGATAAAAATACTGGGATATTTTTCTTACTATCCTGACTAATTCCCTTTGCCAAGGTTCAAGCATAGGGGCATTCTTTTCGATAAAATAAAGCAAGTTTTCTTGCGGTTCTGATGGGAATCTAATATTTTCAGTTTTACTTTTTTTCTTTTTATTCGGCACAGTGCGCCATAAATCATTGACTTGTGATTGCAGGTAACTTGCTCTTTCTTGTTGTCTTCTTTGTTCTTCATGAATTGAGATTTTTTGTGGACGTTTATATCTATCCACACCAAAATTCATTAACGCATGACACGAATCTAGAATTAGCTCAACTTCTTGAAACCCATACTTCTCTTCGCATTCTGCAATGTAATTTTTGGCAAATAATAAGTAGTCGATAATTGAGCTGGCATCTGTCCAAGTTGTAAATAAGTAATTGTTTTTAAAAAATGAGTTATGTCCATAGCAGGCATGTGCCATAACTAGTGCCTGCATAGTTATGGTATTTTCTTCCATTAAATATGAGATACAAGGATCTGAATTAATCACGATTTCATAGGCTAACCCCATGTAACCGCGTTTATAATTTTGCTCTGTTTGAATGAATTTTTTACCAAATGACCAATGGCTGTATCCAATCGGCATACCTATGCTGGAATATGCATCCATCATTTGCTCAGCTGTAATTATCTCTATTTGGTTTGGATAGGTATCCAACTTATAATATTCGGCAACTCTTTTTATTTCTTTGTGATACGCATCTAATAATTCAAATGTCCACTCTGGACCGTCATCTAGAGGTGTGTGTGCTTGTTTTTTAGCTTGCATAACGCCACCTTATTTTTGTTTGATTTGTTTTTTGAAAAGTTCTCGGAATACAGGATAAATATCGCTTACGTCTTTGATATGTTGTATCGCGAAGTTACTGTATTGCTCTGCTATTTGTTCATATTCACGCCAAAGCGATTGATGATTTCTATTGGTGATTTCTATATAAGCGTAATAACGAATAGTTGGAATGATATTTTTAATCAGAAGCTCACTGCATAGTGGTGAGTCATCAGCCCAGTTATCACCGTCAGAAGCTTGTGCTGCATATATATTCCATTGATTCTCTGGATAACGCTTTTTGACAATTTCATCCATTAATTTAATCGCACTCGACACTATAGTCCCGCCCGTCTCTTGAGAATAGAAGAACTCTTGCTCATCAACTTCTTTAGCTTGGGTGTGATGTCGTATGTAAACTACTTCTACATTTTTATAGGTACGAGTTAAAAATAAGTAGAGCAAAATATAAAAGCGTTTAGCTATATCTTTTGTTGCTTGGTCCATTGAGCCAGATACATCCATTAAGCAAAACATAACGGCTTTACTGGTTGGTACTGCCTGTTGCTCAAAATTTTTGTACCTAAGATCAAACTCATCTATAAAAGGAATTTTTTTGATTTTTGCTTCAAGCTCTTCAATTTCATTTTGTAGAATTTCAATTTCTGAAGCATTCTCGTCTGGTTCTGCAAGTATTAATTCAAGTTGCTCTTTAGCTTGTTTTAAACGTTTTTTGTACTTACCAGACATAGCAGTACGGCGAGCCAATGAATTTTTGACTGATCTAACGATATCAATCCCATTTGGGTTGCCGTCTGATTTAAAACCGGCTCTTACGGTTTTATATTCTGTGATTTTAGCGAGTTGATTTTTTTGCAGATTTGGCAATTCCAAATCTTCAAATAAGATATCTAGATACTCTTCTTTTGAAATCTGGAAAACAAATTCATCATTGCCTTCGCCATCTGGACTGGCTTCACCTTGGCCTGAACCGCCGCCTTCGCCAGCAGGTGGGCGCTTTATTCTATCTCCTTGTGAGAATTGGTCGTTACCAGGGTGGACCATATCTCGATTACCGCCTTTTCCATGATGGAAAACGGGTTCAGAGACATCTTTAGTCGGAATGCTAATACTTTCACCCGAGTCTAAATCAGTAACGCTTCGCTTATTGACGGCATCAGAAACTGCTTCTTTTATTTGTTTGTTATAGCGCTGCAGAAAGCGCCGGCGGTTAACCGCACTTTTATTTTTTGCATTGAGTCGACGATCAATAAAATTCGCCATATACGCCCCTTAATTCAAGCTGAATAGTCAGATTGGATCTGAATATATTTGCTAGGCGGCATATAAGCCGCCATTATTTAACTTGCAATCAATGGCTTATGAAGATTTTCTAACTCGTAAATACCATTCGGATAGAAGTCGGACCTGTTTTCTGGTGTAACCTTTCTCCATCATTCGTTCTACAAAGTCATCGTGCTTCTTCTGGTCTTCATTTGATGTTTTTGCATTAAATGAAATTACAGGCAGTAACTCTTCGGTATTGGAAAACATTTTTTTCTCAATAACCGTTCTTAATTTTTCATAACTCGTCCATTTAGGGTTATGCCCGCCCTTATTTGCTCTCGCTCTTAACACAAAGTTGACTATCTCATTTCTGAAATCTTTGGGGTTACTAATCCCTGCCGGTTTTTCTATTTTTTCTAGCTCGCTATTTAAAGCTGAGCGATCGAATAGTTGTCCTGTTTCAGGATCTCGATATTCTTGATCTTGGATCCAAAAATCAGCATAAGTAACATAGCGGTCAAAAATGTTCTGGCCGTATTCAGAGTAAGATTCTAAGTAAGCGGTTTGTATCTCTTTACCTATAAATTCAACGTATTTAGGGGTTAAGTAACCTTTTAAGAATTCTAAATATTGCTCAGCAACTTCATTTGGGAATTGCTCGCGTTCAATTTGTTGCTCAAGCACATAAAACAGGTGCACTGGATTAGCTGCTACTTCGGCATGATCAAAGTTAAATACACGAGATAGAATCTTAAACGCAAATCGAGTCGATAAACCGTTCATACCTTCATCAACCCCAGCAAAATCTCGGTACTCTTGGTGTGATTTCGCTTTAGGGTCGGTATCTTTTAAACTCTCACCGTCATAGACTCTGACTTTAGAATAGATACTTGAATTTTCGGGTGGCTTTACTCTAGAAAGTACTGAAAATTGAGCTAGGGTTTCTAACGTACCCGGTGCGCAAGGCGCTTCGTTTAGTTGGCTGTTTTCCAGTAACTTTCTGTATATTTTAATCTCTTCTGAGATACGTAAACAGTAAGGCACTTTTACTATGTAAACTCTGTCTAAAAATGCTTCATTATTTTTGTTATTACGGAAGGACTGCCATTCTGATTCATTTGAATGAGCTAAAATAATGCCGTCAAAAGGAAGTGCTGACATACCTTCTGTTGGGTTGTAGTTGCCTTCTTGAGTTGCTGTTAATAACGGATGCAGTACTTTAATTGGTGCCTTAAACATCTCTACAAATTCCATCACACCTTGGTTTGCTCTACAAAGAGCTCCAGAGTAGCTATAGGCATCAGGATCGTGTTGAGCATATTCATCTAAGCGGCGTATATCCACTTTACCAACAAGCGCAGAGATATCTTGATTATTGTCATCACCAGGTTCTGTTTTTGCGATTCCCACTTGGTCAAGAATAGATGGATAAACTTTTACGACTTTAAATTGGCTAATATCACCATTAAATTCATGCAGTCTTTTTCGTGCCCACGGCGACATTATGGTTTTGACGTATCGATTTGGGATACCGTATTCTTTCTCTAATATTTCTCCATCTTCGCTTACATCAAATAAACACAAGGGATGATCATTAACAGGTGACCCCTTGATGATGTAAATCGGACATTTTTGAACTAGGCTTTTTATTTTTTCAGCTAGCGAGCTTTTACCGCCACCAACAGGACCTAATAGATAGAGAATTTGTTTCTTTTCTTCTAAGCCTTGAGCTGCATGTTTTAAATAAGAAACAATCTGCTCAATTGCCTCTTCCATGCCATAAAACTCATCAAATGCAGGGTACCTAGCTATCACTCTGTTGGAGAAAATACGACTTAACCTAGGTATTTTGGAGGTATCAACCATTTCTGGTTCACCTATAGCGGTCAGTAATCTTTCTGCTGAATTAGCGTAAACACTCGGATCTGATTTACACAGTTCAAGAAACTCTTGAATTGTGTATTCTTCTTCTTTCGTAGATTCATATCTTTGTTGAAAATGCTCGAAAATACCCATGCAGGCCTCCACCATCAATCGATAAATTACAGTTGTAATTGATTAATTAATTTAAATCTAAGACAAAAATTTAGTGGCGGAAGTTCATTCGCTATCCAACTAAGTCTTACATTCGTC
This sequence comes from Catenovulum maritimum, assembly GCF_001050375.1. GTDB lineage: Bacteria > Pseudomonadota > Gammaproteobacteria > Enterobacterales > Alteromonadaceae > Catenovulum > Catenovulum maritimum. The sequence goes on along the minus strand of NZ_KQ130487.1, from coordinate 162,843 downwards.
AAATTAAGTTTGTTGATCTGGACGTCTATTAATCAATTAGAAGAACTTTTTTTATTCAATTTAAGCTTAGTCAAAGGATTGAAGTAAGGACAAGAAAATAAACGAAAAATTTGTAATAAATCACAAAGAAAGGAATAAAAAAAGGCTTACAAAATGTAAGCCTTTTAAATTTATAAAGTGGTAATTATGCTAAGTTAGCTGCTACAAATTCCCAGTTAACTAATGCCCAGAAACCTTCTAAGTAGTTAGGACGAACGTTTCTGTAATCTATGTAATATGCGTGTTCCCACAAATCAACAGTTAGTAGAGGTGTTACACCTTCTTCTGTTAATGGTGTTGCTGCATTCGAAGTATTTACAATTGCTAAAGAACCGTCAGCATTTTTTACTAACCAAGTCCAGCTCGAACCAAAGTTGTTAACTGCACTGTCGTTAAATTTAGCTTTAAATTCAGCAAATGAACCGAAAGCTGCATTGATTGCGTCAGCAACTGCACCTGTTGGCTCACCGCCGCCATTTGGGCTTAAGCTATTCCAGTAAAAAGTGTGGTTCCAGATTTGAGCTGCATTATTGAAAACACCGCCAGAAGAAGTTTTTACTACTTCTTCTAATGTTTTGTTTGCAAAGTCAGTACCTTCAACTAAACCATTTAATTTAGTTACATAAGTTTGGTGATGCTTACCATAGTGGTATTCGATAGTTTCCGCTGAGATATGTGGCTCTAAAGCGTTCTTCTCGTAAGGCAATGCTGGTAATTCAAATGCCATGATGTTCTCTCCGTTGGCTAGTTTATTGTGACTGCAATCAAAAATAAAAGCAGTTTAATTTCAATTAAGATTTTAACTAAAAAAAATAAAGATAAAACCCTTAAGTATTACGGTTTTATTCCACTCGATTAAAATAAGGGCTATTTCCTTATTTCACAAGTTTATAGCGGAAAAATATTGTGAATATTACATTCAGGGTGAAACAAAGCTTGGGCACAGCAGGCTAATACTTTAGAATATGCTTAATTAAAGCTTATTGAGGAATAAACAATGGAAACAATAGACAAAATTAAACAGCAAATTAGTGAAAACGCTATTATTTTATATATGAAGGGTAGCCCTAAATTACCAAGTTGTGGTTTTTCTTCGCAAGCTTCACAAGCATTGATGAATTGTGGCGAACCATTCGCATATGTTGATATTTTGCAAAACCCAGATATTCGTTCTGAGTTACCTAAGTTTGCTAACTGGCCAACCTTCCCACAATTATGGGTTGAAGGCGAATTGATCGGTGGTTGTGACATTATTCTTGAAATGTTCCAAAAAGGTGAACTTCAAAGTTTAATTAAAGAAACGGCTGAAAAAAATAAACCTGAATCAGCTGAGTAATCAGCTTTATAAGCTAGGTTCTGATAAATTGTAAGTCCAATGGGCTTACAATTATTGAAAACAGAACTTGAGCTTATTTCTAAAATTCACTATTATTCACAATATTAATTCCCTTCCTGCTTAAGATAATAATTGTGAATATTTCAAAGATAGATTTAAACCTCTTAATTTACTTGGACGTTTTACTTAGAGAACAAAACGTAACGCGCGCGGCACAGCAGTTAGGTATCACTCAGCCGGCGATGAGTAATGGCTTAAAACGCCTGAGAGAATTGCTAAATGATCCGGTTCTAGTTAGAACTTCTGATGGTATGTCACCAACAGAGAAAGCCCGCAAATTACAGCCAACAGTTAGAAAAATTTTACTTGAGCTAGAAGAAGCATTACAGCCTACAGACCCTTTCCACCCTGAAAGTAGTGAAAGAGTGTTTAGAATTATGGCCAGTGACTATGCTGCTTCAACCTTATTACCTGCTTTATTATCTCGTCTTCAAGATTTAGCGCCAAATGTGCGTTTAGATATAATGACGCCAAGTGATGTTACTTTCCATGATGTAGAGGAAGGTAAGATAGATATGGCGATAAATCGTTTTGATGATTTACCCTTATCGTTTCATCAAAAAGTGATATGGTCAGATAAATTTGTTTGTTTAACGCATAAAGATAACCCTCATATTGCAGATTGGAGTGTAGATGCTTATTGTAAAAATCAGCATGTATGGGTGAGTAAAACTGGATTTGGTGTTGGTTTAGGTATTGAACCTTCAGACATTAAAAAGTTAGGCTGGGTAGATGAGAAACTGGAAGAGTTAGGTAAGCAACGTAATATTAAAGTGTTTACCCGTAATTATCACGTCGCTATGCAGTTAGCACTGAAAAAGCAAATGATGGTAACCGTTCCTAGCAGAGCAACCTTAAATTATATTAATGAACCTAATATACAAGTATTAGAATTACCAATTGAGCTGCCTGAAATTAAGCTAGATATGATCTGGAGCCCATTACTTCATCATGATGCAAGTCATATATGGTTAAGACGATTGATCTCTGAGATTGCAGATAGCGCCCCTGAATGCGCTTTACCAATTATTTAATCTAAGGCGTTCTTAATAGAACGCAGAGGATTATGCTCTGTGTTCTATTAACTTTAGTTTTTAGACTCTCTATATCCTTTACTAAGTCTTATGTTTTAAACTTATCAACTGATTGGTGTAGTTCAGTTAAACTACCATTGATGTTTTGGCTGATTTTAGTATTTCTTTCAGACATTTGGTATATTTGGGCTGATATATCCCTAATTGTCACTACATTCTGATTTACTTCTTCAGTGACCGCATTTTGCTCTTCAACCGCAGAAGCGATTGTTAAATTCATATTTGAAATAGAGCTTACTTCGCCTTCTATTTGTTGTAAAAGTTCTTCGGCTAAATTGGCAAGCTCTTTTGTTTGCTCACTGATTTCAATGCAACCGTTGATTTGATTCGCTATGGTTGATGACCTAGTTTGTAGACTTTGAATATTCGACTCTATTTGACTTGTCGATTCTTGAGTTCTCATAGCCAAACTTCTAACTTCATCCGCAACAACTGCAAAACCTCTACCTTGTTCACCCGCTCGAGCAGATTCTATAGCCGCGTTTAACGCGAGTAGGTTGGTTTGTTCGGCTATGCTTCTAATTACTTCTAAGATGCTACCAATTGTGATGCTGTCTTGCGCCAATAACTGGGTTTCTTGATTAACACTTTGTAAGTCAGTTGCTAGAGCATTAATACTGTTAACAGTTGATTCGACTTGCTTCTTGCCTTTTTCTGCTATATTTGCCGTATTCGCTGCGTTTTCAGCTGCAGCCTCTGTATTTCGGGCTATTTCTGCAACCGTCGATTGTAACTCAGTTGTTGATGTTGCAGCTAAATCAGCTTGTTGTTGTTGATCTTGCATAGATTGTTGAGTGGTTTCTGTCATCTCGGCTAATTCAGACATTGCAAGATCTAGCTCTGCGGTTGTTTGGTTTATATATTTTATCGCTGTTGCAAATTCAATTTGTAAATCATTAAACGAGCTACTTAAAAAGCTCACTTCATCTTTACCTTTGGTTTCAATTCTTAAGGCTAAGTTATTTTCAGCTCTTATTTTGTTAATCGTAAAGCAGAGTTTATTGATTGGATTTATTATGCTTTTTGAAATGATATAGCCGAAACCTATAGTAAATAAGGCTACAAAACTAACAATGCCAACTAGCATGTTAATCGTTGATTGGTATGTATCTTCAATGCTAGTTTTAGTCTCTGCTAATAGTTTCGAGAGGCTTTCATCTGTTTTATGAATTGCTTGGCGCATTTCACCTTGAATTCCTGCATTTTGGTCTAATCCTAATTTTTGTTGTGCTTGTACTAAGCTAGTGAAATCAGACTGGTAATTTCTCATTTTAGTTTTTAATTGTGCTTTCACTTCCTCATCGACATCTAACTTCTTTAATGTCGCACTAAATTTTTGAATTTGATCGTTAAATTTATCTAAGTATTTAAGATCTAGTCTAAGCATAAAATCTTTTTCTGCTCTTCTAAGCTGAAGCATATTAGATAAGAGTTCAAACTCATCTAATTGTTTTAAAATTGATTCAACTTGATGAACAGCGTTTCTTAAGTTGCCATATAAGCCAGATTTGGGATCTAATCCTATGTTAACTTTTGTTTCGTGAAGTAAATGAAATTTTTGTTGGTAGATGATTATTTGTTTTTCAAATTTAATTAATTCGGAAATATCTATATCGAATTCATTTAAATTTATATGTAATGATTGTATCTTTCTTTTAAGTAAATCAATTTCTTTATCAAACTTACCTATATACTTGATGTCGTTTCTTGCAAGGAAATCTTTTTCATGTTTTCTTAATTCTAATACATGAGTTTCTAAATATGCCGTGTTGAGCCTTAAGTTACTGAGCTGGTTTAACTTGCTGATATCTAACCAAACACTAAAGGCAATTAAAATAATGCTAACTAGAGTTAGGCTTATATTTAAATAGGTCCGTTGCTGGATCGTGAGTTGGGATAGAAAAGACATAATTTCCTTATTAAAGCAAATAGACACTTAATACTAATAATTAGTATGAGATGAAATGATGATAAATCAAGCTACCTAATGGAGATATTTAATGAATTGTGATTGTAATACCAATGGCTTAATGCCACTTGAACAAGCAAAAAAACTCATGCTAGATAATATTCAGCCAGTAACCGAGACAGAGGTACTCGGCTTAGAATCGGTTAACCACAGAATTTTAGCAGAAGATCTCCATTCAACTATTAATGTACCACCAGCAGATAATTCTGCTATGGATGGTTATGCTTTACATATTTCTGAGCTCAATGAAACGGAATTTGAATTAGTTGGTATTGCTTATGCGGGGGCTCCTTTTGATGGCGTTGTTAAGCCAGGGCAGTGTATTCGCATTATGACAGGGGCTGTATTACCTAAAGGTGCCAATTCAGTTGTAATGCAAGAAAATGTGACAGTGAATTCAGCAACTGTGAAAATTGAAGTACCTACTCAGCTTGGTGAAAATATACGAAAAGCAGGTAGCGATATACAGCGCGGTCAAATTATTTTGTCTAAGCATAAAAGGTTAACTCCAGTTGATATTGGCCTAATCGCATCTGTTGGGCTGTCGAAGGTTAGTGTTTTTCGTAAAATCAAAGTTGGTATTTTTTCAACTGGCGATGAATTAGTTAAACCAGGTAATGTTTTAGATTCGGGGCAAATATACGATAGTAATCGCTATATGTTGAAAGCAATGCTAGAAGAGATGAAATTAATTGTGGTTGATAAAGGTCAAATACCAGATAAAGCTGAATTAATTAAACAAACTTTTTTAGAGCTAAGCCAAGAATGCGATGCCATTATTTCAAGTGGCGGTGTTTCTGTAGGGGATGCTGATTATACCAAAGATGTTATTGATGAAGTTGGTCAAGTTAATTTTTGGAAAATTGCGATCAAACCAGGTAAGCCGTTTGCATATGGCAAGATAGGCAATGCTGAATTTTTTGGGTTACCTGGAAATCCAGTATCAGCCGTTGTAACGTTTGAAAAAATAGCAAAATTGGGCCTAGAGAAATTGATGGCCAAAAGTACCCAAGAAAAGTTAGAACTAGAGCTTCCATTAATTGGAAACCTCCGTAAAAAGCCTGGAAGAACCGACTTTCAACGGGGTAAATTAATATCTGAGAATGGTGTGCTCGTAGGGGTTGCTAGCTCAGGTAAACAAAACTCAGGCGTTTTGTCTAGTTTGGCTCAGGCCGATTGTTATATTGTTTTGGCTCAAGATGATGCAAACGCTAGTGAAGGTGAGGTGGTGAAGGTTCAGCTTAAGTAAGTTGAATCTAGGTCATATTTATCCAAAGTAGTGTATTTTTATATGATATTTAGGGGCTTTGATCACCAATGCTAGAACTGATTAACAATAAAACATAGTTAAACCTTTTGATTAACAAAATAGCCTATTTTTTAACTGTATTTTAATGTTAAGCTGTTTGTTAACCATGCATGATTAGAAATTATTTGTTAATAGAATTGTAACATTAATAGAATTTACTATATTAAGAAATATTAGCGTTTTAGAGTGTCTTAATAACACATAGATAAAGCATACTTTATTAGGGAATTAAGCAATGAAATTACCGTCGAATTTTAAAAAATTACTCATATCAGGTGCTATCACTAGCGTATTAATTGGCTGTGGTGGTGGCGGTGGTGGCACTGCAACTCCAGGTGGTGGTGATGGCGGTGGCGGTGGCGAAACCCCTTCAACTTTGACTATATCGGGTGTGGCTTCTAAAGGTATTATTAAAAAAGGTGTTGTGAAAATTTTTCGGGTTGAAGCAAATGGCTCAACCGGCGCTCAATTAGCAACAACGGTTAATCCAATCATCACCGCTGATGACGGGACCTATAGCGCGATATTAGACGAAGACTATGAAGGCGCGATAAAGATTACGATAACTCCAAATCCAGACGGTTCTACTAAAATGGTCTGTGATGTCGTTGCTGATGATGGCTGTGGTAATAACGTTAAATTTGGTGGTGAAGTCTCATTAACGAATGATTTCTCTCTTTCTGCCGTTTCTAAAGCTAAGAAAACGGAAGGAAGTAATGCAACCGCTATTACCACTAACGTGACGCCTCTAACGAATATCGCAACTAAATTATTTGAAAAGACAGCTTCAGAAGGCAGTGTTGATTTAGAAAACGCGGTAACTGCAGCAAATAAAACGGTTGCTAAAACATTCCAGTTGGGTGAGGGTGTCGATGTTTCTGAAATTCCAGTCATTGATATTACCGATGAAACTAAGTTAGGCAACGCTGATGTTGCAGCCTTTCAAGCTGCTGCAATCTCTGCTGCTATCGCTAGTAAGGCAGTTGAATCAGGCAACTTAGAAACGTTTTTAACCTCCTCGGCAGAAAATATTGCTCAGCAAAATGGTCAAATCAAAGCAGCAGCTGATACTAATGATAATACAATTATTACATTAGAAGACACCTTGTCAGGCATCAATAAAATTAACAGCAATTTGCAAACTAAGATTGTTGAAAAAATTCAACAAGCAGGTCAAGACTCAGGTAAAACCGTAGAAGATATTCAAGCTGAAGTAGATGCCGCTTCAAACGCGATTCAAAATAACTCTAATATTAGTGGCGCTATTGCTGGTATTAAGAATGATGTTGAACAAGAAATTGAAGATGCTCAAGATAACCCTGATGGTTTAGCCGGTGAAGAATTAACCCCAGATGATATCGTTGTTGAGCCTGTTGGTCCTTCTTTAGTTGGTAAATTAAATGCGGATAATGTTGCGCTGGATGAAGATAGCAGTAAAGTTTTTCCAGTCTCTGCTAATGATAGCTTATCAGTTACTAACTTTGAGAACCCTTCAATTAGTATTACTGGTGTGACGACACCAACGAATGGTAGCGCAGCTATAGTTTCTGGCGGAATCCAGTACACGCCTAACCCTGACTATAATGGCTCGGACAGTTTTAATTACACAGTTACAGTTGAAGCTGGTAGCTTAGTTGAAACGAGAACTGCAAAGGTAACGGTTACGGTAAATGCGGTTGATGATACCTTAGACAGAACAATCGACCTTGTTGAAGATAGCAATACAGAGAATACTTCGGGTACAAACACAGATATCCAAAGTGTCGCAATTACAACAGCCCCTACAAATGGAACTGCGACTATCACCTCTGATAATAAAATCTCATATACACCGAATGCAGACTATCACGGTACCGATAGCTTAGTTTATACAGTGACATTAAATAGTGGTGCGACTGAAACTGGCCAATATGACTATGTGATTTCAGCAGTCGATGATGCAATTGATGATAGTGTTTCGATTGATAAATTTACCAATGAGAGCATTAAATTACTCGATAATGATAAATTTACAGCGACTGACCTTAGCGTTAAGTTAGTTGCTGACGATGGTAGTTTGGTTGATCAATTAACAACAGATACAGGCAATACTGTTACTTTAAATTCCTCGGGCGAAATTAGTTATGCTGCGAGCGAAGTTGGCGATGACGTGTTTAGTTACCAAGTTTCATCCTCTACTGGTATTACAGAAACCGCACAAATTACGGTTGCTATTAATGCAAACTCAGCCGTTGATAAAACAAGTTTAGTTGTTGATGATATGAGAACTTGGGGGGCTTATTTATTCCCTGATGACTTCACTTCAGCAGGTACCTTAGTGACTAATACCGAAGCTATGCTTGAGGTAGTCGACCAAGCAGGACCAGTATTTAAATCTGAACTTTCTGATTTAACCATAGTGGGCGACACTATGGATGCGATTGATAACATAGTTGATGCTTTCGACAATGATTTAACCGATTTAACTGTTTTCACAGGCACCGATTTAGAAACATTTGGTATGGTTACTGGGCTTTCGGGTAGTATTGAAATTGTCGAGTTGGTTGATACTGAAGCTAAGTTAGTTGTTGACGTTACTCAAGGCGATGACAAGTTAACACTGGACGTTAACTTTACCATACCAGCTGACGAAGAAGATGATTCAACACTTGTTACTAAAGAAATCAAAGCAACTATCATGGGTATGCTAGATGCTGGCGATACTCAAATCGAAATTAAAGATGGTAGCCAAGTTGTCGTAACTACGGCTGGTTTAGGTAATGATGGTGAAGATCAAAATGAAGTTCTTGAGATTGATGCCAACTTACATGTCATGCTTCAACAAGATGCTAAAGATGACCTGACAGAAGATGTTACTTTTGAAGGTATGCTTGAGGTTAACTTAGTTAAAGGCCAAACCATAGATGTTAAAATCTATGATGAAGAACATCCGGTTACACCGGATATGGATCAAATTGATCTGTATTTACCGACTTCTGTGGTCTTCAATGGTATCTTTACCACAGCTACGGTTAATGAGTTTGACGCTAAGTTAGCTGTGACGATTTCAAATGCTAAGCAACATACAATCCCAACTATCATAGTTGATGATTTTGATGGCGTGCAAGAAATTGAATTTGATATCGAAACGGCAGAAAACTTCTTAAATGCAGCAGCGATATTAACTTTAGACGTGAATCCAAGCGTTGCTTCACAAGGTAAAGCGACATTGACAGTAACTAGAGATGGTTATGAAGATGTAATTGCTGAGCTTAAGTTGGAGAAAGGGGATAGAGGGCTCGTAATAGACCTAGATTCTAAAACTGAAGACGGCGCAATTTCTGATTTATCAGGTTTATTTGAACTGAAATATGAAGAAGATGGTTTTGCTGGTTCAAGTGATGATATTAAAATTGTTGCAGAGATTCGTGCAAGTCGTGATGAAGATGGTTTCACTAAAGGGCAGCTTTTAGCAACGTTTGAAGAAACTAACGATGGTATAGTGACTGTTCATTACACAGGTTCATCTTTCTTTGAAACTTTCTTCTAAATAATATAAATTTGTTAAAAGAAAAAAGGGGCTTTTGAGCCCCTTTTTAGTTTGTCACTTGGAAACTAAATGCATAATTATAAAAAAGTTAGTCTAGCCTTTATCTCTGCCACTTTACCCTTTATGAGCTTGTCAGATGAAGCGCCAGACGATGTAAAGAAAACTGATAAGCATAAAGTAGAGTTTTTACTCGATTCTTTTAGTTATAGTGAAGTGATGCCAGTAATTGAAACATTTGGTGGTGTCATTCCTGTTGCCCGAATCGGCAAAGAAACCAGCCGTTCTTCTCAGCCGTCTGCTGGACGACAAGCGATTACTCATAATCGAGCTTTCCAGCGCTATCAGTATCAAGAGTTTATTTTTCAATTAACGGCAAGGTATGATTACAACATACAGTTTACCCCTGATGCTGCACAGTTATTTTTTATCGACAGAAACGATCGTGAACTCGATAAAACAGAATATGATTTATTTTTTAGAGCTAAGCACATACGAGCCAATGGCCTAGGGATAGGCTACCAGTTTAATTATGATAAATTAGTGATTAAGACAATGCTAAATTACTGGGATGTTCAACATATGGAAGACGGTTATGTTGATGGCCAGTTTTTAGTTCAAGACGATGATAGTTTTGAGGTAACAGGGGAAATAAATTATAAGTATTTTAAAGATGCTTTACTCGATAGGCAAAATTGCCCTTCGACAGATCCGCCTGTTGCAGGTTGTCATGGCGCATGGGAAACTGATGGTTCAGGTTATAATTTAGACGTAGAGTTTAGCTATCAATTTAACCAAGATTGGTTAGTCTCTGGTATTGTTTATGATTTATACAATGAGTTTAATTTTGAGCGGGTTGGAGCTACATTGGGTAGTTTAGATACCCGAAATGAAGTGATTAACCCAGACGGTTCTTTTTCTGTTCGTCCTAGTTTTAGTGGCAGCTATCCTGATGGAAAGCATAAACAGAAAGTGGATAAACAAATCAAAGTTAGGTTAGATGGCAATTTGGGATTGCCCATTTGGTCTGAAGTTTACGCGACAAACGGCCGTCACTTTCCTTCTTTAGGTATTGGATACCGAGCTTTAAACACTCAATTTGAGTTAGGCTATATGTTTGAAGCAGCCGCGACTGTGGTGAATGTAAAACATCAAAATTTCACATTATCATTAGTAACCGATACACCTGATTTACCAGCGGCAAGAACCCTAGTTATTAATTTAGGCTTTAATTACACTTGGTAAGGCGTTCCTTTAATTAAGCTCACAGAGTTTTATCAGGCTGTGAGCTCAGTTTTAACAGCCTAAGTTCAAAGTTAACCTTTGGCCCGTTTATATAAATACAATCCGACAATAGAAAAGCTTAATAGCCCTGTGTAGTGAGCGAACTCAATTGGCTCAGGTAGGCTCACAACAAATCCGGCTATAAACGCAAGTAATACTCCCATCAGAGCTTCACCTGTAATAAATCCTGAAGCTAGCAGCAGGCCATTGTGTTCACAGCTGGTTTTAAACTCTGGCGACTTATGCTTTAACTTATGCTCAACCCAAAGTTTTATGAGCGCACCAAACAGCATTGTTATGGTTAACCCAAACGGCAAATAAATCCCAATCGCAACCGCCAATACATGAATTCTGTAATTGATTTTTAATTTAACAAAAACGAAATCAACGAGTATCAGTACAGCACCTAATAGCATACCTAGTTGAATTAATAGCCAGTTTGCCGACTGATTAAATATACTCTGAGTTAACTCTTTCATTAAGTTAGCTTGTGGTGCTGCTAAAAAAGTACCGTTGTTAGAGTTTTCTGCTGGTCTGCCAATCCCATAGCTTTGATCTAATAACATTAAAATAAGCGGAAGTACTAAAGCGGCAGTAACCACACCTAAAATTTGAAATGCTTGTTGTTTCCAAGGGGTAGCGCCTAGTAAGTGTCCGCATTTTAAATCTTGTAAATTATCCCCTGCAATTGCCGCAGCTGAACAAGTCACAGCCGCTAAGAACATAACAATTAAAGGTCCTAATTGTTTTGCCCACTCAGATTCGCCAATTAGATAAAATATAATCAAGGATGATATTAACACTGTCGCTATCGTCACCCCTGAGATTGGATTATTTGAACTGCCTACAATACCTGCCATGTACCCAGCAACCGAAGCAAAAATAAAAGCGAAAAATATTAATAGAAAACACCATAAACCAGTATAAAAAGCAGGGTAGAGGCTTTGACTAAATAAAGGATAAATAGAATAAATTAACGGAATCAAAATCATTGGAACTAGGATTAATAGATACTTAAAAGGCAAGTCTTGCTCTGTTCTATTAATGTCGCTACTCATTTGGTGAAAATCTTTAAATGAGCTGAAATTGGTTTTGATACTGACATAAATGGGTTTTGCAATGAGCAGTAGCGACCAAATTCCACCCACTAACATAGCGCCAATGCCTATTCGTCTGTTATCGTGCCAGATCGTGTCTGCTAGAGATTGCCAATTTTCCGCGGTTAACTGGTTAACTGATAATTCAGCTAAATTCAGCGAGAGTATGTGTTGTTCTTGATTGAGCAACCAGTTAGTCGGAATGCCAATTAAGGTGCCAATTAAGCCACCGATAAAGACTAAGCTAACAATTTTAATGTTTAGTATGTAACCTATGCCGAGTAAAGCAGGGCTAAATTGCATATGAAAACTGGTTAAAAGATTAAGACTCGGTACCAGTATCAATTTAGAAATGGAGGTGGAAATCATACCAAAGCCACTTTCTAACAGCTTAAAAATGGCGCTAATGCCAGCAGCCTGAAATAAGTGCCGAACCCCTAAACTGCTATGTTTATCTAAATTATGTCCAACCGTTAATAATTGCGCAGTGGCAACGCCTTCAGGGTAAGTTAATTTTTTATCTACAATTAGGGCGTGGCGCAGCGGAATAGTGAAAATAACCCCTAAAATCCCACCAGAAATAGCGATTAAGACGATAGGTAAGTATTGGTAACTAGGCCATGCTTGCATGATAACTAATGCTGGCACGGTAAAAATCACACCCGCAGCCAATGCCTCTCCAGCTGAAGCTGATGTTTGTATCATATTATTTTGCAGCACATTACTATTTTTATACCAACGCAGAATCGCCATGCTAATTGCAGCCGCTGGAATGGATGCTGAAACAGTCATACCTACGAGTAAACCAATATATGCATTTGCAGCTGTCAAAATTACTGTAATGATCAGCGCTAAGCCAATAATTCGGATATTAAACTCGGCTAACTTAGTTGTACTTTTAATCAGAGGCTCTGTTGTCATTGCTTACCTATTGCCCTCACTGGGTTAAATATTGTTCTTATTAGTTGTGTCCTGGTATGTCAATAAAGCATAAATACTTCTCAATAAATAAAAATCAATAAGCTCAATTTTTAAGGTTGGGTTGCTGATTTCTTATCCAGAGTTAAGGTTAAGTTTAGATTATCAATTGGAAACAAAGAAGGGAAGTTTAGTGAGAATTTGGATTTAAATATAAGAGCTTAGCATTTATCAGCCCCGGACCTGTAAACACATTTGAAGACGAGATAGTCAGAAATAAAAAAGCCGATCAAGAAGATCGGCTTTATAAGTCTCAATCTGATTATAAGTCTAACGTGACATATAAACCGATTAAGATTAAGAACACACCAATACCAGCAAGATTAAAGCTAGGTGTTGTGTGCATGTCGATATCATCTAAATCTATAGCTTTTTCACTATCTTTGTTGCCACCTAATATAGTTACCAGTACAGATAGAGCCAAACAAATCAAGAAGATAAGTGCCATACGATTTAAGAATGGGATCTCAGGGAAGACAACTTTAAATACAATTGAAATCGCGAAAGAACCAATAGCAGCAACTAATGCTGAATTTACGTTCGCTTTTTTCCAGAACATACCCAATACAAATATGATCAAGATACCCGGAGTAAAGAAGCCGGTGAACTCTTGGATGAATGAGAATGCACCTTTAAAGTTACCTAATAGAGGCTGAGCAACCAACATAGCAATTGCTAAAGCAACTAAAGTGGTAATTCGACCGACTTTAACCAACTCTTTCTCTGTAGTCTTTTTCTTAAAATGAGCATATAAATCCATAGTGAAAATAGTTGAAATACTATTACACATAGATGCTAATGAAGAAACGATAGCAGCAACCAGCGCGGCGAATGCTAAACCTCGGAAACCTTCAGGAACGAGTTTTAGTAACTCTGGGTAAGCTCTATCAGGCGTATCTGCAATTTCTGGAGATAATAAGAAAGCGGCAATACCCGGAACCACTACGATAATAGGCATGAATAACTTCATGTAAGCAGCAAAACAGATACCTTTTTGTGCTTCTTGCAAGCTTTTAGCGGCAAGTGCACGCTGGATAATGTATTGGTTGAAACCCCAATAAGCCATGTTCACAATCCATTGACCACCTAATAGCATCCAAATACCAGGTAAATCATTGTAACCGTGATCGCCTTCTTCTAATAAAATATCAAATTTATCATTTGCATGCGCATATAAATAATCAGCACCTTCAACAACACCGGCAGTTGGCGCAACAAATTGTATTCCAATCGCTTCTAATGCAACGTAAAGGGTAATGATACCACCAATAACAAGTAGCACGACTTGAATAATATCTGTTAGTGCAACCGCTTTTAAACCACCATATAAGGAGTAAGCAACGGATAAGACACCTAAGAAGATTAGACCATACATAATATCTACGTTAGCAACTGTATTCATTGCTAAAGCACCTAACCATAAAACTGAAGTTAAGTTTACAAAGACATAAATACCTAACCAGAAAATAGCCAATACAGTACGTACGTTAGTGCTATATCTATGCTCTAAAAATTGAGGGATAGAGTAAATATTGTGTTTTAGGTAAATTGGTAGAATCCATTTCGCGATAATAATTAATGATGCAGCTGCAATTAATTCATAAGCTGAAATAGAAATGCCGACATCATAACCCGCACCTGTCATACCAACAATTTGTTCTGCTGAGATGTTTGAAGCGATTAATGAGCCGCCAACAGCCCACCATGGTAAAGATTTACTAGCAAGGAAGTAGTCAGATGAGTCTTTCTCGTGACCTGGTTTTTCACGCGACACCCAAGATGCGAGTGAAATGATGGCAACTATATAAATAGCAAATATAGCTACATCTATCGTAGATAAGTACATAAAAGGCAAAACCTCTGTTATGGTTTAACGTTTAACCCACTTAGCATGATTGTGTCAATTATGCATATTAAAGTGGATGGATTTAAGTAAAAAGATTTGCCAATGCGTAACCAAAAAACACTTGGAATTAATAGTATAGTTTTTCAGTTGGTTAAAGAGATTTCAACCAAAGCTTTCGCAAATTGGCTTGCAAATTAACATATGTCATACAAATAAACAATAAATATAAAAGTAAATTTAGTAAGGCATATGTTAATTTATGTCAATGAAATATAACAGAGAAACTTGTAATTGTTTGTTACCAAAATAAAAATTTACATATAGCCTTTCCAGTTTACATGTTTATTTTCTTCTTTAGATAAAACGATTAACTCGCATTTTGCGCAAATATCTTGCAGCCCTCTTTTTTTACACCAAGGCAAAAATACAGTCAAATTACTCAAACCTAAGCCGGCTGTTAGTAATCTAATGATGCATTGAGTGACTGATAATCGAGAGCCGTCTGTGTTTTGCAGTTTTAATCGCCATGTTTTCATACCCGCGGTTTGTCCTCCGCGGCGCCAAAAGTAAACGTAAAATCCAAAATAGCAAAAAACTAAATAAACCTTAAAAAACCAATTGTTTCGAAGGTACTCTGAGTCTTCAATGCCATCAGGTAAACTTGCGAGATTAAAATGTAAGAGCAATTGAAATACTAAAATACCAACCAATGTTGCTAACAGCATGATAGCGATAATGATGAGTAGATCATAAACCCAAGCGCCTAACCTACGGAAAAAGCCTGCTCGGTTATTAGAAGAAGGAGTTGCTGATGATGCCTGAGCCATAATAGAATTGAGTCAAATTGAATAATGAATCGTATTCTAATATATTCGTTAGTATTAGTCTTTATTAAAGCTAATATGCTAAGTGTATAAATTTTAAACATTTAGTCGAGTTTAAAATAAAAAAGCTTGCTAGTCATGGATAGCTTTGTATAATCTCTGTCACTTGATTCAATATCAAGCTTGTTTTAACGTGCCGGTGTGGTGAAATTGGTATACACGACGGATTCAAAATGCGTAGTGTCTTCATTAGCTCGGTTTGTAAGTCCTTGAGATTCATGATTATTTGTCTCTTAAGTTAGTTGAAAAATACATGCAAAGATTTGCAAAGTTTTTTAGCAATAAAATTTGTAGTTTTAAAGTGCCGGTGTGGTGAAATTGGTATACACGACGGATTCAAAATCCGTTGCCCTCGGGCGTGGCGGTTCAAGTCCGCCCACCGGTACCACGTTAAACTCTTCTAAATTACCCCTAGCTTAAAAATCTGCTTTAACCTTCATTCTTCGTTATTTCTGCTACTATTTAGCAAAACTCATTTAGAAAAATTTGTTTACCAAGTTATATAATTTTTACTTTTTTATCCCCTGATATTTTAAGTTCGTCATCTTCGCAACTGATTTTTGGCGATCTCCAAACTCAAATAAAAGGTTACGCTCTAGATTACATTGAGGAAGCTAGGTGGGTTTACCTTTTTTCCTAAGTTTTTGTTTGGTATGGCCTCACGCAATAACCTTTTAGCTAAGAGTAGCCGGTATCAAAGTTATTCGCTGCTCTCAAAAATGAGGGGATTTAAATCCCGACTAGCAACGATGCTATTGCTAATGCTTCGGTAAAATATTCCTTTTTAGCTATAACCTAACAGTTAAATTTATTGAAGATTGCAATTATAAGATATAAAGAAAAGAGTTTTATTGTCTCTGTTATTTTGTTTACAATTAACAAGATGGGGGTTGGCTAAATGAAAACACAATGGATACAGGAATAAGTTGCTTGTGCCTGCTTACACAGCTCAAGCATGTCGCTAGGGACTGGCAGCGACTTCAGCAAGTATTTTTACAATCGATCAAGCTACTCACCACTGGCGAATTGTTAAGCGTAATTAAACACAATAGTTTTAAAGCTACAAAGCAATTAATTCAATTTGATAATTCATTGCAAATTTCACCACAAACCTTATCCAAAATAGCTGAGAAAATAGGCATTAGATTGTTATTGCTAGCATGTCTGGGTAATCAGGTAGGCAGCTACATTCAATCCATGTTTCGGCTAATGGCAATTCACAGAACGGATAGCTGTTTAAAACAAAGATAATTAGATTCACAACAATTAAAAATAAAACAGGTCGTTATTTTCTATGAGTATTAAATTCAAATCGCTATTAATTTCCACGCTAGTTTTAGTCGTTATTTATAGTGCGATTAGTGCGATAGCAGGTTTAAGGTTTAAACAGGAGTTTGAGTTGTTAGTCACTAACAACCCGACAAGTAAGTTAAAAAGTTATGATTTTGGATTGTTCGAATCTAAAGCTGTTATTGGTATTGAAAACAAATATTTAACTGAAGATGACTTTTTAATCAGAGTTAAACATGGACCAATAGTACTTTCCCCTGACTTTCAATTTAATACCTTTTTACCAGATTTAGACTTCGCCACTTTTATTATTCGTTCTGATGTTGATAGGGCTTTATCTCAATTTAAGTTGTTACACAGAAAACTAGAGGTAGACCATTTAATTTCGGCCATTATGAAATATAGTTATTCAGGCGAGTGGCAAGCAAGGGTAATATCCAACAAAACCAATGTAACGAACGATTATATTAAGTTTGATTTTGAAGGAATGAATATATTAGTAAAACCCGATTGCTCAGAAATATGCGATACCGTGATAACGGGTAAAATTGGTCAACTTAGTTTAAAGGATTATACATCAGACTTTTCAATTGGCCCGATTGCTATTGACAGCGTAAACCCAGATTTTTCGCCAGAAAATAATCATTCGTCATTTAAACTTTATATTGAGCAATTTAAAAATAACAAAACCGATTCGTGGGATGTAAAGTCAATTACATTTAATTCAGACGCCAAACAAAACCAAAATGGTTTATTGGATTCTAATTTAAAATTAACTGTGGGTGATGTTTATACCCGTGAATCAGGAGTAACAATTGCTAATCTGACGTTTGACCTTGCAGGACAAAATTTTCCTCGTTTAACGGCAAGCGCTATTAATGCATTGAATGAAAACCCAAATCCAATTGCTGGTTTACATAAAATGTTAACACCGGTCAATCCAGAAATTTCGCCAGAGGCGACACTTAACCAGTTTAGTTTTTCTTTTGGTGCCAAAGACTACATTACCTCTTCTGCGTACATTAAATACAACCGCAATGGCTTTAGAGTACCTAACACGCTGCAGGATTTAATAAAAAATTGGCAAGCCAATATTAATTTAATTAGTACCCATGATGCACCAGCAAAGATTGCGAGAACATTAAAAAAAGCATGGGTATATTCATTTCCCCAGCAGTATAGCGTTCCATATTTTCATGGCAAGCAAGCGGCCAAGAAAACAGAAGAGTTCATCGCTAACTCGCTTGCTTCGGGGCTAATTGTAAAAACGGACGATGAATATCGTAGTGTTATGTTTTACAACCAAGGTGTGATAACTGCAAATGGTAAACGACTGACAGAAGCTGAAAAATGAAAGGTCAATATACCAAGCAACAGCCGAAATATAGAAGGCAAACGTTCACTCAGCCCAACCCACCAACACCTTTTTACAAAAAAGACTGGGGTATATTTTTAATTATTATGATTGGTTTTACTTTGTTTGCCCTTTCTGTTTTGTCAGCCGGGTTGCTGGGTGACTACTTAAACAGTTTAGAACCCAAAAGGTTATCTGGTGTGCTTGTATCCGTGGACAGCGACATTGTATCTATATCTACTCATCGGGGAAATTCATGGATTGAAAGACACGATCTATCAATACGTTTAAAAAATAATAAAACAACAAAAGTCCGTACTGGTTTATCCAAGATGCGAGCAAAATACCTCTCTGGGTATCAAGGCCCCATCACAATCGAATATTCCTATAGTGGACTTGTATTTTCTGTTTTGCTCAGAGGATCTGAAGCAATTCCGTGGTTTATTGAAACTGATTGGCTTGTTTCAAAAAAAGAACGGCCTCGTTTCTTCCCGTTCGACAAACCAATAGATTGTATTAAACAAGCTATTGATGATTTTGATATTTATTCATTAGAAAACCAACAAGCCTGTAAATCTTTAGGCATTAATATTAAGGAAGAAAATTAAAATGGCAACTAAGGCAACCAAACAACTTGAAGGCTACCTAAGTACACTGGCAGCAAATTCACAAAAGCAACGATAGATAAATAAGAGGCAGCAATCTATTTATAGCAAGGGTTTGGAGCCGTGAAAGGTTATGAGTCTTATTGTCAGCTGTTAAATAAAATTACTGAAAATTCGCTTTGCGCAGTTGTTTACAATCAAAGGAATAGGCTTGTAAGCATTGAGTAAAGTATGGTTGAGCGTTTATTGCCCCGATTTAATTTTGTACCGTTCGGCTTGATAGGTACTGATTTAAAAAGTTTTTCGCTATGCTTTGTAACTCGGTATTTTGGTTATAAGGATTATTCAGCTCTATCACTCTGCGTTTTTCAACAGATGCTTGTTTTATGATTGATTGAAACATATCTGAACTAATTAGCATATTCTGGTAACTGCCGTCATCGAGTGCAGCTTGCATCCCTTGAGTCAGATTTTTATGCAGTTCAGACTCTTGATCTTGAGTGTAAAAATATAAGGCAGCTGGGTAGGATAATATCCAATTTTTTTCTACGCTTAAGTGGTAACTTGGCCTCATCTTTAAATCCTTCCACGGTTCATGCAAGCCAAGTGGCAGGTAATCAAAACGCTTTAAATGGAGCATTTTCCATAGCTTACGCGCTTGGGTCGAAGTCACCACAGGTAAATTATTCGCTCGCAATACTTGAGTATCGCCCCAAAATTGACCTTGGCCTGCGGTTAATCCTTTTAATCCTGTCAGGTCTTTAATTTGATCAAATGTGCTTTGTTCGCCTTCTCGAATAACTAACAGCCTAAATCCTGTTAATCCTCTAAAAATAGGGTGCTTAACCGCTTGCAGTAATTGGCTCGATTGTGACCCCGTGCTTGCCCATTGTAAGCTTAAAATGCCTTTTTTTACATGTGAGGCTTTACGACCCTCTGTCAGCACTTGATTGTATTCATTTATGCAGTATTGAATGGAAGTTTTACTGAGTGATAATTTGAGTAGATCTAGAATTAACCTATCTTTGCTAGATTCTAACAAGGGGACAGTGACCTGTTTATCACATGCCAAAGCGGAAGTGGATAAACAGACAAAGCTTATGATTAATAATAATTTTCTCATTCAAGCAATTTTCTTATTTTTGTCGGTGTAATGTTTTTGCCTATCATTTTTGGGTTCATGTACTTTATCGCTTTAGTGGATGTTAATCATTTCCCACTTTTACCGCTCATTTTAGTGTAAAATACACTTCACTTGTTTTTTTGGTTACTTAATCATCTGGATATAGCTTAGCTCATATAAGGTAATATTTCATGTTAGAAAATATCGAAATTTGTCTAAATATAGATGCTGACAATAGTCACTTAAAATCCAGCCAAATATTGTCTAATCAAACTCAGCTATCTCAAGCTGTAATTAAAGATGCGATGCAAAAGGGGGCTGTATGGTTGATAAGAGGGAAATCCAAACAAAGATTAAGACGTGCAAGCAAGTTGCTTCAAGTTGGGGATCAATTAGCGCTCAACTACAACCCTGAATTGTTGAGTTCAACTGTTCCTCAACCTAAATTAATTCATGATGCGGGCGATTATAGTATTTGGTTTAAACCTTACGGGCTGAACTGCCAAGGTAGTCGATGGGGCGACTTTGCAAGTATAGGGCGCTGGGTTGAAATTAACTTACCCAGATTAACTAACACAACTGAACGCCCCGTGTTTTTAGTGCATAGATTAGATAGAGCTACAACTGGCTTGATTTTATTGAGCCATAGTAAAACCTCAGCGCGCTTATTTAGCGATATGTTCCAAGCCGGTCAAATGGATAAAGGCTATCAAGCTATTGTTCAAGGTGATTTTTCAGGCTTTGGGCTAAATCACAAACTTGAATGGCCAGTACAAGACAAAAAAGCTGTCAGTATTTTTTCTCATGTGGATCACTGTGATGGCGTTTCCTTGGTGGATGTTAAGTTATTAACGGGACGAAAACATCAAATCCGACAGCATTTAAGTCACTTGGGTTATCCTATCTTAGGGGATAGGCTGTATGGAAATCAAACGTCCCATACCAAAGATTTACAATTGCAATCAGTGTCATTGCAATTCAAGTGTCCATTCTCTCAAAAATTAAAGCACTATAGAGTAGAGCCTAAAATGCAGCTTTCTTTAGATAGTTGAAGCTAAATATTTTATTTTAAATCATTAATTTAGTTTATTTTCTCAATGTATAAGCCTTAATCTCCATTTTAGGGGTTATTAAATATTGTAATTGAAATAGTTAAATATACTATGGCCATCATTTTGTTTAACTGTAATATTAGCTCCATTGCCACCGGTGGCTAAATTGGGTTTGTCGGTTTTAAACAGAGAGAGCCCCTTTAAATATCTTGGATTTATATGAATAAAAAGCATTTAAGATTAGTTATTCCATTTTTTGCAACGCTCTGTTTAATTTTAGGGTGCAGTGAGGATGTTAAGATAAGTTTTAATTCCAAGCCTAATACATTACTTGCTCACAGTTATTATACTAACCCTATTTTGCATATTGACTATTCTGATCCTGATGTAGTCGCCGTTGGCAGCAATTATTACATGACGGCCTCTAGTTTTAATGCTGCGCCAGGACTACCCATATTACATTCAACAGATTTAGTTAACTGGCAATTGATTAACTATGCTTTGCCGTTACAAATTCCAACTGTGCATTATGACACGCCTAGGCACGGGGAAGGTGTATGGGCGCCTAATATTCGTTTTCATGCCGGAAAATATTGGATTTTTTACCCAGATCCTGATTTTGGTATATATGTGACAACAGCTAAAGATCCTGCTGCTACCTGGTCTGAGCCTAAACTTATTCTTAAAGGTAAAGGAATTATAGATCCAACTCCTTTATGGGATCATGATGGTCAGGCTTATCTTTTACATGCATGGGCTAAAAGCCGAGCTGGTTTCAATAACGTATTAAGTTTAAGAGAGATGTCAAACGATGCCTCATGGGTATCTAATGAATATAAAAATATCGTAGATGGTCACAAGTTAAAGCATTTTAGAACCATAGAAGGACCTAAATTTTACCAACGTAATGGTTATTATTATATTTTTGCGCCAGCTGGCGGTGTAGATTTAGGTTGGCAAACTGTTTTTCGAGCAAAAAATATTGAAGGTCCATATGAAGCCAAGGTAGTTATGGAGCAAGGGCGTAGCCGAACTAATGGCCCTCATCAAGGCGCTTGGATACACACAGAACAAAACGAAGATTGGTTTATACATTTTCAAGCCAAAAAAGCATATGGTCGAATTACGCACCTTCAACCTATGAGGTGGGTTAGCGACTGGCCAATCATAGGTATAGATGCCGATAATGACGGTATAGGTCAACCCGTTGCGCGTTTCATCAAACCGAAAACTCTTTTTCCATCAGCAAAGAACCAACTAAAAACAACAGATGAATTTACCTCTGATGGGTTAAATTTACAATGGCAATGGAATGCGAACCCTAAAGCTGATTGGTATTCTCTTACTGAAAATCCAGGGTATATACGTTTATATGCGCAGGATAAGGTTAAAACCACAGGAGATAATTTATGGATGACCCCATCACTACTTGTACAAAAATTGCCCGCTGAGTCATTTGAAGCTATCGCTAAGTTCCAGTTTTCGGCGAATAAAGCAGGCATGCAAGCAGGTTTGAGTATTTTCGGAGAAGATTACGCATGGATTGGTATCTCAGAAAATCAATCAGGGGAACACGAAATTGTTTTTATGCATTGCCATGGGGCCCGAAAAGGGTGTGATGAAAAGCAACAAGAGAAACAAGTTGCCAAATTAACAACCAATGAAATTGAGTTGAGAGTATTGGTTCAGCCGGGAGCTGAAGCTATTTTTAGTTATAAAACACCTGACATGGAGAGGTTTCGCATTATCGGAGAACACTTTTCGGCTAAAAAAGGGCGTTGGGTTGGCGCTAAAGTCGCATTATTTGCTGTTGCGCCAGCCAAGGATAAAACTAAGTACGTAGATCTAGATTATATTCGTTTTAATGAACTAGATTAAGGCTCTGATTTATAAGGTTTTTAACTAGATTGTTTGCCATTTGGCTGACATCAAACCCTGAAATAAGTCTAAATATAAAGGCTCATATATGATAAGAAAAATAATATTAGGTAGTAGTATTTGTGTGGCAGTGCAGTTACTTTCTGCTTGTGCCACAATCAACCCTCAAGCTAATGGTAACCCACTTAATTTTGGCGACAATATTAGAACGGCGGATCCTTCTGCTCACGTTTGGTCAGATGGAAAGATGTACCTTTACACCTCACACGACCAAGAATGCCAGCAAGATTTTTGGATGAAAGACTGGTATGCATTTTCTTCTAGTGATTTAGTTAACTGGCAAAAACATGGCCCTTTAATATCTGTAGATGATTTAGCTTGGGCAGACAATTATGCTTGGGCGCCCGATGCTGCCTATAAAAACGGCAAATATTATTTAATTTTTCCTGCAGGGAAAGGACACAAAGATAGAAAAAATCCTGAAAATAGTACTAAATGGATGGGCATAGGAATTGCCGAAAGTGATTCTCCGACAGGTCCTTTTATAGATAAAATTGGAGCGCCGTTATGGCAAGTGCCGTATGCGAATGATCCCAGTTTATTTATTGATGATGACGGCCAAGCATACTTATATTTTCATGCCACTAATCACGATTATTATGTGATTAAAATGGCCGAAGATATGCGTAGTACTCAAGGCGGCTTTATCAAAATGGATATGGGAGGTTACGAGCCTAAAATGGAAGGACCTTGGGTATTTAAACGAGGTGATAATTACTATTATACTATGCCGGAAAACAACCGTGTTTTGACCTATTATATGGCCAAATCGCCTCTAGGTCCTTGGCAGTATAAAGGTGAGATTATGGCTCAAGAAAATCAGAGCAATAATCATCATTCCATTGTTCAGTATCAAGGCCAGTGGGTATTGTTTTATCATAGATGGTTGGATATTAATTCAAACTGTGGCCGACAAAGGCACACAGCAGCTGAGTTACTATACTTTAACCCAGACGGAACGATTCAACCTATCAAACGCACCGCGGCAGGTGTCAGCCATTTTTTACTCAAGCAGAAATAAATCAATTCTGGTTTTAAACTAACTGCGTTTCAGCTACTGAAACGCAGAATAACTAAAATAACCTATCGCTCAAAAATAGCACAAGTGTCAACAACTCCTAGAGTATCGCTCTGCTCCAGCCACCATTGAACGCTTGATAAGCTGAAATTTTAGCCAGAATAAATTGAACCTTAGAGTCAACTTCTGCTTGCTTGGCTAATAGAGCTTCTTGTCTAGCCGTTAGTAAATCTAAATAAGGTACTTTTCCTTCTTCGTACATAGCGAGCGCTTGCGATTGAGCTTGCTCTGCGTGAAATAAGCGCTTAGTCGAAAATTGACTGATCTGCTTTGCATTTTTTATTTGGCTTAAGCTTAATTGAGAGTGAGATATTACTTCAATCAGCGTGTTTTCATATTCAATAAGCTGAGCTTCACTGAGAAGCGCTTGCGCCTTAGCTTGTGCTTTTAAAGCGGGTAAACTGAGTAATGACCAAGTTAACTTAGGTGTAACAGACCAAGCATCATGGTTACTGGATAAATCACTACCCACAGGGTTGAGTAGGCCAGCAAAACCTGTAATCGAAATACTCGGGTATAAAGCAGCTTGAGAAGCATCAGAAAGTGCACTTTGTTTCAAGAAATCATATTGAGCCATGATAATCTTAGGATGCTGTGCTATGGCTTCTTCTGGCTTAACTACACTGATAGTTAAATCTAGTTCTTGGTTGACTAGCTCAGGTTCAAAAATCAAGTTTAACTTTTCTGTGGTCACACCTGTTAAAGTGGCAAGTGTTACTTTATGTCTGAATAATTCAGATTTTATTTGAGGTATTAAAGCTTTTTGTTGATTGAGCTGAGCATAAGCACGGTTTAAATCTAAGTTAGATGCAAAACCTTCGTCAACTCTGGCTGTTAAAACTTCAATACTTTCTTCTAACACAGCAATTTGCTGCTCAAGTATTCTGAGCTTAAGTTGGTTGCCTTGCCATTGAAAAAAGCTATTATTTGTTCCAGTGATGACTTCTGATAATAATAAAACACTTTGCTCTTTCGCTTTTAAACTATCGGCTTGAGCAGCCTTCACTAGAGCTGATAATCGGCCAAATAAATCTATTTGCCAGTTAGCAGAAACGCCTAAACTGGACTCTGAGCTGATTTGACCATTTACTGACTGACGAGTCGTTTCAGCGCTCAACCCACCTTGAGGCCAGTGCTGGTTTTCTTCATAACCAAGCATGCTCATACTTGCACTATAGCGTTTTTGAGCCGCTCTTAAGTTATAGTTTGAGCTGATTGCTTGTTGAACTAAATTATTAAGCTGCTGGCTTTTATGGGATTTCCACCATGCATGTTGTGCCGATTCACTTGTTAGTGAATTGATGTACACTGTTGAGCTTGTCAATTGGTTTGGCTCAAAGTTATCCGCTGTTGAAGAGCAGCCAACTAACCAAATAGAAAAAGCAGACAATACTAAACTCTTTTTCATATTAAACATTAGGCTGCTCCTTTGATTCTAGGTTGTTTTCCATTTGGGGTAACGTCTTTGATTTCTCTTCTTTGGCGACTAGCGCATAAAACACAGGAGTGAAAATTAAGCCAAAAAATGTAACACCTATCATGCCTGAAAAAACAGCAACACCCATAGCATGGCGCATTTCGGAGCCTGCTCCAGATGCTAGAACAAGTGGTACAACACCTGCGGTAAATGCAATCGAGGTCATAAGAATTGGTCTTAATCTCATTTGCCCAGAGCGTACAATTGCTTGTAAACGGCTCAGTCCTAGTTGTTGTTGTGCTTTCGCAAATTCAACCATAAGGATGGCGTTTTTACAGGCAAGCGCGACTAATACGACTAAGGCTATTTGAGTAAATATATTATTATCACCTCCAACTAACCAGACACCCAGTAAAGCGGAAAAAATGGTGAGAGGTACTATTAGTACAATAGCCAATGGCAAGCGTAGGCTTTCGTATTGGGCTGCAAGTACCATAAATACTAGGAGTACGACTAATGGAAAAATGTAAACCATAGTGTTGCCAGCAAGTATTTGCTGATAAGTTACCTCTGTCCATTCAAATTCAAAACCATTTGGCAAATGCTCATCTAATACAGTTTCAATTGCTTGTTGAGCTTGACCTGAGCTGTAGCCGAAAGCAGGGCTACCATTTAGCTCTGCACTTGGATAACCATTGTAGTGCATAACTCTATCAGGTCCTGTTGTTGGTGTGACTTTTATAACCGAGCCTAACGGCACCATCTCGCCTTTTCTGTTTCGGACTTTAAAGTTTAATATTTGCTTTGGCTCTATTCTAAAGTCGGCATCTGCTTGTGCATTAACCTGAAAAGTGCGGCCAAACATATTAAAATCATTAACATATAAAGAGCCTAAATAAATTTGTAACGCATCGAATATTTCTGATAAAGCTATGCCTTGTAACATGGCTTGTTCTCTATCTATTTCTATATCCATTTGTGGTACTTGAACTCTAAAGCTTGAGTAAAGCCCCATTAATTCTGGTTTTTTTTGCGCTGCATTAATTACACTTTGTAAGCTGTTAAATAAGCTCTCAAAGCCTTGATTACTTCTATCTTCAATTTGAAGTTTAAAGCCACCTGTTGTACCTAATCCTAAAATAGGCGGGGGTGGGAATACAGCGACAAAAGCTTCATCAATAACCGAAAATCGTTTATTTAATTCAGCTGCAATCGCAGCCGCAGATTCCATTTTACTTGCCCGTTGTGAAAAATCTTCTAAAGGAAGAAATACTACAGCGCTGTTTGAGCTATTCGTAAAGCCATTAATAGATAATCCAGGGAAGGCAACCGTATTGGCTACGCCGTTTACAGTTGCTGCTATTTTTGACATTTCTAACACGACTTCTTCTGTTCTATCTAAACTAGATGCATCTGGTAGTTGTGCTGCGGCAACTAAATATTGTTTATCTTGTGCTGGAATAAATCCGCTGGGTACTTGGTTAAATAAGCCTCCAGTAGAGCCTAGTAACCCAAAATACACTATAGACACAAACAAACTAAATCTGACTAGTTTCTTTATAACGCTTTGGTAATTTAAAGAGGCTTTATCAAACAGTCTGTTGAAGGGTTGAAAGATAAACCGACCAAAACATTTATTTAAAACTTGGGTTAACCAGTCGGGTTTTGCATCGTGAGGCTTGAGTAATAATGCAGATAAAGCCGGAGACAAAGTTAATGAGTTAAATGCAGAGATTAAAGTTGATATGGTAATCGTCAGTGCAAATTGTTCATAAAACTGCCCAGTTAAGCCAGTTATAAATGCAGTCGGGATAAATACAGCACATAATACAAGCGCAATAGCGATTATCGGACCTGTTACTTCTGTCATTGCCACACGAGTTGCTTCAACAGGGGAGAGACCTTTTGATATATTTCGTTCTACATTTTCAACTACTACGATAGCATCATCAACAACTATACCTATGGCGAGTACTAAGCCGAATAAAGAGAGCGTATTAATACTAACGCCTAACCAGTGCATTACTGCAAATGTACCCACAAGTGAAACAGGGACAGCAATTAATGGGATAATAGACGCACGCCAGGTTTGTAAAAATAAGATAACAACGACTACGACCAATATAATGGCTTCAGCAAGGGTTTTAATAACAGCTGTAATGGAATCTCTAACAAAAACAGTTGGATCATAAACTATGTCGTAAGTGACCCCTGCTGGAAAATCCAGAGATAAGTCTTGCATTGTTTGACGCACTTGATCGGATAATTCTATTGCATTAGAACCTGGGCGCTGAAAGATAGGCATTGCAACAGCCGATTGTCCATTTAACATAGATCTTAACGCATAAGTATCTTGCCCAACTTCGACCTTAGCAACATCTTTTAATCTAGTTATTGAGCCAGTTGGATCTACTTTTATGATGACATCTTCAAACTCTTTGATACTGCTTAAGCGTCCTTTTACATTGAGCAATATTTGGAATTGTGCATGATTCGTTGTAGGTTGAGCGCCTAAAGAACCAGCCGCAACCTGTTGATTTTGTTCGCGTAATGCATTTACTACATCGCTGGCCGTTAACTGCCTAGAGGCTAGCGCATCTGGGTTTAACCAAACGCGCATCGCATATTTACCGCCACCAAACACTCTTACTTCACCAACGCCGCCTATCCTTGCAATTTGGTCTTTTACGTAAAGATCTGCATAGTTAGATAAGTAATCACTTTCTCGGCTGTTGTCTTCAGAGAATAAGTGCACCACCATAGTTAAATTTGGAGATGATTTTTGCGCAACAACACCTAACCTTTGTACTTCCTGTGGCAGCCTAGGAATAACTCTATTAACTCTATTTTGAACTCTTACTTGGGCTCTATCTAAATCAGTGCCAAGCGCAAAAGTAACCGTTATGCTCATGCGGCCATCACTTGTTGCTTGAGATGACATATACAGCATATTTTCAACGCCATTAATTTCTTGTTCTAATGGCGTTGAAACGGTTTCAGCTATAGTTTGAGGATTTGCTCCTGGAAAATTTGCTGTAACAACAACAGTTGGCGGTACAACTTCAGGGTACTCACTTATTGGTAACTGAAATAATGAAATAGCCCCCCCAATTAAAATAATTAGAGATAACACGGACGCAAAAATAGGGCGTTTTATAAAAAAATGAGAAAAATTCATATAGGTATCTTTAATTTATCGAAGTTAATAGGCTATCTTGAGGAGACTTATCTAAAGTAAAAGCAATATTGGATAGATCTAACTGTGTTTGCCTTGGACTAACAGGCATACCCGGACCTACTTTTGCTGGACCATTAACGGCTATGATGTCTTCAGCACTTAAACCTGAGTCTATTGCTCTAAATTCGCCATATTGATCGCCTAGCTTTACCACCCTATATTCAAGAATATTGTCTTTATTTAGCACTAGGACAAACTTATTTTTCAGATCTGTGCCTATCGCTTTTTCAGGGATAATGATTTTATTTTGTTCTTCACTGCTAGAAATTTTTACTCTGGCAAATGAGCCTGCTCTAAGTTGATTTGAGTTAGCTGAAAAAGTCGCTCTCACTCTCAGCGTACCAGTTGATGTATTGATTTGGTTGTCGATAAAGTCGACTTTTCCAATATGCTCAAAATCTTTGTTGCCTAGCAACTGCATGACAACCGGTAGCTGATCACTAGCACTTGTACTCGCAAAATATTGATTCCAAGTTCGCTCATCAATATCAAAGTAAGCATACATTTTTTGGCTAGAAACTATACTGGTTAAAATACTTTGCTGTGCTGTAACTGAGTTGCCTTGGGTGATTTCTGCACGCGAAATAATGCCATTTATTGGTGATTTGATTTGAGTAAAGTCGAGATCTAATTGCGCAGATGCTAGTTGTGCTTTTAATGCAGAAACTTCAGCTTGAGCTTGTTTTACTGCTGTTGTTCTTGATTCTACTTCTTCTTTTGAAATTGCATTTCTGTTACTTAATCTCACAGCTCTTTCAGCTTCACTAACTGCTTGTTCTAAACTCGCATTAGCACTTGCAACTTGAGCTGTTAACTTTGCTACCTCAGCTTCAAAAATTCTAGGATCTAAGCGGAATAATAAATCCCCTTTATTCACTTTTTGACCTTCAATAAACTCGATTGACTCTAATACACCGCTAACTCTAGGCGTTAAAGCAACTTGCTCTGGTGCTTGTAACCTTGTGGTATAGGTAAACCAAGACTGAACAGGTTTAGAGACCACATGAGCTACATCTATTGAGGTAAGCGGGCGGGCTTGTGCCTGCGAATTTGTTTGAGGCGCTTCACTACAAGCCGTAAGCATTAACCAAACTAGGTTTAAGCTAATTAAGGTTTTAAAAGAGGCTGATGACATTTACTATCTCCAAAAATCAAGTTGAGCGAGCTGCTGTTTGGGGGCGATTCTTCATGTTTATTAAGGCATGGCAATTGAAGTATTACAGGCCAAATAAATGAGTAATCAAGGCGTTATACTTGTGTAAACTTTCCATGTTTTGTACCCAAATAGGAAAAGGTAAAAATTTTCGCCTTTTTAGGTTCGCCCCAAGTGTAAACAGACACTTAAAAATAAATTATCCATATGATAAATGTTATTGATGCAATAATTAGCGTTTATTTGTCATTTTATTGATGCCATAATGGAATCAATAAAATGGTTTTATCGGAGTGAAAATGGATACAACAAGTCGCCTTCTGATGTTTTTAGAGGTTGTGGAAAGAGGGTCTTTTGCTAAGGTAGCCGAATTTCGTAGCCTTGACCGATCTGTCGTTTCTAAGCAAATGAATAAGCTAGAAAGTGACTTAGGCCTACGCTTATTAAACCGCTCAACCCGCTCATTTTCTTTAACTGCGGGAGGAGCTGAGATGCTGAAAAAAGCGAAAGAAATTCGGGAGCTGCTTGGCGAAACTATGCAGATAGCGGAAAATTTTAACACCGAACCTAAGGGTCTATTAAAAATGACAAGCTCGCCGATTCTTGGTCGGCGTTATATTCAGCCTGTTATAAATGACTTTCAAAAGCGATACCCTCAGGTTGAAGTGGAGTTAAGGCTGGAAGATAGGGTTGTGGATATCGTCAGCGAAGGCTATGACCTTGCTTTTAGAATTGGCGAACTTAAAACATCTAATTTAATTTCAAGGCATATTGCTCGAAATCGCCTACTGATTTTAGCTACCCCAGAATTTTTAAATATCTATGGTACGCCAAAAAATATAGAAGAACTCGCTAAGCTGCCAGCTGCTACTTATTCTAGCAATAGTTTAAGGATAAACAGTCTTAACTATATTGATGATAATGGGGAAGATGCCAGTATTGAAATTAATAGCTGCTTCCGCTCCAATGATGGTGAGTTATTGATGCTTAAGGCGTTGTCTGGTACTGCATATTTTGTTGCGCCTGCTTTTTTGATTGAAAATGAGATTCAACAGGGGTTGATAGAACCAATTTTAACTCAAGTTAGACTGCCTGAATTTGGGTCTATTAGGGCTGTTTACCCGCACAGGGGCTTACCTGTTAGAACTCAATTATTTTTGGATGCAGTAAAAGAATATATAGGTGAAGCAGAGCCTGTTTGGGAAAAAAACATTCCTGATTTTGAATCAATGTACCAGTTTAAAAATACGCTTAAGCAGGATTAAGTTAGTTTGGCTTCTATACATTGATTTCGACCATTTTCTTTAGCTTGATATAATGCTTTGTCTGCCAAAGCATATAAACGATCATAATTTTTTATTTGCGAGTTGCCCTGTACACAGACCCAGCCACAACTCGCCGTAGTGCTAGGGGTTGTCACGGCTGGCGATGTTTTTATGACATCATTAAAAAGCTGGCGAATGGAAGCTTTATCCTTGTCCGTTACTATGACAATGA
This sequence comes from Catenovulum maritimum, assembly GCF_001050375.1. Lineage (GTDB taxonomy): Bacteria > Pseudomonadota > Gammaproteobacteria > Enterobacterales > Alteromonadaceae > Catenovulum > Catenovulum maritimum. The sequence goes on along the minus strand of NZ_KQ130487.1, from coordinate 131,676 downwards.
ACTCTTCACCTCCCACTCTAGATACAATATCTAACGCTCTTTTGAATTTTTTTGCCAGTAAATCCGAAAATTGAGTCAAAACAGTGTCGCCGGCTTGATGACCATGGATATCATTGATTTTTTTAAAGTTATCTAAATCAAAAATGGCAAATGCGAAAGCGTAATTTTCTCTCGTCGCAACTTGCAAAGTCTTTTCGTAGGACGCTATCAAGCCCCTTCGGTTGAGTAATTGGGTTAAAGGATCTTTGATGACTAGGGTTTGTAACTCATTTTGGATTTTTGTTAGTCGGCTAATATCTGTGCCACTAAAAAGTAAGTAGTCTTTGTTATCTATTCGGGAATAATTACAGTCTATTTCAAACGGAACTTTTTCTTTATCTAGATTGATTAAGTTGGCTTCTATTTGCATCACTTTCTTTTTTTGCAGCTCGGCAACAAACTTTCTCCATTCTGCTGGGCTGTTAAAATAATCAGTAAATGACATGAAAGAATGCGATTTTATCGCTAATTCAGATACCCCTAAAAAACGACACACTTGTTGGTTAAAGGTAATAAACAAGCCGACTTCCGGCTCACACACCATCATCAAACTTTGGCTATTTTCTATTGCTTTTCTAAGTAGGTTTAGTTCTCGGTTGGTTTTTGCTTGGGCTAACTGGTTTTGCTTTTTCTCTATAATATTTTTAACTGTGATTTCTAGTCTAGATTGGGATAAATCACTTTTGTTTAAGTAATCATCGGCGCCAAGTTTAAATGCTTTGGTTGCAATTGTCTCATCGCCAAAACCGGTTAAAAAAAGAATGCCAGAGTAAGGGGAGTGCTGTTTTATTGCATGGATTAACTCTAATCCATTTTTATTATTTTCTAGCTTGTAATCCAGCAGGACACAATCAATGTTAACCGACTTGAATATTTGCGGGATCTGATTCGGGTCTTCTAATGTTAGGACTCTGTATTCATCTTGGTTCTTGGTTGATTCCAGAAACCGAGTGTAGATAGATTTATCAAGTTCAGAGTCATCAATAAGCAATACAACATTATGCATATTGAACAGCCTCTAGCCAAAATTTAATGGTTATTTTTAATTGTTCACTAAAGCGATTGTAGTTTGGTTGCTTTACTACATAAGCATCTGCCCCTGCTTGGTATGATTGGCTAATATCTTTATCATTATTAGATGACGAAAACATAATGAATTTAGCTAAACTGGAAGGCAGTTGAGGCTTTAACTTAGTGAGTAATTGTTTGCCACTAATTCCCGGTAGGTTAATATCCACTAGAAACAGCGCTTTTTGAAATTTCAGCTCTTGCTCGGCAAAATATTGGATGCAAGTTTCAGCACTTTCAAATCGAACAAGTTGATATTCTTCATCTAATTGATGAAGTTTTAAGCTACGTTTTACCGCTATGTAATCCATTTCATTATCTTCTATTAGGAAAATAATTTTTTGATTTTGCATCTAATTTAACTCCGAATTAAGTTTGCAGCTAATACTTGTACCTTGTCCTAATTTTGATTCCACTTTAAGTTCACCTTCATGTAACTCAACTAATTTTTTGACAATTGATAAGCCGATACCATCGCCTTCTTTAGTATGGTTCAAACGTTGGAAAATAGTAAATATAGAATCTATGCTGTCCTGATCAATTCCATCGCCATTATCAGTTACACTTAGCCAACCATCTTGATTGGTACTCACGGTTATTTTTATAGGTGTTTTACTCGTGTACTTTACACTATTAGATAGTAAGTTTTGCAATATTTCATACACAGATATTTTATCCGCACAAATTTGTGCGCCTTGGAGATCGGTTGTTAGCTCTACATCTTTAAGTTGAGGTAGGGTTAATTTTAAATCATCAATAATTTCTTCTAGGTTGATTTGTTCACGAATAATGTCTCGTCTTCCTGTTCTTGAGTACAGTAATAATGAATCAATTAATAAAGATAAGCGGACGGCAGATTTAGATATTTTATTTAAATATTCTATACCTTCTTGCTCTAATACATTTTCGTAATCTTCGAGTAAAAATTGGCTTAAGTGTTGAATGCCTCTTGCTGGCTCTTTTAAATCATGGGAGGCAACATAGACAAACTCATCAAGCTCTTGGTTTTTACGTTTTAACTCCTCAAACATTTGTTTCAGTTTAAGTTCATCTGATTTCTTTCTATTAATGTTAGATTCTATACCTAACATTCTTAGCGCTTTACCGTCTTTATTTCTGGCAACTACTTGTCCTCTAGTTAGTAGCCACTCTTCTTGATTGTTATTAATGATTCGGTATTCGGCTTCAAATTGTTCGGTTTTACCTTCTAAGTGATTATTTATTTGTTCTTCAACAAAAGGTAAGTCATCTGGGTGTACTCCTTTCGCCCAAACGTTGTAATCCCAAAATGCTTCTTCTGGTAAATGATGTAAGGCTTTTAATTGCGGTGAGGCTTCAACTTTATTGTTTTCTATATCCCAATCATATAAGCCATCGTTAATGGCATTTATTGTTAGCTGATATCTATCTTCGATTTCGCTGAGGCGAACTTGATCGGTTACATCAACTGCAAACCCAACTAAAAATATAACGTCATCATATTCATTTTTTACTGCTATCCCTTTATCGCGAATGTATCGGATAGTTTGATCCTTTAATAAAATACGGTACTCAAGGTCCCATTGTTTATCTATATTCTGCTGGATTTCTTGCTTAACTCTGGGCTGATCTTCAGGGTGAACTCTGTCAATCAAGCTAGCCGGGTTACTATATAAAGATTCGCAACTTTGCTGCCAGATCACTTCATACGCTGGGTTTACATATAAGATTTCAGATATCTTGGGTGTCGACATCCACATAACCGCATCGACACTTTCCGCTATCGTCCTAAATTTCTTTTCTGATTCATTTAACTTTCGGGTGGCTTCTGCTGCGACTGTGTTATCTGTAATACTTGCTAAACAGTAGTGCTCTCCTTTTGATACATAGTCTTGAAGTTCTATAATCAATTTTTTATTTTGCTTGCTGGGCGACAGGTAATCGATTTCACGCCCAAACGCCATTGCATTTGAGCTTCCATCTTCTTGATTTTTAAAGTAGTTACTTAGCCAGTTTTGATGATTGCCTTTCATATGTGGCGCGACTAGATCGGATACATTAACATTAAGTAAATCGTCATTTTCAAAAATTGAACAGGCGGCTTTGTTCGCTCTTTTTATTGTACCAGCAGGCGTCACTAGGATGAGTCCTAATGCAGCTGTATCAATTAGCGCATTTAGGTTTTTTTCAATTTCAGAGCGTTGCTCTATTTCAGCTTCTAACGCTTTTGTTCTATCTAAAACTTTTTGTTCTAAATACTCTCTGAGTTGGATTAGCTCTTCACTTTTTAAATTACTAATTTGCAGTTCATTTTTTAGTTCACTATTAATATTATTTAATTCTAAAATACTAGGGGCAGATAACCAGCTAGGCAGATCTCTCCAAACTTTTATCGCTGTGATTGCTGAAACCATAGCCGTAATGACTTTAATTACACCTTCAAAGTGATAATAGCCGTGCCATATATTTACCATGCCTACAATATGAGTTAATCCACAACAAACAATAAATAAAGCAAATAACTTGATAGTTGAATCTATCGGTAGAGGTTTTTTGTTTAAGTAAAATAGCAGTGCAAGCGGGATAGCAAAGTAAGAAATAAAAATAATAATATCTGAGCCCACATGCATAAAGAGTAAATCAGGCCGCCATAAAAAGCAGTGCCCGTGGGGCATGAAGCTCCCATTGAGTAAATTATTGAAGAATGTCATGGTTAAATTCCTATTCTTATATAAATTTAGTATAGAGCTTAAACTGAGTTATTTTAATTTACTTTGCTCTAGGTATGCACTTTTTGTGCAGTTAGATATTAATGACTTAGTCCAGTCCTATTTACATCTTAGATTAAATAACATAGCCTTATCTTGTTTCTTTATTACTTCTACTTGAGTATGTGTTGTTTTTTATGAAGCTTTTTACTGTTATTGCTATTTTGTTGACCTTGAGTGTGCAAACACTTGCGTTGTCTTCGCCTGCATGCAGTGAAATGCAAATGGCAGGCAATACGCAAATGCACTCGGTTCAGCATATGAATGGCAAGCAAATGCAATCAAATTTAAGTTTGATAATGCAGAATGAAGCGAGTGACTGCTGTGATAGCGAATGTAAATGTTCTCATAATATCAACTCAAATTATTTAAGTGTATTAAGTTTAAAGCTAGAACTGATCGTTTTAACTTATCCAGATACGATTATTTTTAAGCCTGTCATTTTTCAATCTAATCAAGATAAATCCCTCTATCGCCCACCGATTTTAGCCTAACCTAGGATACTTGTGCCTAAAAAACGGCATTTATGCACTTTAATGACACTTTGTCGCCTTCAGACAAAGTACTCGATTTTTTTTATAGATAAAATTTTATGTTTATTAATCTTTATAAATTTTACTCAGCTCGTTTGAGCTCTAAATTATTATTAATTATTTTTGTTTCGTTGAACTCCTTTTCTGCACTCAGTCAGGCGTTCAGCATTAACTCATTAAACCAAGCTATCCAGTATGCACATCAGCATGACTTGTGGTTGCAAAAAAGTGAGCTTAACCAAGCTCAACGGCTGGCTCAAAGTATTAGCAAAAGTCAGTTAGATAACCCCAAACTCACGCTTGAGTTGATGAATTTACCGCTTGATAGTTTGAGCTTATCGCAAGAGGCAATGACCCAAGTTAGTTTTGGTATATCTCAAGAATTTGCACGTGGAGATTCTTTGGCCTTGAATCAGGCCATACTTGAAATAAGTGCGTTCGAGCTGGAAATTTTAAGGGAAAATAGGCGAGCAGAGCTAACCAGTGTGATCAGTCAAATTTGGTTTGATGCCTACCAGTCTTTTAAAACCATAGAAATGATACAGGCTGAGCAGTATCTATTTGAACAAATGCTTGAGCTGGCTCAGGTGAATTATACTTCTGCCGCTGCTGAGACTAACCAAGATGAGGTGCTCAAGGCCGAATTGGATTTGTATCAATTGCAAGATACCTTGCTAATTGAGCAAGAAAAGCTCGACGCTAATTTAGCTCGCTTATCTGAATGGTTAATCAACTTTAACCCAGAAAGAAACCTGACCCTTACGCCAAATGCTGTTAGTCATGCTCAAATTGAGATTCAAGCTTTGGCAATAAGCCAACCTAATATACTCACTCTAGCTTTAACAGATATGGCTTTGGTTAAGTTAATTATGCGCCATCCAAGTGTATATAGATTTGAGGTAAAACAGCAGCAATCGCAAAAAGAGGTCGCGTTAGCTGAGCAAAGTTATCAGCCTAGGTGGGGGCTAACTGCTAAGTACGGTTATCGAGCCGATTCTGCTGTGCATTCCGATAGTGACTTTTTTTCTATTGGTGCGAGTTTAGATATGCCTTTGTTTAGTCATAAAAAACAACAGCATCAGGTAAAGTCTGCTGTATTGGCGGGTGAAAGTATTAAAACTGAAAAACGATTAGTGATTCAGCAGCTTTTAGCTCGGTTAAAAAGAGAACTAAAATCTTTGAAGCATCTGGAATCTAGGGAAAAGCTGTATCAGAAGAAAATACTCAGCCAATCGGCTCAACAAACCGAATCCAGCTTAACCGCTTATACACATGATAGTGGTCATTTTTCGAAGGTTGTTCAGCGGAAAATAGCTCAGCTCAATGCACGTATCAAGGCGTTAAATGTGACTGTGCAAAAGGCTAAAACCATTGTTCGAGTAAACTATTTATTAACTCAAACAAGTCGCTCAAACAAAGCTAAAAACACAAAGAGTACCAATGAAAAACAAGGAACCAGTCATGAATAGATTATTAATTATTTTGGCTGCCATGGCATTTGGTTGCGTAATGACAATTTGGCTCATGCCATTAACCTATCAAGATGAAACAGAGGGCGAATCGACAGAGAAAAAGCCTTTGTACTGGGTTGCACCCATGGATGCTAGTTACCGCAGAGATAAACCCGGTTTATCTCCTATGGGGATGGAGTTAGTTCCGGTTTATACCGAATCAGAAAATCAGGCTCAAAGCGCAGGCCTAGTGTCAATTTCACCTGAGGTTATTAACCAGTTGTCGGTAAAAACGCAGAAAATAAGCTTAACTCAGGCAAGCAAACAAATTACCACCTTGGCTAAAGTTGAGTATGACCAAAATCATATCATCCATATTCACCCAAGAGTAGAAGGCTGGGTTGAGGCTCTGTTTGTCAAAGTAACTGGAGAAGAGATTAAACAAGGTCAGGCTTTATATAACTTGTATTCTCCTCAATTGTTAACCGCTCAGGAGGAGTTTTTAATTGCGTTAAAGCGCAGTAATCAGTTATTAATTCAAGCGGCGGAAGACAGGCTTAGAGCATTAAAACTGTCTGATAGTTTTATTCAAAAGTTAAGAGAAAGCCGTGAAATTAGGCAAACAGTGACCTTTTATGCTTCTCAATCTGGGGTTGTAAATCAACTCAATATTCGTGAAGGTTTTTATGTAAAACCGGGTGATACTTTAATGAGTATTGCTAAATTAGATTCGGTTTGGCTAACCGCAGAAGTATTTGAGCAGGATGCCAGTTTCATACAAGCCGATTTACCCGTTCAATTCTCATTGGATTACTTCCCTCAACAAGTATGGCAAGGCAAGGTTGATTATGTTTACCCTGAATTAGATGACAAAACACGAGTACTTAGGTTTAGAACTGAGCTGGTAAATACCGATTTAAGCTTAAAGCCAAACATGTTTGGTTCTTTAACTCTCAGTTTACCGACTAAGCCGGTACTTCAGGTTCCTGTTCAAGCCGTTATTCGTACTGGGACACAAGATAGACTTGTGTTAGCTAAAGGTGAAGGCAAGTTTAAGTCTATTCAAGTTCAGTTAGGTGCCAATTATGGCGCTAATGTTGAGGTTTTATCGGGTCTGAATCCGGGAGACGAAATTGTCACCGCAGCCCATTTTTTAATAGACTCTGAATCAAGTAAAAGTTCTGATTTTATGAGAATGGAAACTCACCAAACTGAGATAGAAGCGTCCTCAGAATACCAGTCCGCAAGCGTTAAGGGCATAATTCACCAGATAGATTTTAATAATCGTGTTTTAAATATTAGTCGCGAAGCAATTGAAAAGTGGCAAAGAAAGGCGGCAAGGCTAGATTTTATACTCGCTGAAAACATTGATATTAAGCAACTCAAGCCGGAGCAATCAGTTTATTTTACTTTTGAAGTAAGGGACGATTTGACCATAGTTGAGCTTGAAGTTTTAAATAATGTGCAAAACCACAATTTACAGAAACACAAGTCGCAATCTCATACTACTCATAGCCTAGAGCTAATGGGAGCTGAAAAATGATAGCGGCTGTCATTAATTGGTCTATTCAAAATAGAATACTGGTTTTGTTACTGGCAATTATTATTTCTGCTTCTGGTATTTATGCGGTTAAGCAAACGCCTGTTGATGCTTTGCCTGATTTATCCGATGTCCAAGTGATTGTTAAAACCAGTTATTTAGGGCAATCACCGCAAGTGGTTCAAGATCAAATAACTTTTCCTATCTCTAGCGCTATGTTGGCTGTGCCAGGCGCCAAGACAGTGCGAGGTTATTCATTTTTTGGTGACTCTTACGTTTATATCATTTTTGACGAAGATACTGATATATATTGGGCTAGGAGCCGAGTGCTTGAATACCTCACCCAAATTACGCCAAATTTACCGAGTGCAGCGCAAGCTCAGTTAGGGCCAGATGCATCGGGTGTCGGCTGGGTATATCAATATGCTTTGGTCGATAAAACGGGCCAGCACGATTTAAGCGAGCTGCGCAGTTTACAAGATTGGTTTTTGCGTTATGAGTTACAGTCTGTGCCGGGTGTTGCTGAAGTCGCGACTATAGGTGGCATGGTTAAGCAGTATCAAATACAGATAGATCCAATAAAACTGAGAGCGTATCAAATACCTTTAGCCCATGTTGCCAATGCAATTAAGCAAGCGAATCAAGAAACAGGGGCGTCTGTAATTGAGCTAGCAGAAGCTGAATATATGCTAACGACAAATGGTTATATTAAGCATGTTGAAGATATCAAATCAATCCCACTTGGCCTAACTAAATTGGGCAATACATTGACGCTTGCGGACATCGCCAATGTCAGCATCGGCCCTCAAGCCCGCCGTGGTATTGCCGAGCTTAATGGTGAGGGCGAAGTTGTTGGTGGTATTGTCGTGATGCGCTATGGCGAGAATGCGCAACAAATTATTACTGAAGTGAAACATAAAATCGCCGAGCTAGAGCCCAGTTTACCTAAGGGCGTTGAGTTAGTTACTGTTTATGACAGATCTGATCTCATCCAAAATGCGGTTGATAATTTATGGCAAAAATTAACCGAAGAGTTAGTTATTGTTGCTTTGGTTTGTTTGGTGTTTTTATTCCATTTACGCTCAGCGATTGTGGCTGTTATCAGTTTACCCTTAGGTATTTTAATCTCTTTCTTAATCATGAATATCCAAGGGATAAACGCGAATATTATGTCTTTAGCTGGGATTGCAATTGCGATTGGTGCTATGACAGATGGCGCCATAGTGATGATAGAAAATATGCACAAGCATATGGAGAGAGCTGAAACCGACAGACAAAATGTATGGCCAATTGTCACTAAAGCCGCGACTGAAGTCGGGCCAGCATTATTTTTTAGTTTATTAATTATTACAGTCAGTTTTTTACCTGTTTTTATTCTAGAAGCTCAAGAAGGCAAGATGTTTTCGCCTTTGGCTTACACTAAAACTTATGCCATGGCCGCTTCTGCTGGATTAGCCATCACTTTGATACCCGTTTTAATGGGTTACCTAATTCGTGGCAAAATCGTATCTGAGCATAAAAACCCGATAAATAGATTGCTAGTTGCCTTATATCGACCTGTTTTAAGCCAAGCGCTAAAATTTCCTAAATTGACTTTGTTGAGCGCCTTTATCGTTACTTTAATCGGATTTTATCCGGCCAATAAAATTGGCAGTGAGTTTATGCCAGATTTAGATGAAGGCGATTTAATGTATATGCCTTCTACTTACCCTAGCATTTCGATTGCCCAAGCAAGGCAGATATTGCAACAAACGGATAAGTTGATACGCACAATTCCAGAAGTTAAAACCGTATTCGGTAAAATGGGCAGGGCAGAAACCGCGACCGATCCCGCGCCGCTGACTATGATCGAAACTGTCATTCAGCTTAAACCTAAAGCGCAATGGCGAGCAGGGGTGACAACGGAGAAATTGAAACAAGAGTTAAACTCGCTGATTCAATTTCCTGGGCTCACTAATGTTTGGGTTCGCCCAATTAAAACCAGAATCGATATGCTATCAACTGGGATTAAAACACCTGTCGGGATTAAAATTTCTGGGAATCAATTAGCAGAGATCCAAAAGATAGGGACGGATATTGAAAAGATACTGACAGAGCTAGAAGGAACCGCTTCAGTTTATGCTGAACGCGTGGCTGGTGGACGTTACATCAAAATTGACATTCTGCGTCATAATGCAGCTCGATATGGCTTAAATATAGCGGATGTTCAGCAAATAATCGCAACCGCGATTGGAGGCGTTAATATTACCCAAACCATAGAGGGGCAATCTCGATTTCCGGTTAACATGCGCTATCCGGATGATTACCGAAATTCGCCTGCTAAATTAGCTCAGTTACCTATAGTGACAGCGAGTGGCATGCAGATAAAACTGTCTGATATTGCAGCAATTAAAATTGAAGATGGGCCACCTAGTATCAAAAGTGAAAATGCCAGATTGAACGGTTTAGTGCTAGTCGACATTACCGCATCTGACTTAGGTTTGTATGTCGAACAAGCAAAACAGCTGCTAAAGCAGCAGTTGAATTTACCAGCCGGATATTCAATTAGTTGGGCTGGCCAATACGAGTATTTAGAAAGGGCTAAAAATAAACTCATTTTAGTTGCGCCAATTACGCTATTGATTATTGTGATTTTGTTGTACTTGAGTTTCCGACGATTCGGTGAGGTACTGATGATATTACTGACTTTGCCTATGGCGACCATTGGCGGAATTTGGCTTATTTATCTATATGGTTATCATTATTCTGTTGCCGTTGGGGTGGGTTTTATTGCTTTGGCGGGCGTAGCAGTCGAAATAGGCGTCATTATGTTGGTTTATTTGAATCAAGCATTAAGTCAGGTCAAGCAGCAAGCAAAAACCGAAAATCGAGTATTGCAGTTTGAGGATTACCAACAGGCAATTCTGCATGGCGCAGGCCAGAGAATACGCCCGGTATTAATGACAGTACTCACGATTATATTAGGCTTATTGCCTGTCTTATTTAGCACAGGTACAGGCTCGGAAATTATGACTCGCATTGCTGCACCTATGGTTGGGGGTATGCTAAGCGCTGTTTTACTAACTTTGATTGTATTACCTGTCGTGTTTTATTTAACCGTTACACGGCTTAAACAAGCGGAGTAAAAATTGCATTTTACAGGCTAGGCCTTTGCTCTCTTTACACTTTATGCTTTACGCTTTTTGTCCTCACCGCAAGCTGAAAATTAAGTTTGCTGTGAGTGCGAGAGTGCTAGGGCTAGGGTCAGAGTGCTAGCGCGAGAGTGTCGTCATGCTGGTTTTAAGCAACTTAGTCTGTCTCACTCTTTCTTTTACTAAGTCCCATATTACTAATTTCCAGATTACTAAACTCCATTTTTATCACAGACAATAGCCGCTAGCGTATTCATCACTGGCTCCAAAGCTTAAAGCGGGTTATCTTAAAGCCCAAGCTCTAATTAAATTAGGCAAATACATGAATTTACAAAAGCTTAAGCAAGCTGAAAGTTACTTTCTTTCTCAATACCCACAGGGCTTTGCCAGTGAAGAAATGAAAGCAATCGCCAAGCGTCACAATATTTCTAAGCTAGCAGAGTTTAGCCAAACAGAATTGGCGCCAGATAATTTTTCTCAGCCTGAACGAATTTTGGATGCACTGATCAAAATAATCAGTCGTTCGTCCATGGTTTCTTTATTTGAAAAGCCAAAATTTAAAGATTTTATTGCGGATTTAAATACAGCAGAAAAAATCGCTTTTTCAGATGCGTATTACCAAAGATTGTATGGTGATGAACAATTAGGCTTTGAGCAAATTCTCGACTTGCTAAAACAGCATAAAATGGCCAAGTGGTCGATTATTTCTGTTGTGCCTTTTTACTTAAAGCCGAATGACGAGGTTTTCGTTAAGCCAACCACGGCTAAAGGAATTATCAAACACTTTGAATTATCCGATATGATCTATAAACCCACGCCTAGTTGGGCGTTTTATCTGCAATACCAAAAGTTAGTTGCCGAAGTTAAAGCTAATATTGATGATAGGATAAAAGAAAACAATGCAGCTATAACAGGCTTTTTGATGATGAGTATTTAACCCATATTGTTTTACAGATTTATAGATTCATGCCTTATGACAATGAATCTATAAATCTAGCCTAACGATTATAGTTTTATCAAAACAACAGCCAATAATGGATTGACATAATCGTTGGTATTTTTATATTCCCGATACCCTGATGATGCGGTAGCGCCAGCTAAATAGTAATTTCCATCTAGCAAAATAAGTTCTTGATTACTTTCCGCTGGTGCTAATTGAGTTAAGCTTGCAGGCAATTCTATGGTATCTAATGGAGACCATGTATCGTCGGAACAACTAATGACTTTGCCTTCAGGGGTAATAAATAGCGCTAATGCACTTTCAATAATTTGCCCATGTTCATTAAGCGGTAAGCTATCTTGTAGCATAGCTTTAAACTCTGGTTCAGAATCAAAAACTAAGCCGATTCCACCTATGTTTTCGCCTAAGTTATTTTTTATTGCGGCATTATAAATATAGGTAGATTTTCCAGCATAGAACTCAGACTGGGCAAAATCGGATACTGCATATTGCTGACTGTTTTGCAGTTTTAATGTTTGTGTACACCAAGTGTTATTCGCTACATTGTAACTATCGGTTGGCAAATCAGCTGGCTTAGACGCGGTAATGATTTTACCTTGCTTATCATAGATAAAAATATTGGTATAAACCGTATATAGGTCATTTATATAACCTAGTTGGGCACAGATCAGCCTGAGCTTGTCTTTTGATAATTCAGCCTGTTGCAATGCACTGATAAATTCTTGATTTAGCGCCCACCAACGACAATCATTTGCGCGCTCATAGAGATTCCTATCCATTATCTCTATGGCCAAATTAGAGTAGAAAATGCAATTTTCTTTAAAATTAGACAGCGCAGTACTGTTGATTTCCGCAACAGATTTATCAACAACTGTATTCATTTCGCCCCCAAGCTCTCTAAGCTTCTCTAAAATTGGCATAAATGAATTTGCTTTCAGTCGATAAGAAATACTTTTTCCATTTAAGGTTAGAACGGTTAATTCTCGATTCAGGCTTTTAGAGTCTTTATTGATTTGCTTTAATTCGTTGGATACTAAGTTTGAATCTTTCCAAAGTTTATATTCTTCACTTTTAATTATTTTTGTGTTTGATTGCTTAAATGCTTGGTTGACAGCCAGCATAGAGAGCCCACTCCAAGCCAGACCTGTATAGCCTTGATAGCCTCTAGTTGCAGAGGTATTGGCTATGTATTCTTGGCTGGTGAGTTGGTGAAGCACTTGTTGCGGATTAATTGATGCTTGATGTTGTAATTGCTGGGTGTTAGAGGTTGCTATTACTTTATGGTGATTGTCTAACAAGGCTAATACTGAGCTGTCTTCTTTAGACAGCAGAGTTGAGTAGATTCTTTCCATTTCATCTTTTAGCTTGAAGCTCATCACTAATATGCCCAAGGTTGCAGCATCTGCACCACCGTGTTCTTTTATCGGGGCACAAAATAGGTGCGAATTCTCAGTATTAGGTTTTAAATCGGTAAATCGATAATATTCTTTGTAGCCTGTTTTTAACTGTTTCACTTCACGGATGAGTGGATCAGATGATTTTTTTACTTTATTCGTTTGGTCGATATTCGCTGCTACTTCACCGGATAGTTTTAGGATAAATATTTCATCGTAAACACTATACTTAGCAACATATTGTTTTAAATGTTGGATTATTTCTGCTTTTGGCACTTCACCTAAAACAAAGTTACTTATTTTTGTATCAGTTGCCAGAAACCCAACATCTGCTGTTCTTTCAAATAAATTTCGGTTTAATACATCAATAACGTTCTGACTTTTAAAGGAAATGTCCATTTGAACTTTTAAGAAGCTTTCTTTTAATAGGCACTCGTGGAGTCTATCTTGTAGTTCGATAAAGCGAGTTTTAGTCTGCTGCATGGATTCCAATAGAGAAGCACCTTGACCATTTAAGCTGTCTTGATTGACTCTTGCAATAATAGAGGCAGCATCCCACCAGTTGTTCAACTGGAATAGCGACTCTTTAAAGTCAACTAGGTGAGGTATTTTTTCGTCTAAATTAGCAACTTTGAATTCGCTCATCGTCTTCCACTTTTTACGTTATCGGCCTAGGTCTGAGTTTGCAATATTCTGACCATTACTCAACAAATCGTAATTTTATTATACTTATTTTAAAAAAATAAGAATTTTGCCACATTAATGCTTTACAACACAAAGTATTGCCACTATTATTTGCGCCGTTGCAAAATAGAGTCTTCTGATTTGCAATAATGGTGAGGTGGCTGAGCGGTCGAAAGCACTGGTCTTGAAAACCAGCATACGTTTGTAGCGTATCCAGGGTTCAAATCCCTGCCTCACCGCCATTTTCTCTTCCTAGTTTATTTTTAAAAGCGTTTCTAGTTTTTACTTCATTGAAAACCATCAATTAACAACACAGCTTAAATTACCTTCATATGAAATTAATTAAGCCTAATCAAAGATCAGCACCGCATAATTTTCTATCAAGTTTCTTATTCAATTTTCCGTACGTCTAAGTCAATTCGCGTTAATTTCCTTTTTTCTCGCTATTTATATATTTCAATTAATAACAACTGAACGTTTAACAATTAGCTGATGCTGAAAACGCTTTAAATCCGTCTTTTGTTCTGCACAACTAAAATGACAAGCGAAGTAGATTATTTTGCTGATTAACGTGGACTTGACAACCGAAAGGTTGCCGAAAAGATCACTATTGCCTATTGACCAACGGGAGGGGCATATGTGTTAGGTTTCTTGTAGGTTTCGTTTCAGTGGATAGCAATTTTCGACTACTCCCTTAATTTCTTCATCAGTGAAGCCAACAACATTCAAAAAGTGCAAGTTGAATATAACTTCCATTTTTAAACAAAGAATCCAGAGATCTCTTCCCGTAGCGGATTCGCCTTCTAAGCTTTCACTGTAATGAGTTAAGTAGTTTCTTGTATTTACAATTTTTCTTAATAACTTACTTCTTTCTTTACTTGTTCCAAGGTGCTCTTTGAATGGCTCAATAATCTTCTTTAATCTCTTGCCCAGATTTATTTCGTTTCCATGCATTAACCTGCCTTTCAGCCAGTCAATATGCTCGACCGGACACCCATCAAGAACAGTGGAAACCAGTAACTCAAAAGATTCTGGTTCCATTAGCGTTTCTGTGCTGGTTCTTCTGTGGTAAGTCTCTAGCCCTTGTGCTAGAGCAAGAAACTTACCATCAAGGTACTTTTGAGCACCTGTTTTAGTTGAGAAATATAAACCAAATGCGGGGGATAAATACTCGTAAGCACTAATCCAATTATTGAATACTTGTTGCGCGTTATCTTTAATAGAGCCAAAAGTAAACAGCATATCATGCCAATTTTTTTTGGGCGGTTTTTCAGAATATGGATTGCTTTCATAATAGACGCTGATTGGAACAGGGTATTGTTTATCATCTCCTCCGTCACGTTGTATTTCGGATGACGTTGCTGAAACATTTTTCATGGCAACAATTTCATCCATGGCAAAGCACATAAGATTTGTAATTTTGAAGGCAACAGTCATGAAATCGTTCAGATCACGCAACTCTTCTGATTCAAGCCTAAAATAAGTTCGCTGAGTAACCTTTGCTTCTTTTAGGTTTGGGAATCCAGGAAGAGTGTATGCAAAGGAAATTTCAAGCTTCATTTCATTATCTAAGATGAAGCCTATTTTTTCTGGTGGATTGTAACTAATCGTAGCCGTCTTGCTTTCCCTGTTGTTATCTACTTTTATTCCACTAATTCCAACCCACTCATCTAGGCAATCTACTGAGAAAGAAAAGGTATTAAAAGTTACGGCTTCATCTTGATCCCAAGCCGCCCCGCTCAAGACCCTATTGACTAGAATTTTTGATTTTGAGATACCACCAAACGAGAAGTTCTTATTGGTATAAAAACAGTAATCGAGAGTTACTAGTCCACCTTTTTCAACATGACCTATGATTCGATCTATTTCATCATTACCATTTAGAGATTCTATACTCTCATCGAAATGACCGACTATTTCTAATTCTATCTTCCCTCCGTCATTGATTGAGAGTATCCCCGGAATCTTTTTCTTATCCTTTCCTGGCAGCCAGAAGTAGCCTGTTTTCTTGTATTCTTCTTCGATTCTCACGGTAAATCCTTTTGAAATCTAACTTATATCAAACGGCCAAACCAACTCTAATCCGTCCGTTATTTTTTAATTAGAATGATACTAATTTAAAAATTCTATTAATGCCAACCACTTATTAACAACTTAGAAGGTTAAGTAAAAACGGCTGCAGCGTCTATTAATTGGCTTGTTATGTTTTTTATACTACAATGTACGACATTGCCGTACAAAAGGGTTAATTTATTATGAATAGCGTAAGCGTAAATCAATTTAGAGATAATTTAAAATCTTATGTTGAGCAAACCGTTAACGAGCACCAACCATTAAAGGTCACCAGACGAGCAGGTGACGATTTTGTTGTAATGAGTGCAGATGATTGGGAACGTGAGCAAGAAACTTTGCATGTATTACAAAGTAACAGTTTAATGAAACAAATCGCTGAATCGATGAAAACTCACACAACAAACCAAGGCTATAAACCAACAAAAGAGCAGTTAGATGAGATCACTAATCTTTGAAGGTAAAACTTGGCTCGTATATGAGCAGCTAAGAGAAAAAGATAAAAAATTACATAAATCTTTATGTAAGACTTTAAAAGAAATGTTGCGAACAGACCCTAGCTCTGGTTTAGGAAAACCAGAGCCTTTAAAACATAATTTATCTGGGTTATGGTCGAAACGAATTTCACAAAAAGATCGATTAATTTACAAGTTCGATGACGAATATATTTATATTTTCGCTATTGGTGGGCATTACGAGGATTGTTAGAAAAATATAACGCCCAAAAAGTCCTGCTACATTTACTTAGGTGTATTTACTCGTTTTTTGACAAAACAATTACGTCAAAAATAACCAACTTAACTTGATAATAACTTTCGATTATTTGAAATGGTATTAGTAAAATCAAAAGCCAATCTGCAAAGTCTATTAACAGTAGTAATAGCCAAATAGGTAAAGTGAAATGCCAAAATCCCGTATGAATTTAGGCTAATTCCAAAAGGCGTTAAAGCCATTGCTCATCCATACCTCACTGGCATTTTCTTCCTTCACACTGTTAGCTTTTTCTCTTATTTAATTTTATTCCAACTTAGCCATTAAAACTGATTAATAATTCGTCATGGCAATTGCTCTTGGTGCTATCCGTTAACAAAAACGCTATTTTCCTTTTCTCTAGCCTACAATCATTTGCCAAAGCATAGTATGCTTAGCGGATAATTTATTTTATTCATTCTTACATAAAATAATCACAAAATTTGAGTTGAGAAACCTTTATGTCGCAACCTGACTTAGCATTAAGCTTCGAGCAAAATTTAGAACGTCATATCGAATTATTTAAAACCCTTGATATTCATAAACCTCAGTTACTCACTTTGGTGGAGCAATGCAAGCAGGCGATAGATAATGGTGGAAAAATTGTTTTTTTTGGCAATGGTGGTAGTGCTGCCGACAGCCAACATCTTGCTGCTGAATTTGTTGTTCGGTTTAAGAATGATCGACGGGCATTACCTGCGATAGCATTTACTACTGACACTTCTATTTTAACTGCCCATGCTAACGATTATGGTTTTGATACAGTTTTTGCTCGTCAGGTACAGGGACTTTGTTCTAATAAAGATGTGGTCATCGGTATTTCAACTTCGGGCAAAAGCCCTAATGTTAATTTAGCTTTAGAAGCAGCAAATGAAATGGGGGCTTACTCAGTTGCATTTACTGGGCGCGATGGTGGCTTAGTTAAAGATATCGCTCAATTAGCAATTGTGGTTAATCATCCTGAAACCGCACGCATTCAAGAGGCTCATTTATTTATGGGGCATTGGGTTTGTGAAGCATTCGATTTACTTCTGGCAGAATAAGTTTTTATAGGCATCTTTTTTAATGGATTTATCAGTTTTTTCTAGATTATCTCAGGCTAAAATTTTAGTTGTAGGCGATGTTATGTTAGATCGCTACTTTATGGGCGATTCACAACGCATATCACCAGAAGCACCAGTTCCTGTGGTCAAAATTGGACAAACCGATGATAAAGTCGGTGGTGCTGCAAACGTTGCTCGAAACATTGCTCATTTAGATGGCAAAGTGGGTTTACTCGGGATTATTGGTCAAGATGAAAATGGTGCAAGATTAACTCAGTTATTAAAGTCTGAGCAGATTCAATCTGAATTAGTAGAACAAGCTGAAAAACCGACCATTACTAAACTTAGAGTTATTAGCCGCCATCAGCAAGTGGTTAGATTAGACTTTGAAGAAAACTTCACCCAAGCGCAATCAGAACTACTTTCAGAGAAATTTTCACAAGTAGTTGATAACTATGATGTTGTCATTTTTTCGGATTATAACAAAGGCTCTTTGCAGCAAATTCAAAAGATGATTGCTACTGCAAATGCTGCAGGCAAACTGATTTTGATCGATCCAAAACAAATGGATTTAACACTGTATCGCGGTGCCAACGTTATCACGCCTAATTTAGGTGAATTTAAGTTAGCCGGTGGTGTTGCTGACAGCGAAGAAAGCATTTGCCAATCTGCTCGCAAACTCATGTCTGATGCTGGCATAGAATCTATTTTATTGACTCGAAGCGAGCAGGGCATGTCTGCCATTACAGCAACTGAAAAGCATGATATGCCAGCTCAAGTTCTAGAAGTCAGTGATGTTACAGGAGCTGGTGATACAGTCATTGCGACTTTAGCTGTGATGATGGCGGTTGGTTTAAGTATGCCTGATGCTGCTAAAATGGCGAACCTAGCGGCTGGTATAGTGGTTGCTAAATTAGGCGCAGCTACGGTGAGACCAGAAGAGTTAGCTGCTAAGTTCAATAAAGAGCTTATGGGGGACGGTCAACATTATCAATGTCCATTTGATGATGTATTACAACATATCGAATTTGCTAAAAAAGCGGGTGAAAAAATCGTTTTCACTAATGGCTGCTTTGATATTTTACATGCAGGCCATGTTACTTATTTAGAAAAAGCTAGATCATTAGGTGATCGACTGGTATTAGGCCTAAATAGTGACGAAAGCATTTCTCGCTTAAAAGGCCCACAACGCCCAGTTAATCCTTTAGCACAAAGAGCTGCTGTCATGACTGGATTAAGAGCCGTTGATTGGGTAATACCTTTCGGTGAAGCTGGAGACGACACGCCTGCTAAATTAATTGAGGCGGTTAAACCAGACGTTTTAGTTAAAGGTGGTGATTATACAATCGACACTATAGTGGGTGCTGAATTTGTATTAAATAACGGTGGAGAAGTTAAGGTAATCGAATTTGTTGATGGCTGCTCTACTACTAACGTGATTAATAAAATTCGCCAGTCTTGAATCGATTTACTTACACAATAGTTTGGTATTGTTTATTACCTATTGTCTTTTTATATCTGCTTAAGCGGATAATAAAAGATCCACAATACAAACGTGGCTTTTGGCAAAGGCTAGGTTTTATTCCTAAACAGTATAAGCCTTGCATCCATATACATTGCGCTTCTTTGGGAGAGGTTAATGCAGCTGCTGGATTAATTCAGCAGCTTATCGAAACTTATCCTGATTCTTCTATCCTGGTTACAAACTCGACGCCTGCTGGTGCTACCCGAATAGATGCGCTTTTTGGTACACAAGTACTGCAGCTGATGGCACCTATTGACCTCTCCATTTTTGTTAATCGTTTTAGTCGGAAACTCAATAGTAAATGCTCTATTTTTACTGAGGTTGAAATCTGGCCAAATTGGTTAGCTTCGTTAACAAAGCAGCAAACCAAGCTAATGTTAGTGAATGCTCGCTTATCTGATAAGTCCTATAGAAATTATGCTAAATGGGGGAGTGTGTTCAAACATGCTTTTTTACGTTTTGATTGGATTACGGCTCAAACTCAAAACGATCTTGAAAATTATCAAAAATTTGGTGTCAATCGAGTCAGTGCCGTCGGTAACTTAAAATTTGATATCCAATTACCGCAAACCTTGTCACAGCAAACCTTGGATTTGATGCAATCTCATCAATTAAATCGACCAATATGGATCGCAGCAAGTGTTCACCCAAGTGAGTATCAAATCATAGTTCAGGCTCATTTGGCTTTATTAAAACAAATTCCTGACGCGTTACTCTTGATTGCGCCTAGACACAAAGAAAGGTTTGATGAAGTCGCAGAGTATCTAAACAGCGAAAATGTGAATTACCAAAGACGAAGTCGTCAGCAAGCGGTAACTCAATCTGATCATGTTTGGTTGATTGATAGCATGGGCGAGCTAATTAATTTTTACGCCATTGCTGATATTGCTTTTGTCGGTGGGAGCTTAGTCGCTAAAGGAGGGCATAACCCATTAGAGCCTGCGGCGTTATCTAAGCCGATTTTAATGGGGCCTGATAGAGTTAACTGTGAAGATATTTGTCGTATGCTAGTGCAAGCTGGGGCTATGTTTGATGTTGATTCAGCAGTATCGATTGAAACACGTTTGATGGATTTGTTTAAATCGGAAAATCATTATCACCAAGCGGCTTTAGCAGCGAATAAAGTCGTGATGCAGAATCAAGGCGCCGTTCACTCCAGCATGAATCACATCCGAAATATTTTAGGTTAATAATTTTGCTAAGTCGGTTGAGGATATTAATCTTGTGATTGATATCCTTTTAACAAATGCAGCCATTGATTTGCCTGCCAATTAAACTCAGGATATTTAGATTTTTCTTTCTCTAATGAACGTTTTAGTCGTTCTAAGTTAGATTTTTGCCATTTCGCTTTGTTAGGTTTAATTTGCCCACGGTCAAAATCGATTAGCCAAATTTTTCCGGTATTATCCATCATTAAATTATGAATATTTAAATCAGCGTGATAAATACCATTTTGATGAAATTTAGCTATGGTGTTGCCTAGGTTAATCCATTCATCTTTGGTTAAAGCTCTTACTTTTAAGATTTGAAACAAATCTTGGGCGAGTGGGATTTGCTCCATTATGATGTCAGCTGTGTATAAATGGAGTTTTTTAACGAGTCGAGCCGCTATTGGTTTAGGTACGGGTAAACCTAATTCCAGCATTTTTTCCAGCAAGGCAAACTCTTTATAAACTCGACTTTGCTTTAAGCCAGCATACAAATAGCCATCTTTGGCTATTTTACCTATGAGCCCACCACGATAATAGTGACGTAGTACGAGTTGCTTATCTTGATGTTTTACAAAATAAGTAATATTTCGTCCTTGCGATTGACCAGTGACCGCATCATTTTGTTGCCAGTAGCTAGGTGAAAACCAATCAGATGACATTGAAAAGTTTACATTATCTGAGCTAATTAAGAATTCACGGTTTGTTAATCGACTGACTTGTGGCAAAATTTAGCTCTCGGCGCTGATGAAAAGCGCGATTATAACGAATTATTTAGCGAAAATGACCCCAAACTCCGCAATTAAATCTATTTGTATACTCCGTTTATCTGCAATTGGTGATGTATGCCATGCAGTTGCTACGGTTCAACAAATTCAAAAAAACTATCCAGCAGCTGAAATTACTTGGGTACTTGGTAAAGTTGAAGCTATGTTATTGGCTGATCTTCCAGGTGTGAATTTTGTAATTTTTGATAAAAAACAGGGCGTTAAAGCTTATAAAAAGTTAAAGCGAGACTTGCCACAAACTTTTGATGTGTTACTGCATATGCAGGTTGCGTTGCGCGCGAATATCGCAGCCATGTGTATCAAAGCGAAGCGAAAAATAGGTTTTCCAAAGCACTTATCTAAAGAGTTACATAGTTTAGCGGTTAATGAACATACCCAGGCTCAAGCCCAGCCACATGTTTTAGAAGGTTTTCAAGCCTTTGCGCATGCTATTGGGGTGGAACCATTTGAGCCTAGTTGGGATATACCTATTAGTGAAGCGGATATGACTTGGGCTAAGCAGCAACTCAATACTCAATCTCCGATTTTTGTCATCGCCGCGGCAGCAAGTAAAGCTGAACGGAATTGGTCTGCTAAGGGATATGCTGAAATTGCAAACTATGCGGCAGGTTTAGGTTTTCAGGTTGTATTAACCGGTGGACCAACTCAAATGGAAGTTGAGTTAGCCAGTGATATCGCTGCTTTTACTAATGCAAGCGTTGTTAATTTAGTTGGTCAATCGAATTTAAAACAGTTATTGGCTTTATTGAAATTAGCGGATGTCGTTTTAGCACCTGATACTGGCCCAGCGCATATGGCGGTAACTCAGGGAACACCTGTTGTTGGTCTATACGCCCATAGTAATCCTAAACGCACTGGCCCCTATACTTGTTTAGAGTACGTGGTGGAAGTTTATCAGCAGCATGTGACCAATCAGTTTGGCAAAACCACAGCCGACTTAAAATGGGGTACCAGAGTTAAAGGTAGCGATTTGATGCAAGATATTTCAGTTGAAGCTGTGAAACAAACTATAGATAAACTTATTTCAGACAAACAAATTAACACTAAGGTTAAATCCATTGGCTAAAGCACTTTTTTTAGATAGAGACGGTATTATCAATCTTGATCATGGCTACGTTTATCAAGCCGAATCTTTTGAATTCATGCCTGGTATATTCGAACTTTGTCAAAATGCTAATGGCGCAGGTTATCAGATTATTATTGTTACTAATCAGTCAGGCATCGCCAGAGGCTATTATTCAGAAGAGCAGGTTAATCAACTTCACGATTGGATGATTGAACAATTTAAGTCGCATAAGGTTGATATTTCTAAAGTTTATTTTTGCCCACATCATCCAGAGCACGGCGGCTTGCAATACCAACACAACTGTTTATGCCGGAAACCTAACCCAGGTATGCTATTAAGAGCCAATCGAGAGTTAGGTGTCGATTTAAGCCAGTCAATTATGCTTGGTGATAAAGAGTCTGATGTGCAAGCAGCCTTAAAAGCCGGAATACCGCATAGAATTCTACTGAATTCAGATTATATTAATACTGCTGATTTAAAGCATACTGCGGCGACTCAGGTGGTTAGTCAATTGAGTGAGATAGACATAGCTAAATAACCTGATCTGTGTTTTTGAGTTCAAGTCAAAGAAAAAAGCAGCCAGTTTGTTGGAATGAGCGAACAACAAACTGACTGCCAAGCCACGGAGGTAGAGTTAGCCACATGTGGGTTGTGCTTAACTCTGGAATCTATAATACAGATATAAACCACAGTTGCAAATGATAATTGTTCTCAATATCATCTTTTTTAAGTGTTTTTAATTATTTCTACCTTTCAAAATGTTATAAAAATATTAAATCTCCCCCAAAACTCCATTTTTTCCCACTTTTCAGTCACTTGAAATAGATCCTTATAAAACAGGGATCTAATCGCCTATTTTAAGCTTAATTTACCCTTGACAAACTTTACTTGCATACTCAAACTGTGCAATTGTGGATCAAAGTGGAATAAAGTGGATCGAATTTTAATTAGCAAATTAGTTTCGATACTTAACCAATTTTCAATCGAATTATTAAAGGCTTAAATTTCAAGTGTTTAGAGGCGCAAGTGCAATCACAATGGATAACAAAGGGCGGATAGCTATTCCGACGCGTTATCGTGAGCAGCTGCAAGAAGATTGCGGCGGCCAAGTTGTATGCACTATCGACATAAATCAAGAATGCCTTTTGTTATATCCATTAAACGAATGGGAAACGGTTGAAAAGCGCTTAATGGCTTTATCTGATATGAATCCAAGTGAAAGACGCTTTAAACGCTTAATTTTGGGCTATGCGACAGAAGGCGAAGTTGATCGTAATGGCAGGTTATTACTTTCTGGTCCTTTAAGAAAACATGCTTCGTTAGAAAAAGAGATCATGTTGGTTGGTCAATTACACAAATTTGAAATCTGGAGCGAAACTTTATGGAATGCTCAAATTACAGAAGATATGGAATCAATTAGCTCTGGTGAGTTTGAATTATCAGAACGTTTACAAGACTTTTCGCTGTAAAAATAAATAATAAGAGATCATAGATGCAATCTGAAAGTGGCCATATTAGCGTTTTATTAAATGAGTCGGTTGATGCGTTAGCAATTAAACCGGATGGCATTTATGTAGATTGTACTTTTGGCCGAGGTGGCCACAGTCGAAAAATCTTAAATCAGTTAAACGAAAATGGTCGTTTGTTTGCAATCGATCAAGACCCAGCGGCAGTTGCCTGGGCAAAACAACATTTTTCGGATAGTAACTTTGAGTTAATCCAAGGCAATTTTAGATATTTGAACGACTACATGGAGCAAAGAGGTTTAGTCGGTCAGGTGGATGGTGTGTTGCTCGATTTAGGTGTGAGCTCACCTCAGTTAGATGAAGCCGAGCGTGGTTTTAGTTTCCTTAGAGATGGACCGCTAGATATGCGAATGAATCCTGAAGTTGGGATTTCTGCTGCAGAGTGGTTACAAACTACGAAGAAAGAAGATATTGCCTTTGTTTTAAAAGAATATGGTGAAGAAAGGTTTGCTCGATTAATTGCTAGCGCAATTGTTATGGATAGAGAAACTAAGCCGTTTACCCGAACAAGTGATTTATCTGGCTTGTTAGAGCGCATTATTAAGAAAAAAGAGCCAGGTAAACACCCTGCAACCCGAACCTTTCAAGCAATTAGAATTGAAGTTAACGGTGAGCTGGATGCAGCAAAAGAAGCTTTAGAAGCTGCGGTTAATGTGCTTAAAAATGGTGGCAGAATTTCAGTTATTAGCTTTCATTCGTTAGAAGATCGTATCGTAAAACGCTTTTTTAACACTGAGAGTAAAGCTAAGCCTGTACCAAAAGGCTTACCTATAACAGATGAGCAGCTTAGCAAGGATATTCGTTTAAAAACGGTTGGCAAAGCAATCAAACCGAGTGCACAAGAAGTTGAAGATAATAAACGTTCCAGAAGTTCAGTACTGAGGATTGCGGAACGTGTCAATCGATGAAGAGCAACTTGAAAAAGAGTTTGATAAATCAAGGCAAGTTAATTTAGCTACTGCAGTTTTACTAGATTGGTGGCAAAACAAAGTGTTGGTTGTTTTGATTTTGTCAGTTTTAGCAAGCGCTTATGGTGTTATCTATTATGCCTGGAGTAATCGCCAGCTAAATAGCGAAATGCAAAAGCTACTAGAAGAAAAAGATAAATTAGATATTGATTGGCGCCACATGTTGCTAGAACACAATGCCTTATCTGAGCATAGTAGAGTAGAACATATAGCACGTGGACAATTGGGAATGGTTAGGCCATCAGGCGAACAAGAGAAAGTTATAAAAATAAAATGAATAAACGTAAACTGATAAATGTAAATGAGACAAAGCGCTGGCGGTTTATAACCGTTTTTGGCGTTATTGCGCTTGTATTTATCTGTTTACTCGCCAGAACCGCTTATATTCAAGTTATTTCGCCTGATATGTTGCGTCAACAAGGCGATTTAAGAACGCATAGAACTTTATCCGATACAGTGCTGCGCGGCATGATAACAGACAGAAATGGTCTAGAGCTGGCGATTAGTGTGCCAGTGAAAACCGTATGGGCTGATCCTAAAGAAATTTACAATTCGGTAAAGCTTAAATTAAGCGAATCACAAGGCATTGTGGTTGACCAAGTCACAAAACAAGATATTAAAAGCGCCTTGCTTGCAAAAAGAGAGTGGCGTGCATTAGCAGATATTTTAGATTCAGATGCTGAGTCTTTAGCTGAACGCATTATTAAGTCTCCAACGAGCCGATTTACCTACCTAGCTCGGCATGTTTCCCCTGCTATGTCTGAATATGTTCAGCACCTCAAAATTAGAGGGGTTCATCTCAGACCTGAATCAAAACGTTATTATCCAGCAGCCGAAGTTAATTCGCATATAGTGGGCATTACCAATATTGACGATCTTGGCATTGAAGGCGTTGAAAAAGCTTTTGATGAAGAATTAACTGGCGAAAATGGCCGTAAGCATGTATTACGTGATGCCCGGGGAAGAACAATTGATGTACTCGCTGAAGAGGCGGCGACTAAAGCGAAAGATGTCGTCTTATCTATCGACCAGCGTATTCAATCATTAGCATATCAAGAATTAAAAAAGGCCGTGCAGTATTATGAGGCTGATTCTGGCTCTATCGTTGCTGTGGATGTTAATACTGGTGAATTACTCGCTATGGTTAATAACCCGTCTTACAACCCAAATAACCGTTCTACGATTAAAAATTCTGCACTGAGAAATCGTGCGATTACAGATACCTTTGAGCCAGGCTCTTCTGTTAAGCCTTTAACTGTACTATCGGCTTTAGAGTTCGGTACAGCTGATGTAAATACATTAGTCGACACCTCACCCGGGTATATCATGCTGGGTGGCCGCCGCGTAAAAGATCATCATAACAATGGTAAATTAACGCTGGCTGAAATACTTAAAAAATCGAGTAATGTTGGTACAACCAAACTGGCCTTAGAATTACCAAAAGAAAACTTCCTTGATGCTTTTTATAATGCTGGTTTTGGCATGGATACCGGATTGGGCCTAGTGGGCGAGAGTTCAGGATTATTTTATGACAGACGCCGTTGGTCTGATATCGAGCTTGCGACTTTATCTTATGGCTATGGTTTGTCGGTTACACCAGTTCAACTTGCGCAAATGTACGCGACTATTGCGAATGGTGGTATTCGTCGTCCTTTATCTATTTTAAAACTCGATCAACCATTAGAAGGTGAAAGAGTTTTTAGCCATAGTTCAACTAGACAACTACTTAAAATGATGGAAAGCGTAGTCGAAGAAGATGGCACGGGTCATAGAGCGGCGGTTAAAGGTTATCGTGTCGCTGGTAAAACAGGGACCTCGTTAAAAGCCAAAGCGGGTGGTTATGGCAATGATTATATGGCTTTATTCTCTGGAATCGCGCCAGTTTCCAATCCTAAAATTGCTTTAGTTGTTGTGATTAATAACCCGAAAGGTGATAAATACGAAGGCGGCCAAGTTGCAGCGCCTATCTTTAGCAAGGTGATGAGCGGTACTTTACAGTTGTTAAACGTACCAACAGATAAAAATAATAAAGCTGTGAGCTTGGCTCAGGTTAAGGTGGCACGAAATGACGCTTAACCTAGACATTAACCAAGCGATTGCTGAGCTTTTAAACATTCATGTTTTTGAGCCTTGTATTAGCGGAATTAAATTAGATAGTCGAAAAATTCAGTCAGGCGACTTATTTATCGCGCTAGATGGTGAGCAATGCCACGGTATACGTTTTGCCGAGATGGCGATTGAAAATGGCGCTGTCATTATCTTTAGCCAGACAGTTACAAAAGCTGAGCACGGGCAAGTTCAGCAAATAAATAATATCCCTGTTATTAGTATTTTCCAATTAGATGCATTTGTCAGCGAAATCGCTGCTACTTTTTATCAACTGCCGACTCAAAAAATGAAGTTAATTGGGGTAACAGGGACGAATGGTAAAACCTCAATCTGCGATATTATTTTCCAGTTAAGTGAGGCATTAGAGTTACAGTCTGCATATATAGGTACGCTTGGCGTCAAAAGTAAAACCATTAATGATTATCATGGCATGACAACGCCAGATGCTGTCAGCTTACAAGCTTATTTAAATCAACTGGCTAAATCAGGTGTTGAGCTGACCGCGCTTGAAGTTTCGTCGCATGCTTTAACTCAAGGTCGAGTCTCTGCTTGTCAGTTTGATGTCGTCGCGTTTTCCAATTTATCTCACGATCATTTAGATTATCATGGCGATATGCAAAGCTATTTTGCGGCAAAGCAAAGTTTGTTTAGTTTAGATACGACAACGCCAGCTGTTATTAATATTGATAATAAATACGGCCAAGATTTAATCAAAGCCTTACAAGCTCAAAACCCAGAGCGTCAAGTGATAGCCGTTGGTCATAATGCATTTGAGTTTTCAAATTCGGCCTTACAGCTAAATCAGGCCGATATTCTAGTTGAAGGTTACTTATTAAAATTAAGCTTAAAGCTAAATGGAAAAGTTGAAAGCTTTGAACTTAAAACGCCATTACTCGCTGAGTTTAATATAGACAATTTATTAATTGCTATTGCTTGTTTAGTGACGCAAGGCTACTCAATTTCAGCCATCAGCCAAGCGATTAACTTGTTAAAACCAGTTGCTGGGCGAATGGAATGTTTTACCAGCTCAAATGATATTACCCTAGTTGTCGATTTTGCGCATACGCCAGACGGTTTAAAACGTGCTTTAGAAGCTTGCCAACAACATTGCCATGGCAAAGTTTGGTTGGTATTTGGTTGTGGTGGCGACAGAGACCAAGAAAAACGTGCAGAGATGGGAAGAATTGCATCTGAGTTAGCGGATCATATTATGCTGACTAATGATAACCCCCGCAGTGAATCACCAGCAGATATCACAAAACAAATTTCAGAGGGCATTTCGGGTAAACGTTACCGCATAGAGCATGATAGACAAGGTGCGATTCGCCAAACTTTCGCGCTAGCACAAGAAAAAGATTGGATTTTAATTGCAGGTAAAGGACACGAAACTATTCAGCAAATTGGCGATACTGAAATTCCATATAACGAAAGAGTTTTCGTTGAGTCATTGAGTCGGGGGCATGCGTGATAAACGTTTTATTAACTGAATTAGCAAAAGTGACTCAAGGTGAAATCTTTGGTGAAGATGTTGTTGTGAATCAAATTTGCACAGATAGCCGAAGCATTACTGCTAATTGCGCTTATTTAGCCTTGGTTGGTGATAAATTCGATGGTCATACTTTTTGCCAACAAGTTGTCGAAAAGGGTGTGAAAATTCTAATTGTTAATCAACCTCAAACCAACTTAGCAGAACATGTTAGCCAATTAGTTGTTAAGGATACTCTAATTGCACTAGGTCAAATTGCCGCATTAAACAAACAAAAAGCGAATGTTAAAACAGTCGCGATTACGGGTAGTTGTGGCAAAACAACAGTTAAAGAGATGCTTGCTGCTATCTGTCGTACGGCAGGTAAAACGCTAGCGACAAAAGGTAACTTTAATAATCATATTGGTGTGCCTTTAACCCTATTGAATTTAGAAGAGTCGGATGAGTTCGCGATAATTGAAATGGGCGCAAGCCAAGCGGGTGATATAGCCTATACAGTTAACCTAGCAACACCAGACGTGGCTATGGTTAATAATGTTGCTGCTGCACATTTAGAGGGCTTTGGGTCTTTAATGGGTGTTGCCTTAGCTAAAGGTGAAATCTATCAAGGCTTATCTAGTTCAGGCATTGCTGTGGTTAATATGGATTGTGATTATGTTGAAACATGGCAGCAAGATTTAGATAACTTAAAGCAAATCGGCTTTTCTTCAGAACCTTTTGCCGATCTTTATTATTCTGATTTAGTTTTAAATCAAAACTTATGTCCTGAATTTAAATGGCATTATCGTGGTCAGTCTTACTCTGTTACATTAAATATTGCGGGCGAACATAATGCACAAAATGCTTTAGCTGCAATAGCTTGTGCAATTGCATTAGGCATTTCAGCGGAAAATATTAATCTAGGCTTAAGCCAAGCTGAAACAGCAGCTGGCCGAGTTTCAATTAAAAAACCAAACGCAAATTTAACTGTGATTGACGATAGTTATAATGCAAATCTAAGTTCAATGAAATCTGCAATTGAGTTAGTTAGTAAAGCTGAGGGAACTCGTATTTTTGTGATGGGCGATATTGGTGAATTAGGTCAAGAAAGCCAAGCTATACATAGTGAAATTGGCGAGTTTGTTGCTCAAAACAAGATTGATAAATTTTATACTAAGGGACAAATGAGTCGATTTGCTCAGGCCAAAGCAGAAAACCATTTTGCTAGTTTTGATGCCTTAATCGAGCAAATATTGATTGATATTAATACCGCAGTAGAAGCGGATCAAAATGCGAAGCTAACCGTTTTAGTTAAAGGATCGCGTAGTCAAAAAATGGAAAACGTGGTTAATGCACTTGTGCAATCAAATGAGGAAAAAGTTTAATGTTATTGTGGTTAGCACAGTGGTTTCAACAAAATGTCGATACTGGCTTTAATGTTTTCCAGTATCTTACATTTCGTTCAATTTTAAGTATTTTGACCGCATTAACCTTATCACTGTATTTAGGGCCTAAATTAATTCGTTATTTGCAAAATATGCAAATTGGCCAAACTGTTCGCGACGATGGTCCTGAATCTCACCTAAGTAAATCAGGCACACCGACTATGGGTGGCATTTTGATTTTAGGCGCAATTTCTATTTCAACTTTACTCTGGGCGGATTTAAGTAATCGTTATGTGCTGGTTACACTATTTGTAGTGCTTGCATTTGGCTTAATTGGTTTTGTCGATGATTATCGAAAAGTCATTCGTAAAGATAGCAAAGGTTTAATTGCGAGATGGAAGTACTTTTGGCAGTCGGTTACGGCTGTAATCGTTGCTGTTGCTTTATTCTTTACGGCTGAGCGTCCTGAAGAAACTCAATTATTGATCCCATTTGTAAAAGAAATTATGCCGCAATTAGGTCTATTTTACCTAGTCACTACTTATTTTGTGATTGTCGGAACCAGTAATGCGGTTAATTTAACGGATGGTTTAGATGGCCTTGCGATTGTTCCTACTATTATGGTTGCAGCTGCGTTTGCTATTTTTGCTTATGTTACCGGCAATGTGAATTTTTCTTCTTACTTAAACATTCCTTATATCCCAGAAGCCAGTGAGCTAGTTATTGTTTGTACTGCGATTTTTGGCGCAGGGTTAGGCTTTTTATGGTTTAACACATATCCAGCACAAGTCTTTATGGGCGATGTAGGTTCACTTGCTTTAGGTGCAACTTTAGGTGTTATAGCAGTGCTAGTTAGGCAAGAGATTGTATTAATTATCATGGGTGGTGTTTTTGTGATGGAAACCGTTTCCGTCATATTACAAGTGGGTAGTTACAAGTTACGCGGTGAAAGAATATTTAGAATGGCGCCGATTCATCATCATTATGAATTGAAAGGCTGGCCAGAACCTAGAGTAATAGTACGGTTTTGGATTATTAGTTTAGTACTGGTGTTTATTGGCCTAGCGACCTTGAAACTCAGATAACGAATAAATGAGAGATGTTAATTAGCAAATGACAACTAAAATGCTGGCAAAACCAACAATGACAGAAAACGTAAAGCGCTTACTTGATAGCGCTTTCGGTGTTTCTGGTCAGCATAGTTTATATGATAGAAGTTTAGTGATTATTGCTTTGGCATTGGCAACAGTTGGACTCGTAATGGTTGCTTCGGCTTCGTTACCTTATGCCATGCGTGAGTTTAATAACCCATTACACTTTGTTATTCGACATGTCATTTACTTATTTTTAAGTGGGTTTGCAGCTATGGCTGTATTGCAAATTCCTATTAGTTGGTGGGAAAAATACAACCCGTATTTATTATTAGTCGCTTTGTTTTTACTCGTTTCAGTATTGTTTATTGGTAAAACGGTTAATGGTGCGACACGTTGGTTAGCGATAGGGCCGATAAATATTCAAGCGGCTGAACCAGCAAAGTTATTCTTTTTTGTTTATTTAGCGGGTTACTTAGTTAGACGAGAACAAGAGATTAAAGAAAATTTAAAAGGCTTTTTAAAACCGCTTGCTGTGTTTTTCTTACTCGCAATTATGCTTTTGCTACAGCCTGATTTAGGCACTGTGGTTGTCATGTTTGCGACAACAGTTGGTTTATTGTTTTTAGCTGGTGCTAAGTTAATCCAGTTTTTTTCGTTATTTATGACTGGGATTTCAGCCATTGTGGCGCTCATTATTTTAGAGCCATATAGATTACGACGTGTGACTTCATTTATGAGTCCTTGGGAAGACCCTTTTGGTAGTGGCTACCAGCTGACGCAAAGCTTGATGGCTTATGGCCGTGGTGATTGGTTTGGTACTGGCTTAGGTAACAGCATTCAAAAGTTAGATTATTTACCAGAAGCGCATACCGATTTCGTATTTGCGATTTTGGCAGAAGAAATGGGATTTTTTGGCGTAAGTTGCGTCATTCTGGCTGTGTTTTTCTTGGTTGGCAAAACGATTAGCTTAGGCAAACGCACGATAGAGGAAGAAAAATATTTCGCCGGTTATCTTGCTTATGCCATTGGTATTTGGATTAGCTTTCAATCAGCTGTCAATATAGGGGCGAGTGCGGGCATGTTGCCGACTAAAGGTTTAACTCTGCCATTAGTGAGCTATGGCGGCAGTAGCTTAATTACTATGAGTATAGCGGTTGCACTTATTTTGAGAATCGACCATGAGTCTAGGATTACTAAGCTACAAGCGACACGTTCAAGCAGTATAAAGCTGGGGGGACGTCATGGCTAAAAAAATTCTGATCATGGCGGGTGGAACCGGCGGACATATTTTCCCTGGATTAGCAATTGCAGATGAGCTGTCTAATAAAGGTTGGCAAGTACTCTGGCTAGGGACTGCTGATAGAATGGAAGCTGATTTAGTACCTAATGCTGGCTATCCAATCGAGTTTATTGAGATCAAAGGGGTTAGAAATAAAGGGATTATTAGAAAAGTACTGACGCCTTTAATGGTTATAAATGCAGTTTTACAAGCTAGAAAAATAATAAAAAAATTTAAACCGGATGTTGTTGTCGGTTTTGGTGGATATGCTGCTCTACCTGGTGGGATTGCTGCAAAATTATCAGCAATACCGCTCGTTATTCACGAGCAAAATGCCGCAGCAGGCTTAACCAATAGAATATTAAGCAAGATTGCAGCTAAGGTTTTAGTGGCATTTGATAATGTGACTAATTTGCCTGACACGACGGTTAAAGTTGGTAATCCGTTAAGGCAGCAAATATTAACTAAAACTACTCGCGGCAATGCGGCTGAATTATCAATATTAGTGGTTGGTGGCAGTTTAGGTGCGCAAGTATTAAATCAACAAGTACCAGCGGCATTAAAACAATTAGAAGCAAACAACATTAAAGTTTTGCATCAAGCAGGTAAAGGTAAGTTAGAGTCGACACTTGAGTCTTATCAAGGTTTTACTGGCGAGTACCAAGTGGTTGAGTTCATTACGGATATGGCTCAAGCGTATCAAGCTGCAGACTTAGTTATTTGCCGAGCAGGTGCGCTAACTGTGTCTGAATTAGCTCAGACTGGTATCGCAAGCGTTTTGGTGCCGTTGCCACATGCGGTGGACGATCATCAAACTAAAAATGCACAAGTATTGGTTAATGCGAAAGCTGGAATTTTGTTGCCTCAGACAGAATTAACTACTGGTGGTTTAGTGCCGGTATTAAAGCAAATATTAGCGACACCAGATATGGTCGAAAAAATGGCAATAGCTTGTCAGCAGGTGGCGACACCTCAGGCTAGACAAGTGATTAGTGAACAAATTGAAAACTTAGTCCAAGGTTAAAATGAAAAACAACAATAGCGATTATAAAATTCCTGAAATGCGCCGAGTGAACTTGATTCACATGGTCGGCATAGGTGGTGCAGGCATGTGTGGTATCGCTGAAGTATTGTTGACAGATGGTTACAAGGTATCAGGTTCGGATATCGCTGAAAGTGTAAATACACAAAGATTGAGAAAACTCGGAGCGGAAATTTTAATCGGCCATAAAGCTGAGCACATTAGTCATGCCGATGTTGTGGTTATCTCAAGTGCAGTTAATACCGAAAATCCAGAAGTTGCTGCCGCTATTGAGCGTAGAGTTCCAGTTATCCGAAGAGCTGAAATGCTTGCAGAGATCATGCGCTATCGACACGGCATTGCCGTTTCAGGAACGCATGGTAAAACGACAACAACGAGTCTTGTCGCCAGCATTTTTGCTGAAGCTGAGTTAGATCCAACTTTTATAATTGGTGGCAAGTTAAATAGTGCTGAAACCAATGCTCGATTAGGTAAAAGCCGTTATTTAGTGGCTGAAGCTGATGAAAGTGATGCTTCGTTTTTACACTTATTACCCATGGTTTCAATTGTCACGAATATCGAAGCCGACCATATGGATACTTATGATGGTGACTTTGAAAAAATGTTCGCCACCTATAAAGAGTTTTTACATAACTTACCTTTTTATGGCCTAGCGGTATTATGCATAGATGATGAAAATGTACGTCGAATTGCGACAGAAATCGGCCGTAATTATATAACTTATGGTTTTAATGACGAAGCTGATTACCAAGTTACTGACTTTAGCCAAACAGGTAAGCAAACTCGATTTACGGTTAAGCGCCAACAAGGCGACTTATCGGTTTGCCTAAATTTACCGGGTAAACATAACGCTTTAAATGCGGCTGCCGCGATTGCGGTGGCGACAGATGAAGGTATTCAAGATGATGTGATTTTAGCTGCTTTAGCTAAATTTGCAGGCATAGGGCGTCGTTTTGAAGCTATGGGCGAGTATCCATGGGGCGAAGGTAAAGTTGAATTTATTGATGATTATGGTCATCACCCAACTGAAGTTGCCGCAACAATCGAAGCGATTCGAGCTGCATACCCGGAAAAACGCCTAGTTATGGCTTATCAGCCACATAGGTATACCAGAACGCGTGATTTATACGAAGATTTCACTCAGGTTTTATCTCAAGTTGATGTGCTTCTTTTACTTGAAGTTTATAGCGCAGGAGAAAATCAGATTGTTGGCGCAGATAGTCGCAGCTTATGTCGTTCTATCCGTCAGCGAGGCAGTTTAGAGCCTATATATATCGCAAGTGCAGAGCAGTTACCGAATGAGTTGGCAAATGTTTTACAACCTAATGATTTATTTATTACCCAAGGCGCGGGCGATATAGGTAAAATTGCCAAGTTATTAACAGATTTAAAGCTAGATAAAGAAACCATGAAAAATTATCAAGCGGAGGCTAAATAATGTCTCTAGAACAATTGTCAGCAGAAAAAATTGCGGTTGTTTATGGCGGTACGTCAGCTGAACGTGAGATATCTCTTCGCTCAGGCAAAGCCGTCTTTAATGCGCTTGTTAGACAAAACGTAAACGTTGATTTAGTTGACACTAAAGAAGTGTCTCCATTGCAGTTAAAGCAACTAGGCTATGACAAAGTTTTTATCGCTTTACATGGCCGAGGTGGCGAAGATGGTGTTATTCAAGGTGTCTTTGAATATTTGAACCTTGCCTATACTGGCAGTCGAGTATTAGGTTCGGCGCTTGCTATGGATAAAATTAGAACTAAGCAAGTATGGCAAAGCTGCGATTTACCGACTGCAAACTTTGTTTATGTAGACGCTCAGGCTGAATATGATTGCGACGCTATTATCGAAAAGTTAGGCCAAGTTGCTTTTGTAAAGCCAGCTAGAGAAGGCAGCAGCATTGGTATGAGCCGAGTCGAAGGTGCAGAGCAATTGGCATTGGCAATTGAAAAGGCAGCTGAGTTCGATCAACACGTTTTAGTTGAAAAATGGATTAATGGTCCTGAGTACACAGTTGCTATATTAAATGGCCAAGCGCTACCTGCAATTTCAATGAAGACACAGCGTAGTTTTTATGACTATGAAGCTAAATATTTTTCAGATACTACCGAGTACTTATGTCCTTGTGGCTTAAGTGAAACGGATGAAGCCTATATTCAGAAAATAGCATTGGCAGCTTATCAAGCCGTAGGTGCTTCTGGTTGGGGACGTGTTGATGTCATGAGAGATGCTGATGGATGTTTTTATTTGCTTGAAGCGAATACTGTACCTGGCATGACAGAAAAAAGCTTGGTGCCTATGGCAGCAAAGGCAGCTGGTATTAGTTTTGATCAGTTAGTACTAGAAATTTTAAAAACGGCTGACAGTGATTGATTTACAACTAGCCAAATTACGCCAAATTGAATGGCCTTTTTGGATAGGATTTATATTTTTTATTGCCGTGATCGTAAGCTGTTTTAGATTATGGTTTAGCTCGGTCGATTGGTTAAAAACACGAGATAGTTTGCCGGTTGAGCAACTGATAGTGGAAGGGAATCAAGATTACGTTGAGTACCGAGATGTATTAGAGGCGTTAGCGCCTCAGATGCAACAAAGTTTTTTTGAACTCGATGTAAATCAGGCACAACAGAACGTTGAGAATATTGATTGGGTTTATTGGGTCGCAATACGCAAGGAATGGCCAAATATGCTGAAAGTAAATTTAATTGAGCAAGAAGCTGAAGTACATTGGAATGGTGACTTTTTGCTGAATACATTAGGCCAAGTATTTCAGGCCGATGTGAGTCGCTTGTTAAAGGCGATACCGGCTTTGTTTGGTCCCGAAGGGGATGAGACTAAAGCATTGCAGGCATATAGAGATTTATCTCAATTGTTAGCGTTAGAAAACTTAGCAATTGATGAAATGACATTAACTGAGCGTCATGCAATAAGAATGATTCTGAGTAATGGAATTAAATTAAATTTGGGACGAGAAGACTGGCTGGTAAGAATCAAGCGTTTTATCGAATTTTACCCAGATTTAAATGAACAAAATAACGTGGAATATGTTGATTTACGCTACGACACTGGATTTTCGGTTGGGCATAAATCAGAACAAACACAAACAAAATAATAATTGGCAGAGTTAAATATGTCTAAAGCGCTAGATAAAAACTTGATTGTAGGACTCGACATCGGCACATCTAAGGTTGTTGCCGTGGTTGGTGAAGTCTTACCTGATAATACAGTGAGTATTATTGGCGTTGGAACAAACCCATCTGAAGGTATGGATAAAGGTGGTGTGAACGATATCGAATTGGTTATTAAATCAATTAAACGGGCGATACACGAAGCAGAAATGATGTCAGATTGTCAGATATCATCTGTGTATTTAGCGATATCGGGTCGACATATCCAATGTCAAAATGAGCACGGGATGGTGCCAATACATGAAGCAGAAGTGAGCCAAGATGATGTAGATAGTGTCATTCACACTGCTAAATCTGTGCCTTTACCTGCAGACAGAATGATTTTGCATGTATTACCTCAAGAATACGACGTAGATGTTCAAGAAGGGATCAAAAGCCCAATTGGGATGTCTGGTGTTAGGTTAAAAGCAAAAGTTCACCTAGTGACTTGCGCGAATGACATGGCAAAAAATATCGTTAAGTGCGTCGAGAGATGTGATTTAAAAGTGGATGCTTTGGTTTCATCTTCTTTAGCATCAAGCTACTCAGTCTTAACTGATGATGAGAAAGAACTCGGTGTTAGTGTGGTCGATATTGGCGCTGGCACTATGGATCTTGTGGTTTATGCAAACGGTGCGATTCGACATAGCGCTGTTATTGCGATTGCTGGTAATCAAGTGACGAAAGATATAGCACAAATATTTCGTACACCTTTGAGCCATGCTGAGCAAATTAAAAAACAATATGCGTGTGCACAAAGACACTTAGTCAGTTTAGAAGATAGCATTGAAGTACCAAGTGTTGGTGGTCGACCAGCGCGTTCAATGTCGCGTCATACACTCGCTGAAGTGGTTGAGCCTAGATATCAAGAATTGTACGACTTAGTGTTAAGTGAAATACGTAAGAGTGAGTGGGAAGAACAAGTTGCAGCAGGCATAGTTTTAACTGGTGGAACAGCAAAAATGGAAGGAGCTATAGGTTTAGCTGAAGAAATTTTTCAAATGCCGGTGCGTTTAGGAGAGCCGGTAGGCATTAAAGGATTGACTGAATATGTGAATGATTCTAGTTATTCAACGGCAATTGGTTTGCTGCAATATGGTAAAGAGGATTTACTAAATAAAGACGCAGAAAAACAAATGTCAGAATCAACTTGGTTTCAACGCATTAAAAGCTGGTTTAAGGGCGAATTTTAAGTTTACAATAGCAGGTGTTATTAGGAGAGGGCAAAAATGTTTGATTTAATGAGTGAACATAACGACGAAGCAGTAATTAAAGTAATCGGTGTTGGCGGCGGCGGTGGTAATGCTGTTGAACACATGATGGTTCATACCATTGAAGGTGTGGATTTTTTAACTGCCAATACAGATGCGCAAGCATTACGTAATTCAGCGGCTAATACAACAATTCAATTAGGCCGTGACGTTACTAAAGGTTTAGGTGCTGGGGCGAACCCAGAAATAGGTCGACTTGCTGCAGAAGAAGATCGTGAAGTGATTATTGAAGCAATCAAAGGCGCGGATATGGTCTTTATTGCAGCTGGTATGGGTGGTGGTACAGGTACTGGGGCGGCACCTGTAGTAGCACAAATTGCCAGAGAATTAGGGATCTTAACGGTTGCAGTTGTGACTAAACCTTTCCCATTCGAAGGTAAAAAGCGTATGTCATACGCGGAGCAAGGTATTGATTTATTAGCAAAAAATGTTGATTCATTAATTACAATTCCAAATGACAAGCTACTTAAAGTATTAGGAAAAGGCACCACTTTATTAGACGCATTTAAAGCGGCAAATAATGTTCTTCAAGGTGCAGTTCAAGGTATTGCTGAATTAATTACTCGTCCTGGTTTAATTAATGTCGATTTCGCGGATGTTAGAACTGTGATGTCTGAAATGGGCACAGCTATGATGGGAACAGGCGTTGCTTCTGGCGAAGATCGTGCTGAAGAAGCGGCTGAAGCTGCGATTTCTAGCCCATTATTGGAAGATGTCGACCTAGCGGGCGCTCGTGGTATTTTAGTTAATATTACAGCAGGCATGGATATTAGCATTGACGAGTTTGAAACTGTCGGTAACGCAGTTAAAGCATTTGCATCTGAAAATGCAACAGTTGTTGTTGGTGCGGTTATCGATCATGAAATGTCAAACGAATTAAGAGTAACAGTTGTTGCGACTGGTATTGGTGATACACGTCCTGATATCTCTTTAGTCCCAACGGCTAAAGTTAGCTTAAACGAGAGAAGCGCAAGCCGATTCAGTTCTGTTGATGCTTCAGTACAAGCAAATTCTTCTGCTGCATATGAAATGGAAGAAAGAACAGCTGCACCAGCACCTGTATCTATCGATGACTCGTCTGCTGCGACAAACTTGGATTATTTAGATATCCCAGCATTTTTACGTAAACAAGCAGATTAAGCTAATTGATGCGAACTTGGTTGCAAAATCAAGCTTTGACTTAAAAGTCGATCGAGAAATGAACTTTTGCGTGATAAAATGCGTATAAAGTGAACCTAACCTAGAGTTGGTTAGAACTGTTTATAGTTTGCATACATATAAGCATAGGAGATAGTTAGATTAAATGGTAAAGCAACGTACCTTAAAACAAAGTGTTAGCACCATAGGTGTTGGCCTTCACCGAGGTGAAAAAGTTAGATTAACAATGCGACCTGCACCTGCTAATACAGGGATAGTATTCAGACGCGTTGATCTCTCACCTGTGGTTGATATGCCAATTGCACCGGAAAAGGTGACAGATACACGTATGTGTACCTGTATGACAAATGAAGACGGGGTTGCAATATCAACAGTTGAACATTTAATGTCAGCCTTAGCGGGCTTAGGCATAGACAATGTGATTCTGGAAATTGATGCTAACGAAGTACCTATAGTTGATGGTAGTGCAAGCCCTTTTATCATGTTGATAGAAGAGGCTGGAATAGAAGAATTAAACGCACCGAAAAAGTTTATCCGCATCGATAAACCAATTCGAGTTGAAGTTGAAGATAAGTGGGCTGAAGTCTTGCCATACGACGGCTTTAAACTCGATTTTTCGGTTGAATTCCCTCATCCGGCGATAGCAGCGACTAAACAACATGTAGAGATGGAGTTTTCGAGCCAAACTTTTATTGATGAAGTTTCACGAGCCAGAACTTTTGGCTTTATGAAAGAC
Organism: Catenovulum maritimum; assembly: GCF_001050375.1. Classification (GTDB taxonomy): domain Bacteria; phylum Pseudomonadota; class Gammaproteobacteria; order Enterobacterales; family Alteromonadaceae; genus Catenovulum; species Catenovulum maritimum. The sequence continues at coordinate 92,484 of NZ_KQ130487.1, read as the reverse complement.
TTTGAATATTTAAGAGCAAATAATTTAGCTTTAGGCGCTAACTTTGATAATGCTGTTGTATTAGATGAGTTTCAGGTGCTAAATGCGAATGGCCTTAGATATGACGATGAATTCTTGATGCATAAAATTTTGGATGCTATTGGTGATCTATACATGGCTGGGCTACCTATTTTAGGTGAATTCAGAAGTTTTAAAACTGGTCATGCAGTCAATAATATTTTATTGAGAGCGATAATGGATAACCCAGATAGCTGGACTTTAGTCGAATTTGATGAAGCTAAACAAGCGCCATTGAAATTTTTAGCGGCATCTCCTGCGTAAAACTCTCCAAAAACAGATAGGTATTGATTTGCCCTAATCAATACCTACTCTCTTTTACATGCTCTAAAGACTCTATTCTAATTCCACACAATTAAATCGGTTATTAAGGCAAAACCTCTTTTATATTTCTATTGTTGACCGCTTGCTCATCCGCTATTGCTCTAGGCAAAAATACCTCTAAATTATTAAAAGTTAATAATATCAATAGCTTAATCCTGAACAGTTAATTTTATATCCTGAATTAAGCTTAGATAGTTTCAACCTCTCCGACTAACAATAAAAATATCTATTTAAAATCAGTTGCTTACATAACTACATTTTATTTGTATTATAAATGAGATAAAAATCACTTTCCATGTGAAATGGTTTTATGTATTATTTAAATTATCTTATGACAAATAATATTTATGGTGAGAATATGGCATCGTATGCTTTAGGCTTAGATTACGGCTCAGACTCTTGTCGAGCTTTGCTAGTGGATACTCAGACGGGTAAAGAAGTTGCAACTAATGTTGTTTATTACCCAAGATGGAAGCAAGGTTTGTTTTGTGAACCAGCAAAAGACCAGTTTAGACAGCACCCATTAGATTATGTAGAAAGCCTAATTGAAGTCATCAGTGGTTTATGGAACTTAGCACCGGAAGGCGCAGCAAATGATGTTGTTGGTGTGAGTTTTGACACCACGGGCTCTACCCCTATTGCTGTGGATGCAGAGGGGACAGCGTTAGCTCTTAAGCCTGAATTCTCAGAAAACCCAAATGCAATGTTTGTGTTATGGAAAGATCACACTGCAATCTTAGAAGCGCAACAAATTACCGAAGCTGCTAATAAGGCGCCGGAAAATTACCTTAAGTATGAAGGTGGTATTTATTCTTCAGAGTGGTTCTGGGCAAAAGTTTTACATGTTTCACGTCAAGATAAGGCTGTTGCAGAAGCTGCTTATGCTTGGGTGGAACATTGTGATTGGATGTCGGCTTTATTAACAGGTACGACTCATCCAGAAAAATTCCGTGCTAGTCGCTGTGCTGCAGGCCATAAAGTGATGTGGCATGAAAGCTGGGGCGGTTATCCACCTAATGATTTCTTCGCTGGTATCGATCCTCTATTAGATGGTCTTCGCGATAAATTACCAGCTGAAACTTTTGCTTCTGATCAAATCTGTGGCCAATTAACAGCTGAATGGGCTGAAAAATTAGCACTACCAGAAGGAATCGTTGTGACTTTTAGTGCGTTTGACTGCCACATGGGCGCGGTTGGCGCAAATGTAAAACCAGGCGTATTAACTAAAGTAATGGGCACATCTACCTGTGATATTACAGTTGCAACCTACGACGAAATTGGTGACAAGTGTATCAAAGGCATTTGTGGTCAAGTTGATGGCTCTGTTTTGCCTGGCTACATAGGTTTAGAGGCTGGTCAATCTGCTTTTGGTGATCTTTATGCTTGGTTCCGCCGCTTAATTAATTGGCCGTTACAAAATATCGCAGCATCAGAGTTATTAGATGATGTGACAAAAGCTAAATTAGCTGAAGAAATAGAAGATCAAACCTTATTTAAATTAGGTGAAGAAGCGGCAAAAATTCCAGTCGGTGAATCTGGGCTTACTGCTTTAGATTGGGTGAATGGTCGACGTACACCAGATGCAGATCAAACAGTTGCTATGGCGATTACTGGTTTGAAAATGGGTAGCCAAGCGCCGCATATTTATCGTGCCTTAGTTGAAGCAACTGCGTTTGGGTCTCGTGCAATTATTGAGCGATTTAAACAAGAAGGCGTTCGCATTGAATCTGTTGTAACTATAGGTGGTATTTCTAAGAAATCAGACTTTGTTATGCAAACTTGTGCAGATGTATGGAATAGCCCGATTGATGTGTTGGAAAGCGAGCAAAGCTGTGCTTTAGGTGCTGCTATTTTTGCTTCTGTTGCCGCCGGTGTTTACCCAGATGTTGCAAGTGCTCAAGAAGTCATGGCATCTCCAGTATGTAAGACGTATCAGCCGAATGCAGACAACGTCGCTAAGTTTGATGCACTTTATGAAAATTATAAAGCCTTAGGCGCTTATGTTGACGGAGCTAAAAAATAATGAGCTATACAGAACTAAAACGCGAAGTTTATGAAGCTAACATGGAGCTAGATAAACGAAAGCTAGTGACATATACCTTTGGCAATGTTTCTCAAATTGACCGCGCCAAAAGCGTAGTTGCTATTAAGCCAAGCGGTGTGCCGTACGAGGATTTGAAAGTTGACGATATCGTAATTGTTGATTTAGAAAACAACATAGTAGAAGGCAGTTTAAACCCTTCTTCAGACACGAAAACGCATACTTATTTATACCGTGAATGGTCTGACATTGGTGGCGTAACTCATACACATTCAACTTATGCAACAGCATGGGCACAAGCTCAAATAGCAATTCCTTGTTTAGGTACAACACAAGCTGATTATGTATATGGTGAAATTCCATGTGCAGCTGTGATGTCAGATGAGCGTATTAAAGGTGATTATGAAGAAGAAACGGGCGCTCAAATTGTTGAGTGCTTCGGTGACAGATCACCAAATGAATCACCTATGGTAATTGTTGCAGGACATGCCCCATTTACTTGGGGTAAAGACGCGGCTAAATCAGTTTACCATGCAGTGTTGCTAGAAGAGATTGCAAGAATGGCATACTTAACTAAAACCCTAACGCCAGAAATCGCAGCATTGAAGCAAGGTTTAGTTGATAAGCATTACCTACGTAAGCACGGTAAAGACGCTTACTATGGTCAAAAATAATTAAATCTTGAATAAAGATTTTATCCATTTTTATAAATTTTGAGAGATAAAATTATGAGCGTATTTGGTCAAAAAGAAGTTTGGTTTATCACAGGTTCACAGCACTTATATGGTCCAAAAGTACTAGAGCAAGTAGCCAAAGATAGCGAGCAAATTGTTGCTGGTTTTAATGCATCTGCAGAAGTTGGTATGAATGTAGTTTGCAAACCTACAGTTAAATCTCCTGAAGAGATCCATGCTGTATGTCAAGCTGCAAACGTAGAACCAAATTGTGTTGGTGTTGTACTATGGATGCATACATTCTCACCTGCCAAAATGTGGATTGCTGGTTTAAATGAATTGAAAAAGCCATTCATGCACTTACACACACAATTCAATGCCGAATTACCATGGGCAGACATAGACATGAACTACATGAACACTCATCAAAGTGCGCATGGTTGTCGTGAGTTTGGTTTTATTGGTACACGTATGCGTAAAGAGCGTAAAGTAGTTGTTGGTCACTGGGCAAACCAAGACGTTCAAACTCAAATTGATGACTGGTGTCGTGCCGCAGCGGGGTGGAATGAAAGCCAAAACTTAAAAGTAGCACGTTTTGGCGACAATATGCGCCAAGTAGCGGTAACTGAAGGTGATAAAGTTGCAGCGCAAATCCAATTTGGTTACGAAGTTCACGCTTATGGTTTAGGTGAATTATCTGAAGTGGTTAACTCTGTTTCAGATGCAGATGTAAACGCACAAATCGATTTATATAACAATGATTATGTGATTTCGACTGAAACTTTAAAAGACGAATACAAGCTTAAAATGCTTCAAAACGAAGCGCGTCTTGAATTAGGTATGGAAAAATTCCTAGTTGAGGGCGGTTTTGGTGCTTTCACTAACTGTTTTGAAAACTTAGCTGGCTTAACTGGTTTACCAGGTTTAGCGACTCAAAGATTAATGAGCAAAGGTTATGGTTACGGCGGTGAGGGTGACTGGAAAACTTCTGCTATGGTCCGTATCATGAAAGTGATGGCTGCTGGTCGTGAAGGCGGTACTTCATTTATGGAAGATTACACTTATAACTTTGGCGCTAAAGACCAAGTTTTAGGTGCGCATATGTTAGAAGTTTGTCCGTCAATTGCTGCAGAAAAACCAGTGTTAGATGTTCACTTACACACCATCGGCATGCGCTGCGACGTTGCTCGTTTGTTATTCTCTGGTAAAGCGGGTCCGGCTATTAACGTATCACCAATTGATATGGGTAATCGCTTCCGTATTATTGTGAATGAAGTAGAAGCTGTTACACCACCTGCGGATACACCTAAATTACCAGTTGCTTCCGCATTATGGGAGCCTAAACCTAACTTATCTATTGCAGCTGCAGCATGGATCCATGCTGGTGGTGCTCACCACACTGCATATAGCCAAGCTGTAACCACAGATAATATTGCTGATTATGCGGAAATGGCGGGTGTAGAGTTAACGGTTATTGACGAAGAAACTCGTATTCGCCAATTCAAAAATGAGTTGCGTCAAAATGCAGCTTATTACGCCTTATCGCAAGGTATTTAGCCTGAACATTGGATCAGAATTTAGCTAATACAAATCTCTTTTAGATTATATCAAGCCCGATAAATGAGTTTATCGGGCTTTTTTATACTGCTACTTTTTCTTAATTTTAACCGCCAGGTAGCAAAGCCGAATTTGTCTAAATGTTAAAAAATGTTAATTTTGTGGTTCTTTTGTAGAAGTAAGGTATTTTACTCCTAACAACATTGGGTAGAAGATCTTTTCGATTGCTTAAAAAATGGACCTTGAATTTAGCTAATAAAACAAATGTTGCCGATATAAGGATGCGCCATTAACTAATATTAATATAACCAGATGAGTTTAATCTATGAACGAAGAGTCACCATTAATGGTAGCTAAAAAGTTGAGTTACATTGCTTTTACTCTCATGTTAATAGCGGGTGCTGTTAGCTACATTTTTACTAGCTGGGTTGGCATTTCTTGCTTGGTTTTATCATCTATTTTTATACTTTTTTGCCCCTCTATTCTAACTCCAGAAATTCAGCTAACTAAAAGTGAATCTGTGAAAGAGAATCCCCTTGAAGCTGAATTAGTCAGAGTTAGCGAAAATATTTCTAACTTAACTCAAGAGCTAAATGAAACTAAAGCTAAAGCTGTGTTATATCGAACTGTTCTCGATTTAATTCCGGATTGGATTTATGTAAAAGACAAAGCGCATAATTATATTTTTGCTAATCAGTCTTTTCAGCACGCTATACCCGATTTAAAAATCGGGTATAGCGATGACAAGTTTATGCCAGCTGATTTTTGCCAAAAAATTTGGCGAGACGAACAAGTTGTTATTCAAACAGGTAAGCCGATCCAAGATGCAGAAGAACAGGCGGCAGATACTTGGTTTTCTACGACCAAAGTTCAATGGAATGATAGTGATTCTATGCAAACCTTAGGCATTATTGGAGTCACAAGAAATGTAACTGAAACGGTAACTAATAGAAACAGAGTGGAAGAAAGCTCGGATTTAATTAAACAAAAAATTGATCGCGTTTATTCGATTCAGTCAGATACAGAGCAAGTTAGGGTGAGTGCAAGTGAATGTTCAGGCGTCGTTGATAAAATGACAGATATTATAGCGGAAATAAATACCGGAAATGACAAAATAGAAGATACCATAGTTCTGATAAAAGGCTTAGCAAGCCAGTCTAAACTACTATCTATTAACGCAGCAATCGAAGCTGCTAAAGCTGGTGAGAGTGGCCGAGGTTTTGGCGTAGTTGCACATGAAGTTCGAGAATTAGCAGAACGAAGTGAGCAAGCTGTGACTGAGATTCAAGCCGCTATTAATGCGAGTTCACAAGTGATCAAAACAGGCACTGGCACTATGGAAGCTACGAACAAAGCATTTAATGTCAGCATTCAACAAATTGAACATATTGCGCTTAGATTAAATGGACTATCAGATGATTTGAAGCAAATTAGCTAGTGTATAAGCTGTTTTGTGCTTATACACCACCATTCACAGTGTTTATTTTCAATATTATTTATTAAGAGCCGTGTCAATCAGCTCTTGGGCTTCTTCAATTAAGTGCTTAGCCGCAGCTCTCGCCGCTTCAGGTTGTTTTTGTTCTATGGCTTCAAGCACTCTTGAGTGATCTTGTATATCACCGACAGTAATGCCTTTTAGCTGGTTAGTATATCGAATACTTACATTTAGCGCTGTTTGAACAAACTCTCTAAATTGTATAAAGAATCGATTGGAACTGGCATATAAGATGCTGATATGAAAGGCAATATCTGATTGTAATGGATCGTCCTGGCCATTATGTGCAGCTTGCATTCGGATGATAGCTTTTTTGATATTTTCAATATCTTCAGTTGTTGCATACTGAGCCGCTAAAGCAGCAGCTTCTGGCTCGATTGCCATGCGCATTTGCAAAAACTCTTTCAATAATAGTAATGAAGGGTTGCTATCTAAAATCCATTTTAAGACATCTGCATCAAATATATTCCAATTGTCTTCTGGTAATATCCTAATACCTTGTCTTGGACGAGAAATGATTAAGCCTTTAGCTGATAGCATTTTTACGGCTTCTCGCATTGCACTTCGGCTGATCCCAAATTTATCACAAAGTTCAGCTTCAGTAGGTAAACCGCCTGATTGCTTATATTCACCCCTAACTATTGCTTTACCTAGCTCGTGTGTCATGCGTTGTGAAAGATTTAAGTTACCTTCAAATTGAAACATAATATCTAGTGCCATACTCAATTTTTAAACTAGCCGCACTGTATCTTTTTTTGATTAATCATGCATCATATTTATCTGATATCTGGAAGGTAATCTTATTTTATTTGCTTCTCAGCCAAATTGATGCTTGTCTTTATGATGAATAGATCGCTATGATCTCGATATTAATTCCGTTTGTTGACAGAGAATAACCAGCTTATGAAGGCTACTAATTTAGCTATTTACCCTAGTTTAAAAGACAGAGTCGTATTTGTGACTGGTGGGGGCACTGGTATTGGTGCATGTATTGTTTCTGAACTCTGTCGTCAAGGTGCAAAAGTTGCTTTTGTTGATGTTAAAGTCGCAGAAAGTGAAAAGCTAGTTGAAAATGTAACCCGAGAGTTCGCGAACCAACCTTTGTTTATCCAAAATGACATCAGAGATGTCGAAGCGCTTAAACTTGCAATTGAAAAAGCTAATCAACATTTTGGCAATATCTCGGTATTAGTTAATAATGCTGGCGATGATGATCGAGAGTGTTTGGAAAACGTGACTCAATCAAGCTGGGATAACAGTCTAGCAATTAACTTAAGGCCTTCATTTTTTGCCGCCCAAGCAGTTTTACCTCAAATGAAACAAAATCAATCCGGTTGCATTATTAATTTTGGTTCTGTTTGCTGGATGTTAAGGCAAGGCGGTATGTCGGCCTATTCTGCCAGTAAAGCTGCATTAATTGGGCTAACCAGAGACTTGGCGCGTGACTTTGGCCAGTATGGGATTAGAGTTAATACTTTAGTACCTGGTTGGGTGATGACAGAGAAACAGTTATCGCACTGGATTGATGAACCGACTCAAGCTTGGCTTAAGCAGACACAATGTCTTAAAAATGACTTAGTAGAACAGGATATTGCTAATATGGTGATGTTTTTGGCTGCAGACGACAGTGCTATGATTTCGGCTCAAACATTAGTGGTTGACGGTGGTTTAGTGTGAGTTGTGACGTTGTTTTAGCTGCCGATGTTAAAGCTAAATTAGGCGAAGGGGCAATTTGGGTTGAGCATCTTAACTCTATCTTGTTTGTCGATATTTTAGGACTATCTATATTTCAATATCAGCTCAATACACAAAAAGTCAGCCAATACGCTACAACCAGTCAAACTTGTTGGCTTCAAATAACTGAGAATGACAATATTTTAGCTGGACGAGCGGATGGCATCTGGCTATTAGATCAAAGCTTTAACCCAATCAAGCAAGTAAGCAAGTTACCTTTTTCAGAGCCAAATATACGTTTAAATGACGCTAAGGTCGATAACCAGGGGCGTGTTTGGTTTGGCTGTATGTCTACGCTAGGCGGTGAAAAGTTAGGCCAAATATACAGCTTTTCTAATGCTAAAATAAAAGTTCATGACGATGACTTCTTTATCCCAAATGGTCCGGCATTTTCACCTTGTGGCCACTATCTATATCAATGTGACACTGAACGAAAAACCATTTACCGCTACCAATTATCAACTCGTGGGCAATTGAGCAATAAGCAGATCCTAATTATGTTTAATGAACAACAAGGTTACCCTGATGGTTTAACTGTCGATCAAGATGGGAACTTGTGGGTTGCACATTGGATGGGATGGGGGATCTCTCAATACTCACCCGAAGGAAAAGTTATTCAGTTTATTCCTTTACCCGTTGCTAGAGTGACATGTCCAACCTTTGCTGGAAAACATAATAATCGTTTATTCGTGACAACCTCTTCATTAATCGACGAAAATGAGCCACTGCAAGAGGTGGCTGGTGGTTTGTTCGAAATTAAAGTCGATGCGAGCGGATTTAGCCCAAATAAAGCAAAAATATAAGCTTTGATAACAGGAAACTAGCTTTTTAGTTAAATACAGGCTAAAACTTAATAAATTCACTTTATTGGGTTTATTCGATGACCGAGGCGTTTGTACTCCCCAAGGATAAAAAATTGATTGTGCAGTTCCGCTTAGAGCCGGGTTGCCTTGGCCCAGATGGTGCCGACTTTGTTGAAGATTTTTGCCTGCAAGCAAATAAAGTCATGAAGGTAGTCGATGCTGAATTTGTTATTTGGCAAATTATTCCTCGATTTGATAAAAGTTTGCCTGAAATCGAATATTTTATTGCCGACAAAGTATTATCTCGTGATAAAGCAGATAAATACTTGAAGCTTTTCGATAAAGAACTGGGTGAATTTGAATTGCATTTAGATGAAAAATTAACTGCTTTAGTTGATGCTTATTTAGCTAAGTAAGTGCATATACACCAAAACCCTTAGTGCTGACTAGAAATCGTTTGCTGATTTTATTTCAATCCTTTACCCTCGTTAAAATTTAATTAATTAAGGAAGTTTATGGGGTATTTAGCATTAAAACATTCACACATGCTATTTGTTGGATTGAGTGTTTTGTTTTTTAGTTTACGATTATTTTGGCATTTTAAAGGCTCTAACTTATTACAAGCTAAGTTAGTTAAAATACTACCTCATGTGGTAGATACATTTCTTTTATTAACGGCTTTTGCCTTAATGTTGACAACGTCTCAATATCCATTTGAGTTACCTTGGTTAACTGAAAAACTATTTAGCGTTATTAGCTATATAGCTTTTGGGATCTTAACCTTCAAAATAGCAAAAAATATACCTCAAAGAATTATTTTTAGTTTACTTACCTATGCATCTTTAGCGATTACTGTCCACTTAGCGATTAGCAAGCAAGCGCTTATTTTGAGTTAACACAAATTATAGCAATAACAGTTGAATTTTTAGCTGTTATTGCTAGCAAATTTAATATTCAAAGCTACATTTGTAATAAAGCTAACAATTTCTTTGTGCTAAATTACAGTTATGGATTTTTATTGGTAATGGAATTATGTTTAAAAACCTCAAATTTAAAACCGCGTTACAGTTTCTAGTTTTACTTGCTTTATTGCCCCTATCCATATTTGCAATTATGCATATATCTTTACTTGCTGAAGAGGTAAGTAATGCCAAATCCGATATTAAAGCTGTCCAATGGGTTTATACACTAGACGGGCTTGCACACAACTTTGCGGTAGAGCGCGGACTGTCTGCTGGATACATAGGATCGGGTGACAATGGCTTAAAAAATAAGTTATTAGCACAGAGAGAAAAAGCTAATGCCGCCGAATCTAATTTGATAAATTTGAGTCGAAAACTCCCAGAAGAGCAGGTTAATCAAGCACACAAAAATATTCTTCGTTTACTTAAGCAAAAAAATTTGGTGAGGGAACAAGTTGATGCTCGTAATGGCGTTCAATCATTTGAATTTTATTCTAAATTAAATGGATTCACTATACATTCGGCAAGTATATGGCTGGTTGATATTAACGAATCACGAATAAAATTTTTGGTAAAAGAAAGTTTATACCTAGCTTGGATAAAAGAAAAGTTAGGTCAAATTCGGGGTAAAGTTAATGGCATACTTGCTCAGCAGAATTTAACCATATCAGGAAAAGTGGAACTTAAAACTTATCTAACAGAGTTGAGACAGTTTGAGGATTTACTACTAAATATTGTACCTAAAGATGAACAAGCACCACTTAAAAAGTTAATCAGTAATTCTAATTACACCACTTATTTGAGTTACGCCGAGCAAATGATTAACCAAGACATTTCTACTATTGAATTCAGACGTTTTCCTAGTGCGAGTGCTTGGTTTTCAGCTTTAACAGATGTGATTAGCCAAGTTAAAAAGCAAATGGAACAAACTCAATCGAAAGCTCAGAAAATGGCTGAAGAAAGCCATGACAACGCTAATTTTATGCTCTACTTAGAGATTATTATTGTGCTCTTGGTTATGCTTGCTATTTTTGTGATTGCTTATTCTTTAACTTCTAAACTTAACTCTAAGATCGAAACAATACGCCAATTTTTAGCTGGAATTACTAAAACAGGCGATTTATCGAATACTTTAAATGATCCTTCAACAGATGAGTTTGGCCAAATTTCAAATAGTATCGATGCTATGGTTGTGAGTTTAAAAACGCTTGTTGCGAAATTAAGTCAGAGCACAGATGTAAATTCATTAGCCGTAGAGGAACTAAATAAACTCTCTGATCTTGTGGTGACAGAAATCAATCAAATCGAAAACTTTATGCATGATATAGCAACAAGTAATGAGGAAATGACTGCGACAACTGAGAATATTGCATCTTCTGCAACTGAAACCCTAGATGGCGTCACCCAGTTAGTTGAGCAAACAAAAGTAGTACGTCAAGTGTTAGAACAAAATCGAATGAATTCGGCTCAGCAATTAGAAATTGGTACTCAGACAATAGCGGCCGTAGATACGGTAAATCATAATAATGACGCTATTACTTCTATTTTAGACAGTATTAATGCACTTGCCGATCAGACTAATTTACTTGCTTTAAATGCTGCGATAGAAGCTGCTCGAGCTGGCGAACAGGGCAGGGGCTTTGCGGTTGTTGCGGATGAAGTGAGAAGTTTGGCCTCCAGAAGTAAAGATGCGACCAGTGAAATCTCGAAAGTACTTGATGCGATTAAGCAAGACTCTAGTGAAATGGCTGATTTAATGCGGAAGTCATTTGAATACAGCCAGCAAAGTCAAGAAAGTGCGGTTAAGCAAGCAGAGATTATTGAAAACTTAGCAAATCAATTAGATCAAATTCACAGTCAAAATACATCAGTGGCCGCAGCTGTTGAAGAGCAAAGTACCACCTCAATCGAAATTGCCGGTCGTTCGGTTGATGTGGCTGCTAAAAGCAAAGATGTGAGTGAGTTAGTGTCAGGCTTGAACCAGCTAGTGGTGAAATTATCGCAAACGAATAAAGCTATGTTAGAGAGCGTTAAGCGATTTAGCCATTAATTGATACATACATTAGATAAAAGTAAACATGCCGAATAAACAATTACTCATTTTTTAAGCTTGTGAATTGCTTCTAATCACTCTAACATGCGGGCATTATTGCCCGTTTAAAAATAAGCTTGATGGATTTTATTTATAACCCGCCTCAATCACCTTTATTACCCATACTTTACCATGACAAGGATATAGTCGTTTTTGATAAGCCAAGTGGTTTGCTGTCTGTACGTGGAAAAAAGCCTGAGCATCAAGACAGTTTAGAAGCAAGAGCGCAAAGAGTTTGGCCTGAGGTAGGTGTGGCACATAGATTAGATATGGCAACATCTGGCATTTTAGTTTGGGCATTACATAAACCGGCGCTTTCTGGCTTGGCTAGACAATTTCAAGATCGTAAAACAGAAAAGCTTTATATTGCTGAAATTTTTGGTCATCCAGATGCAGATCAGGGATATGTCGAGTTACCATTAATTTGTGACTGGCCAAATCGGCCAAAACAAATGGTTGAATTTAACCGAGGTAAAGCCTCCACGACGTACTGGAAGGTGCTAGAGCGGAAAGAAAAAACCACTCGCGTCGAATTACACCCAATTACAGGTCGATCACATCAGCTTAGAGTTCACATGAAATCTATCGGCCACTCAATTATTGGTGATAGGTTATATTCTCAAGGCGAAGCTTTATCTATGACAAATCGACTGCACCTGCATGCTCAGCAACTCAGCTTCCATCATCCGATAAATAAACAGAAAATGGATTTCTTTAGCCCATGTCTGTTTTAAATGCTGATTTGGGGTGGGGAAGTGCAAACTATCAGTTAGCGGTTTATTTTGAAAACAAACCGCCAGTCGAGGTTTACCAGCTTACTCCAGGTGTTAACCCTCTCAGCCATGCTGAGTTTAGCCATATCATTCAAAACTCAAGTAATAATTGGCGAAAACTCTTTAACTGTTATGCTAAATTAGCTTTTGCTTTAGATGCTAAGGGGTTTGAATCTTGGCAGAATTTGCGTGATGCAGAAATGCTGGGATGTAGATCCGAAGCTGCTTTATTGTTCTCCAAGCCTAACTTTGAACAAGAGAGCAATCGCATTCATATTATCAGTGGCCGGACTTACGCGGCAATGTTAAACCTGCCATTTGAATTAAACTGGTTGAGCCCGCAGTTTGCTATCAATACTCAGTTTAATTGTATTGTCTCGCCTTATTTCGACTATCGGCAGCTTTCGAATGAGCGGCTCGCTACATTAGTCAAGTTAGTGAAAAGCCTAGCAACAAAAAATCGTTAGGCAGGTCTTTTGATTAAGGTTTCAGTTGCTGCAGAACGGTTTCCATTATCTTCATATTCTGTAACGTTTCCTTATGACTGACGATTGAGCTTTCTAATTTCTTTTGCTTAATGCAGCTTTCTGCTTCTGCTATTTCATATTCGAAGCCAGTTTCTGCATGAGGTTTAGTGACTCGGGTTGTCGTATCGTCAACTATCAAGCTAGCAGTTGTTCCGGCCCAAAACATATCATCAATTTTAATTCTGCCTTTAGTGCCATTTATGTATAGCGAATTATCCGTTTGGGTTAAAAAATTACAGCTAAATTGCGCAAATTTATTATCCGGATAAGTGAGATTAACCATGGTTAACTCGTCTACACCAGTTGAGCCGATTAATCCTGAAGCTTGGATTTTACTTGGGTAGCTAGCGCTAAACCACTGTGCGGTAGCAACACAATAAATACCCATATCTAATAAAACCCCGCCAGCTAAATCTGGATTGAGTAAGCGATCAGACTCGTTTCTCGGAACAGCAAAACCAAAAGTTGAGTGGATTAATTTCACTTCACCAATCGCACCAGACTTAATCCAGTTATTTACCGTTTGATAGATAGGTAAGTAAAGTGACCACATTGCTTCCATCAGGAATAAATTTCGATTTTTGGCTAGTTCAGTTAGCTCTTTTGCCTGCTCGTAGTTTACGGTTAGTGGTTTTTCACAGAGTACGGCTTTATTTGCCATTAAACATTGTTTAATTTGTTCATAGTGAAAATTGTGTGGCGTAGCAATATAGACAGCATCTACTTTTGGATCTGCTAGTAAATCTGCATAATTATGGTAGCTGACTTGCGCTTGGTATTGTTGTGAAAAGTCTTTGCTGCGCTGGGCGTTATTTGAAGCCACTGCATATAATCTACCGACAAAATCAGCATTAAGCGCTTTTGCAAATTGATGTGCGATTCTACCTGGACCTATGAGTCCCCAATTAAATATTTCCATTATCAACCTTTAGTCGTTCTGTGGTGATTTTTAACATGTGTTTTTCTCTAATCGCATGGATAAAAATAGCGAGTAGCATTAAGGCACTTATAATAATTATGGGTAAGTTGCCTAATTTTAGATATAAGGTATCAACTCGATTAAGCGTGAGTCTGTGCTGCAGAATATGTTCTTCAAATTGCGGTGATTGAGCTTGTATTTGGCCCAGCTCATCAATGATAGCTGTAATGCCCGTATTGGTGACACGAACCACTGGAATACCAAACTCTAATGCACGCATTTGTGCGATTTCTAAATGTTGATGGGGCCCATGCGATTCGCCAAACCAAGCATCATTGCTGACCGTTAAGATAAAGTCTGTATCTGGTTTTAAGTTCGCTTTAATTTGTTGTGGGAAGACGATTTCGTAGCAAATAGCCGCCATCACATTAAAACCATTGGCTTTGAGATCTGCTTGAATATACTCACCGCGGTTGAAAGACGAGAAAGGTAAATCAAATAATGGGGATATCCCTCTTAGCCATTGCTCAAATGGAATAAATTCGCCTATGGGGAGTAAATGGTGTTTATTATACCTATTATCGTGACCATACTGATAATGGCCTTTACCCGAACGATAATTTTGATTACCTAGTACTATGAGGCTATTAAAAAACTCATTAGAGTATTGTTGGTAATTAATAATACCTGTGATCAAGGCGGTATTATTGTATCCAGTGGCTTTATCTAAATTGAGTAAATAATCTTGTGCAATTGGTTCCACCGCGGGAATCGCAGCTTCTGGCCAAATAATAATATCGCTGTCACCGTAATAAGGCCGGCTTAAGTCTTGATATGCTTCCATTACAGGCCAGAGGAATTCTGGATCCCAGCGATTCTCTTGTAAAATATTGCCTTGAACTAGTGTCAGTTTAACTGAATTTTTATCTGATGTTGTGGCTGTTTGATTTGGTAAAAGTGCGCTAATAAGTACAATACTCACTAACATAGGTAAAATAATCTGTAGCTTGCTGTAATGCTTAGCCGAGATCACTGAAATTAAAATAATACTGAAGGTTAAGCCAATTTCACCTACATAAGGTACCATTACTGATAAAGGTGAATTTAATTGAGAATAACCAATCGACAGCCAAGGAAAGCCAGTTAAAACAAGGCTTCTTAGCCACTCAAATAAGCACCAAAACGCCGGAAGAGTGTAAATTGCATATTGGCTAAATTTTTGTAAATAATGGCTTAAGCTAATTGCCGCTGTAAAGTAAATGGCTAAATAGGCCGCTAACGCTAAAATCATCGCTGCAGATACGATAAAAGGCATGCCACCGAAGTTGTCTAAACTGACAAATACCCAGCCTATCCCAGATAAAAACCAACCTAAAGAAAAACTAAAAGCGTATTTAGCCGCTTGTTTAAGGTTCGTGTTAAAGCAGGTGTAAAATAATGCAGGGAAAAGCAGAAAAACCAACCAAAAATGGTTAAATGGAGCAAATGCAAGCGAGCTGGTTAAACCAGCTAAAAAAAGTAGCAAGCTCAACCAAGTCGCAGATAACTTCATCAGTTAGAGGTTTCCTTTTCTTCTTTTGGTAGGATAAGTTGTAGCTGATTTACTCGGCGGCCATCACAGCTCACGATTTTAAATTGAAAGTTACCAATTTCTATCGTCTCGCCTTTTTCTGGGAAGTGTCCAAATTGTTGGACAACTAAACCGCCGACAGTATCAACATCTTCGGTTTCTAATTCACTATTGAAAAACTCATTAAATTCTTCAATCTCAGTTAAGGCATTGATTGCATACACTGTATTGGTAATTCGTCTAATTGATTCTGGCTCAACGGTTGAATGTTCATCTTCAATATCTCCAACAATAAGTTCGAGAATATCTTCAATTGTCACTAAACCTGAAACACAGCCAAATTCATCTACCACTATCGCCATATGGTATCTTTCGTTACGGAAGTCTTTGAGTAATATGTCTAATCTTTTACTTTCAGGTATGACTTCAGCTTGGCGTAAAATAGCGGTTACGTCTACATTTTCAAATCCATGCTCGTAAACGTAGGCTAATAAATCTTTAGCTAGGAGAATGCCTTCGATGTGATCTTTGTCTTCACAGATAACAGGAAAACGACTGTGAGCTGACTTTATCATCAAAGGTAAAAATTCAGAGACTGGTTGTGATTTTTCAATCGTTACCATTTGTGATCTTGGGATCATAATATCACGAACCCGCATTTCAGAAATATCTAAAACACCTTCAATCATATCCTTAGTGTCTATATCGATTAGTTGACTTTCAACCGCATCGTGAAATATTTCTTGTAAATCTTCTTTACTTCTCGGTTCTCCGTTTATCATTTGACCAATTTTGTCTAGCCATGATTTATTTGAAGAACCGTTACTAGAGTGAGGATTATCTTCGCTCATTTCTTTTTTATCTCTTCCTAATTAACTATTGATAGTTTGTGTTACTTGATAAGGATCGTCAAATCCTATTTGAGCTAAAATTCGTTTTTCCATGCTTTCCATGATTTCAGCTTCGTCATCTTCAATATGGTCATAGCCAAGCAGATGAAGACAGCCGTGGACTATCATGTGTGCCCAATGCGCTTGTTCAGACTTATTTTGTTCTTTTGCTTCTTGTCGAACAACATCCGCACATACTACTAGGTCACCGATTAAAGGTAAACTGAGACCAGGTGGATTTTCAAATGGGAAAGATAGAACATTGGTAGGCTTATCTTTGCTTCTGTATTCGTGATTTAAGCTTTGGCTTTCTTCTAACTCAACTAATCGAATGGTTAATTCTGTTAGCGCTTCGCCTCTTTCTACTAGGGCGTATTGAGCCCACAGCATAAAATCTTCATTAGAGGGGAACTCGCCTTCGCAAGCTATTTGTAAATCTAGATCTAGCTGTATTTTGCTGATGTCGAAGGTCATTTTTGTTCTAATTGCTCTGCTAATTTAGCTTTTTTATCTGCGATTTTTTGGCGCTCTTGAATTTCATCCCATCTGTCATAAGCATCAACAACTCGTTGAACAACAGGGTGACGAACGACATCATGCGAGCGGAAAAAATTAAAACTGATATCTTCAACATCTTGTAATACTTCTACCACGTGACGAAGACCTGATTTTTGGCCTTTAGGTAAATCAACTTGAGTGATATCACCTGTGATAACCGCTTTTGAGTTGAAGCCGATACGAGTTAAGAACATTTTCATTTGTTCTACCGTAGTGTTTTGGCTTTCATCTAAAATAATAAAGGCATCGTTTAAGGTTCTGCCTCGCATATACGCTAGCGGTGCAATTTCTATAACGCTTCGCTCTATTAATCTTTCTACTTTTTCAAAGCCGAGCATTTCAAATAAAGCGTCATATAGCGGGCGTAAATAAGGGTCTACTTTTTGACTTAAGTCACCCGGTAAAAAGCCTAGTTTTTCGCCTGCTTCAACCGCTGGTCGAGTCAGTAATATACGACGAACTTCTTGTCTTTCAAGCGCGTCAACAGCGCAAGCAACAGCTAGGTAAGTTTTACCTGTGCCAGCTGGACCCACACCAAATGCAATATCATTGGCCAATATATTGTTTACGTATTGACTTTGATTTGGGTTTCTTGGTTTGATTACACCGCGCTTAGTTTTTATAAAAGCTTCTTTACCAATAGGTTCATCAATGGAAAACTGTTCTAAAACTTTAAACTCTTGAATTGCTAAATGAACTTTTTCTGAATCTAATTCTTGAGCTTTGCCTTTAACTATTTGAGTTTCAACATAGAGGTTTTTTAATAGTTCCGCGACAGCTAAATTAACTTGCTGCTTACCTGTAATTGTGAATTCGTTATCTCTATACCTCAATTCAACACCTAATCGGCGTTCAATTAACTTTAAGTTATCATCAAACGGGCCACATAAACTGGCGAGCCTAAATTGGTCAGCGGGTTCTAAAAATATCTCTAATGAATCGGTTTGGTTACTCAAAAATTACTTCCTAGATAGTCATTGGCTTATTTAAATTAATAAGCCAATTATATAATTATTAGTTAATTTGGAACGAATACTGAAGCGCCGGTATCGTTCACTTCATCTTGTTTGTTGCGTGCTAAAATTTGGCTTGGAGCCGTTTCGACTCTCAGATCCATCTCTTGCTCACTTCGGATGAACTCGCCGCGCAGTGAGTTAGAGAAAACGTCTACAATTTTAACGTCAACAAAACCACCTATTGTGGTGTGTGGAGCTTCAAAATTTACTACCCGGTTGTTTTCAGTACGACCGCAAAGCTCCATTGGATTCTTTTTGGAAGGACCTTCAACTAAAATTCTTTGTTCAGTATTGAGCATAGAACGAGAAATTTGTAAGGCTTGTTGATTAATTCGTTGCTGTAATAAATATAATCGCTGTTTTTTCTCTTCTTCATCTACGTCGTCAGGTAAATCAGACGCAGGAGTGCCTGGACGAGCACTGTATATGAAACTAAAACTCATGTCGTAACCAACACTTGCGATTAAATCCATAGTGGCTTCAAAGTCTTCTTTGCTTTCACCAGGGAAACCGATAATGAAATCAGATGACATACTTAAATTAGGTCTGATTTTTTTAAGTTTTCTGATTTTAGACTTATATTCGATTGCGGTATGGCCACGTTTCATCAAGTTTAAGATGCGATCTGAGCCTGATTGAACTGGTAAGTGAAGATGATCAACTAACTCTGGAATGTCAGCATAAGCCTCGATTATGTCATCGGTAAATTCAACAGGGTGAGAAGTCGTATAGCGGATACGATCGATACCATCTATTGACGCGACTAAACGAAGTAACTCAGAGAAATAGCAGTCGCTGCCATCATGGTGAGGGCCGCGAAACGCATTTACATTCTGACCTAATAAATTGACTTCTCGAACGCCTTGCTCAGCTAATTGAGCTATTTCGTATAAGACATCATCGACAGGGCGAGAAACTTCTTCACCTCGTGTATAAGGGACAACACAAAAGGTGCAGTATTTTGAACAGCCTTCCATAATAGAAACGAATGCGCTAGGGCCTTCTGCTTTAGGCTCTGGTAAACGGTCAAACTTTTCGATTTCAGGGAAGCTAACATCAACAACCGCTTTGTTACCTTCTTTTATTTGGCCAATCATTTCTGGCAATCTGTGTAATGTTTGTGGGCCAAATACAATATCAACAAATGGCGCACGTTGACGAATCGCTTTACCTTCTTGAGAAGCTACGCAACCGCCAACCCCAATGATTAGATCGGGTTTAGTATCTTTTAGTTCTTTCCAGCGACCTAGTTGGTGGAAGACTTTTTCTTGTGCCTTTTCACGAATAGAGCAGGTGTTCAATAGAATCACATCCGCATCTTCAGCTTCGTCGGCAACAGTGTAACCATGAGTTGAATCTAATAAATCAGCCATCTTTTGCGAGTCGTACTCGTTCATTTGACAGCCCCAGGTTTTAATAAAAAGCTTTTTGCCCATTTAAGATAATACCCACTAGTTTAGCAACAGAAAAAACAACCGCGTATTCTAGCGATTTTCTAACCTTGTGACCATAGTTAAATCTGGATTGTCTACTTACAAAGTGCAAAAAATGTCACTAATTGTTTTCAATGCTTCTAAATTATCAAAGCAAAAGCAATTTGTCAGTAAAGTGTAAATAAATGAAATTTCAGATGACGAGCATTCTTAACCACTATAATGTTTTTATTTTGCTGTGAATTAGTTATCAATTTGTTGTTTGATGCATTTTATTTATGGCTATTAGTGTGATTATGACTAAACTGAAGTTATTACTTTGGATTATTAAATAATCATTTATTTACTAGTTGTACCGAGGTCAATGTGACATTTTATAAAAATGGAATTGCACTATTCTGTTCGTTTATCCTGATTGCTTGTGGAGGCGGGGGGAGTGACGGTGTAACTCAAGGGTTAGCACCCATAGTTGATGTGGTTGATGATAGCAACCCAGATATAAATTTGCCGGATTCAAATCAAGCTCAAACGACTCCCGAACAAAATTTAGCTTTTTATTCAGCAAAGATAGCTAAACCCGTTGTCGATAATTTATGTATTTCTTGTCATGTGACTGATGGTTTAGCCAGTGCGACTCGGCTGGTTTTTCAACCAACTTTAGCCTCTAGAGGTAATCAATCTACAACGGATGTGAGTAACAAATTAGTCTTCCAAAACTTCATCAGCTCGGTAGAAAACGGCGACTTTATATTGATTGAAAAAGCGTCCGGCAAAAAGAACCACGGTGGAGGCACTGTCTTAGAGCCTAATACTCAATTATTGAATGAATTTTCTACCTTTATTAACTTAGTTAAAAAAGAATGTGTAACAAACTGTGCTGAAGATAGTTCCAATTCAGGCACACAGACGGAATCAGAATCGGAAAGCGAGACAGATAACCAAACAGAAAATGAAGCGAATAATGGCAACCAAACAGAGACTGGGAGTGGCGAAGGTAACACCGAGACCGATTTAGATGCGTCAGATTTTTTTAGCCTCAATATCTCGCAGCAAATTATTATAAGTAATTGTGTTAATTGTCATACTGCATCTGGCAACGCTAAAGATTCACAACTTATATTTCAACCGAACTATGTTGAGAATAATCCCCAACTAAATTTTTCTGCATTGTCAGAATACATATCAAGGACCAATGACAATGCTCAAAATGTCTTAGATAAAGTCCGAGGCTTAAATGATCATGGTGGCGGGGTTCGTTTAACTTCAAACTCGGTTGATTTTTTAAACTTAACTGATTTTCTGAATTTGCTCGGAAAAGATGTCGAAAGCAATTCGCAGAGCAAGACTTTGTTTAGCGGAGCTAGTTATTTATCGAATCAAGAAACCTTTAAACGTGCGGCATTTTTATTAACCGCAAGTTACCCCAAGCAAGCCCAACTAGATAAAGTGGCCAATATGAGTGACTCTGAACTCAAGCAAGAGATAGTTAGCCTCATGCAAGGGGAAGGTTTTCATCAATTTTTAATCAGAAGTAGCAACGACAAATTACTGACCGATAAGTGGCTTTCTGAGTGGCGAGAGCTGGTGAATAATTTAGATAATTATTATCCCGAGTACACAAACAAGCTTCAAGAAATTGCTGAAAAATATAAAGATGAAACTTATGAAGATGCCGATAGGTTGAAGCGTAATGAAGAGAATAATTACAGAAAACCCGTAAGTTATGGCTTAGCAAGAGCGCCACTTGAACTGATTGCTTATGTTGTTGAAAATGATAAGCCGTATTCTGAAATTTTAACCGCTGATTACACTATGGTGACTAAAGAAAGCAATAGTGTATTAAAAACCGATGCAGATTTTAGCTCGACGGATAAAACTTGGTTACCAGGTAAAGACGCTGGATTAGTCCGCCACGCAGAAAATCGAACATATCAATATAATCGAGATTTAGCGATTATGATATATAACGGCGGTGGGATAGAGACGGCTTACCCTCATGCTGGTATTTTAAATTCACTTGCATTTTTGCGTCGTTACCCTTCCACTGCGACTAACCGTAATCGAGCTAGATCTAGATGGACTTATATGCATTTTCTTGGATTGGATATTGAAAAGTCGGCAGCAAGAACAACCGATCCTGAGGCACTTTCAGATAATAATAATCCAACCTTAAATAATTCAAATTGTACCGTTTGCCACCAAACTTTAGATCCATTAGCTGGGGCATTTCAAAATTATGGTGATGAAGGATTTTATCGAGACTCCATCGGAGGGTTAGACTCACTCCCTAACTCTTACAAACGAATATATGATGAGGATATTGGACGCTGGATCGCCAATGAGCTTTATCAAGATGGAGATACTTGGTACTCGGATATGCTAGTTCCAGGTTTTGAAAATGATATTGCTCCTACTTCTGAAACAAGTTTGAGTTGGGTGGCAACTCAAATCACTCAAGATGAACGTTTTGCCAGTGCGACAGTTAAATTTTGGTGGCCAGCTATTTTTGCTGCCGAGGTGGCACAAGCGCCATCAGTCGAAACCGATCAAAACTATCAATCTCAGAAAGTATTATTTGAGGCACAATCAGATTTTATCTCCGAACAGGCTGAAAACTTTATCAACAGTAATATGAATCTAAAATCATTACTAGCAGATTTAATCGTAAGCGACTGGTTCAGGTTAAGCACTTTAGATAGAGAAAACGCAAACCCAAATGCAGCAGAAGCGCTCACTCAGGTGGGCACCGAGAGGCTACTAACACCAGAGGAACTCGCAGCGAAAACGAAAAGTTTAACTGGTTTTGAGTGGGGAATCAGCCAATATCGAGATGTAAATTATTTAATGGATGATTATTTGATTTATTACGGTGGAATGGATTCAGATGCTGTAACCGAAAGAGCAAGGGAAGTTAATTCTGTGATGGCAAATGTAGCAGCTACTCATGCAATTGAAGCTTCGTGCCCCATTGTCATTAGCGAGTTTAACCAAGTGGCGGAAGCTAGGAAACTGTTTACCTATGTAGAGCCGGATGTCGTTCCAGGTGCTGAGTTTTCTACCGAGTTTGAGATTAATAAAACTTCTACTGAAGATATGCAATTAGTTGAATTTGATATGAATTTAACCCAAGGCAGCAAAACATTATCAGCATTATTTGTAAATGATTATAGTGATGATACGAGTGATCGAAATGTATTCCTTAATTATATCGAAATTATAGGCCCTCAAAATACAGTCGTTGTTTCTGATTATGCTTGGTCTTTAACGCAATATTCAGAGCCAGACATAGAATTAAACAGCTGCACAAGTAAGAGATATAATTCTGCTCAATCAGCTAACCATGACATTGCTATGTACTGTAATAACAGTGGATTCGAATTTAATTGGGATGCTAGCGTTGCGGGTGTATACAAATTTAAGTTTATAGCTTACGCAGAGCAAAGCGGGGAAGAGCTTGCGAAATTGAGACTTGCTATTCAAGATGATTTATTTGGCGAGTCAACGACTGGTACATTGGCGATAAAGACGAATATACAGGCGCTGCACAAAATTTTGTTAGACGAACACTTAACCCTTGATTCACCTGAATTAGAGGCAACCTATCAACTTTTTGTCGAAACATGGCAAGATAAATTAAATCGAGTTAAATCCGGCGACGAAAGAAACCACATTGTTGAAGCTGGCACTCGATGCGCTAATTTACCGCAATGGGCTTTGGGTTACGATAACTCTGGTACATTAACCGCATGGCGAACTGTCATTAGTTATTTAATGATGGACTATAAATATACACACCATTAGGAAGTTTAAGCATGCTAAGTAGAAGAAAATTCATTCATTTAACTGCATCAGCAAGCATTCTTTCTGGTGTGACACCAAATTTAAATTTGCTCGCAGCAGAACAAGATGGAGAATACCAAGGTGATCTGTTTGTTATGGTGCAAGCGCTTGGCGGCTGGGATGTCACTAGTTTTTGCGATCCAAAGTTAAATGTACCAAACGAAGCTGAGATCAATCATTGGGCTAGAACGGGTGATATTGAAACAGCTGGAAATATTCGTTATGCACCTTTTGCGGATAATAAAAACTTCTTTGAAAAGTACTATAAACACATGCTTGTGGTGAACGGAATTGATTCACAAACCAATTCACATGATGCGGGTAAAACCCACAATTTCAGCGGTCGATTGGCAAATGGGTATCCAACACCAACCGCATTAGCTGCAAGCGTTTACGCTAGTGATTTACCTATGGCATATGTAACTCAAGGTGGATATAACGAAACGGCGCGGTTGATTCGAGCTAATCGAATTAACAATAGCCGTTCGTTATCAAATATCATTAATCCTAACTTATATAATGACACAACAACCCATTTACCAGATGGAGACTGGCAGAGGATCCAAAACTATCACGCGCAACGTAATGCCAGACTCAATTCTCAAACTAATTTAACGCCTAGGCAAGGATATAATCGTCAGTTGTTTAATTCTGCCGTTGCTAATAGTGGTAAGTTGGCTAAGTTGTCTGATTCTTTAAAATTAACTCAACAGGATCGTTATGAATCAGGCCAGCTAGGGAATTTTAAGAAAACGACTGATATTACCTTAGCAGGGTTTTTATCTGGGGTAACCGCAAGTGCAGATTTAACCATAGGGCAGTTTGACACACATGATAATCATGATGAAGAGCATGCCGTTGCGTTAACTAATTTAACCCAGGCAATTGATTATTTATGGCAACAAGCTGAAGTATTTGGTTTGGCAGATAGATTAAAAGTTATGGTGGCTTCCGATTTCGGACGAAAACCTTTTTACAATGATGATAATGGTAAAGATCATTGGCCTATTTCTAGCGCTCTGTTTATGCAAAAAAATGCGACATGGGGCAACCGTGTCGTTGGTGTCACAGATGAGGGGCATAATGCATTGGCGGTTAACCCAGTTACACTTGAAAGAGATGATAGTTCAGGTGTCATTATTTATCCGAAAGACATATTAACTTCGACTCGACAGTTTTTTAACGTAGCTAGCCATGACTTCGCAGCTCCGTTTCCATTAAGGGCTGAAAATAATATTGATATATTTAATAATCAGTTACAAACTGCTCAGTTAAGTGATCCGAGAAATCTAATTAGAAGAGTTTAATATGTTATTAAAAATAAAAAGTCTTAGTTTAATTTTTGTTTGTTTATCCGTTTTTATCAGCGCTTGCTCTAATTCAGTTGAAGCTCCGAACATTAAATTAACGGATTTGGAAACTGCTGAAGTCGGTTCATTAAGCGACTATAAAGGACAGTATGTTTACATAGATTTTTGGGCTTCTTGGTGTGGACCTTGTTTAAAATCATTTCCATTTATGTATGAACTACAAAATAAGTATGAAAAATTAGCCATTTTAGCGATATCGGTTGATGAAGATAAAGAGGACGCTAAAGCCTTTTTAGCTAAGAC
This sequence comes from Catenovulum maritimum, assembly GCF_001050375.1. Classification (GTDB taxonomy): domain Bacteria; phylum Pseudomonadota; class Gammaproteobacteria; order Enterobacterales; family Alteromonadaceae; genus Catenovulum; species Catenovulum maritimum. Next base: position 67,606 of record NZ_KQ130487.1, on the reverse strand, counting down.
TCAGTTTAATTTTAAAGTGTTTCACGATCCTCAAGGTGAAGCGGCACGTCAGTTTGATTTAGGCGGGATGCCGACATCCTACTTAATCGATCCTAATGGCAATATAGTTTCAACTCACGTCGGATTTTCGGCTAAGTCAAAAGCTAAAATTGCAGCTGAGATCGAAGGACTACATCTAAATTAAGGGTTTAATATGCTCAATAAACTAAAGCTAGTTAGCCTCATTTTTGTTTTTAGTTTAATTTCTGGCTGCGCTAATGTTGAGGTCTGGCAAAAGAAAAACTTAGCTAAAACTGAAATGCAATGGCAGCCAGATGAGATGCAAGCCAGTTTTAATAATCATGTTTATTTTAGTAAAGAAGCATCATCTGGGGGGAATGTAACTGCGGGTGGTGGCTGCGGCTGTAACTAAGTTAAAGGATCGTTATAAGTGAATAAATCAGCATTAAAAGCTTTATCTACAGCCGCACTTGCATTACCTGGCGTTTCTACTCAGGTACAAGCCAATGATAGTAAAGTCGGCGTAAGGTTGCATAATTACTCAGAAGGCGATGTGGCAGCCGGGGATGTAGATGGAACTACAACCGATAGATATGGCATTAAAGTGGGTCAATTTATGCTGACTACCTCTATTGCGGATAATCTAAATTTAGCTTTAAGCTATCAACAAGAAACAATGTCAGGCGCATCACCTTGGTACACTAAAAAATTAAGTTCTGGGCAGGTTAAGCAAGTGATGAGTGGTGCGTCAATTGCGGATACAAGAAAAGACTGGAATGCAGCAATTCAGTATAAACTAGATAATATAACTTTGAGTACCAATTTAGCTCAGTCGAAAGAAGATGATTACGCTTCAACCAGTTATGGGCTAGGACTTGGATATGAGTTTTCTGATAATGTAACGAGTGTTAATCTTGCTGTCGATACATCAGATGACGAATTAAATCCGGCTGGCACTCAAGCTAGTATCTTAAGTGATAAAAAAGAATCTTGGTCTGGTTTTATTGCTGTATCACGAATAATCAATAAAAACTTGATAGCTCAAATCGGGGTAGGGATTAGTCATAAATCCGGTTACCTGTCAGACCCTTATAAAAAAGTTAATTTTAGCATAGCAAATAAGCTTGAATTAGCTGCGGATACTCGGCCCGAGGAAAGACAAGCCAAAACCTTGGCAACTAAAATAAGATATTTCATACCCAAGTTAAACTCGGCTTTGCATTTTGACTATCGCTTTTATCAAGATGATTGGGAGGTCGTTTCCCACACATATGATTTGGCTTGGTATCAAAATTTAAACTATGGTTGGCAGATAATTCCTTCGATTCGGTTTTATGCTCAAACTGAATCATTTTTTTACGAAAATTACTACGAAATTAAAAGGCCTGACAATTTTCACTCTACGGATTATAGGTTATCAGGATATGGTGCTTATACATTAGGTCTGAAGCTTAATAAGCGATTTGAGGATTGGTTATTCACGATTGGCTATCAAAATTACCAAAGTGATTCAAACTATGGTTTTAGTCAACCGAATGAAGCGAGTTTAAGCTTGATTGATTTTCAATTATTTAGTTTAGGTTTTGATTACTCATTTTAATGGAGCTGTTTAATTTTAATTTCAAAGCTATGGGCTCTCCCTGCAGTCTAAGCTTTTATGCGCCTAGTGCATCATATGCAAATGATACCTTTGTAAAAGCTCGAGCTGCAATTGCGCAACTAGAGCAGACCTATTCAATATATAAACCGGACAGTTTAGTCTGCCAAATCAACCAGAATGCTGGTATTCGACCTATCTTAATTGATAATCAAACATATTGCTTATTGAAGTACGCTGATCAAGCCTATCAACTGAGTGGTGGAATATTTGATATTACCTCGGGTGTTTTAAGTGATTTGTGGGATTTTAGACAGGCAAAGATTCCTCAAGATACACAGATCAAAGCTTGTAAATCGTTAGTCGATTGGACAAGTGTGCAATGGAACCAAACTGAAATTTACTTGCCTCAAATTGGCATGAAGCTAGACTTGGGCGGCATAGTGAAAGAATACGCCGCAGATATGCTCGCTAGTTTAATGAAACAAAATAAAATTGACCATGGATTAGTTGAATTAGGTGGTGATATCTATGTCTTAGGTGAGCACCTATCTGGTGAACCTTGGCTTGTTGATATTAAGAAACCAGATTCAGGGAAAAGACCTAACCGAATAGCTCAAATTAAAATGACTAGGGGAGGGTTAGCTTCTAGCGGAGATTATGAACGAAACTTTAATTATCAAGGGGTTAATTATTGCCATATCATAAACCCCCAAACGGGCTGGCCTGCTCAAGGCCTTACTGCTGTGAGTGTGCGTGCTGAGCAGTGTGTGCTAGCTGGAACACTTGCGACTATTGCTATGCTTAAAGGTCAAGCTGCAATTGAATGGTTAAATCAGCTAGAAGTTGATTTTGTTGCACAAGATAACAAAGGCATCTTGCATACTAATTATACAAATTCGTAATATTTATTAATCTTTTGCTAACTAATGCTGGTCAATCGCAGGGCAAAAAGTTTAAAATCTATGACCATCTTTTTAGAAACGAGAATATGACACATGGGTAGAGCTTACCAAAATAGAAAAGAATCAATGGCGAAGACTGCCGGCGCAAAAACAAAAGTTTATTCTAAGTATGGTAAAGAAATTTACGTTGTCGCAAAAAATGGTGGCCCAGATCCAGACGCTAATCTATCTTTACGCCGTTTAATTGAAAGAGCTAAGAAAGATCAAGTACCAGCTCATGTTATTAAAAATGCGATAGATAAGGCGACAAGTGGCGCTGGAGAAAACTATGAACCTGCACGTTACGAAGGCTTTGGTCCTGCCGGCTGTATGGTGATAGTTGACTGCTTAACTGATAACGGAAATCGTACTTTCCCAGAAGTCCGCAATTGCTTTAATAAAAGTAACTCTAAGTTAGGTGCGCCTGGAGCAGTTGCTCACATGTTTGAGCATCAAGCCGTGTTGAGCTTTAAGCATGATGATGAAGAAGCTATTTTGGAATGTTTAATGATGGCTGATGTTGATGTCGCTGACATTGAAAACGAAGATGGTATTATCACAGTTCTTGCTCCACATACAGAATACTATAAAGCTAAAACAGCATTAGTAGAAAATTTAGGTGAAGTTGAATTCGACTTAGATGAAATTACATTTAATCCGCAAACTTATACTGAAATTTCTGGTGATGACGTTGCTAGCTTTGAGAAGCTAATTTCAATGTTGAATGATTGTGATGACGTCCAAGACATCTATCATAACGCGGAATTTAGCAGCTAAATAATAGTTAACTTTAGCAAAACTAGGATTTATTTTAACTAAGTGCTAGACTATTTGCTTAGTTTGACTGGCAGTAAATATGTTGTCGAACTAAACTTTAATTAATATATAAGAGATGAAGGGAGTATCACCCTTGTTAGAAAATTCAGGTTTAACTTTTGCGGTTAACAACAGCACTATCATTTTACGAGATGAGAAAAAAGAGTTGCTGTTAGTTACCCCACCTAAATATCAAAATATTTTAGTGTCTCGCTATTCTGTTGAATTTACTGATATGCAACCCGAGCGTAGAGCTGGTGTAAAAAATGTTTTTCTACATGAAGTTTTCAAAAAAGATAAGTCTTTCTTTTTTGTCAAAGCAGGCGAGACAGAATACCAAATAGACTTAAAATATACTGAAAGGCCGATTACGGCGATGAAGTTCTAATATGTCTGTTGTACTAGAATGGATTGCAGAGTACAGGACAATAGTGAATATTGTCCTGTTTGTTGCTGCTGCAATTTGTTTTGTGCTTATCATACGCCCCATTTTTTCTTGGTATCTCGGCATTAATGCACTGGCAAAAAAAGTAACAGAGTTAACTCTGCAGTGCGAAAAAAATCAAGCCGAAATCAAGTCTTTACTTAAGCAAATACAATATAACAATTCTCCTGAGCCTCCACTGGCCTTACCTCATCATAAAGAAACAAGTGCTATGACGAAAGATATAACAGAACAAGTTATATCGGCAAAGCAGAGTCGTAAATCAACAAAAGCTAAAAAAGAACCAAGTATTTCTTTTGAATAAATAAATTTTACTTTTTATTGAACTATTTCGCACTACCGCCTTGCAGTAATCCTTTTCGCATTTAATAATAACATTACTCATACAGGATAGGCTTGAGCCAAACTAGTCAAACTATCTGTTTTTATTTATATAATTTGATAAATCCAAAAGGGAATATCATGAATAAACGTAAATTACTGAACGCAGCTATTGGTACTGCATTGTTAACTACCGCTTCATTTGCGCAAGCAGATATGATTTTGGGGTTATATGCGGGTGGTCAAATTTGGAATGTAGAACCAGAAGGTAGCTTTGATAAAAATGGTGATGATTTCCAAGGTTCATTTGATTTCGACAGTGACACTCAAGGCACGCTTTATGTTGCTCTAGAGCATCCAATTCCTTTAATTCCAAATGTTAAATTAAGACAGACAGACTTGGAAGTTAAGGGCACAGGTGAAATTACAGGTGAGTTATTCGGTCAGCCATATTCAGGCACTACTAATGTGATGGGTGATTTATCTCATACGGATTACACTTTATATTATGAAATTTTTGATAATGGCTTAGTTAGCTTTGATTTTGGTATCACGGTAAAAGATATCGACGCTAATATTCAAGCTGATGGTGAATCTGACGCTTCTAGCCGCTCTACAACTAATGAATCTTTCAGTGGTTATGTGCCTATGGGTTATGTGGCTGCAGAAATAGGTCTTCCATTTACTGGCTTATCTGTTTATGGTGACGTTAACATGCTTGCTATTGGTGATCACAGCTTAGTGGATTATCAAGTGGGTGTTGCATATGCGTTATTAGATAATATTGCGGTCGACTTAGACGTGCAGTTAGGGTACCGCAGCTTCTCATTAAAATTAGATGATCTAGATGATATTAATACAGATTTAGATTTTAGTGGTGTTTATGCTGGTTTAGAAGTTCACTTCTAAACTGAGTTATTACTATCTAGCAGTATAAAAAAACCAGCTTTAGCTGGTTTTTTTATTTCTATGATATGTATAACTATGCGCTTGGTTATTTATATACGCTCTAAAGAAGGCTTTACTTACCTAGAGCTAAATCAATATAAATTGCGAGTATCAGAGCCATCACAGACAGTTCAATTCAAGGCGTATCATTGCAGGAATGTAGGCTACCTTTCAAAATGATACAACACAGAAGTGAGGTGTCTGTGAGGCTCCTGAAAGGCTGGGCTAAAAGCCATTTATTCTGCGTTAAGTTGGCTTGGCATAGAACCACTATGCCTGTGCCAACTTGCCTTGCCTAAATGGCTTTTATCTCCAGCTGATTATCGCTATTTATATTGATTTAGCTCTATCGGGTTACTGGGTTGATAGACTAGCCTCTGCCCACTTTTCGCTTTCTAAGTTATCTTTGTCTTTTGCTTTTACGCGGTAGCAATAGAATTCTCCCGCTTTTACATCTGTATCGACAAATTGCACTTCAGCTGTTTTTGTAACGCCTCGCCATAACAGACATGACTTTCCTGTACTTCTTTCTAAGATATACTGGGTAATGTCAGCTTCCAAGTTAGCAGCCCAAGACACTTGTATAGTACTTTGTGTATAGTTTAGAGTAAGTTGTTTAACTGAGTCAGGTAAAGATTTAGTTGTTGCTGTAATTATCTCACTTCTTAAACCTTCAGCCTCAAATTTGTTAAAGGCTGAAATTCTATATCCGTATTCACGACCATCTTTTAAACTGCTAAATAGCGATCCCTTATCGGTAAACTTGCTAATTTTTCTATGATCTATGGTTTCTATTTTGTCTGCTTCATTACCGTCTATTCTATATATGTGGTAACCAGCAATGTCAGGGTCCGTGCTTGGCTTCCAACTTAAATTGACTTGTTTGACTAAGCCAGAAGCCGCTTTAAATTCCACCGGAGGATTAGGTAGCGGTTTTGTTTTCGCTAAGATGATATTTGAGCTAGGAGTTTCAAGGTAACCATCAATAGCGGTTAATTTATATTCATATTGAATGCCGTCAAAAACCTGAGTATCAGTGTATCTAGAGACATCAGAAGACTCAAAGGTTTTAATATTTTTCCAACTAGCTTGAGCTACTTGTTTACGATAGATTTTGTAACCTGTGATATTCTTCTGAGCTTGCCATGATATTGTAATTTTTCTTAGAAGGTTATCAGCTTCGAGTTTTAAGCTCAGCTCAGCAGGGCTGGTTATACTCTCTGATAGCACATCAGCGCTCAGTAGGCCTGAATTATCTTCTGCTACCAACTTATATTGAGTTTGTGCATAAGGTTTCAAATCAGAATCAGCGTAGCTACGGGCTTCCACTGTCAGTTTAGCTATTGCGCGCCAATTTTGTTTATCCCATTTTCTGTAGAGGTGAAAATATTTAATATCCTGAGATAAAGGTTCTGACCACTGTAGTGCAATACTGCCACTCTGGCCTATAGCTGTTAAGGTTTCTACCGCTTTAGGTAGTGATTTAGTCGTTGCAGTTGCAATAAAGCTAAGTTCGCCTCTGGCCGAGAATTTATTCATAGCTGCAATGGCATAATGATATGTTGTACCATCTTTTAGCGTGTTGCCGTTTGTACCTGTATCGGTAAATTCAGTAGTTGTCCCACCATTAATAGTATGAACTAGTGTCAGTTGGTCACCTTCTTGAAAACCGTCACCATCATCTTCCATTCTATATAATTTATAGCCCGCAACGTCAGCATCATCCATTTTTCGCCAAGTCAGTTTTACAGATTTAACTAAATCACTTTCAGCGCTTAAAGCTTCAGCCCTTGCTGGCAAACCTTTAGTTGTTGCTGTTACTATATTTGATGGTTCAGTCTCCTGACCTTTATTGTATAAGCTTATATAGTATTCATATTGGGTATCATCTTTGAGGTCTTTACGATCGATAAAGCCTCTTATTGTATTTTGTTTTACTGCGCCAATTCTTTGCCATATGGTTGTGCCTTTTTGACGACGGTAAATATAAAAGCCACCAGAGGCCGATTCTATTTGCCAAGCAAGTTCTACTTCTCTTAGTTGCAAGTCTTTAGCAATCGATAAAACAGGTGTACTAGGTGAAATAAAAACTTCAGTCCCGCTTAACTTACTCTCTTTACCTAGCTGATTGACAGCAGAGACGGCATAGCTATAGCTTGCACCGTCTTCAATATTATTTTTATCTTTGTACACGTATGACAGTTTTGGCTCTTTAGTGTTTATTTTTATTGTGCCTACGTGTAGCCAGTTACTTAATCCAGCTTTTAATCGGTAGATTTTATATTTTTGGATGAGGTGGTTATTAGCTGGATTGTCTAAATTTGGCACGAAAGTTATCTCAGCACTACGTACTAAGGTTTCTACGTTTAAAATTGTCGGAGTAAAAGGTCGATTAACTTGTCTTACGTCTTTAAATTTTACTTCTGTAATTGACACATCTTCAGCTTGTTTGTTCGTTTCTTTTAAAACAACGGCTAATTTATAAAAATATGTTTGCTTATCTTCGACTTGCGAATCTAAATAACTATTTGATTCAACTTGAGCTATTTGGGTAAAAGGCCCGTGTTGGTTATTAGACCTGTATAAGTTATATAGGCTAATCGTTTCAGGTTTACTTGCTTGCCATTCAACAGAAATACCGGTTTCAACACTCTTACTTGTAAAGTTTTGCAGTAATTTCTCTTTGATGACGGGCATAGCTGCTTTGGCAGCGGCTAGGTTAGCTGCTTCTTTAACGCTAACAGCCATCGCTTTAATTAGAGTATCAGCTAATAATGGACCTTTTTCATTTATCTCGGTTCTACCAGTAAAGGTTAGCTCCCACTTTTTAGCTAATCGAGCATTTTTAATATCAACTAGGCTGATATTAGATTTGATGCCTGCTTCAGACATCATAACGTCACCGTAAATGACAAACTCAACACCGAGAGAGCGACCAGAAACAATCGCATCATCAAATGAGCTACCGATGGCAATGCCTTGGTTGAAAAGCTCAGATTCCATTTCTCTGCGGGTCATAATATTTACTTCGCTTCGCTTATCTAAGCTAGAGCGAAGTGCGTATTGGATGTCACCATCAAAGCCAATAGAGTCTATATCTAAAGGCTTTAGATTCATAAGTGCCGTGCTATAAATAGCAAACAGTGGGCTAGATATTAATGATAAGGCAACTAATATAAGTCCTTTAATTCGATATTTATGCATGGCACTCTTCTAATTAAAATTGATAATTTTTAAAGATTTGTTCAATGTATTGTTGTGACTGCTCTGAAATCGGTGAATTAACTGATTTCAGTTTTTCATCAAACAAGGCATTAGTGAACTCTTCAACCGCTGGGATAAACTCTTTTCTCCTATTTAAGTAGTTATCACCTTTTTGAAAGTATTCTTTTTCTAAGTTCATTAGAGGTTTTAATACTTCCCTAGCGAGTTGGTCAATTACATCAGTGGTCATAGATTGTAAGATTTCAGTGTCAGTTGGTACTTCCATTGGGTCAAATGTGATACCCGCATCTGGGATACCTGCATTAGACGTATCTTCCGCAACTTTTTTACGCTCTAAAGTTTCAACACTTGTGTTGATACCTGTACCTACATCAACAATTCGATATGATATTTGGATGAAGCCAACTTTTTTCTTGTTTTGCACTTCATAATCTTTAACTGCGTATTTTGGCACTTTAATTTTAGCAACTGGTGCTGCCATTAATTGCTTTTCTGTTGGCTTTGGATAACGTTTTTCCCAGTTTAGGTACTCTATGTTATCTTCAATGATTTCGCCAATTTGGTATCTTGCGGTTTTCTTCGAAGTTGATGCAGTCTCGTCAACTTTAAATAATAGTACGCTACCCATAATTGCGATATCGATACCATAAATACGACCCATTTCTTTTGCTGTATTTTCTGATACTACGCCAATTTGACCGAGCTTCATCTCTTCTAAAATAGATTTTAGATTTTCACGCTCTAAGATATTAATGTCTTTAGAAGCGTTGTTAAATAAGTAAGAAATTAAGTTGTTGGCAATTAATATACCGGCATCGTCATTGTTGGAAGGGCTTCTAAAGTCAAAAACCGCGATAGATTTTTTTACACGACCATAGATAGCATCTTCAACGGCTTGCTTCTTGCTGAATAAATCTTCATAAGAAGGGTTTACTTCTTGAAGTTTGTTATACCAATAATAAGCCGCACCGTAATTATCATTGTCTAGGAAGTTTTCAACTTCATCATTAATTTTTGCTGATAAGAAAGCCTGTAAAGACTTTTGTTGCACATTGTTATCGGCAAAAGAGTATTCTTGAGCTTTTTTGTAAGATTCAACAGCTTGATATAATTTACCTTGGGTAATAAGCGAATTGCCTTGGCCAATTAGTTTTAATTCTTTATTTATTCTAGCTTGCTTTAACTTAGCGACAACTTTTGAGTCAAACTGGTCAAAATCTAAAGCGCTTAAGTAATATTTTTCTGCGAGAATCCAGTCTGTTTTAGCTTCTGCTAAATCTGCCTTTTTCAAGAAGTAAGATTTATTATTGTTTTGTTCAGCTAAATTTAATAATGTTTGCGCTTGGCTCAAACTTGGATTGATGACTAATGCATCTGACAGGTATTTTACCGCTTCCTTGATATCATCATTCTTAAGTGCAGCTGTACCTTTTGCTAATAATTCATCAGCTCCGCTTGAGGTAGCTTTGCTAATTAGTTGGCTGGTTTGTTCGTAGTTAGGGTATTTTGCTTGTACTTGTTTAAGTTTAGTAACGGCAAGTGCCCATTCTTTCGAATCTAATAACGCTTTAGCTTCTGCATATTCAGCTGAGACTGTATTTAAAAAGCCTTGTTTTTTATCATTCAAACTTGACGCTAGTTTTGCTGCGGTGCTTGAATCAATTTTTTTGATATTCGCGACATCTTGCTCGACGCTATTGAAGTCTGAAATATTAACATCAGATTTATTTAATAATTCATCAACCTTTGACTTTAACTGTGCGACATATTTAGATTTGATTGACGCTAATTTCGCTTTGTATTCTGCATTTCCAGGTTCTTTCGCTATAGCTTGGGTTAAGTATTGAATAGCTTGTTGGTATTTTTGCGCTTTACTCAGTTGCATACCCACATCATATTCTTGCTTACCATTTGCCATACAGCCTGCAAGGACTATTGCCGATAATAGTAGTGCGGCTTTTGTCTTCATAATTACTCCTAAACCTAAAAATTATATAATTTTGATCACGATCTGATTGCCTGCAACACGTTGCACCTCAGATTCAAAATGACGAGTTTTAAATACGCCAGAATTCAATTCATCCACAAGCTGTTCAGGCCAGCCTCTGTACTCAATGCTAAATTCAGATAATTCTTTATCGAATATAGATAACTCTGCTTTTTTTACACCAGCGAGTGTCGATTGCATCGCTTTTAAAATTTCTTTTGCTTGTTCCATAGACTCAAGAGACTCTATTTTAAGTTGAATACCTCGAGTTGCATATTGTTCTTCTTCCCAAGCTGTCGTTAGTCTTTTTCTAAGTGTTTTCCAGATATCTTTGACTATGGCTTTCGATGCTTTTCTACTTGCTCTGCTTGTGTTACCGCCAGGTAATTTTTTTACCCCTGATGCGGTAGCCATGATTTTTGCGTCATCAGCTCTAGAGAGACGAGCATTAATTGCAAGCTCGTTGCTTTTTAATTTCATATTTTGATATTCAATTTCACTGGTTTGTTTCTCAACATTCAGGTGGATAACAAAGCCGCCTCTAAATTGAGTTTTTTCACCTAAATCAAATACTGGAAATTTGTCATCTTGGAGATGGTCAATAAGAAAGTTTTTAACTTGTTCGGCAGTAACACTACTTTTATCAAGTGAATAATTATCTATTACTACAGTAATTCTTGGCTTTTTTTGCCATTTTAACGCTTTTTGGAAACGGTCGACTTCTTGAATTAATTCATCAACATCAGCTTCTGCTTGGATTGTCACTTCATAAATATTATCAGGCGTTTTCCCTTCTTTAATAACTTGAAATGATTTTAGACGACCACTTGCAGAAGTTAACACTTGGTCGCTAACCATTTGGAAGTTTTCGACTAAGGTTCTAGATTCAATTATAGTGCCAACTGCTTGCTCTATTGCAGCTCGTTTTGCATTCGCAAGTGCAACTCGATATGCATTGGCCAGTTTACCATCTTGGATATCGCTCATCCCTTTCGCTACTACAATTTTTCCGGCGTGCAGGTGAGTTGAAGTGATACTTATCAACAAACAAAATAATATGGATAGTGACTTTTTCAAAGTATTATTCATCCTTAAATTTTCAATTGTTAGGCGGTGCTTGATTTATATACAGTGTATCATCAAATGCCGGAATCGGAAATTCAACTCGACTGTTTTTTTGAGACTCATCCCTAATTAACCAGTGATTATCAAGCGTATGCATTAATTTCTGGGAACTGCTTAAGGTATCTTCTATATTATAGATGAGAGAGGGCAGTTCCATAATTGCTGGTTGCAAATTCGTATTTGTTTGTCTTAATTCTTTCGTTAACAAAGAAATTTCAGTTAAGCTCGTATTCAATTTAGGCTGAATTTGATTGAGGGTATCAGATATGGTTAGACCGGCAGCAGATAAATTGGTTAATGGTTCCTTAGTATTCTCTATCATCTCAGGAATTAGTTGACTACTTATAATTAAATTATCGCTGAGTGTTTCTACGTTCAAGATGATTTGCTCAATACTATTTTGGTTTTGACTGATTTTTGCTGTTACTTTTTCTAAAGAATCAACAACGGAAATTGCTTTGTTTGCTATTTCCTCCACTTTCCATTCTTCTAATAAGTCATTGACTGATTTTGGCTCTTCTATGCTAATTTTGCTATTTGGACTGAGTGTTTTTGTTGACTGCTGAGCTGTGACGAAAATCAAATTGCTGCCGCTCAGGACTGTGCTTAAACCAAGTTGCGAATCTATTTTTAGGTAGCTGCCTTCTCGATAGAATTTTTGGTAGTCAGAATCTAGGTTTAAGGTTATTTCAACCTGTGCATTATTGGTAAGAGTCAAATCAGAGACATACCCAATTAACACACCGGATAAGCTCACTGAGGAATTGACTTCTATACCATAGGTTTGTGTTAAGTGCGCTTTCAACTTAAAGTCATCTTTGGTTTGGGTGTTAACTAGTTGGCTCAAATAAAGCGCATATAAGATTAAGCCAGCAGCTATTATGATAACCGCTCCAAGTACTTTATCTTGAAATTTCGATTCGAATGATTGAGGTTTAGCAAAACTCATTAGGTTAACACTATTGTTTGGTTTTCAATTTTATAAACACTGTCAGCAAAGTGAGTTGTGTCTCCAGCTGTCGTTGTCATTAATATGCTTGCGTTAGTTTCCTGTGTATAATCAATTAAAATATTTAATGTGTTTTCGCGCATTTCCGGTGACATTCCTGATTGTAGTTCATCTGCTAGAATAAGTTTAGGTCGAATTACCAACGCGCGAGCCAAATTAACAATTCTTTTTTGTACGTCATTTAATTGATGAGGTTCCATTTCAAGTAGCGGCTCAATATTTAATTGTTGGGCTACCTGATATATTCGGTCCGTGATTATTTTTTCTTTTAAACCTTTATGGTATCTAAGCGGCATTGCTAGGTTGTTGAATACAGTGAACAAGCTGACTAAACCACCTTCTTCATAACAGTAAGACACATTCTTAAAAATCTGGTTGGCATTCATGTCGGCTAAATTATGATTATTGATAACAATCCGGCCTTGTTGAAACTTGATGATACCAGCACAAGCCTTCAAAAAGCTAGTTCCACCGTCTAATACACCTGTGTGTAGACAGATAATTTTGCCTGATTCGATTGAAAAATTAGCGTCATCAAACAAAACAAGATCATCAAACGCCAAGCTGAAATTTTCTACCTGTAAACTCATATTTGGTAGGCCAGTAAGCTTAAAATAACATTTAGTAAAAAGAATGAAACAATTTGAACTGTGGTAGAACTCGATATAGCTCGGCTAATATCTGTGAATCGGTTACCTACAGTCGCACCATAATAAATTGATAGCAGCCCAATTAAAGTGCCGCCCATTATAGCTTTGGCTAGAGTGATAATGACTTCTAACAAGCTTACTTTAGCTAAAATGGAGCTTAAAAATAGACTAAATTCAAGATTTGGCTCGTTGATCACAATCGCTAAGTAAGCAGACAATATGCTAACCGCATTGAAGAAGATAAACATTAACAACAGAGAAATGGGAAATGCAAAAAATACAGGGAGTAGAAAAATGAAGATGGGATTCATTTTTTGTGCTTCAAGCACTTCAAATTCATTGTAAAGTTTTAAGTGTCCAATTTCTGCTGTTATTGCTGTTGCTGAACGCGCAATTAGTATAATACCAGAGATTAACGGCCCTAATTCTCTTATTATGACAACAACAAAAAAATTAGCATAAAATTCAGCAAGGCTTTTGCCTGGGGGAAGGTACGCATACAGTCTAGCCATCACTAAAGAACCAATAATGAGCGCAATTAAAGTGTTAATGCCAATCGCTCTGACCCCAGTATTAAATAGTTGCCTTTTGAACATCATAAAAAAAATGCTTCTTCTGGCGGGATCAGTAATATGCAATGTTTGTTTAAGCGACAGACTAAGCAAACCAAGCATATCGCTAAAAGAGAAAAAAAAGCGTTTGGTATTAATGCCTAGCTTACCTAACATTTTTTAACTCGTTTAGTAAGCTTTCGATACTAGCTAAATGCTTGTGATTGTTAGCGGATGCTGACGCCAAAGCTCTGGTTGCGTAAAATTCGGCTTGAGCATAGTTGCTTTCTGTTTGGTATAGTTTAGACAGTAAGTATAGGCAGTCAGTAACATATAGGCTCTGGTTGGTTTGCTTAAACAGGTTTAAAGCGAGTTTGATGTTATCTTTATCTGCATGTTTTTTTCCATACATATAATACAGGTAGGCACGTTCACTTAGATTTTCTTTTGGGATAGCCTCTTTTTTTTCAAAAGCTAAATCTATCTCACCTGAATAGGCAAGAACCAGTGTTTCTATGTGGTTGCTAGCTGGTTTGACTAAGATTTCTGAATATATTTGAGTTTGACTTGGCTTAATAAATACGTTGAATATTTGGCAAGTCTGCAACGCTTCTTTGTTGGTAAAAAATTGAGTTAGATTAATACACTGTTGAATCGAATTTGAAGCCTGTCCTGTATTTTTATTCTGATAATGTAACTTAGCCGTCAGATAATATACCTGCCATAAATTATCTAAATCGTCATGCTTGGCAAAGCTTTGCTCTAATTTCGCTAATTTTTTTAAATTTAAGCTAGCCGAGTCAGATTGCTTCAATAGTAGGAATTGAGCTCGGCTTGCTTCTAATTGAGTATTTTTAATAGTTTCTTTGTTACTTGCACATCCAGTACTGGTACAAAATAGCAAAAGGCAACTAAGCCTTAACACCCATTCTTTTGGCATCACTTTCTAGCATCCTCTTAAATGTGGCAAGGTGATCTGGGCTATTGACGTATTCTTCTAAAATCTCAATGGATTCAGATAGCGTTTTGTGGGTTAGCATAAACGCCATACTTTCTCTGAGCGGTTTTAATTCATTTGACGCTAGCTGAATTTCAAGTAAATCAGCGAAGTCATCAAAATCATTAGCTAAAAACAGTTTTTTACTATGCATTCTAAAACGCCATCTAGCAACACGCGCACCTATGGTATTGAGCGTTGTTCCTAACCAAATGCCTATTACTAATACAATAAAGTCACCCACTTTATCTCTTGCGACAGATTTCCATTCTTGAGAAAGTACGCTTTCAGATAGCTCGGAAGTACTGCGAATCTCTTCTATGTATCCTTTTGCCACCGCATTGAGTGGGTTTAAATTCAAGGCTTGCATGAACATAGCTTCGGCAGGTTCGAAATTTTTTGCTTGATAAAGAGCCTCACCTCTAAGTGCATAAATCATATCGTCTTTTGGATATAATGTTATGGCTTTAGAGGTCAGTTGTTCGGCTTGATCAAATTCACCAGCTTCAATAAACTTTTGAGCTTGTATGACTACTCTTTTCTGCGATTTTAAATATTTGCTAAACTCGTCCGCAAAAACCAAGCTCGAAAGAAAGCAGAGAGTTAAAACTAAGTACTTCATTATTCAGCTACTACCACCATGACACCAGCAGTGTGCATTACTTGGTGTATGCCTTTATTGGTACTCAGAATGATCGCATCTGAATCTGAAATTACTAAATCAGACTTTCTAGCTTTGTAGGTTTTGTTTGCTTTTACAACAAGTGGTTTTATTGCAACTCGAACATTACGGATTGCATCGTTAACATCAAAATCATAAGAAACTGGACGTTTTTTAACTAAATCATCATATTTAGTTGCTGACGTCGGGTAAATGATTTCGCCAGATTCGTTTCTAATTGTAGGCACTGCTGCGATTTCGAAATCAGCTACATTAGATGCATCAATTAATAAGCCAGTAAAGTTGGAGTGACTTTCAAAACTCTCGATAGACTCCCTAAGTAGTTTTGCGCTCGCCAGTGAATCTTGCTGTTCTAACCAAAGTAAAATCTTTTTACTAAACTCAGCTTCGTCTGTTGTTGTAATGACAAAGCTAGGTAGGGCTTTTGCGTGAGCTTGGCTGATTGGGGATAACAGGCTAGATTTTTCAATTAGGCTACCCCAAGTTGATTTTACTTTTGTGAAAATTATTTCGCTTTGACTTAAGCCTAAGCCGACAGTATTCAAACTTTTTTTATTTGGAATGATAGTCGACATTAGATTACCGCTCATAGGTATTTCCATTGTGACAGTAGCAACATCATTTTGATAATGATCTTTAATCATTTGCGCACCCTTGATAACAGCTTCAACTTGGGTCTTAACTGTATCACTTGCGACCATCATTTCTTGTACTATCGTTTGTGAATTGACTCTAACACCTTGAACCATTTCAGCGAGGTTTCGATAAGCATCAAGCTGTGCAGCTCTACGAGCTAACAACCTTGCTTTACTTGTCCCAATTTTATCTGCAGGCGCGACACCGTAACCATGGGCGTATATTGTGCCTTGCGACCAGTTAATCCCACCAGTGGCGGTTTCTTTAATCACGTCATCAGCTAGCGAATATGACGAAGACAATAATATAAATATTGCAAATAATTTATTTAAAGATTTCATATCTGTGTTGCCTCATCCCATTTTTTATAGCTTGCTTGAGCTTTTGTTACTTTAACTAGATAGCGTCTTGTTTCATCCGCTGGTAAGTTTTTTAAAAGGAACTGATAAACTTGCTCAGGCGTCTTTTTGTTAATTATAGTTGCTGCTTTGGAAAAGCTTTTACTTTTACCTGTAAAAGTTTTAGCAACATTGCCCACCCCTGTATTATATGATGCCACAGCACAATAGAAACGTGATAGAGGGTCTTTTACTTTTCTTAAATATCTATTGGTAAGCAAATTAAAGTAAGCCACGCCTAGCTCAATATTTTTAACCGGATCATATAAATAATCCGGAGCAACAATTTTCTTTTTCCCATAAACATGATTGTATGCGTCAATTCCTGCTGTCCTCGGTACGAGTTGCATCAAACCATATGCAGGTACGCTCGATGTTGCCTTCGGATTAAAACTGGATTCGGTTTGCATTATGGCCAAAACCAATGATACTGGGATATCGAATTTGGCTGCATAAGTTTTAATATCTTCTGAATATTTAGCAATTAAATTTTTCTGATATCCAGATAAAAAAGGTATCTCTAGGACTAGCTTCTGTCCGCTTGTACTTGCTTTCCCCTTTAGAGGCTGAGTGGAGACTTTTGGTTTTAATTTGGATACCGGTTCTGCGTTGGGTGTTTTTTCCAAGGTCGTTGTGACTGCAGTTGAGGGTTCGCTTTGAGGCGTTTTTTCCATCGCAGCTATAGTTGCAGTTGAGGATTCACTTTTAGGTTTTTGCTCTACAGTGGCACCATTCGCTACTGAAGGACTAGTAACAGTAGGGCCTTTTTCATTGTTTATCTGTTTTATCTCGTTGATTAAAGCAATCACGTTTTGTTCAGAGACAATGCCTTCTAAAAGTGCATGTTCAGTTTTAGTTTGTTTGGATGTTTTTTCGGTTTTAATGCCAGCTTTAGATAACTCTTTTTGAGTTAACGCAAGCAGTTGGTCTTTATTATTGATATCTGTAAGCGTATCTGTTGTTGATTCAGTTGCCGCTTGCGTTAATCTTTGATAACCATCTGAGAGCGATGCATTCGGTTTAATTATGGTCTCAATTCTGAGCACGCCAGCTTCAAAGTCCATTATTCTTCTAGTTTGCATATCTGGGGAATAATCAACCCATTGATGAGCTGATGGCATGACTAGATCGTCAGCTCCCCAATCAACTTCGATTTTATTTGATAGCCCTTTGAATGCCTTGTCTATTGCTTTCTCAACCGCGTTAAATCGGCGCTCTAAAATAGCATCTGTGCCAGCAAACTGCTTATCTAGAAGTGCATCAATAGAATCAAAATCATCAACTGCTCTAAGTGGTTGGCTAGTTATCCCTATTGCTAATAAAGCGACGATAATGTGCTTAATTTGCATAAGATTCTTCCTTAATCAGATAAAACGACGAGAATACCATCTAAAGACGAGTTATTGATGTTTTGTAATAACGCGTCAGCATCTTGTTCCGAGATAATTAAATTACTTTGGTCTGCTATTTTACTTACGGCAATGCGTCGAGGTGAAAAATCGTTAAATTCGTTTGGATCTTTGCTCCAAATTAATGATTTACTTGGATGCTGCTCAAATTGCTCCGATGAAAAAACAAGCTTGCCTGTATTAGTATAAACTTGAGTAACTAATGACGCGTTATACGCTTGGTTGCGAGCATCTAGTACGAAAGCCGTTGCTGGTACTTCTAGGCTGGTTTGTGCTTTATAAACTTCTTTTTGCTCTATTTTTTCTTTTGGTTCGGGTAAAACTTCCAATAAAGTCTGTTGTAAATTTTGTTTGCCTTTACACTGATCAGCACGAGCATTTACACATAGACCCACGACAACAGTCGCAACATAAGTACCATCTTCTTGGGTAAGTTGGCTATCAATTATAAAAGTACCTTCTAATGTGCCTTTTACACGAGTTGCAATAATATCTGAAGTCACTTCATAATCTTCGACAGTCGTGCCTGCGGTTAACCTTATACCTCTAATTTTTTCGGCTAAGTTTCTTTGAGCATCGACTTGGGCTGCTCTTTTAGCCATAAAACGGGCTTGTACTTTATTTGCTACTCGACTCATGTCAACCGTGCCAAAACCTGTGGCTTGCATTATACCTGTTTGAAATGCTTGGTTATCTGCGTTGGCAGAAAATGTAATGCTAAGCAAAGCTACTAGTATTGTTTGGTAGATAGTTTTCATCTGACATCCTTTTGATAATTTGCTGCTACAGTGGTAACAATATGCTCTAAGTTTAAACTATAAATAATAGTGAGAGGAGGTTTATCTGATATTTCTAGCATCTTGAGGTGGAAGTATGTTGCGTTTTTTGAGTTCCTTCACACTTTAGGCTTATTAACTCATCACAAGCTAGTAAGCCTAAAGCTGATTACCTTGTTCCGTATATCACCATGGTTTTTCCATGCGCCTCGATTAAACCTTGTTCTTCTAAGTTTTTCAGCACTCTACCGACCATTTCACGCGAGCAACCGACTATTCTGCCTAATTCTTGACGGGTAATTTTAATTTGCATACCATCAGGATGCGTCATAGCATCAGGTTGTTTTGATAAATCTAATAAGGCAGCCGCTACCCGACCTGTTACGTCAAGAAAAGCTAGGTCTACTACTTTTCGTGATGTATCTCTTAATCTAAGTGCTAATTGTCCTGCTACCCGAAACAGAATATCTGAATCTTGCTTACATAGCTCTTTGAATTTTTCGTAGTCTATTTCTGCTACTTCACACGCTGTTCTTGCTTTGATATTCGCGCTTCTGGACTCTTGCCCATCAAACAAACCCATTTCACCATAAAACTCACCAGGGTTTAGGTAGGCTAAAACGAATTCTCTGTCTTCTTCATTTATTATGCTAACAGAAACGGAACCTTCTAATAAAACAAATAAAGAATTGGGTTTGTCACCAGCTTTGATAATAGTGCTTTTGGCTGGGTAATGACGTTTAGTGCAATGCTTTAAGAAAGCTTGTAGTTGCTCGTCACTAGCCACATGGTATGGGATGCTCATTTTTGTCAACTCTTTATTATTATGATCTGTTCATTATTCTAACGCTTTCTTAACCTAAAGACATCAACTCAAATAAAATAGATTCAAAATACTTATTTTTCAGCTAATTGGCGGAGAAATGTCACAAAAATATATTTTGATTTTATTGTCTCTGCTTTAGAATGGGTATGAATTTTAATCTATCACTCAAAGTTGTTGCGTTAGCGTAGAGTACTTATTAGTTCAGGAGAACTTATGGAATATTTAACCAAATGGTTTGAAGATAATCAAACTCTATTTATAGACGGCATTATTAGCTTAGTTGTTGCATTTTTTATTGTTTGGCTCGGCTTAAAGTTGGCTAAGTTTTGCTCTAACCTTGTAATGAAATTACTTGAGAAAAAATCTGTCGATAAAGCAGTCAGTGCTTTTATCGCAAGCTTATTAAATGCGATTTTAGTTGCAGCAGTTATTATTGCAGCATTGAGTCATGTTGGTGTGCAAACAGCTACTTTTGTTGCAATTCTAGGTGCAGCGGGTTTAGCTATTGGTTTGTCTTTACAGGGTTCTTTATCTAACTTTGCTTCTGGTATTCTAATTAGCGTATTTAGACCTTTTAAAGCGGGCGATTTTGTCCAAGCTGGTGGTGTTTCAGGTGTTGTTAAGGAAATTCAAATTTTTTCTACAATTTTAACCACACCAGATAACAAATTTGTTGTTGTGCCTAATGCTCAGGTGACTGGTAGCCCAATCACTAACTTTTCAAAAAATGATACACGCCGCATAGATATGGTTATTGGTGTTTCTTACACTGCCGATCTACAAAAAGCAGAAGCATTACTTAAAGATATTCTTGAGAAGCATGAATTAGTTCTTAAAGAGCCAGGATATACTGTTGGGGTTAGTGCGTTGAATTCTTCATCTGTCGACTTTGTCGTTAGACCTTGGGTTAAGACATCTGATTATTGGCCTGTACATTTTGATTTAACTAAAACAATCAAGCTTGAGTTAGACAAAGCTAATATAGGTATTCCTTACCCTCAAATGGACGTTCACTTACATTCAGTAGATAAAAAATAAGAGATTTATATGAGAATTTTAGTTTCAACATTTATGGCAATGGCTGCATTTTCTTCTGTAGCTGCTGAAACCCCGAAAAAATTAGCGGGCGAAGTGGAGTTAGGTATAGTCGCGACTTCTGGTAACACAGAAACACAATCTTTAAAAGGTAAGATCGCGATTAAGCATAATTTGGAAAATTGGAAAAATAATTATCAACTTGATGCTTTATATAAAAAGGACGAAGTTGCGGGTGTTTCACAAACAACTGCGAATAAGTACTTTTTGTCTATGCAAAGTGATTATAAGCTAAATGAGAAACACTCAGGTTTATTTGTTTATGCTTCTTACCAAAAAGATAAGTTTAGTGGTTTTGATTACCAAAGTGCGATTGCTTTGGGTTATTCTGATCGCATGTTTGGCGATGATACGTCTTTCCTTGATTACAACATAGGTCCTGGTTATACGTTTGCTGAGACTGACGATGGAGATAAAACAGAAGCTGCTGTGTTACGATTGGCTGCTGATTATGAATATAAGTTGAGTGATACAGCCAAGTTCACTCAGACTTTAAGTACAGAAGCTGCGTTTGATAGCGACAAAAATACCAGATCGAAATCAGAAACAGCTATTTCAGCTAAGTTGATGGGTAATTTAAGCATGAAAGCTGCTTATACCATTATCCATAATAGCCTTGTTCCTGCGAATAAAGATAAAACTGATAGCACAACAAGCTTGACCGTAGTTTACTTATTTTAATTAAGTGGTTTACCTAGAGACTCTAGTATTTATCTAGGGTTTCTAGGTGTGAATTAGAAAGGTTTTAACTTTTAATTCACCGCCTTGTTAAAAAAAATGGGTGGAGTTGTATGTTTTGTTTTATTTTGGTGGTTAAATCTAAGCTAATTATTTACTTATCTGTTTTATAATTTAAATTTATTTGATATATTAAACGGAGTTATTGAATTATAGTCATAACTAATGAGGCATCTATAAGGGACATAGTTGTTTTATTTTAATAAATATTGAATGTGTAGCTGCGTATTCAAGGTTGTAAAAAAATGTTTAACCAGTTTGCCCGTATATTGGTCAGCTTGAGTTATATTGTTGTGTGCTATTGCTTTGCAGACACTCCAACTGGGGCGATCGCTAGCGCTAAGTTTAATTTAGGTCATACAGACAATTTACTAAAGACCCAAGAGCAACTTAAAACTCGCTATAGTGAACTCGCTGCGAATGTCCAATTACGCGGCCAATGGCGAGTTATGTCTATTGAAACAGGCCTAAACCTTAACAAAACCCAATTTTCAGAATCAGAGCAAGATAATACCGAAGAAAAGCAAGTGTATCTTGGATTCAACTGGCAAGCAGATGTTCAACATGGCTTTAGCGCAAATTTGGGATATTCAGATTCTGATGAGTTTAGAGGTGAGGGGATCAGTAAAAATGATCCTGAGGTTTTATCAACTCCAGATCATTACACCTTTTCTAATCATGCATTAAGTTATCGATATAATCCTGCATCTGAAAAAGGCATGATTGTCCGAAGCTCAATCGGTGCTACATCTAAAGAATATGAGTCGAGTCGAAAAATTGCCTTAGATAATAATTTAGACATCAAGGTTGCTAATCTTGATTTAGGGTACCAATGGCGAGACGGGCGTTTCTTTTATTTCCACCTAGCCCAAAACAAATACGAATTTATAGATGCGGCGGTACGTAATAATACCAGTAAGATTTATGCCTTGGGCCTTAATTGGCAAGCAACTGCGATAACGGGATTTGACTTTAAGTTAGGTCAAGAAATAACAACAGAAGCGATTACTTCTGCAGAAAAAGAAAGTGAGTATTGGTCCTTAACTGCAAGTTGGGCACCTAAAACCTATTCAATATTTTATTTAACGAGCGCAAGTCAGCAGTCCAATAGTCTGTATTTGGACTTGGCATTACAGTTAAACCGAGAGATAAAATTTTCTTGGCAACATACTTGGGCCAACCAAATGAAAACAACCTTGGGATATAGTCGAGGTAATTTAAAACAGTTAACTAATGACCAATTAGAAAAAAATACTCAGTTGAATATGGCATTGTCTTACCAAGTAAACCGACTATTAGATATTGAATTGGACTATGGATACGAGAAAAACATTGATAGCTTAGATAGGTTTGATTATCGACAAAATGTGTATGGGTTGAATTTAATTGTGAAATTGGGTAGTTAATTAATGAAATGTTTGAAGCTTATTATACTCGCTTTTGCATTTTTAACCGCGCAATTATATGCCGAAATTCAAGACTATCACTTGGCTGCGGGTGACGTTGTTTCGATACATGTTTATGGTCAAGCAGATTTATCTGTTAAAGCTAAAATCGATAATAAAGGGGTGATTAATTACCCTTTTATTGGTGAGGTTTTACTTATTAATAAAACGACTTCTGAGGTTAGAGAAAATATTTCAGAAGCGTTGAAAGATGGATACTTAATTTCGCCGGAAGTTCATGTCTCTGTGATTGAATATCGTCCTTTTTATATTCATGGACAGGTTAAACGACCGGGCAGTTTTGCTTATCAACCTGGATTAGTGTTAGCGAAAGCAATAGCATTAGCAGGGGGCTTAACAGAAAGAGCATCAAACACTTGGTTGCTAGAAAGAAACTCAGGCGAAATTAAAATTGAAGCGAATTCACAAACTGAAATTTTACCTGGTGACGTAATTACCATTAAACAGAGCTTTTTTTAACTAATGCAACAACAGAAAGATGATGAAATAGATTTAAGTCAACTTTTTGTGCTGTTATGGCGCAGAAAATGGCTACCTATATCTTTAGCTTTCTGTTTTTTTGCGTTTGCAGCTATTTATGCAGAAAATGCGACCAAGAAATATAGTGCCTCAACCACAATTCAAGTTGGAATTGATCAAGGGAATGTTGTTTCTATCGACGAGCTTTATATCTTAGAAGCCCGAACTAAAGAGCATTACAACACTCAAATTGAACTACTTAAATCACGCAACATGTTAGCTAGAGTAGTTGATAAAATAGGTTTGACTGCTCAGCAATTAAATTACAAACCAGAACCGCCTATTCTTAAATATATTCCGGATCTCAAACCTTGGTTAATGCCAGAAATTAAGCATACAGTGACTCAAGATTTAGCGATTCAGTTACAATCAATGATGAGTGTTAGTCAGGTTTCAGGTAGCCAGCTATTAAATATTAAAGCTAATGCATCTACACCTGAGCTTGCAGCTAAACTAGCAAATGGATTGGCTGATGTTTATATGGAATTTCACCGAGATTCAAGACAAGAAGTTAACGACAATGCTGCGGACTGGCTTGTAGTTGAATTAGAGCGACTAAAAGTCAAGCTAGGTGATGCTGAGCAAGATTTACAGCGGTTTGTAAAGGAAGAAGACTTAGTTGAAATTACAGGTGTACTCAGCCTGAAGAACAAAGACATTGAAACCCTAGCCGCACAGCAATTAGAAGCATCTCGACGTATTGATGAATTGAAAGTTCAATATTTGGCAATTCAAGATGTAACTGATCCACTGCTCTTGTTGGCATCTTCTGCAATCAGACCAAATTCAATGGTTGATGCAACCCAGCAAACTTTATCCGGATTGAAAAGAAAATTAGCCGAAATATCCCTAGTTTATGGACCTAAGCATCCAAAACGAATCGGTGTTGTTGAAGAAATTAATTCAGTTCAGTTAACTTTAAAAGAACAAGTTAACTCACTTATTAAAGGGGTTCGAACCGAGTATATCAGTGCCAAAGAAAACTTTGAAAAACTGCAAAGTAACTTTAATGCTGCTAAGCAAGAACTACAGCAACTAAGCTCCTCGCAAAATAAATATAGAAGGTTGCAACGTGAGGTTGAGGCCAATCAAGAGCTTTATGATACTTTCTTAAAACGTCTACAAGAGACAAAAGCAACTAAAAGTATGCAGAAGTCTTTTGCAAGGATTTTAGACTACGCAATACCAAACAATGCTCATGTTAGCCCTAAAAAATCTCTGATTGTCGTCTTAGCCGTTTTATTAGGTGGTATGTTGGGGGTTGTGCTGATATTTTTACTTGAATTTAAGCGAACTGGGATACAAACCGCAGAAGAGGCATGTCAGGTTACGGGACTTAATTTGTTAACTCAGTTACCAAAAATTAAGCGTAGAAAAGAAATGACAGGGCACATTGAACACGATGAGCTGTCGACCAATCCTTACTATATTGAAGCAATGCGTGCATTAAGAACGCGTTTGAAGGTCAATCATGACTCCAGTAAGGTGATTGCAATTACCTCTGCTATGCCTGGTGAAGGTAAGTCATCCATTGCACTGCATTTAGCCAAAGCCTTCTCTGAGCTTGAGAAAGTGCTAGTAATAGATGCAGACTTACATAAACCGTCAATGGCTACCAAGCTTGGCTTGCTGAAAACTAGACCGGGCTTAGTTGAGTTGTTATCTGGACAATTTAAGTTAATCTCGTGTTTACATAGACAAAAATCACTCGGCTATGATGTGCTGTGTGCGGGACGAGAATGCCCGAATCCAACACGACTATTGCTTTCTCCTGATTTTTCTAAATTACTCAAAGCTTTATCTAAACACTATGATCGAGTGATTGTGGAAACCGCACCTGTCAACTTGGTTTCTGATGCTCAAGCTATTTCTAAAGCTGTTGATGGCGTTGTATTTATTTCAAGAGCAGAAACGACACCCAGAGGTTTAATTCAAAATGGTATTGAGTTACTGAAACAGGTGGATGCTAATATTCTTGGTTTGGTTATGAACCAAGTCAATTATAAACTGGCAAGATACCAGTATAGACAATACACAAATAACCCTAAACCTATCATCCCAGTCAAAACAAACGATAAAGTTGTAGCTTTGCCGCCTAGGTATAGCGAAAAAGAGATGGCGAATTTAAAACTGCGACAGCAGGAATTAATGAAACAATACGAAAAAATAAAAGTTAAAAAATAACTTTATAACCGTCAATTATTTCGCATAAGTGATAAAATCCAAGCGTCCTCTATAAACACAACAAATCCGTTAGGCCTTAGTTTGAACAAAAACAACATAAATCACAGTTTTTCAGTTGCTCCAATGCTTGATTGGACAGATCGGCATTGTCGTTATTTTTACCGTATATTGAGTAAAAATGCAGTACTGTATACAGAAATGGTAACAACGGGTGCCATTTTATATGGAAAAGGCGACTACTTAGCATTCAATAAAATCGAAAAACCAGTTGTTTTGCAATTAGGTGGCAGTGACCCTAAGGATATGACGGCAGCAGCAGTTAAAGCCCAAGAGTATGGTTACGACGAAGTTAATATTAATGTTGGTTGCCCTTCTGACCGAGTTCAAAATGGCCGGTTTGGCGCTTGTTTGATGGCAGAACCTGAGTTAGTTGCAGAATGCGTTAAAACTATGCAAGCAAATATTGATATTCCTGTCACAGTTAAAACCCGTATTGGTATTGATGACTTTGACGATTATGCATTTTTGACAAATTTTGTTAATCAAGTATCTGAATCTGGTTGTAATCACTTTATTGTTCATGCTCGTAAAGCTTGGTTAAAAGGTTTAAGCCCTAAGCAGAATCGTGAGATTCCACCACTAGATTACGATAGAGTTTATCAACTTAAACGCGACTTTCCTGAACTCGAAATTAGTATTAATGGTGGAGTAGAAACGATAGAACAAGCTCAGGAGCATCTTAAGCGTCTTGATGGCGTTATGTTGGGCCGAGCTATTTATCAAAACCCATATTTATTACATCAAGTCGATGAATTAATTTATGACGATAAGCAAGCTAAATTGAGTCGAATCCAAGTTGTTCAAGCTATGCTAGATTATGTCGAGAATGAAACTCAAGATGGAGCTACGAGCTGGCATATAGCTCGACATATGTTGGGGTTATTTAGTGGCCAGCCAAGAGCTAGGATATGGCGACGATACTTAAGTGAGAATGCTAGAAAAATGCCAATAGGCACTGAGCTGTTTGAGAATGCAATTTCTTTAATGACAGAATAAGCGAATACATAATATTGCTTACCAAGTTTAGTTTGCTAAGCAATATTCCCCCTTCAATTTTTGTTTTCATGCCTATTTGAAAATAAGCTTCTTTGTATAATGAGTTAAGTTTTTGCGCTTAATCAAAGGAATAAATCTTTAATCCTTAAAAATCATATATTTTCTACAATTAACTTGGATAATTAAGGAAAAAACTTCTATCCTGACTCTATATAATAACTTTAATTAATATCGTAAGCATGGAGCTGTTTCTTGAATAACCGTGAATTTGTTATGACTGACGCTAACTTCAAAGTTATCCGCGAGTTAGTGTATGATTCTGCTGGTATTGTATTGGGTGAGCATAAGCGAGAGATGGTTTATTCTAGGCTTGCTCGTCGATTAAGAAGCTTAAATTTAAGTCATTTCGATGAATATTGTCAGTACTTAGAAAGTCATAAGGAACAAGAGTTTAGCCATTTCATTAACTCTATTACCACTAATTTGACTTCTTTTTTTCGTGAGAATCATCACTTTGAGTATTTGAAACAAACTGTTATTCCAGAGCTTAAAAAGCAACATGCGTTAGATAAACGAATTAGGGTTTGGTCTGCTGGCTGCTCCACAGGAGAAGAGCCATACTCTATTGCCATGACAATGGTGCCTGAGTTTTCTGCAAGTCAATGGGACTTAAAAGTACTTGCCACAGATTTAGACTCGAATGTATTGGCCAAAGCTAAAGCAGGGGTATATTCAGATACCAATGTGAATGGTTTAGATCAAATTATTCAACAAAAAGGCTTTGTCAGAAACAAAGACGGTAGCCAATTTAAAATTAAATCAGAACTACAGCAGCATATTCACTTTAAACGTTTAAATTTACTTGCCGAATGGCCTATGAAAGGGCCTTTTGATATTATTTTTTGCCGTAATGTTGTTATTTACTTCGATATGCCAACCAAAAATAACTTAATGCGAAGATATGCGAGTTTACTTAGACCGGGTGGTTATCTTTTTATGGGACATTCTGAAAGTATGAGTCGAGAAATAACAGACTTTAAGCCTTTAGGTCAAACCATTTATCAAAAGGTGTGAGTTTAGATTGTGGAAATAAAACCTAACTTTGCAGGCTTTGAACATATTAAACGTTTTATTGATAAAAAACGTCAAGTTGTCGTTGCTAAAATTTTACCTGGTGAATTTTATGTCACCAAGGAAAATGAAATTATTTCGACTGTGCTAGGCTCATGCATCTCGGCTTGCATTTGGGATGAAGTGCTAGGCATTGGGGGAATGAATCACTTTATGCTACCCGCCAAGAAAGATATGCATGGCGCAGAAGGTTGGCATTTAGATTCTAGCTATACTTGCCGTTATGGTCACTGGGCAATGGAATATTTGATTAACGAGATTATCAAAAATGGTGGTCGTAGAGAAAATATGATTGCGAAAGTTTTTGGTGGTGGCAAGATAGTTCCAAATATGTCTGATGTTGGCATGAGTAATATAAACTTTGTCCGGCATTTTTTTAAAACGGAAGAAATCCCAGTTATTGCTCATGATGTGGGTGGGCCTTGGCCTAGAAAAGTGATATTTCATCCTAATTCAGGCGTTGCGAAAGTTAAAAAATTACGAAGCATGCACAACGACACAATCCAACGTCGTGAGAAAGCTTATATGACAGATATAGAGCATCAAAAAGATGAAAGTGACATTGAGTTGTTTTAAATTGGAGTCTATATGGCTATAAAAGTATTAATTGTTGATGACTCTCCTTTAATTCGAGGGCTGCTAACCGAAATACTCGATGCAGACAGTCAAATTAATGTAGTTGGCACGGCTGAAGATCCTTATGATGCGCGCGAGAAAATAAAGCAGCTTAATCCAGATGTACTGACGCTAGATATAGAAATGCCAAAAATGAATGGTATTTCTTTTTTACGTAATCTGATGCGATTACGTCCGATGCCTGTCATTATGGTTTCAACTTTAACAGAGCAAGGTGCGCCAGCAACCTTAGAGGCGTTAGAGTTAGGTGCGGTTGATTATGTAGCTAAGCCTAAAGCGCAAATAGCAGAGCAACTTAATTTATATGCCCAAGATTTAATTGATAAAGTGAAAGCTGCAGGTAAAGCTAAAAGTAAAATACCGCCTTCTAAGCGGTTAGTTGCGCAAAGTAATATTAAAGTTTCACCTGAATTATTAAAATTTAATCCTAACTATTTAATTGCGATAGGGGCAAGTACAGGTGGCACAGAAGCGATAAAAGATGTAATTACACGGATGCCAGCACATATGGCACCTATTGTTGTTACTCAGCATATTCCACCTGTTTTTTCGACCTCTTTCGCACATAGATTGGATGGCATAGCTAAAATGAAAGTGTACGAAGCCGAGCATAATCAAAAGATTGAATTAGGCTGTGTTTATATTGCGCCTGGTGACGATCATTTAACGATAAAGAAAACCCCAACAGGTTACATTTGCCAGCTAGATAAAGGGGAGACGGTTAATCGACACAGGCCCGCCGTGGATAAATTATTTGATTCTGTTGCTGAGCAGACAAATGGTAAGGCTACCGGCATTATTTTAACGGGTATGGGAGCAGATGGTGCTCAAGGCCTACTGAATATGAGACAAATGGGCTGCAAAACAATTGCGCAAGATGAAGCGACTAGTGTTGTTTGGGGCATGCCTGGTAAAGCGGTTGAATTAAAAGCAGCGCAAAAAATTGCACCATTACAAGATATCGCTGCGTTGGCTATGGGGACTGCAACTAAATAGCTTTTAGCAAACGACTTTTATTAATTGCAAAATTGCTTAGCGCTTAGTTATCAAATGCATCTTAATTTAAATTAAGTATAATATTGAAATATATCATTTATTTTTGAGGTAGTAGTGGAATTATCAAATTCGGAATTATCGGCTAATAACGTTGTCGATATAACAGCGGAAAATTTTCAGCAAGTTATTATTGAAGGCTCTCAGAATAAATTAATTATCATTGATTTCTTTACGCAAAGAAGCGAACAAAGTATTTCAATGTCACAAACGTTAGCAAATATCTGCCAAGAGTATCTAGACGAGGTTATACTCGCTAAAGTTGACTGTGATCAGCCAACTCAGCAACAAATCGCAATGCAATTTGGCATTCAAAACCTACCAACTGTTGTATTGTTCAAAGGCGGTGAGGTTATTAATGGTTTTGCTGGTGGACAAGCGGAAGCCGAAGTTCGTAAGGTGTTAGCACCATATCTACCTAAACCTGAAGATAAGTATTTTGTTCAAGCGAAAGCTCAAATTCTAGCAAGTGATTTTCAAACTGCATTTACTTCAGCTAAAACAATTTTAGAATTAGTACCAGACAGTGTTGACGGCAAAAAATTGTTAGCAGATGCATGCTTAGGACTTGGACAAAATTCAGAAGCTGAAACTTTATTGTCGAGTATTACTTTAGTTGATCAAGACGATTACTACCATAGTTTGATCGCTAAACTAGAACTAAACAAACAAGCTGCAGAAACACCTGAAATTCAGGCTTTAAGAGCAGCCTTGGCCGAGAATCCCAATGATGAAGAAAGCACATTAAAGTTAGCTATTCAGCTTCATCAAGCACAACAGTTTGAGGAAGCGCTTGGCTTATTAATGGCAATTTTACGTCGGGATTTAAATGCACAAGACGGTGAAATTAAGAAAGCACTAATGGATATTTTAGCGGCGATGCCAAGTGGCAACGAAGTTGCGACTAAAGTACGTCGTCAATTATATAGCTTATTGTACTAAGCTATATACTCTCAACCAAATTGATAACTAAAACCTAGAGTCATGAACTTTAGGTTTTAATTGCTTGCTATGACTAGTTTAAAGCTTGTTTTGCTTTTTCAACGACTCTGGCTGGCATTTTCTCAGCTAGCTTAGCTAATGCTTGTTGTGCTTTTTTATGTTCAGATTTATCTTGGATAATACTGTTATGCAACCAGTGGTAGGCGTCTTGAAAGTCAAGCGGGCTTCCTAAACCATTATTCAAGGCTTCAACAAAACCGATTCTTGCTCTAATACTACCCATAGCGGAAGCTTCTCTTAAATAAGTAATGGCTCTTTTTTCGTCTTTTTGCACTAATATGCCTTTTGCATAATAGCGTCCTAACTGCTCCAATCCTTCCGGTAACCCTTGGTTGGCAGCAAGCTCAATGTAATGTAAGCCTAATTCTGCATTTCTTTCTACACAGACCCCCCAAGCGAGCATATCCCCCCAAAGAAATTGATACGAAGGTACTTTAACTATTTCAGCTCGTGCTTCAATATCTTCAACCAGTTGGCATCTATCGGTGACCACACGATCTAAATGAATATTCTGTTTTATCCAAGATAAAAGTTCTTCTTGAGAATATATTTGTACTACTTTGAGCTCCACTGCGTATTGGTGAAAACTTACCAAGGACAAAATACAAAAGCATAAAATTTTCAACATAGTCAACTTATCGACGTTTCTAACCGTAAACATTATTCAGCAAATATTAAGCCAATATAGTTAGTTTATAGATGATTTGCTAGGTTTTACTCTCTAAATTTTAGTATCTCTTAAGGTAATAGCTAGGGGCTTAGTTTAGTGCCTTGCTTGAAAGTATTAATTATTAAGCAGCCAATATCTGGGATGATAGTTGCAATTTTAACCGGATTAACTTTTTTTAAGCATACAGGGAGTCGATACACTTTAGGTATGTGGAGTCACTTTTAGCACACTGTTTTATTTTAAATGTATGATATTTAAAGGTTAAAATAATTACTTAACAAAAAATTACATTTATATCACTATTATTTACACCTATTTATATTATAAATGGCCTATGTTATCGAGCGTTATAATTTAACCAAAGAATACTAAGGTCGAAATGAAAATAAAATATCTTACAATCGCACTATTAATCAGCCTCGCATCTGCTTCAATAACAGCATGTGCCGTTACAGCTGAAACACAAGAAGGTGACCAATCCTCATTTGTTGAGCGTATCAAAAATAAATCATACCCAGCTGTATTTCAGGCATGGAATCCGTTAGATATGCCAGAAACGTTTAAAACAGATTCTTTGGCAAATCGACTTAAAACAGCAGCTAAACATTCACTCTTATGGGAAGAGCCTGTCAGCCAGCTTGGTTTTAATACGCCACTCGTTTTGGGCTTGGTTTGGGACGACAAATATGCAGGTATGGCTACTCAGTTTACTCAAGATACTTTGTTTCAGGCTAAACAGAATCGTAAAACTTTATTAGACCACAACCCTGATATGGTGTTATTAATGGAGATTCGCTGGCGTGATGCCCCTGGAAGTTACTTTCCTGAAGACTGTGAGTATTGGGCGAGAAATCCAGATGGAACACGTGTGATGGGTTGGGATGGTGGTCCTGAACCTTACTATATTATTAATTATGAAAATGAAAACTTTCAGCAAAGAGTCGCTCAACAAGCCAGAGCCGCTGTTGATTCAGGTATTTACGATGGTGTCATGCTAGATTGGAGTGGTCATTTAGAAATTATCAAAAAAATTAAGCATTCGATTGGCCAAGATGGCCTTATTTTGGTGAATATCCATGATGAAATCGACAAAGTAGCAAAATATAAAGACTATATTAATGGTGCATTTATGGAATGCGGCCCAGAAACCGATCGACTTTGTACTTGGGAGAAAATGCAACAAGCGTTAGCTATGTATGAGACGGAATTTCAGTCACCACAAATAAATGCTTTAGAGTTATGGACAGCTGACCGAAATCAAGAACAAGCAATGCGTGCTATCACAACTATGGGCATAACCCATTCAGACGGCTATGTATTATATGCTGATCGTAATCCACTCCCCACACCAGATCATCTACATAATTGGTATTCTTTTTGGGATGCCGATTTAGGCAAGCCGGTTGCTAAAGGCTTTAAACGTAGTGATGGTGCTTATCAAAGAGAGTTTGAAAAGGGGGTTGCTGTCTATAACCCTCCATTTAATAAACCCGTTAAAGTTGTTTTCGACAAAAATTATTTAGCGGTTTCAACTCAGGTGCCGAGACCTGATTTTGACATTCCTAGAGGTGATGGCGAGATCTTTTTGCAACAAGATTAATCATGATTTAAATCTAGAATGGGATATCTCTATTTCACAATTACATGCATTTTTGACGTACTCAATAGAGCTTAAATAAAGCACTTGGTACAGGCCGATGACATGAATCGGCCTAAAGGAATCACAGTAAACATAGTTTTAGAGCCGTTTTTAAATGTTACGGATAATGTAAAGAATTGTAACATCAATATGATATCGCTATGTTAAATATTTATATCATATATAATATTTAATAATTGTTTTTGCCGTTTTTTAGGTCGGTGAATTTTATTTTTCAGTTTTTTTAATAACAGAATTATGCGCTAGACCACTAGTTTTAATTTTGTATTCTGTTGATTATGTGAGGTTAAAACGTGTTTGATGCGATTGCTTTAGATCCGATAGATTGGCTTACCTTTGGTGGCTATTTTCTCGTGTTAAGTTTGGTTGGCTATTTAGCTGGCTCTAGAAAAAAAAATGAACCAGAAGAAGATTCGGAGGACTATTTTTTAGCAGGCAGAAGCTTACCTTGGTATGTTGTTGGTGCATCTTATATTGCCGCAAACATTAGTACTGAGCATTTTATCGGTTTAGTTGGTGCCGCCTTTATTTACGGTATATCGGTCGCGACAGGTGAGTGGAGTACAGTGATCGCTTTCACCTTTATGATCTGGATATTTATACCTTTTTTATTGTCCGCTAAAGTTTTTACTGCACCTGAATTTTTAGAGCAAAGATTTAATGCACCTATGCGGATATTTTTTGCAATCGTC
Source organism: Catenovulum maritimum (assembly GCF_001050375.1). Lineage (GTDB taxonomy): Bacteria > Pseudomonadota > Gammaproteobacteria > Enterobacterales > Alteromonadaceae > Catenovulum > Catenovulum maritimum. The sequence goes on along the minus strand of NZ_KQ130487.1, from coordinate 34,362 downwards.
ACTGTTGTAGCCAATATTTTCGCTTTTTTAGCCCCCGTGATTTATGGTGGCGGTTTAGCTCTAGATGCAATTTTAGGTATGAATGCCTTACTTGGTGCGCCTGAAGGTTCACAACAAGGCCTTTATGTCTCTATTGCAATTATTGGTTTAGCTGCTGGTGTTTGGGCTATCTGGGGCGGACTAAAATCTGTCGCCTGGATGGATTTAGTAACCATTATTATCATGGTTGCAGGCGGAAGTTTAGTGACCTTATATGGTTTAAATGCATTGGGTGACGGTAGCATTGTCGACGGTTTTTCTAACATGATAACTGCAAACCAAGCAGAAACCGGTATTTGGGCACAAGCTGTCGAGCATGTTAGACCTGAAATTGTAAAAGAAGAAAGCTACAACCGATTATCTGTTATTCAACCGCTCACTCACCAAGTTGTTCCTTGGACTCATTGGGTTTTGAGCTTCTTCTACATCGGCTTGTGGTACACAGTTATTAATCAGTTTTTGATACAACGTGTTTTTGCGGCTAAAGACATGTACAACGCTCGTATGGGTATGGTATTCGCTAGTTTCTTAAAGCTGCTATTACCTTTTATTGTTGTTATGCCAGGCTTAATTTATTTTGCAATGAAACCAGAAATAATGCTAGCGGGTGAAAGCATTAATGATGTTCGTCAGGTGGCCGACCAAACCTATATTAACTTAATTAAAGAGCTTATCCCTGTTGGTATAAAAGGTATTTTATTAGCCGCATTATTTGGCGCAATTCAGTCAACAGTAAGTGCCGTTTTAACTTCTACCTCAACCGTTATTACTATGGATTTTTATAAGCGTTTTATTAAACCTGAGGCGACTGAAACTTCTATTGTCCTGATTGGTCGATTAATTACAGCGACAATTTTAGTGGGCGCTATTTTCCTTGGTATTTGGATTAGCACATTAGAGGTTAGCTTATTCGTTTACATTCAAGAGCTGTTTACCTTCTTTGCACCACCATTTTCAGCTGTATTTTTACTCGGTGCTTTTTGGAAGCGAGTGGATGGTAAAGCTGCCTTTATCACGGTTTGTGTCGGTTTCTTATTTGGGATAGCAATCAAAGCATGGGTCACAGCAGGTACTGCACCCGAATGGCTAGCGCCATATGCAAATCAAGGCGTTATTAACTGGTTGTTATGTATGGTGACTTGTTCTGTTCTTAGCTTGTTCACACCTAACCCTAGACCAGAGCAAATTACCGACAATCTAACCTTTAACTGGAGAACACTTAAATTAGCAGACGACGGTGCAGGTGCTTGGTATCAAAGTGTTACTTTCTGGTCAGTCGCGAGCATAGTGCTTATGTTCGGTATGATCATTACATTCTCTCTTCTATCTTAAATCAAACTGATTGGTGTGGTTGTTATTGCCACACCAAACTAGCGTAAAAAGTAGGTATTCTAATGTCATTTTTTAATACAGATCTTGCTCAGACTCCACCTATGGGTTGGAATAGCTGGGATTGTTTCAGTGTTTCAGTTACTGAAGACGAAGTTAAAGCGAATGCAAAATTTATTGCAGATAATCTAAAACAGTATGGTTGGGAATATGTTGTTGTTGATCTGGCTTGGTTTGCTCCAGGCGCGGTACATGACAACTACAAAAATAAAGATATTCCTCAGTTAATTGATGAAAACGGACGCTTAATTCCTTGCCCAGAAAAATTCCCATCTTCAGTCAATGGTGCTGGTTTTAAACCATTAGCTGATTATGTTCACAGTTTGGGCTTAAAATTTGGTATTCACATTATGCGCGGAATCCCAGTCCAGGCGGTGGAAGCTAAATCACCTATTAAGGGGACCAAGTCTACAGCTGACCAGGTTTCATATGATCGTGAAGCTTGTCCTTGGTATAACAGTTTACGCACGTTAAATTTTGCCCATCCAGATGCAAAAGCTTATTACGAGTCAATTGTTGATTTGTATAAAGAGTGGGGTGTTGATTACATTAAAGCCGACGACTTAAACTCGTGGCATGAAGTTGAAAATAGTGACGGCTCTCCAACTGGTACAGGTTCTCCATACAGAATTGATGACATAGAGGCGCTAAGCAATGCAATGCGAAACTGTGGCCGAGGCATGTTATTAAGTTTATCGCCAGGTGGACCGGAAACAACAATCGTAAATCATTTACGTAATCATGCGAACTTATGGCGTATTTCTGCAGATTTTTGGGATCATTGGGGATCACTTAAAAAGCAAATGGAGCGCTGTGCAATTTGGGCACCTTTTATTACAGAAGGCCATTGGCCAGATGCTGATATGCTGCCAATTGGTGATTTACCTCGTGGGGAATCAGGCGGCACAAATCGAGTGGGTAATTTCAATATGCAAGAGATGCACACTTTAATGACATTATGGTCTATGGCTCGTTCACCGTTAATGATTGGTGCTAATTTACCAGGTACAGATCCTGCAATCATTAAGTTATTACAAAATGCTGATGTGTTAGCGGTCAACCAAAACTCAACAGCAAATCGATATGTTGCGACGAAGGCCGGCTTTGTTATTTGGCGTGCACAAGCTAAAGATGGCACAGGTGAATATTTAGCCGTGATGAATACCAATGATGATATGGCCGTTGTCAGTTTAACTCCTTCTGAAGTCGAGCTATCAAATTTTACAGGTGCAAAAGATTTATGGTGCCGATATTCAGCTCAAGTTCACCCTGATTCACTGAGCGTTGAATTAGCAGCGCATGATGCAGTTTTATTTAAAATTTAATTAAACTTAAAATCTTTTTAACTAAAGTCCGAACAGTAACGCTGTTCGGACTTTTTTTATGTCTTTTTTCAGCACTCAATTAGTGCAACAAGCTGGTGCATTGCAATGAACCAAGATAATTCAATTGTTTCGATAAATATCTCCAAGTCACTTTTTTATCTCAATTTTTTTATGGGTTAATATTATTATTGCTTAATAAACAATGGATTATTGATTATTTTAAGTTTTGTTTTATTTTTGGCATTATTGTTGCTTTTTAATCATCATCTATTTAATACTTAGCTTGTGCAACGATGTTTAAGTTAGTAAAACAAAATTCAGGTGTTGGTAAAGTATGGCTTGTTGGTGCAGGCCCAGGTGATGCTGATTTACTTACTATCAAAGCTCTACGTGCGATTCAGTCTGCTGATATCATTTTATATGATAGGTTGGTAAGTGAAGATATACGTAGCCTTTTCCCTTCTAATACACCAGCGTTTTATGTCGGTAAGACAATGGGAAATCATTGTATCCCACAAGACAAGTTAAATGAGTTACTCGTTGAGAAAGCTCAAAAAGGTTTTAACATCTGCCGCTTAAAAGGTGGCGATCCATTCGTATTTGGCCGCGGTGCTGAAGAAATGTTAGTACTAAGAAACTCAAATATCGAAGTGGAGGTTGTTCCTGGCGTAACCGCTGGAATCGGAGCTGTTGCATATGCGGGTATTCCGGTTACCCATAGAGGTTTATCTCAAGCTTGTACATTTGTTACGGGCCACGCAGAAAAAGAGTTTAATATTGACTGGCAATCACTTGCTAGTTTGAAAAGTACACTTGTGTTTTATATGGGCCTTAATAAATTGCCAACAATCACAGAGCAATTGTTAAAGCATGGATTAGATGCAAATACACCGGCAGCATTAATTGAAAATGGTTGTCGAAATGAACAAAGAGTTTTTACAGGGAAGATCACTGACTTAGAAGCTATGGCTAAACAAAATGAGTTGCAAACACCAACTTTAATTGTTGTGGGTCAAGTGGTTGAGTTAGCAGAGTCTTTACAGTGGTACGGCACATTGACTACTGAAGATTCGCAATGGAAGCAGTTATCAGCTTAATAGAGGGTTAGTAATGAGCAAGCAAAAAATAGTTGTTGTTGGTAATGGTATGGTTGGTCATAAGTTCATCGAGAACATGATCGAACATCCAGATTATGATCAATATGAAGTTATCACTTTTTCAGAAGAGCCTCGTTTGGCTTATGACCGTGTTCAATTATCATATTATTTCGCAGGTAAAACTGCAGAGGAGTTAATGCTAACTTCTCCTGATTATTATGACGAGCATGGCGTTCGTTATATTGTCAAAGATAAAGTTATTAGCCTAGATACTGCAAATAACAAAATTGTGACTGAAAGCGGCCGTGAAGAAAGCTACGATCAATTAATTCTTGCTACAGGTTCATACCCGTTCGTACCACCAATTCCAGGTAAAGATCAAGATCACTGCTTGGTGTACAGAACAATTGAAGATTTAGAAGCGATTACTGCTTCTGCTAAAGAGAGCAAAGTTGGTGTTGTTGTCGGTGGTGGCTTACTTGGTTTAGAAGCAGCAAATGCACTTAAAAACTTAGGTTTAGAAACTCATGTTGTTGAGTTTGCACCACGCTTAATGGCTGTACAGTTAGACGAAGGTGGCGGTGACGTATTACGCGCTAAAATTGAAGCGTTAGACGTTGGCGTACACACAGAAAAGAATACCAAAGAAATTGTTGCTGGCGAAACTTGCCGCTACAGAATGAACTTTGCTGACGGTACTTTCTTAGAAACAGATATGATTTTATTCTCTGCGGGTATTCGTCCGCAAGATGAGTTAGCACGCCAGTTTGATATTGAAATTGGTCCACGTGGCGGTATTGTTATCAACAACCAGTGTCAAACATCTATACCAAATGTTTACGCAGTTGGTGAGTGTGCGCTTTGGGACAATAAGATATATGGTTTAGTTGCACCTGGTTACCAAATGGCTAAAGTGGCTGTTGATCACATAACGGGCGGTAATTTAGCGTTTGAAGGTGCTGATATGAGCACTAAACTTAAATTGTTGGGTGTTGATGTGGCGTCTATTGGTGATGCTCAAGCTCGTACACCAGGTTGTTTAAGCTATACATATTCAAACTCGCACGATGGTGTTTATAAGCGATTAATCGTATCTGAAGATAATACTAAAGTATTAGGTGCAGTATTAATTGGTGATGTAGACGCATACGGCAATTTATTGCAAATGATGCTTGGCGACATTGCTATCCCAGGTTCGCCTGAAGCATTAATTTTACCATCAGTTGATGGTGCGCCAGCACTAGGTGTCGATGCCTTACCTGATTCGGCTCAAATTTGTTCATGTCATGATGTTTCAAAAGGCGATATTTTTGAAGCAGTAAAAGGCGGCTGTACTGATTTAGCGGGCATTAAGTCTTGTACTAAAGCGGTAACAGGTTGTGGTGGTTGTGCTGCAATGACAACTCAGGTAATGAATGCTGCATTAACTGAGATGGGTGTAGAAGTTAATAATAACTTATGTGACCATTTTGAATATACTCGCCAAGAAGTATTCGACATTATTCGTACTAAAAAAATCAAAACCTTTGATGAATTATTAGCTGGATATGGTTCAGGTAAAGGCTGTGAAATCTGTAAACCGGCTGTTGGCTCTATGCTAGCAACTCAGTGGAATGAATATATTCTTTCTGATGACAACATTCAGTTACAAGACACGAACGATATTTTCTTAGCAAATATGCAAAAAGATGGTACTTACTCTGTTGTACCAAGAATGGCTGCAGGTGAAGTTACACCAGATCAATTAATTGCATTAGGTGAAATTGGTAAAGAGTTTAACCTGTATACTAAATTAACCGGTGGTCAACGAATCGATTTCTTCGGCGCGCAATTACATCAATTACCAATTATTTGGGAAAAACTTATCGCTGCAGGTTTTGAAACTGGCCACGCATACGGTAAGTCATTACGTACAGTTAAATCATGTGTTGGTTCAACATGGTGTCGCTACGGCATGTTAGATTCAGTCTCCATGGCTGTCTTACTTGAAATGCGCTACAAAGGTATGCGTACTCCGCATAAAGTTAAAATGGCGGTTTCTGGTTGTACTCGTGAGTGTGCTGAAGCACAAAGTAAAGATGTTGGTGTTATCGCCACAGATAAAGGTTGGAACTTATACTTATGTGGTAACGGTGGTATGAAGCCTCGTCATGCAGATTTATTTGCAACTGACTTAGATGATGAAACTCTGATTAAGTATGTCGATAGATTCTACATGTTCTATTGTCACACAGCAGACAGATTACAACGTACTTCTGTTTGGATGGATAACATGGAAGGTGGTTTAGATTACCTTAAATCTGTGATTATCGAAGATAAACTAGGTATCTGTGAAGATTTAGAAGCAGATATGGCACGTATTATCGATAACTACGAGTGTGAGTGGAAGAAAACTATTAATAGTAAAGAAAGACTTAAGCGTTTTGCACATTTCATTAACTCAGATGCAACTGATGACACTTTGGCTTACGTGGCTGAGCGTGGTCAGGAAAGAGCGCGTATCGATATGGACGCTCGAGCAAAAATCGCAAAAGGCGATGTAATTGAAACTGTTGAAGTCGTTTAAGCACTGGAGAATATAAAAATGAGTCAAGTTTGGAACGATATTTGTGATTTGTCTGACCTAGTCAAAAACACAGGTGTATGTGCGTTACATAATGGTGAACAAGTTGCAGTATTCTTAGACGATGAAAGCAATGTTTACGCTATCTCAAATTATGATCCATGTGGTAATGCTTATGTATTATCGCGTGGCTTAATCGCTGATTTTAAAGGCAAGCTAACAGTTGCTTCACCTTTATATAAACAGCACTTTGATTTAACCACTGGTGAGTGTATTGAAGAGCCTGAAAACTCGGTTAAAGCTTACCCAGTAAGAGTTGAAGCTGGTAAAGTTCAACTAGGTTAACCTTCTTAGTTACTAACCCTCTAAGTAGTGACTATGCCGGCTTCGGCCGGCAATTCTTTCTTTTCTGTCTAAATTCTCTCAAATATTTAATTTCATACTTACTTTTTAGCGCACATTGAGCATTTTTTGCTGCCGAGCAATTCAATTCCTTTTGATGCATAAATTCGAGCAGTGCTAACAAACAGTGCAATTCCTTTAACTATATTAGTGGTGAAAGGTTATAAATTTACCATTATAGCTTTAGGATTAACTCATGTTGTTGTTTTTAAATGATTTTTAATTGTTGGTATAGCTTTTGCTTTTAATCGGCATCATTTAAAAAGTTCGCGGTTCGTTAATTTTTTAAATTATAGAATTAGCTACGAGTTAACAGTTAGGCTTAAGTTTGGCGTTAGGGTAGCGACTAGTTTTTAAATTAATCAGAGGTTCAACGATGGACAACAGCACTAAGTTCAATATTTTCTCTTTCGCTGGGAAAATGAAAATCTTACATATGTCGTGGATGGCATTCTTTATCACTTTCTTTGTATGGTTTAACCATGCACCTTTACTTATGTCAATTAAAGAGACATTAGGCTTAACCGGTGCACAAGTTAAAACTTTACTTATCTTAAACGTTGCTTTAACGATCCCAGCTCGTATTATTATTGGCATGTTGACTGATAAATTCGGTCCTAGAAAAGTTTATTCTGCTCTTTTATTCATCTGTGCTTTCCCTTGTTTCATGTTCGCGTTTGCTGATACTTTTGAAATGGCTGCGCTAGCACGTCTATTACTTGGCTTTATTGGTGCTGGTTTTGTTATCGGTATCCGTATGGTAAGTGAGTGGTTCCCACATAATGAATTAGGTACGGCAGAAGGCGTATACGGTGGTTGGGGTAACTTCGGTTCAGCTGCTGCTTCTTTCACATTGCCTTGGATCGCCGTTTTAATCGGTGGTGATGATGCGTGGAGATATGCGATCGCGATAACTGGTGTGGTTTGTTTCTTCTGGTCATTTGTTTATTATGCAAATGTTTCTGATACGCCTAAAGGCTCGACTTATTTCCGCCCTAAGAATGTTGGTGGTATGGAAGTAACGAGTAAAGGTGACTTTGCTTTCTTAATCGTCATGAAACTACCTATGTACTTTGCGCTAGCATTGTTAACATGGAAATTATCACCTGAAGGTGTAACCCTTATTTCTGAAAGTGCAGCTTTAATTGCATACGTCGGTTTAGTCGTTTTATTTATTGTTGATTGTTATAAAGCTTATGACGTTAATAAAGAAATGTTCAAAACGCCTGTTCCTGAAATTCAACAGTATAAATTTAAACAAGTAGCTGTATTAAATATTTTATACTTTGCAACTTTTGGTTCTGAGTTAGCTGTAGTATCTATGCTACCTTTATTCTTTGCCGATACATTTGGCTTATCAGCTGTAATGGCGGGTATGGTTGCTTCTGCTTATGCATTTATGAACTTAATGTCTCGTCCGGGCGGTGGTTTAATTTCTGATAAATTTGGTCGTAAGAAAACCTTACTTATCTTAACTGCTGGTTTAGCTGTTGGTTATTTTGCGATGAGTTTAATTGATGCTTCATGGCCAGTATGGGTTGCTGTTATCGTTGCTATGGCTTGTTCTTTCTTTGTACAAGCTGGTGAAGGTGCGGTATTTGCAGTAGTACCTTTAATTAAGCGTCGCTTAACAGGTCAAATTGCTGGTATGACTGGTGCTTACGGTAATGTTGGTGCGGTTACTTACTTGACTATCTTCTCTATGGTTGATGCATCTACATTCTTCTTGGTGATTGCTGGTACAGCAATACTAGGTTTCGTTACTTTATTATTGATGGAAGAGCCTACTGGCCACATGGCTGAAGTACGTGAAGATGGTACATTAGAATTAATCAAAGTTAGTTCTAATTAAACTAAACTAAATTTAGCGTTAGTTTTAAAAAGCGAAGCCTATTGGCTTCGCTTTTTTTATGCCTAAAACAAAAGGTTTAAATGTTAGAATCAGCACTGAAGGTTAATGATTCCGAGCCCTTTCAATAGAATGAAAATTTGATGTAGCTGAGATTAATTTAGATAGCAGAATTAATGTTCTAGATTGAGAGGTTTATTCAGATTAGCTTATGGTTTGAAGAGTTTGTTTTGTGCGGTGAGCTTTCGGCATAACAGAGATTTACATTAAGAAGACCTAAGAGAGATAGGCCTTTGCTTTGTTTTGGTGCAGTGAAGAATAATGGATTTGGCGAAGTTCTAACGGTAAATTTTTTGAGCCCACTTAGTTAAACCTGATGCGACACTGCCAAAGTAATCTCCATCAAGTAATTCTACATCCATGCCGAGTTCTTCTTTAACAGCTGATAATACGGCTTGTTTTAATACTTGAGATTTAGCACTGCCTCCAGTGATATAAACGATATCGGGTACAGTATTGGCTTGGATTAAAGCTTCTTTGATGAGCTTTTGGATCGATATTTTCGGCTGCTGGATAGATTCAGCGAAATTACTTTGGTTAATGTTTTGTCCTAACTCATCTGCGACATAGTTTAAATCTACCTTGAACGATTCGTTTTGGCTCAACGCAATTTTTGCCAGTTCAGCATCTCGAACAACTCTGTGGTTTAATTTGTCTGCTTGTAATTTTATTAATCGCTGGATTAAGTCGGTAGACTTTGCATCTCGACTTAGCTGTTCTATTGCTAAGCGGTTAGAATTACTGACGAAGTCATTTTGAGCTACAACATCGTTCGTTGCCACTGCGTTCCAGAAAAAAGTTCTAGGAAGAGTGGCGCCTGTTTTATATTCGCTGCCTAAACCAAACAAAGGCATTAAGGTATGGAAGGCTGTGTATATGTCTAGATCATTTCCACCGATTCTGCGACCTGTATGGGCTAAAAAATCTTCTTCCCTGTCTAACTTATCCTTATTTGGCCCCATTTTCACAATAGAGCAGTCAGTTGTACCACCGCCTATATCAACAACTAGCACGACTTTTTCTTGGCTAAGCTGTGTTTCAAAATCTATACCTGCAGCAAGTGGTTCATATAAAAAGTCAACATGGCTGAAGCCACAACGTTTAGCACAACGGGTTAATATTTCGATTGCTTGCTGGTTACTTTTTTGACTATCTAAACCTTGAAAATTTACAGGGCGACCAATGACAACTTGGCTTAAACTTGCACCCAATTTGAGTTCTGCTTTATGTTTAACCGAAAGCATTAGAGCCGTTGTAATATCTTCAAAAAATTGAATCTGGTTATTCTGCAAACCTTTAGCACCTAAAAATGATTTAGGTGATTTGACAAAATAACCTTCTTCCGGAAACTCAATATATTCTGAGATTGCTTCACTGCCGACAAAGGTGGTTTGTTCACTCGCTGTGAGATCGTGCTGTTGTCTTAGATGAGCAATTTTATTTAGACTTGCTTCTCTAGAGCTTTGATACTCAGCTAGTTCGGTTTTATTGCTGCTTTGAGCAATTAACTTATGAACATAATCGACAATAAAACCACGGTCAAAAGCATACAAAGTTGAAGGCATAAAGGGGCTATCATTTTCAAGTGGGATTAGCTTGATTATCTCTTCTAACTTAACCCCAACGGCACAATGAGAGGTTCCAAAATCTAATCCACAAAACATACTTCACCCTTTATCAAACTTCAAAAATATTGAAACTAGGCATTATACCTTTGATGCTTAGAGAAGCTAGCTGATTTAGGTTTATAGCTTGAATAGATAAGTCTTATTCTAGTTAAGGTTTGTTAGAATTGATTACTAGAAATTTAGATGAGAAGTGATTTTTACACGACTACTGCTTACTTGGTTCGTACGACGCTTTGCGCATTGGCCTTTTTGGGTCTCCACCAAGGTTTTCTATTTTTCCAGCGCTTTGGCGGTCCTGTTTCAATTAAGGCTTCAACTGTAGTTTGGTCTTGGTTAGTGGGTTTGAATCTTTCATCTTTGACAATGAATTTAACATCATTTGCTGTTTCTTGAATCTCGATGGGAATTAACCACAAACTCCAACGATTCGAAAAGTCGTGTTCAAAAGCCGAGCTCCACCAATTGCCATGCTTATCTTTAAATAAATTACCGTTACCTGCATGCTTGATAGCCATTCTCCTATGGCTAAACTCGGCATTAATATCCTTAGAAATAGAGTAGTATAAATCGTAACTGTTATCCGCTTCGTACCCATACCGACCGGACGCCATATGAACAAAAAAGTGCTTGAGTTTGTATATACTAATACCCTCATAGCCTATCTCATGCTGGCCTTTGGCTGTCAATTTTTTGAAGCTTTTGGGTACCAGCAGCATTTCACTATTTAATTGAATCATATTGTCCGATTGCCAAAAGTAATAAGTTTGGTTGTTGTGTCTAAATAGATGTGGGTCTATTCCTGATTTACTCACTGCAGGTAATGCCATATATGGGCCTTCTGGCTTCCCACTGGTACTTTTTAATAACCCATGGCCGCCTAAATTCATACTATGAGGTATCCACCAAGTATTATTAATATAGTGTAGCTCTGGTGACCATATTGCCCTTAGATTTTTAAATTCAGGATGCAGTATTTTTTGCTCTAAATGCCAACTGCTTTGTTTGATGCCGTCTCGGTATAAATCCCAAACTAAACCTAAATCCTGCCAATCAATTAGGTTTTCACTTCGCCAAATTTTAACTCCAATTTGCGACCCCCAATGACTCCCAGCAGTTGTCCCAGTTAAATAATAGTAGCCATCGTCAGCAAGCGTGATATATGGACTTCTTAGTTTGACTTTAAATGCCTCGAATGCGATATCATGCTGTTTTATTAAACTTAGTTTAGATTGCTTAGATAAAGCATTATACTGGGCGGCTTGAACCGGACTCATACCTATCCAGCTGAATGTAAATAGCCAGATAAAGCGAAAAACACTCTTGTATAAGCTGGAGTCGAGTCGAGGCACGTATTTACCTTATTTCAAGTTAAGGTTTTAAGTATAACTCTCGGAGCAAGGCTCAACAGTTAACTTTTCATAAGTTTAGTTAAACTGAAACCTAACTTTTTGTTGGCGCTTGTGTCCATTTACTGAATTGTAATTTGGCTACCCAAGCTTAAAAGAGCACCTAATATGATTAGGGCGGCTAGTAACCTTTTTGGAACTTTCTTTATATGCGATTAGATAAATATTTATGTGAATCAACGGAATTCACCCGAAAAACAGCCAAAATGGCGATAGCAGCTGGGGATGTTGAAATTGACGGTGTGGTGGTTACTAACCCCGCAACTAAAGTAACAGCAGAAAGTCATGTGCAATTTAGAGGGGCAGATTTAGGCGTTGTTGGTTTAAGGTACATTATGTTGAACAAACCAATTGATACTATCTGTAGTACAGTGGATAGTGAAGATTATCAATCGGTTTTATCTTTACTTGAAATTGAAAAACCTGAGCGTTTGCACATTGCTGGTAGATTAGACGCGGATACGACAGGTATGGTGTTAATTACGGATGATGGCAAGTGGTCACATCGAGTAACCTCACCTAAGAAGGCTTGCGGTAAGACTTATTTAGCCGAGCTCGCTGAGCCTATGGATGAGGCTGCTCAGGCAGAAGCGATCGAGTTATTTGAACAAGGCTTTATGCTTAAGAGTGAAGATAAGCCTACTTTACCTGCTCAATTAAAGTTTATTCACCCTGATTATGCAGAAGTGACAGTGATGGAAGGACGCTATCATCAAGTAAAAAGAATGTTTGCAGCGATTGGTAATAAAGTAACTTATTTACACAGAGCGCAAATTGGTGAGCTAGATTTGGCGGATTTAGAACCATGCGAATGGCGCTATTTAACCCAAGATGAAGTCGATCTATTCTAATATCGACGCCCATTCAATTGTGTACATTTCAATTTGGAATAGCCTAACTTATTGGACTGCAATTAACTCTTTGGTTAAATGCTCAACTACTTCAGCCGCGGTTAAATTATTTTCCCAATAATCTTGAATCGTTGTTTCTAAAATAAAAGAGACGATATCATTGGAAGATGATAAAAATGAAGGCGCAAGTGAATTTGGTTTTTTTATAATACTGGCAACTAACTGAGCGCATTCATCAAATACCTTCATCTCTATATTTCGTAATATAGGGATGGAGCCTTTTGCCAAATTATATTTAATTTGTACCTTCTCACTGATAATTGGCTTAATAAAACTATCTTTGATGATGTCTAGGCTAATCTTGTTATTACGTGGAAAAATGAATAGATCAGAGCCGTAAAGTGCTATATCTTTATTTCCAGGTGCCATAGTGCAATTAAACTCTTTGCCCAGCTCTAAGCCTAAATGTTGTAATTCAGCTTTAGCCCAGTCACCAGTTAACCAGAGTGCTACTTCATTGTTTGCAAACCGCTTAGCCATAGCTTTAGCATTGAAACTATATTGATTAACGAAAGGTTTTACCTTGTCTAGTAACTTAAAAGATTGAGTTAAAAGACTGTTTAATTCTTTATAGGTTAGCTGATTTTCCATGAGTTTTTTGTAAGTATCAATGCTGGATTGAGCTAACACAATTGTATTCCAGAGTAATATTCTATTTCTTGGCGTATTACCTATCGACAAAGGACTATAGCCGCTAGCTTGAATTTTTGGCGCTATTTTTAAAAACTCGCGCCAAGTTTTAGGTGGTGTCATATTTAACTGGTTGAATATTTTGGTATCTACCCAAAGCATGTTTCTAGTGTGAATATTGATTGGTAAAGCCCAATACTCACCTTGGTGAGATATATCGTTAAGTATTTGAGGTAAAATGATTTCTCCCCAATTTTGTTCAACCGCAATTTGATTTAGTGAATTTAAAACCCCTAATTCACCCATTAAGTTAAGCTCTGGTCCAGCAAACCATTGAGATATGGCAGGAGAGTATCCATGAGCTATTCTTTCTGATACATATTCTCTATTTTTTTGTATATGGATAAACCTTGGACTGAGGGTTGACTTATCGGATTGAGTTGCATTTAATAATATGTTTAATGCATTGATTTCACTTGTAATATGCCAACTATGAATTAATTCTAGTGAAGGACGTTCAGGGTCAGCAGCAAAGCTATAGGGCATAATTAAAGTAAATATTAAGACGCAAAAAGTTCTAGTTGTTATCATCTGATTTTGCCTTTTTGTCTTTATACATGGCGATGTCAGCATGTTTAAATAACTCACTCAAATTTTTACCATGTGCGGGATAGTTTGCATAGCCTATGCTGGCATCAACACTTAAAGGCTGATTTAAGTTTGCTACCTTGATTGGTGTTGTGACTGCGTCTTTAATCTTTTCTAAGATATTGAATAACTGTCTTTCAGTTTCCACTTTCATTAAGCAAATGACAAACTCATCACCACCAATACGTGAGACAAAATCGTCTTTTCGAACCATACTCCTCAATTTCTTAGCGGTTTCAACTAAAACTATATCTCCGACATCATGGCCAAATTCATCATTTATCGGCTTAAATTTATCTAAATCTATAACCAATATTGAAAATCGAATTTTATTATTTGGTTGGGTAAGTTGTTTGACTCTCATCTCAAGTTCGTAGCGATTAACTAATTTAGTCAAGGGGTCTGTCGTTGCAATTTCTTGTAATTGGTTGCGAGAAGAGTCAAGTGCATCATGCTCAGAGTGTAATTGGCGGAGCAAAGGTCTAAAAATGTAGACCATCTGCAATGAGATTGTGAGTAAAATAATGACATTGAAAAACAGCAGTAAGTTCTTCATTAGATTAATGTATTTATCTGAGCTATTAATCAAGTCGTCTAAGTAAATTTGAATTCCCCGCATTAAAGTGGATTGTTCCGAAGTAATTAGGTACAGGGTGCTCCAACGCCGATATCGTTTTTTTAGGTTTATTGGACTCGTGCTAATTAGAATGCTCACTTGTTGCTCAAATCTATCTAGTTGATTAGATAGCTTATAGGGGGCTTCGTAGAAATAATGGAAATTTTTTACTTTATCGATTAGAAGCGATTCACGAGTAAGCTGTTTAGATTCTTTTCTTGCTTTTGCGAGCTGGGCAAGTGAGTCTTTTAAGCCGAGCTGAATTTTAGTGAGTAAAAATAGGTCAAGTTCGTCTTTTTGTATTTCGTTGAAAAAATAACGGGCATCTGAAGCGACCCGCTCTAAGGTATTCTTTTGGTGTATGATAGCTTGAGCTAGCTTGAATCTATGCTCTTGGTGCATAGACATAAAGCTGAAAACGAGACTATTAATTATGACTAAGCCAGAAATGGTTAACGCGGCTAACCAGTTCGTTTTATTTAATTTTCCGATAGCCCGGTCAGCTAATTCGGTACTTAGCTTAGTCATATGGTTTACCTAGCTGATGGCCTTTTCTTGATTGATTAGTGTTAAAAACTCAGCTTTAGGCACAGGCTTAGCAAAATAATAACCTTGAAATACAGGGCATTTCATTTGTATTAATCTGGCTAATTGAAGTTGAGTTTCGACCCCTTCGGCAACAACTTTTAAGCCCATATGGTGGCCAATAGAAAGCATAGACTCTAGTAAAGGAGGTCTATCATTCGTTTCTAGTTCATCGATAAAGGTTTTATCTATTTTTAAAATATCCAATGGTAGGTTTTTTAAATAAGCTAGTGAGGAGTAACCAGTCCCAAAGTCGTCCAAAGCGACCTTGATACCAAGAGATCTTATCTCAGACAATTTTTTAATTGTTTCTGTTATATCTGTTAATACAGCGCTTTCTGTCACTTCCAGCGTAATCTGGGTTACATCGATTTGAGCCTCTGAAATCATGGCTAGCATAGATGGCACAAAATCAGGGCGGGCAAATTGCCATGCCGAGACATTAAGTGATAAGTTTCCTCTAAAGTTAGGGTTATTAGCTAAAAACTCAAAGCCTGTTTTTAATACCCAATCACCTATCTGGTTTATGAGCCCTGTTTCTTCGGCAATCGGAATAAATTTAAATGGCGGTATCATGCCTTTTTCTGGGTGTATCCATCTAATTAAGGCTTCTGCGCCGACAATTTGTTCTGCTTGGTTATATTGAGCTTGGTAATAGAGTTCAAATTCATTATTACTTAAAGCTTGTCTTAACCCTGTTGTTATATTCAGCTTTTCGCTGACTTCCTCGTCCATTTGAGGCTGATAAATTAGAAAACGACCGCGATTGTTTTGTTTTGCTTTGTTTAAAACGATTTCCGCCACTCTAAAAGCATCAAGATCTGTACTGGCGTTATCTGGCAATAATACAACGCCTATGGTTGCAGTCATTTCCAGCATATGATCGCCAATATCAATTTCTTGATGAATTAACTCGTTTATTTCATTGGCTATTTTTTCAATAAATGTAGTTGAATTTGACGGCGGGGTATCAAAGATGACGACAAACTCATCTCCGCCAATTCGAGCAATAAACTCATTAAGAGGACGGTTTTGTCTCAATCTATTCCCTATGGTTCTAATGACTTCGTCACCAAGATCATGACCAAGGGCATCATTAATTGTTTTGAATTGGTCTAAATCTAGTAATAGTAAAGCGACTGTTTTTTCATGATTTAATGCATCTTGTATTTTTTCGTGCGCAACGGCTCTGTTCGGAAGATGGGTTAAGTAGTCCTCATAGGCCATTTTCTTGATTTTTTCTTCTGTTTGATAGCGTTTCATCTCGCTACTGACGCGATTAGCAAAAATCGTCATCACTTGATTAAGATAAGAGACGCTACAGAAGGGGAGTGAATTCATAGCCGCTATTACACCAATGACTTTACTATCGACGGTAATAGGTGCGCCAATATAGCTGTCTACATCTAATTTTTGTAACTCATCATTTTGGCTAAATGATTGTTTTAGATGATTGGGAAAGCTGATGACTCTGTTACTAAAAACGGCTTCGCTCGGTGTGTTGTGTAATTTAAATGAGATATTGGGTGTGATATTACCGTTGACACAAACCGCTAGCGTTTCTAAATTATTTTGCTTTTTGAGCGCTATGTAAACATAGGTTGAGCTGATGATGCGAGATAAGTTTTGTACCATCTGAATCGCGAGTTGCTCTGCGGTACTATGGTGTGCTTCTGCTGCGATAAAGTTTAGCGCATTTTCAACATACATTTTATCCGTGACATTCTCGAGCCTAAGCACAAATCGGCTGAGGTTTTCTTTATCTCGATTGAGCGCGAATAAATTTAGCTGAAACCACTCAGATCGCGTAACGGAAAGGTGCTTTATTTGACTGCTAGGTGTGATATTGAATGGACCTAGCTTAACCAAATCTTGAATTGAGATTAGTTCCAAAATGTTATCTTTAACACCTAGCTCCTCTAGAAAATCAAATACATTTAAGTTAGAAAAATCGCTACTTTGCCAGAGCATTTCAGCGTTTCTATTATGTTGTTCAACCTTTCCTTGAATATCAACTAGCAGAGTTGCAACTGGCGCTTGCATAAATACTTGAGATAGCTTTTCATGCTCAAGCGAAATAACGTCTTTAGCTGCATTCGTTTTTTGTAGCTCTATTTGGCTTTGTTTTAACTGACTTCGCTTTTTCGAGCTATCGAATGCAACGACTAAGCTTAAAGTTAACAACATAAAGCAACCCACAAAACCAGCTATATATACATTGTTATTTAAGCTGTGGTCGATTAATTGTCCCCAATAGCTGCTATAAAACAAAAGCAAAATGAATAAAGTAACAATTGCTGAAAATACTTTTCGACCATGTTGCCATGCAATGAAGCAGCGTAAGATAGACCAGAGACAAAAGAGACCAGATACCGCACCAATTAACCACCTATGTTGTCCTGTATCACCAATTACTTTATATAAATCAGTTTGAGCAAAATTTGAGAACTCGACTAATTGGATTTTGTTTGTATCTGCAAATCTCATGGTATAGATTTCTTGATGATTGAGTATGATTAAAAAAACACATAAACAGGACAAAATGAGTAGGCCGAATTGCCAGAATTTTTGTTGACTATACAGTGCGATAAATAGATAAAAAGCAGGCAGCAAAAGGAAGACTAAATCCGTTTGAAGCCTGAGCATTATGACTGAGCTTTCTAATTCTTTAGTGGAAAAGTATAAACCAGAGGTAAATTGATAGGCGCCAAAAATAGCAGAAATTATACCAATACTTGCGTAAATTGCTTTAAGTTGAGGGCGTTGGGCATAGGTTGCAGTGATAAACATAAAACCACAGGTTGCGACCATAAGCCCAGATGTTAGATAAAAAAGCGCAATCAACATTTAAAAGTGACCTTTGTTAGGTTTATTAAGCTCTGATTTATTAATTGTTGGTCGAAGAGCTTGCGGATACGGCAGCTAAAACGCCGAAATGACTTAAATCGAGTATAGTAAAGAATAGAGTTTGCGCTAAATTTTGAGTGTTTATTTATGCTAAATAATGACTTAGACGAATAAATTAAAAAATGAAAACTTAAATTTAATTTGAATAGGAGGAGGGGAGTTGGAGATAATTAATATAAAATGAGTAAGCTAATCAGGTTAGATTAGCTTACTCTAAAAGCGATTTGTTATAACAGTTTGCGCTGTTCTAGCAATGGCTTAGGGCTACTTAGCTTGCTCACGAGCAATCGCTCTGTAAGCAATATCGTTGCGTTTTGATACATCTTTCCAGTCAACTTTATTCGCTAAAACATAAGCTTTTTTCTGGGCGTCAGTAACAGAGTTACCCATAGCGGTTGCACATAATACACGGCCACCATTTGTTACCACTTTACCGTCTTTCATCGCTGTACCAGCGTGGAAAATTTTGCTATCAACACCTTCATCTTCAGGCAAGCTGATAACATCACCTTTGTTGTACGCAGCCGGATATCCGCCAGCGGCTAACACGACACCCACAGCAGGGCGCGGATCAAACTCAGCTGTTTTTTCATTTAATTTTTGTGCTTCAGCAGCTAAACAAAGTTCAACTAAATCAGACTGTAAACGCATCATGATAGGTTGAGTTTCTGGATCACCAAAACGACAGTTATATTCGATTACTTTTGGAATGCCATCTGCACCAATCATTAAGCCAGCATATAAGAAACCAGTATATGGGTTATCTTCTTTTGCCATACCTTCAACAGTAGGTTTAATGACTAGATCCATAATTTTATTGAACATTTCATCTGTTACTACTGGAGCTGGAGAATAAGCGCCCATACCACCAGTGTTAGGACCTTGGTCGCCATCTAACGCACGTTTGTGATCTTGGCTTGTGGCCATAGGTAGAATGTTTTTGCCATCGACCATGACGATAAAGCTAGCTTCTTCACCTTCTAGAAACTCTTCGATAACTACGCGGTTGCCTGCATCGCCAAATGCGTTACCTGCGAGCATATCTTTAACTGCATCGTTTGCTTCTTCGTTTGTCATAGCAACAATTACGCCTTTACCCGCGCATAAACCATCAGCTTTAATAACGATAGGCGCGCCTTTTTCTTCAATGAAAGCAAGGGCCTCATCAATTTGAGTAAAGGTTTGGTACCAAGCGGTAGGAATGTCGTGACGCGCTAAGAAATCTTTAGTGAATGATTTAGAGCCTTCCAACTGAGCGGCTTTTTCGGTTGGACCAAACACTTTTAATCCTGCAGCGCGGAATGCATCAACAACACCTATAACTAATGGTGCTTCAGGGCCAACTATAGTTAGCTCAATATCATTATTTTTTGCAAAATCAACTAGTGCTGAAATATCATCAACCGCAATTGAGATGTTCTCTAATTTATCTTCGATTTCTGTACCTGCGTTACCAGGTGCGACAAAAACTTTTTCAACTTGAGCTGATTGAGCTGCTTTCCATGCTAGTGCATGTTCACGGCCGCCATTACCTATTACTAATATTTTCATTTTTACCTCTATCTAAACCAAGTCGCTGAGCAAGCTTGGTTTGTATATTCTAAATTGGTTTTTTAAATTTTAATGTGAATCTGTCGCTTTCACCTATTGCTAGGTATTTAGCTTTATCTTGTTCACCTAATCTTAAAGCGGGTGGTAAAGTCCAAACCCCTTTAGGGTGATCAGCTGTGTCGTTTGGATTCGAGTTTATTTCGCTGGTTGCAACTAACTCAAAACCTGCTTGCTCTGCCCATTTTATTGCTAGGCTTTGTTTTATATAGCCAGAGCTTTTGTTATTAGCTTGGTCTTGGTGTTCAGGCATCCTATGATCAACAACACCTAATATGCCGCCAGGCTTTAATGCTTTATAAAAACTTTTATAGGCATTAATTGCAGCAGCTTCACCGCCATTGATATACCAGTTATGTAAATTTCGAAAGGTGAATATTCTATCTGCACTGTTGTCAGGTGCAATTTGAGCATCTTGGGCTGAAACCGCAGGGTTAAACTCAGTCAAGATAACATTTTGATACACAGCTGAGCTATTAAGCTTATTGTTATATTTTTTTAAGTTTTTAGTGAAGTATTTGATTGGACTATTAGCTGGAAAATGTGCTGCGTAATATTTGCCTCTTGGTTTTAATAAAGGCGCAAAAATTTCGCTATACCAACCAGCCCCAGGCCAAATTTCAACCACGGTATGCTCTGGTTTTAGCTCAAAAAAGTCGAGTGTTTGGATCGGGTTTCTATACTGGTCTCTTGCCGAATTTGCTTGGCTTCGATGTGAAGTATCTGCTGATTTTATCGACTCTACTAGCTTACTATCACTACTTGAACTGATATTTGAGGTAGACGAACAGGCTGCTAAAGCGCAAGATAGCAGGATACAACTGAGCTTAAATGTTTTAGTTGTCATAGGTCTAGACTTTTCGTTTATTTGGTTATTAGAGTGGAACAGAATCATAAACTAGATAAACTAAAACTGCTAAGAAAAATCAAATACAAAAAATATAACAATGAACTTAGACTTGTTAAAGGTTAAGAAAAATAAAGCTAAGTCACCTTAGCGCCTTAGCTTTACTTATATTCTCAATGTATTTTAGTGGCGGAAGTGACGCATACCAGTAAATACCATTGCCATGCCATGCTCATCTGCTGCTGCGATAACTTCTTCATCGCGCATTGAACCGCCTGGTTGAATAACTGCCGTTATGCCTGCTTCTGCTGCTGCATCTATACCATCACGGAATGGGAAAAATGCATCAGATGCCATTACAGAACCTGCAACTGTTAAGTTTTCATCGGCTGCTTTAATGCCTGCAATTTTAGCTGAGTATACTCGGCTCATTTGGCCAGCGCCAACACCGATTGTTTGGTTGCCTTTAGCGTAAACAATTGCGTTCGATTTAACGAATTTAGCGACTTTCCAACAGAATAATAAGTCTTTCAATTCTTCTTCAGTTGGTTGCTTTTTACTTACAACTTTTAAGTCGTCTAAGCCAACCATACCTTGGTCTCTGTCTTGAACTAATAAACCGCCATTTACGCGTTTTAAATCTTGTTCTGTTGTTGTTGTAGACCACTCACCACATTCTAAAACGCGAACGTTTTGTTTCGCAGCTACAACTTCTAGTGCCGCAGCTGAAACTTTTGGTGCAATAATAACTTCAACAAACTGACGAGAGATGATCGCTTCAGCTGTTTCTGCATCTAGCTCTTGGTTAAATGCTATGATGCCACCAAATGCTGATGTTGGATCAGTTTGATATGCTTTTTCGTAAGCGGCTAAAATATTTTCGCCTAATGCCACGCCACAAGGGTTTGCGTGCTTAACAATTACACAAGCTGCTTCGCTGAATTCTTTAACACATTCTAGTGCGGCGTCTGTATCCGCTATGTTGTTATAAGATAATGCTTTACCTTGTAATTGCTTAGCTGTAGAAACCGAAGCTTCTTGTGCATTCTTCTCAACATAGAAAGCCGCGTTTTGGTGGCTGTTTTCACCGTAACGTAAGTCTTGTTTTTTGATGAACTGAGCGTTGAAAGTACGTGGGAATTGACTGCCTTCTGCTTTTTCTTCATGGTAATCAGGTACCATTTTACCGAAGTAGTTAGCTATCATGCCATCGTAAGCTGCAGTGTGCTCGAACGCCGCGATCGCTAAATCAAAACGAGTTTGGTAAGTTAAAGAGCTTTCGTTTGCTTTCATTTCAGCAATAACACGATCATAGTCTGACGCGTTTACAATAATAGTAACGTCTTTATGGTTTTTCGCTGCAGAACGAACCATAGTTGGACCACCGATATCGATATTTTCAATCGCATCTTCTAACGAACAATCAGGGTTAGCAACCGTGCTAGCGAATGGATAAAGGTTAACCACAACCATATCTATGCCTTGAATGCCATGCTCAGACATAACCGCATCATCTTGACCACGACGACCTAAGATGCCACCGTGAACTTTTGGATGTAAAGTTTTAACTCGGCCGTCCATCATTTCTGGAAAGCCAGTGTAATCAGAAACTTCGGTTGCTGGAATTTGGTTTTGTTGAAGTAATTTAAAAGTACCACCCGTTGATAATATTTCAACGCCGTTTGCAGCTAATTGACTTGCAAATTCTACAATACCAGTTTTATCTGAAACGCTGATTAAAGCGCGTTTGATTGGTCGTGCATTATCCATTGTATGTTTTTTACCTTAAAGCGATTAATTTGAATAGTTTGAAACAAAAAAAGCACCTAACGGTGCTTTTTAAAACATGTATTACTTAGTTCATGCCGTATTTTTTTAACTTTTTACGTAAAGTACCACGGTTAATGCCTAACATGTTTGCAGCACGAGTTTGGTTGCCGCGGGTATAAAGCATAACTTCTTCTAATAAAGGAGCTTCAACTTCAGAGATAACTATGTCATAAAAGTTATCTATGTCTTGACCATTTAATTGTGACAAGTAGTTAGTCACTGCTTGCTTTACAGAAGCGCGTAATGGCTTTTGGTTTTGCTCTTGAGTAGCTGCTGGTGTACCCGTTGTAAGTACAGGAGAAACATTTTGATCAAACATAATAACTGCTCTTCTCTAATTGTTATTGACTAGATTTTCAAAAAATAAATTTAAGCTGTCGAGTTGCTCGGTGGCATCTACAATAGCGTTAAATTCTTTACGATAGCCATCCATTGCGTTTAATTCTTTTAAATACCAAGCAACGTGTTTTCGCGCCATACGATAGCCTTTTTCGTTGCCATAGAACTGATGCATTGCATCTATGTGACGTATCACTAGATCACCAATTTCCCTAATTGATGGCCGCTCGGGCACTTCACCATGTTCTAAATAATGGTTAATTTGATTAAATAACCATGGGCGACCTTGTGCACCGCGACCTATCATGATTGCGTCTGCACCGGTCAAATTTAATACCTGCTTTGCGCGCTCTGGTGAACAAATGTCACCATTGGCAATAACCGGTATTGAAATGCTTTGCTTTATTTGCTGAATAGTTTCAAATTCAGCTTCGCCTTTAAATAGGCAAGCTCTTGTTCTTCCGTGCACTGTTAATGCTTGGATACCTGCTTGCTCAGCAATTTTCGCTATTTGTACACCGTTTCTGTTTTCCGGATCCCAGCCTGTCCTTATTTTTAAACTGACAGGGACATCAACGGCGTTCACAACAGCTTGTAAAATTTTTTCAACTAATACTGGGTCTTGTAATAAAGCAGAGCCAGCTAATTTCTTATTAACTTTTTTAGCAGGGCAGCCCATATTTATATCTATGATTTGAGCACCAGTCGATACATTATGTTGTGCGGCCGCAGCCATTAAATCGGGATCACAGCCTGCAATTTGTACAGAGCGAATACCTGTATCACCAGTGTGATCCATTCTAAATTTTGATTTTTCAGTTGCCCAAAGTTTAGGGTTGCTTGAAAGCATTTCCCCAACGGCTAACCCAGCACCATATTGACGACAAATCTGTCGAAAAGGTCTGTCGGTTACACCAGCCATAGGCGCAAGCACCAATGGATTTGAAAGTTTATAATTGCCAATTTGCATGATGAAAATCGATTATCTAAACACGGCGCTAGCTGAAAAGGGCGGCTAGTTTAACTATTTTTAGTTAGAGTGCAATGCCTATTTTTTAATCAATAGTGATTTTTTTTTGTCAAGATTATTCCAGCAATAAATTTAAAAAAAACTGAAATATTTTTTGCTTATTTGTAAAAAAAGGTGGGCTAAAGTAAAAGAAAATTGAAATCTTTTATGCAAAGAATGAACGCGAGCTGCTTTAATTTTTCAGTTTGATATAAAAAAACCGCATTAAAGCGGTTTTATTATTGAGTGATTAGACTTGAGCTTTTACTTGGTTTAGATTAACCAGAATACTAAAAACGCAATTAAACTTGAAATACCAAAAAATGCGTATTCTACACGCGCCATAATTAACTGGTCGCGAGTTTCAGCTTTTTCAGTTGCACCTAATACAATAAAGGTAATTGCTAAGGCTAAAGTCAGTAAAGTGGCGTTCACTTCGATTGCACTAATGATATTTTCCATTGTATTTCTCTGCTGTAAGGTAAAGATAACTCAACTGCAACAAGTGTAGTTGGGAAATTTAAATCTGCATTTCTAAAATGTTTTTACACCGATTCGCTAATAAAATGAATCAGCGAGCTTGGTAGATTTAGGTATAATGCGTAAAATTGGCGACATTGTAATTAACCAGGGCAATAAATCCAAGTTAATTATTAAAAATTAATGATGTTGATCAATTAACTATCAAAATGGAAATAGATGTCTAAATTAAAACACCAAGTTGAAATTGCGAGCTACGGTATCTACGAAAGTTGGCAAGAAAAAAGTAAAAAATTACCAAAAGTGAAGGACTTCTCCACAGATGTACCTGCTGAAATAGATGTTGAATTTGGTATGGTGGTTAATTTTAAAAAAGCCAAAGGTGAAAAAATTCGATATTGTATTAATCATCCAGATATACCAAATGAAGATGGTGAGATCATGCCGCCCTTTGATGGAGAAGAGTATGTGGGCAATAATAATTGGGATTTTTATCTAGGTGATACGATTTGGGCGCCAATAGAAAATAAATTGGGTGATTGGCGCATGACGATAGAGCTAAAAGGCAAAGTAGTGGCAGAAAAAACATTTAATTTGTATTTAGAAGCCGAAAATAACGAAGTTACATTTTGGAAAAAACGTGGTTATTAATTCAAGTCTTAGTCAGTATTTAAATAGCGCCATTATGAAAATTGCAGCGGGCGATAAAAATCCGACCTTAAAATATAAGAATAACAGGTAAGGGCATGACAAAAATTGCAGTGACCCCACATCCAGGTGCGAGAAAGTGGTTATATAAAAATGTGACTCATATAGATGAGTTTGTTGATGAGATAGATATTAAAAATATTAATGCGGGTGATCAAATCTATGGTGAATTACCCGTACATTTAGCTGCCGCTATTTGTGATAAAGGGGCAGAATTTTATCATTTGTCGACTTCGCCACACCACGCTATGACTTATGAATTTGAACAATTTAAGTTAGCTCAACCTAAATTAGAAAAATTTTACATTAATAGCTTAACCAAACCTGCATTACCAGCCTTAGTTAAATCAAGTAGCGCTAAATTGGCAGCCAAGTTTAAGCGTATAAAGAAAAAGCATCTAGGTATTCGTAAAGCTGATTTTAAATTAGCGTTATATGCGTTATTAACAGCCGCTGGAGTTGCCAGTTTTGCCGATGCGTTATCTGGTATATTGTTATTTCAAAACCAGCTACAACATTGGTTTGATTTAGATAAAGAATGGTTTAAACAGCATTACACTATTTATTGGATTATCGAGCTAGGTTTTGGCCTTTGTTTATTCATGTGGGCTTCATGGGCGCTTAGGTTACAGGCTAAGAACTGGATCCCTATCCGAGATGTAAAAAGACAAGCTGAAGATAAAAGATATGCAGGTCTTATTTTAAGTCTTTCTTCTGGTTTTCGTTTCGAACACAAGCAAGGTGATTGGTTTTTCATTAAGCAGAAATATGGTGACCCTATCGAAGTTAAATTAAGCGGAGATTTAGAGCAAGATATTCAGTTACTCGAACCTTTAAAAATTCAATGGGAATTAATTTTACGTACGATTAGGTCGCAAGCTGTCGGTCATGATGCTTTGTTGCAGCGAGTTTCACTTCTGGGTTCGCAAGATTGTAGTATAAAAAATAGAGAAGGTAAGGTTGAACGCATCTCACCGGGTACTTATCCATTTATAAGTAATGCCTTAAAAGTTCTCTCAATATACCCTGAATTTAGAAATATTTGTTTTGAGCATTACCCTGTACCTATCCCGCCCAATGATATTGAAGCCTATTACAATGCTTACTTAAAAATCGCAAATAATTGGGTCGATAATCATAAACTGCAAGAAGAAGAAATTTTAATTGATATTACGGGTGGTAAATCACTCAATAGTGTTGCAGCAGCATTAGCCACTTTGCATAACAAAATGCAGTTTCAATATGTTGACACAAATAATCTAAACGACGTTTTAGTTTATAAAATGGAATACAGGCAGCAAAATATCTAATGACGGCATACTCAATAAACAATACGTTTGCGGTTGATGCTGATGCGTCACAATTAATACTCTGGCCAGAGCAAGCTCATTTGTTTGATCGTGAAAAAGCATTTTTAATTGCGGGTTCAGGTTCTAATTTACTTTTTGTCGACTCATGTTTTGATGGTCAAGTAATACTGAGCGGCAACCAAACCTTTAGGTTGAGTGAAACGTCTGAACATTATGTCGTTGAGTTAGGTGCTGGGTTAAATTGGCATCAAACCATTATACGATTGTTAGACTTGGGTATTTATGGCTTGGAAAACCTAGCTTTGATTCCGGGAACCGTTGGCGCTGCACCTGTCCAAAATATAGGTGCTTACGGCGTTGAATTTAGCGACTTTTGCTACCAAGTCGATGTGATTGACTTGTCGGCTACCGAAAAACAGACAAGCTGTGATGGGACTGCTTTTACTTTATCGAATGAAGAATGTCAGTTTGGCTATCGAGATTCGGTATTTAAGCATAAATTGAAACAGAGATATTTAATTCACCAAGTGACATTGCATTTAACTAAAAATTGGCAAGCTAACCTTAACTATGCCCCTTTGAATCAACTTAATCTAGATGCATCAGCAAAACAAATTTTTGACTTAGTTTGCCAAGTAAGAACACAAAAACTACCAGATCCAAACGAAATACCAAATGCAGGTAGTTTCTTTAAAAATCCTATCATTTCCACAGCAGAAGCTGAAAAATTGAAACAATCCGACCCAAACTTGCCTGTCTATCCGATCCTAGATTCAGATCAAGTTAAAGTTGCTGCGGGTTATTTAATCGATAAAACGGGACTAAAAGGATTTCAATTAGGTCAAGCGGCTATTCATGACAAGCAGGCTTTGGTGATAGTAAATAATGCAAAAGCGGACGGTAAGCAAATAGCTGAGTTGGCTAAGTATGTTAGGTTACAAGTCTTTCAACAATATGGGATTTGGTTAGAACCTGAAGTCAGGTTTATTCGTGCCCAAGGGGAGGTTGATGCAGTCGCCTTTCTTGACGCCTTAGACTACTGAGCTAATGATGACAATGGAAAATACAATAGAGAAAAATTTAGGCCTAGTTATTGGCCAAAATACAAAGCAAGCCGAAAAAAATTTGGCTTTATTAGATGCTTTAGCGGATAACCAGTTTCATTCAGGTCAAGCCTTGGCTAATCAGTTTGGCATTAGTCGTGCTAGCATTTCTAATTGGATCAATAAACTACGTCAAGCTGGCGTTGCAATACATTCAGTGTCAGGTAAAGGTTATTGCTTTCCAGAGTACGTACGCCCTTATGATGTTAACCAGTTAAAATCTGAGTTGGATGGCGCTGCGGAAGGTGAGTTGATTAATGCTAAGTTTTTATTCGATTATCAAGTTGAGTCGACTTCAACCAATGAAACCGTGAAAACTTTATTCAAAACTACGCTTCATCGACCCATTTTAGCCACTACTGAAAAACAAACCCAAGGACGCGGGCGTAGAGGGCGAGTTTGGCACTCACCCTATGCTCAAAATTGCTATCTAAGCTTAGGTTACCGATTTAATGCCGCATTATCTGAACTCTCTGGCTTGAGCTTAGTAGTGGGGTTGGCATTTGCAGAAGCCCTTTCAGAACTTAATTTTCCTGTTGAATTAAAATGGCCTAACGATTTGTATTTAAATGGTAAAAAGTTAGGTGGCATTTTAGTCGAGCTAGAAGGTACATTTGATGCGCCTTGTGATGTCATTATAGGGGTAGGATTAAATGTAAATATGCCACTCAATGATGATGGTACTGAGCAGATTGATCAAGCTTGGACAAGTTTATCGCAATATAAAGGTGAAGTGGTCGACCGAACCCATTTGTTACTCATTATCATACCTAAACTGGAAAGCTTTTTGGCTATTTTTGAACAGCAGGGCTTTACCAAGTTCGCTCAGCTGTGGCCGCAATACGACAGGTATATTGATCAAGCCGTAAATATTATTAGCGCGGAAAAGGTGATTACTGGCATTGCACAAGGGATTAATGAACAAGGCGAATTATTGCTTCAAACTGAGCAGGGCTTACTTAATATTAGTGGCGGTGAGATTTCACTAAGGCCTGTTGAATGATAGTGTTATTAATCGATCAAGGGAATACTAAAGCAAAGTACGCTTGGTGTGACGTGATAGAAAATAAAAAACATCAAGCGAGTGGATTTTTTTCCTCAGCGCCAATCATTCACTCAATCGAAGAGCAAGCTTTAGTTGGGCTAAAACCAGATAGAATTTTAATGGCCAGCGTAGCTAGCGAAGCAAATCAAAAGGCAATTAAATCGAGCGTTCAGGAGATCTACCCTAAACTGGCGCTGGAAATCATTACTACTCCAACTCAAGCGTACGGTTTAACCAATGCTTATCAGGCACATACTCGTTTAGGAGTTGATAGATGGCTTGCTATGCTTGGTGCGAAAGCAACTACAGATAAAGCCTTCATTGTGATTGATGCCGGTACGGCAGTTACTTTAGATGTGGTTGATAAACAAGGTAATCACCAAGGAGGATGGATATTACCTAATGTTAACTTTTGCGCGGAAAGTTTGGCGAATAGAGCGGGAAAGATCGAACTGAAACAATTAAACCCTATTAGTATTAGTTTAGGAAGAGTCACAGAAGATTGTGTTTATAATGCTTTGTATGCCAGTCATATACAGTTGATTAAATCTCAATATAACGAGCAAATAACAGGGGAAAAACCTTTAATCTTACTGGCAGGTGGCGACGCTCAGCTATATTTAGAGCTATTACAACAAGAGCAGGTCCCTGCTAAAATTGTTACCAATTTAGTTTTTCTTGGAATGCTCGAGTATTTGTCTGATTAACTATCACATCACTGGAGATTGACTTGTTTGCTATTCTCCTTACTCACTTCTACTTCCCTCTTAGCATACTCTTTAACGGTAAAGCTTTATATCTTACAACCTGAGCGCTAACGCTACTATAGCGCAATTTATAATTGATTGAATTTGCAGCACAGCGAACTAGATACTACCTTATATAAGATAGTAACCATCTTTGTGACAAGTTTATTGTTAGGTGTGAAGCCTTTTCTTTTTGTGCAGAATTTACCTTTCGGGTTCAAAACCTTATGTATTCGAGCATTAGTTTGTTAATTATTGATGACGATGAAGTTGATCAATTAAGCATTATAAGAGCGTTAAATAGTGCGGCTCAAAACTTTACAATTAGTAAAGCGAGTAGTGCGACTGAAGCTATGGAGAAAATAGATCAAACTTCATTTGATATTATTTTACTGGATTATCGTTTACCGGATTTGAATGGGATTGAACTGCTAAAGAAGATTCGTCAAAGCAGCACAGATCATAAAGCTATAGTGATGTTAACTGGAGTTGAGAACGCTAAATTAGAGCGCCATGCTTTAGAAGCAGGTGCCCAAGAATTTTTATTAAAGAACGAAGTGACAGCAAAGCGACTGTTAAGATTGGTGGAACAAGCCCAACACAGGTATGAGTTAGAAGTTAAATTAAAGCAAAGCCGAGAAGCGTTAAAACAATTAGCTGAGAAAGATAATTTAACCGGAGTAGCAAACCGATATTTTTTAGAAGAGACTCTGAATAACGCGGTAGCACGAGCCGAAAGGGGGTCAGGCAAGCTAGCTGTGTTGTTACTTGATTTAGATAATTTTAAGGAAGTTAATGATACCTTGGGGCATAGCGCCGGCGATGCACTATTGGTTGAAGTATCGAGACGATTAGGTCAGGTCGTCAGAAATAGCGATTTTCTTGCTCGGTTTGGTGGCGATGAATTCGTTATTTTAATTGAAGATAAAGATGCCAACTTACGTTACATGCAGCTTATTGAGCGTATTTATCAATCATTATCCCAGCCAATCGTACTGGGTGGAAATCAATTTAAAATATCAACTAGCATAGGCGCAGCTGTATATGGGACTTGCGCAAACAATGCGGAAGACCTATTAAAATGTGCTGACATTGCAATGTACCGTGCAAAACACTTAGGGAAAAACCAGAGTCAATTTTATACAGACACCTTGCACGAAGAGGTCATTAAGAAAGGTAAAATTGAGCATGATCTTAGCCAAGCAATCGAAAGAAACCAACTTGAACTCTACTATCAGCCCTTGTTGCGGCCTGCTAACTTGAGTTTAGGTAAGATTGAAGCTTTACTTCGTTGGAATCACCCTGATTTGGGCGTTCTTCAACCTAAAGCCTTTTTACCGCTCGCGGAAGAGTTGGGTTATATGTGTGAAATTGGTAATTGGGTAATTGAAAATACCTGTAAACAAATTAAACACTGGCTAGAGCAACCACAATTAAATCAAAATCGGTTTACGATTTCAGTTAATTTGTCCGCGATACAGTTACAAGATGATAGTTTTATTAATTTTGTTGAGGCTGCAATTAAACACTATCAGATCCCAGCTAATTGCTTAGAATTTGAAATTACAGAACACACACTAATTGGCGCTCCTGAAAGTGCAGGGGTATTACTTAGCAAATTATCTAATCTGAATGTTTATATTGCGTTAGATGATTTTGGTACTGGTTTTTCATCTTTTGATCACTTAAGGCTATTTCCAATAGATGTGATGAAGATAGACTCAACCTTTTTAGTTGGTGTCGGAGAAAATGAAAAAGCAGAAAAACTGTTATCCGCTATTGTTCAGTTGGCTAAAACATTAGAACTGGAAGTGGTTGTTGAAGGCATTGAAACAGAAGCCCAAGCTAAATTTTGTAGCCAATTACCAATAGATTATTATCAAGGCTTTCATTTTTATGAGCCTCTGAGCTTGGATAAATTTTTGGAGATACAGTGGGGAAAATAAATTTAAAAAATTGATAACTGATAGTCAGAACTTAGTAATAAATTTGGATATCTTAAATATGTTTTGTCCGAATCGCTCTCTCATGTATACAATACTTCCATCAAAGAATCCCACCACTTTTAACTTTAAGGACAGAAAGTTGAAGAAAACGATAATAATGTTCTCTTGTGTTTTATTAATAGCTTGTGCGAGCCGAGGTGTGGTCTCAGGAGCCTATAAGGCATTCGCTAACTCAGATTACTATGAAGCAATTCGTAAAGTTGATAGAGCACTGAATGTTTACCCAGATAGCTATAGCCAAGAACAAAAAGCCCAATTAATTATGTTAAAAGCTGACAGCTTGAGTTTGTTAGGAGAAACCAGCCGAGCCAATAGTTTATATCAACAGCTTGCGATAAATTTTTCTACTACCCAAGCGGGAATATCTTCGAGCAGTTTTATTATTGAAAATCCAGAGCTTGAGTTTATTGTTAGTCAGCAATTAAGTATCGATGAAGGCGAAACTAAAGGCCTCGATACCTGTGAAAGCCTAGCGAAACAAAAAGCAACTGAATACTTTGGCGTTACGCTAGAAAGTGAAGCGACAATTAGAGAGAGTTATCAAAAAAATAATGATGTCGAGACAAGTCAAACTGAGGTTGAGTCAAGTATTATTAGTAGCGCGAAAGCCAAAGTAAAATTAACGAGCTTGAAGCAAACAGCAAGACACCAAAAAGGTAAGATTTTGGTGCACTGCGTTTATAAAGCGGTTAAATATCAAACGGCAAAAGATCAAAATGGCATTGGGTAGCTCTTGATCACTTGATTGATACTATCAATTACCTCTTGCTCTAGTGTCATCGAATAAGCTTGGATATTTTGTTTGAGCTGTTCGACAGATGTCGCACCAATAATAGTGGATGAAACCCCTTCAAATTGATAAATATAAGCCAATGCCATTTGCCCTAAGTTGAGCTTATATTTATCTGCAACTTGCTTAAAGGCGATAATTGCTTTGTCAGTATGCAGTGTATCTCTAAATAGACCGTTACGTTGAACCATAGACCAGCGAGTATTGTTCGGTCGCGCGCCATTAACATATTTACCCGTTAACGCTCCGCCAGCAAGTGGCGACCAAGGTAAATATGAAACGCCTTCATTAATACAGGTTTCAAGTACATAAGGGTTGTCTTTTAGGTGCAACAAATTAAATTCATTTTGAATGGAGACTATTCTTGCTAAATTATGTGCTTCACTTAATTTTAAAAATTGGTTGATACCCCAGGGCGTTTCATTGGATAAGCCACATGCCCTTATCTTACCGGCTTTAATTGATTCATCTAATGCTTCAAGAATGGCTAGCATCATGTCTGTTTGCTCCGCAGAATCAACCGCAGAAAGATTTAATCTATTAGGCCAGTGCTTGCCAAAATGTGGGGAATTTCTATTGGGCCAGTGTATTTGGTATAAATCTAGATAATCTGTTTTTAATCGAGTTAAAGATTGTTCAAGTGCGTGTTTTACAGTTTCTTTAGTGAGGGGGCTGCCTTCTCTTATCCAATTAATGCCAGGACCAACTGCTTTTGACGCTAAAATAACTTTATCGCGGCGACTTGGATCTTGGCTGAGCCAATTACCAATGATGGTTTCAGTCGAGCCAGATGTTTCAGGTTTAGGCGGAATAGAATACATTTCGGCAGTATCAATAAAATTGATCCCCTGACTAAGTGCATAATCTAGTTGCTCAAAAGCTTGCTGTTGAGAGTTTTGGCCACCCCAAGTCATAGTACCTAAACAAACTTGAGAAACCTGTATCTGACTTTTGCCAAGGTTAATGTATTGCATATAAGAATTCGTCAACAATTTATAAAATAACGGATTGATATTGTTAAGCGAAAAGTTCAATAATTCAAGAATGAATTAAATCAGAAGAATAGGGTATTAATGTCAAAGTTTAATGTAGGACTCAATATTAGTATTGGATGTATTTTTGTAGTGTTCGGCTATTTACAGATAAATGATAGAAGTCAATATGGCAACAGTGACTGGTGGATATGGCTATGTTTGTACTGGGCCGCTGGAATAATGAGCATTGCAATAATTAAATATAAGAGGGTTAAGCAATATATTAATTGGTTTTGTGGCTTATTCTGGGGATGTTTATTGTTTAAATTACAAGACCAGCAAGGTAATTTACAGCCACAACAATTAAACCCAATGAAAATTTTTGATGAGCTGACTGGTGCTATGTTGCAACAAAGTAATGAATCACTGGGTTTATTATTAGTCTGTTTATGGTTTAGCTTTCTAGCTTTTAAACAAACGTCGTTAGACCCTAGATGATGTTTTGTATAAATAAACAGCATAAATTGACGCCATTGTTCGAAATATCAGCGAAAAGATAAAATAATGTTTTTTTTATCAAAAAAACCTTGCAACAACCCAAAGCTTTCAATAAACTTCGCGGCAACTTTTTGATAGTGCCGACTTAGCTCAGTTGGTAGAGCAACTGACTTGTAATCAGTAGGTCGCCAGTTCGATTCCGGCAGTCGGCACCAGTCAAAAATGGAAAAGTTTTAGGAGGGGTTCCCGAGTGGCCAAAGGGATCAGACTGTAAATCTGACGGTTCTACCTTCGCTGGTTCGAATCCAGCTCCCTCCACCATATTCACGCATGAGTTCATCTCTAGATTGCGAGCATCGTATAATGGCTATTACCTCAGCCTTCCAAGCTGATGATGCGGGTTCGATTCCCGCTGCTCGCTCCAAATCGCTGATATAGCTCAGTTGGTAGAGCACACCCTTGGTAAGGGTGAGGTCCCCAGTTCGAATCTGGGTATCAGCACCAGAGCTGTTCTATTTCCGTGGCGTGTTTTTCTTGAAATTGTATTGAGCATACTGCTCATCGACGAATATTTGAGGTCCTAAGATGGCTAAAGAAAAATTTGAACGTACGAAACCGCACGTTAACGTTGGTACAATCGGACACGTTGACCACGGTAAAACAACTTTAACAGCAGCAATCTCTACTGTACTTGCAAAAGTGCACGGTGGTGAAGCTAAAGATTTCGCATCAATCGATAATGCTCCAGAAGAGCGTGAGCGCGGTATCACAATCAATACTTCACACGTTGAGTATGACACGCCAATCCGTCACTACGCACACGTAGATTGTCCTGGACACGCGGATTATGTTAAGAACATGATCACTGGTGCTGCTCAAATGGATGGTGCTATCTTAGTAGTATCAGCTGCAGACGGCCCAATGCCACAAACACGTGAGCACATCTTGTTATCACGTCAGGTTGGTGTACCTTACATCATCGTATTCATGAACAAATGTGATATGGTAGATGAC
>NZ_KQ130486.1:60879-233507 GCF_001050375.1 Catenovulum maritimum | reverse complement strand
AATAGCGAAAGCTATACAAGATTAAGCCCTTAGCGAAAGCTAAGGGCTTTTTTCGTTTAAGCTGTAAATAAACTACCACAGTGAAATAAACTACCACAGTGAAATAAACTACTAGATTCAGTTAACTTCTATTCACTTAACCTCGGTTAATTCGTTAGAATAAGCTAACTCAATTTTTCGGTATTTTATTTTGATTACAGCGCGAGCCTTCGTTTTTAAAGATTTTAAGTTTGATCCCGTCTCTAATTCATTGAAGCTAAATTATGCATTAGATGATTATGAATTCACTGAAACTTTTATTTTTGACGCTAAATTAAATATAGATACATCATCTCAGTCTATAATTTCAGCCTTTAAAGTTTTACATCTCATTGCTGGAGTTAGTTATTTAAAAATTTATCCTTTTGCAAAAATCCAGTATTCGGACTACGAATTGACGAACACCCAAGCTGATTTTTATCATAAATTGTACCAAAATGGTTTGGCTGAGTTTGCATATAGAAACAACTTGGATTTAACCGAGAGTTTAGTTTTTCCTAGTTGCTCTGCCAATCAACACTCTGAGCCTGATTCTGGCGCAACACGAATCAAGGCAATAAATAAAGAAGCAACTTCTATTAAACCTCTGGTACTTATCGGCGGGGGGAAAGATTCTTTAGTCAGTGTAGAGGCTATCAAAGCCAATACAGATAAGGCTTGTTTGTTTGCTCTTAATCCTGCAAAGCCAATCCTAGATTGTATTGAAAAAAGTAGTTTGAGCAGCTTAATTGTTAAGCGCCAATTAGATCCTTTGTTATTTGAATTGAATGAGAAAGGGGCTTTGAATGGCCATGTACCTATTACTGCCATTGTCAGCTCTGTTGCTTATATTTGTGCTATCAGTGGTGGTTTTACTGATGTGATTACATCAAATGAGTCCTCTGCGAATGAAGCTACTGTGGTTAACAATGGCCAAGAAATTAATCATCAATACAGTAAGTCTTTAGAGTTTGAATCTGATTTTTCGAACTTTATTCAGCAACAAACTCAAACTCAGATTAACTATTTCTCTCTTTTACGTCAGTTTACTGAAATGCAAATCGTCCGTGAGTTCGTAAAAACAGATGAGTATGATTCGGTTTTTACTAGTTGCAATCGTGCTTTTAGAATATTTCGCGAAAAATCAAAACAGAGGTGGTGTTTAGAGTGCCCTAAGTGTC
This sequence comes from Catenovulum maritimum, assembly GCF_001050375.1. Taxonomy (GTDB): domain Bacteria; phylum Pseudomonadota; class Gammaproteobacteria; order Enterobacterales; family Alteromonadaceae; genus Catenovulum; species Catenovulum maritimum. The sequence goes on along the minus strand of NZ_KQ130486.1, from coordinate 232,308 downwards.
ATTTTGTACACCTTATGTTTGCGGTCAGTGGTGCAAGATTTGAGCGCCTTGAGGCTATTTTTTCCGGCAACCCATTGACACAGGAAGATAATTTAGAGTCTTATCGTCAATTGGTCGGTTTAACTGAGACTAAGCCTTGGGAATGTGTTGGTGAGGTACTTGAATCTGCTACAGCTATCTATGCGCTTTCACTAAAGCCTGAATCAGCTAATTTTATTCTTGTAGTCAAGCTAATGCCGGAAATATTGAAACGATTTTCAATTAGTGAGTTAGAAAGTGCTTACAACCAGATGTCTGATTTGAGAAGCCAGCATAATATTCCTCAACAGTACTTAGGTTATTTCAATGATTGATTATTGTATTTGGGGGTTTGGCAAAGAAGGCCAAGCAAGCTATCAGTATTTATCTCGCTTATATCCGAATGCCAGTATTGCTGTGTTAACAGATGTATTTGATGCTAAAGTCGCCCAGTTATTTACAGATAAGCAATATTTTTATGCTGATGGGGGGCTAGATTTATTAGCGCAGGGACATTTTAAAACCATAGTAAAAAGCCCTGGTATTAGTTTATATAGAGATGAACTCGTTCAAGCTAAATTAAATGGTAGTTTAGTCACATCCTCTACAAATTTATGGTTTCAGCGCTTTCCTGATGCTAAAAAAATAATCGTTACTGGTACAAAAGGAAAAAGCACAACGGCTACTTTGCTGCATTATTGTTTGTCTTTATTCGGGATGGATTTATGCTTAGCGGGTAACTTAGGTACGCCACTAATTGATGTAGAGCCGGGTAAAGACTGGACTATTTTAGAGCTATCATCATATCAGCTGGCTGATTTAACTGAATCTGCTGATATTTCTATTTTGCTTAACCTATTTCCAGAGCATATCCCTTGGCACAAATCGGTAGAACAGTATTACCTCGATAAAACGCATAGCTTGAAATTATCTTCCTCTATTATCTGCAATGGTCAGTCCCAATTGGTCAGCCAGTATTTAGTGGATGTTACTGATAAGACAACTCACTTTGATACCCCGAATGGCTTTAATGTCAAAGATCACCAACTCTATTATAAAGAAGACTTATTGCAGCATAATTTTACCCTTAAGGGAGATCATAACTTAGCAAACTTAGTCTGTGTATTAACTTTACTTGATCAACTTAAGCTTAGTTGGCGTAGTATTTTGATGAAGTTAGCTGATTTTGAAGCTTTACCTCATAGAATGGAGCTGTTTGTAGATGCCAATGGTATTGAATTTATTAATGATAGTATCTCAACTACACCAGAATCGACTAAATGTGCGATTGAATGCCTAGCGAATACTAAATTATTCTTATTGCTTGGTGGTGCAGAAAGACAGCAAAATTATCTTGAGTTGCTCTCGTATTTAGAAACATTAGACATAGGTCACATAGCTCTGATCGGGGTTACAGGTAAACGCATTAACGACTATTTGATATCAGTTAATTCTAAGCTTAATTTTGCATATTATGATCGACTTAAAGACGCGTGTGTATCAATACAAAAACTGGTCAAACCGGGAGAAAAGGTGTTATTGAGTCCTGCTGCTCCAAGTTTTGGTGAGTTTGATAATTTTCAACAAAGAGGCGATGCTTTTTTACTGCATGCAGGTTTCTCACGTTAAGCTTTAATAAGTGCTTAAAGCTTAACGTAAGTCATTCTGCCTAGATTTAGGTCGAGTGGAAAAGCTCTAGTAGGTTCTCAGCCGTTAAATCTTTAATTGATTCGGCAGTTTGTTTTTGGAATAAGTTCTGATTTAGCGACTTTTTATTCTCTTGCATCTTCAGTACTCTTTCTTCAATTGTATTCTGACAAATCAGTTTATATACAAACACAGGTTTAGTTTGGCCGATACGATAAGCTCGGTCACTTGCTTGAGCTTCAGCTGCAGGGTTCCACCAAGGGTCATAGTGAATAACAGTGTCTGCTGCGGTTAAGTTTAAACCTGTGCCGCCTGCCTTTAATGAAATTAAGAAAACTGGATTATCTCCATGCTGGAAACTATCTATTTGAGCTTGTCTATCACGTGTTCCGCCCGTTAGCTTGGAATAAGGTATTTTTCGACCATTTAGTCTTTTCGCGATTAACTCCAACATTTTGGCAAATTGAGAAAAGATTAATATTTTTCGTCCTTCTTCAATCATTTCCGGGATCACCTGCATTAGGTACTCTAATTTAGCTGATGCTTCTATTGTCTTCGTTGACTCTAAATTTAATAAGCTAGGTGCGCAGCAAATTTGTCTGAGTTTTAATAAGGCGTCTAAGCACTCTAATTGACTTTGTGCTAGACCTTTAACTTGCAGTATATTTTTTACTTTATCTTCCATACTGGCGCGTATGGTTTCATATAACACCCTTTGTTCATCTTCTAAGGTAATATATTTCACGATTTCAGTTTTCTTCGGTAGTTCTTTGGCGACTTCTTCTTTTTTCCTTCTTAATACAAACGGCTTAATTTTTTTGTATAGTCGGTTTTGTGCTTCTGCATCCCCTAAGTTTTCTATTGGCTTTCTGTATTCCTTACCAAATTTAGTCACAGTGCCCAAAAAGCCAGGCATCAAAAAGTCGAATAAAGACCAGAGCTCACCTAAGTGATTTTCTACAGGGGTACCACTTAAACACAATCTATATTCTGAAATAAATTTCTTAATATTTTGCGTCATCTGGGCTCTAGGGTTTTTAATATTTTGAGCTTCATCCAATATCATTAATTTAAAATCAACTTGCTGGAAAGTTTCAAAATCTCGGTTTACTAGTGGATAAGTTGTGATGACGGCATCATATTCAGTTAATTCAGCTAATACTTTGTGCCTATCAGAGCCATAGGCTGCGATTATGTTTAGTCCAGGTGTGAACTTACTTGCTTCATTGAGCCAGTTACCGACTAAACTGGTTGGACAAATTATTAATGACGGTTTATCCAGTTGCTTGTTTAGTCGCATTACTTCTAACAAACATAAAGCTTGCAAGGTTTTACCTAAACCCATGTCGTCAGCTAAAATGCCACCGAAATTAAATTCGACTAAGAAATTAAGCCAATTTAAGCCATGCTCTTGATAAGGTCTTAATTCAGCATTGACTGTATCAGGTACTTCAACTTGCGCAATACCGTTAAAACTTTCTAGCTGTTTGGCAAGGTTACGAACATGTTGCCCGCCAATACAGCTATTTATCTCTGGTATTTCATTTAATAAATGAGCTTGCCTTGGCGAAAATTGCGCTTGCTTGGAGTTTGTCTCTTGTAAAATATCAAGTATAGGTCTGAGTTTATCTATATGAATACGGACAAACTGATGACGATTTAGTGCGATTTTAACTTTGCCTCGTTGCAGGCGCCAATTATCAGTTTGCTTTAACCAGTTAATTAAAACCGGTACTAAATCGACTTTATTGCCATCAAAATCGATTTGCATGCCTAGCTTGAACCAATCTCGATTTTCGCTTATTTCGTACTCGAAACTCGGATCATCGACTACGTTAATTGGATGTACGCCAGTTTCATACTCAATTTGCCATCCTTGAGAGACCAGTAAGGGCATGACTTCTTCGAAAATATTTAACCAGAACTGGTCGTAACGTACGCCGATTTCTGTGTTGTAGTAAAAAATAAAATCATTTTCACTGCCAACGCCTTTGGTATGTGCAAAGCCGTAGTTGTCTAGTAAATAAAATGCTTTACGTTCTTGAGATTGGTTTCGATAAAGGTGAATCGTTTTGCCATCTTGTTCTAATTGAGCATATTGTTTACTCAATAGCGACATAGGGATTTCGTACTTGCCATATTTTAATCTAAGTTTGGCAACATAGCTTTCTTCTTTAACCCCGATTCTAAAAATAGGCGTTAAACTTTCTTTGACGATTTCTATTGGTTTTTCGGTTGGTAGCTTGATTAAATTATTGGCTAGATTCTCATTTTGCCATAAGGCGAATTCATTGAGTTCTTTTACTTCAAGTTCTGGGCAGTTGAGTAGGCCAACTAATAAATCACCTGGGATACTGCTATCGATTTGCCCAAGCGTGCCTTTTTGCGGATCTATATACCAAGCGGGTGTTGTCGGTATCACAAACCAGCGTTCAGACTTAGTTAAACTCAGTTCTAATTTATATTTATCTTGATTCAGTCGCCAATTAAAGCTGAGCTTTTGTGGCGCGCCATACTGTAGTGCAGGGGATTTAGTTGATTGCCAATAGCATTTGCCTGATTCAAGCATTAATGCCAGTGCAGATGCACAATTATCATTGGCTAAAATTTTACTAGAAAGTGGTTTTAACTCGAGATCTGCATTTTGGTTTAGCTCAGATATGATCTCTAAATCTTGCTCGGTTACTTTCTTAGATGAATACTCTAAACTTAATTGGATTTGAGTAAAATCTGTTTCTAATTGCAGATTTGGTTGTAAGTTGTAGATGATGCCTTCGAACGAGTTTTGCAACGGAGCCGTTTTTTTATTAAATTTTTTCTGCGCTTGCTCAACATTATTCTTCCATTTTGCAAAAGGCGTTGTTGGCGTTCTATTGATTAAGTTGTTCGCTTCAGCTGCAACTAATGTGGCGACAGCATGTTCACAATTGCCGCTATTATCACAGGTACAAAGGCTAGACATATCTGCCTTATCTATCGCGACTCTAAATTGTTGGTTTCTTAGTTCTACAACTGCGGTAATTGTATTTAAAAGTGGAATCGCCTTTAATTTTTTTACTTTGTCTTGCAAGTAATGGTCTAACCCCTTTTGATAAGTGGCTTTTCCAAATTTTTCCGTTAATTCTGCATCATAAACCGTCATAAAGTATTAGTACCTAGTTGCAATTAATTCACTTAAGCATCGTCCAGTCTACCAAAGAAATTTTAATTTTATTATTAAAATCTTAATTTAATCTCATAGTCTGCTTTACTTAGCCCAAGCAAACGATAGAATTGCCCACAGTATAAGTAATAAGTGAGTTAATTTTGGAATTTACCGATTTAGACCTTGATGATGTGTTAGTTGGCGCAACTACTGAGTTTGGCTATAAAGCCCCAACTGTTATTCAAACACTTGCCATTCCACCTGCTTTGGAAGGTAGAGACATTTTGGCCAGCGCGCCAACAGGGACAGGTAAAACGGCAGCATTTGTATTACCAGCATTACAACACTTATTAGATTACCCACGCCAAAGACAAGCAGGGGTAAGGATCTTAATTTTATCGCCAACTCGTGAATTAGCCGAGCAAACTTACAAAGTTGCTAAAAGCTTTAGTGAATATTGTGATCTAACATGTGCCATCATTACTGGCGGGATTAATTATGGCAAGCACAAAGAAATCTCAGATAAAATTGTTGATGTATTGGTTGCCACACCAGGTCGATTAATGGAATACATAGAGAATGAAACCTTTGATTGTCGAGATATTGATTGGTTAGTGCTAGATGAAGCCGATCGTATGCTCGATATGGGTTTTAAACCTTTAATCACTAAGATAGGTGAAGAATCTCGTTGGCGTAAACAGACACTGCTATTCTCTGCTACTTTAGAAGGGAAAGGTGTCGACTCTTTTGCCGCAACCGTGTTAAAAGATCCAATTACAGTTACTGCTGATTCTCCACGTAAAGAAAAAGCTAAAATTCACCAGTGGATTCATTTAGCTGATTCTAAACAGCATAAATTCGATTTATTAGTCCATTGGCTTAACCAAGAAGAAGTCAAAAAAGCCGTTGTTTTCGTTAAAACCCGTGAAAGAGTTGACGAAATATCAGGCCAGTTAACTGGAGCGGGATTAGCCTGTTGTTGGTTACAAGGCGAAATGCCACAAGATAAGCGTCAAAAGTCGATTAAAGCCTTTACTACAGGGCACAGAAATATTTTGGTCGCGACAGATGTTGCGGCAAGAGGTATAGATGTTGATGACGTGACACATGTGATCAACTTTGATATGCCTCGCAGCGCAGATGTCTATGTGCATCGTATTGGCAGAACAGGCCGCGCTGGACGAAAGGGTACAGCTATCAATTTAATTGAAGCCCATGATATGGTTATTTTGGGTAAAGTTGAGCGATATATTAAAGAGAAATTGCAGCGCCGAGTAGTCAAGGGTCTTGAGCCTCAGCATAAGATCTCTAAAATTGCGCCGAAAAAGAAAAAGCCGAAAGTGCGTAAGTTAGTGCATAAGAAGCTCGTTGCGGGGAAAGCTAAAAAAGCAGCGAAAAAGCCGCTAAAAAGTCAACGACTGATAAGTAAAATAAAGTAACGGGTAAGGTACGTATAGTTCGCTATAGATTTTGTTATAGGGTCTAGATTTAGCGCATTAGCACTTTACTCGTTCTGATTTTATATGCCCTCAATATCCATTCAAACGAGTTAGACTTTTTAAGTTTTAAGTATTTCCCATATTGTAAACTTAACCTTTTTCAAAACGACCTTTCTCTTTTGGTTAGTGATGGGGCTATATATTCATAACTCATCCATTCACGTTTGTTATTTCGGTTGAAACGCTTGTTTCAAGCTAAGCGTATTGCCATTATCCTCGATAGGAATATAGTAAGCACGCGCTGTACTATGATTATTAGGGTAGTGCAACGCGAGTCTTAACTGTCCGGAAAAGTCTTCAAAAATCATGCCGTGCCCGCCGTTATAATCAAGTAAAGGCTCGGGGTCTTGCTTCCATGGGCCAGTCACTTTCCCTGATTCAGATCTTGCAATGCCAATCGTGTACTTGTTTTTGCTAAAGCTTGACCAAATCATAATCAGCTCATCACTTTTAGTTTTATGCAACCAAGGGCCATCAGTGATGTATCCATGAGGTCTAGTTTTACCTTTTGGCGCGAGTGAAGCTAGGCTGACAACCCAAGGTGCTTCAGTTGCTTTAAATAAAGTTTGTGGCTTGGATATCATACGAGATAAATCCTTACTCATTTTGACAGCCTCCATAGTGCCATCCGTTATTTGTGCCCATTCATGACAGAAGATCATCCAAGCTTGGTTGTCTTCTACCCATAATGAACCATCTAAAGCTAGCCAGTCTTCGGGTGTGGTTGGCCCAGGCGCTAATTTTTTAAACGGACCTATTGGTGTGTCTGCAACAAATATTTGAGTGCCGCGTTTGGTCAATGATTTGTCTTGCATCCTTTTGGCTTCTTGAGTTGCCATTAAAGTCACGAATAAATAATACTTACCTTGATATTTGTGCACTTCTGGAGCCCAAACGTCATCTTTTCCCCAACTATCAGCTTCTACTTGAAAAACAGGATAATTACTCGACCAATTTTCTAAATCTTTTGAAGTATGAACCCCTACGCCGACAGTAAAGCTGCCATCGCCTTTAGGGTACTCTCTAGCTGCATATAGGTAATAAGTTTGGCTGGTTTTATCCGCTAAGATAAATGGGTCTCGAACGTAAATATCTTCACGCCCAAGTGGATAACGTTCGCTTTTAGCTGCGGTTAAATGGGAGGGAAGTAAACTAATAATACCTATAAGTATCAAGATTAATTTGGAGTAAGACATAGTGCTAGCTTGTTGTTGAATGATTTCAAGATTTTATGGGTTTAGTCGCTAGGTGCAATTAGATTTGCATTAGTTAACACTTAGTTGGTTTTCTAGATTGAAGAAAATTGCCTTAATTTCCAGTCATAAAGCGTTTAAATAAATGCTAAACTAAGTTTAATTGAACAAATTTTAACGATTTTAATTTCATAGCAGGAGCTTAGATATGATGTATTTACTTGCAATATTGTTACCACCTATTGCTGTTTTAATTGCTGGCCGACCAATGCTGGCTTTACTGAATTTGGTTTTATGTTTTTGTTTGTATATTCCTGGTGTTGTGCATGCCATTTTTGTTGTGCATACCTCTAAAGCAGATAAACGTAATAAAGCGGTTATTGATGCAATCAAAAACAAGGACTAATCATGCTTAAATATGTCTTCGCTGCAATCATGTTTTGCAGTTTAACCGGTTGCCAAACAGCTTATTATTCAGCAATGGAAAAGGTTGGGATCCACAAGCGGGATATTTTGGTTGATAGGGTTAAAGATGCACAAGAATCGCAAACAGAAGCACAAGCTCAGTTTCAATCGGCTTTAGAGCAATTTCAATCTGTTGTTAGTTTTGATGGCGGTGAGTTAGAAGTCGTTTACAACGAGCTAAATGAGCAGTATTTAGATAGTAAATCTGCTGCTGAAGATGTCTCTAGCCGAATTGATAAAGTAGAATCAGTGGCCGAAGACCTGTTTGACGAATGGGAAGATGAGCTAGAGCAATACACTAATACAAAGCTCAAAGCACAAAGCTCAAAGCAGCTTACGGATACTAAAAGGCAGTACTCAAAATTAATTAAATCAATGCGTAAGGCTGAATCTAAAATGCAGCCTTTCTTATCTGCGTTAAATGATAATGTTTTATATTTAAAACATAACCTAAACGCAAAAGCGATTGGCGCATTAAAAGGTGAGTTAGGCAGTATCCAAAAAGACGTGAAAGCTTTAATTGCTGAGATTAATAAATCAATTGAGCAGTCTAATCAATTTATCAAAAGTTTAGAGTAAGCAGCTAGCTTGATTTGAATTTAAACGCACTAAGTTTAACGCTTGTGCGTTTTTTTTATGTCTGCTGTTTGAAAGTCTTCCTAATTTGTAATCCCTAATTGCTGAGTTTAAGTAAGTTTAAGCTGGCTACAAATAAATCAGGTTTTCTATCTCAAATCCTTTTTCCTTTGCCAATTTTTCAAATTGATACTTCACATTATCAGGTACTGTGGGTTTTCTTGATAATAACCACAGGTACTTGGTATTAAAACCAGAAACAGCTGCGTGCTGATAATCGTCATCTAAATAAAAAATCACGTATGAGGAATAGAAGGGGCCGAAAAATGATACTTTTAAATGCCCAGTCTGATCATCTTTAACAAAATAAGCTTTGCCTTGCGCAGTTGACCATTTTTGTTCTTTTTCTGAGAAACCTCGGTTGATGACGTTTACACCGCCGTCATCACGCATTGAGTATTCAGCTGTTACTTGGGTCAACCCTCTTTCAAAAGAATGGTCAAGGCGGCTTATTTCGTACCAAGTACCTAGATATTTTTCTAGCTGAAATTTATTCACAGGCTGAATATTGTCTGGTAAGCCGGTGCAAGAAGCCAAAAATAAGATTAGAGGCAGAAATATGGGTAATTTTGTTTTCAAAAGTGTCACCTGAATTTATCCAATATTAAGACTAGAGCCTCACAAACTCTAGCTCCTAACATATACATACTTTATAAACCCACAAGCAGATCATTTAGATCTAATTCTTAGATAAGTTGCAAATCTAGGTAAGCCACTGCTGGTGGTTCCGGTAAATTTATAAGTGATTATGCTGCCTATAGGTGGTGGGTTTGCTCTTTCGTCATCACTAAAACCCGACCCTATTTTGAATCTTTTTCCGCTTGGCATCTCAACTAAAATCGCACCAATTAAACCTGTATATTTTCCTTTTCCAGCTATATAGCTAATAACTTTGGCTTCGGCATCTTCAAATTGTTTAAGCTTAAGTAAGTCATTTGTCCTCTTGCCTCGATAGCGAGAACTGGCTAAATGCAGCATCAGTCCTTCAGCGCCAGAATTGACATACTGAGTTAAATATTCTTGTAACTCTGTATGGGTATCTAACTTAAATTGCTTAACGAGTTGGATATATCCATTCCCTTTTTGTGAAGGGAGTAGCTGTTTTAGTTGGCTTAGTCGCTGGTCAAAGCTGCCTTCATGGTTTGGTAAATCAAACACCATAAATGTGAGTTGACGCCAGTTTTCAATATCTTTGGTGGAACGCGTAATTGAATTAACAAGTTGGAAATTGCCTCTACCAGCCCAAAGTTCACCGTCTAAAGCTTGTGTTGGAAAATTTTGGGTAAAGTATTTTGGGGCAGGGATTTGATTTCCACTGCGCGTCCATAAAAATTGGCCATCCCAATACGCCCTGATGCCATCGTATTTTTCACTAATCCAATAATCATTTAGCTTGATATCTTGATGATAGTTTTTGGCTAGCATTAAATCTCTTGGCGCCGCTAGAGATTGAGTAAAAAACAATGTATAAAAAATACATAAAATAACTCGAATGAGTGGGATAGGTTGCATATAAAATCCTTTTTATAAGTGATTAAACCAGCATAGTTTAAAATGCTAAGTACAACAATTTTTGTCGCAATTTTAAGTTTAAACAATTACCCTAAGTTGATTCGATTTAGCCTGATCTAGGTTAAATTTGTTAGATGAGAGCGTGTTCTATCAACTCAATCTATGACCAAAGATCAACACGACCTGAGCACTTAAAGGAATAATTAAATGAAATTACTCGCTATTAGCACTGCGAAAAAGAAAACTATCCCTTTTGGAAAAAAAACAATTGAAACAGGGATCTTTAAACAAGCTGCCACGGGCCCAAAACAAGTATTCGCCGATCATATTGAAGGTGACGAACAAGCCGACTTGAAAAACCATGGTGGATTCAGTAAAGCCGTGTATGCATATGGCTTTCAACATTATCCCTACTGGCAAAAAGAACTTTCATTATCTGAAATGCCATATGGCAGTTTTGGTGAGAATTTAACCATAGAAACACTGGATGAAAACGAGTTTCATATTGGTGATAAATATCAATTAGGTGACACTGTGCTAGTCGTTAGTCAGCCTAGAGTGCCTTGCTTTAAACTCGGGATTAAATTTGATTTACCAACTATGCCTAAATTATTTTCGAAATCTTTGAAAACAGGCATTTATTTTTCGGTCGAAAAAACTGGAAAAATTGATATTGGAGATAGCTTTAGATTAATCGAAAAAGCAAAAGATTCTGTTTCAGTTCAAGCTTTGTTTGCTGCTTTTTTTCATCAACCAATTGAAGAATCTAAAAGCTTATTGACTAAAGCAACTAATATTTCTGGCTTATCACCAGAATGGCGTCAGCAAATTATCTCATATCTGGATAAATACAAAACTAACTAAAACACAAATGTATTGCTAGCCTACAAGGATACTAACAGCATGCGACTAGAAACCACCCCAAATTATAAATTACTTATACTTGGACCTATGTTGGCTGTTATTGCCGCCTTAGTTTCTGCTTGGTTAAATCAACCTTATGCGATAATAGCTACGATTGGCATTACAGTATTAACGGCGACTTGGTGGGTAACTGAAGCTTTACCGATTCCAGTCACCTCCATTTTACCGATTGCGCTTTTCCCTCTATTTGGCGTGTTAGATCATAAAACGGCTGCTTCTTCGTTAGGGAGTCATGTCATTTTGCTCTTGATGGGGGCGTTTATGTTGTCAAAAGCGGTTGAAAAAAGCGGGGTCCATAAGCGACTTGCATTAAACTTAATTAGTTTTTTTGGCGAGCAAAACCCAAAAAAAATACTGCTTGGCTTAATGATAACCTCAGCTGTATTAAGTATGTGGGTGAGTAATACAGCAACTACCTTGATGTTGTTACCTATTGTGCTAGCGATTATCAGTGGCGTTGACGATAAGCGCTTCGCCACTGTTTTACTATTAGGTATTGCATATGCGGCCAGTGTTGGCGGCATGGGGACACCCATAGGCACGCCTCCCAATGTGATTTTCTCAGCGGTTTATCAAGCTAATTTTAATCAGGAAATTGGCTTTATTGAGTGGATGAAAACCGCAACGCCCGTTGTTGTTATTTCCATTCCGTTAATGGCACTTTGGTTAGGAAGAAACCTAAGCTTAACTCAGAAAATTAACTTGCCTGTGGTTGGTCAATGGCAGCCTAGTGAAAAACGCGTTTTAGCTGTATTTGGGCTAGTGGCTTTGGCTTGGATATTTAGAAGTGAGCCTTTCGGTGGTTGGTCTGGCTTACTCAATTTCAGTAGCATTGGTGACAGTAGCATAGCTTTATTTGGGGTAGTACTGATGTTTTTAGTCCCAAGTGGCAACCATAGCAAAGATATGAACGCAGATACGAATCTTGAAAACAAATCGGAAAAATTACTAGATTGGAAAACCGCAACTGACATACCTTGGGGTATGTTACTGTTATTTGCGGGTGGTATTTGTGTCGCTAAAGCTTTTCAAGCAAGTGGTTTAAGTGCTTTATTAGGCGATTTACTTTCTGGTTTGTCATCTTGGCCTGTAATTATGATGATTTTACTGATTTGTTTGAGTGTCACTTTTTTAACTGAGATCACCAGTAACACAGCTACAACTACCTTGCTTATGCCGGTTTTAGCCGTTGCTGGAATTGCAGCCAATATAGATCCAAAATTACTTATGATCCCAGCAGCTATGAGTGCAAGCTGCGCCTTTATGCTGCCTGTTGCAACAGCTCCTAACGCAATTGTTTATGGCTCAGATAAGTTTTCTATTACGACTATGGTCAAAGAAGGGGTTGTGCTTAATTTTATGCTTGCAGTGATCATTTCTGCTGTAGTTTATTTAACGGTTTAAAGCTATCGAACTTAAACCGTTAAAAACGCTCTAGATAAACTAAGACTGAGTAGACTCTCTAATAACAAGTTGAGGCTGAAAGCTTATAAATTGCTCTGTGCTGTCACCTTGAGTTGATGGCCTCAAGTTTTTAAAGAGTAGTTCAGCTGCTTGGCTTGCTATTTCTTGAGTGGGTTGAGCTGCAGTGGTTAATTTTGGCCAGGTTTGACGAGAGAAGGGGTTATCCTCGAATCCGGCGATAGCGACATCTTTAGGCACATCTAGCCCTAACAATCTGGCTGAAAAGAGGGCGCCAGCCGCTATTTCATCGTTACAGGCAAATATTGCGCTCGGTTTACTTACTCCAGACATTACTCTTTTGCATGATTCAACGCCAGATTCAAACGAATATCGACCGGCTAACATTAATCCTGATTCTATTTTTATGTTAGCTTGGGTTAGTGCGTCGATATAACCTTGGCGGCGCTCTTGGGAAGAGTTGTGTTCTTCATCACCTCCAAAAAACGCAATTTTTTGGTGTCCCTGTTCAATTAAGTGCTGAGTAATTTGGAAAGCGGCACTTCTGTCATCGACAAAAACGGATGGTGTGGTTACCTTGGAATTAGCATTGCCAGATAATATCCTAACGAGTTTAATTCCTTTTTCTTCAAGACTTTGAATGATATCCGTCATCTCTGATAATGGTGGTGTGAGCAATAGCCCAGACATTCTCGAATGCTTGACCATTTCAACTAGCTCATCCAGCAAATTTTCTGATTTAGAGTTAATCGGGTGGATTAATAACTCGTAATGATTGGCACGGCAAGCATCGAGAATACCTTGTTGCATATCAATTACATAATAAGCATTTGGGTTATCATAGACAAAGCCGATCACATAAGATTTAGTGCCGGCTAAGCTTCTCGCTGATTGATTAGGTTGATATTTTAGTTGGTCAATCGCTTGCTGTACTTTTTCTTTCGTACTTTGTCTTACGCCCGTTTCATTATTGGTGACCCGAGAGACAGTTTTTATCGAAACACCAGCCAGTTTGGCGACATCATTTATCGTTGCTTTCATCGCTTTTAAATCGGTCATTTGTAATATTAAGTCTATATTGGCATTATTCTATAATTAAAAATATTATAATTTATATTGACAGCGTTGTCATATTATACTGGGATAGTAATAATAAAGACATTAATTGAGAATCAAAGTGACAGAACTCAAGCAAGTCGTGCAAGATTATTACCTAGGAATAGTTCCTTTACTTGCGGTTCAAAAATTTTATATGGGCATATCGCCCATATTGGTTTCACTTGGTTATAATCCAGATGCACCTGTTGTTTTAAACAAAGTAACGCGGACTTAATAATGAATACGAAAAAATTCCATGCTCAAAAGATGTTTACAGGCTCACAATGGCTAGACTCTCAAGTTATCACTGTTGAAAATGGAATTATTTCATCTATTCAAGACGCAGTTGAACCTTTAGATAGCGATGTTCAGCCGATTTCAGGCAGCTTAGTTGCTGGCTACATCGACATCCAAGTCAATGGCGGCGGTGGGGTTTTGTTTAACAACCAACCTGAGCTATCTACATTAGTTGCTATGGTTAAAGCACATAGTCAATACGGCACAACTGCTATGTTACCAACTGTCATAACCGATGAATTATCGGTTATGACACAAGCTGCAGATGCTGTGAGCCAAGCAATTTCAAGCCAAACACCTGGCATTATCGGAATACATTTTGAAGGCCCTCACTTATCAATTAAAAAGAAAGGGGTGCATCCTGCTGAGTCTATTCGTGAGCTATCCGAAGCTGAAATGGCGATCTTTAAGCGGGATGATTTGGGGATTAAGCTAATCACTATCGCTCCTGAAAATGTATTACCGGCACAAATAAAACAGCTGGTTGAAGCTAATGTCATTGTTTGTTTAGGCCATTCATTTGCTGACTTTGATACTACGAATAAGGCAATTGAAGCCGGTGCGACGGGTTTCACTCATTTATATAATGCAATGTCTGGATTAGATAGCCGACAACCTGGAATGCTAGGTTCAGCTTTGTTAGCAAAAGAAACTTACAGCGGTATTATTTTAGACTTACTCCATGTCCATCCTGCTTCAGCCAAAATTGCTTGCCAAATTAAAGGCATAGATAAAATGATTTTGGTTACTGACGCGATGGCATTAATCGGTAGTGAGCAAACTGAGTTTGAGTTATTTGGTGAAACAGTCGCATTAAATGGTAATCAATTAAACATAGAAACAGGACAGTTAGCGGGTTCACATTTAACCATGGAAGAGGCAGTGTTAAATGCAATTAAATATTTAAACTTGCCATTGGAAGATGTGTTAAATATGGCGAGTTTAAATCCTGCGCAATTTCTAAAGCAAAGTAAAATTAGAGGACAGATTCAAGTTGGCGCGAGTGCTGATTGGGTCGTGCTCGATTCGCACAATTGCATCAGTCAAACTTGGATTGCAGCTGAACAAGTTTTTCCTTTAACATAAGTTAGGGAAATGAAATTAGCTACTTTAGATCGGACAATCGTACATCTTTTTTCTTAACAGGGCAGGGCAATCGTAGTGTTTCAGGAAATTTGGGAGCGTGTCGGTGATTAAGTCGTGCTGCGTATGCTGGCGGCTAAAAATGAGGAACGTGAACTTTTGCCCATCCACTTTTTATGTGTGTAATTGCGTAGTTCGGCCTTGAATTTAATCCACATAAGCACTACAGATTGTATTGCCAGATGTTGTGGGTTTAAAACAAGTTTCCGGCTATTGCAGAGACTTTAGTCACGCAACCAGAACCCAAAGACGTGTTAAATCAATTTTGGCAAAAAATAGGCTTTAGTAAAACTGAACTTACTTTAGGTATTTTCGCTGCTATATCTGCGACAATAGCGACTTATAGCCTGTTGTTTGCGATTGGCGCTTGGCTATATACTGATGTCTCTTTATTCGCTATTTTAATTTTTATCTCAACCGTGACAGGCTTTGTTTGTTACAAGTTGACGAAGAAAGCGATGTAAGCGATTCTGGTTAAGTGCGAGCTAAAATGTGGCAGTTGAGCAGGCGTGGATTAGCAAAAAATTTAAAGCTAATCTAAAGCTTCTGCGCCATGTTCGGCTCTCACCATATTGATATAGGCTTGTAAGCTGATGCTTTCGCTAGTACTAAATGTTTGATTGGTATTAGCTAAGTTTAAAATTCTGTCTAATCTAAATAACCTATAATCTTGTCGTTTGGTGCACCAAGCGACAAGTGTCCAAGTTTTCCCCCAATAGATCATGCCTAAAGGCCAAACCTGGCGCTGTGTTTGGTTACCTTTCTCATCTTGATAATTGAGTTGAATGACTTGAGTTTGTTTAATTGCATTTGAGATAAGCTCGCTGCAAGTTTGATATTCAATACTGTTAAATCTAGGGATTATCATCCATTCGGGTTGCTGCACCGAGGATTGGTGCAATTTGTCTGGTAAAACTGCATGTATTTTACTTAGTGCAGAAGATGCGGCTTTTGCCATGCCTTGATTACTCCAACTTTGAACCATGCGTACACCTAGCAATAAAGCTTCAATTTCTGCTTCATCGAACATAATAGGCGGAATGGTAAAGTTGGGCTTTAACCTATATCCAACGCCAGCTTCTGCTTCAATTGGAATGCCAGATAAAGAAAGTGCTTGTATATCACGATAAATAGTCCGCTCAGAAACCTCTAATATTTCTGATAACTGAGCGGCAGTAACAACGGAGCGTTTGCTACGCAGCAGGGTTAGTATTTGAAATAGTCGCTCTGCTTTACGCATTTTTCACTCCGGATTAGTTGTACTTAGGCTGATTCTACCTGACAACTTGCAGTTTCTGAAATGGCCGTCATGTGCTTCATTTTCACAGACTCCATGTCCGTTATGGCCATTAAGGCTTTTCCTGCTGTATCTTGGCAAAATGCATCGGCTGCTTTTTTAGCTAACTCCATATTTTGCCAGTAAGCGATATCAAAGTAAGTGCCGGTTTCATCTTGGCTCATTGATCGATAATAAAAGCCTTCCTGAGCGGACAAAAATTCATTTACAGCTTGGTTTATCTCTTCTAGTTTCTCTGCTGCTACTGATTGGTTTAATTTATAGCTAACGATTTCAATTGCTGTTGTTGTCATGACTTTTCCTTAGTTATTAAATATTGTTATTCAAATAGTTACCTAAAATAGTTATTAAAAATTTAGGTTCATTTAAGTTGGAAACTTAGCTTGATTAGCTAAGTTAAAGTCATTCTAAAGTAGGGCTACTGACAGCCTTATGTCAGGAGTGATTAAAAATATTTCTGGGTATTCAGGTTAAATAAGTTGCCAGCTCTACAAATACAAAACGGTGCGACTTTTGATAGTCAGCACCGTTTTTGAAGAAGCGTTAAGTAAAATTTAGCTTAAGCTTGCCAGATTAACTCGGCTTCTAGTTGCTTTTTAATTTTTTCTACATCTTCGCCCTTGTTACCCACATAGACGAAATCAGCTGTTTTAAAGCGGCTACCTTGGCCGGTGTAATATTGGTCGCTAAAGTTTGGAATTTCTTTTACATCGACCACTTTAGGCATTATAAAAACACTGACCTTACCATGCTCACCATCTGTGATTAGGTGTAAGGCTTTAATAGTTCCCATTTGACAAAAATTAGCTGAATAAATGTGGCCGACTTTTCGGTTGAGTTCGCCACCGAAGCTGGCTAATTTAGCATTTACTTCTGTTAAGCTGACATTTAAGTCTAAATTTTCATAGATATTTGTCTCATGGTGAACATGATCTAGCATTAAATCGACAAAAGCCGGCTGAGGATTAACCCCATTAGTTTGATAAATATTTAAACTAATGCCTATTGCAAAGGCAACCGAGGCTGCAATCGCAATATAAGCTTTCGTCTTTGATTTATTACTGCTTGTTTGTGTCTCTAACGCTTGCTTGAATAAAATCTTGCTCGCCAAATCTTCGGGCACATCTATTTTTAATGCATCTTCAATTTGTTTATCAAATTGCTGCATATCTTCGGCAAATTTTCGTTTAGCAGGGTCTTGAAGCATAACTTGCTTTAATTCGCTGTCCTGATGTTTAGGATCAGCGTATATGCGGCGTCTGAATTCTAAATCATCCATTTGAGGACCTCTCTGAAATAGTCGTCTTTTCCATTGCATCCTTTAACATATTTCTGGCACGGAAAAGTCTTGTCATAACTGTGTTTTTATTTAAATTGAGCTCAGTGGCAATCTCATCACCACTGTATCCACCGATTACCTGCATGATTAAAGGTTCTCGGTATTCAGTTGGTAATACGCCTATTTGTTTACGTAGCCAGTCTTGCTCGGTTGAAACCTCATGGCTGGCATTAATATCATCAGCAACAGGCGTTTCTTCGATATCAACAGTATCAAATTGCTTACGCTCAAACCGACGTGCATTCTCGCGGCGTAAAATTGTAATTAGCCAAGACTTAACCGCTTTCTCATCGTTTAAGCTGTCTAAACTACGCCATGCACGTAAAAAAGTTTCTTGTACGACATCTTCGGCAATATGTTGGTCGCGAATTAACCAATAGGCATAACGATACATATCTTTATGATATGCCTGCACCAAAGTTTCGTATTTTTTTTGTTTATCTACCATGTCTTTATTGACCTGGTTTTTTCGTTTTTTCTTTCGCACAAAATCAACAATCATGTTGAAACCTTATAAATATTGGCGGAAAAGACAGATATTTCAGAGCAATAGGGTATTTTAAAAAATGTAAAAGAACAACATCCCCTAATGCTCTACGTTGCAGTCTAGAGCTAAATCTGAGTTATGGTGAGTTAGATTCGGCTTGCAAACTTAGCCCATGTAAACTTAGTTCGAATCAAATTATAGGCTACTGTTGTTATCAGAGCTAATTGCAGTAGCCTTTGTGGTTAAGGATTTAATTTAGCAAGCTGATTTGTATTTGAAGCGCTCGTTAAGTTTTCTTGCCTTAATTGAGTTAACACTTGGCTTAGTTTTCCGGCTTGCCAGTCTTGACCTTGTGCTGCAAATTTAGCGGCTTGCATGGCTGCTATTTCTTGCTCAACTTGGTTATTTGCTAGCTTAACGATTGCTTGATGCATATTGGTGACCGATAGATCTTGGCTAAAGGCTTGTACCCAAATAGGTAAATGCTGCTGAATCGCTTGCCTATCCGATTTTTTACAGGCTTTCAATAGACGAGAGAAAGCGAGTTTTTCGTTATTAGAGCGGGTGGTTTGATCATCTTCAGGACTTTGTTCTGCTTTTTTCCGCTTAACGACACTTGTGACGATCCAAGTTAAGCTAGTCGTCAACCAAAGCACTAAAAAGCAAAGCGCCAAATAATTTAAGTGCCAAGGTTTATTTACGTACTCTATTTGAGTTTCTACCAGTGAGCTTGGCTGGGCTGGCGAGGTATTAGTTGGTGAATTAGCCGGCACTTGGTTTGTTAGGGCGCTTTGTTGTTGTAATTCTGGATTGGCAATGACAGTAATGGTTCGAGCAGGTATGCGAGTTGTTTCCATTTTTTCTGTTTTAGTGTTCCACCAGTTTATCTTGATTTCTGGTAATTCAACCTCGCCCATCTGCATAGGTACAATTGCCGCACTTTCTATTCGTTGTGAGATAATTTGGTTATCCCTTTCACTGGAATGTGTATCTGCTTGGTCTGGATAGACTTTTAAACTAGCAGGGTAGTTAGTCATTAATTCTGGCAGTTGCTCGGCGCTAACATCTAAAGCGGTTAAAGTCAGAGTCCGGGTGATAGGTTCACCTAGTTTAAACTCAGTTTGATTTGGTTGGATTTCGTCATTAAGCATGACAATTTCAGACGGTAGCCAATGGCCTGTGTAATCGTTAGGGATCGCTTTAACGGTTAACTGAGTCGAATCACCTGTGCGAGTAATGGTTTTAGTTCGGTTAACAAAATATTGGCTGCGTCTACCGTCGGCAACTTCGGCCTGAAATAACGGGCTTTCAATCACAAAATCACCACTGCGTTGAGGTGTGATTTTATAACTTCGTTCAATTAGTCGATAGCGGATCCCGTTTAGTATCTTGTCTATTTCTCTATCTTTACCTTGCTGCTCAACTAAAGCACCTTCAATTTTAGGCTCAGTTAAGCTACCGCTTGTCATTTGGATTTGGTTAGAGATATGCAGCTTTACTGTGTAGGTAACTTGTTGTTGTAACCAAACTTCTGATTGGCTTAATTCAGATTCTATGAAAATATCTCTTGCTTGGTTAGCCGCAGCATTAGCCGCTTGCACCACATTAAGTTGTATTGGTTGAGACTTAACCCCTTGATATTCAAAACTTGGAATCACAAAGCTACCTGTATTTTTAGGTATGAGACGAGTGGTAAAGCTAGTGATTCGAGTGGTTGTTGTATTGACCATTCTTGTTTGGCTACTAATTGAAGTCCCTAACACTCTGAAGTCTTTCTCCAGAACAGAAAAATCAAATGCATTGTTGGTTATATTGTCGTTGGCACTTAAGGTGAACTCTACAGACTCATTTACTGTAACTGGGTTATGACTGACACTGGCCGTGATTTGAGTCACAGCTCGTGCTTGAAAGGTCGATACCAATAAACTGAAAGCACATAATAAAAAAAGATTACGAATTACCACGACTTAGTTACTCCTGTTGGTGGCTGGCTATGACGACGTTTTTTGTATTCTAGTTGCATTTTTCTTCGTAATAGATACGAAGGGTCATCTTCAACTTTATTGAGTAGTTGTTGTATCACTTGCTGCTCTTCTTGTGCTTGGCGTTCTTCTTCGGTTAACTCCCGAGCTTGTGCAACTTGCTGTTGCTGAGCTTCTTCTTGCTCTGCATTTTGTTCAGCCTCTTGTTGTTCGGCTTGGGCCGCTTGTTGTTGAGCTTGGCGTTCTGCTTCTTTATCTTTTTCTCTTTGCGCTTTAGATTGGCGCTGGCGTTCTTCCTGTTCAGCTTGATCTGACTGAGACTCGTTCCCTGTTTGATTTTGTTGTTCAGCGTTTTGCTGCTGTTGGTCGCTGTTTTGTTGTGATGAATTTTGCTGGTTTTGTTCATCACTTTGCTGATTATTCTGATCTGAGTTTTGTTGGTCTTGACTCGAATTTTGTTGCTCGGAATTTTTCTGATCCGAATTCTGTTGATTCTGTTGTTCAGAGTTTTGCTGGTCAGAGTTATTCTGATCGCCATTTTGTTGGTTTTTCTGATTTTCTTGCTGCTGTTTTAATTGCTCTGCAAGTTGTTTATTTTGTTGAGCGGGTGCAAAATCTGGGCGCTGCGCTAATGCTTGGTCAAAAGCCTCAATAGCTTCGTCTAACTTACCTAAATTGGCTAAGGCGTTGGCTTTATTATAAAGCGAATCCGCATCGTTTAGGCCTTGATAAGATTCCACTGCCGCTTCGTAGTTACCTTGCTTAAATTGTGCAGCCGCCTTTAGCTTTTGGCTCGCCGCTATACTTTCGGCACTTTGATAATCTTCCGATTTAAGCGCTTGTTGCGCGCGCTGATCTGCCGTTTGCCATATATTATCTAATATATTGGCTTCTACCTTTTGCGGTTGTAGGCTAAACCCTAAGGTAATTAATCCTAGATAGACTAAGCCTCGTCTAAAGGCATAAGCTGCAAATGGCAGAATTAAAATGACTAACCAAGGACCAGACTCTAGCCATCGATCACCAAAGGCAGCTTGTTCTTCAGATTCTTGCTGTTTGATTTGTTCAGATTTTTCTACTTGAGAAATTAAATTATTAATATCGGTATCATCAGGTGTAATGGCTTGAAACACACCTTTGCTGGTATTGGCCAAATTAACTAGTAGCTGGCTATTTAATTTAGGAATGACTATGCCGCCACTGTTATCTTTTAGTAATTCCCCACTCGTTAGCTTAATTGGCGCGCCTGTGTCAGTGCCGACACCTAAAATCAGTAATTTATATTGGGTGCCTGCAAGTAATTTACTGATCCTATTCGCTTCATTATGCTCAATACCATCGGTTAACCAGAATATTTCGCCTTGAAGATAACCTGCGTTTTGCAGCAGTTCGATTGATTTTGACACGGCTAGTTCTGCATCACTGCCGAATACCGGCATGAGTTCAGGAGATAAATTAGGTAATAAACTGATGATGTTATTATTATCTGGTGTGAGAGGGCTTAAGGTAAAAGCATCACCAGCATAACCAATTAAACCTAGATCGCCTTCTTGGATTTTTCTAGCAATTTCAATGGCTTTAAACCTTGCCATTGTTAGCCTATTTGGTTTGATGTCTTCCGCTCTCATAGATAAAGACAAATCAAATAAAATGACCTTTCCTGATTCGATTTGATACACAGGTTGTGGGCGCTTTTCCCAAGTTGGACCCGCTAGTGCTGTGATGATAACTAACCAAACGCTTGCTATTAACCAAATTGGCAGCGCGCCAGCTTTATCTTCCCCAACTAAAACATGTTTAGCTAAGTGGCTCGGGATTAATTTTTGCCACCCAGATTGTTTGACTTTGTAATGTCTAAGTGCCCATAAGCTGATTAATGCTGGCAAAATAGCAATAAACCAATAAGGGCGTAAAAAATGAAAATCAGCCATTCACTTTACTCCGAGTCATGCTAGATTTTATGCTACTAGACCAAATGGATATCGCAGGTGATAGCGCCATTATTAGACTAAGCAAAAAGGCGAAACTAAGCGGCCAAAAGAATAGGGCAGTTAGTGGTCGCATTTGCTGTGCATCAGATTCAATTGGTTCTAGTTGGTCTAATATTTTGTAGATGCTAGATAAATCACCCGCATCTCTGGCTCTAAAATACTTACCGCCAGTTTCTTCGGCTAAAGTCGTTAACATAGCTTCATCTAGATCCGCTGAAGGGTTATGTCGTCTAGTGCCGAAAAAGCTTCTGACTAGCATTTCATCCGCACCCACGCCAATCGTGTAAATTTTAATACCTTGTTTTTTAGCAAGCTCTAATGCTTCTAGTGGCTCTAAATTACCTGAGGTGTTTTGGCCGTCGGTTAATAGAATTAGAATTTGATTGCTTTCTGCTTTGGCTTCAAACCTTTTCGCAGCAAGGCCAATTGCATCACCTATGGCGGTTTTATCGCCGACTAATCCTATGATGCTTTCATCTAGCATTTGGCCTATGGTTTTACGGTCAAAGGTCAGTGGGGTTTGTAGATAAGCAGTATCTGCAAATAAGATTAAACCTAATCTGTCTCCTTTACGACGCTCAATAAAATCTTCCATCACATATTTAACCATGACTAAACGGTCGACTTGTTGATTGCCTATTTGCATATCTTCTTGTTTCATCGAGCCAGATAAATCAACGGCAAGCATTAAATCTCGGCCTTGAGTCGGTAAATTGATAGGTTCGCCAAGCCATTGTGGTTTGGCCGCTGCACAAACTAATAGTAACCAGATTAAACTTGCCAAAATTAAATTGAGTTTGGACTTTTGACTTGCGACTTCATCTTGCTGCAATTGATGCATCGCCAGCAAAGGTGCTTTTAATGATGCCGATTGGCTTTGTTTAGCTGCAGGCAAAAACCTAAATAAAATCGGTAAAGGCAAAAATAAAAATGCCCAGATCCAAGCAAACTCAAACATGGCCGACCTCTTGTTGATCCATCATTTGGTTTGATGAGGTGTGTGTTGCGAGTTGTTGCATGACTTTGTTCTTTGTACTTGAAGAGACAGGTAACACTTGTTTTAAGTAATTCGTAACTAAGGCTTTATCTGCATTTGTTACTTTTTTATCTGCTTGATATAAGCCAGACAACAGAGTATTAAATTGAGTTTGATATTCAGCTTGTTTGTTCTCTGGTAAAAGTGAGATTAATAAGGCTTGCCATTTTTCGCCATGTAAAGACGCAATTGAATAACGCGGTAAATAACTCATTAATGCTCGTTTTAGTAAAGAGTTTAAGCTGATTAATGAGCTTGCTTGTTCTAATTGCTTAATTTGAGCGAGCGCTTGTTGTTTAGCAATGCGTAGCTTGTATTGTTTTATGAGTAATTGACAGCTGAAGAACAGTGCTACTAATGCAATTAGAATAACTAGCCACCAACCCCAAGCGAGTGGCCACCAAGTTGAAACTTCTGGCATTTGGATATGCTTAAATGCCGCAAGCGGATCTTGAGCTTGATCTGGCATCATTTAAACTGTTCCTCTAATGGAATCGCCGCTGAAATATCAATAAGTTTGCAACGGCAAGCTTGTAATTTTTGTTGTTGGGCCTGCATAAATTTTAATGCTTCCTGTTGGTAAGATGCTGCATTTTTGGCATCTCCCAAAATGATCTGACCGATTTTTTCTTGATGGCTAACTTGTAACGACTGTTTGATGTTGCTGCTTGGCAGGCTCAGCTCAAGTGGATCGTAGATGCGATAAGTCTTTAATTCACAGTGTTGGCTGATTTGTGATAAATGCTTAACTGCGGCATCCGTTAAATTTTGGAAATCACTGATTATCACCACCATACTGCCGGGTTTAGCTAGCCTTCTAATTCTTGCACAGGCATCCGTGAAGTTGGTTTGTGCTGCTTCGGCTGTTGGTTTACTGAGCGCATCTAATGCATGGATATACTGCAGCACGCCAGCTTGTCGGCTTCTTGGTTTTAACTCCATATGCTGATTTTGATTAAAGACTAAACCGCCCAAGCGATCGCCTCTTTGTTTGACATTCCAGCCGATTAAAGCGGCTAAATGTGCCGCTTGAACCGATTTATATAAAAGTTGACTACCAAATTGCATACTCTCGCCTAAATCAGTTAGAACGAAAACCGGACGTTCTCTTTCTTCCCTAAACAGCTTGGTATGGGTTTTCCCGGTTCTGGCGGTAACTCGCCAGTCAATCATTCTAACGTCATCACCGGCTTGATAATGTCGCACTTCATCAAATTCCATGCCTCGACCTTTAATGGTCGAAACATAGTTTCCAGCTAGTTGCGCCTGTAAGCCTTTTTTTGGTGATAGATTGAGTAACGCAGTTTTACCACGGTAATAAACTAGTTCTGGTTTAGCTATTGTGACGCCGTTAGACGAAACCTGTGTTAACCAATTAAGGTGCGATTGATTCATAAGACTCGCTATCGATTATTTTAGGTCGTTAAACTAAGGAACCGCAACGAGCGTTAAAATATGATTTAACACTTGAGTTGGTGTGATTCCATCAGCTTCAGCTTCATAACTTAATAATAATCTGTGGCGTAATACATTATGGAATACAGCTTGGATATCTTCTGGCGTCACGAAATCGCGTCCAGCTAACCAAGCTTTGGCTCTAGCACATTTATCTAATGCTATGGTTGCCCTTGGTGAAGCACCGTATGCTAACCATTGAGCAAGTTTTGCATCATACTTTGCTGGTTCACGCGTGGCGATAATGAGGTTGATTAAATATTCCTCTAGCTCATCCGCCATGGCGATGGATAAAACCTCTTTGCGCGCAGCAAAAATATCAGGCTGAGTGAGTTCGGTCGGTAATTCAACTTTTTCAGATAATGCTTCACCACGGGTTAGACGTAATACATCTCTTTCTGTTTTTGCATCAGGGTAAGAAATGTCTAAGTGCATTAAAAAACGGTCTAACTGAGCTTCAGGTAATGGATAAGTACCTTCTTGCTCTAATGGATTTTGAGTCGCCATAACTAAAAAAAGCTCAGGCAATTTGTAGGTTTTTTTGCCGACAGTGATTTGTTGTTCGGCCATCGCTTCTAACAAGGCGGATTGAACTTTAGCCGGTGCTCTATTTATTTCATCAGCCAAAATCATGTTATGAAATAGTGGACCTTGTTGAAATTGGAAAGTCCCATCTTCTGGGCGATAGATATCTGTCCCTGTCAAATCGGCAGGTAATAAGTCCGGCGTAAATTGGACACGATGAAAATTACCTTGGATACCTTGAGCCAGCGCATTAACCGCTCTAGTTTTGGCGAGTCCAGGAGGCCCTTCAACTAATAAATGGCCGTCTGCAAGCAGAGCAATTAGCATACTTTCTGTCATAGCGGATTGGCCTATGACTTGGCTATCTAAATATTTTTTAAGTTCAGTAAATTTTTCTACAAGCATAATATTCTTTTTATTCGTTAATTAGTGACGCTAATTCAATCATTGTTCGATATCATTCATGCTATCCGTTGAAGCACAGATGCTTTGGTTTATGATTACAGATTGATACTGACAGTTAAGTTTATATAAGGTTCAATCTAGAAATAACAAGTTTGAGAAATGAAAAAATTAACAAGTTTATTAACAACTTCTGATACAGGTGACTTAGCTCAATCGTTTCCAGCTAACTTTGATTCAAGTAGCGAAATATTAATTTTAGGGAGTATGCCAGGGCGAATATCGCTAGCACAACAAGCCTATTATGCACACCCAAGAAATGCATTTTGGCCTATCATGGCTAACTTGTATGAATTTGACTTAAATTTACCTTATCCAGAAAGACTTAAGTGTCTTGCCAGCCATAAAATTGCATTATGGGATGTGATGGCTGAGTGTGAAAGAAAAGGTAGTTTAGACTCTGATATTAAATCCGATACTATTATTCCAAACGATTTCAACTGGTTATTCCAGCAAGCACCTAATTTACGCAAGGTTTGTTTTAATGGCCAAAAAGCGGCGCAGGTTTTTAAGCGTCATGTCATGAAAAACTTAACCCAAGCTGAGCAAATTCAATTCCATGTGCTTGCCTCCACTAGTCCTGCATATGCTGCGCTAAAGTTTCAGGATAAGCTTGCCCAATGGAAAGCTGTTTTAGTTTAGCTTTTATCCTTAACCTGATGTAATGGTCTCCTCCCACATTCGGCATCAACGTACCATGATTGAATTGCAAATTTACCAATTTATTTTCGCCACTATGCTTAGACCAATAGAGATCTATTTACTATCATAATGAGTATCATGATAATTTAGCTAATGGGTATATTATGAATTCACCTCAAGCTTTTCCATGGACGATTGATGCGCATAAAACATTTAAGCCATTTTTGGTGGGATTATTTGTAATTTCTATCATTTTTGCGTTCTTTTATGACACTTGGATTGAGCTTTTTGTCATAGGTTTACCCGCTTTAGTTATTCCCTTTCTGCTGATAAATATTGCTCCTAACTCTTTTTGGTCTCGTCATTCTGTCGCCATGAGCGCAATGATCTTTAGTGCATTAAATATCCATCAAATGCAAGGGTTGATTGAGATTCACTTTAGTATTTTTGCTTATTTAGCCGCTATGGTGTTTTATCGAGATTGGCGTGTGATAGTCACTGGGGTTGTCGTCGTTCTAATTTACCATGTAATGTTTTTTGTCATGCAAATACAAGCTATCCCTGTGTATTTATTCGAAGCTGGACATTTAGATTTTAACTACCTTGTGCTACATGCTTTTTATGCAATTCTGGAAGGTTGTATTTTGGTCTATATATGTATTCGAATGCATACCATGGGGATAATCGGCGCAGAATTACAGCAAAATATTGAACAAAAAATGGCGAATGAAGATGCGGTTCAACTCAGTATTAAAGCTCAAACATACGGTGAAATTAAAGTTTTAGTTCAATACAATGAGTTGTTTGAATATATTGATGGTTTTGTGACACATTCTAGGCATGCAGTCGGCGAACTTGAATCTGGATCGCAGCAGTTAAAACAAAGGATTGATAACATAACTGAAATGAAAGATCAGGAAAGTGTCCATACAGATTCTATTGCCGCATCAACTGAACAAATGTCGTCTGCGATAGGAGAGGTTGCTGATAGAGCAAATAAAGCCAATGCTAAGGCGATTGCAACCTTAGAAATGGTTAACTTAACCGAAGCAGCAGTAAAAGAGTCTAAACAAAGAATCAATACATTTGAGAAAACCATTCGAGAAACAAGTTCGGAAATTTCTCAGTTGAGTGACTCATGTAAAGAGATCACCTCAGTCGTGGATGGCATTCAGGCAATCGCAGAGCAAACCAATTTACTGGCTTTAAATGCTGCTATTGAATCCGCTCGAGCGGGGGAGCACGGCCGTGGGTTTGCTGTTGTTGCTGATGAGGTACGTCAACTGTCTTTTAGAACAACAGAAAGTACAGGCAAGATTACACAAATCATGAATGATTTACTGACTAAATCTAATAGTTCGGTTTCTGCTATGCAAAGTTCTTTGGTGCAATTAGAGCAAATGCTAGAAAGCAGCGCACAAGTTGAAAATTACATAGAAAATGCAAGTCTTTCAGTTCAAGAAGTGTCAGAGAATATTGAACTCGTTGCAACGGCAACCGAGCAAAAGGCCGCTTCTGCCCATACTATTGCGCTGTCAGCTGGAGACGTTAAAAAAATATCAGATGAAGAGCGATTGGTTTTAATTGAAATCGCCCGAACGACAACAGAGCTTCATAATTTAACGGATACTTTACGACGTGCGATCGCTAGATTTGGGTAATGCTATTATTGGTGGAGTGATTTTTATTTGGCTGTTTGCCACAGGCATCGCATTTTATTTTTTTTCTCAATCATCCATTGAATGGTTTGATGCTAAAGGTCAGCTACTCGCGATTCAAAGCAATCAAACATTACAATCGGAATATGAGACTAAACTTGCAGACACGCTAATTGGCGAATTTGGCCAACTGAATAATAGGGTGTTTCACATATCTGATGAAGACTGTAGCTGTAATCGACTAGCAGAGCCACATAAAGCCGAGCTAGATAGCTGGTTTAAAGATAAAGGTTTTCAGACAAGTGAATTACCGCTAGCCGTTTTGAAATCACTTTTACCTGCTTCGCCAGCTGTGATTGTGTTTGATAAAAATGGTCAGTTAACTTATTTAGGACCTTATTCGTCTGGTTATTTATGTAACAAAGAGAATAGTGTGGTTGAATTAGCTGTTGCGCCGAGTTTGCAGATAGATGATTTACCTGCCGTTATTAATAGCCAAGCCCAAGGCTGCTTTTGTATTAATTCCCCAAGCTAGCCGCCACTCTTTTGTTCTCTTTCTTTTTATTAACCCTTAACAATTTATGCTTTAATGAAAAGAATATCTTTTTGCTTAAAAATCACATAAAAATTTACGCGCTAGTGAAAAATTATAAATAGATTTATTAATATTAAATAAACTATGTAATATTAGTCATACTAATAAATCACTTCTCTAATAAATATAATGAAAAATAGAATCTATTTAAGTTTAAGGCATGTTGTTTTATGCCTAATTTTAGCATCTGGATATCCTCAATTTGCTCTAGCAACTGACACTGTTGAATCTGCTGGTGTATCTAATGAGCGATTACAGCGATTAACTAATCAACTCAATCAATATGTAGATAAACAACAAATATCAGGCGCAACCATTATTGTTAAGCGCCGTAACCAAACCCTATACCATGCCGCTTTTGGTATGCAGGATATTGAAAATAAAATACCGATGGAAAAAGATAGCTTGTTTCGAATTGCCTCACAAACCAAAGCGCTAGTGAGTGTTGGTATTATGATGTTACAAGAGCAGGGTTTGCTCTTGTTAAATGAGCCAGTGGATAAATATTTACCTGAATTTAGTCAAACCTATGTTGCCGTTGCTAATGGTGAACAAGGTTACCATGTGGTTCCTGCAAATCGTAAAATTACAATCCGTGATTTATTATCCCATACCGCAGGGATTGGGTATCGCTCTAAACTTGCAGCAAAAGCATGGAAAGACGCTGGCATAGTAGGCTGGTACTTTGCTGAACGTAAGGTCACAATGCGTGAAACCGTTAAAACGATTGCAACTTTGCCGCAAAATAACCATCCGGGAGAAGCGTTTGATTATGGATATGCTACAGATATTCTAGGCGTCGTAATTGAAGAAATAACCGGACAAAATTTAGCTCAATTTATTGCTCAAAATATTCTTGAACCGTTAAAAATGCAGCATACTTTCTTTTATGTTCCTAATCATAAAGCCAATAAATTAGCTGCTGTATATTCCTCATCAGAAGCTGGGGTGATTAGAGCGCCAGAGCGAAAAGGTATGGTTAGCCAAGGCAATTACCTTAGTACGGCTGGCGTAGCTTACTCAGGTGGAGCAGGGCTTGTTTCAAACGTTGCTGATTATGCGAAGTTTTTGACTGTGTTATTGAATCAAGGCGAATTTAATGGCGTACGCTTATTATCAAGAAAGTCAGTGGAGCAAATGAGGGTAAATCATATTGGTGATATACATTACTCGGCTGGGCGGAGTTTTGGGCTAGGTTTTGCTATCACTGAAGATATCGGACAAACGGGAGAATTAGGCTCTAACGGCGAGTATGGTTGGGGTGGTGCTTATCATTCTTCCTATTGGATTGACCCTGCCGAAGAACTGATAGTTGTGTATATGACGCAGTTACTTCCTGCAAAAAATATTGATGATCACCAAAAAATTCGAAGTTTAATCTATCAAGCTATTATTGATTAATCGAATCTCAATTGATTATATTTAGTTGGTAAAATTTAAATGATCCAAAAAAAATAAGCGCAATTTTGCGCTTATTTTTATCATTTTAATATTTAAACATGACCTGTTTAAGCACGACCAGTGAATTTGCTCTCAGTTGTGTTTATTTTGATTTTATCGCCGGTAGAAATATGCTCAGGAACTTGAACGACTAATCCAGTCGTTAAGGTTGCAGGCTTAGTTCTTGCGCTGGCAGATGCACCTTTAATTGATGGTGCTGTTTCTTCAATTACAAGTTGAACTATAGTTGGTAGCTCAATTGCCACTGGGCTTTCACCAATTATAACTACTTGAATGCCTTGTGTTTCTTCGTTGACAAATAATATCTCTTCAGCAATTGCATCTTTATTTAAGTGGTATGGCGTGTAATCTTCATTATCCATGAACACATACTCGTCACCATCAACATACGAGAACATAGCATCACGACGAGTTAAATCAGCAAAATTAAGCATGTCGACATCTTTAAATGTCTCGTCAACTTTTGCGCCGGTTACGACATCATATAAGCGCATTCTATATAAGCTACCGCCTGCTCGACCTTGCGGCACAGAACGTACTATATCTCTTACCATCATAACGCGACCATTGAATTCAATCGCGGCATTCTTTTTAATTTCACTTGCCTTTGGCATCAGTTTATTCCTTAAATAATTTTATGAGGAAAATAGCAGAAATTTTGCCGCTAACCAAGCGGCATAAGTGCAAAATAGTGTGATTAAGATGCTTTTAGTGCAACTTCTTTTGCAATTGAATTATCTTTATATAAACGGTAGATAGTAGAAATGTTGACGGCTACGAGTACAGCTTCTAATAAAACGCCACCAATAGAACCAACCGCTATGTTGTTGATTAACCAAATACTCGCACCTAGCATTAGGCCGATTCTTAACGCTATTCCTTTTAAGCAAATGAGTGCGTAAGTCCCAATAATACCGGCAAACATTGGGGTTAGCTCTAATAATGATGAGCTGGTGGATAAACCCGCAATAAGATAAACGCCAATAAAACCCAGCGCAAATTTTGCTGAACTTGAGTACATAGCAAATAAAGTTCTTAATATACTAACGCCGCAGATTAATGCTGAAGTGATCGCATCGAGTAAGAAAAAATGGAATCCGTGTATCACTAGCATCATCAACATTAACAGCTTTAACTTGAAGTCGTCTTTTTGATAAAAACTAGCGATACCAAAAGCAAAACTAATTAAGCCTAATATTTGGGCGGGTGAAGTTATATCGAGCGGCATGGGAACCAAATGAGCAAAGAATTAATGAGGGTATTATACCTTTTATATAGACAAGGCATCTTCTAATGCGAAGATTTTTTAAAGTAATTTGGATTAAATTAACTAGATACGTAAAGGCCTTGCATTGATTGTAATTTAAACGTTTTGCTTGGTTAATTTTGTGGAAGCTATTTGGTGATATTTTGATCTAGCTTCCACTTAAAATTTGTTGTTTGTACTCCAATACAGTTACTTAATATTGATGAAACTGGTGTCGGCTTCTACTTTTTCGGGCGTAAACCAAGCGAGTTTGTTGTGCAAGTTGACAACTTCACCGATGATTAGCAGGGCAGGTGAGCCTATTTGATATTTTTCTCGCATTTCAGGTAAAGCGGCTAAATCGCCAATGTAAACTTTTTGCTGGGGTGTCGTGCCTTTTTCAACAATCGCCACTGGCATATTTTCAGCCATACCTAATCTAACTAAGTTTTGTTTAATTAAATCAGCGCGAGTCAGCCCCATGTAAAACACAAGAGTTTGATATGGGCGAACGAGTGCTTCCCAATCCGGCTCAACCCCAGCTTTACTGTTTTGACCAGTAATAAATACAACTTTACGTGCGTAGTCTCTATGAGTCAATGGGATACCTGCATAGCTAGAGCAACCAGAAGCCGAAGTCACGGCAGGGACAACTTCAAAAGGCACATCAGCTGCAACTAAGGTTTCAATCTCTTCACCGCCACGGCCAAAAATAAATGGGTCGCCGCCTTTTAGGCGACAAACTTTCTTGCCTTCAAGCGCAAGCTCGACTAATAAATCATTAATTTCATCTTGCTTTTTAAGGTGTAGATTTTTCTCTTTGCCGACACAGATAAATTCAGCATCTTTACGCGCTAAATTTAAAATATTTTGCGAGACTAATCTGTCATGCACTATCACATCAGCATATTGCATTTTTTGCAATGCCTTGATCGTGAGTAGCTCTTCGTCACCAGGACCTGCGCCAACTATCCAAACTTCACCGCCCGTATTTTCCTTGTTGAGTAGACGTTCCACTAGCTCAGATTTATCCTGACTGCTCATGCTATCAAAGCGGGTCATGATTGAGCTGGTAAAAAATCTTTCCCAAAAATCTCGACGTAAATCTATCGTATTGAATTTAGCTTTAACCTTAGAGCGTATTGAACCCGCAAAACTGGCGATTTCACCAAGCGATTTCGGTAAGCTAGTTTCTATCATTGCTCTAATTCGTCTTGCTAAAACAGGGCTAGCGCCGGCAGAAGAAATTGCAATGACAACAGGCGATCTGTCAACAATTGAGGGCGTGGTATATCGGCAAGCTGAAGGCTGATCAACCGCGTTGATTAAGATCTTATTCGCTTCACAATAATGATAAATACTTTCATTGAGTGTTTCATTGTCGGTTGCTGCAACAACGAGCCTCATATCTTTAATTAACGCTTCTGAGTAGGCTTGAGCAATATAAGTAAACTTTTTTTGCGCCAATAAATTTTGCAATTCAGGGCTGAGTTCAGGTGAAATTACAGTTAACTCGGCTTTTGCTTTTAGCAAGGCTGTAATTTTACGAAATGCTACTTCACCACCACCGACAACGGCACATGGGAAGCTTTTTAAATTAAGAAAGATTGGAAATTGTTCCATTGAAAACCCCTTGAAATGCAAATGCGGTACTAGTTTACCTTAAATTGGTAATTATGCTGATCAGAATTTTCTTAATTGCCGGCAGTTGTTGCTTGTAAATTGGCTGATCGGGAAAATTTTATACTAGCAGTATTTGCTATCTAGCAAGCTTTGATGATCCTCTCTTGTGTTAGGTTTTGTTATGTTATAACATTTAAATTGTTGTATTATCACATATCGAGGTGGGGATGCATATCAAGAAGCGAATCGCAGTTGCGGTTGCTGCAATGATGCCAATGGCTTCATTGGCTAAAAATATTGAAGGAACAATTGTTAATCAACTTGGAGAGCCTATCTCAGGGGCTAGTATTCAAGTCGAAGGCACAGATAAAACTGTTATGACCAACCAACAGGGGGTCTTTTCAATTTCTAATCTGGCTGTGGGTGAGAATAAATTACATATAATCGCGAAAGGGTTCGCGCACTCACATCAGCACGTCGACGTACCAGAAACAGGTATAAATCAATATCAGGTAGCACTTGCGCGTTCACCCATTGAAGTGATTGATGTTGTTGCTTCACCTGTTCACTTGTCTGTGATGGAGTCAACAATACCTGTTAATGTCATCGCTGGAGAAACGCTCAGACAGCAGCAGGCAGATACATTAGGCGATAGTTTAGAAAAACTAGCTGGGGTTAATACTAATTTTCATGCGAATGTGGCAAGTACACCTATTATTCGAGGCTTGAGTGGACCCCGTGTGTTGATTGCTCAAAATGGCTTGGATGTTGGCGATGTTTCTCGGGTTGGGCCGGATCATTCGGTAGCGACAGAAGCCGCAACCGCACAGCAAATAGAGGTATTTAGGGGGCCTGCAACTTTATTTTATGGCAGTGGTGCAATTGGCGGTGTTGTTAATGTGGTTGATGGACGCATACCGACAGACAATGCAACTCGCGGCGAATGGCAAATACAAACGAGCTCGGTTAACCAGCAAAAACAAGGTGCATTTAATTTAACCACAGGGACAGGCTCAGTTGCTGTGTATGCAGACGCATTTTGGCGAGATTCAAAAGACTATAAAGTCCCAGTTGACGAAAGGCGAATTGCAAATAGTGCGGAAGAGTCCAAAGGCTTTACGTTAGGCACAAGTTATTTACTTGATAACGGTTACTTTGGCGTGTCAGTGGAAAAGTTTAAGCGTGAATATGGCATACCAGGGCACTCGCATGGTGACGAGGCAGCTGCAGAGCAGGTTTATGCCGATTTGGATCAAACCCGAATTCAATTTTTATCTGAGATTAATTTATCTAATCCTGTTTTCAACCAGCTAAACCTTAGAGCTTCTAACAGCGATTATGAACACGCAGAAATAGAAGCGGGTAGCGTTGGCACATTGTTTAAAAATTCAACTCAAGAGTTTCAACTTGAGCTACAGCACAACCCTGTTTTTGACTGGAAAGGCGGGCTAAATTTTCATTATAAAAATAGTGAAATATCGGCTGTCGGTAGTGAAGCTTTCACACCTCCTTCTACAGCTGAAACTTTTGCTATGGCAATACTCGAAGAAAAACATATTGGTGATGTTTTGTATCAGGTCGGCGCGAGAGTTGAGCAAGTTAGAATTAGCTCTGACCAAGTCTTATTACCTGATTTACCCTTGCACGCGCATGCTGAAGATGAAAGCGCAGAAGATGCGCACGAGCATGATCATAACGAGCATCAAGCTGGCGATACTCGAGTTTTTGATATTGAACATAAATTTACCCCGATTAGCTTTTCTGCAGGTTTAGTTTGGGATTTTATGTCGGATTATAACTTAGGTGTTTCGTTGTCTCGTTCACAGCGTGCACCGTCAGCTTCAGAATTAATGTCTTTCGGCCCACATATCGGCACACGAAGTTATGAAGTAGGGGCTTTATTTGAAATTCATCAGGAATCAGACTCTGCGGAATTTGAGCTGAACAAGCAGCCGATTGAATTAGAAACTTCAAAAAATATAGATTTTACATTGAGAAAGACTCAGGGGGATCTAGGCTTTGTTTTTAATCTATTTTATAACCAAGTTGATAATTACTATTATCAAAGTTCGACCGGACTTTTTGCTGAAGTGACTCATGAACATGCAAGTGATTCAGAAGACAGTGACGCACATGACCATGACCATGATCACGACCATGCTTCTGAGTTACCGGTTTATACCGCTCAGATAAATGATGTGGTTTTACACGGTTTTGAAGCGCAAATTGCATGGCAGTTAACGAATGAATTTAAAACCAGTTTATTTTCTGATTTTGTTCGAGCCAAGTTAAAAGATGGTGGAGACTTACCTCGTACACCGCCACTTAGATTAGGGGCACAATTTAGCTATCAAAATGAAAAGCTGAGCGCACAATTACATATAACGCGTTACCAAAAACAAGACAAAATTTCAGTTTTTGAGACAACAACGCCTGGCTATACGCTCATGGATGCCAACCTAGCTTATGACTTAAATTGGTTTAATTTGGATACGTCTGTCTATCTCAAAGTCAGTAATTTAACCAACACGGAAGCTAGGGTTCACACTTCATTTCTTAAAGATTTAGCACCTAGACCAGGACGTAATGTTACCGCTGGTATACGTGGCTATTTTTAAGAATTTCTCCCGATAAAATTTACTAAAGGAATTTATACATGCAAGTATTTCATTGCAAATTATTAGCCACTGCTGTTAGTGCAATATTGTTATCTGCCTGTGGCGATGCAGAAACCAACATAGTAGAGAAAGATCCAATAAAAGTTGAAGATGATCACAACCATGGTGATGGATATTTAATTGAGAGTGCAGGCCGATTAGCTGTGTTATCTGCAGATAGTAATACCGCTTCTATTTATAACCTAGATGATAAAACTTTGTTAGGTAGCTTTGCTTTAACATACGATTCGAGCCGACTATCTGCTTCTGCTGGTTATCGTTACGCGTTAATTACCACACGCGGTGAAGATCTGATTGAGTTTATCGACGGCGGTTTATGGCGTGAAGATCATGGTGAACATTTACACGACTATAAGCAAAATCCAAGTATGTCGACCTACCAATTAATGGGGAGCAGACCAACTCATATAGTGAATCATGATGGCAAGCTAGCGGTGTTTTATGATGGCGACGCAAATACGGGTGCAGCGGCATCGGTACAAGTCATTACAGATACAGATATCACTAATAAAACTCAATCTTTACCCGAATTGAGTTATGCCATCAATATGCATGGTGTTGCAGAGCCACATGATGATTATTTAATTACGACAGTACGCCGTGATGATGCTGAAAGTACTTCAGGTAATAAAATCTTACCTGATCAAGTTGCTGTTTATCATTTGCACGATAATGAATATGAACAAGAGCATGTTTTTGCCACTGCTTGTCCTGATTTACATGGCGCTGCTCAAAATGAGCACTATCAAGTTTTTGGTTGTAGCGATGGTGTTTTAGTGACAGAAAAAACAGAGACAGGTTATCGCTCTGCTAAAATTGATAATATAGCGAGTTTAGATGGCCTACGCGTTGGCAGCGTTTACAGCCATCATGAAGTGGTCTCATTTGTTGGTGTTGCTTCTCAACATGGCGGTGGTACTGCTGTGTTAGTTGAAATAAATCCAGATGACTCTGAAATGGAGAATATTGATTGGCAGGCTTTAGATAATGCTCAGCCTATTTCGTATCACTTTTCTAGCGATGGCGAACATTTTTTGATTTTAGATAATTTAGGTTATTTAACCCTACTGAGCGCGCATCAAGAAGGCGGCCATAGTCATTGGGAATTTGAAACCCGAATTGATATCTCAGAAGAAGATGTCGCTAGTATGCCTGATGGAATGTCATTTAGTATGACGCTTTCACAAAATAGTCACTTAGCTTTTGTTGCCGACCCGATTGCTCAGCATATTGTTCAAGTTGATTTAGAATCTGCACAAATTACAGCTGAGATCGAATTAAACTTTACCCCAGCCTCACTCACTTGGTTAGGGATTGCAGAAACTGAACATGATGCAGACCATGATCATTAATCCCGCTTAAGTTAGATATGGAGGCCTTAGGTCTCCATATTTTTGATGGCGCCTTCTGTCTTAACTGTATTAAAGCTCGTCTATTTCAGCGAGCTAAACAACAGCCAATTCATTGCGCGTTATTAATAAGTAAAGCAAGTTATTGTTCAAAAATAACATCCAGATTATTACTCCTAGTAAACACCCCTAACATTGCTCATAAAAAGAGAGAAATAAATTATTTTCAAAATAACTGCTAATGATAATTGTTATCATTGGCGTTTGTGTTTATCATGTGCACCAATTTTAGTAACGAGAAGTAAAAAACGATGTCAAAAAATATATTTATGGGTTCAACCGCTTTATTAGGCGCTTTATCTGTGGCTGTTTCTTCAGCGTATGCGCAAGAGTCAGAAGTTGAAGATAAAAATATTAAAAGCAAAGAAACTGAATTAATTGAAATTCATGGTGTGCGTAATTCGCTTTATAGTGTTAAACGTTCTGGCGATGCACGTCGTCTTGTTGATTTAGTGGATACACCGGCCACTATTACAGTGCTAACTAAAGACCAAATAGATGAGTCAGGTCGTTCTGATTTAAAAGAAGTATTGTCAACACAAGCGGGTGTTACTTTGGGGACTGGTGAAAATGGTAATGCGTTTGGCGACCGTTATATCATTCGTGGTCACGAAGCCCGTTCGGATGTTTTTGTTGACGGTTTACGAGATCCTGGCATGAATACGCGAGAGAGCTTTTCAGTTGAGCAAATTGAAATAACCAAAGGCCCTAGTTCGACTTTCGCTGGGCGAGGCTCTTCAGGCGGTGCAATTAACAGCATTACTAAAAAGGCATCAATCGGATATGACTTGGGCCGAGTTGACGTTGGATTCGGTAGCGACAATTATTACAGAGCGTCTGTTGATGTGAACAAGCCAATCAGCGAAGGCTTCGCGACTCGAGTTAACATTATGAAATCGAGCGAAGATGCCCCGAAAAGGGAAGGTGCGGAGCGTAAACGCGAGGGGGCTTTAATATCTGGAATATATGACGATGGTAACAAAACTCGAGTTTGGGCGGATATTTATTACCTTAATG
Organism: Catenovulum maritimum; assembly: GCF_001050375.1. Lineage (GTDB taxonomy): Bacteria > Pseudomonadota > Gammaproteobacteria > Enterobacterales > Alteromonadaceae > Catenovulum > Catenovulum maritimum. The sequence goes on along the minus strand of NZ_KQ130486.1, from coordinate 194,406 downwards.
CGGAAGATGTGCCTGATTTAGGTTCAACGGTAATAAATGGTGAGATAGTTAAAGACATTCCTGTTTATGCACAACAAGGCGACTTTATGAACTCGGAAGCTTGGTCTACTACCTTAAGAGTTGAACACCAACTGAATGATACATGGAAGTTTTATAATATTACTCGCTATGGTGAAACCGAAAATGGGTATATCGCAACTAGCGCGAGTGGGACTACAGGCTATTTAACTGAAGACGACGCCAATAACGGCGTTAACGGATTCGGCACATTCTCATTCGGAACTCATCATAACGCTCAAGAAGTAGAACACTTTGCTACTCAGTTTAACTTTTTGGCTGAAATTGAAACGGGTGCTATTGAGCATAAATTGTTGATTAGTGCAGAGTATGCAGACTACACAGTACAAAATTTCAATTACGACAACAGAGGTGAATCAAGTTTTAACAATTGTTGGAGATCGAGTCGGGGCGGCGTTGGTGAAAGTTTTTGTGCTTTAGATAATCAGGGGAATTTAGTCGCTGGCTTAAACACAAGTATCGACCGCTCATCAGCAACACGTGGCAGCCTGAAAAATGATTATAATTATCAAGTTTCAGCCGTTTCTTTAATGGATACAATGCAACTGACTCAGGATTTAATGGTATTTGCAGGTATACGTTTAGACTCATACGACTATAGCAATTTAGCTTATAGAAACGGTGAAGGTACCGCTTATGAATTTTCAGATACTTTAACCAATGGTCACTTTGGTGTGGTATACGAATTGGTTGATGATATTAATCTATATGCTTCTTACGGCACCGCAACCAATATCAATGGCGGTGAATCCGATGTTGGCGCTAATTGTGGTTACGGTGGTGTGTGTAATGATGCAGAAGGCAATACAGATTCAGAGCCTGAAAAAGTAACAAATATAGAAATCGGCTCAAAAATGTCGCTCAATGACGAATTGTTGTTTTTACAAGTGGCGGCATTTCGCTTAACTAAAGACGATGTGATGGAAGGTGCAGGACGTGATTATGAACCTGTGGGTTCGCTCAATACTGGTAAGCATCAGGTATCTGGTATTGAAGTCGCCTTAAACGGCCAGGTTACAGATGCGCTAAGTATTCAAATCACAGCGGCTAAAATGGATTCTGAAGTGATTGAATCAGCGCATGAAACAAATATTGGTTTGCCATTAGCTTTATTTGCGGATGAAAGCTTTTATGCTCAGGCTCGTTACCAATTAACCGACGATTTTGCATTTGGTGGTGATTTTACTTATAAAAGTAGTATGACAGGTGGTCAACCTGATACAGGTTCAACAGGCCCAGAGGTACCAGCGTATCGAGTATATAATATGTTCGCGAGCTATAACTTTAGTGAAGATTTAACCGCACGTATTAATTTAGGCAATGTATTTGACGAAGAGTATTATACCTCAACTTACCGAGCGGCTAAGTTTATGTATATTGGCGATCGTCAATCATTACGAGCCACAGTAACTTACCAATTCTAGGAGAAAAAACCATGGTCTTGATTGAGCAATTGCTAACTAAACAAGAAGTATCCGTTATCCGTCAGCATCTCGATCAAGTACCTTGGTTAGATGGCAAGGGAACCGCTATGGGCATGGCTGCCGAGGTTAAAAATAATGGCCAAGCGGATACGAATAATCAAACCGTTCAACAATTAGCTAATTCTTTATTGGCTAAATATGGTGACACAGCGAAACTCGTTTCGGCTGTATTACCACATAAAATCTTTCCGCCGTGTTTTAATCGTTACAGCTCGGGTGAAACCTATGGTTTTCATGTAGATGCCGCAGTGATGCGAATGCCAAATTCTGCTGAAGTATTACGATCTGATATGTCGATGACGTTGTTTTTGTCTGAGCCAGAAGAATACGAGGGCGGTGAACTTGTGATTCAAACTGAGTTTGGCGAACAAAGCATTAAGCCAAGGGCAGGAGATGCGGTAACCTATCCTTCAAGCAGTTTACATAAAGTTACGCCTGTTACATCGGGTGTGCGCATTGCTGCAATTACTTGGATGCAAAGCATGGTACAAGATACTCATATAAGGGAGTTATTATATGAGCTTGATCAAAATATTCAGCAACTACTAAGCAATGATGCTGTGCCAAGAGCGCAACTCGATAGCTTGCATCATGTGTATCATAATTTGATTCGTAAGCATGCTAGTATTTAACATCAACTCGGGAGAGCAACTTGCTTTCTTGAGTTTCCCCCTGATAACAGCGTTAAATTTACCTTGCTCTAAGAAAAGCACTTCTCAAGAAACAAGAGTTAAATAATATCGATAACTTAATCGCATTAGCGAATTTGTTAGCAAGAGATTAGTTTTTTGATTAGCTTTGGTTACAATTAATTACTTGAAAAACGCATGCGATTGCGTTGTGCCCAAAATCATAAATGCCAGTCATAGCTAAAAGGGCTTGTAGCAATTTGTTTTAAGTCACTGTAAATATTGGGTGGTTTCAACATAAAATACGTTTACAGGAACGGCTTTTTATTCGTATATCCAACTATAATATTTAATCCATCAGACATTTCGCACCATAAGTCGATACTCTAATATTTGGATATAAATCCGGTGTTGGTTTAAGATGATTATGGGTTAAAAACACCTTGTAGGCGCGATGCTTGCTCGCGCGTTTATACTATAGACCCAAGCAGACTCAGATATTAAGTGCAGTAACTAAAAACCGCTCACTGATTTTTTTTTTAATAAAATGTATTAGGATCTAATAATTTAATATAGTTTCGGGGTAAAGGTATTTTTCATTCATTAAAGTAAACCCATAAAATTTAAGTGGTTTACTACTGCCGATTACCTCTTCAACTAAGCTAGGGTATATAATCAAGCATTCACCGTTAAAATTTAATTTAATTCTAAAATTAACTTGTTCTGAGTGCTCAGGCCATAATTTATTATCAACCACAAAGCCTTGATAGCCAGCTTCAATCAACATATCTATTTTTCTTTCGCCTTTGATTACAAAATTAGTTATACCTAGCTCACCTTGCTGCTGTTTTATTTTTAATTTTGAGCCCATTTGGACTGGTAATTTACACAAGTTATCTCTTGCCAAGTAACTGTTGGTAGACTGAAAGCCGACAAAGAGCAAAATAATCAAACATATTGTTCTTTTCATACTACTCAAGTTTTATATAGTTATGATGGCTTTTAATGCCGTTATTAAAGTATCCACCTTGAGATTTAGCAGTTAGTAACTGGTTAAACTTAGATTTTGTAACGCCTTCATACCTATATATTGCTTTGCTGTGAAACTGAATATCTAGTAATTCATTTAATTGTGAATACCCAAATTGATAAATAGCACTGGATGATGCCTGATTTTGCTTATGCATAGGGTAGGGGATTAAGTTGTTCGCTATTTGAGTTAATTGTTTTGCGATCTTTATTGGTTGACCATCTAGTCCCTGTAAGTAGGATTCAATTAAGCTATGACCAGATCTATCTAAACTGTTAACTTGTGAGGTGTGGTTCGCTTGAACTGAATCAAACGTCGCACGGACTAGTGCCATTACAGTATCTTCGGTATTCGTTAAATGACCAATTATTTTGGGGTGTACGAAAGATAGCGTCCCCCCAGGTATGTCTACAGGACTAGCAAGTTGCATAATTCCTAGCATAGGGTAATCTATTAATTTATACCCATCAGGGTAACTATAGCTCTCATAAGCTTGGCTTAATATTGCGTTACCATAGAAATTACCCTGAGAGTGTGTTATTAGGATCACCCTCGTGTAGGTGTCTAACAATAATTTAACCGAGTGTAACCCAAAAATGCTTTCAGGTTCGCTAAGAGTTAAATGGTATTCGTTATTAATATCCATTAAAAACTCTTGGATTTTTTCTTTCTCTTTTACCGTGACCTTGCTGGAAGAGTTATATTCGCCATTTAAAAACTCAATAATTGCATCAGAGGCTTCATCATCTTCCCACTTGTGTCTTCCCACTTCAAATATTTGAGATGTAAAAAATTCAGATACATTATGAGTTCCGCTTACTTCAGAAATAAAAAATTGTTTATCCATATGATTTTGGATAAAGCTTTTAATTGATATCTTATTAGCGATAAACCCCGATGCATCAGTGAACATTCCATTGATATAATGAAGTTTTATTTTATCGACGTTGGACTCACAAAAAGGGTAAACAAAGCTCGAAAATAGTAAGTTCAAAACTAAAAAAATGTATTTCATGTTTTTTCCATTAATATTGTTGAAGTTGCTCGCAAGGCTCAGCTAAATCAATCGAGAACTCTCTATTAGCTAAGTTTTTATAAAGCTCTTCTTGTATTAGATATTTATGCTTGACCCGTAATAAAGTATTAAAAAACATTCCTTCTTTCCAAGAGGGGTCCTGACTTTTTTTACATGCTCGGCTTAAAATTAGTTGAGATAAAACCTGTAAAGCTTCGTTGCTTGTTATTTGTTTCTGAATATTCCATTAGGCGTGTATAGATTAAACCGGATTTAAGAGCATGTTTTTTAGTCTTATTGGGTAGAGAGCTCATAATTATTTTTAACTCGAAGTCATCTCGTATATTATTTAAATTAGAGTCTACACCTAGCAGTGTATTCAGTTCCTGAGATCGTGGATCGTAATCTGGTATTGAAAAACCAAGGGCAGGGTGATCAAATTTAAACCAAAACTCAGTCTTCCACTTTTTATTATGTTTATTCGTGTTTTTTACGAGTGTGTAATAGTGTTGCTTATAAATGACACTATCGCCTAATTTGTAATGATTTAATTTTTGCCAAGGTTTTATGTTCGTTAATTGGATACGCTTTCCGAAAGAAGATATTAATTCCGTTGGATTAATATCTTCTTTATTTTGTCTCTTAGATATTAATTTATGCCAATCAGCTTTAGGGTGATGTATATATATGTAGTGATTAAATTTAACTACATCGCCTTTTTTATATTTCGCGTTAATATCAAAGTTAGGTAATGCCTCAAACTGAGTTGCTTGAGTCAAGAAGCAGGTAAATAACAAGCACACAACAAATAATGCTTTTTTCATATATCATCCTTGTAAAAGCTATCTCCAAAATATAAATATAGACTTCATTGAGTCATATACAAGGTCAAAATTATTGATTAAGTGAAGTTGAACGATCTGATTTGGTTCATCACTTCAATGTTTGGGTAATTTTGCGAAATGTGTTGAAATTTCTACTATAGCACCGTTCTAAGCCAGTTAAGCATGCCGATGTTAAAGCTGAAATCAACTGGTCACTTTCGAGTATTATGAATATATAGAGATGAGGGGCGCTTAGCTTAAGAGTGCCTCTGTTCACTCGGGTTGAACTTACTTTACTCTATCGATGAATCAAGCAAAACCCTGCTTAAAAATAATACTAGTCTCGACAGTGCCTAGCTTATCTCCACTCGAATTGACACTACTTTTAAGGTTGAAAATAAATTAAGACAGGAGTATTAATAGTTAAGACAATTTTTCCTACAACAGGGACATGTATGAAATATTTTGTAATCTTATTTTTATTTTCTGGATTCGCTAACGCAGATAATCGCTTACACCAGTTAGGTTTAGAATATACTATTGGGTCTATCGGTGATGATGCTTCAGAGCAACTATCTGATTTAAATGATGTACTCACAATGCATATCGCTTTTAACTATCAGTACGAGTTACATGATTATGTCTCAATTGGTGTGGGTCATCTGAGTGGCGATAGTAGTAATGGCGATATCTTCTTTTGGGAAGGGCTTTTAACCGACTCCAGACTTGAATATAAAGCCTCTTATTTTTTTGCAGAGGGACGAACTGTTTTATCTAAACGAAATCGATTTTATGCCAGATTAAAAGCCTTATCCTATGATTACGATGTGATAGATGATGAAGAAGTAAAATATCAGGAAGATGGCTCTGATATAGGATATTCGATAGGCTGGATGCTACATACTGATTCCGGATTGACCTTTAATGTCGGATGGGAAAAGAGTAATTTAGGTAAGCACGTTAGTATACAAGGTTTTAATTTGGGGTTAGGTTATAGGTTTTAACTCTATTCGAGCATTCATCAATATATAGAGTTGTGATTATTTACTGAAAAATGGGAAAATGAACACGCCTTTATTGGTTGAGGTTCGTTTAGGCTCGTCCTAAGCTACGCGGGCTTAAACCCTACTTGGGTATTAATAATAGGCAGTTACACATATTTTGTTACAGGGTCCGCAATTACCGAAAACTGTCGCTACATATTAAACAACAGCATAAAGTCAAAAACGCGCGAGCAAGCATCGCGCCTACAAGGTGTTTTTAATCGCTCTAATCTTAAGGCCAACACCGAGTTTATATGCTACATATTTAACATATTGACTAATAGTGCTGAAACAGCCTTCTTCATTAACAGCAAAGGTCAGTAAAATAAATTTCCAAAAACAAAAAACGACCCATATAGAGTCGTTTTTGATTGGTTTGTGTAGGGGAGTTAAATCCCACTTCCACCTTCGTGAAGACCACATTCGCGTTTTAAACCAAAGAAGCGAGTTTCTTCTTCTGTCATACCCAGTTCAAGTGGGCGCGAAGTGTGCCAGTCACCAACAGACACATAACCCATATCCCAAAGCGGGTGGTATGGTAAGTTGTTATCTTTAAGATAATAGTGAACGTCTTTGTTTGTCCAATCTATAATCGGATAAAACTTATAACGACCTGCGCTAATTTGTAGTACAGGTAAATTAGCTCTGCTACCTGATTGGTCACGGCGTAAGCCTGTATACCAAACTTCAGCTTGTTGCTCTTCTAAAGCACGTTTCATTGGTTCAACTTTGTTGATTTTGTTGTATTTTTCAATACCTTCAACACCTTGTTCCCAAAGTTTACCAAATCTTTGTTCTTGCCAAGCAGCGCTATAAGGCGAACTATAAATTTTCAGATTTAAATTTAAACGCTCAGTGAGCTGATCGATAAATTCGTAAGTTTCCGGAAATAAATAGCCAGTGTCAGTTAAAACAACCGGAATCTCCGGTTGTTCTGTTGTCACTAAGCCCAGCATAACAGCGGCTTGAATACCAAAGCTAGATGACAAAATTTGCTTAGCAGGTAAATTTTTACATGCCCAAGCAACGCGCTGCTGCGCTGTCATTTTTTCTAGTTCAGCATTCACCTCAGCAAGCTTAGCTTGCTGAGTTTCTGTATCTGCTTGTAATAGTGCTTTAAAATCAATCAACTGCGTGGAACTCTCGACCATCGTAAACCGCCTTAACAGCGCCAATTCGAACTACGAAATCACCAAAACCTTCACCAGATTCACGTTCTTTACTGTAGCGACCGAACAAACTATCTACTTCTGCTAAAATTTCATCTTCACCAATGTTTTCTTTATACATTTGGTTTAAACGTGTACCTTTGCCGTCAGCACCTAGGTACATATTGTATTTACCAGGACCTTTACCAACAAAACCAATTTCAGCTAAGAAAGGACGACCACAACCGTTAGGACAACCTGTCATACGCGTTACGATTTCTTGATCTGCAATACCGTGCTTTTCAGCTAATACGTCAAATTTTTCAATTAAACGAGGTAAGTAACGCTCAGACTCTGCCATTGCAAGTGCACAAGTTGGTAAAGCAACACAAGCAATGCTGTTTAGCATAATTGGCGATAATACTTTGCCTAATAAACCAAATTTACGACATAAGCCTTCAATTTCAGCTTTGTCTTCAGTAGCAACATTGGCAATCATGATATTTTGATTAGCCGTCATGCGGTATTCGCCTTGATGAACTTTAGCGATTTCGCGTAAACCTGTTTTAACTGTACGGCCTTCGTCGTCTACGATTCGACCAGCTTCTAAGAAGATAGTTAAGTGGTGTTTACCATTTACATCTTCAACCCAACCAAAACGGTCGCCTTGGCTAGTGAATTCGTATTCGCGAGCTGGTTCAAATTTCTTACCGGCATGCTTCTCAGTTGCTTCACGGAATGCATCTACACCCATGTCGTCTACTGTGTATTTAGTACGAGCACGTTTTCTGTCGTAACGGTTACCGTTATCTCTTTGCGTTAGCATAACTGCTTGGGCAAAATCTAATGTGTCTTCTGGTTTGATAAAACCAAGAACACGCGTTAGTTGAGGGTAAGTGTTAGTATCGCCATGCGTTGAACCCATACCGCCACCAGCTGCTACGTTAAAGCCAGCTAAACGACCATTTTCGTCTTCAATGGCAATAAAGCTTAAATCATTTGCACTGATGTCTACATCATTGTACGGAGGTACAGCAACGGCAATTTTAAACTTACGTGGTAAATAAGTTTTACCGTATACAGGCTCTTGCTCTTTATCACCGTGATCAACTGGCTCTTCGTCTAACCATAGCTCGAAGTAAGCGCGTGTTTTAGGTAATAAGTGCTCAGAAATTTTAACCGACCAATCGTGCACATCTTGTTGAAGCTGTGTTTGGATTGGGTTAGTGGTTGCCATTACGTTACGGTTTACATCACCACAAGCAGCAATTGCATCTAATTTAGACTGGTATAAGCCTTTAATTAGTGGTTTTAAATCGCGCTTTAAAATACCGTGATATTGGAAAGTTTGACGCGTGGTTAAACGGATTGAGTTGTAATCTGTTAACTCTTTCGCGATATCGTCAATTGCTAACCATTGGTCCATACCAATTACACCGCCCGGTACACGAGCACGTAACATAAAGGTATGCTTAGGTTCTAATTTTTGTGCCTTACGCTCAGCTCTAATGTCACGGTCATCTTGCATATAAAAACCGTGGAATTTAGTAATTTGCGTATCGTCGTCTGCTACAGCACCTGTTACTTGGTTTGCGACACTTTCTTTTAATGTGCCGCGTAAGTAGTTACTGTTAACTTTTAAATATTCGTTGGCAGCTAATTTCTTTTCTGTCATTAGTACACATCTCTCTGGTAACGTTTGTTTTTACGCAAGTCGCTAACATAAGCTTCAGCTTCGTCGCGGCTCTTGCCACCTTGTTGCTCTACGATAGTGACTAGAGCTTCGTGAACGTCTTTTGCCATTCTAGATGCGTCACCACAAACATAGAAATAAGCGCCTTTTTCAAGCCAAGCCCATAAAGCTTCTGCTTGCTGTAACATTCTGTCTTGAACATATACTTTTTCAGCTTGGTCGCGTGAGAAAGCAAGGTCAATTTTATTTAGCACACCATCTTTCAGGTAGCTTTGCCATTCAACTTGATATAAGAAATCTTCTGTGAAGTTCGGGTTACCGAAGAATAACCAAGTTTCGTTTTCACGGTCATTTGCATCAATTTCTTGAATGAATGCGCGGAAAGGTGCAACACCTGTACCTGGACCAACCATGATAACTGGAGAATTATCTTCTGGTAATCTGAAGTGGCTGTGCTCAACGAATACGTCAACTTCGCCGCCTTCTTCTAAACGCTCAGCTAAGAAACCAGATGCGCCGCCTTGGTGCTCTTCACCAAATGCTTCGTATTTAACCACACCAACTGTTAAGTGAACTTCTTCTTCTACTTCAGCTTGGCTAGAAGCGATAGAGTAAAGTCTTGGGGTTAAACGACGTAAACAGCTAATTAAACCTTCAAGGCTAATTTCTGCTGCATTTTCACGAATAATATCAATGATTTGACGGCCATCTATATATTCGCGTAAAGCTTGTCTGTCTTCTGCTAATTTAGCTAATTCAGCGTTATTTGATAACTCAGCGTATTTAGCAACAAAACCAGGGTGGCTTAACGTTAATTCGTAGTGACGCGTTAATGCTTCTTCAAGAGAAACTTCAGCATCATCCACTGTTACTTTTGCTGCTGCATCTAAACCACATTTTTCAATGATTTCAGCAACGACTTTGGCATCGTTTTTAAACCAGATACCTAAAGAATCACCCGGTTGGTAAGTTAAACCTGAATCTTCAAGTGATATTTCGAAATGACGAATATCTTTAGAAGAATCACGACCAGTGATTTTTTGGTTAACTTCTAATGTCGCGGTGAACGGGTTCTTTTTGTTGTATTGAGAAACCGCTGTTGCAACTGCAGATGCTGCTGGCGTAGCAACTGGTGCTGCCGCAGTTTCCATTGTTGCTGCAATCGCTTTTATTGCGCGCTCAATCCAAGCTGCTGAATCTGCTTCGTATTCAACATCACAGTCAACTCTTGGCTCGACTGCTGTTGCGCCTAATTTAGCTAAACGCTCGTCGAAATCTTTACCTGTTTGGCAGAAGAATTCGTAAGAAGAGTCGCCTAAGGCTAATACAGAATATTTTAAACTGTCTAGTTTTGGCGCTTTTTTGCTGGCTAAGAAAGCATGAAAATCAATTGCGTCATCTGGCGGATCGCCTTCACCTTGTGTACAAGACACAATCAGAACGTGGCTTTCAGCTTTTAATTCCTTGGCTTTATAATCTGCCATAGAAACGCAACGTACATCTAAGCCTGCGGCTTTTGCTGCTGCTTCAGCTGCAACGGCTACGCCTTTAGCGTTACCAGTTTGCGAGCCAAATAAAATCGTTAATGTTTGCTTATTAGCAACTGGTGCAGCCGAAGCTTGCGCTGGCGCAGCACCACTTTGAGATAAACCATATAAATAACCACTTACCCATGCCAACTGATTTGCTGACATAGACGCGGTGATCTGATTGAGCTGATTGACCTGCTCCGCTGCTAGCGGGCTAGACAATTCTGTTAGTTGTGAAGACATTCCCACATAATCCCGTGACCTATTTTAGCCCTCTATTCTAGATGGGATATGGCAAACATAAAAAGAATAAATATTAATTCGTTATGCCATAAAAGAATATCGATAGTTATTTTTGTTCGATATCTGCCATGCCATTGGTTACAACTGTCATTTCATCACATAATTTTTCGAGGAGTTCTTCAATGTTGACTCTGACATCTTTCTTTAATTGGGACTCAATATTATTGGCTAAATAACGTAAGTACGGGACACCTGAATAACAGGTGGAACCATGAAATTTATGAATAACATCAAGTAGATATTTGTCATCGCCTTTTCTTAAAGCGTATTGAATGTCTTGTTTTACCGTATCAAAACTGTCGACCAACATAGTCAACATTTCGACTGCAATGTCATGTTTGTTGTTGGCTTTTTCCATAGATAACTGCCAATCAATTCCGCTTTGCATTGAGTTCGGCATAGCTGAACTTTTTTCGCTATGCGTACTTTTTGCAGCCCCACCTAATACCCATTTATTGACCAATTGATTAAATTTAATCATATCTATTGGTTTTGACAGGTAATCGTCCATGCCACTGCGGAGTAATTTTTCTCTTTCTTCTTTAAACGCGTGGGCAGTAAATGCAATGATAGGTGTGTGTTTGTTCAGGTTACCTTGACGAATAAAACTTGTGGTTTGAATGCCGTCCATTTCTGGCATTTGCACATCCATTAAAATTAAATCAAAAACTTGTTCTTCTGCTATTTTGCAAGCTTCTTTACCTGAGTTTGATATCGTTAAATCGACCCGCCCATTGCGTAAAATTGCGCCAAGTAATTTGAGGTTAGTTTCGTTATCGTCGACAGCGAGCATTTTGATGCTTGGCTGATTATCACTTTGTTGTGATATATCTGGAACAGAGGCTTCATTTGCAAGCCACTGCATGCTGTTATATTTTTCCCAAGCTTGATCTAATTTACAAAAACTAAATGGCTTCTCAACCACAGGCTGCTGGCCGAGTAATTTTTTATGCTGTTCTGGCAAGCTTGAATATAAAGGGACAGATAATAGTACAAGCGCATGCTCTTGCTGTTTTTCGGCAAATGAAGCTTGTAATGGCAGTAGCTCTAATGATTCTTCGTCTGAATCACTGGCAATAATAATCAAATCGTAATTATTTTGTTGGTGTAGTTGCGCTTCCCAATCTTCTGTTTCTTCAAAAATATCCGCGACAATACCAAGCTGTTGGAATAGTATTTTATAGCTGTTGTGAGTGATAGGGTGTGGGTCTAACACTAAGGCCTTGTTAAGTCTGACTGGCTTTTCAATTAAAGTCGGTTTTGAGGTGGTGAGAGGAATCTCTAATGAAAAAACCGAACCACGGCCAAGCGCACTATCTATTTCTAAACGACCACCCATCTTTTTGACTAGGCCATGGGTAATGGCTAAACCAAGACCAGTACCACCATATTTTCGGGTGGTAGTCGCATCAGCCTGATGGAACGCACTAAATAATTTAGCTTGTTTTTCTTTGCTGATGCCAATTCCGCTATCTTGAATTTCCAGCTTTAGCTTGTGCTGGGTTTCTGAAATTGACTCTATGTTTATGCGTAAAATGACAAAGCCTTTTGGCGTGAATTTAATCGCATTAGATAGTAAGTTATTCAATATTTGTTTGAATCTATGCTGATCCCCAATCGCAGCAATAGGCAGTACGTCAGATTCAATACAAAACTCCAAGCCCTTGGCAAAAGCATCACGCGACATAAGTTTGGTGACGTCTTCTACCGTTTGGGTCAGGTTAAATGCACTGTATTCTAGCTCTATTTTACCCGCTTCAATTTTAGAGAAATCGAGTACGTCATTAACAATCGCGATTAGGTTGTCTGCCGATGCATTGATGGTTTCAACATAATCTGTATAGGGTTCTGGCAGGTTGGCTTTTTCAAGTTCTTTGGTAAATCCGACAATGGCATTGAGCGGGGTTCTTACCTCGTGACTCATAGTGGCTAAAAATTGAGATTTTATCTTACTGGCTTCGAGCGCTTCTTTTCTAGCTATATCTAGTTCAGCATTTTTCTCTTCAACTAATAATAGATTTTGTTGTATATCTTTAGTCGCATCTTCAATTTCAGATTCTAGTTTAGATTGATGGTGATAAAGCTGCTCAGCCATCACATTAATACCATCTCTTAAATCTTTAAATTCAAACTGAACAGGGGTGTTGAGTCGAAACTTTAAATCTCCACTTCCGATACGCTTAACCGCAGCAACGAAAGCATGAAGCGGGCTGATAACTCTATGTAGTAAAGCGCCCATTAGGAGTGCGGTTAGTAAGGCTGAAATCCCAATTAAGACAAATAGGTTTAAGTTAGTTAAAAATCTTTGATAAGCCTCTTTCGACATATCTAATACCAGCAACACATGGCCTAAAGATGGCGAATCTGTTTGCTCACTTTGCCACTGAGATATAGGGTTAAAGTGGTTATCTAAGCCTAAGATATCGGTAATCAATAAAGTGGAGTCTTCTTTGTCATGATGAATGACGATATGCTGGCTGTTCGGCTCAAAATCTAAATTGTATTCGTAATTTACATTTTTATAATTGGAGGCCGCGAATAACTCACCTGTATCATCAAAAATAATCAAATTTTCTATTGGCAAAGATGAAGTGGCAGTAATTTCCCTTAAACGACTCTGTAAAGCTTGTTTGTTTAAGTTGATTAAATTAAATTCACTTGTGTAGGCGACGGCTTCTGCTAACGTTTTTGCTTGTTCTTCTATTAATTGGTCACGATCAGAGCCGATAAACTGGACTATGTAGATGGAAATTCCAATCGTCATTAATATGCTAGGTAAGATAGCAAAAATAATTGCATTAATAAAAATACTAGGTTTAAACATAAATTTATTATTTTTCTGAATGTTTAGCTTAATAGTCCAGTATTATCTATTATCAATAACAACTCAATATAATGGATTGCATAAACGCAATTAAAACAATTTTTAATATGCTTTTGAGGAAATTTTTTTTAGTCACTATGCTTTGTTTAGTTAGCCAAACCGCGGTTGCTATTAACACAGTTGGTTTTTATTTTGCTGACAATAAAAATGCGACCAAGATGTTTGACTATGCGAAGCACTTATTTGCTAACGAGTTTGAGCTAGTTGAATATTCAGCTGAAATGTCTGAGACCTTGCCTGTGATTATTCATGGCTATAGTTCCAGCATTGAATTTGCTAAATCAGGTAAAGATAACCCTGTCATTGTTATTGGTGTTTCTTCGTTTCAAGCGAAAAAATTGCTTAAAGTCAAAGATTGCCACACTTGGCTTATTTTGATGGATGATGCTTCGCCTCAACGAATAAAAGCCTTGTTAGGTGTACTACCTAAAAATAATAGTATTGCGCCTTTTAGTTACAGCGAGCATATCCAAAACTGGCAAGCTATACTGGACAAAACTTATTGGATGCCTGCTAAGCCAGAAGAGAAAACCTTTAATTTAATCAAAAGGGCTGCTAAAGAAAGTGATAGCTTTATTCTGGTACCCAATGCCATGCCGATCTCACCTAGTTTAGCGAATATATTATTTCACTATTTGTATAAACAAGATGTCTTGACCATAGGCTATTCTAAATGGTCGTTCGAAGCTGGTGCTATGATAGTCAGTTACGCTGATTATACTCAGTCATTGCTTGCAGCCCGACATTACCTTGTTTCGCAACCAGAATGGCCAAGTAAGGCTTATGTTTGCCTGCAAAATTTTCAAGTTAATGAACATTTAATCAAGAAAATTGCGCCTAGCATAACCAATGAGTTGTTAAATTCGATGGCGTACTCGCTCAATATGGGTTGCTATTGAGCAGTAAAAAATATAAACAAAGATAAAGACGCTCCAGGCTATAAATTAGTCACAAACCTTCAATTTAATTTTTTCAGCAAAACATCACTTTTCCAACTAATATTTAACCATTGATGAAATATAGTTAGCGGAATACCGCTCTTGTCTTTATCTGCTTTTTCGCCTCGTTTAATCATAGGAATAGACATCTTGAAGTTAGATTTAAATGCCAAAGTTGGTATTGTATTACTCCTACTGACAGTATCTCTTCTTGCTAGCCACAGAGCTGGTTTGCTAGATGTGTCGTTTGATTTGTTAGCAGAAAAACATAAATTCACTTTGCATAAGCTGACGGATGGCACGTCAGTGACTGTACATGAGCAAGACAAAGACTACATTAAAGCCAGCTGTACAATTGAAAATCTTAATGGATACCGCTTTTGCGGAGTTGGTTTATGGCTATCAGGCAATGGTAATGGCGTTTCTCTTGAGCGATATGATCGAATAAGTGTTGAAGCCAAGGTAACAAGCTTAAGTGTAGAGGATAAAACCAATACAGTTATCACCAATGATAATCATGGTTTACGGGTTTATTTTAGAAACTTTAATTCTGAGTACTCCAATCTAGATGATCTGCAATCATTAAAATTTAATGGCGTGCTATATGAGCC
The DNA here is from genome assembly GCF_001050375.1 of Catenovulum maritimum. GTDB lineage: Bacteria > Pseudomonadota > Gammaproteobacteria > Enterobacterales > Alteromonadaceae > Catenovulum > Catenovulum maritimum. Next base: position 179,197 of record NZ_KQ130486.1, on the reverse strand, counting down.
GGTCAAAAATAAATTAACGACCATACCTTTTGATTATTTTAATGTTGAAGGTTGGTGGCTATCTGAATACAAAGTGCAGTTCGAAAATGCCCAGTTTGATGTGTCTAATATAGTGCTAATCGAATTTCTAAGTAGCGAAATTAAGCAAGAAGGGCAGTATTTAGTTGAGATTAACCAAGCCGTTTTGCGTGGTGCTTTAGTTTCTGAAGCAACCTTATTAAAGTGGATGTTATTGATTTGGTGTTTGGTTATTTTTTATTTAATTAATCGGCAAAGAGCCGGCTTAAAAAAGGTATCCATAACAGATTCTTTAACTGGTTTAGTAAATCGCAGAGGAATAAATGATTGGTTTTCTACTCGACTGAATCGCGATGGTTTAGTTTTATTTTATATAGATTTAGATGATTTTAAAAAAGTAAATGATAGTTATGGACATTTGGTTGGTGACGAACTTTTATGCCGCTTTTCTGAAATCGTGCTGGCTACAACTAAACAAGATAGCCAGATAGATTTACATCTTTTTTCTCGATTATCGGGTGATGAATTCGCGCTGGTATTAAAAAAAGCGGATGAAGACGAAGTTAATCGATTTGCTCAAGCACTATTTGAGGTGTTCAGTAAACCGCTAAAATTAACTAGTGCAATGATAAAAGTTAACTTTAGCTTAGGGATTGCGATTTGCGAAACGGGCCAGTTTGATTTCAATGAATATCTGAATAAAGCCGATGCCGCTATGTATTTCGCTAAAGAACAGGGTAAAAATCAATATAAAATCTTTGATGATCATATTCAGCAGAACATCATCTTCCGCAAAAATATTGCCCAGCATCTTCACAAGGCGATAGAAGATGACGAGTTTGAACTAGTATTTCAGCCCATGTTTTATTCGCATAATTTGTCTATTGCCGGTGCTGAAGTTTTACTTAGAGCGACCTCGACAGAGCTTGAGGGTATAGGCCCTGACGTTTTCATCCCTATTGCAGAAGAGTATGACATTGTGGTTGAAATCGATATGTGGGTGATTGAGCAAACCTTTATCAAAATAATGCAAGAACGTAATATGCTGAATAGTCGCTCTATGCTTTTTTGTATCAATATTTCTGCCCTTGAACTTAGAAATGCCAGTTTTCCAAAAGACTTTAAAAAATTACTGCGAAAATACGAAATAGAGCCTAATAAAATAGAATTAGAATTTACAGAAACGCGGTTAATTGAAGCTGACCATAATGCGCTAAATATTCTTAAGCAACTTAAGGCGCTCGGCGTTAGCTTAGCACTGGATGACTTTGGTACGGGTCACACTTCGTTTAATCAATTATTAAATTTTCCGATTGATTGCCTAAAAATAGACAAAAGTTTTGTCTCTGATTTAACGACTTGTGCAGAAATGAAAACTTCCATGATCAATGCAGTCATTTCGATTGCTAAATCGTATAAGCTTAAAACCGTGGCCGAAGGCGTTGAAAATATTGAACAATATTTGTATTTAACACATAACGGCTGTGAGTTTATGCAGGGTTATTATTTTTCTAAACCTATCAGTTGGCCGGAACTGTTAAAATTTATGACTCAAGGACAAAGTGAACACCTCGCCATGGCGGCTTCTAAAGTGGACATTAAAACTCGATTCTTCCAATAATTAAGTCATTTTAAAGCTGGATTTTTATTCAAATTATCGCTATCCAGCTGCGCTATATTTGGGTATAATCCGCGCCTCTTTTTATCAAACTTTCATTGGCTATGACGAATAAAACAATTTTGCATGATAAACACCTAGAATCCGGCGCGAAAATGGTTGATTTTCACGGTTGGGATATGCCTATCCGTTACGGTTCTCAAATCGAAGAGCATAAAGTTGTGCGTGAAGCAGCTGGTATGTTTGACGTATCACACATGACAGTTGTTGATGTTAAAGGTGTACAAGCAAAAGCTTATTTACAATATTTACTGGCCAATGATGTAGATAAATTAAAAGTATCAGGTAAAGCTTTATATTCTGGTATGTTAAACGAAGCGGGTGGGGTAATTGATGACCTTATCGTTTACTACTTTGCCGAAGACGACTACCGTTTAGTGGTTAACTCAGCAACACGCGAAAAAGATTTAGCTTGGTTGAATAAAATTGTAGCCGACTTTGATGTTAGCTTAACTGAGCGTGACGACTTATCTATGATAGCCGTGCAAGGCCCACAAGCCAAAGCGAAAGCCGCTGAGTTATTTACCCCAGAACAAAATGCCGCAGTTGAAGGCATGAAGCCATTTTTTGGTGTGCAAGCGGGCGATTTATTTATTGCGACTACAGGTTACACAGGTGAAGCGGGTTACGAAATTTTATTAGCTAACGAAGCTGCCCCAGATTTTTGGCAAAAATTATTAGACGCGGGCGTTGTGCCATGTGGTTTAGGCGCGCGAGATACATTGCGATTAGAAGCTGGTATGAACTTATACGGCCAAGATATGGACGAAGAAACTTCGCCATTAGCTGCAAATATGGGTTGGACAATCGCACTTGAGCCAGCAACACGTGATTTTGTTGGCCGCAAAGCATTAGAAACATACAAAGCAAGCCAAGCTGAAAAAATGGTTGGCTTGGTTATGGAAGAAAAAGGCGTACTACGTGCGGGCTCAAAAGTTCGCTGCGAAGCGGGTGAAGGCTTTATCACCAGTGGTACTTTTTCTCCAACATTAGGATTCAGCGTAGCTTTTGCTCGTGTCCCAGTTGCAATTGGTGACACAGCCGAGGTTGAAATGCGTAAAAAGTGGGTTAAAGTGAAAGTTGTAAAACCTGCTTTTGTACGTAATGGACAGTCAGTGCTTTAAGCCTGCACGCAACAAATTTAAAAAGATTAAACAGTATTAAGGGTAAATAAGATGAGCAAGATTCCTTCAGAGTTAAGATTCACAGACAGCCACGAGTGGGTTAGAGACGAAGGTAACGGTATCGTTACTGTTGGTATTTCTGATCACGCACAAGATTTACTTGGCGATTTAGTTCACGTTGACTTACCAGACGTAGAAGACGGATTTACAGCAGGCGACGAAATTGCTGTGGTTGAATCGGTTAAAGCGGCTTCAGACGTGTACTCACCGGTAGCGGGTGAAGTAGTTGAAATTAACGAAGAGTTAGAAGACTCACCAGAATTAGTCAACACAGACCCATACGGCGACGGTTGGTTATTTAAACTAAAAGTTGAAGACATGGGTGAAGTTGAGTCGTTACACGACGCAGAAAGCTACGGCGAAACTCTGGAAGACGAATAAGTTTTCTCGGTATTAAATAATACCCACTAAAACCACAAAATAACCTCGATTTATCATTCGGGGTTTTTGTTTTTTATAGCAAGTATTTTCTGTTAACTAAAACGAAACAATTTGCTAGCCGCCATTAAGATTGAAAAGTAGGATTATTGATGAGCACACAATTGCCATTAACGCAGTCATTATCAAAGTTACATAACAGCGAAGAATTTATTCAAAGACACATAGGCCCGGATGCCGCAGAGCAGCAACACATGTTAGCGACACTAGGCGCCACTTCGCTGGACGACTTAATAGCGCAAACTGTGCCTGCCGATATTTTGTTACCTCAAAGCAATCAAGACAGAGACAGCAAAGTAACCGCGCAAACAGAAGTCGACGTACTGGCTGACTTAAAAGCAATTGCTAGCCAAAATAAAATCTACAAATCTTATATTGGTATGGGTTACTACCCAAACCATACGCCTAACGTGATTTTACGTAACGTGCTAGAAAATCCAGGTTGGTACACAGCCTATACGCCTTACCAACCAGAAGTTGCGCAAGGTCGCTTACAGTCGTTATTAAATTACCAACAAATGGTGATTGATTTAACTGGCTTAGAAATCGCTAATGCGTCATTACTTGACGAAGCAACCGCAGCTGCCGAAGCGATGGCGATGGCAAAACGTACCAGTAAAAACAAAAAATCGAACTTATTCTTTATTGCCGACGATATTCATCCGCAAACGATTAATGTTGTGGTTACTCGCGCAGAGCAATTCGGTTTTGAAACGGTTGTTGAGCCAGCTGAAAACGTGGTTAATCACAATGTATTTGGTGCTTTATTCCAATACCCAAATACTTACGGTAACGTTTATTCAATTGAAGCTTTAATCAAACAAGTTCAAGACAACAAAGGCTTAGTTGCTGTTGCGACCGACTTATTGGCATTAACTCAATTAAAATCACCAGGTGAGCTTGGCGCTGATATCGCTTTAGGTAATGCTCAGCGTTTTGGTGTACCTATGGGTTATGGTGGTCCACATGCGGCATTCTTTGCAACTAAAGACAAATTAAAGCGCTCATTACCGGGTCGTATTATTGGGGTATCAAAAGATACTCGCGGTAACTTAGCACTCCGTATGGCTTTGCAAACACGTGAGCAACACATTCGCCGTGAAAAAGCGAACTCTAATATTTGTACTGCTCAAGTATTATTAGCCAACATGTCTGTGTTTTATGCAATTTACCATGGCCCAGAAGGCTTAGATCGCATTGCAAAACGTGTTAATCGTGTGGCAAGTATTTTCGCTAATGCATTAAAAGCAAAAGGCGTAAACTTAATCAACCAAGCATGGTTTGATACGATTTGTTTTGAAACCACTGATGCTGGTCAAAATAGCAAAGATGAAATTTTAGCAAGAGCAGATAAAGCTGAAGTTAACCTAAGAGCAGATTTAGCAAACCAAATTGGTGTGAGCTTTGACGAAACGACGACGGCGAAAGACTTAGCTGTATTACTCGACGTAGTATTAGGCGAAGGTCATGGTTTATCAGTTGAAGCATTAGACTCTGAAGCGGTTGGGCAAAGTGGTATTCCAGCTGAATTAGCGCGTGAAACAGACTACTTAAGTCACGAAGTGTTTAACACTCATCACTCAGAAACAGAAATGTTGCGTTACATAAAATCATTAGAGAATAAAGATTTAGCCTTAAATCACTCTATGATTTCACTTGGCTCATGTACCATGAAACTAAACGCAACAGCGGAAATGATCCCAGTCACTTGGCCAGAATTTGGCAACTTGCACCCATTCGTACCATTAGACCAAGCTAAAGGTTATCACCAAATGATGGACCAACTTGGCGAATGGTTAGTTGAAATTACGGGTTACGATGCAATTAGCATGCAACCAAACTCGGGTGCGCAAGGTGAATACGCTGGTTTAATCGCGATTCGTAAATACCACGAAAGCCGCGGCGATCATCACAGAAATATCTGTTTAATCCCAAGCTCAGCGCATGGTACAAATCCAGCATCTGCGCAAATGGCAAGCATGAAAGTTGTGGTTGTGGCTTGTGACGACAAAGGTAATGTTGACTTAAACGACTTACGTCAAAAAGCAGCAGAACTCGCTGACAACTTATCTTGCATCATGATCACTTACCCATCAACGCATGGTGTTTATGAGCAAACCATCCGTGAAATTTGTGACATAGTACATCAGCACGGTGGCCAAGTTTACATGGATGGTGCCAACATGAATGCACAGGTAGAAATCACTTCACCTGGCTTTATGGGCTCTGATGTATCGCATTTAAACTTACATAAAACTTTCTGTATTCCACACGGTGGCGGTGGCCCAGGTATGGGACCAATTGGGGTTAAATCTCACTTAGCGCCATTTATGCCAACACACCCAGTAAATGAAAAAACAGGTGCGGTATCGGCAGCGCCATGGGGTAGTGCAAGTATCTTAACTATCTCTTGGGTTTATATTGCATTAATGGGCAGCGCGGGTTTACGCAAAGCAACTCAAGTGGCTATTTTAAATGCTAATTATATGGCTAAGCGTTTAGCACCACATTACCCAATTTTATACACGGGTCAAAACGACCGAGTTGCACACGAATGTATTATTGATTTACGTCCGTTAAAAGCAAGCTCTGGTATTACCGAATTAGACATAGCAAAACGTTTAATTGATTATGGTTTCCATGCGCCAACTATGTCATTCCCTGTTGCAGGTACTTTAATGGTAGAGCCAACAGAATCAGAGCCTTTATGTGAAATTGATCGCTTTATCGAAGCTATGATTTCAATTCGTAAAGAAATTGATATGGTTGAAACCGGCGCATACACGCTAGAAGACAACCCATTGGTAAATGCACCACACACAACTGCAGACATGGTAGATGTTGAGTGGAACAGAGCTTACAGCCGAGAAAACGCAGTATTCCCAACCGCTGCGACTAAAGCCAATAAATTCTGGCCAACGGTAAACCGCATCGATGATGTATACGGCGACCGCAATCTAATCTGCAGCTGCCCTACGACAGAGAGTTATGCGGAGTAAAATCTGATTTATTCTTCAAATCAAAAAGCGGCTCGTGAGCCGCTTTTTTGTTTATTAGGGTAAAGTAGGTCGGATAAACGGAGTGCCATCCGACGTTGAAATCACCACCTGAGTTGCTTTCGAGCTTCGGTATTCCATACAAATTATTAGTTGCTTTCAGAAATTCACTGAATAAACACCTATAAGAAAATTGTTACACTTTTGTAGGTCTGGTAAGCGAAGCGCCACCTGACGTTATCCAGGGAAGCCCTAGCTGAAGTTGTCAGATATGTATGGAGTATCGGATTAATAAAGAAAATCAGCTTCTACGCGCATTTACATTATATGAAGCGTATATCTAGATATGCTTATTTGCATGGCTTGCTTCTAATTGTTTATTTGATTGCTAGATGGTGATAGATAATAGATTTTGTTATATTCAAATATACTTAATATTTAGCTAAATAATCACTTTAAAATGGAATTTTTATGAAAAGCCAATCATTTAGTAAGTCTGCTTTAGCTCGCTGTTTAATACCTGAGGACTTTTATAACAACGACATGCTTTCTGACGAAAAGCATGGGTCAAAGTTAATTGAAAACGCATTAATAAAGGCAGATTCAACGTTCAAAAATGGAGCTTCATTTGACAGCTTTTATTTTACTGAAAGTGACAAAAAGAAAGGCAAGAAAACCTATTTCTCTGATTCTTTGGAGGAAAAAGTAGTATTACGTAAATGTGTTAAAAATCTTATTAGTTGTTCTAAAGTAAAACTGAAAAGTCGGAGTCAAATAGCCAAAGAAATAAGATCTTATTTCTTTGGCTGAAGGAACTGAATATAGGGTTTATAAACTCGACATCAAATCTTTTTTTGAATCAGTAAATAAAGCACTCATTAAAAAATGCCTACAACAACCTCATTTATCAACTCACACCCAAAATATCTTGCTTGGCTATCTTTCGCACTTTCCTGACTTATTACCAAGGGGACTAGAGTTTTCCCCAATAATTGCTGAACTTATATTGAAGAACTTTGACAAAGAGATAAAAAGAGGCAATGACGTTATCTATTACTCTCGATTTGTCGATGATATTTTGTTGATCACGACCAAATCTGAGGACAAAAAAAGCTTTCTAAAGAAGATAAGCTCTACTTTGCCAGAAGGGATCACTCTCAACTACAACAAAACGAAAATAATCGATGTTGAAAATAGAAGTGCAGGTTCTAATAACCCTGTAGCCGCATTTAATTACTTGGGGTACAAGTTTGAGGTTCAGGATTACCAGATATCATCTAAACAAAAAAATGCACGTTATAGAAAGGTTATTGTTGATCTCTCTGATTTTAAAGTAAAACAGTTTGAATCTAAGCTCTGTAAAGCCTTGGTAAATTATTGCAACACAGGCGACTTTGATTTATTAAATTCTAGAATCAAATTTTTAACAACTAACAGGGATTTGGTTCAAAAATCTACGGGCAATAAGATTCCCACCGGGATTTATTACAACTACAGCTTAATTGACCCAAATAGCTGCGCTTTAAATAGATTGGATGAAAGTTTACGAAAATTTGTAATGAGTTATGACAACCTCTTTCATAAACCGGGCACGCCAACTTTGAGTTTGAACCAAAAGCGCAGATTGTTGCAGTCTTCATTCAAGAGCGGCTTTAAGAACAGGATATATAAGAAGTTTACTCCATATTGGTTAAAGGAAATTACAAGAGTATGGCTATAATTAGAAATCAAAAAATTAAACTAGATAAGAAAGATTACTTTCGAGGTTTACTTACCGATACAGCTCCTAATGATGTACCAATAATTTTTAGTAATGAAGGTTTCTACGTAAACTCCCATAGAGCTAATACTGAAAACGGTGATAGGCTCAATAAGATTGTAAGTTCAATATATGCAAACCATATCGACCCAACTTTAAATAAGCTGAACAATGGAAGTGAGGCACTGCAAAAGAAGCTTAAATATTCATCTCCCTTTAAATACAAAATTATTAAAAATGAATACAGTTTACGCACGCTTTCTCTAACGCACCCTAGGACACAATTAAATTTAGCTGAGTTTTATAGAGATCACAGTCCTGAAATTAACTACCTATGTAGCAAAAGTAATTTTTCTGTACGTGCGCCAGTCAAAGTAGGGAATTCATTTACAGTTAATCGTACTCGCAAAATTTCGTCAGAAGATTATAAGAACATCGATATCGACACCTTAGAGTCAGAGCTTTACAAAAAATCAGCATCGTCATTTTTTACCTATAGGGGTTATACAAGATTATACAAAATATATAACTCTGAGCGCTTTGTTCAACTTGAAAAGAAATACAACCAAATGTGGTTGTTAGACATTGCTAATTGTTTCGACAGTATATATACGCATTCAATTTCTTGGGCTGTTAAAGATAAGCAGTTTATTAAAGATCATGTTACCTATAGCAGTCAGGTATGCCAAAAAATGGATACCATAATGCAGAGAAGTAACAACAACGAAACAAATGGGATATGTATCGGAGCCGAGTTCAGTAGGGTCTTTTCAGAAATTATTTTCCAAAAAATAGATAAAAATATAGAAGAATTTCTAGATATAAAAATGGGCTTAAAGCATGAGATAGACTATGAAGTTATTCGTTACGTTGATGATTATATGATTTTTGCATCATCAGAAAAGGTCGCTAAATCAGTATACAAAGCTATCAGCGACAGTCTTAACGAATATAATCTATATCTTTCAGACTCCAAGACTCATAAATACTCTAGGCCATTTTGCACAGAGAAATCTGCTTTGGTGGTTGGGTTAAATATGGTTTTAAACGAGCTAGAATCCTCTCTATTTGAAGTTCAATATTTCAATAAACAAAGACAATTGTTCCCCAAAAAAATCTACCGTAAGTTTGGATTCAAAAATAACTTCATCGATAAAGTTAAAAAATTATGTATAGAAAACAAAAGTGACTACTCTTTGCCTTCAAACTTTCTAATTTCCGTGTTTAACAAAAGAATTAACGAAGTAATTTTGCATTACCGAGCCTATATGAAGAACATTAGTCAAAAGGCATTAAAAGAAGATAAAAATTTGGAGCAAGAAGTACATGATAGAGTATTAGTTTTTAGAGATGCATTGGAGCTTCTGTTAAATCTGACTTTGTTTTTTTACAGCGTAAAACCTTCGTTAAGTGCTTCAAACAAAGTTTCTCAATCCATAATTAAGATAGATAGATTTGTCTCAGCAGAAATGCCAGAACACCTTGCTTTCATGAGAAGCTTTATAATGGCTAGCATATCTGAAAACCTGTATTTCTCCCATGAGGACAGTTATAGGGAAGGTTTTACTCATATAGAGCAGTTGAACATTCTTTTAGCTACTAGTGAGTTTAACGATAACTACCTTGTTAGTGCCGACCTAATACAACAAATGATTAATAAAAATGAAGAGCCAAGCTATTTTGAAATAGTATCTCTACTATATTATTGTAAGGGACATGAACAATATAAAGAAATAGTTTCTAGGCTCGAAAAGTCAAGCTTACAGAAAGTGTTGAGGGCAGACTTGTCAAAAGATTCCGAAGCTATCCACCTATTTCTTGATTTAATGTGTTGTCCATATATTTCAAAAGAAGTAAGGCAGGCGCTATTAGGTATAGAACGTCAAACAAATACTGAATTAATGGACCTATCTAACACTAATGATGATTACTCCAACGAGTGTGTGCTGGCTGAGTTATTGAAAACCTATTGGTTTGTTAAATGGTCTAGCCTAGATTTATATGAGTTATTAGCTCGGAAGGAGTTGAATCCGGTATACTAAGGCGTTACTATTTCGGTGTGACAAGAGGTCAATATAACTCAAATAACTAATTTCGGTTGGTTATGTTTTCTGTCAAGAAAAACAGCGAACCTGCAAAGTTCGGATGAGTCTTGATAAGAGGAGGCAACTCCACACACCTGACGTTGAGACCTTTTGTTACTCCTTTAAAATCATCTCACGGCAACCAATCTAAGTTAATTTAGGGTCATAAAAAATTCAGGGGCAGGTCTTGTTTTTTGCTTCTTAACCGTTAGTAAATTATTAGAGACAAATGGCAAGACTTGATAACACGAAAGATGCGTTTCATTCTTCAACGGCATCCTACTTTTTTCATGTTTCTTAGTGGTTTGCGGTGTGATTGGATAGCACTGTGTAGGATGCTGTTGACGAAGGAAACGCATCAATCTTGAATCGTGTGCTACTCTGAAGTTAATTGTATAAGGATATAAATTAACATAATGACAAATTATAGAAGAGCACAGATAAAAGGCGGTACTTATTTTTTTACTCTTGCTTGTGCGACGCGAACAAATAATTCAGTGTTAACCGATAACATATCTGCGCTTCGCCATGCTTTTCGAAAAGTTAAATCAACTCATCCGTTTACCATAGATGCAATTGTTATTTTGCCAGAACACTTACATTGTGTATGGACATTACCACCGAATGATGCGGATTTTGGTATTCGTTGGTCGTTGATTAAATCTGGATTTTCTCGACAGCTTGCGCCAAGTGAAAAGTGTTCTCAAAGTCGTCAAAAACGCAAAGAGCGTGGGATATGGCAACGACGATTTTGGGAGCATGTTATCAGGGATGATGAAGATTATGCCCGACATATTGATTATATTCATTGGAATCCTGTTAAACATGGTTTGGTAAAGCAAGTTAAAGATTGGCCTTATTCAAGTTTTCATCAATATGTAAAAAATAATGTTTACCGGCAAGATTGGGCGAGTATTGATGAGTTTTACGGTATTGGCACAGAGTAATCGTTTAAGATTAACGAATGACACGAATGATGCGTTTCATTCTTCAACGGCATCCTACAGAATATTCAGGTTTCTAGCATAATTTAGCGGATCATGGGGATGTGAAGATTCCTGTTAGTTTTTAAGCTAACAGGTATTCTTTTGATCATTTTTAAACTTAATTTTGTTTACCTGCCGCAATCGCTGCGCGTGCTTTGTGCAGTTTTTTGTAGCTTTCAATTAATCTTAGGTGTTTGTCTAAACCTTCTAGCTGCATACTGGTTTTGGTTAAACCGTAGAAAGTTACGTCACCATTAATTGAGCCGACTACTGCTTCAATTACGTCTTCGCCAAACATGCGGCTTAGGTTGTGCTGGTAGTCTTCAAATTCGAGTTCTTCATCTAGTGCAATTTCTAGCACTGTGCTCATAGCTTGATAGAACATACCACGGCCTGGGGCTGTGTTGTCATTGAATTGTAAAAACTCGCCGACTAATTCTTGTGCTTGTTCTAGTGCACCTATCGCAAGATAAATTAAGAGTTTAAGCTCAAGTATGGTGAGTTGACCCCAAGCTGTATTTTCGTCAAATTCAATACCGATTAAGGTTGAGATATCTATATAGTTATCCAGTTGAGTTGCTTCTAATTGTTCAACTAAATCAATTAACTGGTCTTCTTCCAACGAGTGGATATTTAGAATATCTTCACGGTAGTCGAGTGCTTTGTTGGTGTTATCCCAAATCAAATCTTCAACGTCATACACTTCAGAATAATCTGGCACTAAGATACGACATGCTGCGCCAATATCTGTAAATTCAGCAACGTAAGCTTCTTTCCCTAGCTGTTCTAAAATACCAAATAATGCGTCGCATTCTTCTTCGTTGCTGCCAGAAAAATCCCATTCAACAAATTCATAATCGTGTTTAGCGCTAAAGAATCGCCACGAGATTAATCCAGTTGAATCAATAAAGTGCTCAACAAAGTTTTCAGGTTCAGCGACGGCCGCTGAATTAAAGGTTGGTTTTTGTACATCGTTTAGACCTTCAAAACTGCGACCTTGGAGTAGCTCGGTTAAGCTGCGCTCTAGTGCTACTTCAAAGCTTGGGTGCGCACCAAACGAGGCAAATACACCACCTGTTTTAGGGTTCATCAAGGTGACGCACATAACAGGGAACTGGCCGCCTAGCGAACAGTCTTTAACCACAATTGGGAAGCCTTGGGCTTCTAATGCTTCAATCCCTGCGACAATACTTGGGTATTTGTTTAAAACCGCTTGTGGCACATCTGGCATGGTCAATTCATCTTCGATAATTTGACGTTTTACTGCGCGCTCAAAAATTTCAGACAAACATTGTACTTTGGCTTCGGCTAGGTTGTTACCCGCGCTCATGCCGTTACTTAAAAATAGGTTTTCAATCAGGTTAGATGGGATATAAACCGTTTCGCCATCTGAGTGGCGTTGGTATGGAATCGCACAAATACCGCGATCAATATTACCTGAGTTGGTATCAATTAAGTGCGAGCCACATAATTCATCATCTGGGTTATAAATTTCTAAACAGTAATCATCTAACAGGCCAGCCGGTAATGAGTCGTCATCTTCCAGCGGGAACCATTTTTCATTTGGGTAGTGAACAAATTCTGCATTGGCAATTTCTTCACCAAAGAATTGGTCGTTATAAAAGAAGTTACAGCTTAAACGTTCGATAAACTCACCGAGTGCCGAACATAAGGCGCTTTCTTTGGTTGAACCTTTACCGTTAGTAAAACAAAGCTCTGCTGCTGCATCACGAATATGTAACGACCATACATTTGGTACTATATTTCGCCATGAAGAGACATCTATCTTCATACCAAGGTCGGCTAGTTTAGATGTCATATTCGCTATGGTTTGTTCTAGCGGTAAGTCCTTGCCCAAAATGTAGGTTTGTTCTGCGTCATCTGGCGAAATGCTGAGTAATGCTTCTTTGTCGTCATCTAAACTTTCTACTGCGTTAACTTGAAAGGCTAAATCGTTTTCGATAACGCGCTTTACTGTGCATCGTTCGGCCGATTTTAAAATCGCTTTTTTATCTTTTTCAGAAATACTTTCTGGTAGTTCAACATTGATAATAAAGGTTTGTTTGTATCTGTCTTCTGGGTCAACAATATTGTTTTGCGAAATGCGTATGTTGTCGGTCGGAATGTCGCGGTTATTACAGTAAACTTTAATGAAATACGCAGCGCACATGGCCGAAGAAGCCAAAAAATAATCGAATGGTCCAGGTGCAGTACCATCCCCTTTATAGCGAATAGGTTGGTCAGCAATAACGCTGTAATCGTCAAACTTAGCTTCTATACGTAAGTTATCGAGATAATTAACTTTGATTTCCATGATTTAAACTACCCCTGAATTCGGATAATAAGAGCAAGTTGCACTGGCGTAAAACCAGTGAAAAAAATATGGGGGGAATTATCGGCTTTTTTTCGCCATTAGTCTTGGTTAATTTGAGATTTAATCATTAATGATTCATCTGAACCCCGCTTTTATGCCCAATGTAACACTTGATAACATTTGACCACTTGGTTAAATGTTACATTTAAGTCACTAGATAAGTTTAAGTATTGGAATTAGTGATGAATAAGGGATTAGAGTCAATGAACGCCCTAAAGGTTAAATGGCAAACCACTAAGTTTTTGAGCTTAGGGTTGTCAATCTTACTAGCTGCTTGTGGCGGTAGTGTTTCTATTTCTACTGATAATGAAACTCAGCCGACAAACATACCAGAAAATACCATTAGTCAGGTGTCGTTTCGAGATTACGACGGCGCGATTGGGCAAATTGGTGGTAGCGTGCGAATTGGTTTATCTGCAAACGCCCTGCATTCTGCTCAAGACGATTCTAGTCTTGCTAATCAAGTTTGGCTTTATTGGGCTGATGAAACGGGCGATACAATAGGCCCGCCATGGCAAATATACTCATTAACTGAGTTGCCTGATTTGCTTGTACCTGCAAATCAACAAATCCCACCTAATGTTAGTATGATTAAAGCATTTTTAGCGAATGATATAGGCCGAGCGAGTTTAGGTAAGGCGGTGAGGTTTCACGATTTTAGTGGCAATGCTCAATTGTCTGGACCAGGTGGAAATGAACTAGTGTCTTGGTATTACGGCGAAGATCGCCCCAAAATTGCAATTAACCGTGATAACGAATTATGTCAGCTCGACAATGGTTTGGTAAGTGTGGTTGATATGGCAAATGAGAGGGATGAGGCTTGGCACATTAGTGCTGGTAATAATTTACCGAATACGGTTAACGATACCTTATTTCCGCCTTTTTCTTTTAGTTGCACTGCAGACCCTGTGAATACACATGGGCAAATAATAGATGAAATAGGCGTTTGGACTTATTCTAGTTTAAACGACGCTATGTATTACGGCACTCTAGTTTACGATAGTTACCTCAAATATTTAGGTGAACCGCCGCTAAAAGAAAAAATCCGCTTACGAGTTCATTATGCTCACCAGTGGCGAGATTATGTCTATTGGGATGGAGCCTATGCTAACTTCTCTGATGCTTATCCTTATCAATACTCTACTTTGTCATTAGACTCTGTTGCTCACGAGATTGGACATGGTGTACTTAACCGGATTTCGCAATTAAGTCCTTACGATTATGCCCTAAACCATGACGCCAGAACATTGCACGAAGCCTTTGCGGACATAAGTGGCGTGGTTGCTAAATATGAACATACCGGCGAATTAGACTGGCTTCATGGTGGTGAAAATCATGGCTTGGTGCGCCAGCTTGATAAGATACAAACTGAACCGGAAGCGATAGCTAGTTATCTTGATTATGACGACGCCCAAAGCAATTATTACTTACGAATAGGCATGATAACTTACCCATTTTATTTGCTAAGCCAAAAGTGGGGGATTGAACCTGCATACCTAGTTTTTATTAATGCCGCTAAAATTTGTTGGCAGCACGACGGCACATTATTGGCCGCTGCAGAGTGCGTGAAACAGGAAGCTCAGTATGCTGGATTTGCCGAAGATGATGTGGTTTCGGCTTTTAAAACGGTCAAAATTAAATTGTTTGATGAAGGCGTATTAAGTCATTTTGAAATTCAGCAAGATGGCCTTCAATTAAGCTTGCTCGATGCATCTCAAACTACCTCTGAACTGGATACTTGGTTGTGGGATTTGGGAGACGGGAATACATCGACAGAACAAAACCCACAACATATCTATGAGCAAGCCGGAGAGTACAGGGTAAAATTAACCGTAACTGATTTAATGGGCGATTTGGATACCTTTAGTCGGACGATAATAGTTTCAGAATAGTCTCTAAATTTGGACAGTTAATTTCATCTTTTACACTTATTTGTTGTCTTGGCAGTTGTTGCTAACCCATTACCCCAGTAAACTTAGCGACAAAGTCGGTCACTAGAGCTAAATTAGTGGCCGGCGTGAATACAAGATATAGCTGGACAATAGATGAAATTAGAACAGATTTTAGATGCTTTAGTCGACGTGCATGACACTAAGTTACCTATCGAAGGGTTGGAAGCAGCGAAACAAAATTGGTCATCCTTTTACCCTGAATTGATTAAAATTATGGATGCCTTTATCGCAGATCCTGCAAAGGTGAATGAAGAGCAGCGCAGTATTTTATTTTACGGCACTTTGTTGTTAGCTGAACTGAAATATACGCCTGCGCTCGATAAAGTGATGGAGTTATTTGCTTGCCAAGATACGTTATTAACGCCAATTGAAGCAGTTTTTGGCGATGCGTTGACTGAAATATTACCGACTTTGTTTTATATATTAGCCGATGGTAACCCTGAAGTTTTATCTGGTTATATTCTCGATAGTCACCCTGCTATGTACGCCAAAGGCTCGGCGATTGACGCTGTGTTTGCTCAGTACGAATCTGGCATTATTTCGACTGAAATGCTAACGGATTATGTGTCGTTATGGCGCGCTTCGTTTTTAGCTTCTCCGGGTATTACTAATAGCTTTTTATTAACTGTATTAGCCATGTCTTGTATCGATTATGGTTTAGACGGTTTTAAAAATGATTTTGTCGCGCTATGTAATAAAGATGTTTTTGACGAAGAAATGGCATCGTTAGATGAGATCAGAGCATGGAACAACACAGATAGTGTTAAACGTATTGCATCTGGTTTAGTACAGGCTGATTTCAACCTAGTGGAAACTTTTGAGTTTTTGGGCATGACGGGTGGAGGTCAAGATTCAGAAGAGATAGATGTGCAACAAGAAATGACTAAGCTGTTAGCTGAAACAGATTTGTTCAAAAGCACCTTGTACGACGAAAACTATATTTTAGAAAACAGTGTGCCGGTAGCCAGCTTAACTAAAGTGGGCAGAAACGATCCTTGCCCTTGCGGTAGCGGCAAGAAATATAAAAAGTGTTGTTTACATTAATAATAATCGTTTATTTTGGTTTTCTGGTTGCTTATCCCTAAGCTTAAATACAGTTTGGTTGGGCTTAGTTTTATTTTCCTTGAGGGCTTATTGGTAGAGAAATAGTAAATTTTGTCCACTCTTCTAATTTGCTCTCGCAACTGATATGCCCCCCTAAGGATTGGGTGATTAAGTTAAAAACTATACTGAGTCCCAATCCTGTTCCACCTTGTGTTCTGTTGGTTGTGTAAAAGGGGTCGAATATATTTTTTATTTTACTCTCACAAATGCCAACCCCATTATCGGTGAAGGTGATTTTTAACCATTCGTTTTTATGCTCAAATGATATTTTTATTTCACCGTTATTTAGCTCTGGAAAAGCGTGAATAAAGGCGTTGTCGATTAGATTGGTGGTGATTTGAGATAATGCGCCGGGGAAAGTTGTCATATCCAAATTTTCATCGCCATGCAGCGTTATTCGGATGTTCTTTTGGCTCGTTTTTGGTGTCATCGCATTGATAACTTGAGCTAAGTAACTGTATAGATTTAAAGTCCGTTTCTCATCGTGTGTTTGGTCTACCGCTATCATTTTAAAGCTTCTGACTAAATCAGACGCTCTTTCTAAATTTGATAAAGTTAAATCGCTACTCGTTATGATTTGTGAGCAATTTTCAAGGAACTGCTGCCTTGATAAATTGCCTTGCTGAGCGGCTTTGTTGAGTGCTTGGGCTATTTGCTCTAGATGACTGGCACTGGTAACGGCTATACCTAAAGGGGTATTAATTTCGTGTGCTATGCCAGAAACCAGCTTACCGAGTGAAGCCATTTTTTCATTTTCAATCAACTGATGTTGTGCCGATTTTAATTCAGATATGGTTGAGGCGAGTTTGGTGTTTGTTTCTGTTAGTTCTTTGGTTCGCTCTGATACACGTTTTTCTAAAGTACTTTTTGCTTGTTCTAATTCGTGTTGGATCTCTTTTAGCTGAGTGATGTCGTCATAGGTACCAACCACACCAACCACTTTTTCTTGTGGATCAATAATAGGGCGTTTAGAGGTTCGTAACCAAATGGTATTTCCATTTTGATGGGTTTGCGGTTCTTCTGAGCATATTAAGTGCTCTAAGGTAGTCATAGTATTGGCGTCATCCGAGCGATATAACTCAGCCTGATCAGGAAATATGTCGTAGTCAGTTACGCCGACTATATCATCTGGACTTGGCAGTGACGCGTCATCTGAAAATGCTTTATTACATCCAAGATAAATAGATTGGCGGTTCTTCCAAAATACTCGCTGTGGCATTAAATCTAGTACTGTTTGGAACGTTGCGACTTCTATTTTGTGGTTATTGTTCTGACTGGCTGTGGTTAAGGTATTTTTAATCGTGTGATACAAAGCAGGGTATTGATTGATTAAATTGACCGGTTTATCAGATTGTACGATGAGCATGCCGACCAAAACATCATCTGCAAAAAAAGGGGTTAAGTGAAAATTAGTTTGTGTATGCGACTCTTGCGAGTCGGGTGTTAAGCCTAAATATAAGCTCGCTATTTGTTCAAACTGAGTTTCTACTTCGGTTTTCTCTTGGTATATTTTCTTGATGATATTGGGCGTTTCGCTCGCCGGAAATGTCGCTGAAAAATGTTGAGGTAAGCTATCATCTGTCACTTGGCTATAGAGCTGGTGGTTAAACCTATATTCATTATTGTTTTTATCTTTGTAGATATTGGTGTGTATGATGAGCTGTGTGTTTAATAATTCAGATAAGTTTGATAAAGCGAGTTTAAAGAACTCAGATTTTAGGTAAGAGACTTCAGCATCTTTTAAAAAGTCATTAATTATCTCTAATTGTTTTTGATTGTCAGAATGGCTCATTATTGTTCTCAGATCTCTTGCTAATTCTAATGTTAGACGTGCGGTAATTTATCTTCCCTGACTTAAAATTATGCTGTATTAAATTTAGATGTTTTTGTCGTTTTTTGCCACAATTAGGCTAGCTAATTTAGGTTGAACTAAAAATAGTATAAAAAGAAAAGGAGTTTATATGGGGCAACAATTTGAGCAGTTAAACGATAAACATATTGAGTTTATTGGTCAGCAAAAAATATATTTTGTCGCAACAGCGGCGCAAACAGGCAGAGTGAATTTATCACCTAAAGGTGGCGATTCGCTTCGGGTGATTAGCCCGAAGAAAATTGCTTGGTTAAATTTAACCGGTAGCGGTAATGAATCAGCTGCGCATGTGTTATCAGACCCAAGAATGACGATAATGTTTTGTGCGTTTGAAGGTACTCCGCTTATTTTACGAGCTTATGGCACTGCGAAAGCGTTACATAAAGCCGATCCTAACTGGCATGAGTATTTAGCCATGTTTCCACAAAGTGTTGCGGCGCGGCAAATTTTTATTTTAGATATTGATTTGGTGCAATCATCTTGCGGCATGTCAGTCCCTTACTTTGAATATCAGGCGGATAGACAAGATTTAGCAAACTGGTCAGAGCGACAAGGTGAAGCAGGCATCGAAAAATACTGGTTAAAGAAAAACCAAACCAGTATTGATGGTTTTGAAAGTGACATTGCCGAGTTAAGTGGCCTAAGCCAAGTCACCGAGTGATTTGTCCTTGCTAAGCTGTACTAAAGCTTTTTTGAGTTGAGCTAGCTGCTCGTGATTTGGTATGCCGAAACGCAGAGCATCTTGCTCGTCTGTGAGCCTGACATACACAGCTAAGCGGCATAGTGCGTGATACAAGTGTTTTGCTTGGCTGGTTTCAACTCTAATAAATAATGGGCAACTAATTTGTCGGCCAAAACCAAACTCGGTTAACAGCTGGCTTAGTGCTTGTTGTTGCTGAGTTAGTTTGCTTATTTGTGTTTGGTGCCAGAGCTTGTCTTTTAATGCTTGCTCTGCAATATAAAGTGCAGGGCCATTAACCCGCCACGGACCTGTCACTTGGTTAATTAGGTTATGCCATTTTTCTGATGTGCAAATAAAGCCGATTCTAATCCCAGCTAAGCCAAAAAACTTACCGAAAGATCTTAATACCAAAGTATTTTCGGTTAGTTGAGAAACGATTGATTCAGAAGGCTGGATTACATCCATAAAGGCTTCGTCGACAATGAGCAAGCCTTGCTGTTGGTTTACGTTAGCTTGTAACTGGGTTAAATCATTCGCTTTGCGCAGTTGACCGCTCGGATTATTTGGATTGATAACTACAACGACTGAATTGGGCATTAACTCATTAGGGAGATTTTGGTCGTAAAATTTAAGTTGAAACCCAGCAAGTTGCCATGCCCCTTGATGCTCTTTATAGCCAACGCTAGGTAAGTAAACTGTTAAATCGCTAGCAGAAATATCGTGAGATAAGCTACGCATTTGGTTTAACCACAGTGACGGAATTAACTCGATTATTTGTTGGCTACCACTACAAGGTAAGCAGAAGTTAGCTTGATAATATTGTTTGGCGGCTGCTATTAAGCCATCTTGTGCTATTGGTAATTGCTGCCAAAATTGAATTGGAATATTTGGTATTGGATAGCTAAAAGGCGATATGCCAGTGGATAAATCTAACCAAGCATGAGCAGGTATATTATATTGTTTGGCCACTTTTTCTAATTGACCACCATGTTCAAATTTTGTCATTGTCATGTCTTTATCTACTCATTGCTAACAGCTGGGCGCCAGCTTCCACTAACCCAGTCAGTAATATCAAAAGTATGACGGCATGAGTGGCTTTTTTTAAGCTCGAGGCTATATCTATCGCTTCAACCGTTCGACCTTTTCCTAACTCGGGTGAGAAGAGGGTTTTGTTATGGTATACAGCGCGACCACCTAGTTTTATCTTGAGTAAACTTGCGCCGGCAGACATTACCCAGCCGCCATTATGGCTTTTATAATGTTTAGCTTGTTGGTAAGCCAATTTTAAAACCGCGTTAGTTCGAGTAACAGAAAGTAAGGCGTAAAGCAGAGCGGTTAATTTAGCTGGGACAAAGCCGAGTACGTCGTCTGCCCGTGCCGAAAATTTACCAAAATAAATAAAACGGTCATTTTTATAACCCCACATTGCATCTAGGGTATTGGCTAATCTGTGTAAAATAACTAAGGGTGCACCGCCAATTAAGTAACAAATTAAAGTGGCAGTCACAGCATCGTGACTGTTTTCTAGCATGGATTCTACGCAGGCTCTGCTTATTTCTTGTTCTGTTAGTTGGCTGGTATCTCGGCTAACAATATAGCTGCAGTAGCGGCGAGCAAGGGATAAATCTCGCAGCTCTAAAGCATGATAAATTTGCATACCATGTTGATATAAGCTTTTAAAACCAAGTGCGAAATAAATGAAAACTAGATCAAACCCTAGCTGAATGTAAATTGGGTAATGGCTGAGCAAATCTAAGCCAATAAAAATACCTATAGGTAAGGGTAATACCAGTAAGCACCAAGCTAGCATGCCTTTTATAAAGGCTGTTTTGCTTGCAGTTGGGTTCGATTGAGTTTGCTTGGCCGTGTTTAATTTGGCTTCTAGCTTTTGTGCTAGCAAACCAAAGCCAACCAGAGGATGAAATCGTTTCACTTCTCCTAGTAGAGCGTCAATTAACACAGCTAATAACATGGTGAAAGCTAGCATAAAGTGAACATTTGGTTGTGCCTATCAAAGTGCAATTTAATTAACTTCCCATTTTTGAATAGGCTGTAGGCATTTTGGGTTTTGCCGGTTGAATTTAATTTGTTTGAGTTATTTATATTTGCCAGAAAACATCGCATTACATCGCCATGACTGATAACCGCATAGGCTTTGTGATGAGATTTATCTTGATCGGCCGCTAAGTTAATGAGTTCGGTTAATCCTTGTTTAAATCGTTTGGCTGCGGTTATGCCTGTTTCACCTTGAGGGGCACTAAAATCACTTATTTGATGAAATACCTGTTCAAAGTGAACTTGGCTTTTAAGCGAAGATAAAGTTTGCTGCTGCCATTGGCCAAAATGCCTTTCTTGTAGTGCATCAGAAATCGTTAGTTCAGTTTGGTTTATTTCGCGGCATATGTGAGCTGTACTTTTTGCCCGCCCGAGTGGAGAGCTAAAAATATGGCTTACTTTTAGTTTGGCGAGCTGGTGAGCTAGTTTTTCAGCTTGGCGATGACCTAACTGGGTTAAGTCACTGTCGAGCTGACCTTGAATTCTTTGTTCAAGGTTCCACTTTGTTTCACCGTGTCGGGCTAGGTAAATTTGTATCAAGTTAGGCAAGCCAATTACGGGAAGTCGTTTTGCTTGATTCGTTCATCTTATTCATTTCGAATTTAGCTTATTTTACTTGTTCTATGTCTTTCGCAGAGCTTAGCTTGAGTTGAGTTTTTATCACCCAATGCATCATTAGTGCAGGCAACACATAATAAAAAGGTTTTTGAATATAACTCGGGAAATATTGAGCGAAGCGACTTGTGTATTCAAGCCAATTTGGCTCTATATATTGACCAGAAAACCAATAATAACTGCCATTAGAAATCACAAAAGCTAAGCTAGTCGCTAATACTAATAAACCTAGCGTTTTAAGTATTGTGATCAAATTGAACTGGTTTTTAAATAAATCACTGAGTTGAGTGCCAGCATAAAATACAGCACCATAGCTGAAAGCAAGTAAAGGGTAGGTATTTGTAATACAGCTACCAAAAGCTCCACGGCTGTAAGATACTGTTAAATCTATTGTTATGCTGGTTAGGTAAAATAACCAAAATATCTTCACTTTTCGTAGGTAAATACCCGCTAAGAAAAATACCGCGATAGACGCACTCGGTAAATTTATGCTGGTTAAAAAGTGATTTCCGCGTGTTATCAGCATTAGCACCATGAGCAAGCTGATAATGAGAATCGACTTAGAGGTGATGATTCGATTGAGTATTAAAGCCATGTTTTTGCATCCTGTAAATTGGACGATAAACAAGCAACACAGGAAAGACAAGGGGAGTTCCAGCAGCAACAAAGCCCATTGCTATCGCTTTAGATAGTGCTTTACTGTCTGGATTTATTATATGTCGTTCTCTGAAGAAGCCGCCCACCGCAGTCTAGAGTTAATCTTAGGCCGGTCTCCGGACTCCTGTTCATCGCAGTTCAACACCTTCCCATATTATAAAAATACAGTGGTTTTTGTTGATGCTCACAGTTACCGTTGCGGGGGCAGTACAGGCTTTTAACCTGTTTCACGTTTCACCTTTTTTAACCTATTTTTGTTTTCACGATAAAGCTAAAAAAGACACCTAGATTATGCGGCGCACTTTAATAGATTTAATTCAGATTAGCAATTCAGGTACTTAATTTAAGCCGTTCAATTTTAAATGTGATTGTTTTTTGAACTTTTAATATAGGGGGGCTTCTAACCTAACATTATTTTAGAGGGACTACTTATGTTGAAAAAATTCTGTTTGGCCAATTCTCGATTTCTTATTTTTATGGTTTTAATGTTTACCTTTAGAAGTGCTATTGCGGATTGGTATCATGTCCCGACTGGCTCTATGATCCCAACTATAGAAATTGGTGATCAAGTAATAGTTGATAAGGCTGCTTATGATCTAAGAGTACCATTTAGCCGAATCTCTATGGTTAAAACAGGTGAGCCTGACTATAACCATATTATTGTTTTTGAGTCTAAAGCGGCAGATACTCGATTAATTAAACGTGTGATTGGCTTGCCTAACGATATTGTTAGCATGGTCAATGATCAAGTCTATCTAAACGGTAAACCACTTAGGTTAAATCAAAAAGATAAAACAGAGTTGCTTGCGGGTGTGGCGCATTTAATTCAGCTTGATCTAACTCAGCCTGATATTTTAAGTAGTTTCCCTGCCGTTGTAGTGCCTGAAGATCATTATTTAGTTTTAGGTGATAATCGTAGATCAAGTGCTGATTCTAGAGTATATGGCTTTGTGCCAAGGCATGAAATTATAGGTCGGGCAACCAAAACCGCGTTTTCGCTTGATT
The DNA here is from genome assembly GCF_001050375.1 of Catenovulum maritimum. Classification (GTDB taxonomy): domain Bacteria; phylum Pseudomonadota; class Gammaproteobacteria; order Enterobacterales; family Alteromonadaceae; genus Catenovulum; species Catenovulum maritimum. The sequence goes on along the minus strand of NZ_KQ130486.1, from coordinate 155,740 downwards.
ACGACAAGTGGTTTATGCCGAAATCAGATAGATTTAATAAGCCGCTAGTCTAATCTTAATCAGGAGCTTGTATGAAATATTTGTATTTGTGTCTATTCTGTTTGCAAGTAGAGCAAGCGAATGCTGAAACTTTTAGTCAAAGGTTAGTTAAAGCGGCATTAGAACGAACTCAACATCAAGTTACTTACGACGGCGCTTATGTTTCAATCGCTTACCCTAATGGAGATGTACCGGCTAATACAGGCGTTTGTACTGATGTTATCATTCGAACTTATCGAGCACTGGGCATAGACCTGCAACAACTTGTCCATCAAGATATGAAAGCCAATTTTGCTTTATACCCTTCAGCTCGAATTTGGGGTATGACTCGCACCGACACTAATATAGACCACAGGCGAGTACCTAATTTACAAACCTTTTTTCGCCGCCATGGTACAGAGTTAAGCGTTAGCGCTAAGGCGTCTGATTATAATGCAGGAGATATAGTGACATGGAGTTTACCCGGCAATTTACCCCATATTGGTATTGTGACCGACGGCATTTCTGCTAGTTCAGGCAATCCGCTCATAGTACACAATGTTGGTAGCGGTCCAAAATTAGAAGATTTTTTATTTGATTACCCAATCACAGGCCATTATCGCTTTGACCTTGGTAATTAGTCTCAAGACCCGTATTTGTTCTTATCGTAATTTTTGTCATTTATAAACCTAACGCCAAGCGTTAGGTTTGATTTAATTTTCGAATCATCCCATTTTTTGCCAGAGATTCAGTTATACTCCACGCCAATTTTGAGCCTTAGCTCATAACCTTTAATTTAGTCGCTTTCCATTATGTTTATGTCTTTAAAACAAGCCTTACCTATGAGTGCTTGGTATATGATTTTGTCTGCGCTTGGTTTTTCTTTAATGGCTGCATGTGTAAAGTCAGTTAGTGATGCCGGTATTCCTGTATTAGAAATAGTCGCAGCGCGAGCGATTGTGTCAGGTATTATTAGTTATCTCGATATCAGAAGAAAAAAAATATCTGTCTGGGGGAATAATAAGCCCTTACTCTTTGTTCGAGGCTCGGTCGGTGCGGTCACCCTGATTTTTGTTTATTACTCTGTTAGTACCTTGCCTTTAGCTGAGTCGACGATTTTGCAATATTTGCATCCGGTTTTTACCGCAGTACTGGCAGTATTATTTTTGAAAGAAAGCGTGCAGCGTTCAACCCTAATTTGCATAGTGCTAAGTTTAATCGGGCTGGGCGTTATGGTTGCGCCTAATATGCAATTAAATGATTACCAACAAATGCCTTATGCTTGGTTAAGCGTTGGCGCTGGTGTTTTAGGTGCGATTGGTAGTGCGGTTGCGTATGTGGTGGTAAAAAAGTTAACTAAAACAGACGATAGCTCAGTTATCGTTTTTTACTTTCCGTTTATATCTTTACCTATGTCTGTTGCTTTATTGGGATCTGACTTTGTTATGCCGACCTTGCCTATATTTGGCTTGCTGATACTCGTCGGCATTTTTACTCAAGTGGGACAGGTGGGATTAACTAAGGCGCTCAATTGTGATGATGCAAATAAAGCGACAGCATACGCTTATATTCAAGTTGTTTTTTCAGCTTTGATAGGCTGGTTATATTTTAGTGAAGTACCGACTCTAACCACTATTATGGGCGGTGGTTTAGTTATCGCAGGCGCGTTAGTTAACGTGATGTGGAAGCGTTAAATCGATTTTTATTTGGTTGCTACGCTTTGAATACTAGGTTGACTGCTTTACCTGTTTAGATGACAATTTCATTTATTGGTTAGTGGTTAGGGTCTAATAGGGAATTCATATAAGACCCTAGATAAGTAAACTTGAGAGTGATTAAATGAATCCTATAATTCAAACGTTAAAAGAACATAATATTGGTGAAGAGAAAATTGCGGAGTTATTTCAAACTTTAACGCAAAACCCTATGATGGCAATGGGGACTATTCAATCATTAGGCCTTCCACCTGAAAAATTGCAAGGGTTAATGATGATGGTTATGTCTAACCCTGATTTAATTAAACAAGCCGTAGAAGAGTTAGGTTTAGACTTCTCCAAAGTTGAAGAAGCTAAAGCTAAGTTGAAAGCTAGCCAAGAACAACAGTAGTTAGTATTGAACCAATACTTTTAGTTAAGTATTGGTTCTGCTTGTTGAGCTATCGTTAAATCTGCTTAGCTTGAGACCAAAAGTCGGTCGATATTTTACTGGTTGCATTCGTTTCTGCATTCAACAGTAATGCAAAGCCGATATCTAAATCTGGCGAATAGCCTATATCTGCTCTAAAGCCTGCCACCCAACCTGAGTGATAGATAATCGGAAAATCTTGGAATTGGTAAATTCGCCAACCATAACCGTAATGCGCGTCGGTTAAGTATTCTCGCCAATATCGTTTTTTTAAATCACGCTTCGTTTTTATTCTAGGGGTTGTGAGTTCTGTCAGAAGTGCTTCAGATAACACTTTAGGCTGATAGCCCAAATTAGCGATTAACCATTTTGCTAAATCACTAATACTTGCGTTTACCCCCGCAGCAGGCGCGACTTTGTAAAAATCAGGTTTTACTTTTACCGTTCGCCAAATGTGCTTTTTAATATCTTTACCGTCAGCTGTTTTTTGTCCAGTCTTGACTCTTTTAATTAAAATGTGCGGCTTAGCCACATTTTTTTCTGAGATATAAGGTTTTATACCGACAGACGCATTTTCCATATTCAGCGGCTCGAATATTCGCTCTTGGACCAAGGTATTAAATGATTTGGTTTGGCTTGCTTCAATTGCGGGCTGCACTAAAGCATAAGCAATATTTTGGTAACCGTAACATTTAGCGGGCTGACAAATAGGCGAAACTCTATCAAAGCGCTTAATGATTTTGGTTAAATTCCAGTTCTCATGAAGCAGGTTGTCATAAGCATTAGGCATTAATCCAGAGGAGTGACTGAGCAAGTGTTTTAATTGGATTTGTTCAGCTGCGTTAGGGACTGCTAATTTAAAGTTAGGCACATATTTAGTGACAGGATCGGATAAATCTAAACTTCGCTCTTGCGCCAGCATAGTGGTGATAGTGGCAGCAAAGGTTTTAGATACTGATGCGAGCCTAAATATGGTTTGTTCATTTACGGCTTGTTGTTTAGATTTATCCGTGTGACCAAAGGTTTCTATCGCAATTACTTTTCCACTTTTTACAATGGCATAGGCACCGCCGGGCACGCTTAACTGAACTAATTTTGAATGAACTTGCTTTGCAAAAGATTGGTTGAAGGCGTTAATCTCAGTGCTATAAACGACAGGAAGCTGGAATAAACAAAGTAGGGCTAATAATTGTATTTTGAATTTAGCTAACATTATTTCGCCTCAGAATAAAAGCGACGTATTTTAGCGCTTATCACAGAAAAAGTAATCACTAAGTTTATTTTTGATTGTTATTTGAGCCAATAATCGATTAATGGTCAATTAAAACTAAGTGCATTGATTGATATTAGCTAAACTGAATCCATATAGCTTAATAGACTGTTTGAAATCAGGATAGGGAATAAAAATGAAAAATAAATTAACCGCTGAACAATTAAGAGTTTTAGGCGTTATGTTAGAAAAGCAAGTGACTACGCCTGATCAATATCCCATGTCGATTAACGGCATAACGACAGCTTGTAACCAAAAATCGAACCGCGAACCTATAGTGGATTACAGCGAAAGCCAAGTTCAAAATGTAGTGGATGAATTAGTCAACTTACGTTTGTTGAGTGACACAGGACCTTCTGGTCGAGTGACTAAATATCGTCACCGCTTTTATGGCAGTGATTTTTCTTCGTATCAGTTTAGCCAAGAGCAAGCTGCTATTTTATGTGTACTCTTTTTAAGAGGCCCACAAACGCCAGGTGAATTAAGAACGCGAACCCAGCGCTTAGCAAGCTTTAGTGATGTGCAACAAATCGAATCTTGCCTGCAAGAACTTGCCGAGCATGCAGATGGTTCATTTGTGGTGAAGTTAGAGCGAGAGCCAGGCAAAAGAGAAAGCCGATTTGCTCATTTGTTTGCTGACGTTGAGATTAGCCAAGCCGTGGCCGCGACAACCACTAGCACTTTTGCCTCAAACAATGACTCTGAATTACAGCAGAGGGTTGATGAATTAGAACAAAGCGTGGCTGAACTCAAAGCTGAACTCGCTGAGTTAAAACAGCTGATATTAGATTAGGAAAATTAGGATATGCAGTCAGTTGTTGATTACTTCGTCGAATTAGACCATTTAAAATTGGTTAATCGAAAAACTTATGTCAATGATCAAAGTCGAGTGGAAAACTCGGCTGAGCACTCTTGGCATCTTGCTATGGCTTGTTGGAACCTAGCTGAGTACTTTGAGCTGGAGCTTGATCACGCAAAGCTACTTAAACTCGCATTGGTTCACGATTTAGGCGAGATAGATGCCGGAGATACCTTTTTATATTCAGACAAACGACAGCAAGCTGATAAAGCTGAACGTGAAGGCGTTGAGCGATTAGCGAACCATGAGGGTAACAAGGTAAAAGATATTGTTAGTTTGTGGGATGAGCAAGAGTATGGTGATTCCAAAGAAACTCAATTATTAAAAGCGGCAGACAGGTTGCTCCCGTTAATGATGAATATTCATACTAAGGGCAGGGCTTGGAAAGAACTCAGTGTAAAGAAATCCCAAGTTTTAAAGGCGCACGATTTTATTCAATATACTTTCCCACCAATCCACGACTGGATTAAAACTCAAGCAGAACTAGCTGTTGCCCAAGGTTGGTTGATTGACGATTAGTCATAGAAAATAAGCACTGCTAATTTGAATAGTTAAATAGTTAAATAGTTAAAGCTTAGAGCAAATCTAAGCTTTGACTTGAGATAAGAAATTAGCAAGTTACTGATTAATTAAATACATAGCTTGGTTAGTAGCCAACATAAATTGATGACCTTTCTCAGCTGAGTATCTATGTTTTAAACTTCTCGATGAAGGAAACCCTATTAACTCTGGGCCACTCCAAATTTGTAACCCTTGCGCATTATATTTAGTTAATCGCGAGCTGGAGCTTCTATCATAGTTGTAATATAAGGCATCCGTTGTTAGTAAAAAGAAATTCTGATTTGTATTTGTTGAGTTATCAATGGCGAGATCGACAATCGTTTTGCCGATTGAATATGTCACATACTTAACTAGGGTCGAATTTTCTATTTTATAGACAATGATTTGATTGCTGGAAGTTTGACTGCCAGAATCGATACATAAAACTTCTGGTGTTGAGTCGCTATCTTGGTTAAAAAATGCGACTCTAGAACATTGTTGGTCGACAAAGCTTAACTCTGAAAGTAGGGCCTGATTTTGTTGCATTAGGCGGGTTTTGTTATTTTCACTAACAATTATCCAGGGCGTAGAACCATTATCTGCGATATCAAAATCTAGGATGGCATAATTAAATGTGTGATTCACTAGAGTTAGCTGGTTCTCGATATCCAATATATTTAAAGTTTTATTATCGGCGTAAATCGCATCGATGAATTCGTCACCGTTCATTTCACGAGCCATTATAATTCCTATGTTGGAATCGGAGTCGCCATTAATTTTCCAAATTTCCGACATATCACTCAGTTGCATAGCTGAAAAAGCCCCCATATCGAGGTGTGTCGAAGGTAGGAATATGTCCCCGATGCCATCCTTATTGAAATCAGTTACGGCTGCGTATTGACTCTTATCCCAATTGCTAGATATTTCGTCACTAATACTAAGGTTTCCGTCTGGAGTTATGAAAGCGAGCCTACTACCATCAAATCCAATATTGCTCTCAGGTATAAAAAAGACGGCACTTTCATTACCGGACTCTACCTCAGCCCAGCCTGCAGTCGAATATTTATCTAGTTGAATTCCGCTTCCCTTAGTTTTAAGTGTGGCTGTTTCATTCGCTAAATCAGCTACAATAAGTCGATTAGTTCGTATCCTAGCTTGAAGTGCGCTCCAATGTATCTCTTGTAAACCATCATTATCTGAGTCACCAAAGGTAAGTGATTTTGAATCATATTCTCGTACTGATAATAACCATTTTTCTTCCAGAGTTTGTTCTGCTTTATTCCAATCGTATGCTGTAATATTGCCCCATTGGCAATCACTCAGAACAACTTCTATTTCAGCGTCTTGGTCAATGTTTGTGGCTTCAATGTTACAGGCATTGAACTGATCAAAAGCATAGAGCTGTGTTTTGGTATTTGCAGAAAATACACTGAGATTACCCCAAGTATCCGCACCGATAATTTCGCTAATACCGTCGTTATCTAGATCAGCCGTGGTCACCATGCTTGAGCCAAGTTTGGTACTGCTTATCCATTGGTTTGAGAAGGTTTTTCCGTCATAGATGTGACCGTTATTTGTGATGATTTCTAGCTGGTTGTCATCATCAACATTGGCAATTGCGATATCGGATGCTGAAGCTAGATTTGTACTGAATATTTGCGTGTTCAAATCTTTCATTCGATATGCTTTTAGTATTGAGTTAGAGGTGAGTAACAGTAAAGTTAATTCACCATTATTCTCTAGATCGACTATGTCTATTTTTCGGATCGCTTGATTATCATTTAATTCAAGCAACACTTTTGCCATTTTAGTTTTGTCGTCGATTAAACTGATACCAGTTTCGGTTGCAACTATAATTTCAAGGGGGGCATTTTGATCAATATTTTTGCCAATTACTTGCACAATTGAACCTGAGGTCGGCATTTTAAAAGGATACATCCAAGACTGGGTGTATGACCCCGTTTGTTCTGATATCAAAAATACTCTGTTGTTATTGTCGGTAGATAAAATCTCATTTTTGCCGTCGCCAGTAAAATCACCAATCCAGATTGAATCATTTTGGTTTGGCGCTTCTATACCAGAACGTGCTATCGGCATTGCTTGATCATCTTTAATGAATACAGAGGTCGTATGAGTTTCTTGGCTAATTTCTCCAGCTGGATTTAGCATTGAAAAATTAAAATTGAATGATTGCTCTGGAAAGATAAACTCTGGGCTAGCAGTCCATTCGACAGAACCTTGGTGATTCATAACTGCACCTGTCGGGGCTGCTGTCATTACAAAGTTTAGATTAGGTGTATCATCAAAGGTTAAAAAATCAGGATCTGTGATATCCACAGTAAAGCTTATTTGCTCTTCACTATTGGGGTTAGTCGGTAGGTTGCTAACCGTCAAGGTAGCAGGAGAGTTTAATAAATTGATGTATTGAGGCGGGCCTTCAACTGTATTTAGGCCGTCAAATGCTACTAGTGTTGCCTTTATCTCGTCACCAAACACAGCTTTGTATGCTGGTAAGGTATCACCGTGGATATCTTTAACTAATTCACCATTGATGTACCAATTAAAACTAATAGTAATATCTTCGTTTAGTGTATCTCTATCATGCACATTTCCTGCAGATTTAAGCTGTATTGGCGTGCTTGTGTAATATGTTTTTCCATATGGAATATCAGGAGAGTAAACTTTAGGTGGAATGTTTAAATCTTCAATAGGCTGTAGTTGATAATCATTAATATCTTGGCTATCTAATGGGAAACGAAAATCATCTATGTAAACGCCGCTATCAAGTTCGTCATCATGGTTGGTATCTTCTAAGTATTTGGCAAAGTCCCAATAAGGTTCAAATTGAAATTGAACGGACTTGTCGCCAATGAGTGTAATTGAGCCAGATCTAGGGTTATATAATGATCTATTTTCAAGACTGGATTTTATCTCTACATGGCCAATATCAGATATGTATATATTGCCTTTTGGACTTTCAAAATAGCTACTGAGTTGAGAGAGTATTTGCCTATTGTTAATTGTGGTAAGTAAGTTCTGTTTGAAATCAACCATAGGATAAAATGGATAGGCTTCATCTGTTACATAGTTGATTTGAAAATATCCAGTTGTGCTGAACCTATGAATATTCTCACCAGTTCGATAGTTTTTGATGCTGGAGGCAAGATTGTCAAAGTAGATAACATAATTGAAGTTGTCGAATTTATTTAAACTTACACTAATAGCACCTCTTCCTGAGTTTATATTATTTGAGGTATTTGTTTGGCACTGATCAAGTTCATAAATAATTGTACCTACACCTTGATTGTCTAAGTTAGCTGTGTATCGGATAAAACCTGACCAACCACAGTTTAAAGTACCTGAAACTTTCGATGAAGTTCGGGTTTGGGCCGAACGAGTTAAGCTTTTATTTAATTTTATATCGGATGTAATTACTTGGGCTAAGTTAGCTTGAAGTGGAGCTCTAGCATTATTCGTCAGCTCGGTATAAGGAACTTGCGGTATCTCACTGCTATATTGTCCCCAAAGTAGGTGATATATATCATGTGCTTTGACTATATCTAAATTTACATCCTGTTTTTTACCTTTATATTCAGAATCTACCTTTTCTTCAAATGCGGCTAACAACTCAGTTTGGCTATATTCAATAGGATTATCTATGATTGCTTGATAGTTACTTGCTGACGTTTTGCTATCACCGCCACCGCAAGCGGATAAAATGGCAATAATTGAAGCTGAAACTAATATACTAGAGAGTTTAGACACTTATCGTACTTGATGTTATGTTTTAAAAGGTCATACATTTTACAGTGTTAACATATCTAATACAATTTTATGGTTTTGAAATTTTTATAAACTACACCATAGGTTTTATTGTTTTTAAGTAGTCGATTAATTTTGAGGTGGCTGGTCCTATAAAATCAGTATCTTTAGTGACTAGATAAATGGGTAAAACACGCTTGGCATCTTGAGCTAGGTTAATTTGCTTTAATTGGCCGTTTTTAAGTTCATTTTTGATGAAGCTATGAGGCAAAAAAGCAAACCCTATATTCGCCATAACGGCTTTTATTGAAGTGCTGGGGTTGGTGACTGTCCACCTTTGTTCTGAACCTAACCAGCCCGCATCTTGTTGTCTTCTAATGCCATTGTCTCGAATGACAATTTGTCTGAACTGTTTTAACTCTTCGCTGGTGATTGAGTTGCTGAGTTTAAAAATTGAATTATCTGGATGTGCAACCGCTATCATATCAACCGTGCCGATTGGCGTGCCTAAAAACCCAGGCGGTAATTTGGGGGTGAAAACGATATCTGCTTTTTTCTCTAATAAAGCTTCTTCTGTTGCTGATAATGTGGTTTCTAAAATTTTGATCCTAGTTTGCGGATATTGATTTGAGAATTGAGCTAATTTTTCGAAGATAGGATCCAGATGCACTATGGCATCTATTGCCAGACTGATTTCATTTTCCCAGCCAGTGGCAAGATAAGCCGCTGTTTTTTCAATTGCAGAGGCAGAGTCGAGTAAGTTTTTGGCATGGCGGTATAAGGCTTTGCCTGTGTCGGTTAGCTCAGCTTTGCGGCCTTGTATTTGTAGTACAGGGCTTGGCAATTGAGCCTGTAAGTTATTAATTATGTAGCTAATGCTAGATTGGCTTTTGTGTAAGCATTCTGCTGCCTTGGCAAAGCTGCCTTCATCTACAACGGTTTTAAACGTCGCCCATTGTTCTAGGCTTATTTTTGGTATCTGCATTTTATATCTAAAAAGTTGATTGATTATTGCTAAATATTAGCGCATTTAATCAAAAATATACTTGTATTATTGATGTCAGAAATCAATTTGGAGAAATAATATGAAAACAGTATTAAAAATAGATTCTAGTTTGTTCGGTGAAAATGGGGTTTCGAGCCAATTAAATCAAAAAGTTGTAGCAGAGTTAAGTGAGAAATATTCTGACTTAGCTGTTATTAACAGAAGTTTTTCTGAACAAGCAATCCCACATCTAGATGGTGACTGGATACAAGCTTTATCAACGCCAGAGGCTAGCCGAAGTGCAGAGCAGCAGAAAAAAGTCGATTTTTCTGATGGGTTAATCAATGAGGTTAAACAAGCGGATATTTTAGTAATAGGTTTACCTATGTACAACTTCAATATTCCATCTATGTTAAAAGCTTGGATTGATCATATTGCTAGGGCAGGGGTTACTTTTAAGTATACAGAGCAAGGCCCAGTTGGCTTATTAAATGGTAAACAAGTTTACTTAGTAACGACGAGAGGCGGAGTGCATAAGGATTCAGCAAGAGATACACAGATACAGTTTGTAACTACATTTTTAAACTTTATTGGTTTAACTGAAATTGAAGTTGTTTATGCTGAGGCTTTGAATATGCAAGGTCATAGAGAGCCAAGTATAGCAAGAGCAGAGCAGCAAATAGCTGAGTTAGTGAGGTAAGTATGAGTACGCAAAATAAACCGAGACAGGTTATTGAAAAAATAACGGCTAGAGCTGCGTCCGATGGTGCAGGCGTTAAATTATTGAGAGTTTTTTCTGGGCCAAGGGCTGAAAGGTTCGATCCTTTTTTAATGTTGGATGAATTTGGCTCAGAGTCTGCCGATGATTATATCGCGGGTTTTCCTGCCCACCCACACAGAGGTTTTGAAACTATCACCTATATGTTAGCCGGAAAAATGGAACATCAAGATCATATGGGCAATGTTGGGTTATTATCGGACGGCGGAGTGCAGTGGATGACCGCAGGCAGAGGCGTTATACACTCAGAAATGCCAAAGCAAACACAAGGCAAAATGCACGGTTTTCAGCTTTGGTTGAATCTTGCTGCTGAAGACAAAATGCAGGCCGCTGGCTATCAAGATATACCCGCGAGTGAAATCCCAAACTATGAGTTTGATGGTTTTAAACTTACGGCAATTGCAGGTGAAACGAATGTAAATGATCGCGCTGTTGCTGGCCGTATGCAACAGGTTAAAACTTTACCTATTTATTTAGATTTTGAGGTAGAAGAAACCCTTGATATTGAGGTCGATATTGCTGATGGTTTTAATTGCTTTATTTATTGCTTCCAAGGCGAAGTGAAGATAGGTGCAGATCAGACCATTTTAGCTAGTCAAAATTTAGCTAGGTTGAATCAATCTGGTAAGCTTAAGTTAACTGCTGCCGCTCAATCTCGCTTCTTATGTATTGCAGGCAAGCCTTTAGGCGAAAGCATAGTGCAACATGGCCCATTTGTAATGAATAGCACTGAAGAGATAGAGCAAGCAATTAAGGATTATCAATCAGGTACTTTGGTTGATTAATCAGGGCTAAATTAGCTGATAGAGGAGCAAAACGTGCTAAATGATTATGTCATGAGTTATTGGGGGATATTATGTCTCCTTTTAACTATTTTAATTCAAGGTATTATTGCTTCGAGTGTTAAAGCTCGCCGACAGAATGCAATACCGGGTAAAATTGATGAAAGCTTAGGCCATCAAGATTTTGTTTTTCGAGCGCATAGAACATACCTGAATTCGTTAGAAAATTTTCCCGCTATTTTTGGGGCGATTGTGTTAGCGATATTGGTTGGTGTAGAAGCATTTTGGTTGAGTGTCTTGGTTTGGGGATATGCACTGGCTAGAATTATCCACATGATTTTGTATTACGCGATCGCAACTGAAAAAAATCCTAGTCCGAGAAGCTACTTTTATTTAATTGGCTTGCTTTGTAATATTGGGATTTTTGTTTTGTGCGCTGTTAGGCTTTATCAGGCGTAGCTTCTTTTTTCGCCGTTTTGATTGTCGCGTTTGGTAGTTGGATCTTAAATTCACAACCCATACCTTCAGTGGATATCAGTTGTACTTCTCCATTTAATTGTTGGGTGACCAAATTATATAAAATGGAAAGGCCTAAGCCAGTTCCACCACCAAACCTATTGGTGGTAAAAAATGGTTCAAATATTCGCTGTTGGTTTTCCTGTTTAATCCCTTGGCCGTTATCTTTTACGGCTAAAGTGCAGAATGAGTTAGCTAAAGTTAGTTCAATCGAGAGTTGTTTATTTGTGTGGTGGGAAGTAAAAGCATGATAACAAGCGTTTTGAACTAAAATCGTAATAATTTGAGCTAGTATACCTGGACTGGCATTTAGGATAACGCCTTCTTGAACACTTGTATCTAGTTTGACTTGATGGCTTCTTAGCATGGGTAATAAACTAGATAGGGTGTTGGTTATATAGCTGCCCACATCAAACTGGACTTTTTGTTGAGTGGACTGATCTGCCGCTGTGCGTTTAAAGTTTTGGATTAAGTCTACCGCGCGGTTTAAATTTTGAAAAATAAGCTCGTCGGAGTCTTTGAGGATCTTGATTTGTCTGAGCAATTTTTCTTTTGTTAGCTTTCCTGTATCTAAAAGATCTTCAAGTTCCCTTAAGGCTTCGACATTGTATGTAGTACCTGTTATTGCGACGCTAATCGGGGTGTTTACTTCGTGTGCGACACCTGCGACTAAGTTACCAAGCGATGCCATTTTTTCTATTTCTATTAATTTGGATTGAGTTTGTTTTAAATGTTCAAAACTGGCTTCTAACTCTTCGGTTCTTGCTTGAACAATTTCTTCTAAATTTTTATTTTGTTCTTCTAATTTTGCTTGATATTGGTTTCTTTCGTTTGCAGTTATTGCTCGGCCATATAAATCAGATACAGCGCTGGCAAATGTGATTTCAGCTGAAGTCCAATGTTTTATCTCGCCAATGTTTTCAGCACATATGATGCCTATCATCTTTCCTTTATGCCGAATTGGCATGTCTAGCATAGAGCGTATTTTATGTGGGATTAGGTAAACGTCTTTAAATTCAGCAGTGGCAGAGTCAGTCTCAGCATTGACGGCAACAATAGACCTTTCTGTATCTAAAAATTTAAAATAAGTCGGGAAATCTTTGCGGTAGAGTTTGAGCTCTTCAATTTCAGTTTCATGGTAGGTGTCAATTAATAGCTTACACTCTATAGCAGTGACATCATCATTGGTCAGCCAAATCCCACAGCGTTTTATTTCTAGCCCAGCTAAAATTGACTCAATAATTAGTCTGGCAGCTTGTTGTAAATCGCCAGTGTCGATAACTTCTGATTTAGAGACATTAAGTAGTATGTTTTCAAATTTTAAGTTCATCTTTATTGTGTTTTTTTGACAGACTTAAAATAACTATAGCGGTTTATTTACAACTTGGTAATTAATCTAGTTAGATAGGCAGAATCTTGTTTGGAAGAAGTCAGACAAACGGATTTGTTTGCCTGACTAGTGACTAGGGTGTGTTGAGATAAAAATTAAATGAGGTGCGGTTAAGCACAAGTGCATTTAGCATTTATCACTTCAACTAAACGATCAACAGCTAATGCTAATTCAGCTTCTGATGCATTCGTAAAGTTGAGCCTTAATGCTGGCGTGATTTTAGCGCCTTGTTGGTAAAATACAGAACTTGGTACTACTGCAACATTATTTTCGAGTGCGGCTTTGGCGAGATCAAAAACATCGCAATCAGGAATCGTTAACCAAACAAACATGCCGCCATCTACTGAGTTTAATTCGCAGCCACTAGGTAACTTTTGATTTAAGTTATCACTGAGTACCTGATATCTTTTTTGGTACAAATCTCTTAAATTTTGAATGTGTTTATCAAACTCACCATGGCTTAGTAAATCGAGTAACACAGCTTGCATCGGAATACTTGAATGCAAATCAGCAGATTGCTTAACTTTAATTAATGGGTTTATCCAATCAGTTTTACCTGTAACTAAACCTAAGCGTATGCCAGGTGTCGCAATTTTTGAGAAAGATCTTAATACTAATGAATGATCAGGGCAAAAGCTTGAAACTAAAGGTAAAGCTTCTCCAGTAAATCTTAATTCACGGTATGGCACGTCTTCTATTAAAGTTACGCCATATTTTATACATAAGGCTGCGACTTTTTGGCGTACCTCTAGTGACCAACATACACCCGTTGGGTTATGAAAGTCTGGCACTGCGTAAAACATAACAATTTCTTGTTCAGCGAAGCAGCTTTCTAATTGCTCTAAATCTGGGCCTTCGGCTTGTTGCTCTATACTAACAACGTCAGCTTGCGCTAAGCCAAACACTTGAAGTGCGCCTAAGTAACTTGGTGCTTCCATTACGACTTTGTCGCCAGGATTTAAGAAAGCTCTGGCGATTAAATCTAAGCCTTGCTGTGAGCCAGTACAAACTATAGCGCTTTGGTTTTCAGGTAATTGGTAAGCTTTTTGAAAGTAATCTAATAAAGGGCCAAACCCAGCAGTATGACCGTATTGGAAAAGCTCCGGCTTGGTTGGTAGATCAATTAAAGATTGAGCCATTAACGCGATAGGGAAGTTATCACCATCAGGTAAGCCACCAGCTAAAGAAATGACGCCTTCTGCTTGCGCTGCACTTAAAATTTCACGAATGTAAGAAGGTTGTATTTGTTGTAATGATTTAGCTAGTTTCATAATGATCTACTTTTTTAAAATTTGGCGAATCATACTTAAACTTGTAATTATATTGATGTCCATTTATGCTTTAATTTATGTCCATTTATGCTTTTTTAATTTGGCTTTATTAAATGCTTGATAATCAAAAAATTTCTAGAATCAATGATGTGTTATTTCATATTCATCAAGACATTACTCAGCCACTGCCAGCAAAGCAACTTGCTGCAGTTGCGGCCTATTCAGAACAACATTTTCATCGTATTTTTAAATTAGTCGTTGGCGATTCGGTTCATGCGTATATTCGACGAGCTAGAATGGAATACGCCGCTAATCAGTTGATGTTTGATAGCAAAGCAAGTGTATTAGAAGTCGCCACTAAGTGTGGATTTTCGTCAGTATCTTCTTTTAGCCGAGCATTTAAAGCAACTTTTGGCACTTCTCCTGGTCAGTGGCGAGACACTGAAAGTCAAACTAAAGAAAAGCCTTATTTAAAAGATCCTGAGATAGCAGCTGCTTATCAAAGAGTCGATAAATCTATCATGCCTAAAGCTGAGCTAATAGAGCTACCAGCAAGGCAAGTTGCTTATGTTAGGCATAAAGGTTATGGCCGATCAATTAGTATCGCTTGGCAAATTTTAAAAGCTTGGGCTGAATCAGAAAACCGAGATTTTACTCAGCAATTTGGCTTGCACCATTCTAATCCTGCGGTGACAGAGTTAGATAAGTGTCGTTATGTTGCTTGCTTGGCAATTGATAAACCTTTAACCCGACGAGGCGTCGTTAATAGCTTAACGATTCCGGGCGGTTTATACGCTGTGTTTAAATTGAAGGGAAAGTATGGTGATTTGCTACCCCAGTTAAGTTTGATTTTGGAACAATGGTTACCGACTTCAGGTTTTAAAATGTTATCAACACCTGCATATGTTCATTACCATCAAAACCAATTTTTGGATAATGATGAAAAATTCAGTTTAGATTTTTGCTTACCCGTTTCTTTATTTTTTTAGAGTATTTAGCCTCAGTCCTGACGGATATATTTAAGCTGAATTCTAAGGAAACATAGTAGCCTTAAATAAAGCTTTAAGTCTTTGTTAATAATTACAATGCCTTAGGTGACTTCTTATCCAGAGCTCAAATTACATACAAAAATGGCTGCGAATAAGCAGCCATTTTTATTTAACCTAAGGTTGGGTTGGTTATTAACCTGTATTTCTCATACCGGTTGCGATACCCGCCATAGTAACCATGAGTAATTGTTCATTATCTGGATGCTCTGGCTGCGCACGTAAACGCTTTAATGCCTCAATTTGCATTAGGTGTAGTGGCGCTAAGTAACCTCGGCGTAATTCAAATGAGCTTAAATTCCACTGGTCATATTCGAGCAAATCTTTTTGCTCTAATAACGCAAGTAAAGTGGCCTTATCTTGCTCAAGTTGTGCCCTTAGTTCACTACCCATAAATGCTAAATCTTCACTGACGAGTGCTTTGTCGTATAGCTCAGCAACTTGGCTATCTGATTTAGTGTAAACCATTTCGGTTAATGAAATTCTCGATTTAAAGTAAGGCCAAGCCGTTAGCATTTCTTTCATCAGAGCTTCATTTTTAGCCCAAGCTTGTTTGATTGCACCGCCTAGACCTAACCAACTTGGTACAACTAGACGGTTTTGACTCCAAGCAAATATCCAAGGTATAGCTCTTAAAGATTCTATGCCACCATCCGATTTACGTTTACTTGGTCTTGAACCTAACGGTAAAGAGGCAAGCTCTTGCTCTGGTGTGGCTTGTCTAAAGTATTTAACAAAATTATCGCTAGTTTGAACATACGAACGGTAAATATCACAGCTACTCTGCGCCATTTCATCCATTAAATTGCGCCATTTTTCTGTTGGCACTGGTGGTGGCGTGACTAAGCACTCCAAAATAGCAGAAGCATATAAGTGTAAGCTTCGAGTCGCTAAGTTAGGTAAACCAAATTTAAACCTTATGGTTTCCCCTTGCTCTGTTACTCTTAAACCACCATCTAGTGTACCCGGAGGTTGTGATGCGATTGCTGCATGAGCTGGGCCGCCCCCGCGTCCGATTGTGCCCCCACGGCCGTGGAATAACTTAAGTTCTATATTTTGTTCAACAAAGACTTCAACTAATTTCTCTTGGCACTGATACTGGCCCCAAGTTGCTGCTAGAACACCAGCATCTTTGGCTGAGTCACTATAACCTATCATGACATAGTGCTGTTGATTGCAGTAATCACGGTAGCCATTAATAGCAAAGAGTTCAGACATAACCTGAGGTGCATTGTTTAGATCGTCAAGCGTTTCAAATAATGGCGCTATCGGCATTTTCCAATTAACACCTGCTGCCTTCAGTAATAAATTAACAGTTAAAATATCACTGACTTGACTGGCCATAGAGATAATATAAACCCCAAACAACTCAGCTGGTTGTTCAGCTATCATGGCAAAAGTATCCAACACTTCTTGAGTATCAGGAGACCATTTTTTTGCTGGCAGTAGAGGTCGTGGATTTTTTAATTCTGAAATTAAAAATTCACGACGTTTTTTCTCATCCCAGCTTTCAAAATCACCCATTTGTAGTGCATTGGTGATTTCTGCTAGTGCACTGTCATGTCGTTCGCTGTGTTGGCGTATATCTAGTTTAACTAAAGAGATGCCGAAGCTATTCACTTTGCGGATCATGTCCAGCACCATAGAATTAGCAACGTTCTTTAAACCGACTTCTAGTAAGCTTTCGCGACATTTTATTAAAGGTAAACGTAATTGATCTGAGTGATTTAAGATTTCATCTTGTTTACCGTCTTTTAATTGTTCAATCGTTCTTCTAAGTAATTTTATGACTTTTTGTAATTCAGCTCGGTAAGGACCTAGGTTATCAATATCGGCTTCAAGCAAAGCTTCATTTGCTTTACGCATAGATAATTCAAGGTACAATTTCTCAAAGTCGACTAAATATAATTTAGCTGCAATTAATCTAGCATTGAGTAAAGCCTGTTGGCTTAGCTTAGCGGTTACAAATGGATTACCATCTCGGTCACCCGCCATCCAGCTCGCCATAGTCACAGGCGTATAATCAATCTCGAGTGATTCGCCAGTTAGGTCATTAGATAATTCATCTAGCTCGCGCATAAATTTAGGAACGGCAAACCATAAGCTATTCGCTATTGTGTTTAAACCCCAGCGAGATTCGTCTAGTGGCGTTGGTCTTTGTTGTCTTATCTCGTCGGTATACCAAGCTTGCTCAACAAGTTCAGCAATGCGCGGAGATGAAGCATCATTTTGCTCATCGAGTGCTTTTGCAATTTGGTTGTATTTATGAATAAAAGTTCTTCGATTTACTTCGGTTGGATGTGCTGTTAACACGAGTTCTATGTGTAGTTTATCGAGTGCTGTTTTAAATTTGTCAGCAGATACATTACCTAATTTTTGTTTTAAATCTTGCAATGGATGGGCGAGATCGAGTTCAGCTAAACCTTCTGGGCTGGTTGTATATTGTTGTTCAGCAACATTTGCAAGATTAAGGAATTGGCTGAAAGCTCTAGCATAGAGTAATAAATCGACTTCGCTGCTTTGCTCAATTTCCGCTTGCAGGGCCGTCAAGCTAGAGATGTCGCCATTCGCTATATCACGGCCTTGTAGACGCATTTTTTCGATATTTTCAAGCCATTGTTCACCTTGTTCTGCTGCGATTGTTTGACCGAGCAAAGTGCCCAGCTCGCGAACATTTTGTTGTATGGTTTCTAACATAAAAACTCCTATAAACTTGAAATCAATAGTGCAGCTTGGGTATATAACTCAATGCCCCAAATTACATTAACACTGAAACTAATAGCTAATGAAGCAAATAAAGCTTGGGCTATATTTGCTTCTGGGTAAGCTTGCTCAAATACGGCTGGAACGGCAATATAAGAAGCACTTGCACCTAACACAGCGAGTAAGGTTGCACCACCATGGCTTAAGCCAATGAGCCATGAACAAAATAAAGCAATGCTTGCGCCAATTAATGGCATTATCAAAGCAAAACTCACAATAAACACTTTATTTGAACCTATATCCGAAATCTTTGCCCCCGCTAAAGCGCCCATATGGACTAAATATAAGGCTAGCATGACGCCAAACATAGGCTTTAAATTTTTTACTAGAGGCTCTGATATTTCTCCATAAAGTGCGCCTATCAGCATACCTATAATAATTAAAGCTAGGCTTTTATGGGCTAAAATTGTCTTTACATTAAGCTTGTGTGTCTTATCACTTAACAAATATAAACCTAGAATAATCGCAGGTAACTCTAATAGCGCAACAAACAAATTTAATGTCAGCTCGTAGGGTATTTGGCTGACTTCTAAATAGTTAACCGCAACAGCAAAAGTACCAACACTAACAGATCCATAGTGAGCAGCCAGCGTGACTCTGTCGGCTTTATTTAACTTAGAGAATATTTGAATAATAATCAGGGCAACCAAAGTAATAACTATGCCCATTGTAATAATTAAGCCACTATGACCAATTAATGCCATGCTGGCATTATTAGCGATAGCTTGACCACCTTTGAGACCAATCGTAATCAATAAAATATATGTGATTAATTGATAAGCTGCGTCGGGTAGTCTCAAGTCAACAGATAGTCGCTGTGCAATCAAAGCTGCAATAAAGAAGAAAGCTAAAATATCTGGTAAGAAATGGACCATATTATTTCGTTGCTATTTTTGAATGCAGACATGTTAGATTAGGCTATGTATAATTAAAAATATATGTTTTTTATGGCTGGTATAGGTTTTTATCTATTGTTGGTGTGATTTATTGTCATATTTTATGGTGTGGTGCTGAAATGAATATGAATAGAATGCCTACTTTAAGGCAACTTCAAATTTTATTGTCTCTTGAAGAGCATCGAAATATTTCAAGGGTGGCTGAAGTTTTACATATTTCTCAGCCTTCGGTTTCTATTCAATTAAAAAAATTAGCAGATATATTTGATATTGAGCTATACCACTCTAACGGCCGTGTTATAGAGTTTACCCAAGCAGGGATAGCCGCCATTAAAACTGCGAAAGAAATGTTTACTTCTTTAGATAATTTAAAGATGCAACTTGATGATTTTAACGGCGTTAAATCTGGCATTTTGAAACTGGGGGTTGTGTCTACGGCTAAATATTTTGTGCCTATCTTACTCGGTCAATTTTGTAAGCGTTATCCTCTGATTGATATAGAATTTAATATTGGTAATCGCCAAGAAATAATCACTCGCTTTACCCAAAATAAAGATGACTTTTATATCTTTAGCCAATGCCCTGATTCAGATAATTTAGTCGCTGAAGCCTTTTTAGATAACCCTTTAGTCGTTGTTGCTCCCGAAAATCACGAACTGACTAATCGAATGCCGGTAAGTTTAAATCGTTTATCTCATTACCCTTTTATTCTGCGAGAGAAGGGGTCGGGTACTAGAAGAATAATAGATAGTTTTTGCAAACAGCATAAATTAAAATTAAAACCTAGAATGATTATTGAAAGTAATGAGGCGATAAAGCATTCGGTTGCGGCTGGGTTAGGTTTAGCTATTTTAAGTAGTCATACGCTAGACTATGTTCAAGGGACAGGTTTAGTTAGGTTGGATGTTGAGCAATTTCCAATAAATAGTCAGTGGTTTTTAGTGAGTTCAAAAAATCGAAAAAAGACAGTATTAGCAGAGTTGTTTCATCACTTTTTGCAAAGTGAGGGGCTCGCTATTTTACAAAAGACAGCTAATAAGGAGTAATCAAGATGGAACCTAATTTAATTAAGCAGTCGTTAGCCCAATATTTTGGTTTTGAGGAATTTAGAACCGGCCAGGCCGAAACCATTGCTCAATTACTTAATGGCAACTCATCTTTAGCCATATTTCCAACCGGCTCAGGTAAATCGCTTTGCTACCAATTAACCGCGTTGCACTTACCTAATTTGACCCTTGTTGTATCACCATTACTTGCATTGATGCGAGATCAACTTGATTTTTTAGCGAGCAAAGGAATTTCTGCTGCAAGCTTAGACTCAAGTTTAACCCCAGCAGAATATCAACAAGTATTAGCGGATGTGAATCAGGGGAAAATTAAAATACTCATGATTTCGGTTGAGCGTTTTAAAAATGAACGTTTTCGTCAATTTATACAAGGTGTTGCTATTTCAATGCTGGTGGTTGACGAAGCGCACTGTATCTCTGAATGGGGGCACAACTTTCGTCCAGATTATTTAAAATTGCCAAGCTATTGTGAAGCACTCAATATACCTCTGGTATTACTCTTAACTGCTACAGCGACTAAAAAAGTGAAGTTAGATATGGCCAGCCGGTTTGGCATTGAGTTGAATAATATTGTTCAAACTGGTTTTTATCGTTCTAATTTAGATATCTCGGTTGTGTCAGTTGCTCAAGTTGAAAAAAAGCGAAAGTTGGCAGACTTGATTCAGGCTGAAGTTCAGCAGGCACCCAGTGTTTCCGGCATTATTTATGTAACCTTACAGCAAACCGCAGAAGAGGTTGCTCAATTCTTACGTGATCAGGGCATTAATGCTCAAGCTTATCATGCTGGTTTAGCCGATGATAAACGCAAGACGATTCAACTTGGTTTTATGCAAAATGAAATTAACATTGTTGTTGCGACTATTGCTTTCGGTATGGGAGTTGATAAGTCCAATATACGTTTTGTCATGCATTATGATTTGCCTAAGTCGATAGAGAATTACAGTCAAGAAATTGGTAGAGCAGGGCGAGATGGCTTGCCATCTCGCTGCACAACATTAGCTAATTTAGACGGTTTAAATGTGGTTGAAAACTTTGTTTACGGCGACACCCCAGAGCCTAGCGGGATTGAAGCTATATTAGCTAATATACAGTCTGAAGCGAGCCGGAACTATTCGGGTGACACTGTATGGGAAATGCAAATTAACCAGCTTTCAAGTTTGTCTAATATTCGCCAGTTGCCATTAAAAACTTTGCTTGTTCAGCTTGAGTTAGAATCAGCTATCCAACCTTTATATAGTTATTACGCTGAATTTAAAATTAAATTATTGGTGGATCAAGCTGAGATACTAAGCAAATTTAACCTAGACAGACAGGCCTTCTTAAAGGCGATATTTGAGCATGTTAATTTTAAAAAAGTGTGGGGTGAACTAGATTTTAATGCTTTATATCAGGCATATCACACTCAGTTAAACTGTGAGCGTAGCAGGGTTATTGCCGCATTAGAGTATTTGCAGCAACAAGGGCTAATTGAAGTACAGACTAAGCTGATGACAGAGGTGTTTCAAGTTAATCTAGATAGGCTAGGGCAAGCTGGGTTAGCCCATAATCTAGTGAGTTATTTTACCGATAAAGCAGAGAAAGAGATTAAACGTATTGCGAGCTTGATTCGATTTTTTGAACTTGATCGGTGTTTAAGTCAAAACCTTGCGCGTTACTTTGATGATGACCAAGTGCCCGAAAATTGTGGTCATTGCTCAGTATGTCGTGGTGAGATTGCCCGTTTAACTCATTCCAAGCCAGTTGAGTGGCCTGAAGATGCATTTTTGTTGACTGCCCTTAATGGATTGACCGACCATCTAACGAACAAACTAAATACGGATATTTCGTTAGAAAGCTATTGTCGATTTTTAGCAGGTATTAGCGTGCCTATGTTTAGCCGGTATAAGGTTAGGCAATTGAAAGGCTTTGCTTGTTGTGAAAACTTTAGATATGCCGAGATTAAAGAAAAAGTAATCGCGTTAAATGGTTAGCACGATTACTTAACCTCAATAAACTCTCGGCTAAACGCAACTCTGGCAGCTGCATCTCTTAGTTCAGTTTGTTGTTCAATTAACTTTAATCTAGGTTTTAAGCCTTGGTCATTGGCGACCTGAATGGATAAGCCTGGTCTTGCATTGAGCTCTAATACTAAAGGGCCGATATTTTTGTCTAAGACAATATCCACTCCAAGGTAACCTAAATTGGAGTGGTCATAACATTGGGCTGCTAAAGTTAATAAGTTTTGCCAATCCGGAATTTTTAATTCGTTAAGCTTTTTGTTGGTATCAGGGTGAAACTCGATCGGCTTGCCAAATTGAACGGCATTAAGAGCTTCTCCAGTTGCTATCGAAACGCCCACACCCACTGCACCTTGGTGAAGGTTGGCTTTGCCATCAGATGCTTTAGTGGATAGCCGCATCATCGCCATGATTGGATATCCTTGGAAAATAATGACTCTGATATCCGGTACACCTTCAAAAGAATAGCCATCGAAAATCGGATCAAACTCGATTAAATTTTCAATAAGCGCAACATCATATCGGCCACCTAAACTATAGAGGCCAGCGAGGATATTGGAGCAATGATGTTCAAGTTGTTTAAGCGAGAGCGGTTCGCCGTTCGACTTAGTATAAGTGCCTTCACTTTGTGAAAGTATCACTAGTATCCCTTTACCACCACTACCATGAGCCGGTTTGATTGCAAAGCCACCTTGTTTTGGCAGTAAATCAATTAAGTTGTTAACTTGGATTTGTTGGTGAACTGTCGAGATCAAGCTGGGAACGTTTATTTTGGCATCTGTTAATAGCTGCTTAGTCTGCAATTTGTCATCGACTAAGGGATAAAGCGCTCTTGGATTATATTTCGAAATATAATTTATATTGCGCTCATTCATGCCTAAGATGCCAATCTCGGCGAGCTTAAAGGGATTTGCGAACATATTATTTAACAAAGGACTTAAATCGCTCTAGTTCTAATAAGCGATATCCTGTGTAGTTACCAATCGCTAAAATTGCCGCGAATATAATAAATTGGATACCGATGAAGTTAAATGTTAAGTGTCTTATCCAATCATTTGTCATTGTTAGGTAGGCAATAACGGCTGTGAGTAAGCTACCACCACCTTGAATCAAGACTTCTTTTGGCCCTTCCTCTTCCCATAAAATTGACATTCTTTCTATGGTCCAAGACAAAATGATCATAGGGAAGAAAGTGACTTTTAATCCTTCCGTTAGGCCCACTTGATAACTGATAACACTAAAGATGGCGATTATAGCGATAACGCTGATAATAACCGCGGATATTCGCGACACCAGCAAGAGGTTTAGCCGAGATAAATAGCCTCTGAGTAGTAAGCCAACAAAAACAACGAGTAAAAAGCCAATTAGACCAGTCATTAAGGAGGTTTGAATAAAAGCAATTGCGATCAAAACTGGCATAAAAGTACCAGAAGTACGTAACCCAACTAGTACTCTTAAAATACAAACCACTAATGCGCCAACTGGTAATAGCAGAATAGTTTTGAAGATAGACTGCTCTTCTAAAGGTAAGCTATGGATTGAGAAGTTAATTAACCCTTGGGTTTGATCTGATTGCTGTTTGAGGTTAGCGGCTACAGATTCATTTCTTTTGATAATAGAGAAGCTAACTTGTGAGTTTAATCCGCCGATTACTTCTAGCACAGGACCGGTACTGAGCTGCCATAGCAAGCTGTTATTCGGTAGACCTTTTTTCCCCGTTGTTGGGTTAAATAGTACACTGTCTGTTTCTGACCATACTCGTACAAGCGGAAATAAATCTTGCCTTCTGCGGCCATCTTCCAGCTCTATTGCATAGATAACTTCTGCAGCGATATTCGCTTTATTTAATAGCTCGACTGCCAGTTTTGCTTTGCTTGGCGTTTGATTGAGTAATAAAGATATATTCTGATTTTGCTCTGGCTCTGAAATTTTCTTAAATAACTGCTGAGCATAACTAAACGGATTCGCCGATTGTTGATGTACTTCTGATGAGATTTGTTCAACCGCTGTTTGGTATGGCTCTTCCCAAGCACGATAGGTAATCTCTGGTTTAATTAATGTTGGACTAGCTTGTTGTGGTGTGAGTAGAAAATCACTTCGATAAAATAAGGTTTGGCTACCCGTTGCTTTTCTAATTGTCCATTGCGTTTGGTTTTCAGCCTCTAGATAGCTTACACCATAACCGGGCGATGCAGTCGACTCGCCAATAAGCTTAAAGCCATTTTGGTTACTTGGCCGGCTTAAGTTTATACTGACCGGCTCGCCGATTGCTTCAAATTCAACCCTAGCTTCGATAGACCAAGATGTTAAGCTTTCACCAGCAAACCAAGGTATTTGGTAACTTCTATGATGGTGAATGGATAATATTAAGCCAGTTAATACGAGCACACTGATCAGTGCGTAAAATGGCAGCTTTGGGTTAGATAAATATTTTTGCATTATTTCACACTGTACTTGCTATGAGTGAATGTTCGTCCAACTTCAATTAAGCTGATATCTTGTAAAAACTCACGCCCAAGTAATACTGGGAAATCCATTTCGGAGCGGTTGGTTAGGGTGAATTCTGCGCTTTGTACTAAGGATTGACCTAAATGTAAGTTTAGTTTTATGACTGGTCTGTGCTCAATGCCTGCCGCAGATGCTTGTCTTATACGTGCAACCCTGACAACTGCAGCTTCAATTTGTTTAGGTTTAATTTTTGTATCTTTATGCTCTAAGGTAAAGCGTACCCAAGATTTCCCATTCCTTTCAAAATTAACTATGTTTTTAGCACTGATGGAAGAGGTTGTCGCACCTGAATCGATTCTCGCTTTAAAGTGTTCCTTTACTAGAGGTAGGTAAACCCATTCTAATTCACCCAATATAATCTTACCCTGTAGCTCAAACTGGTTGTCATTGGTTGCTTTACATTCAGGTTGTTGTTCTTCTACGCTGAGTTGCTTGATCAGTTTGTTGGTCGATTTCTCTAAGCTCTTGTTGGCTTTGGTATTTTGATTAACACTAGATGCCAGTTTTTTATAATTTGTACTGCATTGTTTGATTATATTAGCTTCAATCTTTTTTAGTTGTTCAACATTTGAGTTTGTGTTTGTTGATGAAACAGCTTGGGTTAAACTACAAGCGGACAAAAATTGCAGACAAATTAAAGGAATGGATAGTTTTAAATAATGAGAAAACATATGAAATCTTTGGATTATTGTTATTAAAACTAATGATTACACTAACTGAGCCAAGCTGCAACTTTGATATTGTTAATCAAGTCAACTTTTGGCCCATGGCGTGTTTATCTTTGTATTATTTTTATCTAAGTTCAAATTATAAATAAAGATAAACACGATCTATGGAACGCTTGGTTTCCTAGGTGATTATTTAAGCTGCATTTTCTGAGACTTGATCGGGTAAGTAGCGGGCTTTTTTTGCTGATTTAAGCTTTGTAATATCGACTAATACCAAGCCATCAATACAGTCAGCAAAATCAGGATCAACACCAAAGTCTAGAAATTCAACACCGCCGGGTTCACATAGTTCGCTATATTGCTTGTACAGAGTTGGAATGCTGACCCCCATGTTTGCCAACATAGATTTTAGCGTTACAAAATCTTCTTTGTAATCATTGCCGATAAAGGCTTGGCTGAGCTCAGAAATAATATCGTTAGATAAGTGATAAGGTTGTTTTGAACTTGCGATATCGTTACTTGACGAGAAATACAGCTTGTAGAAGTAAACCATCAGATCTTTGGCTGCTTTTGGCATAGTATTACTCATACTGACAGGTCCAAATAAGTATCGGATACTTGGATTTTTACCTAGATATGCACCAATCCCGTACCAAAGGTAATCTAAGCTTCGACGCCCCCAATATTTTGGTTGGACAAAGCTGCGACCTAATTCTAAACCTTGGCTAAAATAAGGCTGCATTGCCTGCTCATAATTAAATAGGGAATGCGTGTATAGACCTTTTTGTGTTTGCTCTGATACGATTTTATCTGTGTTACCTAGTCGGTAAGCACCTACTATCTCTAAATCTACCGCATCCCATAAAATTAGGTGTTCGTAATAGGCATCGTATTTATCTATATCTCGTCGCGAACCAGAACCTTCACCTACGGCCCGAAAAGAAATTTCTCTTAATCGGCCAATCTCACGCATGATGGGAGAGCTGCCGTCAAATTTGTATAAGTAGATGTCTTTTTTATCACTCGTTTGACCAATTTTTTCACATGCCATGATGGCATTCTGCAAGTCTTGTTTGTGCTCTGGGTGGGCGATAGCACTTTCTGTTGTAAAGCAGCCCTTTTTATTTTTACCTATACGATATAAGTGTCTTTGGAATAACCGAACTTTTTCTTTTGGTTTGAGCTGATTTCCTTTGAAGTTCTCATAAGGGATCATTTCACCTATTTTTATCGGTAAACTCTTTTCTTGTTGTTTGAACATTTCTGTTACCAAAAACAAGGTTGAGAGGGGCTTGGATAACATAGACAGGAAGTAAAACGACCAAGAGTTTTTACCTTTGATATGAATTGGTAAAATTGGTGACTCGGTTGCTTGAGCAAGCTTTAAGAAGCCACTGTTCCATTCACCATCTTTTATGCCTGAAGGTTTTAGTCGTGAAACTTCTCCTGCAGGGAAAATAATAATGATGCCTTCATTTCTTAAATGGTTTTGTATGCGCTTGATATTTTCTCTCGCAGTTTGGCCATTCATGTTATTAACCGGTAGCAGTAAACTTTGCATTTGCTTCACTGTCATCAGTAGTTCATTTGCAACGACTTTAAAATCTTTTCTTATTTCACTGACTAGTTTAATCAGTGCCATACCATCTAGCGAGCCGATGGGGTGGTTAGCAATGATGACACAGCGGCCAGAGCTTGGAATTCTCTCTAGCTCTCGGTCTGAAATTGTGTAGCTAAAATTAAAATAATCTAAAACTTGTTCGACAAAATCTAGCCCTGATAGGTGCGGGTATTTTTCTTCAAACTCGATAAATTCTTTTTCATGTAATAAGCGGCGTAATGCGACTTTTGTGCAAGAAGATAAAACCGGATGTTTTTGTAATTGTGGGATATTTTTGGCTACCACTTCGTCGACAGTGAACATAAATTAAAACTCTTGTTAGTGAAACAGAGCTGAATTTAACGCTTTACTGTGACGTTGATGTATCAATTTTATGGCAGTTTTATTTCGCCGGAAGGCGATAAGAGTTGCTATATCAGCAACTCTTAATGGCTTATCTTATGCAGCTTGTTCACTGATAATTGGCACATTAGCTGTACTAATTTGAGTGACAGCACTGGTCCAGCGGATTAACTCAAGTTCGCCTTGTGCGTTTTCTCGAATGAGAGTGCAGTTTTCTACCCAATCACCGTCGTTACAATAAAGTACTTTGTCTATCTCATCCATTTCCGGATGATGTATATGGCCACATATAATGCCATCTGCTTGCTGGGATTTAGCATATTTGATTGCGGCATGTTTATATCTTTCGATGGCTGCATTTGCACCTTTGACTCTCGTTTTGATATACCCAGAGAGAGACCAGTAGTTTAAACCAATTTTTTTTCTTAGCTTAAAGCAGTTCCGATTCAAAAATAGGAGTAAGTCGTATAAGGCATCTCCGATCAAGCTATGCCATTTACCAAGACAAACTTCGCCATCAAAGTCATCACCGTGAGTTATCAGCATTTTTTTGCCTGCTGCTGTGGTATGGAAATATTCACGGTGAATTTCGACATCTGAAAATGTCATACCGACAAATTTTCTTACTTTTTCATCATGGTTGCCAGGGACATAAATCACTTTGGTGCCAGTTTTAGCTTTGCGTAATAGTGTATGGATAACTTGATTATGTGACTCTGGCCAATGGAAGCGTCTTTCTAGTGCCCAGATATCGACAATATCGCCAACTAAATAAAGTGTTTTGCTCTGTATTTTATTTAGCATGTCGAGTAAAAATTCAGCTTTACAATCCTTACTGCCTAAATGTATATCGGATAGCCAAATTGCATTATATTGAGTGTTGTTTGAATGCATGCTTTGCTCCTTTTAACTAGCTGAGCTCAGCATGCGGGTGGTAAGTGAAGTTAAATTGACTGTTTTATGAACATTCGATTAACGGCTGATAAAATAACCAATTACCGAGAATATACCTTTAATTTCGACTATGTCGTATCTTTGGCAATTTTGGTCGCCTTGAATTTCGTTACAAATATAAAGCCAGCGTTGTTGATCGTCTATATTGACTTCTGCATTAGCGTCGAGGAAAAAATCTTTGCTGCCAAAGCGACTCGGTATATAAACGCTTTCTGCGACTATACCTAGTTTTTCATAAACAATCACTTTAGGGTAAGGCAGCACCATTAAAGTTAACAGCAAAAAAGCGAGTAAGTATATTTTTACTTTAGACGATGACTTTTCAGTTGGTTGAGCCTCTATTTCAGCTGTTTCAGCCGCTTGCAGGGCTGCCATTTTTTGCTGAATTAAGGCTTGTTGCCTTGCTATTGCTGCTTGTTGCTGTTTTTTCTTTCGCTCTTTTTCAAACTGAGCCGCATCTAAAAGTTTTGCTTTTTTAGGTTGAACAGCCATTTTAGATTATTGCCCTTATTGTTTGTCACTTGAATTTAGTTTGAACTGCATATCAGAATTTGCAACCATAAAACTAAAAATACTTAGCACAGCCACATTTTGTTGCACAGCATTGAGCTGGACTTTGTCAAAAGTGTCGTTGGCTGAATGTAGGTATTTAAAATAATTTGATGCGTCCTGTACCCAATGAAATACAGGGACTTCATAAGGGATAAAATGCGCTACATTCGTGCTGCTTGTACTATTGTTGTGGCCTCGCTCAACCCCTAAGTCGCTTACTCTAGTATGAACTGCATCCGCAAATTTTAAGCTCGAGCTAGCTATCTTAGTGTCTAAACGCCAGATCAATCCTGAGCCAAAGTCCATTTCTGTTGCTGCGACAATTTGGTTTAGTGAGTCTTTATGGGCTTTAATATATTCTAAAGCGCCATTTTGTTTAAACAAACTATCGGTAAAGAAGACGACTCTTAAGCTACGCTTTAGTTCGACTTCTGCATCGAGTAACTGTTTTAAAGCAGCGATTACAACCCCGACACCCGTTGCATCGTCTAAAGCACCTGTACCTAAATCCCAAGAATCGAGGTGAGCTGCCAGCAGGACAGTTTCTTCAGGTTTTTCTGAGCCTGTAATATCCGCGATTAAGTTGTAAGAGTCTAACCACTTTGTTTCAGTGTTTATCAATTTTAAGTTTAATTTAGGGGTTAGGTTTCGAGAGAAAAGACGATCTAATAGATCGGCATCGGCCGGCGAAATAGCCGCTGCTGGGATTTTGTCGACATCGGCTAAGTACTGCACACTTCCGGTGTGAGCGATACGCGAATTATCAGTTGTAATTGAGCGTATAATGAGTGCTTTTGCGCCTAACTGGGAAGCTACGATTGCACCTTCTAATCGACCTTGAACGGTTTTAATGTAATCGTCACCCGTTTTGTCTTGGATAAGCTTTTTCGCGATGTAGACAATCTTACCTGCTACATCTGATTTTTCTGCTGTTTTCAGATGCTCGATAGAGCTAAAGCGAATAATCTCAGCTTCAATCCCTGTTTCTGGTGTTGGTACGCTGCCGCCTAGTGAGGTGACGACTAATTTATGTGAGTAAGGGGAAGTAACAGTTGCTTCAGCACTGACTCTTTGCCAGTCTCTTACTTTAACTGCTTGTTTTGTAACTTGTGTTACACCTATTTCTAATAATTTTTTTTCTGCCCAGTCTATCGCTTTATTTGATCTATCTGTGCCGACTAACCTAGCACCAACTTCAGTGGTTAATGACTCTATCAAGTGATATGCATGTTCATCTGTTAGTGCCGATTGTTTTATTTTTTCTATGTCTTGTTCGAAATTATTTGCGTGAGCAATCGAAAAAACGAGAAAAAGCGTAAAAGAAATAAGTAAGTGCGGAAAATTTATTGTTTTAGGCATGATAATATGAAGTAAGAAGCATTATTTTAAACTAAACTAGGTTTTGTATTAGAGCAGTTTACTAAGTGCTTTGCCAGTTTGATCACAACTAAATATCAATAAAATTTAGTTTTTATTATTGTCTGCAGGATTGGTTAGTGGAATATATTTTACCAGTTTTATATTTAACATCGATTGCTATCATGCTGATAGCTGCTGCCACCTTGATTTTATTACTGCCCAAAAGTAGTGATAAGCTTCGCATTAATTCGTTAATCGCTTTATGTTTTATTATTTCTGGCTATCAGTTTTTTGTTTATTTATACACTTTTGAAAGTGATATCGATAAGCATATCGCTTATGTTCAAGCTGGATTAGCGATAGCTACTGCCTTCCCCATTGCATTTTATACCTTTGTGTCTAGTTATCTGAAACCCAAAAGGTTTAAATTATTTTTATTGATTAATTTAGCGATTTGTTTGTGTGTCTTTAGCTATAACCTTATTAATCCTTATTCATTCCGCTATGAATCTTTAACTGGGGTGAATTATTTTGAACTTGGTGGCCTTAACGTTTATTACTTAACGGGTAAATTAACCCAAGCTAGTGCCTATATCATGCTTTATATCAGCATTATTTTTGCTTGGGGAATTTATAGTGCGGTTCGGCTATTTAAATACGGACAAAGATTAAATAGCATTTTTCTTTCATGTTATTTTATCGCTCAATTTTCCACCATTTACTATAATCGAAGCTTTATGCAGGATAATGTACCTGGGGTAAACTTAGCTGGCTTCGGTTTCCTCTTTTTAGTGGTTTTTATGGGAATCGCTATGTTACTTAGTTATCTAAAATTAGCGGATTCGATAGCAGCTAAAAATAAGGATTTAGAGTTAGAGGTAGCTCACAGAATTCAAGCAGAAGCTGACAGTTATAAGCTCACTCAAATTATCGAACAAGATCCTATTACAACTCATACTATTAATTTAGATGGGGTGGTAACCAACTCTAATTTAATTAGCCAAAAATTTTGGCAGCAAGATATGCTAGGTGTCAATTTATTCAAAAAAATTGAAGCCCTTCTAGCGCTTAATGGCTATAAAGTAGATTTAAAGCAAACGACACAATCTATTCCAATTGTCAGTTTGAACTTTTCAGGTTTAGACACGCTTTTTGCTAACCTGAACGCGTCATGGCTAAAGTTTTATTTATTTCCAGTATTGGACGAAGATAACCAGTTATTGGAATACTGCATCCGTGTAAAAGATGTTTCTCAGGATGTTTATGTAGAACGAGCTATTAAGCAAATAGCTCAAGGTGTATCTTCAGAAACCGGACAGAATTTTTATAACCAATTAGTTTTGAGCTTGAATAGTATTTTTAATGCTAAATATGCTTTTATTGGAACTTATGATGAAGCTGCTGGCTGTGTCAGCACTATAGCGTTAGCAAACCAAGATACGATTATAGATAATTTTAGTTATGAGCTAGTTGATACGCCTTGCGCTAATGTTATGGGGAATGATATTTGCTGTTACCCAAGAGGTGTTCAATCTTTATTTCCTAAAGACATTTTACTACAAGATATGGAGATTGAAGGCTATATTGGCGCACCTATGTTTGATCAATCTGGCGCGACAGTTGGGATTGTTGTTGTCTTGGATACTAAGGTGCTTAAAGTTAATTCTCAGATTACTGAAATTCTTAAAATATTTTCGGCAAGAGCGGGTTCTGAACTGCAAAAAAATAAAGTAGAGCAAGAAATAAGAGCGATGGCGTATCAGGATTATTTAACCTGTCTGCCGAATCGTGCCAGTTTGTTGTTACAGCTTAAATCAGCCTTGGGGCAAGTACAAAGTAATGGCCAAGCTAGCTTTTTATTACTTGATTTAGATAATTTTAAATATGTAAATGATGCACTTGGGACAGATATTGCTGACGAAGTGTTGAGAACTGTTGGCAGTCGATTAACGCAGTTTAACAATGAATCTTTTATTGCACGTTTTGGCGGTGATGAATTTGCGATTGTCTCTAAGGTTGTTGAAACTGATGCAGCAGAATACTCACAAAAACTGGCAAAAGATATGATTCAGGTTATTGCTAGACCAATACAAGTCGGGGACCGAATTGTGAATGTTGCTGCCAGTATCGGGATTTGTATTTTTCCACTGCATACCTCTACTCAGTTAGATGTTCTTCGTTACGCTGAGACAGCATTATATCAAGCAAAAGATCAGGGCAGGGGACGTTATTTGCTGTTTAACCCTCAAATACAACAGCAAGTTGAAGAGCGAGTTTCTATCGAAAATGATTTGCGTCTGGCCATAAAAAATAAAGAGTTTAGCTTAAATTATCAACCACAAGTTGATGAAACGGGCAAGATTTACGGGGCAGAAGTCTTAATTCGTTGGATCAGCCCAACACGAGGTTTTGTACCGCCAGATAAGTTTATTCCCATTGCAGAAGAGTCAGGTTTGATTCACAGTATAGGCGATTGGGTGATTAGTGCGGCTATTGAAAAGTTGTTAACTTGGCAACAAATAATGCCTAATTTACAGCTATCTATTAATGTATCAGCTTGGCAATTTGCTGAAACTGATTTTATCGATAAACTTAAAACCGTTATTCAAGAATACCAAATAGACTCTCGCTTTCTTACTTTAGAATTAACTGAAACAGGCTTACTGCAAAACCTAGACGATGCAAGAGCCAAATTGATTGAGCTTAGGTTGTTAGGGTTTAAGGTTGCACTAGATGACTTTGGTACAGGTTATTCATCTTTATCTTATTTGAGAGATCTACCCTTAGATGAGTTGAAAATAGACAAAGCTTTCATCGATGAGGTAAATGGCGAATCTAACCAACCCTTAGTTGAATCTATGATATCAATCGCTAAGCATATGCATTTACATGTAATTGCTGAAGGGGTTGAAACTCAAGTTCAACAACATGCGTTACTAGAAATGGGATGTAAGCATTATCAAGGGTACTTTTTTGCTAAACCTTTGCATGAAGCTGACTTTGCAAATTATTTAAAGGATTCTATACTCGAAAAGTAAATTAAAGGATAAAGGAACTATAGGCAGAGTTAAAGTACTAAAGAATTGCTTTACTTGCTTAATATTTATAAGGATATTTATGAATCTAAGTAAACCCACTCAAACAGTAACTCAGCCAGATAAAGCCAGCAAAATTTTAATGTTTATAGTGGCAGGTGTAGCTTTGGCTACTTCGTTCTTTCTGGTTGTTTTTCTGATTCACTTCAAATCTGGCTAACAAATTAACTTTTCCTGAAACTAGATTTAGTCGAAAAATAGATAACCTCAACGCGGGATAACAACTTGCTTTCTTGAGGGCCTTTTTCCTGATAATAGGGTTGGCTAATTTTTTATCCAGAGTTAAGGCTAGATACAAAAAAACCGACACTAGGTCGGTTTTTTATTAACAAGTTTAATTTAAATTAAACTTCTAGGTAATCCAAGATACCTTCGGCTGCTTTACGGCCTTCATCAATTGCTGTTACAACTAAATCAGCGCCACGAACCATATCACCACCAGCGAAGATTTTTTCGTTAGTTGTTTGGTACTTAAATTGGTTTTCAGCAGAAGCTTTAACGCGATCCCATTGGTCTAATTCAACACCGTAGTCAGCTAACCATGGCGCTGGGTTAGGTTGGAAACCAAATGCTACGATAACAGCATCACATGGAATCACATGCTCTGAACCTTCAACTTGCTCAGCACGGCGACGTCCATTTGCATCAGGCTCCCCCATTTGTGTTTTCACAAATTTAACGCCAGTCGCTTTACCGTTTGCATCAACTTCTACACCAATTGGTTGAATGTTGAATAAGAAATCAACACCTTCTTCACGTGCATTTTGAACTTCACGACGTGAACCAGGCATGTTAGCTTCATCACGACGGTAAGCACAAATAACTTCAGTTGCTTGCTGTCTGATAGATGTTCTTACACAGTCCATCGCTGTATCACCACCACCTAACACGATAACTTTTTTGTCTTTCATGTCGATGAATTCTTCTGGCGATTTTTCAAAACCAATTTGGCGATTCGTATTTGCAATCAAGAATGGTAATGCATCATAAACACCTTGAGCATCTTCATTTTCGAAGCCGCCTTTCATGTATTTATAAGTACCCATACCTAAGAATACTGAATCATAGCCGTCGATTAACTCTTGGAACTGTATGTCTTTACCGATTTCAGTATTTAAGACAAATTCGATACCCATGTTTTCAAAGATTTCACGACGTAACGTCATAACGTCTTTTTCTAATTTGAACGCTGGGATACCGAAAGTTAACAAGCCGCCAATTTCAGGGTATTTATCATATACAACGGCTTTTACACCGTTTCTTGCCAGTACGTCAGCTGCGGCCAAGCCAGCAGGTCCTGCACCAACAATTGCAACTTTTTTATCTGTTTTTACAACATCAGATAGGTCAGGGCGCCAGCCTTGTTTAAATGCAGTATCGGTAATGTATTTTTCAACAGAACCGATTGTTACCGCACCAAACTCAGCGTTTAGCGTACATGAGCCTTCACACAGTCTATCTTGTGGGCAAACTCGACCACATACTTCAGGTAAACTGTTTGTTTGATGTGAAAGTTCAGCTGCTTCCCAAATTCGACCTTGATTAGCTAAATCTAACCATTGTGGAATATAGTTGTGAACTGGACATTTCCACTCACAATATGGGTTACCACAATCTAAGCAACGGTCAGCTTGACCTGCTGCTTGTGAATCACTCATTGGCTCGTAAATTTCAACAAATTCAATTTTACGTGTGTCAATCGGCTTTTTCGGCGGATCAATACGTTCAACGTCCATGAACTGATATACATTTTTGCTCATTACTTTCTCCTACTTGATCTCAACTCTTAGCTCATCAGATGAACGGCTGATGTGACCAAGTAAGTTATTTACGTCGTTTGCTTTCGGTTTAATTAACTTGAACTTAGGTAAGTAAGCATTAAAGTTCGCTAAAATTTCTTGAGCGCGCTCACTACCAGTTTCTTCAAAGTGTTGGTTAATTAGACCACGTAGGTGTTCAATTAAGATATTTTTGTCTTCGAAACCTAAAGCTTCGATTAGCTCTTTATTTAGCTTGCCAGCTAGGTCATCGTTTTCGTCAAGGACATAAGCGAAACCGCCTGTCATACCTGCACCAAAGTTAACGCCAACTGAGCCTAAGATAGCCATGATACCACCTGTCATGTATTCACAACAGTTATCACCTGTACCTTCAACTACGGCTGTAGCACCTGAGTTACGAACACCAAAACGCTCACCTGCACGACCAGCTGCAAATAATTTACCACCAGTAGCACCGTATAAACATGTGTTACCTATAATTGCACTCTCGTGCGATTTGTAGCTTACGCCTTTAGGTGGACGAACGACAAGCTTACCACCAGCCATACCTTTGCCTACATAATCGTTGGCATCACCAGTTACGATTAGATTTAAGCCACCTGCATTCCAAACACCGAAACTTTGACCTACGTTACCACTTAAATTAATTGTGATAGGCGCAGTGTTCATGCCTAAGTTTCCATGATGTTGAGCAATGTAACCACTGACTAGCGCACCAACTGAACGATCTAAGTTTGAAACAGGGTAACGGAATACTCCGCCAGACTTGTTTTCGATCGCAGTTTTACAATCAGCAAGCATTTGTGCGTTTAATACAGCTTCATCATAAGGTGGGTTTTTAGCTTCTGTACAGTGACGAGAAGTTGCAGCACCCGGTACGTTATCAAACAATAACGGCGATAAATCTAACTTAGACTGTCTAACTGTTTCGCCTTCTAATACTTCTAGAAGATCCGTTCTACCAATTAAGTCGTTAAATTTAGCAACACCTAGGCTAGCCATTATTTCACGAACTTCTTGCGCGATAAACTTAAAGTAGTTTTCACACATTTCTGGTAAACCGTGGAAATTGTTTTCACGTAATTTCTCGTCTTGCGTCGCAACACCAGTAGCACAGTTATTTAAGTGGCAGATACGTAGGTATTTACAACCTAGTACAACCATAGGGCCTGTACCGAAACCAAAGCTTTCTGCACCTAAAAGTGCTGCTTTAATTACATCTAGACCCGTTTTCAAGCCACCATCTGTTTGTAGACGAACCTTGTGACGTAAGTTGTTTTCAACAAGTGCTTGTTGAGTTTCTGCCACCCCGATTTCCCAAGGTGAACCAGCATATTTAACTGACGTTAATGGACTTGCGGCTGTACCACCGTCGTAACCAGAAACTGTGATTAAATCTGCGTAAGCTTTAGCAACACCTGTTGCAATTGTACCTACACCTGGTTCTGATACTAATTTAACTGAGATAAGTGCAGCAGGATTAACTTGTTTCAAGTCAAAAATTAGCTGAGCTAAATCTTCAATCGAGTAAATATCGTGATGTGGTGGTGGTGATATCAAAGTTACACCCGGTACAGAGAAACGAAGTGTCGCTATGTAAGGATTAACTTTATCACCAGGTAATTGACCACCTTCACCAGGCTTAGCGCCTTGTGCTACTTTAATTTGAATAATTTTTGCATTGACTAAGTAATGTGGTGTTACGCCGAATCGACCAGATGCAACCTGCTTGATATTTGAATTTTTCAATGTACCAAAGCGTTTTGGATCTTCACCACCTTCACCTGAATTTGAGTTACCGCCTAGACGGTTCATTGCAATCGCTAATGCTTCATGCGCTTCAGGGCTCAATGCACCAATTGACATAGCTGCGGTATCAAAACGAGGGAATAAGTTTTCCGCTGGTTCTACTTCATCTATGCTAATTGCTTTTGTTTGTTTTAATTTAAATAAATCACGAATTGACGCGATTGGACGCTTGTTAACCAAGTCAGCAAATTTTTGGTAATCACTATAGTCGCCTGATTTAACAGCTGTTTGTAATGTACCAACAACGTCTGGGTTATATGCGTGATATTCTTCACCGTGAACAAATTTTAATAAGCCACCATGTGTCATTTTCTTACGTGGTAACCATGCAATACGTTCTAGGTTGATAATGTCTTGTTCGAAATCTGCAAAATCTGCACCTTGAAGACGGCTAACAACACCGCGGAAGCAAGATTGCATAACTTCATCATTGATACCAATGGCTTCAAATAATTGTGAACAACGGTAACTCGCAATAGTTGAAATACCCATTTTCGACATGATTTTAAATAAACCTTTGCCGATACCTTTACGGTAGTTATTGATTGCAGTACGAGCATCTAAAGCAACTGCTTTGTTTTCAACAAGCTGTTCAATTGTTTCGTAAGCTAAATATGGGTAAACCGCTGTCGCACCTAAACCAATTAGAACTGCAAAATGATGCGGATCTCTTGCTGATGCTGTTTCAACAATAATATTACTGTCGCAACGTAACTGTGCGTCTAGTAAATTTTGCTGTAAAGCACCAACTGCCATAGCTGCTGGGATTGGTAAAGTGCCCTTAGCGATATCTTTATCAGATAACATAACGATAACTACGTTGCGAGATTTAATCGCTTCAATTGCTTCGTTAGTTAATCTTTGAATTGCTTCTGCTAGCTTCTCTTTAGTTGGATCATAATTTAGGCTGAATGTTTCAGATGCATAATGCGTGTCATCTAAAGATTTTAATTGCGCCATATCTGTATACATTAATACAGGAGATTCAAATAAAACACGATTAGCATGGCTAGTAGTTTCACAGAAAACATTTTGCTCGCGACCAATACAAGTTTGTAGACTCATTACATGATTTTCACGTAATGGATCGATTGGTGGATTGGTTACTTGAGCAAACATTTGACGGAAATAATCATAAACCGTTCTGTGTTTACGCGATAATACCGCCATAGGTGTATCATCACCCATAGAGCCAACCGCTTCTTGACCATTAATCGATAATACTTTTACAACTTGATCAATTTCTTCGTAGCTGTAATTAAATAATTTATGGAAAACATCTAATTTAGCATCGTCAAAGCTACGTTGACCGATTAAGCCAGCTTCACACTGATCAAAAGGTGTTAATCTTTGAACGTTTTCATCTAACCATTCACGGTATGGATGACGGTCTTTAAGATCTTGGTCGATTTCATTACTGCGCCATAACTGACCAGTAGAAGTGTCAACAGCAAGCATTTCACCTGGACCAACGCGTCCTTTTTCAACAACTTCATCTGGTGAATAATCCCAAATACCCACTTCAGAAGCGAGTGTGATGAAACGGTTAGAAGTAATAACGTAACGTGCAGGACGAAGACCATTTCTGTCTAAGTTACATGCAACATGTTTACCATTGGTTAATACGATACCGGCAGGGCCATCCCAAGGTTCCATGTGCTGTGAATTAAATTCATAGAAAGATTTTAACTCTGGTGACATATCAGGGTTGTTTTGCCAAGCTGGCGGCACTAATAAGCGCATTGCACGGAATAAATCCATACCACCTGCAAGTAACAACTCGAGCATGTTGTCTAATGACGATGAATCAGAACCATCGGTATTAACATATGGTGCGGCATCTGTCATGTCAGGTAAAATTGGCGTAGCAAATTTACTTGTACGCGCTAAAGCCCATTGACGGTTTGCTTTAATTGTGTTGATTTCACCATTATGCGCTAGGAAACGGAAAGGTTGTGCCAGTTTCCAACGCGGAGATGTATTAGTTGAGAACCTTTGGTGGAATACACAAATCGCAGATTGCATTCTTAAATCAGCAAGATCAGCATAAAACTCAGGTAAATCAGCAGGCATAACTAAGCCTTTATATACTGTTACTAAGCCTGATAGTGTTGCGATGTAAAAATCTGTGTCTTCTTCACTAATTCGCTTCTCGATACGACGACGCGCTATGTATAAACGACGTTCTAAATCGATTTCTTTCCAACCTGTTGGGGCATTAACGAATATTTGCTCAAAACGAGGTAATTGAGAAGCCGCAATTTCACCCAATATCTCAGGGTTAGTTGGCATTACACGCCAGCCTACAACAGTAAGCGTTTCACGCTCTAGCTCTTCTTCAAATATTTTACGAGCAGCATCAGCTTTGTCAGCATCTTGGCTTAAAAATACAGTACCTACACCATAATTTGCCGCTAATTTCCAATTTAATTCATCTGCGATCGCTCGGTAAAAAGTATCAGGTTTTTGCATAAGCAAACCACAACCATCACCTGTTTTACCATCCGCTGCGATACCGCCTCGGTGCTTCATTCGATCTAAAGCGCCAATTGCGGTACGAACCAACTTGTGGCTCGCTTCACCGTCCATATGCGCGATCAGGCCAAAACCGCAGTTATCTTTAGCTTGGCTAACGTCATATAGTTTCATCAAAACCTCCGGGGCCCATAGTTTTCTTTAACTAGATTGAGCTGTTTTAAATGCTGGAATCTAAATAAACATTGACTATGTATATTCATTCACTAATTTTTTCGACAGAACCTCGTACAATAACGATTTATTGCAAAAAAATCAATCGAAATGCAGTGTATTAAACACAAGAAGACACCCAGTAGGGTGCCCGCATTTGTTGTCAAGTTGTATCCATCTTCGGATAACTTGACGCTATATTCGGATAAATCCGTAAAATCTTCTATCTTAAATATAAAATATTTTATTACCTAAATTTTAAATTAAATTCATTCTTGTTGAATATTTATTCATTTTTACTAAATAATAATTTGTTTTAGTAGGCTTTATAACCGTTTTCAACACCTTTAGTTGAAACACTAACTGCATCATGAGCATGTAATGATTCGTAGTGGTTTACTCTAATCCAAAAATCAGAGTAGCCTGGAATCAAATTTAATGCGTGTTTTAAACGACGACCAGCATCTTCACAGAACATTAAATTTTGTCCATTTAAACGTGCAAATTCTTGCTCATCTTCACGCTTTACTGCTGCTTGTACAGGTGTTTGAAGTGCTTGTTCGATTAAATCAACTAGATCACCGATTGGAAACTCTTCAACCTCAGTGGTTAATTTAACTCTGATTTCAGCAATACTTCTCTGGCTATGAGGTGTTGCAACTATGCCTTCTGTTGTGCCTAACCATTTATGAACTTCTTGCTGAGATACAAACTCTTGCTCAGCAAATTTTGTATTAAATGATTTTTGAATCAGTTGTCTTGCTAATGCAGCTGAACACGGACAAGTTGAAGAGTAGGGTACGTCAACTTTCATTTCGATAGTTGCTTCACCTTCGACAAAATAACCTTTAATTTCGATTGGGTAGGCTTTCCACCCTTGCTTGCCACTAATCAATGATTTTCGGCGCATATGGTAATCGAAGTTAAACTTTACAAAAGCTTTGTCACTTAATTCTTCATGGCTAGAAATAAAGTTATCTAACAATTCAAGTAAACTGGATTTTGTTAAACTGCCTTGAGTTGATAATTGATCAAGCAATAAATACAAGCGAGACATATGTATGCCTTTTGCTGTAGCTTGCATTAAATTAACAAAAGCTTCTACTTTTGCACTGACTGGGCGTTCAGGTTCGCCTTTCGCAGTAATCATTAGAGGAATTTCAATTTCACTCATTCCAACCCAATCCAAAATGCCTTCTGTTTGTGCAGAAGATTGGTTGGCGATGTCAGGCATAGAAGTTGGCATTCATTCTCCAGAGTATTGATAAACTGTTGGGTATTAAAAAAGGGCGCAAGTTATACCATAAAATCGAATTAAAAGGTCTGATTTTTTAAGCACAGTTTCTTACACGTTATTCCGTGCAAATATATCATTTAAGATTTAGCTTGATAAACCCTGTTATAGCAGGGTTTATCAAATTTTCTTGATATATTTACTCTGGTACCTATTTTTTAGTCTTCGCTCGCGGTAAGTTGCTGTAATTGATGGAAATCTGTTTGTCCTTCTAAGACTTTATAAATCCCATCTTGAGCTAGAGTCCGCATACCATCGGCTATTGATTGCGCTTTTAGCTCTGCAAGAGATGACTGTTTGTAGATAAGTTGCCTTAATTTTGGTGTCATCTTCAATAGCTCATGTACGCCCGTTCTACCTTTATAACCAGTATGGGCACAGCTATCACAGCCTGCTGCTTTATGCAGTTTTATCTCAGTTTCATCTATGTTCAGTTCTCTAAAGTAACTTTCTCCGTATTGTCTTTTGAGAAAATTGATTTCATCGTCGCTAGCTTTATAACTGGTTTTACAGTTTTTACATAGAGTTCGGATCAATCTTTGGGCTAAAATTCCGACACAGGCATCAGAAAAATTAATCGGATCTAATCCTAGGTCTAATAATCGAGTAATTGTTTCAGGCGCTGAGTTCGTGTGTAAGGTCGACATAACCATGTGACCGGTTAACGAAGCTTCAACCCCAGCATGCGCTGTTTCTTTATCTCGCATTTCACCAATTAGAATAATATCTGGATCGGCCCGCA
This sequence comes from Catenovulum maritimum, assembly GCF_001050375.1. Taxonomy (GTDB): domain Bacteria; phylum Pseudomonadota; class Gammaproteobacteria; order Enterobacterales; family Alteromonadaceae; genus Catenovulum; species Catenovulum maritimum. The sequence continues at coordinate 114,263 of NZ_KQ130486.1, read as the reverse complement.
AAAATGCTCTAAGTGCGGTTTTAAAATCAAAGCCGATTTTGTTATTCATTTGAACTTGTTGTAGACCGGGTTGGGTTATTTCTACTGGATCTTCCGCCGTCCAAATTTTCTTGTCCGGTGTGTTTAGCTTGCCTAATACCGCATGCAAGGTTGTCGTTTTCCCTGAACCTGTCGGGCCAACTACAAGGATGATGCCGTGCGGATGCTTTATCATTTCGAGCAAAGTGTCGTTATTTCGAGGCGACAAATTTAATGCTTCAAATGGTAAAGCACCACCTGAGGCTAAAACTCGCATGACGACCCCTTCGCCAAACACAGTCGGTATGGTCGCAACCCTGACTTCAACTAGGTTACCAGCTATTTTAACTGAAAACTTACCATCTTGTGGCAGACGCTTTTCTGCAATGTCTAATCTTGCCATGATTTTTATTCTGGCAACGGTTGCTGCATGATGTGACGGCGGTATCTGGATTACGTCCTGACAGACCCCATCTATTCTCATTCTGACTTTGGTCGGGGATTTTCCTTTACTCGGATCAATGTGAATGTCTGATACATCGAGTCGTTTCGCATCTTGTAAAATTTTATTGACTAGCCTGACAACAGCAGGTGCTTCTTCGTTTGGTGCTTCGTCGTCGGATATTTCAGCATCTTCGACACTTTCTTCTATTTCATCTAGTATTTCACCTAACTCACCGGGATTACTTTCTTGCCCCTGATTACCACCAATTAATTTAAGAATATCATCTGGCAAGCCTACGCAAAGTTCATAATTATTTAGCCCTGTGGCGCTTTCTACTTCGAGTAATAAAGTTGCATTGGTCGGTTGGGCCATGACGACAATCGGATCCATTTCAGGATTAGCTAAAATCGTCACTAGATTTTTGCGCCTGTACTGAGGATTTAATTGTTGATTGGCTGGGTGTTCTTGTAGTGGAGTATCGGCCGTCACGCTTTTAACTTGGTAATATACCTCTAGAGACTTAGCGATATCTTTAGTTTTGAGTTTCGAATCTTCTATTAGACTTCGAATGACTTCACTATAATCTTTGGCTTGGATTTCTAGTTTAGATAAGGTTGTTTCACTAATGAGCTGACTGTGGACTAGATATTCAAATGGTGTTTTAGTGCCACCTAGTTCATACCTAAACTTTTGGCCGATAAAGCTAGCAAGCTCTTCAGCTCTGACTAAATCTTCGTCGTCGAAAACATACTTATCTTTATGATTGATGAGCTGGATAATACCGAGTAAAACGTCATTTGCGACAATCGGCATTGCGAGCATATTTCTCGTTTTGAAATTACTTTGCTGATCGAAACGGGCTGCAAATTTTAACTTTGGATGTATTGCTCTGAGTGCGTCAGCGTCATAAGCGTCTTCTATGATTAATGGCTTTTTTGAAAACGCGACATAACCGGCAATTGATTGAGGTCCAATTGGGACTCTAATTTCTTTCAGCTCATTACCCGATTTATAACGAGAGACAATATCGTAGCTGTTTTTATTTCGCTGATAAACTGTCATTCGTTCGCATTCGAATAAGCTTAAAATTTCGTTTTCAAGCTTAGGGAAAATATCCGTAAAGTGGTTGCTTTGATGTATTTCTCTTAGTATTTGAGTGAGTTTTTTATAAAAGAGATCGCCTGTCATAATTAGATATCCTTGCTAGCCACATTATCTATTATTTCCCAGTTTGGGCCGATGCATGTGTAATATAGTCAGTTTTAACTAGTTATCCCGGGTTCAGGCTGGTTAAAACTCTTGCTGAAATTATTTTGAACTCTGTATATATTAATATGCAGTTAGCTCATGTGTTTAAGAATAGAGGATTTTTTTATTTAAATCTCCTGATTAATTTATACAATAGCTAAATTCGATACAAATTTACATTGACGACCGTAAAGACTGTTAATTATCAATCAGAGATAAAATATGAAACCTCAATTAAAGGTCAAAATTGGTGGACAAAGTGTTGCTGGTGTTAAGCCTATTAACCAAGACGCTTTTGCTGCGCAAACCCCTAAAGGACTAGTTTTAGATCACAAAGGGGTTGCTGTTGCCCTTGCAGATGGAGTTAGCAGTAGTAAAAAATCGCATGAAGCGAGCCAGCTTTGCGTGACTCAATTTTTATCTGATTATTATTCGACACCCGATACTTGGAGTGTCAATAAAGCATCGGCAAGGGTTTTAACTGCTTTAAATTCTTGGTTATACAATAAAAACCACAGAACTGAAGAAGATAGTTTAGTTTGTACTTTTACGGCTATGGTTATTAAATCTTGTACCGCACATATTTTTCATGTGGGTGATAGCCGACTATATAAGTTAGATGGTGATGACGTTATTTGTGTTACCAGAGATCATGTTCATCCATCGAGAAAAGAGGCTTTTTTAACCCGAGCTATGGGGATAGATAGCCATTTAGAAGTCGATTATCAAACTCTAGATTTGAAACTTGATGATATTTACATGCTTACTACAGATGGTTTTCATGAATTTATCGATTTAAAGCTAGTAAAGCAGTATATCGAGGAAACCAAAGATCTTAACGAAGCCGCAGAGAAGCTAGTTGAGTTAGCTTTAGCAAATGGTAGTGATGATAACGTTTCCTGTGTGCTTATTCAGATAGAAAAACTTCCACACGAAGATGTGAATGAGGCGCATAGACGTTTATCTAAATTGGTTATCCCGCCAGTGTTAGAAGTTGGACAAAACATCGATGGTTTTAATGTCGTTAGAGTGCTGTTTAGCGGTACTCGCAGCCATGTATTTTTGGTTGAAGATAATGAGGGTAAGCAATATGCGCTTAAAATGCCGTCGGCATACTACCGAGAAGACCCTGAATATCTAGATGGATTCTTGCGTGAAGAGTGGATTGGCAAGCGACTTTCTCACCGAAATATTATGCATATCTATCCAAGGCCAGAAGAAAGTCCATTTATGTACCACTTATGTGAGTATTTAGGTGGACAAAATTTACGCCAGTGGATAGCCGATAATCCATCACCTTCTTTAGACGAAGTCAGAAAAATTATTCAAGAAGTGATACAAGCCATGCGCTATTTTCAGCGTAATGGCATGGTGCATAGAGACTTAAAACCAGAAAATGTCATTATTGATAAATACGGGCAGATTAAGGTTATCGATTTCGGGACAGTTTCGGTTGAAGGTTTAGAAGAAATAAGCACACCATTTAAAGAGTCTTGTCCTGTCGGCTCAGTTGATTATATTGCGCCTGAATATTTAATGGGGAAAAAAGGCACCTTTCAATCTGATTTATACTCAATTGGGGTGATGTTTTACGAGCTGTATTGCGGGAAGTTACCGTTTGAGCTGGGTAATTTACGCAATAACATTCCACAGAATTTTAATTATTGGCAATATAAATCGATGAGTTTGGTTAGGGCTGATACGCCAAAATGGATTGATGTTGCTCTAGAGCGAGCATGTAGTCCAAACCCAGCTACTAGACATCAAGCATTTTCTGAATTTTTAGCCGATTTATCAACGCCTAATCAAGATTTAATGAGTAAGCATGAGTTTAAGCCTTTAGTTGAGCGAGACCCGCTGCAATTTTGGAAAATGGTGAGTATAGGTATGTTTATTTCAAATATTGTACTTATGTATTTGTGGTTATCTTAATCAGGCTTTAACCCTTATCAAAGGCATGTAATGCTACTTGTTTGGTATTCATCTGAGGTATGCGTTATATAGAGCTAAATCAATATAAATAGTGATAATCAGCTGGAGATAAAAGCCATTTAGGCAAGGCAAGTTGGCACAGGCATAGTGGTTCTATGCCAAGCCAACTTAACGCAGAATAAATGGCTTTTAGCCCAGCCTTTCAGGAGCCTCACAGACAGCTCACTTCTGTGTTGTATCATTTTTAAAGGTGCCTACATTCCTGCAATGATACGCCTTGAATTGAGCTGTCTGTGATGGCTCTGATACTCGCAATTTATATTGATTTAGCTCTAGAACAACGTTTACCTTGGGAGCCTACACTTTGTGTTGACAGGCCTAGAATTGAACTGTCTTTGATGGCTCTGATACTCTCAATTTATATCGATTTGGCGCTATGTTTTAGGCTTAGGTAAACATTTTAGCTTTAATGCTGTTTCTATTGGCTGAGGTTTAGCTATGTAATAACCTTGAGCATAGTCGACGCCTATTTCTGCTAACATCTCCAATGTTTCTCTATCTTCCACAAATTCAGCGACAGATACTTTGCCAAGTGATTGGGCTATGTCTTTAATCGCTCTAACTAAAGCGACATCGATTGGGTCGCTCTTCATATCTTGAACGAAAGAGCCATCAATTTTTACGCTTTTAGCGGGTAATTGTTTTAAGTAACTAAAAGTACTAAAGCCAGTGCCAAAATCATCGATTGAAAAGCCACAACCCAGTTGATTCAATTCTTTTATCATACGCATAGTTGCGGAAAGGTTGGTTAAACTGGCACTTTCGGTTAGCTCAAAAATAATTCGCTTAGGATCAACTTGGTATTGCTGGATTTTTTGCGAGATTAAAGGGCTCAGCTTTTCGTCACTAAAAGCATGGGCAGATAGGTTTATTGCTATTCTTTTTAGATCTGGGTATTCAGCGAGCATACTGATTGATTTAGCAACTACTTGATGATCTAGTAGTTTTATATCTTCAGCTCTTTCTAATGCCGGAATAAAGCTGTTTGGGTAAACTAATTCACCATTGATATTGAGCCTAACGAGTGCTTCAAAGTAAGCAAAACTATAATCTTTTATTTTCATCACAGGTTGAAAATGCAGCACTATATTATCATTGGCTATAGCTTGTTGCAGTTCATGTATCCACTCTATAGTGTCGCGAAGCTTTTCACTGTCTTTATCTGTATCTGAATATATATGAACCAGATCGCGGCCTTTGTGTTTAGCGACATATAATGCGATATCGGATTGTTTTAGGTATTCATGAGCGCTCTCAGCTTCGCCGTTAATGCTAGTTACACCTATACTACAGCTTAATTTATATACTTGACCGTCAAATTGATAGTGACCTAGTTTTACGACCTCGCAAATCTCGTCAGCTAGTTCTTTGGCTTGAGTTAAACTGGTGAAAGTGACTAAAACAGCAAATTCATCTCCGCCAATACGGCAAAGCAGATCAGACTTCCGTAATCTAGATTTAATGGTTTTGGATACTTCTTTTAAAACAATGTCACCTTGGTGATGACCTTGAGAATCATTAATAATTTTAAAGTGATCTAAGTCTATGTAGAGTAAAGCGTGAGGACCTTCACCTCTATTTGATAAATGGGTTAGGCGGCTTAGCTCTGTATCAAAGTAGTAGCGATTGTGTAAGTTAGTTAAGGTGTCGTGAAGTGCTAAGTGTTCAAGCTTAGTTTCAATCGTTTTTCGTTTGGTGATATCGTCTAACGTTAAAGTGATAAAGGTCGAGCCATCATTTTGCTTTGCGGCACTTAGCCTAGCTTCCATCCATATATCTAGGTTTTTTTTATGTTTAATTTTAAATTCTAACGTGCACTGAGAAATCGTGTTATTGAATAAATCCTTAATCGTATCTTCAACTAAATTATGCTCTTGTTCAAATTCTGGGCAGATAAAGTGCAGAAAGTCTTTATTTTCTATTTCTGATTCGGTATAGCCAGTTAGCTCAGCCCAGGCTTTATTGTAAAAGTGAATCTTGCCAAGCTCATTGAGTTCTAAAACAGCCGTTGTCATGCTGTCTAATAACTGTTGGTGTGCTTCAGAGATTTTTTTGTATTCGAGCTCTTTTTCTCTCAGACTTTTTACTTTATCTGCAAATTGTTTATTGCTGATCATAAAGTCTTCGCGACGTGAAGCAATCTCACAAACCCTGCGCAGTGGTTCTGCTCTAAAAGGTTTAGTGATGAAATCTGCAGCGCCTTGAATAATCAGCTTTTCTGCCATTTCCATAGTGCCGTGGGCTGTCATTATGATGACGGCTTGTGAAGCACTTTCGTTCAATATCTTTGTGAGTACTTCTTCACCTGAAATACCCGGCAGCATAACATCGAGTAAAACAATTTGATGTCTTTTTTCTAGCCAGAGTTTAAAACCGTCTTCTCCATTGCTTGCGAGTTCTATTTCAAATCTATTACCTAGAATGCGGCTAACAATTTCTTGGATTTCTTCATTATCTTCTATGACAAGTAATGGTACTTTGCTTGAGTGCTCTATTTTGGAAGAAAGGGCGTCAGCTAAAATTGAGGGTAATTTATGTTTTTCTTCAAAGGAGAGTAGTCGGTTGACGGTAAATTCTCTGGCAGTGGTTTCTGCTATATGTTCACACCAAGTAGAAGCAATGATAATAATAGGCACTTGGGCATCACACTGAAAAATACCAGCTCTAACCATTCTCGCAAGCCGCCAACCATCAAATCCGTCAATATCTATATCGGTAATGATGCATTCTATTCTTTGTTCGCGTAACACATTAATAGCTTGTTCACCTGTTTGTACTTCAACCAATTGAAATACTTCAGTTTCCAAGACTAATTTGGCTATGCTTTCTCTATGTTCAGCATGGCTGTTTACTAATAAAAGTTTGATTAAACGACTCATTTATTTTTTACCTAGTAAAGCCATTACTTGTTTATTTGTTGGAGATTGTGTTGTGCGATTTTAATCATAATTTGAGACTAGCAAAATTTTTAACTTATATCATTAATCTAGGTACAAGTTTTTTGAGTTTAATTTAATGAGTATAGTCGATAGTTTTATTATTTAGTTGGAATGATATTTGCTGAGTTAAGTCTATAGACCTTGGTTTTTTATCCGAGTGTTAATTTATTGACGGTATTCACTATGTATTTTAGTTTTAATTTTTTTCATATTTTGAATCTGCGGCAATTTTTGTCTGCAGTGGGTCTGTTATGTTTACTAAATCTTGCCGCTTGCTCTGGTTCATTGAGTTCAGAGAGTGAGACATCTGAAGATGTAGAGCTAAAAGTAGCCATCGGCAGCACAGGTAAATTAGGACAAAATATTCGGATACCTGTCGGAACTGAACAAATTGACATTGTTAGCTCTGTTCGTGGAGAAGATGATACTTATACTTATATTTGGTCAGCTCAACCGGCTTTGTTCCAAGAGGAATTATCAGACACAACAACTGAAACGGTGCAACTTAGCATTCCGGAATCAGTGATTACTGATACTAATATTACACTGACCTTAATTGTGATTGATAGTGATGGGAAGCAGGCTTCAACGAGTATGCTAGTTGAGGTGTTCGCGCCTAATACTAACCCTGAAATTATTAGTTTTGAAATAGATGACAAAGATCAAGTTGTGCATTCAGGTAAAGGCTTTAGTTTTCAATCCGAGTGGATAGATGCTCAAGATGGCCAGAACGTTGCTAGTGCTATTATTTATGTTACGCCTAATGCCGCAGTTGATGGGATTCCGAGTAATGGTGTTTTAACTCAATTTGATACCGCAGAGGTAAGTTTCCCCGCATTATATATAGTGGGAGAAAACCAATTTATTAATAAATCCGATAAAACGGCGAGTTTAACTTTTACTTTATCTGTTACTGACATGAATGGCAAAACAGTGACATCGAGCCCGTTATTTATTGATATTTTACCTGCGAGCTTAACTTCACTGACAATCGATGCTGGCGATGCTCAAACAGTTTATACCGGGCAGTTAGTGAATTTAATTGGAGAGGTGTCTCGCAGTGATAATATTGAATATGCTTGGCTGCAGTCTGATTCGGAAACTAGGCTGGATTTAGATGTAACAGACAGCCTGGCGCTGCAGTTTAACGCACCTTCAGTTGATTCCAAGACTTTGTTTGAATTGAAATTTACGGCGACGGATGTAGTCAGTGGCATTTCTTATAATGATTTCGTTAGTGTGACTGTATTACCTATCGGTATTTTTGATGGCATGAATGATACAGGTATAACTAATTGTGCTAATGAAACCAGCAATTTAGTCAACTGTGGTCAGACTAATTTACCTAGACAAGATGCCGAAATTGGACGAGATTCTGCAGCATTAAATGCCGAATTGGCGAAAGAAGGGGGCGGGGAGCTAGGCTTTGATTTTACCTTGTTAAATCAAAATGGTGAGGAAGATTTTACCAGTACTCCAACTTGCGTACGAGATAATGTCACCGGATTAATTTGGGAAATAAAAACCACAAGTGGTATTAGAGCGCATACTCATACTTTTAGTTGGTTTGACGAATCTGAATTTAATGGTGGGTTCTCCGGAAGTCAAACTTCTAATAGTGCGGCATGCTTTACGGATACTTCTCTAACCGCTTGCAGTACAGCATCCTACATAGAGTATATAAACTCTGTTGGAATGTGCGGCGGCAATGATTGGCGTTTGCCAACAGTGAATGAGCTTGTATCAATTTTAAACTATGCGAACGATGACGATAAATTGGCGTTGGGGGCGAATAACTTTCAAATTTGGTCTAATCATGCCAAAGCAAGCACGCCATATTGGACCAGTGAATCTAGCTTATTTGGCGTAAACGATAGTGAAAGTCCAGAAACACCAAACGCTTGGGCGGTAAATTTATCAACAGGTGATGAACATGCACATAGTAAGTTATTGGCTGGCGCCATTTTACTGGTGAGGTAAAAATGAAAAAGTTTAAAAATTATAAGCTTGCGGTTTCTTTTAGCTTAATTTCAACATTGATGAATCAGAATGCTTTAGCGTTTTGTACGGATTCAATTGCGCCTTCAATAACAGAATCTAATTATATTTTAGATGATGTTAACGGTGTAGTGACAGATGGTTTAACTGGCTTAATGTGGTCTCGTTGTAATTATGGTGAGGTATGGTCGAGTAACAGCATGACTTGTACTGGGACTGCAAAAAGTGCGGTATGGATTGATGCGGTTAAGTTTGCTGCTGAATCTCAATATGCGAGTCATTCTGATTGGCGTTTACCCAATGTAAAAGAGTTAATGGGGTTAATTGAAAGGCAGTGTGCCGAGCCTGCGACAAATATTAATTTATTTGCGAGTACTAAGAATCAAACCTATTGGACAAGCACGCCAGTGTTTAATTTAGAAAAAGTGAATATGGTTTGGGGAGTACAGTTTAAGGAAGGCACAAACAGCCAAAGACCAAAAGGCACAAATACTTTGTTTCGTTTGGTGAGAAAAGTCACTAATTAGATGCTAATTCAATAAATTAGTCGACTAACTTTTCTTTTATTCAATATTTTCGGTATAGTAACGGTATTATTATGAAGCACGTAAATTGGTTTGGGCAAGTCAACGTTGGCACCATACAAGAGGATGTCGGTATAGCTCAACCTCTCAATACTGAGCAGGATCTCACAATGAGCGAAAAGAAAAATCAAAACGGACAACCTATAGTCGAATCCTCATTTGGATTTTGGCTTACTCTAGGTTTAGTCGTTTTGTTGCCAGTCGGCCTTTCATACTTTTTATCTAGTGTTGAAGAAGGCTCGAATAGTTATTTTGCAATTATCTTGCTGGGACTCGTTTTATTACTTGGCCTGCAACTTTTTTGGGCTCATAGCTCAAGTAAATCTAATCGAATGGATGAAAAAGAAGACTTTCCAGAGGACGATTAATTCGTCCTCATTGATTGGTATTAAATACTAAATTATTTTCCGTCGAGTTAAATACATCCCCAAGCAAGTAGCTCTCTCAACACAGTTTCACCTTATTCTCAGATTAGTCGAATTACAAGTTAATGCTTTATTGCCTGACTCTTAGTTAACTTCTGACCTCTAGGTCAGGTTAGTTAGCATTTATTATCGCTGAGCTTTTGATTAGATAGCTTGGTACTTTTATATCCAAGTTAGAGTTAGGACTATTATTAAACATAGCTTTAGGTGTGTAGTTAATATAATCCGTTTGTTTGATGATTTTCAATTCTTGGTCAAACTCGAATAACATCACAGTTTTCCAAGGTCCTAAATCGACCCCATCATATTCAAATGGCATTAAATATCCAACTACAGTTGCATTTAAGCCATCTATCCAAATATTTTCGACAACAAATGCACTTTCCGAGCGCTGGTAGGTTAGCTTTTTATCTTCCCAATTAAAGTAATTTTTTATTTGCTTAATACCTTTAGCCTTATCTCCTTTAATGACATTAATCAGCTGTGCGTCTTGAGCGTAGTAGCCCAGCAATTTATCAAATTCTTGGTGAAGAGCATAGGTCATTAAATAATCTGACAGTTTCAGTTTTACTTCTTGTTTTAAAAATACCTCAGCTTTGTTTTCTTCAGGGGTATTTTTACATGCGTTTAAAGCTATCAGACAAAAACACGCTAATATCAATCGACTAATCAATTTAATTTGCTCCTATATCGCTAAACAAACAGTTCAAGTAAATCATTTAAGTATAAATGACCTTTTGCTGTAACTTGCCAGTTGTTCACACTTTCTTCTATAAAACCTAGCTGTTTTGCTCTGGTTATAGCTGGCTCAATTGTGCTAATGCTTAAACCTGTATATTGCTCGAACTCGTTGATTGGACAAGCTTCCATTAGGCGGAATCGATTCATAAAAAATTCGAATGGTAAATCGTCTTGGCTGACTTGGTGTTGTTTGTAAGTGTAATTTTGAGTTAAATCTAAATAACCTTTTGGATGTTTAATTTTTTCATAGCGAATTATTTTGTCCTCATCGGCTAAAGTAATTTTACCATGTGCACCACAGCCAATTGCTAAGTAATCACCAAAGCGCCAGTAGTTTAAATTGTGCTGGCATTGATGACCTTTTTTGGCATAGCCACTAATTTCGTATTGCTCGTAGCCATGCTCAGATAGTAATTTTTGTCCTTGCTCTTGAATAGACCATAGAGTTGTATCTTGAGGCAAGGTTGGAGGTTTAGAAGCAAATAAAGTGTTTTCTTCTATGGTTAATTGATACCAAGATAAATGAGGTGGGGAAAGCGCAATTGCTTGGGATAAATCGCTCAGTGCATCTTCTATGCTTTGGTCCGGTAAGCCATGCATTAAGTCTAAATTAAACGAGTTTAACTTGAGTGCGCTCGCTACTTTAGCTGCTTTTATTGCTTCATCGGCTTGGTGAACTCGACCTAGGCTAGTTAACTTTTCGTTTTGCAGGCTCTGAACACCTATAGAGAAGCGGTTTACGCCAGCCGATTTAAAACCCGTGAATTTATCTATTTCGAACGTACCTGGATTTGCTTCTAGTGTAATTTCGCAATTTTCACTTAATTTGAGCCTGTGTTTTACCCCATCAATGATGGTTTTAATCCCTTCGGCACTGAAAACACTTGGCGTACCGCCACCAAAGAAAATAGTTTCAATTTCTCTATTTTGTGCCAAGTGAGCATCTTGGGATAAATCATCTAATAAACAGCTGATGTACTCTGATTCAGGTATATTTGATTTAATTGAATGTGAGTTGAAGTCGCAGTAAGGACATTTTTCAATACACCATGGAATGTGTATATATAAGCTTAATGGTGGCAATACCATTGTTAAACTCTTACTTTTTGGCTTTGGAACTGCTGCATCAATTTGACTAAGGCTTGGCCTCTGTGGCTTAATTTATTCTTTAACTCGGCTGGAAGATCGGCTGAAGTGCATTCTTGCTCTTCTAACCAAAAAATAGGATCGTAGCCGAAGCCATTTTCACCTGAGGGCTGGTGTGTGATTGAACCTGTCCAAGTGCCTTGGCATATAATTGGTGTTGGATCGTTTTCATGTTGTAAATAAACTAAAACGCATTGGAATCTTGCTGTGCGGTTTTCTTCGCCTTCTAAGTTAGATAATAGCTTTTCTAAGTTTTGCTTATCTGTCGCATTCTCACCTGCGTAACGAGCTGAATATATGCCAGGTTTGCCGTTTAAACATTCTACTTCAATACCTGAGTCGTCAGCTATTGCAGGCAAGCCTGTATGTTTTGATGCATTTCTTGCTTTTATTAGTGCATTTTCAACAAAAGTTAAACCTGTTTCTGCTACATCAGGAACGTTAAACTCACTTTGTGCTTTTACTTCGTATTCAAAGTTTTTTAGCATTTGATTGAGCTCTTTTACCTTACCTTTGTTACCTGTTGCTAACACAATTTGTCTTGTCATTTGCTACTTCTGTTTACTGAACTTAATAACTGCTTAGTTTACTGTGTCTTAATCCGTTAGTCGATCTAGATCCGTGTTTCAAACGTAAAGTCTAAAAAGATAAGTTGATACCAGATGAAACCACTCGATTGTATATTAATTAGCTCAGCCGGCAGCGATATAGCTGCTTCTTTGTACCTTTATTGGCGAGATCGCTACCCAGATTGTCTATTTGTACTAGTTTCTCGAGCTCCGATATCTTATGACGTCAGATCTCAAGATCTTGTTTTAAAGTGTGATTTATCTCAACCAGACCAAAAAAATATCTTGGTACAGCTTTTAAAAGACAATCAAGTGTCTCCCGATTGGACGATTTGTTGTAGTGGCTTTTTACATGATAATTTAATTAAACCTGAAAAAAGTTTAACTCAATTTTCAATAGATAATTTTATGTGTAACTTGCAGGCTAATTTATTAGTCCAAATTCATTTAAGTCAGGTTTTAAATCTAGTATTAAACAAGCACAAGCCTGCTAAATTTATTTGCTTGTCTGCTCGAGTTAGCAGTATTTCAGATAATCACTTAGGCGGCTGGCATAGTTATAGGATGAGTAAAGCGGCTCTTAATATGTGGCTAAAAAACCTTGCGATAGAATGGCAGAGAAAATTTCCATTACATGCAGTAGCGAGTCTACACCCAGGCACCACAGATACTAAATTGAGTTTACCTTTTCAACAAAATATTAAGCCGGATAAATTATATGCAGGTACTTTGACTGCTGAGCGGATAGACAGGGTATTTAATTTATTAAGCTTGGAAGATTCTGGGGCTTTGCTTAATTGGGATGGCAATAAAATTGCTTGGTAGGGGAGATAATGGTCCTTGTAACGTATTAGGACAAAATTAACGAGCTAGCTGACTAGCTCGTTAACTAGCCAGTGCTCAAGTTAATTAGACCATAAGCACTCAATTAGTGTTTATGATCGCCATCACAGCAATCATCTTCGTGGTGATGATGGCTGCCACAACCGCCTTCAGCATGGACATGACCGTGAGCTAATTCTTCTTCAGTTGCCGCTCTGACAGCAATAATTTCAACATTAAACTCTAAATCGACGCCTGCTAGCGGGTGGTTGCCGTCTACAGTTACGGTTTCATCTGTGATCTCAGTGATGATTACAGATTGTTCACCTTGATCTGTGCTAGCTCTTAATTGCATGCCTTCATGAATTTCTTCAATTGCATCGAAAACGCTAATAGGTAAAGCTTGTACTAATTCGTCATGGTAAACACCATAAGCGTCAGCAGCTTCAATTTTACACTCAAATTTATCACCAACAGTTTTACCTGTTAATTCATTCTCTAAGCCACTGATTAAAAAGCCTTGACCGTGTAAAAATGTCATCGGCTCGCCGTCTCTCGAGCTGTCGATTTCTTCACCGTGACTATTTTTTACTATGTAGTGCATTGTGATGACGCTATCTTTTTCTATATTCATTTTGTTTCCTAATAATCCAGTGAATAAGGTAATGCTTGAATAATAACACAAGTATCTGGAGATTCTTTAACTCTGTATTTCGCTCCAATCTCTATATCAGATGCAAGTACAGCTAACCCAGCAGCGCTGTTATCATGTGTCGTTACTTGAATAATTTGGCCGACTCTTCGCCAGCTTGAATCGGTTTCTACTTCTATCGTATTACCAATCTCTATTTGACTTGATGCTTCTGCCGTAAATGCAAAGCAAGCTCTTTTATTTTTACCTAAATAGCGCATTCTTGCGACCGTTTCTTGGCCCATGTAGCAGCCTTTTTTGAAGCTGATGCCACCAATCGCATGAGAATTAAGCATTTGAGGGACGAACTCTGAAATGTGCTGTTCAGTTATAAAAGGTAAAACTTTTAAGCTTAATTGTTGAGTAAATAAACTTTCGTCAGCAGAATTTAAATTCGTTAGTATAGGTTCAATTTGCTCAGCTTTCGATTTTACATAAAGCTGTAAGCCATCAGACAGTTTACATAAAAAGCCTGTTTCTAATGCTTTAGTTTGATTTAATTCTGTTTCAACTAAATTAGAAATATCGCCTATCACTGCATAAAATTCGTAATTTTCCGATTCTGCTTTAATATTTACTTTTGAGAAGACACCAAACTTGCTTAGCTCTGTTGCTGATTTCGCTAAAGTTGTTTTGTGTTGGAACAATAAAGTTTCACCGTTCGTCGGGATTAAATAAAACTGTGACCATAACTTGCCTTTTGCGTCACAATGACAGCCAAAGCTTGCTTGAGTGTCTGCTAAGCTAGCGAGATCGCAAGTGACTTGGCTGTTTAAATATTTGTTGGTGTCATCACCTGAAACACTAATTGCTTGCCAATTTTCTAGTTTTACTAGTTGAGCTTGTATAGAATGTGTCATGTTATTTGTTAGGTAATTCAATCGATGGCGAGATTGTAGCAAATTTGCTGAATTGAAACCTATAATCATATTTATAATTTTGACAATAAATTAAATTGAGAAATTAATGGAAAACATATCAAGAATAAAATGGGCATGTCGAAGAGGCATGCTTGAGCTCGATGTTATATTGATGCCATTTGTTGAAAACCACTATGCGGATTTACCGCAAGCTGAAAAAGACTTATTTCAAGTACTGTTGGATGGTGATGATCCTGTGCTATTTGCTTGGTTTATGGGCCATGAAGAATGCCCAAATGAAGCTTTAACTCAGTTGATCAAAAAAATCCATAAACTAAACGGCGCATTAGTTTAACGACGACAGTGTATCGTTTTGAACCTAAGCCGAGTGACCTTTGGTTAAAGTTATTTTTTAGCTTTCAGTGTCTGATGGGATTCGTTATAGCTTATGGATTTATTATGCAAGGCAGCGAACTTATTTGGCTCGCTTTGCTTTTGTTTATGCTCACCACTTTGGTCATTTTCTTATCTGTTTCTAAACAGAGCATTAAATTGCCAAAACAATTTATTATTACGGACAATTTCACAATAATAATTGAGCAAGAGAGTTACGAATTTAAAAATCCCTGTTTTTATTGGCGTAGTTATTTTTTATTGTCTTTTGTGCGTTCTAACTTGCCTTTACAGTCGCACAAATATAGGTTTTTATTGCTGGCTCCTGATAGTTTAACAACCACGGAGCAAGCTCGATTAAGGCGAGTGCTAAAAAGGCTTTAAATAAGCTTGGTAGGCGTCATTAATCAATTTAGATTTGCGGTATAGATTCAAAAATAAAGGAGTTTTTATGGATTGTCCAAAATGTCATCAGAGCTTTAACGCTATTACATATCAGGGAATAGAAGTCGATAGATGCTCTGGCTGCCAAGGTTTTTGGTTTGACTTTGCTGAAAAAGATCAGTTAAAAGCAATTGGCGGTGCAGATGCCTTAGATATAGGTGATGCAGAGAAAGGTGCTAAATTTAATCAAAAAACAGAGATTGATTGCCCGAAGTGCCAAATACCTATGACAGTGATGATAGATAAAGATCAGTTTCATATTCAATATGAATATTGCCCTTCATGTCATGGTACATTTTTTGATGCAGGAGAGCTTAAAGATTTTGATGAACATACGTTAGCTGAACGGTTTAACCAGTTTATGGCAACCATAAAGACAAATTTAAAGCTCAGCTAATAGTGATATGCAACTTGAGATAGGGGTTATAGAACTTAACCTAAACTAGGGTTACTTAGGTTGCATGATTTTTTATCGTTTCACTTGCCATCAAAACCAGCATTAATTTAGGTTTTTGATTAATTGTATTTCACTTAATGTTTAACCACTCAATTCCTCTTACCGTAAATTTTAAGCTAGCTTGCTTAATTATTTAGGACTCTCGTTATTTCTACTTCAGCTTTTGCCTTAGCAAAAACTGTAAATAAAGATCAGCCCCTAGCGCAATATCAACAATTAACTGAGCTGATGCTTGTTGGTTTAATTATGCAACCAGCAAGCGGACATTAGTCGTATTCATGTGTATAGATAAACTGAGTTAACTTTTATTTACGTTTTGTAACTAGGGTATACAAAACTTCGCAGGTATACTTTTTGTTAACATATTTTAAGTAAGTTAATGTATTCATTGCTTAGTTTAACGATTGGGGAATAAAAATGAAAACGAGATGGATAAAAGGGCACAGGTTATTAAGCACTATTGCTAGTCTATTTTTGCTCGGGTGTACATGGGGTGGTGCTGTTTATGCTGATGTTTACTCTAGCGCTGAGTTATCCGGTGAGCAACGCAAGTGGCACAAACTCACTTTAACATTCGATGGCCCAGAAACGAGTGAAGCGGACAAAAATAATCCTTTTCTTAATTATAGGTTGAATGTTGAATTCATTCATACTGAAAGTGGCGATAGTTTTTTGGTTCCGGGCTACTTTGCTGCAGATGGAAATGCTGAAAATACTTCTGCAACTGCGGGTAATAAATGGAGAGTTCATTTTACGCCCAATCAAACAGGGCAGTGGCAATGGCATGCTAGTTTTAGAAAAAATCGTTGGGTAGCTATTTCTGATAAACCAGATTCTGGGGTTTCTGCTGGCTTTATGGATAATAAAAAAGGCATCTTTAAAATATCAGAAACCAATAAATCTTTGCCTGATTTCCGTGCGGCAGGCCGCTTAGAATATATTAAACAGCCTTATTTGCGTTTTGCTGAAACAAAAAAGTATTTTATTAAAGCGGGTCCAGATGCGCCTGAAAATTTTTTGGCCTATGCTGATTTCGATGGCACATTTCATAATGATGGTCATAAAGATCATCTCGTAAAAACTTGGGAAGCGCATCTCAAAGATTGGAATAAGCAAGATCCAACATGGCAACAGGGTAAAGGTAAGGCCATTATAGGTGCATTAAATTACCTTCATCATAAAGGCTTGAACGCGGTTTCATTTTTAACCTTGAATATTATTGGCGATGACCAAAATGTATTCCCCTATGTTGACTACGACACCTATGACAGGTTTGATGTTTCTAAATTAGCTCAATGGGAAATTGTTTTTGAGCATGCACAAAAATTGGGTTTATTTTTACATTTTAAAACGCAAGAAATGGAAAATCAGGGGTTATTAGATGGCGGCGGTACGGGAGTACAACGTAAGTTATATTACAGAGAGCTCATTGCCCGCTTTGGTCATCACCTCGCGCTTAATTGGAATCTAGGAGAAGAAAATGGTGAGTGGATTAACAACCACCCATCTATGCCACAAGGGACGAATGAGCGAATCGCTATGGCTAGATATTTTAAAGAACACGACCCATATAATCACCATGTCGTGATTCATAATGGAATTGACTATAAGGATTTAACCGGCGCTGATAGCCATTATACGGGGGCTTCTGTGCAAACTCATCATAGAGACTTCCATACCGTACATGATGAAGTTGTTCGTTTGCGAGATTGGCCTGTTGTAAACGGTCCGTGGGCAATTGCTGTAGATGAACCAGGAGATGCTCAGCACGCCCTCATGCCAGATAATATGAATCCAGAACACAATGATGCCAGAATGAATGGTTTGTGGGGAGCATTAACCGCCGGTGCGTGGGGCACAGAATGGTATTTTGGATATGCTAACCCGCACTCAGATTTAACTGCTCAGGATTATCGCTCAAGGGATAAGTTTTGGGATATGGCTCGATACTCAATTGAATTTTTCGATTTAATAGATGTGCCTTACCACAAAGCTAAAAATGCAGATGAGAGACTATATGGAGCAGATGGTTATGTTTTGGCGCAATTAGGTGAATTTTATATCATTTATTTAAAATCCGTTACGGACACAGCCAAAATTGACTTTAAGCATTTTAGCGGTGAATTCCAAGTTAAGTGGTTTGACCCTCGAAATGGAGGAGATCTACAAGATGGTAGCGTTGAAAAAATAACGGCTTTTTGGAAACATAAGGTGACTAAGCGGAATGCGCACTTGATTGGTCAAGCACCTAGTTCTCAAGATAAAGATTGGGTGGTACTAATTAAAAAGATTTAATACTGATATTCTAGCTGCAGGCTAATTTAGCTCGCAGCTAGATTTTTATTGCTTTGAGTTATATTTTTTGAGCAATTTCAGCAAGTTCTATTTCGAGAGTATCTACTTGCTTAGGGCCTAACTCTAGCACCTCTAATAACTCGTCTCTTATATTTGGCCAATCGCCTTCGTAATGCTGATGCTTAATATGCGTGTATAAATTGGTTGCTAATCTTAAAATGGCGTACATTTCTTTTTGTTCAAATGGCGCTGGATCGAACAAAAAATCTTTATTATGGTGTTGAGCGACTATCTGGCAAATATTCGAGGGTAGTTGCCACTGTTCACAAATGACATACCCAACTTCAGCATGGTCATTACCATGCTTGATTCGCTCAACTGCAGTGAATTGGTGGCTTGATGGATCATTTGCTAACGCTAATGTTTCTTTATAATCCGAATATTCTATTGCCATTGCTGCTATGCCCAAGTTATGGATTAAACCAAGGCAATACATAGTGTCGGTTTCTAATGATGAATTGAGAGAGGCTGCAATGTGTTTACAGAATTGGGCAATCAACAATGACTCATCCCAAAAGCGCTCCAATGAAATTGAAGCAGGCTTAGAGAAACTTTGCTGAATTAGACTTGTGACAGTTATTGAATATACCGTCTTGAAACCCAAGGCGATGACAGCTTGCTTTATGTCGGCTACTTGTCTATTCAAACCAAAAATAGGCGAATTTATGGTTTGAAGGATTATTCCGGCTAAGCCAACATCCGTTTGAATTAAATTTGCCGCCTTCACTATATCTGGGCTTACCTGACTATTGAGGGCTTCTAGCTCTTGAAGCAATTCAGGCTTAGTCGGTACATGAAATGTTTTTTGAATTGTCTCTAAAGTTGCTTTATCTAATGTGAACATACATTGGCTTTTCTTATTGGTTTGCTAAATTTATAGCAGATTGAAAAACAAAGTGACACATAAATAGCGTGTAAATCTGACTTAAAACAGCCTGAGATTAAATATTGAACTGATAGTGGTTGTTTTATAGCTAAATTGACTTAAAAATAATCGAACAGAAAAAATATTAAATTTTTTTACTAAAAGTGTTTGACGTGCCCCCTCATGCTGGGTATTATGCGCCCCGCTGCTGAGGGACACCTCAGCGACAGTCGGTGATTAGCGCAGCTTGGTAGCGCACTTGGTTTGGGTCCAAGGGGTCGCAAGTTCGAATCTTGCATCACCGACCACTCTTTTAAAAAGTGAAGCGCCTATGGTTCTTCGATACGCGTCCTTAGCTCAGCTGGATAGAGCAACGCCCTTCTAAGGCGTGGGTCGTAGGTTCGAATCCTACAGGACGCGCCATTTTTACACCAGTTTTATTATGGTGGCTGTAGCTCAGTTGGTAGAGCCCCGGATTGTGATTCCGGTTGTCGTGGGTTCAAGTCCCATCAGCCACCCCATCTCTTTTATGTTTTCCTTCGGTGATTAGCGCAGCTTGGTAGCGCACTTGGTTTGGGTCCAAGGGGTCGCAAGTTCGAATCTTGCATCACCGACCACTTTCTTTTGCAATTTCATTAAAAAAAACCACCTTTATTGTCTGATACACTCGACTCTGTCCACACTGACCGCTATAATGTCGCGTCATTTTTTTAATGTACAGAATTCAACCTGTTTTAGTTTGTTTGAAATTATTATCATGTTACTAAGCAGGGTAGTGCCATTCTGAGCTCGTTATATTGAACTAATTTCTAATTTTGGCAGTCAGTTAGGGCTGGTTAGAAATTTAACGATAATAAAAATAAGCTCCAAAGAAAAAAGAGCTGATATTGGCTCAACAATTTTGAGGTATAGCAATGCAAGTTTCTGTAGAAACAACTCAAGGCTTAGAACGCCGTGTAACTATTACAGTTCCTGCTGATAAAGTAGAATCTGAAGTAAAAAACCGTTTACAACGTTTAGCAAAAACACAACGTATTGACGGTTTCCGTCCTGGTAAAGTTCCAGTAAGCGTAATCAAAAAACGCTATGGTGCTGCTGTTCGTGGTGAAGTTGCTCAAGAAGTTATGCAACAAAACTTTTATCAAGCTGTTGTTCAAGAAAAATTAAACCCAGCTGGTACGCCACAAATTGAAGACCAAAAAGATACAGATTCTGGTGATTTTCAATTTACAGCTGTATTTGAAGTATACCCAGAAGTTAAAATTGAAGGTTTAGAGTCAATCAAAATTGAAAAGCCAACTGCTGAAGTAACTGATGCAGACTTAGACAATATGATTGAAACTTTACGTAAGCAACATGGCAAATTTGAAGCGGTAGAAAGAGCTGCTGAAGATAAAGACCAAGTTGTTATGGACTTCGAAGGTTCAATCGACGGTGAAGTATTTGAAGGCGGTAAAGCTGAAGACTTCAAATTAGTACTTGGTTCTGGCAACATGATCCCAGGTTTTGAAGACGGTATTATTGGTTTAAGCGCGGGCGATGAGAAAGAAATTAACGTTACTTTCCCTGAAGAGTACCATGCAGAAAACTTAAAAGGTAAAGCAGCTGTATTCAAAATTAATGTAAAATCTGTTGAAGCACAGGTTTTACCAGAAATTGATGCTGATTTCGTTAAATTATTCGGTATTGCAGATGGCGGTATTGAAGAACTTAAAGCTGAAGTTCGTCAAAACATGCAACGTGAACTAAAACAAGCTTTAACTCAAAAAGTTAAAGAGAATGTAATTTCAGGTTTAATTGATACAATTGGTTTAGAAGTTCCTAAAGCTTTAGTTGAGCAAGAAATTTCTGCATTAAAACAGCAAGCATTACAAAGATTTGGTAACGGTAACCAAAACTTACCTGAATTACCAAACGAATTATTCCAAGATCAAGCTGCGCGTCGTGTTAAAACTGGCTTATTGCTTTCTGAGATTGTTCGTTCTAGTGAAATCAAAGTAGATGAAGATAAAGTTAAAGAGACTATCGAAAACTTAGCTTCTGCTTATGAATCTCCTGAAGAAGTTGTAGAGTACTACAACAGCAACAAAGAAATGTTAACTAACATTCAAAATGTTGTTATGGAAGAGCAGGCTGTTGATTTCGTATTAGAACAAGCACAAGTTGAAACTGTAGCTAAGTCTTTTGACGAAATTATGAATAAACACGCTTAATTTATCTATAAAAGATTGACTAAGCAGGGTTTGACTTGTTTAAATGGCTTGGATGAGATTCATTCAAGCCATTTTTATTTTGAGTAAAGGAATTTATGAATACAACAAATTCAACATTTGATCCAATGAGCGCTTTAGTGCCTATGGTTATTGAACAAACTGCCAAAGGTGAGCGTTCGTTTGATATCTATTCTCGATTATTAAAAGAGCGTGTTATTTTTCTAGTGGGGCAAGTTGAAGACCACATGGCGAATTTGATCGTTGCTCAACTTTTATTTTTGGAATCAGAAAATCCAGAAAAAGATATTCATATCTATATTAACTCTCCTGGTGGTTCAGTTACAGCGGGTATGGCCATATATGATACGATGAAGTTTATCAAACCTGATGTTTCAACAGTCTGTATTGGTCAAGCTGCAAGCATGGGCGCATTTTTACTATCAGGTGGCACTAAGGGTAAACGTCATTGCTTACCAAATTCTCGCGTTATGATTCATCAACCACTTGGTGGTTTCCAAGGTCAAGCGTCAGATTTTGAAATACACGCAAAAGAAATTTTAGCGATTAAAGAAAAGTTAAATCGCTTAATGGCAGAACATACAGGTCAAGATTATGAAAAATTGTCTAACGATACAGATCGTGATAATTTTATGACTGCTGATGATGCCCTTGAATATGGTTTAATCGATAGCATATTAGCTCAACGTAACGAAAAATAGACTAAACTAGTCTATTAAATTGTTACTTTTTGAGAATACAGAAGTAGAGGTAATTAAATGACAGATTCCCGCAAAGGTGATGGTAGCGACGATAACAAGCTATTACACTGCTCATTTTGTGGCAAGAGTCAGCATGAAGTACGTAAATTAATCGCAGGTCCTTCTGTGTTTATATGTGACGAATGTGTTGAGCTTTGTAACGATATTATTCGTGAAGAGATTAAGGACATTGCGCCAGAAACAACTTCATCTAAAGAAAAATTGCCAACTCCGGTTGAAATTCATAAGCATTTAGATGATTACGTAATCGATCAAAAATTAGCAAAAAGAGTGCTTTCTGTTGCTGTTTATAATCATTACAAAAGATTACGTAATAGTGAGAAATCTAAGGTTGATGTTGAATTAGGCAAAAGTAACATTTTGCTAATTGGTCCAACAGGTAGTGGTAAAACATTATTAGCTGAAACCTTAGCTAGATTCTTAGATGTACCTTTTACTATGGCTGATGCAACCACGTTAACTGAAGCTGGCTATGTCGGTGAAGATGTTGAAAACATTATTCAAAAATTACTTCAAAAATGTGATTATGATGTTGAACTAGCTCAACGTGGTATTGTTTATGTCGATGAAATTGATAAAATTTCTCGCAAATCAGATAACCCATCGATTACTCGAGATGTGTCTGGTGAAGGCGTACAACAAGCTTTACTTAAGCTAATTGAAGGTACTATTGCCTCTGTTCCACCACAAGGTGGACGTAAGCATCCACAACAAGAGTTCTTACAAGTGGATACTTCAAAGATCTTATTCATATGTGGTGGTGCTTTTGCTGGTTTAGATAAAGTAATTGAGCAAAGAACTGAAGTCGGCTCTGGCATTGGTTTTGGTGCAACAGTTAAAGGTAAATCAGAGCAGAGAACCTTAACTCAAAATCTATCTGACGTTCAGCCAGAAGATTTAGTTAAGTATGGCTTAATTCCTGAATTTATCGGCCGTTTACCAGTTGTTGCAACTTTAACTGAGTTAGATGAAAAAGCGTTAATTCAGATTTTGAGCGAGCCTAAAAATGCATTAACTAAGCAATATTCAGCATTATTCGAAATGGAAGATGTTGAACTAGAGTTTAGAGAAGATGCACTACGTGCTATTGCGAGTAAAGCGATGGAGCGTAAGACGGGTGCGCGTGGATTAAGATCTATCATGGAAAATGTATTATTAGACACTATGTACGAGCTACCTTCAATGGAAGGTGTAAGTAAAGTTGTGGTGGATGATACAGTCATTAATGGTGAGTCTGACCCTATCTTAATTTATGAGAATCCAGAGAAACAAGCTGTCTCTGAATAAAATTTATTCTCTTATTCTAAAAGCGAGCTACGGCTCGCTTTTTTATTTGTTCCAAACTGAACTATCTTGATTCCACTTCGTTTAAACTCAATACTGCTTAAATTTGTAGAAAAAATAATCCATTAGCGAAAAAAGTTGAACAATATCTGTTTTTTCGGATACAAAATATGGTTATTGCTTGATATGCTTATTCCGATCCCCATATTCTTTTAATAATTACATTCAGCCTTGCAAAGAGACGTATTATAATGACGATAGAAAATTCAGGCCGTATCGATATTCCTGTTTTAGCCCTGCGTGATGTTGTGGTTTACCCACACATGGTAATTCCATTGTTTGTTGGTCGTGAAAAATCGATCCGTTGTTTAGAAGCTGCAATGGAAAATGACAAGCAAATATTTTTAGTTGCGCAAAAAGATGCTTCAGTTGATGAACCTGAGCACACGGATATATATGAAATAGGTGCAGTCGCAACTATTTTACAATTGCTTAAATTACCCGATGGTACTGTAAAAGTATTAGTGGAAGGTAATCAGCGCGGCAAAATTAATCGTTATATTCAAACGGATGAATATTTCTATGCTGAAGTTGATATGGTGCCATCACCTGATATCGACGAAAGAGAGCAAGAAGTATTAATTCGCTCTGCAATCAGTCAGTTTGAAGGCTATGTAAAACTGAATAAAAAGATCCCACCAGAAGTTTTAACTTCTCTAAATGGTATTGAAGAGCCTGCAAGGTTAGCTGATACCATGGCTGCACATATGCCACTTAAGTTAAATGATAAACAAACTGTATTGGAAATCGTTGATGTTGCCGAACGCTTAGAGTTTTTAATGGCTCTGATGGAAAGTGAAATCGACTTATTACAGGTTGAAAAGAAAATTCGCAGCCGTGTTAAAAAGCAAATGGAAAAAAGTCAGCGCGAATATTACTTAAATGAGCAAATGAAAGCGATTCAAAAAGAGTTAGGTGAATTAGATGATGCACCTGATGAATTTGAAGTGCTAACTAAAAAAATTACTGAATCAGGCATGACTAAAGAAGCTGAAGAAAAAGCTATGTCTGAATTACAAAAATTGAAAATGATGTCGCCTATGTCGGCTGAAGCTACGGTTGTCCGTGGTTATATCGAAGCGATTACTTCTGTCCCATGGAAAAAGCGTTCTAAAGTTAAAAAAGACTTACCTAAAGCACAAGAAATTTTAGATACAGATCATTATGGCTTAGATAAGGTTAAAGAACGTATTATTGAGTATCTAGCCGTTCAACAAAGAATGAACAAGGTTAAAGGACCAATTTTATGTTTAGTGGGACCTCCAGGGGTTGGTAAAACTTCATTAGGTCAGTCAATCGCTAAATCGACCGGTCGTAAATATGTTCGTATGGCACTCGGTGGTGTCCGTGACGAAGCAGAAATTAGAGGCCATAGAAGAACTTATATTGGCTCAATGCCAGGTAAAATCATTCAAAACATGAGTAAGGTTGGAGTTAAAAACCCACTCTTCTTGTTAGATGAAATAGATAAAATGTCGTCAGATATGAGAGGTGACCCTGCTTCAGCGTTACTTGAAGTGTTAGATCCGGAACAAAATAGTAGTTTTGTCGATCATTACCTTGAGGTGGACTACGATCTTTCTGACATTATGTTTGTGGCAACTTCGAACAGTATGAGAATTCCAGGTCCTTTATTGGATCGTATGGAAGTGATTCGACTATCTGGTTACACAGAAGATGAAAAACTGAATATAGCGACGAGACATTTATTACCAAAACAAATTTCTCGTAATGGCTTGAAATCCCATGAAATTGAAATTGAAGAAGCAGCAATTTTAAATGTCATTCGTTACTATACTCGAGAAGCTGGAGTGCGCAATTTAGAAAGAGAGCTTTCTAAGTTATGTCGTCGAGCGGTTAAGAATATTTTAATGGAAAAAGAGACTAAGAAAGTCACTATCACAGCTGATAATTTATCTGAATTCTTAGGTGTACAACGTTGTGATTATGGTAAGGCAGATAGTGATAATCAAGTCGGTCAAGTGACTGGTTTAGCTTGGACAGAGGTTGGTGGGGACTTACTTACTATAGAAACCTCTGTCGTTTCAGGTAAAGGTAAAATGACATCAACAGGATCACTTGGTGATGTTATGCAGGAATCGATTCAAGCCGCAATGACAGTTGTTCGATCGCGCGCTGAAAAGTTAAGAATCGCCGAAGACTTTTATGAAAAACGTGATATTCATGTTCATGTACCTGAAGGGGCTACGCCTAAAGATGGTCCGAGTGCGGGTATCGCTATGTGTACCGCTTTAGTTTCTAGCTTAACGGGTAACCCTGTACGCTGTGATGTGGCTATGACAGGCGAAATTACCTTACGTGGTGAAGTATTACCTATAGGTGGTTTAAAAGAAAAACTACTTGCTGCGCACAGAGGTGGGATTAAAACTGTCGTTATTCCAAAAGATAATGAAAGAGACTTAAAAGAAATTCCAGAAAATGTAATCGGAAATTTAAGCATACATCCAGTCAAATGGATTGATGAAGTACTAAATATTGCTTTAGAACAGCCTCCAGAGGGCTTTGAAGTAATAAAATAGATAAAAAGACTTGTCATTTGGCAATATCTTATTTATCTTTCGTGTGGGATTTTTGTATAACCGCTAAGCCTTATGTTTAAAGGGCTAGCTCAAAGCTACAAAAATGAAATAATTGGCTTATATTGCTTGATTAGTTTTTATAAGCCTGATATAAATCTTAGACCAATCCAGCCGCAGTCGGCGTTATTAACGATTTAGTGGCAGTATAATAACAATTGAAAGGGGATGAAATCTTGAACAAGTCTCAACTTATCGACAAAATCGCAGCAGGCGCTGATATCTCAAAAGCTTCAGCAGGTCGTGCATTAGATTCATTTATTGATGCGGTATCTGAAGCATTACAAGAAGAAGATCAAGTTGCTTTAGTTGGCTTCGGTACTTTCTCTGTACGTGAGCGTGCTGCAAGAACAGGTCGTAATCCACAGTCTGGTGAGACTATCGAGATTGCAGCTGCTAAAGTTCCAGCATTCAAGCCTGGTAAAGCACTTAAAGACGCTGTAAACAAATAAGCGTTCGAAAAAGTATTAGTATTAAGTAGGCTTCGATGAAAATCGAAGCCTTCTTTATTTTAGGCTTTAAATTTTTATAGTCATTATCTGTTGTAAGAGCTGTAAGTCAGTTTCCATATCAAGTAGAGATTTAGCATGTTAGAAAGAATCCGAGAGGGTAGTCAGGGTCCTGTTGCCAAAAGTATTTTAGGTTTAGTTATTGTGACATTTGCTCTTGCTGGTGTAGGGTCATATATAAACTCAGGTGGCGAAACTCAAGTTGCAGAAGTAAATGGCACTGAAATTAAGCAAAGCGAATTAGAGCGTGCGTATAATAACGAAAAGTCACGCATGGAATCTCAATTTGGCGATATGTTCAGTCGATTAACTGCTGATCCGACTTACTTAGCTAACTTTAAAAATGGGATTTTAGAGAGATTAATCTCAGATCAACTTATCCTTGATTTAGCAAGTAACTTATCTATTCGAGTAAGTGAAGAGCAAATTAAAAAAGCCATATTTGAAATGCCAGAATTTCAAGTAGAAGGTAAATTTAACAATGATAGATTTAATCAGGTCTTAATTCGCGCGGGTTATACTCCGACACAATTCAAATCTATCATGCGTAAAGACATGACTCGCAGACAACTTGTGAGTGCGTTAACAGATTCAGAGTTTGTCTTAGACAACGAAGCGAAGAACTTTCAACAATTACAAATGCAAAAAAGAGCAATTGAATATGTTGAAATCGATGTTAATCAATTTGCTGATAGCGTAACTGTGACAGATGAGCAAATTGAATCACACTATCAATTAAATATTGCGCAGTACGAGACAGAGCAACAATTAGAAGTTGAATATTTAGAACTAGTTATGTCTGATTTAGCCAAAACGGTTGATATTTCAGATTCAGAAATTGAAAATTTCTATAATGAGAATAAAGCGAGCTATTTAAAACCAGAACGTCGCCGCGCTTCTCATATCTTAATTGAAACTGGAGAAGATGAAGCGAAGGCAAAAGAAACCATTGAAGGTTTATTAGCTCAAGTTAAGCAGGGCGCAGACTTTGCTGAATTAGCTAAAACACATTCAAGTGATACTTTCTCTGGTCAAAATGGTGGTGATTTAGATTTCTTTGGCAAAGGCATGATGGATCCTGCTTTTGAAACTGCAGCATATGCATTGGCTAATATTGGTGATGTTTCTGATGTTGTTCAAAGTGGTTTTGGCTTTCATATTATTAAATTAACTGATATTGAAGCTGAACAAATTAAACCGCTTGAAGACGTTAAAGATGAAATTACTTCTAAACTGCAATATGAAGCCGCGTTAGATGTATTTGCTGAGAAGCGTCAATTAGTTGAAGAGTTAGCTTTTGAAATGCCGGACTCACTTACTCAAGCCGCAGAAGAAGCTGAATTAGAAATTAAATCAACAGCATTATTTGATGTAGCGAGTGCACCATACCCATTTTCAGAACAAAAACTGTTAGACGAAGTATTATCTGCTGATGTTTTAGACGAAGGGTTTAACTCTAAGTTAGTTGAAGTTTCTGGTGAGCATTTAGTGGTGGCTAGAGTAAAACAACATAACCCAGCTAGAACCAAACCTTTAGAAGAGGTTAGAGCGGATATTGCAAAAGTGGTTTCTCAAGACTTAGCCAAAGATGTTGCTAAAACTTGGATTCAAACTTTAAGTCAAAAATGGGCTGCTAGTGAAGATATTCAATCTTTATTAGATGAGCATAAGTTAACGATAGAAACGGAAGCTGAATTAGCTCGTTTTGGCTCTGAAGTACCAGGTGCTATTGCACGAAAAGCGTTCGAAATGAGTGCGCCTACTGAGGATAAAACATCAGCTACTTGGCTTGAAGTTAACCAAAATCAGTTAGCCGCGATTAAATTAAATTCGATTACAACAGAAAATGTAGAAAAAGTTGATGAGGCTACTAAGCAAAGATTAAACTCTGCATTAACTGACTATAACTATCAAGCCGTGATTAAAGCATTAAGAGAAGATGCTGATGTTGCGCTTTATAAGGTTAGAACTGGCGCCTAGTTAATCATTTAACTTAATCTTAATAAAAACCGATTGTTTAACAATCGGTTTTTTGGTTTTTAATCTCTTTAAAAAGTGTTCGTTAAGTTTATTTGTTTCACTTTAGCGTTCTTAAGGCATCAGCTAGCTCTGGATAGCTAAACTCAAAGCCTTCATTCAATAACTTTTCAGGATAGACTGCTTGCCCTGTTAATAGTAGATCGGACATTTCGCCAAAGATTAGTTTTAGTACAAAGCTCGGCATTCTAAATAAATTAGGTCTATTTAGTTGTTTGGCCAAGGTTTGACTAAATTCGTTGTTCGAAATTGGGTTAGGAGCTGTTAAATTGTAAACACCCTGGCATTTTTCATTATTGATCAAAAACAGTAAGGCTTTAATATGATCTGCTAAGCTAATCCAAGACATGACTTGCTGACCATGTGAAATCGGACCGCCCAAACCCAACTTGTATGCTGGTCTCATTTTGGCGATCGCTCCACCTTGCTGAGCTAGCACTAAACCTGTCCTAATGATGCAGACCCGACTGTCGTTTTCTGCCTGAAGCGCTAAGCTTTCCCACATACGGCATACTTCATGGGTAAACTCTGGGTGTACCATGTCGTTATTTTCTGTCACTTTAGTTGTACTAGGCTGTCTACCATAATACCCAATAGCAGAGCCTGAGATAAATACACTTGGTTTAACTTTAGCTTGCTTGATGCGAGTGACTAGGTTTTCCGTTATATCCCATCTGCTTCGACAAATCTTTTCTTTTTGCGAATCGGACCAACGTCGGTTTGCAATGGGTTCACCAGCTAAATTTATAATAATGTCAAAATCAAATTTACTATCTTTAGGTAATTTGGTTGTAAGATGAACCTGATCTGGCATATGTTTTTTGGCTTTTCTGACAGACCGAGTGAGCACATGGATTTCATGCTGGTTAATTAACTCGGCGATTAAAGCTTTACCAATTAAACCTGTTCCACCTGTAATCAATATTTTCATCTTAACTTCCTATTTTTAGGAATGAACGAAGTAAATGCTTATTTGGTTCTGCTCAGTGTTAAAGAAACTGAATCAGCAAATCTCAGCGCATGAGGTTTATCTACCTCTGCTTCAGCATAGGTTACCCAGTCATGTTCACAAGCGATATCTAAAATATCATTGGTTAATTTTTCTAAGAGGTAAAAGCGATTGTCTTCGACGAGTTGAATGATACGTTTAGTTATATCGCGGTAGTTTAATGCGTCTTCCATATTATCACTTGCCGCGGCCTGATCTGCACAATAATGAATTACCAGGTTCACAACTACATCTTGCTTATTTTGAATCTCTTCTTCTTTTATTCCAATATAAGTTCTTAATCTTAAATTTTTGACTTGGATTTTTGCGATATTATTTTTATGCATTGTTAACTTTATCTCGTTTTTGTTTTGCCGACTTTTGTTTGAGTATATACTGCCGTTAATTAAATTTATATCAAAGGATAGATACATATATGCCTAATTATAATAACCCAGCAACTCGATTTATTTTGACCTTCGCTGCTTTGGTCATAGTACTCGCTGGGATTAAGGTTTCTCAGCAATTAGTCGTGCCATTTTTATTATCTATCTTTATCGCGATTATTTGCCAGCCTGTTATTTCTTCGCTGGAAAAAATTAAGTTGCCTAAAATGTTAGCGATTAGCTTAGTCGTTATTATTATTTTAACTCTAGGTTTTTCTTTCGCGGGTCTAGTGGGGAATTCGCTGAACAATTTTAGTCAAGACTTACCTATGTATAAGGAAAAGTTACAGCAGGAGATTGGCTGGGTTACTAATCAACTTGCAACATTTAATATCCACTTAAACCGTGAGCAAGTTATGACGCATCTTGATCCCGGTGCAGCTATGTCATTAGCAACCAATATGTTGAGTGGTTTAGGCAATGCGATGGCTAACTTTTTCTTAATATTATTAACGACAGTTTTCATGTTGGTAGAGTCAGGCACAGTTTCAAAAAAACTGCATTTGGCATGGCAAGATCCTAAAATGCACTTAAGTCGAATTGATGACTTTTTGCAATCAGTTAATAATTATTTGGCGATCAAAACCGTTATTAGCTTATTAACTGGTTTGATTGCAGGTTTATTATGTTGGGCTGTTGGTATTGATTATTTTGTGCTGTGGGGCGTTTTAGCATTTCTACTCAATTATATTCCTACTATAGGGTCAATTATTGCAGCTGTGCCTGCTGTGTTATTAGCCTTTATTCAGGTAAGTCCGCTTGCTGCTGGTATTGTCGGCATTGGTTATATATTAATTAATACTATTATGGGTAATGTTGTTGAGCCTAAATACATGGGGAAAGGACTTGGTCTATCTACACTTGTGGTCTTCTTATCTTTAGTATTTTGGGGTTGGCTACTCGGTACTGTTGGTATGCTACTTTCTGTGCCACTTACTATGGTTGTGAAGATAGCGACTGAAGCATCTGAACATACCAGATGGTTTGCTGTTATGTTATCCAATCAAGATGAGGTCGATTTAGCTGTAAAGCAAGACACGATAGAATAACAATTCAAAAAATTATATAAGGTCTATACTTAAATTACAGTCAACAGATACTGTGGGGTTACTGTGATTTTAATTAGGCCTATCCAAGTAACAGATTTCGACGCTTTAGTTGATATTGCTAAAGCATCTGGTCATGGTTTCACCTCACTGCCGGTTGATGAGGCGCTCCTAAAAAACAGAATTAAATCAAGTATTCAAGCTTTTAATCTGGACATTAACACTCAGCCTAACCTTCACTTTAATCACACACCGGCCCATTATCTGTTTGTTGCAGAAGACACGGATACCAAATTGATAGTCGGTACCAGTGCTATTGATGCTGCTGTCGGTTTATCTGATCCATTTTATCATTATCGATTATCAAAAATTGTCCATAGTTCTCATGCTTTAAATGTTTACAAGGTTGTTGAGTTGCTGACATTATGCAATGACTACACAGGGGCGACTGAAATTGGCAGTCTGTTTTTAATGCCAGAATATCGGCAAGGACTAAATGGCAAATTATTGTCTAAGTTTCGTTTTTTATTTATGGCTGAACATAGAAATCGGTTTAGCGATAGAATATTTGCTGAAATGAGAGGGATTTGCGATGAAGATGGTCACTCTCCATTTTGGCGTTGGTTACAGGATAATTTTTTTCAAATAGACTTTCCGACTGCTGATTATCTAAGTGGTATAGGCAACAAAGCTTTTATTGCCGAATTAATGCCGCAGTTACCCATTTACGTTAATTTATTATCTAAAAAAGCCCAAGCCGTAATGGGCAAAGTACACGAACAAACTTTACCCGCATTAAAGTTATTACAGCATGAAGGCTTTAGTTACCGTGGCTATATAGACATTTTTGACGCAGGTCCCACGGTTGAAGCTGAATTAAATCATATTCGAAGTGTTAGAAGCAGCCTTAAGCTGGCAGTTGAAATTACAGATCAGCAAGATGATTTGAGTCAGGCTGAGCTATGTTTACTCGTAAATACACAAGTGAAAAACTTTAGAGCGACACTCCATAGCGTGGTTACTGATAAAGCCGCAGGTAAAGTTTACTTACCAAGTAAACTTGCGAGTTATTTAAAATTGACAGAGAAGGATAGCTGCCGCATTTTATTATTGTGAGGCTAGCCATATGAGATTTCCAAGTGCTTGCATAAATCATAATTGGTTGTTTGGTGAAGGTGAGCAGCTGAGTAAATTCGACTCGACAAAAGGCACTTTGCTTTGGCAAGCTAAAGCTGCTGAACCAAGCCTGATAAATTTAGCGTTAGATACAGCTCGAAGCGCTTTTTATGCTTGGTCACAATTGAGTTATCAAACAAGACTCGATTATTGTTTGGGGTTTGCAGAGAAGGTAGAGCAAAATCGGAACCAGCTGAAACTTATCATTTCACAAGAGACAGGTAAGCCGCTATGGGAAGCTGATACCGAAGTTACCGCTGTTATTAATAAAGTGAAGTTATCAGACCTTTCTTACCAAGCTAGAACCGCTGATATTTTAATCTCAGATACAGAAATTAAAATGATCACCCGACACAAACCAAGAGGAGTTGTTGCAGTACTTGGGCCATTTAATTTTCCTGCTCACTTACCCAATGGTCATATTATTCCAGCTTTACTTGCAGGCAATACTATTGTGTTAAAGCCAAGTGAAAAGGCGCCTTTAACTTCCCATTTTATTCTAGAACTTTGGCTGCAATCGGGTTTGCCAAAAGGCGTTATTAATTTATTGCAGGGAGGAAAAGACACGGCGCAAGTTTTAATTGAGTCACCTAAACTAGATGCTGTGTTTTTCACCGGTAGCTCCAAAACTGGCATTGCAATGCAGCAAGCTTGTTTAAATCAACCGCATAAACTGGTTGCTTTAGAATTAGGAGGCAATAATCCACTAATTATCGGTAAAGTTAAGGATCTGAAGGCTGCTAGCTATTTAACGATACAGTCGGCTTTCTTATCAGCAGGGCAGAGGTGTACTTGCGCTAGAAGATTACTGGTAGAAAAATCCCCTCAAGGTGATGCTTTCTTAACGCAATTAATTAAGGATATTCGAAATATTCAAGTAGGTCATTATGATCAGCAACCATGCGTTTTTTATGGTGCTTTAGTTGATCTTGATGCTGCTCAAAATATACTAAATTCGCAAAAATCACTTGTTAAGCAAGGCGGGAAACTATTAGTTGAGGGGCAGTTGATTGAACCTAAAACCGCTTTGCTCAGCCCAAGTTTAATTGATGTGAGTAATATATCTGAATTACCAGACAAAGAGTACTTTGGCCCTTTACTTCAAGTGATTCGTTATGACAAATTTGAAGCGGCCATTGAGATAGCTAACCATACGCAGTATGGGCTTTCTGCTGGTATTTTGTCCGACCTTGATACCCAATATCTGCAATTTTACCAGCAGAGTAGAGCAGGCATTGTTAATTGGAATCAAGCTTTAACTGGTGCTAGCGGTCAGGCTCCATTTGGTGGTATTGGCCTTAGTGGAAATGCTAGACCAAGTGCTTTCTATGCAGCTGATTATTGCGCTTACCCAGTTGCTTCTATGGAAAGTAAACAATTAAAAATGCCTGAAAAAATAACATCGGGTTTGAAATTTTAGAGGCTGATATGAAGCAAGTAGATAACTTCTTTCATCATCTATGGCTTGATTATATAAAGTTAACACCGAGTGCTATCAAGTTGCAGGCCCTGTTGCAACCATATGGCGAGATAGTCAATGATCATATTGCTCTGAGGACGTTTAATCTAGCGCCGATTAACTTAGCTAGCTTGGTACAATTGCTCGAACCGCTTGGTTATACAGTTCAGGATACGTATCACTTCAAAGAGAAAAAATTAAATGCCTGTTATTTATCATTAGCAGAAAACCCTTACCCTAAAATTTTTATTTCAGAGTTGAACGTTGCAGGTTTTAGTCATCATTTTCAAACTATAATTCGCAAATTGGTCGAACAGAACTTGGCTTCGAACCGAGTTTTAAATTTATCCTTTTTTTATAGTGGTCGACACTGGCAATTGCCCAGCACGGATTATTATACTCTACTTGAAGAATCCGAATATGCAGCTTGGTTGGCCGCACTAGGTTTTCATGCAAATCACTTTACAGTCAGTGTAAATCATTTAGCAGATCTGAATTTAGAGCAGGTGAATCAAGTGATAAAACAAGCAGGATTTAAATTAAACCAAAGTGGCGGAGAGATTAAAGGGGATAGTCAATCTGGATTAAAACAATCTGCAACGCTCGCTGACATGCAGATAGTTGACTTTATTGATACTCAACTTGAATTACCAAGTTGTTTTTATGAATTTGCTGAGCGCTATAGTTTAGTTTCAAACTATGAGCACTCAAATAAAGATGCTTTTTCTAATTTATATCAAGGGTTTGTTCCAAGCTCAGCAGATAAAATATTCCACAGCACAGATATGAAACTGTAAATTTAGATATTTACCCCTAACTCGGGTTATTTATTGCCCCAAATTTTAGCTACGGCTCTATCTGTTCCTAAAGCTCCCACTATTAAACAAATTAAGCCAGTAATCCCAAAAACTGAGACAGGAATTAAGACTCCAGCTTCCCCTTGGGGACTCAAATAAATAACCGCGAGTGTTAAGATTGCAAACAGAACCCCGACAATAATCAAGATTTTTCGATTCAGTGGTTTGTAGTTATATGCTTCTGTACCAGATTCAAAAATATTTAAAATGGGAGAGCAAAGTGTTCTAAAAAAATGTTTCATTTGGGCATTAGCATAAAAATAAGGATAAAGAATTGTGTCATAACTTAGGCTAGCTGAAAAGTATCTGAGGTTTTCTTATTTTTGATTGAGGTTAGTATAGCAAGGTACAAGATTAATAAAGGAAGAAAAATGAAGTCTAAAATTATGTTTATTTGTTTGTTATTCAGCTCATTTAGTTTACATGCAGATATCCAGCACTTGGTATTGTTGTGGTTGAAACCTGAAGCTAATAATAGCGTAAAACAAAATATTATTGACCAGACCCAAGCACTGGATCAATTAACAGATGTTGAGTCTATATGGGTAGGCGCTTCTATCCCTAATCCAAGGCCTATCGCAGATGACTCTTTTGATATTGGGGTTACTATGCTTTTTAAAGACAAAAATGCTTTGGATCGCTTTTTAAAATCAGAAAAACACAGTAATTTTGTGAAATTTCACATAAAACCATATATAAATAAGATTCTGGTCTATGATTTTGAAGTAAAAACCAAGTAAAATAAGGGAAATTTAGACAAGCTTTATATGATGAGCTAGATTTTACATTAGCTAAGGATGTAGGTCATAAAAGTGCCGCTTTAGTAATTTATTATTAGGCAAAGTTTGTTTTTTACAAAACCCTTCATGGTAAAGGAAATTAATGATGAATAAATATTTTAAATTAGCGGCTGTCGCTGCTGCAATCCTATCAACTCAAGCCACAGCTGCAGACGCGGATATTAAAAATGCGTACGTTACTGGTGGTTTAAATATGTTCGCTTTTGATACAGAAGTGCACAATATGGATAAAGCGATAGGTCCTTGGTTTGGTTTTGGTTATCAAATTGATAAGAACTGGGCTGTAGAGTTCGATTATCATATGGCTGATTCAGATATAGATCACCCAGGTATTACAACTAATAAAGGCGTTGATATTAGCTTGATGTCTTTAAGCGGTGTTTATCGTTATGCGCCGGTTGGTCAAAATAGCATTTTGGCTAAAGTCGGCTTAGGTCGTCAAGAATATGATAGCAGCGCAAATGGTTCAGTAACTGAGACTGCTATCCGTGTGGGTGGTGGTTACGAATATTACATACAGCCTAACTTATCAGCTACTTTTATGTGGGATTTATTATACAGTGTTGATGAAACTCTAATTGATAGCTTGCCTAATATCGGCCTTAAATATCAGTTTGGCGATGTTAAATCATCTTATAAAAAGTCGACTAAAGCGACTAAACCTGCTGAGAAACCAGCTAAAGCTAAGCCAGTTGTTATGGATGCCGATTTAGACGGTGTTGAAAACAGTAAAGATATGTGTTCAAACACGCCTAGTGGTGTTCGTGTGAATGCTCAAGGTTGTCCATTCGATCGTGATGCTGATGGTGTTTACGATTATAAAGATGAATGTGTTATGACACCTGCTGGCGCTAAAGTTGACGCTAAAGGTTGTACTGTTAAATTAGAAGAAAAAGTATCAATTCAATTGTATATTTCTTTTGCTAATAACAGCAGCGTAGTGCCTGAAGAATATAGCACTGAAATTAAGAAAGTTGCTGACTTCATGAAATCATACCCTGATACTAAAGTTGCTCTAGTTGGTCACTCTGATTCATCTGGTTCAGCTGCGTACAACCAAATGCTTTCAGAGAAACGTGCTGCTAAAGTTGCAGATTACCTAGTGACTAAATTTGGTGTAGATAGCGCTAGAGTTAGTTCACGCGGTGAAGGTGAAGCGAATCCAATCGCTGATAATACAACTGCGGAAGGTCGTAAGAAAAATAGACGTGTAACAGCTGAAATTACAGCGGTTGTTGCTAAGTAAATCTTACTGACTCAAGATTAATTAAAAAGCGCTTGGCTAATACCCAAGCGCTTTTTTTTGTTTTAACTTGAATTTATTTTTTGTGGATAAAATTACCTACTGCTCTACAGTCATACTCAAATCAATCTAACTTTATTCTAAAATTCCCATCACTGTTTACTTAACCTAACCACGGACAAAAAATTAGCAGAGCCACAAAGGTATAGTCTTGCAACGTGTTCAATAGAGCTATTGGGAAGCTTGGTAATAAGATATCTACCAAACGCGATTAACTTAAACTGTTAATGGAGCTGGAGCTGGAGCTGGAGCTGGAGCTGGAGCTATGGCATTGGAAATGGCTGGGCAGGTAAACAAGGGTGGAATTAAATTCAGGCTGAACAGGTACGGAGAGTAACCTGCCCAGCCTGATTGGCTAAATTGGGCGTTAAATATTAAAGGTTATAGCCACGCTCATCATGGCTAGTAATATCTAAGCCTTGATCTTCTTCTTCTTGATTAATGCGTAACCCTTTAGTTAACACAGAAACTAATTTGAGTAAGATTAAGCTTACAACTGCAGTGTAAGCGAAGACAGCGACTATACCGATTAGTTGAACTGTTAGTTGCTCACCAATTGTTTGGTTATCGCCACCAAAACCGTAACCACTAAAAATTCCCAATTCAGTTGAACAGAATATACCTGCGAGGAAAGTACCTAAAATACCACCCACACCATGGACAGGGAAAACATCTAAAGAATCGTCAATTTTCCATTTCTGTTTAATTAATAAAGTCGCGTAAAAACAAACAATACCAGCACTGACACCGATAACTAAACCTGCGGCAGGTCCAACATAGCCTGATGCTGGCGTTATTGTACCTAAACCAGCAACCATACCTGTCACAATGCCTAGCACAGAAGGTTTACCATATTTTTTCCACTCAATTGCCATCCAGGTTAGTGATCCCGCAGCAGCTGAAATATGTGTCACTAGCATAGCCATAGCTGCATCACCATTCGCTGCAACAGCGCTACCACCATTAAAGCCAAACCAGCCAACCCATAACATGCCTGCACCTGTTACTGTCATAGTTAGGTTGTGAGGTATCATAGAAGCACTGCCATAGCCAATTCTGTTTTTCAGTACTATAGCCGCCACTAATGCACCAACACCTGCTGTTATGTGCACAACTGTACCACCAGCAAAATCAAGTAGGCCCATTTCAGCTAACCAGCCGCCGCCCCAAACCCAATGGCAAACAGGGAAATAAACCAAGATGAGCCAAGCAGTACAGAATAAAACAACAGAACTAAACTTCATTCTCTCTGCAAAACCACCAACAATAAGTGCAGGCGTTATGATCGCGAATGTCATTTGGAACATGAAGAATAATGGCTCAGGTAAGGTTCCTGATAAGCTCTCTTTGGTAACGCCGTTTAAAAAGGCTTTGCTAAAATCACCGATAAATGCATTCCCTTCAGAAAATGCTAGGCTGTAGCCAAAAGCCAGCCAAACAATACTGGCGATACACGCAATGGCAAAGCACTGCATAAGTACAGACAAAACATTTTTTCGTCTGACTAAGCCAGCATAAAACAGCGATAAGCCAGGTAAGGTCATAAACAACACCAACGCTGTCGATGTTAGAATCCAGGCGGTGTCACCTGTATCAAGGGTGTCAGCCATAGCTAATGATGGCATTAGTAGGCACATTAGTGCTAATAAACGCATGGTTTATTCCTCTATAATAAATTTAATTGATTTTTAAACTGCGTCTGGACCTAGTTCGCCAGTACGAATTCGGATGGTTTGACCTACGTCAGAGACAAATATTTTCCCATCGCCAATTTTGTTTGTTCTAGCTGTCTCTATAATACACGCGATAACAGCATCGACTCTGTCATCCGTGACGACAATCTCTAGTTTTGTTTTTAACACGAAATCGACAGCATATTCGGCACCGCGATACAACTCAACATGACCTTTTTGCCGACCAAAACCTTTTACTTCCGTTACTGTAATGCCTTTTACATCTATGTCGCTCAGTGCGGAGCGAACTTCATCTAACTTATGAGGTTTAATAATCGCCGTAATTTTTTTCATATCTTTACCTATAATTCTTGTTTTTAATTTGGCTATTAGCTTTTAGCGGATAGGTTTGGTTCAAATAAACGGTTAAATTTCAACGGTTCAAATGAATGCAGTTCACCATTAAGATGCAATTATATTTGTTTTGGCACAAAAATGGATCAAAAAATGTATTTTTTTTAACAAATAGTAATTTTATGATGCACTGATATGAGATATTTGCTTTGTTGGAGTGAATTATGATATTTTGACAGCGCTGTCATTTTTTGTTTTGATGCTAGTATTATCAATGTATTCACGTTTATAATTGTCAGGATCCGTGAAATTACTTGCGTTAGTATACTTTGGTGGTTTCCAAAAAATTTAATTGACTAGAAAAATATTAATAAAATCAGTTAATTATTCTTAGCTGATAATTACAAGACTAACAAATCTAGGAGTAGTCATGCATAACTCTAAATATCCAATCTTAGAAAACATTAAGGAAAATTGCTTAATTAACAATGAGCAATATCTTGAGATGTACCAAAATTCAATCGATGAGCCGGAATCTTTTTGGGCAGATCAAGGCAAAAGGTTAGACTGGTTTACTCCTTATCAAACAGTTAAAAATACGAGTTATGCCAAAGGTAATATTGATATTCGCTGGTTCGAAGACAGCACTTTAAATGCTTCTTATAATTGTATTGATCGCCATTTAAAAGATAAAGCAGACAAGGTTGCACTTATTTGGGAAGGGGATGAACCGACTCAAGATAAAAAGGTAACCTACCAAGAATTACATGATGAAGTCGCCAAATTAGCCAATGGCTTGCGTAAATTAGGGGTTAAAAAAGGTGATTGCGTTGCGATATACATGCCTATGATCTGTGAGGCTATATATGCGATGCAAGCCTGCGCAAGAATAGGGGCTGTCCATTCAGTTATTTTTGGCGGTTTTTCGCCAAATGCAATCGCAGACCGTATTGTCGATTGCCAAGCTAAAGTCGTTATTACGTCTGATGAAGGGATTCGCGGTGGTCGAGTTATCCCATTAAAAGCGAATGTAGATGAAGCTTTAGCCAGAGAAGACGTTACCTCTGTAACGGCTAATTTAGTCTTTAAACATACAGGCGCTGAGGTCGATTGGAATTCTGAGCTGGATGTTTGCGCAGCTCAGCTAACAGCTGAATTATCACCTGTGTGCGAACCTGAAGTCATGAATTCTGAAGATCCTTTATTCATTCTTTATACATCGGGATCGACGGGGTCGCCAAAAGGGGTAATGCATACAACAGGCGGTTACTTAGTTTATGCAGCTTTAACCCATGAACTAATATTTGACTATCATCAAGATGATATTTATTGGTGTGGTGCTGATGTTGGCTGGATAACAGGGCATAGCTATATTGTTTATGGGCCACTTGCAAATGGTGCAACTCAAGTTATCTTTGAAGGTATACCAACTTACCCATCTTGTTCTCGCATTGGTGATATTGTTGATAAACATCAGGTTAATATCTTATACACAGCGCCGACAGCAATTAGAGCCTTAATGGCAAAAGGGGATGAAGCATACGCAACTAACTCTAGAAAAAGTTTAAGAGTTTTAGGCAGTGTTGGTGAGCCTATCAACCCAGAAGCTTGGGCTTGGTATTACGAGAATATTGGTAACAGTGAATGCCCAATCGTAGATACTTGGTGGCAAACAGAAACAGGCGGGATTTTAATTACGCCTTTACCTGGCGCTACTGTATTGAAACCAGGCTCGGCGACTCGTCCATTCTTAGGGGTAAAACCAGCGTTAGTTGATAATGATGGCAATATATTGACAGGCGCGACGGAAGGTAACCTAGTGATGTTAGATTCTTGGCCTGGTCAAGCCCGAACTATATATGGCGATCATGATCGTTTTGAACAAACTTATTTTTCTACTTATGAGAATATGTATTTCTCTGGTGACGGCGCTCGACGTGACGAAGATGGTTATTACTGGATTACCGGCAGAGTAGATGATGTACTCAATGTTTCTGGGCATAGATTAGGTACGGCTGAAATTGAGAGTTCTTTAGTTGCTCATCCAGCCATAGCTGAAGCAGCAGTTGTTGGTTTCCCGCATGATATTAAAGGCCAAGCTGTATACGCTTATGTGATTCCAATGGAAGGCGTTGAGTTCGACCAAGCATTAACCAAAGAGGTTAGAGATTGGGTTAAGAAAGATTTAAGCCCAATCGCGACGCCCGATATCATTCATTGGACTCTAGGTTTACCTAAAACAAGATCAGGCAAAATTATGCGTCGTATTTTGCGTAAAATAGCCGCAAATGAGCATGAGCAACTGGGTGATACGAGCACATTAGCTGATCCTAGTGTGGTAACAGGGTTAGTTGAAACTCGTCTGAACAAGTAAGCGTTTATACTAAATGCTAGATCATAGCCGAGCTAACTTTGCTCGGCTTTTTTATTTAACACGGCTAACATTAATACCCAAAAGCATAAAATTAAGTTAAATAATGGAATTTGTAAATCTGCAGGCATTAAATAAACGATCGAAACGGCAGGTATCCAAACTATCCAATTTGAAATCACTATGCTGGGAATAGTGACGAAAATAAACTTACGGTCAATTGCTTTGATGGTTTGCGAAAAATTGAAATTGTTTTCCATCCATAAGTAACTAATCGTAATGCTAGGTGCAGCCCATAAAGCACTATAAATAAATTGATCGACACTGGTTTTTGTCACTATCGTTTGCCAATCATTAGCATAACCAAACCACTGACCTTGAAAACGATAGAAAACATCGACTTCTACTCCCTTTATGCCCCAAAAAATCAAATAAAATAGGAATAACCAAATAACCGTATTTTTTTCGCTTAATTGCTTAGTCAAAAATAAATAGCAAAAAGGAACCAAACCTCCAAATATGCTCGTCGAAACAAAAGCATAGCTGAATCCATATTCTTGTTTTAAATCAGAAAAAAAGCTGAACGCAGCTTGGCTACTTGGTACATAAAAATAACTAAGAACCATCATCAAGGCAAAAAATTGGAGTGTTAATGCTGGTTTCAGGTTATGCTTAAACGCATGGGAGATTGCTTTTTTTAGTTCTATGGACAACATATATCATTCAGAAGTGTAAATTTTTGCGTAGTCTAACGACTTTCTGTGTTGGTACAAGCTTGGTTTTGTTAATATCTCTCCAATTAAATTAATAATTAAATAATAAAGGTGTTGCTTGAAACAATTAATGTGTTTGCATTGTGGTGAATTAAATTCAGAAGATGTGAGTAAATGTAAAAACTGCCGCCAGTCTAATCCATTTGAAATCGGGACCTACTATTGTAAACCTTGTGGTGGAACTCAAGCTGATAAAAATAACCAGTGTGTAAAGTGTCACTCTGAGATGACATACAGAGTAGATTTGAAGGCAAGTGCCTTCACAGATGAGCAAAATCAACAAAGCTTTGAATCAATAGAATGGTTTAGAGTTCACTTTTATCGTGTATTGGGCAAAGCTGAGATTAAGGTTGGTGTCACTTTAGGCTTAGTTATGATGCTGATTTTAGGCGGGATTGCGTACAGTACCCCAGATTTTGGCTATTTTGATCTATTTACAGTGGGCTACGCTTTTATCATTTTAGGTGTGTTATTGAATATGGTCTGCCAAGCTATATTTGGCAGAAAAGCATTAGAGTCGACCATACAGAAATTAGAATTACCTAAAGACGCTTATGTTCATATTAACTCGACCCTACCTAAAAATGTGTTGCTAAATATCATTCAAAATCGAGTTGGTTACTTTGTCGGAAAAATGAAAACGCGTCGATTTAAACGCGTGGTGCCTAACTTTATTGAAAAATTTGCAATTTGGGAATCTACCGCTCCTGACATAAATTCAAATTGTCAGTTAAAGAAAAAATAATAACAGTCTAAGTATCCGGGCATAAGGGTAGCAGCTATCTTTCAGCTCTACCTAGTCTTTGTCAATTAGACTCTATAGTAACATCACAAACCGCCTTTCAATATAAATGAACACCCCCCACTAAGACTTTTAATTTACTTATCTTGAGTTCAAGTCAGAGCTAAATCAATATAAATTGCGAGTATCAGAGCCATCACAGACAGTTCAATTCAAGGCGTATCATTGCAGGAATGTAGGCACCTTTCAAAATGATACAACACAGAGGTGAGCTGTCTGTGAGGTTCCTGAAAGGCTGGGCTAAAAGCCATTTATTCTGCGTTAATTTGGCTTGGCATAGAACCACTATGCCTGTGCCAACTTGCCTTGCCTAAATGGCTTTTATCTCCAGCTGATTATCGCTATTTATATTGATTTAGCTCTACTTAAGCTTACGGTGTTTGCAGCATTTCTAACTAATTTACAATTATAAAGTTTTGTAACTTATGTTGATTTTCTTACAAATTAACTGATAAATATTACAAGCTGGTTACATTTTTGTTTGTATACTCAGATTGAATTTTGTGGAGAGTAATAATGCATTTTCTCAATAATATGAAAATAATGACCCGTGTTTTGGTAATTGCTTTGTTACCTTTACTCGTGGTTTGTATTTTATCGTACGAAAAATACCAAGACGCTTCAGATAAAAAAACCAATATCCGCCACCTAAGCTTATTGATGGATTTTGTTAATAAAGGGGCTGTTTTACTGTCAGCATTAGAAGAAGAAAGAGATTTTTCTTTTGGTTACTACCACACGAATAAAAGACAATATTCTAATGAGGTCCGATCCCAGCGCAAAGAAGTCGATAGATTGATTAATGAGTTTAATCATTTTATTGATGCTACACCTGAATTTCAAAAACTGGAAGATTTTTATCGAAAGCTATCGGATTTTAGAACGAATTTATCTGAATTAGAGCTGGCCCGTGATGCGGTCGATAATCTGCAAAATAAATTTGGCGACAAAGGTTTCACTTTCTATAGCTACAAGGCTCGTAACTTCCAACTGATAAATTTAATAGAAGAAATTATCA
The DNA here is from genome assembly GCF_001050375.1 of Catenovulum maritimum. Classification (GTDB taxonomy): domain Bacteria; phylum Pseudomonadota; class Gammaproteobacteria; order Enterobacterales; family Alteromonadaceae; genus Catenovulum; species Catenovulum maritimum. Next base: position 70,726 of record NZ_KQ130486.1, on the reverse strand, counting down.
ATCTTTCAGATAATAAACAAGTCTCACTAACTGCAACTTCTCTATACTATTTATTGCAATCAAAAGATATTATCAGTGAGCAACGTGGTCTTATTTTTAGTGCAGCTGTGAAAAAAGGACCGTTCAGTGTAGGTCGTTATTGGCACTATATTACCATTGAATCTACGTTAAATGCCTACAATGGTCTGTTCCAAAGAAATGCATCCTCTTCAGTTAGGGATTTCATCAATGATGGATTTCAGCATGATCATTTTGTTGAATTAAATCAATTTAAGAAACAATTAAAAACCGACTTCCATAAAAATGATTTCAAAATAAAGCTACCAATTACAGCTGAACATTGGTTTGAAATCGCTACCACTGCATTAAATTATTACAATCAAGCACAAAAGATAGTTTTAGATGAAATTAACCAATCTTTAACTGAGCAGTTAGAGCAGGCGGAATCAAATCTGACAACTATAGCCATAGTTTTAGTTTCGTTGCTTTTAGTTATCACAGTCGTTTCTTATCTAATTATTCTGAGTATTAGTAAGCCGTTAGCCCGCCTAGTGAAAGCCTGTCACCATGTATCTCAAACTAAAGATATGAGCTACCGGGTAACAGTTAAAGGAACTGATGAAGTTGCTGAAGTGAATAAAGCGCTGAATTATTTACTTGCTAGTGTAGACCAAGCTTTGCAACAAATTGATAAGCACACGCACTTTGTGGCTGGGATCACAGATAATGTTGCAACAGCCATGCAGCAAACTATGCGCAATACAGACAATCAAAATGAAGCGACAGATAATGTTTCTGTTGCAGTTAATGAAATGACAGCTTCGATTGGTGAAGTTGCACAAAATTCACACCTAACCACCGATGCAGTGCAAAGAGCGCATCAAACGTCAGTACAAAGTGCTGAAGTAGCCAATAGTGGCCGCCACTTAATGGAACAGCTAATTGATGAACTAGGCAAAACCAGCTTAGTGGTCGAAAAGCTGAATGATGAAACCAACACCATAAGTACAGTTTTAAATGTGATCCAAGGCATCGCAGAGCAAACTAATCTATTGGCACTCAATGCTGCGATAGAAGCTGCTAGAGCGGGAGAGCAAGGACGGGGTTTTGCGGTTGTTGCAGATGAAGTTAGAGGGCTAGCAAGCCGTACTCAAGAGTCGACTAAACAAATTCGCGAGCAAATAGAGACCTTACTAGCAGGGTCTAATAGTGCTGTGACCAATATGTTAGCTCTGCAGAGTAAAGGAGAAGAAGCGATTAAAGTGGTTGTGGATAGTGTAGAAGCCTTCTCGGGTTTAAGAGAAGAGCTAGATGCTATCTCTGATATGTCGATCCAAATTGCAACTGCTGCAGAAGAGCAAACGAGTGTGGCAAATGAAATTAATGAAAGGGTTCATGCAATTAAAGCTGATGCACAGCAAATGGCTGGACAGGCTCATGAAAACCAGCAAGCTTGTGAGCAGTTAGTTGAAACTGGTGAGCAATTAAAAACTTGTGTGAATGAATTTAAAATCAGTTAACTAGATTAATCTGACTATCTATAGGAAGTAATAAATTGAAACTAAAATCTTTATCGGCTGCATTAATAGCCTTAGCTGGATTATCGATAGCCGAACCTGTTGTCGCAAATAGTGATAAACCTCTAAACGTTTTGATGATAGCGGTAGATGATTTAAATAATTGGCCAGAATCTTGGGGAGGAAAAGCTAAAACACCTAATATTGATAGTTTAGCAGCTCAAGGCGTTCAGTTTACTAATGCGCATGCGGTTGTACCTGCATGTAATCCTTCTCGTGTTGCAGTGATGACTGGACAAAGACCTGAAGTGACAGGCCAACATAAAAATGAAGGTAATTTTAGAAAAATGCCTGGTGGTCAAAACAGAGTTACGCTACCGCAACTGCTTAGAAAAAACGGCTACTATGCTGCTGGTGCAGGTAAGTTATTTCATCATCCAAGAGGTAGAAGTCAAAATGCTAAGCCTTTATCAGATGATATTTCTTGGAACGAGCAAGCTAAAGTGTTAACTGGAACTGGTGGTGGCCAGCATTACCAAGATAAAGATGGTCATGCAGCTTGGTTAAAAGGTGCTGCAACTTTCGAAGGGAAAAAAATTAGCCCCTATATAAGAGAGCATGGGATCTGGGGGGCTATTCCAGATAAAACGGAGCAAACAGGCGACTGGCAAACGGCAGAGTATTGCTATGACTTTTTACAAAAGTCACACGATAAACCATTCTTCTTAGGCTGTGGTATTTTTAGACCTCATTCACCTCAAAAGTATTTTGATATGTATCCAATTGAATCAATAGAATTACCAGAATCGCCTGCTGATGATATGCAAGACATACCGAAAAGACAGCGTAATAATTGGTCTACTAGTTTTGCTCGTAAAGTGATATCGGATAAGGCTGAATGGAAACGTGCCGTTCAAGCTTACTTAGCCAGCACTACTTTTGCAGATGATTGTATTGGACGTATTTTAGAAGGCTTAGAGCAGAGCAAATATAAAGATAATACGGTTGTCGTATTATGGAGTGATCATGGGTTCCAAGTGGGCACTAAACAAAGATGGGAAAAATTTTCACTTTGGCATCAAGCAACTAATGCGCCTTATATTATTAAAGCACCGGGCGTGAAACCAGCCAGAATAGATCAACCAGTTTCATTATTAAGTGTTTACCCAACCGTAATAGACTTAGTCAATGTGGATGAAGATACGAATCACAAATTGGGTGGCAAAAGCCTAGTCCCTTTGTTAAAGCAACCTAATATGGAATGGCCTTACCCAGCTGTTGTAACTTATTACCCAAAAAACCATTCCATTCGTTACAAAAACTGGAATTACATTCAATACGATGATGGTAGTCGGGAGCTTTATGATCACAATAATGATCCTAGAGAATACAATAATCTTGCCGGGAATAAGAAATACCTGTCAGTTATGTCTGATTTACAAAAATGGATACCTTCATCAGACTAGATAACCTAGAATCAAAGTAAGTATACCAGCCGCTATACGCATATTTAGCGGCTTCTCTATATACCCTCTCATACCCTCGATGCAAGGCCCTAAATGTCGATTGTTGCCCTAGGGTGATGTTTGAAGCCAAGGCGTGCAGGCTAAATCATACGTTTTTCTTTGTTAATGTATTCAATCCCTGCTTTTTATGTACATTATACTGATGACTCATTTTCATTTATCGTTTCTCTGTTGAACAAACGCACTAGCCCCAGTTGACTAATGCGAGATGTTCAAACGAATTAATAACTGAAAATTAAAAATTATAGCCAGAAGATAATTGGGGTTTAGTTAAATTTTGAATTTGGGCGAATCAGATCAATTGACATTGAAGGCTAAGAGGAGGGGATGTCGTCTATTTGCTTAACCGGGCAGGTGAAGTTAGATTTAAATCTCAGACGAGTGGCACAAAACCCTAATTATTCTGCTCTATTAATGAACCAAGCAGCATATTGTTCAAAAATAATCCAAAGACTCACACTGACGGACGCTTTAATTTTTATAAGTTTTTCACTCGTTAGTTTATTTTGATGATATCGAAGCGTAAATTTAAAAATAAAAACTTAACTAGATTAAAAGCAAGCTCATATTTAGACCAGTTATCGCGTGTGAAACAGGGGCTAAAATGCCTAAGTTGAAGTTAAATTGAACAGTTTGCTGAATTTATAAGCGTAATTGGGTTAAATTAAAAATTAATTAAGAAAAAGTGAGAAATTTAGCTAAAAAGGTTTGACAATAATTTCAGATTCTTTAATATGCGCACCCACGAAACGGTGAGATGGCCGAGCGGCCGAAGGCGCTCCCCTGCTAAGGGAGTATAGGGTTTGTAGCTCTATCGAGGGTTCGAATCCCTCTCTCACCGCCATTTCGTAAAATAAATAAAGTGCGCGTGTAGCTCAGCTGGATAGAGTACCTGGCTACGAACCAGGCGGTCGGAGGTTCGAATCCTTCCACGCGCGCCATTATTTATTTAGTTTCAAAGATGCGCGTGTAGCTCAGCTGGATAGAGTACCTGGCTACGAACCAGGCGGTCGGAGGTTCGAATCCTTCCACGCGCGCCACTTCTCAGTTTATCAAAACTTGATTAACAGTAAATGAGCAGTGTTGAATAAATTGTAAAGGCAATAAGTTACTTTTATAAGCCTTAGAGTTAAATAATAGTTAACTCCAATTGAAAACGCTGAATTTGTTTGCAGTTTTAGTCCTAATATTCAATAGACAAATTCTTCGTTGTATATATTTTACCCTTTTCGGTATTTCTGCTTAGCACCTGTAGCTTGCGCTCGCTAGGGTTAATAAGTTTTACCAAGTTAGGTTAATTTTAGTTTTAATAAGCTTAGCGAAGATTTATACTGGCTAAAGTTTATTATCATAATTCTTAGATAGACATTCGAACTTGTTTTACGATTGTAAAATAAAACAATGGTTGAATTTTATACGTTTGAGTGTTATCTGTTGAACATTATTAATTTAGTTGAAGATTATTATGGAAAACAATATAGGCTCAATTTTACTTGAAGCTGCTAACTTACTACTTGTTGGTATGGTTTCAGTATTTTTGTTTTTAGGTTTACTTATTGTCTGTATTAACCTAATGTCGAAACTTGTCGGTGGCGATGCGCCGGCCTCTACATCGGTTAAAACACCTAGTAGAACAAGAAACGTTCAAAAAAATGTCAAAGATGACAAAGTTGTTGCTGCAATATCCGCAGCTGTTCACCAATATCGTCAAGATCATAAATAATTAGGCAGGAGATTTATCATGACTAAACCTCTAGCGATTACCGACGTCGTTTTACGAGACGCTCATCAGTCAATCTTAGCGACTCGCTTTCGCCTTGATGACATGCTTCCTATCGCAGAAAAATTAGACAAATTAGGCTACTGGTCAATAGAAAGCTGGGGTGGCGCAACATTTGACTCATGCATTCGATATCTAGGTGAAGATCCTTGGGTTCGTATTCGCGAACTTAAAAAAGCGATGCCGAACACTAAGCAACAAATGTTGCTACGTGGTCAAAATTTACTTGGTTACCGTCACTATGCTGATGACGTAGTTGAGAAATTTGTTGAACGTGCACACGCTAACGGTGTAGATGTTTTCCGTATTTTTGATGCTATGAATGACGTTCGCAACTTGCAAACTGCTGTAAAAGCGGCAATTAAGCAAGGCGCGCATGCTCAAGGTACAATGTCGTATACAGTAAGCCCTGTTCATACTATGGACATGTGGATTGATATGGCTCGTGAACTTGAAGACATGGGTGTTCATTCAATATGTATTAAAGACATGGCAGGTTTATTAAAACCTTACGTTGTTGAAGAATTAGTAACTCGCTTAAAAGAAACTGTTGATGTGCCAATTGCAATGCAATGTCATGCTACAACAGGTTTAAGCACTGCAACATACATGAAAGCAATTGATGCTGGCATAGATATGTTAGATACAGCAGTCTCATCTATGAGTATGACATATGGCCATTCTGCAACTGAAACGATTGTTTCTATTGTTGAAGGTACAGAGCGTGATACTGGTATTGACCTAGCTGAAATGGAAGAAGTTGCAACTTACTTCCGCGATATTCGTAAAAAATATGCGAAATTTGAAGGCGCATTAAAAGGCGTTGACGCACGTATCCTAACTGCTCAAGTTCCAGGCGGCATGTTAACTAACATGGAAAGCCAGTTAAAAGAGCAAGGTGCAGCGGATAAACTAGATGCAGTGTTAAAAGAAATCCCACGTGTACGTGAAGATTTAGGTTTCATTCCATTAGTTACACCGACTTCACAAATTGTTGGTACCCAAGCTGTATTAAACGTTTTAACGGGTGAAAGATACAAATCTATCACTAAAGAAACAGCTGGTGTATTAAAAGGTGAATACGGCGCAACTGCGGCACCTGTTAATAAAGAATTATTGGAAAGAGTATTAGAAGGCGCAGAGCCTATTACTTGTCGCCCTGCTGACGTGTTAGAGCCTGAATTAGCCGCTTTAACTGCTGAGTTAGAAAAAGAAGCTGCGGCAAAATCACTTACTTTAGCCGATGAAAAAGTAGATGATGTATTAACTTATGCTTTATTCCCGCAAATCGGTTTGAAATTTATCGAAAACCGTAACAACCCAGATGCATTTGAACCAGCTCCAACTGGTGAAGATGAAACAGTTAAAGCTGCTCCAAGTGCTGTAGCTCAACCAGCGGCAGGCGAACCAGCATCATATAGTGTTCGAGTTGACGGTAAAGTTTATAGTGTTGATGTTGCACCAAATGGCGCAATTGAAGATGTTAAAGTCGTTGCAGGCGCAGATGAAACTGTCCCTCAATCAGCTTCTGTATCAGCAGCCGAAACTTTAAATGCGCCATTATCTGGCAACATCTTTACAGTTAATGTAAAACCGGGTGACCATGTTGTTGCTGGCGATGTTGTTATTATTATGGAAGCAATGAAGATGGAAACTGAAATCCGTGCAAGTAAAGACGGTGAAGTTACCGATGTTCATGTTAAAACGGGTGATGCAGTGCAAACTGGCGACCCAATGATCAGTGTAGCGTAAGGGTTGTTAGATGGAAGGTCTTAACATACTTTGGGAATCTACTGGTTTAGCAAACTTCCAATGGGCTCAAATTGTCATGATGCTTGTTGGTTTAGGTTTGCTTTATCTAGCCATCTCAAAGAAATTTGAACCACTGTTATTGTTACCAATTGGCTTTGGTGCAGTATTAACTAATATCCCTGTCGCGGGCCTTGCTGAACCAGGCGGTTTGTTATATTACACATACCAAATTGGTATTGGCTCTGGTATTTTCCCACTGCTTATCTTTATGGGCGTGGGCGCAATGACTGACTTTGGTGCGTTAATCGCTAATCCTAAAATGTTGTTATTAGGTGCAGCTGCGCAAACCGGTATCTTCGCGACTTTATTTGGCGCTATTTTACTTAACTTTATCCCAGGCTTTGATTTTACCTTAGCTGACGCTTCTGCTATCGCGATTATCGGTGGTGCGGATGGTCCTACGGCTATTTTCTTAGCGTCTAAGCTGGCGCCTGATTTACTCGGTGCGATTGCTGTTGCAGCATACTCATATATGGCCTTGGTACCTATTATCCAGCCGCCAATTATGAAAGCTTTAACGAATGAGAAAGAGCGTAAAATTGTGATGGAACAATTACGCCCTGTATCAGCTAAAGAGAAAATGATTTTCCCACTTATGGTATTAATGGGGACTATCTTATTTTTACCAGCTGCTACACCATTAGTTGGTATGTTCTGTTTAGGTAATTTAATGCGTGAGTGTGGTGTGGTTGACCGCTTAAGTAAAACAGCACAAAACGAATTAATTAATATTGTTACTATTTTCTTAGGTTTGTCCGTTGGCTCTAAGCTATCGGCAGAAGAATTTTTAACAGTTGAAACACTTGGTATTTTAGCTTTAGGTGCGGTTGCATTTGCTATTGGTACTGCTTGTGGTGTACTTATGGCCAAATTAATGAGTAAATTATCTGGCGGTAAAATTAATCCACTCATCGGCGCAGCAGGGGTTTCTGCTGTACCTATGGCGGCACGAGTAGTGAACAAGGTCGGCTTAGAAGCAAACCCGCATAACTTCTTGTTAATGCATGCTATGGGCCCTAATGTTGCTGGTGTACTTGGTTCAGCTGTTGCCGCAGGTATATTATTAGCTTTAGTTGCACCACCATTATAGACTGATGTTTGCTTAACTAAAAAAACCGCTCAACGAGCGGTTTTTTTGTATATGGATATACTTAATGCTTATGCTGTGAAGCCGAGGATGGCGAAGTAAGCAGTGTTTGTAATCGTAAATTTAACACGAATTAATAATTTTATAGAGGTTCGCATGGCAATTAACTGGTATCCAGGCCACATGCATAAAGCGCAAAAAGAAATCAAAGAAATTATGTCTGACATAGATTTAATTATAGAAGTTTTAGATGCGCGTATTCCTTACAGCAGTGAAAACCCTATGATAGCGAGTATTCGCCGTGATAAGCCTTGCATTAAATTATTGAATAAATCTGATTTAGCAGATGAAGCAATAACGGCTTTATGGATTGAACATTTTAAAAGCACTAAAAACACTGACGCCATTGCTGTTAATGCTAAAAAAACAGATGCAATGCAAAAATTGATTAAGCTTTGCCAAGAATTAGTACCAAATAAAGGTTCTGAGGGTAAGCCGATTAGAGCTTTAATTGCGGGTATTCCAAATGTTGGTAAATCGACAACCATTAATGCGCTAGCACAGCGAACGATTGCGAAAACGGGTAATGAACCTGCTGTGACAAAGTCTCAACAAAAAATTAATATTGGACACAATATTACGTTGTTCGATACCCCAGGTATGCTGTGGCCTAAAATTGAAAATGAAAATTCAGGTTATAGGCTAGCTGTGACTGGTGCTATTAAAGAGACGGCTTTTGAATTAGATGATATTGCGACTTATGCTGGTGATTACTTACTCGAAGCTTACCCAGATGTTATCCAAAGTCGATATGAAATCGAAGAGCTCGCACCAAACGGTTATGAGTTTTTAGAGCAAGTTGGTAAAAGGAGAGGCTGTTTACGCTCTGGTGGTCGAGTTGAAATTAATAAAGCGGCAAAAATTTTATTAACGGAACTACGTGAAATGGTGTTGGGGCCAATTTCAATGGAAACGCCTGAAATGTGTATTGCTGAGCAGGTTGAAGTTGACAGAATTAAGGCTGAGAAAGCAGAGAAAGACGCACTAAGAAAAACGAAATTTAAGAAGCGTAAGAAGCGTTAATTCAACTTCAACACTGGATAAAAAATACCTATAAATAGCTGCAAAATATGCGGCTATTTAATTTGTATATATTGGCTTTAGTTTAAACACTTTTGGCTATTAACGTAATTTGATTAACTCATGTTCAATGTCTTCATAACGATCTGCTGCAAGTCGCTGCGCTAAATTTAGCTCTCGAGCCGTTAATTTATGCTGAATTTCATTTTTAGCTGCTTTAGCTTCTGACACATCATAAACCTGAGCCAGACTCATCCATACATAACTGTGAATTAAAGACTGTGGAAGCCCTTGTTCTTTGATAAACATCATACCGAGATAGAACATGGCTTTTCCATGTCCAGCCATAGCAGAGCGGCGAAACCATTTAGCCGCGTGTATGTAATCTTTGTTTTTAGCGTAATATACACCTGTCGCGAACATTTTTTGTGCGCTAGGTTTGAGTGAATCAGATTTACTCGGAGTCGGATTTTTTAATTGGTTAACTTGGTTGGTTAATTCAGATACTTGTTCTGTTAAATCTTTAATTACCAATAGCATCTTATCTAGAATCGGTTCAAACTCTGTTACGGATTCAACTCTAGTATCAGCATTTTCCGGTTCAGGGGACTCTAAATTGGCCGTTGTTATATGCGTTTCGGTTTCTGCTAGATCTTCAATTTCTAATTCAGTTAGCTCATCATTTGCATTTAATTCGATGTTAGGAGTAAGCTCAACATCTGGCTCTACTTCTTCATTTAAATCTGCTTCAATCGCGGCAGTAGCATCCAATTCAAGTTCAGAATTTATTTCTAATTCGATGTCTAACTCATCGCCTGTCTCTGCTTCTATATCAAGCGCTAGCTCAGGTGCAAGTTCCGAATCTATTTCTAAGTCGACGTCTAATTCATTATCAGTATCTGCTTCTATATGTAGCGATAGTTCAGGTTCAGAATCTATTTCTAAGTCGATGTCTAGTTCGGCGTCTAATTCATCATCTGTATCTGCTTCTATCTCAAGCGCTAGCTCAGGTTCAGAATCTATTTCTAATTCGATGTCTAGTTCG
>NZ_KQ130486.1:0-60616 GCF_001050375.1 Catenovulum maritimum | reverse complement strand
CGTCTAATTCATCATCTGTATCTGCTTCTACATCAAGCGCTAGCTCAGGTTCAGAATCTATTTCTAATTCGATGTCTAGTTCGACGTCTAATTCATCATCTGTATCTGCTTCTACATCAAGCGCTAGCTCAGGTTCAGAATCTATTTCTAAGTCGATGTCTAGTTCGGCGTCTAACGCATCATCTGCATCAACTTCTATGTCCGGCGCTAGCTCTGGTGCAAGTTCCAAATCTATTTCTAAGTCGATGTCTAGTTCGACGTCTAACTCATCATCTGCATCAGCTTCTATGTCCAGCGAAAGTTCAGGTGCAGGCTCCGAATCCATTTCTATTTCGACGTCAAATTCATCATCTAACTCTAACTCGACATCTAGGCTGATTTCATCTTCAATATTATTGGTGTTTTCTATATGCTGGGCATGTCTTTCGATAAGATTTGGAGTTGCAGAATCCGCTGGGGCATCTGGAAGTTCATCATCTAAGTCATCCATAAATGCTTGCGCTAAATGACTATCACTCGGTGTTATTTCATCTAAGCTGACTTCGGTAAGTTGTAACTTGAGATCGGAAGAATCTTCACTAAGCAAGTCGTCAATAACAGCGAGTTCAGATTCGTCGTATTCTGATAAATCATCCGATAGTGCAGAATTGTCTTCAGAGATATCAATATCATTGAGTTCAAATTCAAAATCGTCAGGTAACTCAACAACTTCTTCATCGTCATGAGGTAATACTAAACCGGCTTTGGTAAAAGATAACTCATCATCATCTAATAATTCTAATTCTGGTAGATCAAAATCTTCAGCAATAGCTTTGCTCGCAATCGGCTTTGTTGATTCTGAATTTGGAGTTTTTTTATTATCAGTCATGGATATAGATGATTTCGGAATACTGAAAAATTAAATAAATATGAGATAACTATTTATCTGTCTCTAATATACAAACTTTAGCTGAATTTAAGCAATATGGTAGCTATTTTGTTAAAAACAGAATGAAAAACCGCCATCCAAGGATTTATTATTAATAACAGTTGATTTTTTCATCTATATGCTTTTTAATGCGCGCGAATCTTAAGCGGCTGTTCATTTTTTTAAATGAATTTTAGTCAAATAATGGCTTAGTTTAAGATCGGAAGAGGTGCGAAACTCAGGTAGTTAATTGGAAAAGTCTAAGCTTTGAAGATAATTAGCGAGGGGAGTGATCGCCGAGGAGTTAATATGCTTAGGACATATTACTTCGGTTGTTGAGGTTGAATCCTTGCAATTGTCACCAATTAAGGGTGGAGAGCTTTCGGCAGTGTTATTAAATCCAACTAATATCTTCAGCCTTTGCTTTCCCTAAAGATAATATTTTATCCCGGGGATATTTCATGAAAAATCTTACTGTTGCTAAATTTGGCGGTACAAGCGTCGCCGATTTTGAAGCTATGTCACGTTGTGCTGATTTAGTTCAATCAGACTCTAATATACGTGTTGTTGTTGTTTCTGCACAATCTGGTGTGACAAACAAACTTGTTAGATTGACTCAGCTAGACGTAACTCAAGAAGAGCGAGATCAAATCTTAGCGGACATTCGCGCCACAGAATATAAAATTATCGAGCAGTTAGGACGTCCTGAGTGGGTAACACTAGCACTAGATAATTTATTAAATGAACTTAAAGCGACAGCTAATTCTGAAAACTTAGTTGGCTCAATGCGCCTTAAAGATCAAATTCAATCTTATGGCGAGCAAATGTCTTCTTTGTTGTTTGCAGAAATCATGCGTCAGCGTGGGGTTCACGCAGTTAATTTCGATATTCGCCAAGTGCTTAAAACAGATAGCAATTATGGCAAGGCTGAACCTGATATCGAACAAACGCGTCTGCAAGCTGAAAAGTTAATTTCGCCAGAGCTTGAAGGTACTGTTTTTATCACCCAAGGTTTTATCGGCTCTGATGAAAATGGATATACAACGACACTAGGTCGTGGTGGCAGTGACTACAGTGCTGCATTAATCGCTGAGTCTTTAAGCGCTGAAACCTTACAAATTTGGACAGATGTAACAGGTATTTACACAACAGATCCTCGTTTAACTCAAGCAGCTCGTCCTATTCCTGAAATTAGCTTTGATGAAGCAGCTGAAATGGCGACATTCGGTGCAAAAATATTACACCCAGCGACTTTAATTCCAGCTATTCGTAAAGGTATAGGCGTGTTTGTTGGTAGTAGCCGTGCACCAAAAGATGGTGGCACTTGGATTTTAAACCAAGTAGATAATAAGCCAGCTTATCGCGCAATCGCTTTGAGAAAAGAGCAAATCTTAGTTACAGTTAAAAGCCCTAACATGTTACTTGCAAGCGGCTTCTTAGCTAAAGTTTTTGCTATATTAGCAAAAAACAAAATCAGTGTTGATTTAATCACAACGTCAGAAATTTCAATTGCGTTAACATTGGATAACCCTTCTAATGCAACACTAGGTGGTTTAAGTAAATCTGTTATTGCTGAATTAGAAGAATTCTGTGAAGTGACAGTAGAAGAAGATTTATCTCTTGTGGCTGTTATTGGTAACCATTTACAAGCGAGTTCTGGTGTAGGCGGTAAATTATTGAGTGCGTTAGAAAACTTTAGCTTACGTATGATATGTCAAGGTGCTAGCCCGCATAACTTCTGTTTCTTAACGAAAACAGCAGAAGCGCCAAAAATTGTGGAACATTTACACGAGCAATTGTTTGATAGTATCTAAACTGTAGCAAACCATCGAATACAAAAAAGGCTTCAAATTGAAGCCTTTTTTATTTAGCTAATGTTTCACCTTGCGGCTAATTTGTTAGCTAATATCTGCACCTTTTTGCCATACCATTAATGGCTCATCAACTATGTTAGTAAAGGTATATTGATTGTCAGAAACTGATACTTTATTTACCTGATCTGAATTAGTATCAAATAAAATACGATTGTTAATACTTAAGCTATCTGCATCAGCAAGTGGTGCTTCAAGATTAAACACTAAACTTTCACCTTCAACAGCAGCAGATTTAATTGATAAATTAACTGGTTCACCTTCATTTTTAGTGACAGGTAGGTACTCTTGAAAGTAGTACTCCAAATGATTTTGATAAGCGGATAAATTTTGCAGATCTAAAGCTGGTAATTTTTCTACTTCTATTAAATCTTGCTCAATTAGCTTTTTATTTACTTTGAGTGCTAATTTAACTGTATCATCATCAACAGATAATTCACTTGAGCTTGATGTTTGTTCTTCAGCTTGACTGCTAAATGGCAATAAAAACATCAGAGCTAAGCTTCCGAATAGTTTATTTGAATTCGTTTTCACGATAAGCCACCTTTTTTTCTTGAGATTAACGACATGTTAACAATTTGTTTCATGTTTAGTCAATCTTATTAAGAGAAAGTTCCATCATTTTTATGTAAATAAGTGTATAAAGTGTATAAATTTTGTAAGTTTCGCTCATTTTTTATCATTTTGTATGATTTTTAGTGCTAAACCCTTTTAGTTTAAGCCTTTCATTGGTTTTAGTTTGTTGGTTAGGTACAATTAACACAAGACTAATTTTTGAGAATTTAAATTTTGTTAAGTTATAAACATGGCTTTCATGCTGGCAATCACGCAGATGTGTTAAAACATATTGTTTTGTTTTTGTTAATAGAAAAACTTAAACAGAAAGACAAACCTTTTAGTTATATCGATACTCATAGCGCGGCAGGGATTTATGATTTAACTTCTGATGAAGCCAATAAAACTCAAGAATACCAATCAGGCATAGTCAGCTTATCAGAATCTACAATAGCTGAAATTCCACTTATTGCGCCTTATTTAGAGTTAGTGAAAAGTGGTTTAGCAAGCCAGACTTATTTAGGCTCGCCTAAACTTGCTCAAGAGCTACTCAGATCTCAAGATCAATTAAATCTAATCGAGTTACATAATAACGAGATCCGCGAACTAAAAAGAAACATGCGCGGTGACGACAGGGTATCAATTCATCATCGAGATGGGTTCGAAGGTTTAGTCGCCATAACACCACCTAAGCCAGCTCGAGGCTTAGCTCTAATTGACCCTGCATATGAAGTGAAAGACGATTATGCTCAAGTTGTAAAAGCGGTCGCATCAAGTGTCGCAAAATGGCCGGTTGGGATATTTGCGATTTGGTATCCAATTTTAGCTGCAGAGCGAGACCGCAGCGAATGGTTAACCCGCAAACTTGCTGAATTACCTGTGAAGAATTTACTGATTAGTGAGATGTGTGTGTCTGAGCAAGAAACCGAATTCGGTATGCATGGTTCAGGTATGGCAATTATCAATGCACCTTATCAACTTGATAAGCAATTAGAGCAGATATTGCCTAGCTTAACTCAGACTATGGCTCAAGATGCTGCGGCTTATCATAAGCTAGAGTGGTTAGTCCAACCTAGCTAATTAGTCTGCTTTGATATCTGAAGCCGACTAATGCGTATCTTCAGATTGGCAGCTTTGACAATATTGAGCATATGGGTGTTGATTTAAAATACTCTGCTCAATATTTTCGTCGCATTTGGCACAAGTACCGTATAAACCTATCTCTATCTGACTAATAGAAGCTTCAATTTTTTCAAGTAGTTCTATCTTATCTTCAAATCGAGAATGAAACTCTTTCTCTAACAACTCTAATTGCTCATCATTATTAATACCTAATAACTGTAAAGCGGTTTGTTTATCTGATAAATTGTCAGAGTTAAGTAGCTGTAAAATAAGATTATTAAAAACCTGACTTCTTATTTTAAATAGAGCCGATTGATTTAATCTAGCTGTATGCTCGTATGATGTCATAGTCTCAGTCCATTAATAATAGGTTGGACTAGTCTACTTATTTAGGTTTGCCCGATAATGATTTACGTCAAATAAATTATTTATTATAAAATTTAGTTTCAATGAAATTTAAAAAAATATTCCAAGGTCTTTAAAGGTAATGAACTTATTTTATGATTGCTTAGGATTAAAATTATGAAAAATTTAAAACAAAATACAATGGCAGCAACACTTGGTGCGGTAGTGGTTGGTTCTTTATCTATGACTAACGTTGCAAATGCTTCACCTTTTTCTGTGCAAGCGTTATCGACGGGTTATGAAGTGCTCGTTCATGAAGCTAAGTGCGGCGAAGGCAAATGTGGCGGTAAAGCAGATAAAGAAGCTAAGTGCGGTGAAGGCAAATGTGGCGGCAAAGCAGATAAAGAAGCTAAATGCGGCGAAGGCAAATGTGGCGGAAAAGCAGATAAAGAAGCTAAATGCGGCGAAGGCAAATGTGGCGGCAAAGCAGATAAAGAAGCAAAATGCGGTGAAGGCAAGTGTGGCGGTAAAGCAGCCAAAGAAGCAAAATGCGGTGAAGGCAAATGTGGCGGTAAGGCAGCCAAAGAAGCTAAATGTGGTGAAGGCAAATGTGGCGGTAAAGCAGCCAAAGAAGCTAAATGTGGTGAAGGCAAGTGTGGTGCCAAATAAACTAATGTATTTGGATAGATAAAGATTAAAGGTGGCTTCAGTCACCTTTTTTATTTTCTGTTTTAAATGAACGATGGATTAAGAATGCAGAACAATTTTTATGGCGCAGGTTTAGGTTTAAGACGCGATTTTTTAGATGACTTTATTTCGCAAGTGCCTGACAGCATCAATTTTATGGAAGTCGCCCCAGAAAATTGGATGACATTAGGCGGACGTTATCATGCTAACTTTTCACGCCTAGCTCAACAGCATAAATTTGTTTGCCATGGCTTATCTTTATCTATTGGTAGTCCAGACGAGTTAGATGAAAAATTTGTCCAACAAGTAAAATCTTTTTTAGATGAATACCAAATCCTTTATTACTCAGAGCACTTAAGTTTTTGTTCTGCAAATGGTCACATGTACGACCTGATGCCAATTCCTTTCACTAACCAGGCTGTGGATTATGTTGTAGCAAGAATACAAAGAGTCCAAGACATACTACAAAGGCCTCTAGTGTTAGAAAATGTTTCTTATTACACACCATTGTCGCAAGAAATTAGCGAAATAGAATTCACTCAAAGCATACTTAAAAAGTCTGGTGCATTAATGCTATTAGATGTAAACAATGTCTATGTAAATTCGATTAATCATAATTATGATGCTAAAAATTTTATAGCTGCGATGCCAAGTGAAAAAATTGTATATGGTCATATTGCAGGGCATTACAATGAAGCGGATGACCTAATAGTTGATACCCATGGTGCAGATGTCATTGAACCGGTTTGGCAGCTTCTTGATTATGCTTATAAAACGCACGGCGTGTTTCCAACTCTGCTCGAAAGAGATTTTAACATACCATCGGTCGCTGATTTAATTAAAGAGATGAACCGAATTCACACTATCCAAGCTCAGCATTTGGAGAAGTAGATGTCGGATTTTAAACAAAAGCAAATTGAGTTTGCTAACGCAATTAGACAAGCTGAGTCTGGTTTATGTAGTGAACTGGAAGCTCGACGACTCAAAATTTATCAAGATTTATTTATTAACAATGTCTCAGGGTTTATTGAAAATACTTTCCCTGTATTGAAAAGCCTCTACTCAGAAGCGAACTGGCAAAAGTTAATGAGACAATTTTTTATTCAGCATGCTAGCGAAACGCCGATATTTTCTGAGATCCCCCAAGAGTTTTTAGCTTTTATTACAGACGAATATCAATTATGTGATAGCGATCCTATCTTCATGCGGGAGTTAGCTCATTACGAATGGCTAGAGCTAGACGTATCCATTAGACAAGATTCAGCAGAGCAAGGGATTGATACAAGCAAGTTACAAGTTTCAGCATTAGCAAGTATCGTTTCTTACCCATACCCAGTGCATCAAATATCTCAAGATTTCCAACCGCAAGCACCATCCGATCCTGTTTATCTTGTGGTTTATCGAGATGAGGGATATGAGGTGAAATTTTTGCAAATTAATTCAGCCAGTGTGTATATGCTAGATTTAATTGAAAAAGATATTGCGACCAGTTTTGACTCGTTATTAAGTTGTATGCTTCAGGCACTACCGCAAGTTGGTGAAATGCAGATAAAAACCGGATTAAAAGAAAATTTAGATACGCTGAGCTCGCTCGGTATCATCTTGAATTGGAACTGATTTACGCAAAAGCTTTCTGCTTGTAGTTGATCTGTTTTGCAGATATTTAAACTATAACATAATAATATTTGGCTTTTTAAGTGGCATTGTCTAGAATACGCGCCATCAAAAATAGGAGTATTTTATGTCTCATCATGATGAACAAGGCGGAAACGAAAACATCACGCATCTATTATTAGCTGCTGTTGTGACTGTTGCTTTACCGTTATTACCAGCAATTTTAGGTTGGTTGAATATTTTATCTAACTAGTTTTAGATAAAATATTCAAAATCATTAGAAAAATATAAACAAAATTACAATAAGGAATTTAGCTTAGCTAAATTGAAACTTTTTCAGATTACCATAGGTCAAAGTGGTGCTAAGTCTGAAAAGTAATTCAGGGTAGAAATATGAAATTATTATTAGTTGAAGATAACGCTCAAGTTAGAGCTGAAATTGCGAGTTATTTAAGTCAATTTCCAATTCAGATCGATGAAGCTGAAAATGGCCTTACAGCCTTTAATAAAGCTAAATCAGATAAGTACGACATAGTTATAACTGATTATAAAATGCCGTATATCGATGGCTTAAAGTTAATTGATAATCTAGAAAACAGTTTAGATTACCAAGCAGAGCAGATTTTATTGCTGACGACAGACAACAGCCATGAATTTAAAAATAAGGCTAAATCATTAGCGATTAATTGGCTTGCTAAACCGGTTAATCGAAAATCGATTGAAGATTTTATTAATCAGACACTCGTCGTAGATGCAGCTTAATTTTTTAAGCTGCGTTTTATTATTCTAACTTCCTTTATTGTTTTTCATTCGCTGATCCCTATTGCATTTCTGCCATAGTTTGTTTTAATTCCTTTCTTAATTTCTTTTACGGTGTTTGAAATGACAGACAGTAAAATCTTGGCGGAAATAAAAGCCAGTATAAAAACAATTCCTGACTATCCCAAAGCCGGTATTCAATTTAGAGATGTGACTTCATTAGTCGAAAATGGCGACGCATTTGCTAAATCTGTCGATGCTTTAGTTGAACCATATAAAAATATGGGGATTACTAAAGTCGTGGGTGCCGAAGCGCGAGGGTTTATCTTTGGAGCTGCTGTCGCTAATAAACTGGGTTGCGGCTTCGTATTAGCGCGCAAACCAAACAAACTACCAAGAGAAACTATCAGTCAATCATACCAACTTGAATATGGCGAAGATGAACTCCATATACATAAAGATGCACTGGACGAAAATGATGTCATATTGCTAGTTGATGATCTCATCGCAACTGGCGGGACGATAGAAGCCTCAGTTAAGCTAGTTCGTTCGTTAGGCGCCAAGGTAAATCACGCTGCTTTTGTTATCAGCTTACCTGATTTAGGCGGAGAAGATAAATTAAAGCAGCTAAACATAGAGCCTTTTAGTTTAGTTTCATTTGAAGGCGAGTAAATTAATATATGAGTTATCAAGCGCTGGCTAGAAAGTGGCGACCACAAATCTTTGCTCAATTAATGGGCCAAGAGCATGTTGTTGCGGCTTTAACAAATGCATTATCTAACGACAGGTTACACCACGCTTACTTATTTACGGGAACTCGTGGGGTAGGTAAAACGACAATAGCACGCATTTTTGCAAAGAGTTTAAACTGCGCCGATGGCGTAAGTGCTGAGCCATGTGGCCAGTGTAAAAACTGTGTCGCGATAGATGAAGGACGCTTTGTTGATTTAGTCGAAGTGGATGCGGCATCTAGAACCAAGGTAGAAGACACTCGCGAAATTTTAGATAACGTCCAATACAGACCGACTCAAGGTCGTTACAAGGTTTATCTAATTGACGAAGTGCATATGTTGTCACGTCACTCTTTCAATGCCTTGTTAAAAACCTTAGAAGAGCCACCACCGCATATTAAGTTTTTGCTTGCGACAACTGATCCACAAAAACTACCTGTGACGATTCTATCGCGCTGTTTACAATTTAGCTTAAAAGCCATGTCGCTTGAGCAAATACAAACCCAGCTCGATAAAATTTTAAATGCAGAAAAAATTAGTTTTGAAGCGAAAGCCTTAGTTCAGCTCGCTAAATCGGCCAATGGCAGCATGCGAGACGCGTTAAGTTTAACAGATCAAGCGATTGCACAAGGTAATGGCCAGCTATCAGCAGAAACCGTTAGAAATATGCTGGGCCTACTTGAAGAACAGCACATTAGCAAACTGCTCAAAGCTGTACTGAATAATAATTTAGAACAAGTCATGGAGGCTATTGCTGAGCTATCTCACGCAGCTGTCGATCCAGAGCAAGTCTTAATTGAGTTAATGAATTGCTTTCACCAAATTGCCTTGGTACAAAACTTACCAAGCTTTGCATTAATGAACGAATCCATTGCGGAAATATTAACTCAAGCTGCAGAAACCCTACCTGCAGAACAAATTCAACTCTATTACCAAGTTTGCTTAAAAGGCAGACGCGATCTGGCTTTTGCAGCACACCCTAGAGTTGGGCTCGAAATGACATTAATGCGAATGCTTGCATTTTCGCCTGTCAGCACAGAACGAGTAGAGGTTTTTAAAGCAAAAAAGTCTGAACTGCTAATTGAAAATACCGACGAAGTGAATCCAGCTGAGCAAACTTCAAAACCGGATACAATCCAAGCAGATAGAATTGCCGAGCAAACCGCCTCAGAATCAATCGAATTAACGAGCACTGAAGCCGTTGAAAAAACTGCAAAAGCTGAAAAATCTGAAACTCAGAAAGGCGAAGAAAGCCAAACTGATACAGCAGCAGAAGCAACTCAGCAGACTGAAGCCCAACCAGAACAAGCGATGGAATCTCGCTCTGAACCAGAGTTAAAACCAGAGTTAAAACCAGAGTTAAAATCAGAGATTGAACCAGAACCTCAGCTTGAATCTGAGACAGCCGTTGACGAATTAGCTCCAGCGCCAGAAACGAGCGAAACTCAGCCGATATCGGCAGCCGAATTAGAAGCACAGCAGGCACAGATTTTAGATTTAGCTGAATCGCAACACCAAAACAAATTAGTTGAAAATGATTCGCAACAGAAAGCGCCGCTAGAGGGTCAAGAAGTTGCCCAAGGTCAAGCACTGGTTACATCACCAAATCCAGCTGAATCAGCAAAACAAACCATTTCGCAAGACGTAGAAGAAATTACTGAAATTGCACAAACAGATGACGTTGCAGTAGCTCAAGATACACAGGTTGAAACGGAAACCACTCAGCCAAATCAGCAAGGCGCGCAAGCTGAGCCTGTCGCTTCGGTTGAATACGACGAATATGCAGATTATGCATACCAAGTCGAGTCTGACGATGAAGAAATGGCCGATTCGACAGACTTATTCGGCGACACACAAGCTGCAGTAGCAAAATTACCAACCGAGGCCGAAAGTAGTGAACAGGTTGAAGTCACTATGTCTATGCTGGACGTTATGCAAGGGCTTAGAAATAAGCGCCAGCAGAAAAGCGCTGAAATAGATAAAGCTCAATCTGGTACAACTGAATTTGCAGCGCCAGTTATTGCTAAAGAAACCACGACTGAAGCCAATAACGAAGCGAACACAGATGTGACAACAGCAGTAAATACCGCTGCACATACAGAGCAAACTGAGGCAAGCGCAACGCCTCAGCTAACGCCTCAAGCAGAAATCACACCAGCTTACGGATTAGATGATTTGCCTGCTCAGCCGATTAGCGGATTTGGTGAAACAGGCCAAGCAGACGAACTCGAAGACGACGCGCCGCCTTGGGTTGATCACTTTTCAGGTAATTTATTTGGCGATGAACAAGCAATTCCAGCTGAGCCGATAGAGAACTCAGCTAACCCTGAGGTAGCCGAAGTAGAACCACAAACGCTATCATCAACACCAATGCAAACGGCAACAGAAAGCTTAGCGACTCAAACTGTCGAGCCAGTAGAAAATTTTAGCCCAGACAATTTAAATCAGCCGCTAGCTGAAACGCCAATTTCGGGTAATGAACTCGCAGAGCAAGTTAGGCAAGGCGTACGCAAGTCGTTTGAAATTGATGAATGGGCTAGGTTAGTTGAATCGCTTGGCTTAATGGGGTTACAAAGACAGTTTGCACTGCATTCTAGCTGTACAAACTTAGCGAATAAAATTAATTTAAAGCTAGACGAAGGTCAAAAGCATTTAGATACAGAGCATAATAGACAAATTTTAAAATCTAAAATTAAAGAAGTTTTACAATTAGATGTTGAACTTGAAGTGACAATTGAAGGTAAAATTCAAGATACGCCATTTCAAATCCAACGCTCAATTGATGCTTCTAGGCAAGATTACGCTGAAGAGCTCATTCAGCAAGATGAAAAAGTTCAAACTCTACTTGAGGCTTTTTCTGGCAGTATAGTTGAAGGTTCAATTAAACCTTTATAGTTTTTATCGATTAAGAAAAAAGGTAGTAAATATGTTTAAAGGTGGCGGCTTAGGCAACATGATGAAGCAAGCGCAACAAATGCAAGAAAAAATGCAAAAAGCGCAAGCAGACTTAGCTAAATTAGAAGTAGTAGGCGAGAGCGGTGCAGGCATGGTTAAAGTAACTATGCTAGGCAACCATAGCGTTCGTCGTGTCGAAATTGACGACAGCCTAATGGAAGACGACAAAGAAATGTTAGAAGACTTAGTTGCAGCAGCATTAAATGATGCCGTGCGCAGAGTTGAAAAGCAAAACCAAGAAAAAATGGCAGAATTAACTGGCGGTATGCAATTACCACCAGGCATGAAAATGCCTTTCTAGGATAAGCTTTAGTCGCTCATATCTGATTTCAGCTATGAGCGAAAAACAGATCTTAAATATGTTTCAATTAGGCGTTTGCTTACGAGTTTAAGCCCTCTAAACGTCATCATTTTTCAATTACCGTAGGTTGTGGTAATAGCTGATTCTGATGGTGCGGAGATATGGTAGCCTTAACAAGCGTTATACGTGTAGAGGTGAACATGCCAAAATATCAATGGAGATGTCTAGCTTGCGGGATTGCTAATTCTCAAAACGCTGAAGAGTGCGAAAGCTGTGGGGCTAGTCCAACACCTACAGCTTGGGAGTTAGATGCCAGAGAATTTGCCATCAAACATTTGCTTGGAGGTGGTTGTAAACCGGTTTGTCCAAAATGTGAGAACATATCTCATAAAATACAATTTAGCGAAGACCCATTTTTATACTTTGAATCAAGGCAGCGCCCACTGTTTAGAGCAATGTATGTTTACACAAGCTGTAATGGTTGCCATGTACAAGCATCTCAAGAATATGCGGTACCAAGCATGCGAAAAATATATCGCTGGTTTACTGGCAAAGATATAACTAATCAGCGTTTTCTAAAAATATAATACGCATACAAGCCCGCGTTGGTTGGGTCGAACGAAGTGAATCCCAACATTTTCCAATATACCAAAACCTTGGCTGCGCCTCTGGCTTACCCAAACGAAAAATATGGTAAATTTGAGTTGGGTAAACATCTGATTATCACTAGCCGACGTTTACAAATTCAAAAGCGAGCTTACGCTTCTGCGCCTAAGGCTCGCTAATTCACTAGTTGTAACAATCAAATAATCGCTAAGCTTTTTAATGAAAATATACCTATAGTGATACTGAGCGTGCTTAGGATGGTTGTGACTGCAATTGTCTCTGCTGCTAGGTCGGCTTGCGATGTCATTTGTTTGGCCATTACATAACTAGCTGCCGCAGTTGGGGTGCACATATAAATAAATAGAATCGCAATTTGGGTATGGCTAAAGTCTAAGTACCAAGCGATTATCACAGCTAACACTGGCATTAAAGCGAGTTTTACAAAACTTGCCCACACAACCCAATGCTTGTTTGTATACAGGCTCTTCATTTTTAAGCTGGCACCAATACAGATTAAGGCTAATGGCAAACTTAAGCTGGCGAAGTAGTTTCCGGTTTGTTTTATTGCTGAAAACAATGGAATACCCAAAATAGACCAAACACTCGCGAGCACAATGGCAATAATTAGTGGGTTTGAAATTAGGTTTTTAACTGTCTTAAGCGAAAATATTTTATCTGTTGGTTGGAGTAAAAAGATAGCGACGACATTATACACTAGTGTCATTACGCCCAAGTAAACAGCGGCTTCTGCTAATGCCGCACTGTCATTCGGGTAAATATTAAAAATGAGCGCTAAGCCAATAATCCCCATATTACCTCGGTAAGCAGATTGGACAAATACAGCGCTTTTCTCGCTATTTTTGGTCAGAATATTCAAAAACACTGTGAGTAAAACAACTAATAAAATCGTGAACCCAGCCGCAAAACCTAAAAACTGTGCGTTTAGTGTGCTTAAGATAGGGGCATCAGCAATTTTAACGAATAGTAGGCAGGGGAGCGCAACATTAAAAACCAGTTTATTACCTATTTCGGTAAAGTGGCTGTCGATTACATTTCTCTTTTTTAGCCAAATCCCGAGTGCTAATACAATTAAGATGGGTAAGGTAATATTTAGCGTAAATAATAAATTAGCTAAGAATGTCTGCATTCGTTGAAACTCAAAAATAACGGAAGTTATTGTTATTTTTGTGCAAATTAAGCAAACAAGCAAACTTAGTCAGTTATTTTCGTCATTGAATTAAAAAATAATACCAAATCAATAAACTCTGGGTAATTTTTTTAAAGTAAGGGCTGCTTGTTGTAGCCCTTACTTTATTTCAGTTATAAATGCTTGTAGATAATGCAGTTAAATTAATTTTGACTACCCCAAACAGCAATTCCAGCAGCAGAAAGCGCGCTAAATGTTGGGACTAATTTATTGGTCGCTGAATTCCATTGCCAACTTGCCACGCCATTAAATGAGCCTAGATTATTGATGTTAAGTTGGATTTTATTATCACTTTGTAACCACCAAGTGCCAGAGATGTCACCAGAGATGGAATTGTCACTATTTAATTGAATATTAATTGATTGTTTAGCCGTAGAATTAATATCTTTTTCATGATTAATAAATTTGTAGCTACCTAAGAGATCGTTAAAGTCGACTTTATTTTCGCCATTGAGTGCAACATATCTTTGCGGTGCTACAACAGGCCAACCTTCTGAATTTATAAACATTTCATGTACACGAACCGAGTGATATTCGCCTGTGTTAGGGAAGCGGGTGTGGAATATAAGGAAATTTTGTCCAGTGGCGGCATTATGTACAGCTGAGTTGTGACCTGGAGACAAATAACCATATTCGCCTGCAAACTCGAATCCCCCCATTAATTTCACACCATAAGGGGCAATTGATGATCTATTTCCCGCCACATTTGCCATGTTGTAGTTTTGAGCGTCATAGTAGGGGCCGTCTGGCGATGTTGCTCTTGAAACTCGGATATTGTACCCACCATCAGCGGCTAAACCGCCAAAAGACGTAAACATGTAATAATAGGGTGAATCTGGAGTGTGTAAAATAAATGCGCCTTCAATGTGACTGTGATCGCCACCTAACAGGTGTTTACCATACCCTTGACCAGCCAGTGGCTTGCCTGTGGTATCGTCCATTTCTAAGATAAAAATCCCGCCAGAATATGAGCCGTACACCATCCATAATTTGCCATTTTTATCATAAAAAGTGTGTGGGTCTACTGCATTTGGATGTATAGTTGGGTCATAAATCTCGCCTGCATTTTCGCTTTCTTCGCCCCACATGCCAGATTTTAATTGTATGCCTTGGTTATAAAATGGACCTTCAATACTATTACCGGTTGCCACTCCAGTGTAACCACGTGGTGCTGTCATTATGCTTTGATTGTAATAATAAGCGAATTGACCGTTACTGAGTTGAACCACATCGGCCGCCCAAAGTGATTGTTCACCTGTCCAAGCAAATCCCTCGGCAAGTTCATTGGTTACATTGTAATTAAATAAAGGGTTATTATTATTTACGCCGTCTGAGACTGATGTCCAATTCATTAAATCTGTTGATTTGGCTGACGCTAAAAAAGAACCGAAGATATAATAAGTTGTTTGACCATTAACTGAGGTTTGATAAACCGAAGGATCGTGGACTGATATATCGGTAAACTGAACATTACTTGGCGCTGTTGGGTTTGTATAGCTAGGGTGCTCAAATGACCACTGCTGCGGTGTGCCTGCCCAGTAAGACCATTGTAATATGTTGGCACCGTTTGTTGAGTCAAAATTGTAAACTTCAGCTGCTCCGCCGGTAAAACTATTAATTAAGCCGTAGTAGCCATTTTGTAGGTCATCTAATTGCCATAACTGACTGTCTGCTCCCCAATAGGTCCACTGTACTATATTTGCGCCATCGGACGAGTCGAAGTTATATACCTCAATGGCTTTACCACTTTTAACCGAGACAATGGAGTATTTACCATTCCCTCTATCGGTTACATCCCATAGTTGATTTTCCCCCCCATTTTGTTGGTATTGTAATATGTTCGCACCATCTGCTACAGAAGCACCAGCAACATCCATGACTTTACCACTGTAGTTATTTTTAATTATATAAGTTCCGTTTGTAAGCGCATTGGCGGGTAGGCTTAGTGTTGAACTCATTATGATTGCTGTGGTGGTTAATTGAACGCTTTGTTTTAGTTGCATAAGTAGCCTTTTCTTTTTAATTAAATGGATGTTGCAAAAATGTTTCAATTACGATTTATTTGTATGATAGTAATAAAGTAATACTAATGTAAAGTTGTTTTTGTCATTGTTTTTTATTTGTAACTGTTATGTTGATGTTTTGCTAGGTAGGCGAAAATGTAAAAATAGCTTTATTACTGGCGGTAGTTATGAATAATAAAGCCTCGCTCGGCTAATGGTGTTGTAACGGAAATAAATATGAAATTTACCCCTTTGATTCAAGAGTTGATTGACTCGTTTAAAATTTTGCCTGGTGTTGGTCCTAAATCCGCACAGCGTATGGCATTTCAACTACTTGAACAAAACCAAACAGGGGCTGCAAGGTTAGCTAAAGCATTGCAAACCGCTTTATCTGGTATTTGTAAGTGCAAAATCTGCCGAAATTTTTCCGAGCAAGAAAATTGTCCTGTCTGTAGCGAATTAACTCGGGTAGAAAGTGGGCAAGTTTGTGTCGTTGCTACGCCATCTGACGTATTAGCGATTGAAGAAACCGGGCATTATCACGGCCGATATTTTGTTTTAATGGGGCTGTTATCGCCGCTAGATGGTGTCGGTCCAGAAGAGCTTGGGCTGGACTTACTTGCTCAGCAACTGAGCGCCGGACAAATTAGCGAACTTATTTTAGCAACGCCACCAAGTATAGAAGGCGATGCGACAGCTTACTACATTACTGATATGGCTAAAGATACAACGGCGAAAGTAAGTCAGTTAGCTCAAGGTGTGCCTATGGGAGGCGATATTTCTAACATAGATTCGCGCACACTCGGGCACGCATTTAGTGGTCGTAAATTTATTGAGCAGTCCTAATCCCCAAAAATGGCCCGTTAAACCCTTTAGCTTATTTGTATCTTAGTTGGGTGGTTTTCGGGTTTAAATTGCCTTTCTTCACTCTATTTTTCTTATTTAAGCGCTTTTCTCAAAATTTATCCTTGAAATAAATTTGCCTAACCCCATCTAGTTTGACAGCGGTAATCAGGTTCGATTATCAAATTTATTTTTGTACAACCAAAATGATGAACTAGTAGGAGACTCAATTAATGAGCGAAGTTGCCCATCAAGAAACGCATGGTTTTCAAACAGAAGTTAAACAACTTCTACAGTTAATGATCCATTCTTTATATTCAAATAAAGAAATATTCTTACGTGAGCTAATTTCAAATGCTTCTGATGCAGCTGACAAATTAAGATTCAGAGCGTTAGAAAACAATGCTTTATTTGAAGATGACGGTGAAATCCGCGTTCGAGTTTCAGTTGATAAAGACGCAGGGACTATTACTATTTCTGATAATGGTATTGGTATGACGCGTGACCAAGTGATTGAGCATTTAGGTACAATTGCTAAATCTGGTACTAAAGATTTCTTCAGTAAATTAACCGGTGATGATGCGAAAGATTCACAGTTAATTGGTCAATTTGGTGTTGGTTTTTACTCTTCATTTATTGTTGCTGATGAAGTAACTGTATTAACTCGTGCTGCAGGTGAAACTGCAGATCGCGGCGTTGAGTGGAAATCAAAAGGTGAAGGTGACTTCACAGTTGCAGATATCGAAAAAACTACTCGCGGTACAGACATTATCTTGCATTTAAAAGAAGAAGAAAAAGAATTCTTAGATGCATGGAAAGTTCGCTCTATCATTTCACGTTACTCAGAGCACTTAAGCTTACCAGTACAAATGTGGAAAGATGAAGTTCCAGAATCAGAAGGTGAAGACGGCGAGAAAATTGCTGCTATTCCAGGTGAATGGGAAGCGATTAATGACGGTTCAGCACTATGGACTCGTGATAAGTCAGACATTTCAGATGAAGAATATAAAGAATTTTATAAATCAGTAACATATGACTTTGATGAGCCATTAAAGTGGGTTCACAACAAAGTTGAAGGTAAAACTGAATACACTAGCTTACTTTACATTCCAAAACGCGCGCCATTTGATATGTGGAACCGCGAAACTAAAAACGGTATTAAGCTATATGTACAGCGCGTATTCATCATGGATGACGCTGAAAAATTCATGCCGACATACTTACGTTTTGTAAAAGGTTTAGTTGATTCAAATGACTTACCATTAAACGTATCGCGTGAAATTTTACAAGATAACAAGGTTACTCAGTCTATTCGTAGCGGCAACGTAAAACGTATTTTACAAACATTAACTCGCATGGCTGAAAACGATGCAGAAAATTATGCAATTTTCTGGAAAGAGTTTGGTAATGCGTTAAAAGAAGGCCCAGCAGAAGATTTTGCAAACAAAGAAAAAATTGCAAAATTATTCCGCTTTGCGTCAACTGACAAAGATACATCTGAGCAATGTGTTGGCTTAGATGATTACATCAGCCGCATGAAAGAAGGCCAAGATACAATATACTACATTACGGCAGACAGCTTTGAAGCAGCTAAAAACAGCCCGCATTTAGAAGTATTCCGTAAGAAAGGTATCGAAGTTTTATTAATGGCTGAGCGTATCGACGAGTGGATGATGTCTCACTTAACTGAATACAGCGAGAAGAAATTCCAGCATGTTTCTAAAGCGAATATCGATTTATCTGACTTAGATGATGAAGAAACGAAGAAAGCGCATGAAGAGACTGAAAAAGAGTTTGCTAGCTTTGTTGAGCGCGCTAAAACAGCTTTAGGTGATAAAGTTCAAGAAGTTAAAGTATCACATCGTTTAACAGAATCTCCTGCTGTTATTACAACAGGTGAGTTCGATATGAATACACAAATGGCTAAGTTATTAGAAGCTGCTGGTCAAGCTGCACCTGAAAGCAAGCCAATTTTTGAAGTAAACCCAGAGCATGCACTTGTTAAACGCGCTGCAGATGAAGCAGATGAAGAAATGTTTAAAGAGTGGGTTGAGATGTTACTTGAGCAAGCAACCTTAGCAGAGCGCGGTTCATTAAAAGATCCGGCTAGCTTTGTTGCTCGCTTAAATCGTTTATTACTAAAAGCTTAAGACTTAAGTAATTAACAACACAATATAAAACGGGCGCTTTAGCGCCCGTTTTTGTTTCTAACTTATCCTGAATTTAGGTTAAATTAATAATAATAGGATTTGATATGACTAAACATATTGTTTTAACCGGTGCGACATCCGGCATTGGTAGAGCCTTAGCTATCCAAGCGCATCAATTAGGTTACAAGTTAAGCCTGTGTGGCCGTAGCCAAGCAAAAATGGACCAAACTTTAGCTATGCTGTCAGAGCTTGAGTTGAATATGGAAAATGTGTTAAGCGATTGTTTTTGCGTGTCTGACAGTCAGTCAATTCAAGCCTTTAGCGCTAAAGCTAAACAAGCAAATGGGGATATTGATATATTGATCAATTGTGCTGGCTTAAATAACGTACGGACTTTAGGTTATCAAACCGAAATTGAAGCGTTAGATTGGATGATGAAGATTAACTGTTATGCGCCAATCGAGTTAATCAAGTCTGTATTACCAGACATGCTTGCGGCTAAACAAGGTTGTATTGTTAATGTGTTATCGACGGTTTGCTTATTTGCTAATGCAGGTATCTCTTCTTATACAGCGTCTAAAATGGCGTTAGACGGTTATACCAAGGTAATGAGGAAAGAACATAGAGCAGATAATATTAAGTTTTTATCTGTTTATCCTGGTGGCGTAGATACTGAATTTAGAGCTGCTGAAAGGCCGCAATATTTAACCGCAGATGCAGTTGCCAAAGCCATATTGAATCAAATCGACACAGATGCGAATACGCATATTCACGAGTTAGTCATCCGGCCACCAGCTGAAGAAAATTTTTGCTAATTTGTAGGACGTGATTGTGTTTCAAGCCAGCTGATTGCTGGCTTGTTTCTTTTCGCGCTTGAAAATTTAAACTAAGCTAGTTTGAGGCGGGTGAGTGGTTTGCTCATCAAATTAGGTTAAACAGGAGAAAACGAATATGAGTAAATTGGATTCTAAAGAGATAGATATAGCTTTAGCAGCGTTAAATCAAAAAACTAAGTCAGCTTGGGTCATCGAAAACGAAAAACTAACCAAAACCTTTAAATTTTCTGACTTTACCCATGCTTTTGGTTTTATGGCTAAAGTTGCTATATATGCTGAGAAAATGAATCATCACCCTGAGTGGTTCAATGTTTACAACAAAGTGAAAATTGAACTGAAGACGCACGATGCGGGTGGAATTTCGACTAAAGACTTTGAGTTAGCTGGTTTAATTGAACAAGCCGTTGAAAGCGTTAAGCCGGATATAAGCAGCCTAATACCTTAGCTTTTGTTGCGCCTGTTGCACTAGGTAAATTGCCCGGTAGCCTTTGGGTAAAACGATATGCGAGCCAAGCAAAGCATTGAGACTCTATCCAATTTGGATCAATACCTAATTTTTCAGTACTGAATACCTGAAAATTTTGGCCTAATTCAGTTTGGATTAATTCGAGCAAAAATAGATTAAAAGCACCTCCACCACAAATTAAAACTCGACCAGAGGTTTGTAGCTTTTTTACTTGCTGACAGATTGTTTGGCAGGTCAAATGCGCTAAGCTGGTTTGAATATCTTTGGCCTTCATTTCGTTTGTTAAAAAAGGCGTTAACCAATCAAGGTTAAAAATTTCTCGCCCCGTGCTTTTGGGCGCTGCTTTGCTAAAGTAGGGATGAGCTAATAATTGATTTAATAACTGAGGAATGACTTGGCCTTGTTTAGCCCATTGTCCATTTTTATCAAAATTTTTGCCTAATTTTAAGCTTATCCAAGCATCCATTAATGCATTGCCTGGGCCAGTATCAAAGCCTAAAATCGCGCGGTTAGCTTGTGCGGGTAAAAAGCTGATATTGGCAATGCCACCAATGTTAATCACGCTGAGATCTGCTGTTTGATCAATAAATAATGATTTGTGAAATGCGGGTACTAAAGGTGCGCCTTGGCCGCCTGCAGCTATATCTGCCGTACGGAAATCACCTATTACATCGATTTGTGTTAACTCTGCCAGTTTTGCATAATCCGCAATTTGTATTGTAAAAGGCAGTTCATTATCTGGTCTGTGGCGAATGGTTTGGCCATGACAGCCGATTGCTTGAATTTGCTCAGGGGTTAGCTTGGCTTTGGTTAATAGCGCCAAGCAGGCTTGTGCATATACATCTGCAAGCTGACTAGCAACTGAACCTAGTTGTTCAATTTCGTCATTTGAGCTGGTATAGAGTGCAAGTATTTGGTTTCTAAGTTCAGGGCTAAAATCTATCCCTATATTATCAACACAGCTAAATTCATTGTGCTCAAATTTTAGTAAGCTGGCATCGACACCGTCTGCACTGGTGCCAGACATTAAGCCGATGAAATACATTAATCGTTGATCGCTAAAATGACGCGTTTATTTGTGTCTAAAGTATCTAGCATGAGTTGCGCTGTTTGCATAAACTCAGCTTTTTCACTGCTATTAAGTGGCTGGGCTTTAGGCAATTTAACGGTTTTAGGGTTTCTGTGCACGCCATTAACTAAAAACTCATAGTGTAAATGTGCGCCTGTCACTCGACCCGTTGCCCCTACAGTACCAATTTTTTGATTTTGTTTAACTTTTTGTCCTGCTTTTACATAGCGTCTGTGTAGATGTAGGTACTTAGTGACATACTCTTTACCGTGTTGGATAAAGACATAATTTCCATTAAGTGAGTTTCTACCAGATTTAATTACTTTACCATCGCCAGCTGATACAACAGGCGTGCCAGTGCGCGCTGCATAATCTATCCCTCTATGGGCGCTAACTCTACCTGTTACTGGATGAAGGCGTCTTG
This sequence comes from Catenovulum maritimum, assembly GCF_001050375.1. GTDB lineage: Bacteria > Pseudomonadota > Gammaproteobacteria > Enterobacterales > Alteromonadaceae > Catenovulum > Catenovulum maritimum. Next base: position 39,165 of record NZ_KQ130486.1, on the reverse strand, counting down.
GATTAAAGCTAGAGCTAATATATTTAAAGTTAACTGGGGCACGTAAAAAGGCTTTACGCATGCTGCGGCCTTCAGGGGTATAGTATTGTCCGTCTGTATGTCTAATTGCGATAAAAGTATCGCCATTATTGGTAAATTCTGCGGCTAAAATATTGCCAAATCCAACATGCTCACCTTCTGCATATAGTTCTTCATAAACAACTGAAAAGCTGTCACCATTTCGAATATCTAATGCAAAATCTATGTCCCAACCAAAAATATTGGCAAGGTTCATAATTTGAGTGTCGTTTAGTCCAGCTTGTAAACCTGCATTCCAGAAGTTTGATTTGATAATTGCTGCTGCAACATGATTTCGACTTTCAACGGGTTTGTGAAGTTCGTTTGCGACAAAGCCTTGGTCTATTTTAGAGACTTCAATTGAGTGAGTTTTACTAATTGGGTAGTTGATCTTAGCAAGCGAATTATCTAAAAACCCAAGCTCAATAATTTGACCAGGACGCAAGCGTTTTATCATTTCTGTTGCTGGCTTACCGCTATTGCTTACTGCTAATAAGGTTTTAGCTGAAATTTTATTCCGTTCAAAAATGTTTGCTAAGCTATCATTTTTTAGAACTTTAACTTTTTTCCATTGGTATTGAACGGCTTCAACTTCTGCAACACTGGCTAATTCAGGCTCGGTTTTTATCTCAGAAAATTTTGGCGCAGGTGTCTCTACTACTGGAGCTGAAGCTGGTTCATTTTCGTTAGTCGTCGGCTCAACAATTTCGACTTGTTGTGCGGATAAATCAACAGATAATCTAACACCAGGTGTTAATTGGAAAGGGGTGGCATCGCTTTGTTTAGATGCATTGGCGTCGTCCGACGGCAGTATTAAAAATAGAGTTAAAATCGCAACAATACTAACGATAGAAATCTTGTGCAGTTTTGGAAATTCATTCCAGTAACCTGAAACTTTTTGCATTTTAATACTTGCCCTTTTTTGAATCTTGCTCAGGATAAACATTTTTCGCTTAATTTACCAGCAAATGGCGCTTTAAATTAGAGTCAATGACCTTTAGAATTAAGGTTTTTTGTTATTTTAGCTAAAAAACTGATTAAGTTTGCTAAAGACATAAGATCTGGTTAGAAGTTTCATATACAATCGGTTTTTAAATCGAATTCATCAATAAACTGTCTCGACAATATTTGAGACTGAATAATTTTAAATAGGTAAGTAATGGTCGATGTACAAAACGCACTTGCTGAAATCCAGCGCGGTGCAGAAGAAATATTAGTAGAACAAGAGCTAGTCGAAAAATTAAAAGAGAATCGACCATTAAAAATTAAAGCTGGTTTTGATCCAACAGCGCCTGACTTACATTTAGGCCATACAGTTTTAATCAATAAATTAAGAGCATTTCAGCAATTAGGTCATGAAGTTATCTTTTTGATTGGTGACTTTACTGCCATGATTGGCGACCCTACCGGTAAAAACGTAACTCGTAAGCCATTGTCTAAAGAAGATGTTTTAGCGAATGCTGAAACATACAAAGAACAAGTTTTTAAAATTTTAGATCCAGCTAAAACAACTGTTGTTTTCAATTCAGAGTGGATGGAAAAACTTGGTTCAGCTGGCATGATTAAATTAGCGGCTCGTCAAACAGTTGCTCGTATGCTTGAAAGAGATGACTTCAAAAAACGTTATGCGGGTGGTCAGCCAATTGCGTTACATGAATTTTTATATCCATTAGTTCAAGGTTGGGATTCTGTGGCATTAGAATCTGATGTTGAGCTTGGCGGAACAGACCAAAAATTCAATTTATTAATGGGTCGTGAGTTACAAAAAGAAGAAGGTCAAAAACCTCAAACTGTACTTATGATGCCATTATTAGAAGGTTTAGACGGCGTACAAAAAATGTCTAAGTCGCTAAATAACTACATAGGGATTACGGACGCACCAAACGATATGTTTGGCAAAGTGATGTCGATTTCTGATGAGTTAATGTGGCGCTATTATGATTTATTGAGCTTCCGTCCAATTGATGAAATTGAAGGTTTGAAGCAAGCAATCGAAGAAGGTAAAAACCCAAGAGACGTTAAAATTGAACTAGCGAAAGAGCTAATTGCACGTTTTCACGATGATGCTGCTGCAGAAGCTGCACATCAAGATTTTATCCAGCGTTTCCAGAAAAATGCGATTCCAGATGATATCGACGAAGTGACAATTACAACGGGTGAAAATACGGGTTTAGCTGCTTTATTAAAAGAAGCAGGATTAGTTGCGAGCACAAGTGAAGCTATGCGTATGGTTAAACAAGGTGCTGTTAAAATTGACGGTGAAAAAGTTGCGGACCCTAAATCAGAGGTTGAATTAGGCACGACAGCAGTTTTCCAAGTTGGTAAACGTAAGTTTGCTAAAATAACTTTAGCTTAAGTTATAACTGATAAAACCCAAAGGCCCTGATTTTTCAGGGCTTTTTTTTCTAGTTTATTCCTGATTGATTTTATCTTCTAAAAATTCTATTTGCGAGGTTTGGGTCAGTTGGGTGATTCGACTCGGTCTACCTTCACTATCTAATTCAACTAATCCGATACCTGATTCGTTAACTAAACGCTCACCAGCTGAAGCTGTACTGGGTTTTAACGGCGAAACTCGCATTTTACGACGTTTGGTAAAGGCGTTTAAAGGTGACCATGGTGCATAAACCCAACGATTTAATCTATCTAACCAGTTTAGCAGTTGTTTCGGGAACTGGTTACGCAAGCCGCTACTGGTGATTTGCCAAATATCTGGGCTGTTTTTTCGGCGTTTAATTGATATTTTAGAGACGAAAGAGTAATGCACATCACCAGACAAAATCACAAAATTTTGGGGTGTTTTGGGATGACAAAATAAATTTAAAATGGAGTTTGCACTGCCGTTATGCGCCATCCAGTTTTCGGCATCAACCATTAATGGTTTGCCAAACCAAGTAAAGATCTTTTGTACCGATTCAATTAATTTAACCCCAAATATAGGTGCTGGTGAGACTAAAATCACAGCTTGTTCGCCGATTAAATTTTGTTGTAAATCAGTAATGGCTTCCCAATCCATTAAGCCAGATGGTTTGTTAGGGTTGGACTCTGACCACCACCTTTGAGTTCGAGTATCTAATACAATGAGTTTAGGTTTGGTTTGCCACTCATAATGCCATTGTTCAAACTTGAAGACTTGGTTGATTAGCTCTTGGTGTGCCTGCGAGCCTAAATCATCAAAACTTTGCTGGCTAAGTGTTAAAAGTTGCTCTGGGATCTTGGCTGGTTCATTACCCCAGCCTTGGCAGATTAGGTAGCCGATTAATGCATTGCCTAGGATTCGTCTAGAAAAATCATGCTGCTGAGAATTAGTTTGCCAAGCAGCGGTTAAATTCCAATCATCGGTTACATCATGGTCATCAAACATCATAGCTGTTGGCATATGAGCGAGCAGTCTTCTGACATTGGGTAAGCCTTTTTTAAAACATTCTATGGCTTGTAGTTGCTTATGATATTGTATTTTTTCTGCAGCGCTCAAGCCTGAGGGCATGCTTTGGTCTGTTAATTCCCAAGCTTCAGGTGACCAAGATAATAAGTACATAGACATGACTTCAGCTGCAGAAATCAAATGATTATGAGCGTTATCAGAGGTAAATATCGGCTTTTTCACTCCTTCAAAAAGGGATATTTTAATTTGTGTACTCTCTTTATCTGCCGGTAATATCGCTTCTCTATTGTTGTAAAAAGCTTGGCCGGTGTGAAGGTCTGTTGAATTACTCACTTTAGATGCTGCAAAGGTTTCTTCACTAAATCCAAGTTGGTTGCAAATTTGGTGGGTTGCAACCAACATAGGTGTTGCAACATCATCTGCGTAAATTTGATCGCCAGACATGATGAGTAAGCTAGGCCAATCTTCTGGTTTAGTTAACTGCTGTTGTAAAAATTGATCTGCAATGACTAAGCCATCGCTGGAATCGGCTTTTAGTTCAAAATGTGGTTTTCTACAGGAGCCATGCAGAATTTTCTTAACCTGGCTATGAATAACAAAAGCAGGTTTAGTTTGTTGCGGATAACAGATATCGGGTATTAAATCGGTTAAATAACTCGGGCTATCTGTACTGCCATGGAAAAACTTAAGTTGATATTGAATTAAGCAATCATAGGGCAAGGCTTGTTCTAAACCCAGGTTGATTAGATGAACATGATAGTGCTCAGCCACCTTGATAGAATGGATTGCCCGTTGCTGAGATAAATCGAATCTTAATTTTGAATCATGATAGCAAAGTGCTAACTCAATTTTTACTGGCACAGAGCTAACCAGCCAAATCGTAACTTGATTTGGCGTAATTTTTCTAATTATGGGCCCAGCTAATATTCGTAAGTTATTCTCTTGCAATGCAAATCTTAATTTTAACCAGCGTGGTTATCATCTTAACAAACTATCTAGTTTTTTGGCTATCTCTGTATTATCCATAAAGCCAGAAAATAACTGGCTATGCTTGCCATAGGATAATATTGGGACATCAGCCGCTGTGTGGCCGCCAGAGGTCCAACCCGTGAAGCTTTTTTCATTTATGTACTGTGTTAGTTTTTGCTTAAATTGCTTTTCGTCGCCTGCTTTTTGCAACTTAGTTAACGCTTGTAAGTTTGTCTCTTCTAACTCAAATTGAAAATATTTAGACCAGGTTTTCGCTAAGCTTTTTGCTGAAAATAAGGCTTTACTGGCGACTCTAATGCTCGATTTTGTTTGATCTATATATTGAGTTTGCCACTTATAAACGCCATCAGAACCAATGGATAAGCCACCAGTTTCATGATCTGCTGTGATAACAAGCTGAGTATCTGGGTGGGTATCAACATAATGTTTTGCTATTTTTATCGCTTTGGCAAAATCATTCATTTCAGCCAAAGCACAGGCGATATCATTTGAGTGCCCACACCAGTCGATTTGGCTGCTTTCAACCATCAAGAAAAATTTATTGGTACTCGCTAGCAATGATAGCGCTTTTTCTGTCATATCGGCTAAGCGGTTTGGGTACTCGTCTATTGCCGATGGAAAACCCTTATCGAAATAAATACCCGCGGCAGGTAGTTTGTTAAGCTGATCCAGTTTGGCGTAGTCTGCTTGTGTCTGGTAGCCCAGCTGCTGTAATTCGGCGAGGATATTTCTGTCGTCTCTAATCAAATCTTTAATGCCGCCACCCAGCATTAAATCTAAGATTGGCTGATTATTGATCTTGTTATCAACAATCTGATCGGCAATTTGTGGATATTGTTTACGCAATTCTTGATGAGCGTAAAATGCTGCGGGTGTTGCATGCGTAATTTGAGATGTGACAACAATGGCATTTGTATAATTAAGTTTTTTAGATTTTTCTAAAATGGTTGTAAGTGGTGTTTGGTCAGCTGTTACAGAAATTGCGCCATTGTAACTCTTCACTTGTGTGTTTAATGCCGTTGCTGCAGAGGCGCTATCCGTGATAAATGTGTTATCGTCTGGATGCGTTTTAGCCATTCCTGTCCAAAGTTCATCAAAAATCGTTTGGTCTATTTGTTTGTTTGGGTTCTTTTGTAACCAGTAGCGGTAAGCCGTTAAATAATTAGGCCCCATACCATCGCCTATCATGTAAATAATATTTTGAGATAAAGCAGAAAAAGAGGTAAAAAAAACTAGGCAGATTAAGCAAGCTTTTATTCTTAATAGGTTAAATTGCATCCAAGTGACTCTTGATGTTGAGATGAGCTTATTATGTGGCATTTTTTTAATTTTTAAAATGGAATTAGGTTAAACCGGTATTTTAATTTTAACTGTTTGTTTTTAAATTATTTTTCTTATCAGTATAAATGATTTATATGACGTAATTATTAATAAGCGTATTGGATTAAATGACAGTGGATAAAGATCGGAAAATTTTTTGCAAAAAAACTGCAATATTATTAAGTGATTAGTATTGTGACTGGTGAATAATTGAGCTAATATGAGTGCCATTCAGTAGCTAGGTTGGTTATAGCTGTTGATAAAAATAATAATAATGCGTTGATTTGAAATTTTGGTGCAAAGCGAATGAAAAAAGCTTCTCATGGAGTTAACTTGACAACTATTGCGCTCGTCGTTTTAGTAATGGCTGTTTCTGCGTTATTTAATGCTGCAAACGGTGATTTATCTGAAAATTACGATGAAGCAACAGTCGCGAAGGAAAGCACAAAACAGTAATACCTAAAAAGCCTCATTCGAGGCTTTTTAATTTATGCTCCCGTAATTTGTTTAATCTTATTCAACTTGGGTAACCAAGTGCATAATCGCAAAAAATCCTAGTACGACAACATTGAAGATAAATATTTTTATAAACCCACTTTTACCTTGTTTTAAACTCCAGCCGTTATGATTTAAATATAACCACCATAAGCCAAAGGTGATTAAAGGCAAAAGTGCAAATAATCTAATCATCTCTTATCCTTACAAATTTATTTTTGTTTTATGTTTCGCTAAGTAAATAATGAGCCCTAATGCTGGTAAACCTAACACAGCAGTGCCGATAAAGAAGGCTGTGTAGTCGTATGCTTCGACTGCGAACCCTGAAAAGCCAGCTACAAATTTAGGCAGCAACAACATAGTTGAACTAAATATAGCATATTGTGTTGCTGAAAATTCTTTATTGGTTAAGCCACTTAAAAATGCGATAAAGGCAGCGGTTGCAATACCTGCACTTAAATTGTCAATCGAGATAACGGCAGTCAATAAGGTCAGGTTTGGACCAACCATCGACAAGCTGACAAAGAATACGTTGGTTAAAGCCGCTAATAAACCGCCGACGAATAGTCCGAATAAAGTGCCTTTTTGCTTTAGAATAATACCTCCGATTGCAGCACCTGCTAAGGTCATTATGACCCCATAAACTTTAGCGATAGAGGCAATTTCTGTCTTATTAAAACCTGTATCTATATAAAATGGATTTGCCATAACGCCCATGACAACATCAGAAAGCCGGTAGAGTGAGATGAGACAGATTAGAGGGATTGCAATTTTTCCGTAGCGAATAAAGAAATCTGATACTGGTTGCCAAAATGCGTGAGTAAAATGCTGGATGAAAGTTTTTGCTTTGTTATTTTCTGAACTGGTGACTGCTTCTGGTTCTTTCACTAATAAAGTGGTTAGAAGGCCGGGTAATAATAGAAACGCCATAATTTGATAGGTTTGTTGCCAAGCTTGGTTGCTGTATTCTTCAATACTTGGTGAGAGCCAAGCTGCGATAACTAAGCTACCTGCGCCGGAAACTATCATGGCAATGCGGTAACCGGCTAAATAGGTTGCAGCCATGGCCGCCTGTAAATCGGTTGGCGCAGCATCAATTCGATAGGCATCTATCACTATATCTTGCGTTGCTGAGCTAAATGCCACTACCACAGCGAGTAGAGCAAAAATAAATAGGGATTCCGAAGGGTTAGCGAGACCCATAGCAAACAAGCTTAACATTATGGCGATTTGCGAGGTAAGCATCCAACTTCTTCGTCTGCCAAATAGTTTATTAAGGAGAGGGAGTTTAAATTGGTCGATTAATGGTGACCAAAGGAATTTTATAGCGTAGGCAAGTGCGACCCAACTTAGCATACCGATACTGGCTTTATCGATTCCAGCTTCTCTTAACCAAAAAGAGAGGGTAGAAAAAACGAGAAGTAAGGGTAAACCTGAAGAAAATCCAAGAAAAAACAAACTGACAACTTTGGGGTTGCTATAAACAGATAACCAGCGCATATAATTATAATATAAGGGAAAATAAAGATAGGTTAACAGATTGGGGTAATTTCTAAAGTGATTTTAGTCCGAGATAAAACTTAGCTAAGGTGTATTTGTAGATTTATGGGCGTATTCCTATGCAATCCATAGGAAAACAACCATTGCCGTCGATGTATTCAACGCAAATATTGAGTTCGTTTATCAATAAGGTATCGTTTAGTAGGGTTTCTTTTTCCCAAAAGCTGATTTGGTGAACTAGGTGCCAAAACACTCTTTCTTTTTCTGAGTAGCTTTCGTTTTTTGAAACAGTGACTTGTCCCCATTCTTCCAGCGTATCCCAAATAAAAATATCTAGTTCAGAATAGTCGATAGTTCTAACCAAAAAAGCTCGCACATAGTAAACGAGCTGTTTTGCCTTTAAATCGATAAATTGGTTCACTCTCATAGATAAACAACCTTGCTACAACGTCTACAATTCAGTATAGACGGCAATTACGAGCGTGGTAGTAATGTAACCTTTTTTATTAAAATTGTTTCAACAGGGACATCTGCAGCGCCAAAATCGGGGTTGAAAGCAGTTGCGGCTTCGCCGATTTTTTCTAGCACTTCTTCACCTGATTCGACATAGCCAAAAACACAGTATCCCCAGTTTCGACCAGGGTCTAAGTTTTTGTTATTAGAGAGATTAAAATAAAATTGTCGGGTGGCTGAATGAGGTTTGTTCATTCTTGCCATTGCGATTGTCATTCGACTATTTTTAAGGCCATTACCACTTTCGTTGTATATAGGCTCTTTTGAATCTCTAGGCGTAAAATCAGCTTCGTAACCACCTGCTTGTGCGACAAACTCGCTTACAACTCGATGAAAAACCGTACCGTCATATTCACCCGCCACAGCATAATCTAGAAAATTCTTCACTGTTATCGGGGCTTTAGAACGATTAAGCTCTACGATAAAGTTCCCCATATTTGTTTCAAACTGAACACGAGGGAATAATACATTTTCTTGGGTATCGAGTTTATTATCTGCAGAGTAAGAGAAAAAACTGACTGATAAGCCAATGATAAGTAAAAGTATTTTTTTCATTGTTATAACCTACTAATTTTTAGTGGCCGAAATAATAACAAATTTATCATTGGTTGCTAGTACTTTCACATCGTCAAATATGGTTAGTAATTTTTGGAAATAACCTAGATGTTGGTTTCCGACTAACCTGAGCTCTCCACCTTTACGCAACACTCTTTGCGCATCATTAAACATTTGTAATGCGATATGGTCAGTTATCGTTTTTTGCTGATGAAATGGTGGGTTGCAGATTATGATATCTGCGGACTCATCTTCAGTTTCTGTTAAGCAATCTTGCCAAATGGTCGAAATTTTAATATTAGAATTTTCGAAGCCATTACTATTGAGATTTTTGGTGACTGAGTCTATCGCCATATGGGATTCATCACTAAATATGACTGAGTTCGGTGTTTGGGTTTTTAAAATCGACAAACCTAAAATACCATTACCACAAGCTAAGTCGATTACATCTTTGTTTGCTGTATTTGGGATGTAATCTAGTAAGAAACTAGCACCTAGATCTAAGCTTGAACGGGAGAAAACATTTGAAGCATTATAAATATCAAGCTCATTATGTTGCCACTTTTGCCAAGCTTGAAAGGATGTATACGGAGACTTTTGTTTACCACTAGCTTTAATTGTTCTTGATTTACGTTTGGCTAAACTCACTTCCACATTTTCGAAATAACGATTGAATAACTTAACCACAGATTTATTGATATCCGTCGCTTTGGCAACGGCAATGATCTCCACATCCTGAAATTGGCTCTGATGTGCTTGCTGCAAAATAAATTGTAAAAAATCCAGATTTTTTGGCAGTTTAACTAAAACGAGAGGGTAATTCTTTAATGCTTCAGTGTCTGTTTCTATCTTGACTGGCGCTAGGTTATTTAACTCAATATTTTTAGTTGTTGCTAATTCACTTACTTTGGAGTCTGTGAAGACGCTTGGGCTGATTTGGTTTAAGTGACACGTTACTGCGCCAAAATTGTCATTCACGATTAATGCTGAGTTTAATCTGTCTTTTTCTGCGATGTTGCTTAATACATATTCAGCCAGTAATTTATCTGCCGTATCCCAAGCTTGCAACGGAGAATCGTCGGCCTGTTTTGGAAATCGCCATAAGGTTAATGATTCAGAATCATTGATAGTGTATAGGTGGTTATTTTGCATTTGCTTGTTCCAAAACGTAAAAAAACGATTGTAACAGACTGCACGTAAACCCCAAACATTCATGAAAATTTATTAAGATCAACAGACCTTAAAGATGTCTGCTATATTTATTGAAATTCAAAATATTAGTTATGATTATGAAATATTTGTATAAATTATCCTTATTTGTCGTGTTTTTCAATCTTGTAAGTTGCAGTGATACCAGTGAAAAACTACCAGAATCCGGTGACGCGGTTAAAGTAAAATTTGAGTTGTTATTCGATTCAGTACAAAACAAGCAATTCACACCTAAAGTTAACCTCCAAGCTCAGGGCGTTACTTTAGGTAAAGGCGTCAGTGTCGGCGGACTGCTTAAAATACAAGGCTTTCAATTAACTGAGCTAGCAGATAAAACCTTCTTAGTAAAAAATGTTAATGGCATCATGGTGATTGAATCCATCGAATAACGAGCGACAAATATCCTCCAGTAAATGGAGCTTTGCATTGTAGAGCTCCATCTTCAATATTCTGTAATATTACCCTTATTAAATTAATTTCTTAAAACACTTGATCTTTTGTTATTAAAGTTTCAGAATTTACTGAAACTTTAATATAGATCAAACAATCATGAAATTATCTACAAAAACACAAAGCTTTGTTATGCATTTTGGTGAGATGGGCAGCAAGTGGGGCTTTAACCGAACTGTTGGTCAGATGATTGCACTTATGGTGATCCACGAAAAAGCCTTGAGCGCAGACGAAATAGCCGAAGCTCTATCCATTAGCCGAGGCAATGTCAGTATGGGGATTAAAGAATTGCAATCTTGGCGTTTAGTCCAAGTACAGCATATACCAGGTGATAGAAAAGATTACTACACCACGGTTGGTGATTTATGGCAAATGGCGAGAACTGTGTTTGAGGAGCGAATGAAAAGAGAAGTTGAGCCAACACTTTCTTTATTGAGATCTCAATTAATGGATTCAGCCGACAATGATAAAGAAGCTTACGCTTTGCAACAAATGCAAGAGATACATGATTTGATTGAAATGCTAACTCAGTGGTCTGCTAGCCTGAATTCACTTAAGCCGGAAACCTTACAGTCTGTTATGAAGTTAGGTGCAGGTGTGACTAAAGTTTTAGAGTTTAAAAATAAGTTTTCTAATTCTGAAAAGTAAGTTGGTTATCACCGGCTAAGCCTTCGAATATATACCCAAATTACTTGGGTTGTTTTTATCTCCATGAACAATGGGTAAGCAACTTGGGTATATATTTTATCAATAGGTGGTTGTCATGTTAGATACCTTAGTTCTGTCTCGCATACAGTTTGCGACCAATATTAGTTTTCATATTTTGTTTCCTAGTATTACCATCGCTCTGTGTTGGATTCTGGTTTATTTTAAAATCAGATTTGATATTTCTCAGCATCCAGTTTGGATGCGTGCTTATCGATTTTGGGTCAAAGTTTTTGCTTTAACTTTTGCACTCGGAGTTGTTAGCGGCATCACTATGTCGTTTCAATTTGGCACCAATTGGCCTGGTTTTATGGAAAAAGTCGGCAACATAGCAGGTCCGCTGCTGGGCTATGAAGTGCTAACGGCCTTTTTTCTGGAGGCGACCTTTTTAGGCATAATGTTGTTCGGCTTTAATCGTGTCTCTAGTAAAGTTCATACATTTGCGACTTTTATGGTTGCGGTTGGCACTAGTTTGTCAGCGTTTTGGATACTTGCCCTTAATTCTTGGATGCATACTCCAGCTGGATATGAGTTAAGAGGTGGTGTGGTGTTTCCTACGGATTGGTTTGCTGTTATTTTTAACCCTTCTTTTCCATATAGATTAACTCATGTTGTGATTGCTTCTGGCTTAACCGCTGCTTTCTTTATGCTTGGTATATCTGCTTATCGAATATTAAAAGGGGATACTAAACAAGCACCTAGGGTGACGTTAAAAACTGCTCTGATAATTGCGGCGGTATTAGCGCCTTTACAAGCTTTTGTTGGTGATATGCATGGTTTAAATACACTGGAACATCAGCCCGCTAAAGTCGCTGCCATTGAAGGGGTATGGCAAACTGAAAAAGGTGCGCCGTTACTGTTATTTGCGATTCCAGACCAAACTCTGCAGAAAAATCATTTTGAGTTGGCGATCCCTAAACTTGCTAGTTTAATTTTGACGCATGATTTAGACGGGGAAATTAAGGGGATTAATGAGTTTGGCGATAAACATCCGCCAGTTGCCCCTGTGTTTTGGAGTTTTAGAATTATGTTAGCTGTAGGACTCATGATGCTATTTTCAGCTTGGCTGGGTTGCTATCAGTTGCTTCGCCGAGGCGAGGTGAGTAAGCGAGTTTTACATTTATATGTGTTAATGACATTTGCCGGTTGGGTCGCTGTGTTAGCGGGTTGGTATGTCACAGAGATAGGACGTCAGCCTTATTTAGTCACGGGTATTTTGACCACAGCAGAAGCCGTGACCAAGATAGCGCCAACCAATGTTGCCTTGTCCCTGAGCCTGTATTTATTGATTTATGCTTTTTTAATTATTGCTTATTTGCATACTTTATTTGTCATGGCCAAACGAGCGATTTCGATTGATGAATTTGAAACCCTAGAGCCGCAATTAGCTGGGAATCTAACTCAAGTCGAAAACTTAGAGCAAGGAGTTAAATTATGATTAATCCAGATTGGTTGCCGGTTATTTTTGCTGGCTTAATGGCGCTGGCGATTTTAATGTATGCGATTTTGGATGGTTATGATTTGGGCGTTGGTATTTTGTTGCCGCTAAAAGATTCAGAGCATAACCGCGATACTATGATAGCTTCGATTGGACCATTTTGGGATGCGAACGAAACTTGGCTTGTTTTAGCCGTTGGTTTGCTGCTAATCGCTTTTCCGCATGCTCATAGCATTATTTTGTATCATATGTATCTGCCGACTGCGATTTTGCTTATAGGCCTTATTTTACGCGGTGTTGCGTTTGATTTTAGAGCTAAAGCTGCGATTGATTATAAGCAAAACTGGGACTTTATTTTCAAATTTGGTTCTTGGTTAACCAGTTTTACTCAAGGCTATATGCTGGGTATGTATGTAACAGGATTTGAGCAAAGTCTCTTTACTATACTTTTCTCTGTCTTAACTGGATTCGGGGTGATCGCAGCTTACAGTTTTATTGGCGCAGCTTGGCTTGTCATGAAAACAGAAGGTGAACTACAAGTCTTTGCCATTTTAAAAACTCAGCAAATGGCGAGGTTAACAGCAATTGTTGTTGTACTTATTTCATTGGTCAATGTTTGGCTAAACCCGAGTGTTTATCATAAATGGTTTAGCTACCCCTTAGTGATGTTTGTGCTCTTGATTCCGCTTGCTTGTTTACTGCTTTTTGTTGGTTTGGAAGTTTTGCTCAATCGCTTGCCTAGAGCAAATGATAAGCATGCAGCTGTCCCTTTTATCATTGCTGTCGGTATTTATATTTTATGTTTTTCTGGCCTAGCTTTTAGCTTTTTTCCTGACATAGTGCCGAACCAGTTGACAATATGGCAAGCTGCTAGTGCGCCTGAAGCTCTGAGTTTTATCTTTGTCGGAGCCGTGATTGTTATTCCTGTGATTATTGGTTACACAATATTCTCGTATAAGGTCTTTAGTGGTAAAGCGACTGAACTAAAATATCACTGAAGTAAAAAATAGAGTCCAAATAGAGACCAACTTAATCCTAATAATCCCCAAGCTAGCTTTTGGTTAGCTGGGGCTTTATTGGGATTGGTTGCTGTTATTACATCTTTTTGTTCAGATTTTTGTTTAATCTTTTGTTTTTTCGCTTTATCCGCTTCTCTGGCCTTTGCTTTCTGTTGCTTCTTGTATTCAGCAATCCCTTTTTCGATACCTTGAGCAATTAGTTTTGTTTGTTCTTTCGTCTGCCCTGGTCTTTGCGTCGCTTTTGCAACTCTTTGTGCTTCATTTTGAATTTCTGTTGAGATAGATTGTTTCATATTTTTTCTTATTGTTTGGGTATAAACTAGGGCGCGTAATCTTTGTATTATTCCTGTGCTATTTAAGAAAATTATTCAATAAGCTCGAATTATAATTAAAGATAAACAGGCCTTCGGCTCGCTTAGTTTACATTACTCCCAGTCTTAATACATGTTGGTAAAATGAAAAAGAAATCGACCTGGACAAATTTTCAATACGGACTTGCCATTGCGGTATTGATTTTTATTATATGGATGCTGTTTCAATTGGTTGATTTACCAGATTCAGATATTGAGAAAGATAATTTAGTTTCTGTTGAATCTAGCAACCAAGCCGTGGTTCCAACCGAAATTTTTAATCCATTTGCTTTAGCATCGAGTGCTGAGTGTTCTCCTAACTCTAGATGTCGTACTTTTGAGCAAGCCCAAAAGCCAATTAAGACTCCAGCTAAATCAGTGGCTAAAAAGACAAAAAAACCAGGTAGTTTATTTAATTTAAGCCCAGTTCACCGCTGCGAAATACCCGTTAACGAAGACGCTGTTGCATTAATTAATGAAAATTTTCAGGCGATTGTGTCTGCTGGTGAGACCATTTTCCACCGTAAGTTAGAATTAGAGCCTTTTTTGACCGTCAATCTTGTCTTTACTCATTTACCTAGGGGATTTATCGAGGAGTTTAAAGCAAAGTTGGAGATAATTATGCACAGCTATGAATCTAGCTTTGGCTTGCATTTAACCCAACCAGAAAGCATTAATATTTTAATTCTCCCTAACCGAACTCAATATTTAGATTTAATGGCTAATTTATCTATAGATGCAAGCTATAGCCAAGGTATGTATTTGTATTATGCCAATCATGCTTTTGTGGAAATGAAAGATGAGCAACAAGTGGTGCGTACAGCGCTGCATGAAGCGGTGCACACAATTAATCATTTTTTTGTTGGTTTCACAGCAAGATGGCTTAATGAAGGCTTAGCTGAATATTTTGAAACGATTGTTTTAGCTGAAAATGAATCTAAACCGAATGTTTATTTACTGCCTCAACCAAAGCGGGTTGATGAAATAATGGATGTTAATCAGTTAGCAACGTCAAATCAGCAGTGGAATACCAAGGAAAGAAGCAACTTATATCTTAGCTCCTTTTACACGGCTGCTCATTTGATGAAGTATAGAAGGCAAGCTGATATTTTAGCTCGGCTGCTGCAAGCTGAAGCCAAAGATAAGTGTTCGGCAATGGCGGATAATGAGTATCTGAGTTTGATCGAGCAAGATTACTATCAGCTTCAACCCAGTTTAACTGAATGGTTACAAAGCTTTTTTAATCAGCAACCTTAGCATGTTGTTAAATAGGTTAGTTGATTAAGCTTTAACTAGTTTTATTCGGCTGAATTTATCTTAATTTTAGTGGCTCTTTAGCGAGCTTGTTCTAAGCTATTATTGAATTATTAAAAAAATGAAATATTTGGTGTTATTCATCTTTCTTTATCAATAAGTTATTTTTAAAAAGGATGCAGCATGTTTATTATTTCGCTGACTTATAAACAATCGAATGCTGAAGTTGATAAATATATTGATTCACATCGAATTTTTTTGACAAAGTTTTATGCAGCAGGTGTGTTTATTATGTCTGGGCGTAAGCAGCCTAGAACGGGGGGGATTATTTTAGCTAAGGCTCAAAACTTAGCCAGTTTAGAGCAAATTATTCAACAAGATCCTTTTTACATACATCAGCTTGCCGATTACGAAATTACCGAGTTTTTGCCGTCAAAATCGATTTCCGAGTTAAGTCATTTATTGTTAGAAAGGTAGCAGCAAGCATGTACTTGCTGCTTGTTTTATTTAGCACTTATTCATTAGCAGATGAAAACTCAATGCTGTATTCACCGATTCCTTGGTAACTTACGCTATATTCTTTGTTGATCTCGATTTCGACTACGCCTGCATAAGAGCCTGTTATCATGGCTTGGCCTTTTGCAATATCAATTCCTAATTCGCTCAAGCGGTTTACTAACCAATAAAGCGGTTTTTGTGCTAAGCCATTTGGGTGTTTACCGTCAAAGCTTTGAGTTGTAGTGCCGTCACTAATTTGAATCGCTATTTCAGCTGCATTATAAGCTTGTTCTTTACTGATTTCAGGACCAATAAATAAGCCTTGGTTGACTAAGCAATCAGCTAGTTTTTGTGGAAATTCGACATCTTGATTAAATCTATTATGTAATAGTTCAAGTGCCATATGGCAGCTTTTAATTGAATCATCTATTTCTTGCTCTGTATAGCCACCAGATTTAGCGGGTAAGTCTTTCGCAAAAACAAAGGCTATCTCAGGTTCGATTTTCGCGATTCCATTGGTAGAGACAACAGGGCAGGGGGATTGCTCAAAAGTTGCTGAGGAAAAGATAGGACCTAGTATTTCTTGTTCTGGGCCGATAGGTAATAAACATTTCCAGCCTGAAACCTGGCTATCACTAAGTTTGATTAGTTGACTCTGAACGGCTAAAGCTTGGGCTAAATTTGAGGGTGTTAAGCTAGGGGCTAGAGGCTCAGATGATAGATGATTTTGTCGACGCTTAAGTAGTTCTGTTGCTGCTTGTTCAGGATTAAATTGTGTCATTGTGTATATTCTTATTTGTAAAAAAAAACCAGTTTAAATCGTTAGACTTAAACTGGCTCCTGTTATCGTTTAGATAAACGGCAAATCTTGAAATTGCCTTTTATTTTAACCAGCTTGGTAATTTTGCTTCGTATGTGTCAATGTCGCCAGCAAACTGTAATGTCCAGCCAATTGAATCTAGGCCATTAACTAAACAGTGCTTGTGGAAGTCATTGATAGGGAAGCTGTAAGCTTTACCTGCAACCGTTAAGGTTTGTGCTGGTAAATCTACTTCAAATTTTACATTTGCATCAGCAGTTACAGCTTGGAAAAGTTCTTCAACTTCTGTATCTGATAATTTAATCGGTAAAATTTGGTTGTTCATGCAGTTGCCGTAGAAGATATCAGCAAAGCTGCTTGCCACGACTACATCAAAACCATAGTCTTTAATTGCCCATGGAGCATGTTCACGGCTTGAACCACAACCAAAGTTTTCACGAGATAATAAAACGTTTGAACCTGCATATTCAGGTTTGTTTAACGCGAATTCTGGGTTGTCTTGTGTACCAGCTTCGTCAAGGTAACGCCAATCGTGAAACAAGTGAACGCCAAAACCAGTGCGGTCAACTTTTTGTAAAAATTGTTTAGGTATGATTGCATCTGTATCGACATTTGATTTGTCTAATGGTGCGACTTTACCTGTAATTGTAGTAATACCAGACATTATTTAGCCTCCATTAAATCACGAACATCAACAAAATGACCTTCAACTGCAGCAGCAGCTGCCATAGACGGACTTACTAAGTGGGTACGTCCGCCGCGGCCTTGACGGCCTTCGAAGTTACGGTTTGAGGTTGATGCACAGCGCTCTTCAAAACCTAATTTGTCATCATTCATAGCTAAGCACATAGAGCAGCCAGGCAAACGCCATTCGAATCCAGCTTCAACAAAAATTTTGTCTAAACCTTCTTCTTCAGCTTGTTTTTTAACTTGGCCTGAACCAGGTACAACAATCGCTTCTATACCAGGTTTAACTTGTCGCCCTTTAGCAACTGCTGCCGCATCACGTAAATCTTCAATACGGCTGTTGGTACAAGAACCAATGAATACTTTGTCTACGCTTAAATCTTTTAAAGATTGACCTGCTGTCATCCCCATATAGTCAAGCGCAGCTTGAGCTGAGGCTTTTTCTACTGCATTTGAAAAATCATCTGGAGAAGGGACTGCTTGGTTTACGCCAATTACTTGACCTGGGTTAGTACCCCAAGTAACTTGCGGTTCAATTTCTTCTGCTTTTAAGGTTACAACCGTATCGTATTGTGCATCTGGATCTGATTTTAATGTTTTCCAGTATTCAACTGCTTCAACCCAAGCATCACCTTTAGGTGAGAACTCACGGCCTTCTAAGTAGTCGATAGTCGTTTGATCTGGTGCAACTAAACCAGCTTTACCGCCAGCTTCAATACTCATGTTACATATCGTCATGCGTTGTTCCATAGATAATGCTTCAATCGCACTACCTGTGTATTCCATAACATGACCAGTTGCGCCGTCCATACCGATTTTACCGATAATGGCTAAGATAATATCTTTTGCAGTTACGCCAAATGGCAATACACCATTGACTTCAACTTTCATTGTTTTAGCTGTATTTTGCTTAAGCGTTTGAGTTGCTAAAACATGTTCAACTTCTGATGTACCTATACCGAATGCAAGTGCACCAAAGGCACCATGAGTTGCAGTATGAGAGTCACCACAAACAATCGTTGTACCTGGTAAAGTAATGCCAAGCTCTGGGCCAATAACATGAACTATACCTTGGCGTAAATCACCAACTTTGTATAAAGGCACACCAAATTCTTCGCAGTTTTGCGCTAAAGTTTGCATTTGGATTTGCGCCATAGGGCTGGCAGCATCGACAGCTAATGATTTAGTTGAAACGTTGTGATCCATAGTTGCGAAAGTTTTATGTACCGCTCGAACAGGGCGGTTTTTCTCACGTAAGCCAGAGAAAGCTTGCGGAGAGGTTACTTCGTGTACTAAGTGGCGATCAATATAAATTAAAGGTGTTTCACCTTCTTCTGCGCGAACGATATGCGCATCATAAATTTTTTGATAAAGCGTTTTGCTCATTAGTTACTCCAACTGGCGTTTAACGCCAGTTTTACTCATTTCGATTTGTGTGCTGTTATTAAATTAACTAGCAGACAGTAAGTTAGCGATATAATCACCAACTTGAGAAGTTGTTTTCGCTTGGTCTTTTTTCTCTGGTGCTAATAGTTCACCCGTTAAAATACCATCGTTCAATGTTTTAACAACAGCAGCTTCAATTGCATCTGCAATATCGCCACGGTTGAAGCTAAATCTAAGCATCATAGAAGCAGATAAAATTTGTGCGATAGGGTTAGCAATACCTTTACCCGCGATATCTGGTGCGCTGCCGCCTGCCGGTTCATACATACCAAAGCCTGCTTCGTTAATTGAAGCAGAAGGTAGTAAGCCCATAGAACCTGTGATCATGGCACATTCGTCAGAAATGATGTCGCCCATTAAGTTTGAACATAACATGACATCGAATTGATTCGGGAAACGAATTAACTGCATTGCCGCATTATCTATGTACATGTGCTCAAGTTCTACTTCTGGGTAGTCTTTTGCTACTTCTTCAACAATTTCACGCCATAAAACACTGGTTTGTAGAACATTGGCTTTATCAATTGAATGTACTTTTTTGTTACGCTTCATTGCCGCTTCGAATGCTATGATTGCGATTCGGCGAATTTCACGACGGCTGTAACGCATAGTGTCAAAGCCGAACTCTTCTTCGCCTTCGCCTTCACGGCCTTTTGGTTGGCCAAAGTAAATACCAGACGTTAGCTCACGCACGACAAGCGTGTCAAAACCACTTTTAGCAATATCTTCTCTTAGTGGTGATAGAGCTTCTAAACCTGGGTAAATACGAGCTGGACGTAGGTTACTGAATAAATCAAAGTGACCACGTAAACCTAATAAAGCACAACGCTCTGGCTGTTGTTGAGCTGGTAAGTTAGCCCATTTTGGACCACCGACTGAACCAAATAAAATAGCGTCAGCTGCTTCACATGCTTTAACTGTTGATTCTGGTAGCGCTTCGCCGTGATTATCGATAGCAGCACCACCTACATCATGCGCGTCAAATTCAAACTTAACGTCAAATTTTTGCTCGGCAACATTCAGTACTTTGATTGCTTCTGCCATAACTTCTGGACCGATACCATCACCGGCTAAAACAGCTACTTTCATTGTGTTCTCTGACATTTTTTGATAATTCCTATAATGTTACTTTGCTTTACTTCGAGCTTTGTTCGTTTTGTTTTGCTTGTTTTTGCAATTCTATTTGGTCAGCTCTATAAGTTAAATTTAATACATGGATTAATGCTTGAGCTGAAGCTTCAACTATATCGGTTGAAAGTCCCATACCACGGTATTTTTTACCTTTGTATTTGACCACGATATCGGTTTGAGCTTGTGCGTCTTCACCACCTGTCTTAGCGCCAATTGCATAATCAACCACTTCAACATCTAAATCTAAAATACTTAAAATAGCTCGGTAGGTCGCGTCAACTGGACCATTACCTAAAGCTGAACCTGAAATAATCTCATCGCCAACTTTTAATTTTACGCCAGATGTTGCTGTTTCGTCAGTCCCTGAAACTGCAGCTAAGTAGCTTAATTGATAATGTTGTTTATCCATTTGTTGTTGATTAAAGTACAACAAAGCTTCTAAATCGTAATCAAATACTTGGCCTTTACGATCAGCTAATTTTACAAAACTAGCGTACAACTCGCTTAAATCGTAATCATCTTCGGTGTAACCTAGCACGCCCATACGGTGTTTAATAACATGACGACCGCTGCGTGATGTCATATTTAAATCGTTTGTGCTCTTACCTATGCTCTCTGGTGTAATGATTTCATAAGTATTTTTGGCTTTTAACATACCGTCTTGGTGGATACCTGAAGAATGGCTAAATGCATTCGCACCAACAATCGCTTTGTTAGGCTGAACAGGCATGTTACATAACTGACTGACTAAACGAGAGGTATGGTAAATTTCTTTAGTATTGATATTTGTTGTGACATTAAATAAGTCTTTTCTGGTATTTAATATCATGGCCACTTCTTCAAGTGAACAGTTACCAGCACGTTCACCAATACCGTTTATAGTACATTCAATTTGACGTGCACCGTGTAATACTGCAGCAGTTGAGTTTGCAACGGCTAAGCCTAAATCGTTGTGGCAGTGAACAGAAATAACGGCTTGGTCAATATTAGGCACCTTGTTATATAAGGTTTGAATGATACCGCCAAATTCACTTGGTATGGTATAGCCAACTGTATCAGGAATATTGACTGTAGTTGCGCCTGCTTTAATCGCAGCTTCGACCATGCGACATAAGTTGTCAATTGGTGTACGGCCAGCATCTTCACATGAAAACTCTACATCATCTGTAAATTTACGCGCATATTGTACGGCTTTTGTGCCCATTTCTAATACTTGATCAAAACTACGTTTTAATTTTTGTTCAACATGAATTGTTGAAGTAGAAATGAAAGTATGAATACGAAAACGCTCAGCAACACTTAATGATTGTGCACAGGCGTCTATGTCGCCTTCTACCGCACGAGATAAACCGCATGGAATCGCATGTTTTAAGTTTTGTGCTATGGTTTTTACTGATTCAAAGTCACCTGGGCTAGAAACAGGGAAACCCGCTTCCATTACATCTACACCTAAACGATCAAGTGCTAAGGCGATTTGTAATTTTTCACGCACAGATAAACTCGCAGATAAGGCTTGCTCGCCATCACGCAAAGTGGTGTCAAAAATGATTACTTGATCTGACATAATGTTGCTCCTGTTTTAAATTCGGCTCTATGCTGAGGGTCAGCTACAGCGCGAATCTAACAAAAAACCCGCGCTGGTTAGAGCACGGGTTTTTTGCTTCGAAATCTTTTACTTAGGTTGAGTTAAACTCGAAACAAATCCTCCCGCACTCCATAATGAGTGAGGCTTAGCAGGCTTGTTAAGAGTAATAATGACTTCATTTAGTCCAAATCCTAAGTTTTACCATTGCGTAAAATACGCGTATGGCGGTATTTTCACGAGATTTGATGCCTATGTCAAATTTAATTGTACTAAGCCTCAAAATCCTTAGTTTTCTCTCGAATTTTGGGCTTAATTTCCTTGGTTTGCTGGTTTTGTAACGCTTTGTGTAAATGAAACAGCATTTTGGTTAAGTCATGTAAATTCTGTTTTATCTGGAACTCAATTATCTATCATGAATGAATCGTGAATAAATGGATAAAATAATTAAAAATGCAGTTATTTAAATCATTCAACTCAACTGGAAATTTACTAACCATCTTGGTTTTTGTCTTGGTTATGTGTACGACTGCTTGTTCGGCATTGTTACCTAAAAGTGCTATCTCAAATCAGGCTGATACTAATTCGAGAAAACCTAACTTTGTCTTTATCGCAGTCGATGACTTGAATATATACAATTCAATTTTAGGTGATGAGGCGGGGAGTTTTTTACGCAAAGTTTATCCTGATGATAAGTTGCGTCAGCAAGTCATAGATAAATTAACGCCGAACTTAGCTAAGTTAGCTAAGCAAGGGGTGAGTTTTCGTAATACTTATAGCGCTTCACCTTTATGCGGTCCTTCCAGAACAGCTTTGATGACAGGGGTCCCACCACATATATCTGGTTATTACAAACACGATCGACATTTTAGAGCATATGAAACCTTAACCAATGTCACTACTTTACCTCAGTATCTAAAGCAGCATGGCTACTATACTTCTGGCATAGGTAAAGTGTTTCATAAAGGACGATCCTATTTAGACAGGGGATATTTTAGTGACTGGCCAGATCAATTGTTTTCTTGGGATCATTGGGTTGAACGCAATGTAGGAACCAGTAGCCAAGTTGAAGCGATGATTACTAAGCAGGAGCAGGTATCAAAATATTGGGATAACCCAGGTGACAAAAGTAAAAACTTTAGTCGATTTGGGGTAACAAGCATACCTACTGAATTCTCAAATGACTATGTTAATGCTCAGCATATTGCTCAGCTCATCTTGACGGGCCGCTCCGAGATTAATGATGTTCGCGGCAAAAAGCATAGTGTGACCTTAGCTAATGATAAACCTTATTTTTTAGCTGCCGGTATTTTTGCGCCTCACTTACCTTGGGTGGTTGAGCAAAAATATTATGACATGTTTCCACAATCAGAGATGGCAATAAATAAAGATTTGCTTGCTTGGGTTAGAGCTGATTTAACGGATATGTCAAAACATGGGCAAAAGATGACTGCTAGTACTCATTTTACTGATTTGCTTGATTATGGTGTCAGTTTGGATGGTCAAACAGGGGATGTAAATGCGTGGAAAGCCATATTCCAAGCTTATTTGGCTACAGTCGCATACGCCGATAGCACCATAGGTGTGTTATTGGATGCCATTAATCGCAATCCTCAAAAAGATAATACAGTTGTTGTGCTGTGGAGCGACCATGGTTATCACTTGGGTGATAAAAATTGGACGGGTAAAACTAGTCTGTGGGAGGCAGCGAACAGGGCTAATCTAATTATTGCGGATCCAAGGCAGCCAGGCCAGCATGGAAAACAAGTTAATGCGCCTGTTAGCTTACAGGATATTTACCCCAGTATTATGGCGATGGCTGAGCTACCTAAAAATCAGGCTGTGTATGGATACGATTTAACGCCATTAGTTAAAGATGTAAATACTCAGTGGACTAAAGCTGTCCTTAATACTTTCCAGCAAGGTAACCACGCGTTAAGGACTAATGAGTATAGATACATACGTTTTCGCAACGGTGATCAAGAGTTATATAATTTAATTCAAGACCCGCTTGAATTAACTAATTTAGCGAATCGTCCGGATTATAAAATACGCCTTAAACAATTCTCGGGATTATTAGATAGAGAGTTAAAGCGTAAGCCTAACGATTTTTAACTGTTAACTGATGAGCTAGGCTATAAAATTTTCAGCCGATAGATAAAATAAAGGCTTATCCATTTGATAAGCCTTTGCTTGTATTAAACTAGATGAAACTAGTCCGGTTTGTGTTGTAATACAAATTCCTGAAGTTGATTGGATGGCAGTGCTTTAGCGTAAAGGAAACCTTGTACTTCCTCACATCCCATATTCACAAGTCGATTTTCCTGTTCTAGGTTTTCGACTCCTTCTGCAATTGTATGTAGACCGAGTTTTTGCCCAAGCGACAAAACTGTTTCTACAATAACTTCACCATTTTTATGCTGCATATCATTAATAAATGCACGGTCAACTTTCATTCGGTCAAGTGGCAATTTATGTAGATAGCTTAGTGATGAGAAGCCAGTACCAAAATCATCCAATGCAACTTGAATACCTTCCGCTTTTAATAAGTTAAGGGCATCAATGACAGTTTGAGGGTTGTTCATCAGTACAGATTCGGTAATTTCTAATTCAATATGAACAGGATCTATACCGAATCGCTTTATCGTATCTATGGTTGTTAGTACAAATTTAGGATCTTTAAACTGAGCCATAGAAACATTAATTGAAATTCTTACTTTAGTTAAACCTTTTTCTTCAAGCTGTTTTAACTGGCGACAAGACTCTTCTATGACCCAAGTGCCTATGTCTACGATTAGACCTGAATACTCAGCTAAAGGAACGAAAACTTCTGGAGATATCATATCACCATTGGCTTTCGGCCAGCGCAGTAAAGCTTCAAAACCAATTATTTGATGCGAGTTAATCGCAAGTTGCGGTTGAAACCAAACTTGCAGGCGATTGGCAGCAAAATCTTCTTGTAGTTGGTGAACCATACCAAGCCGCCAAGCTGTTTTTTGCTCCATTACATCAGAGTATACGGCATATTTTAGTTGAACATTTTGCTTGGCTTGATTAAGCGCAATATCCGCATGTTTCAATACATCAAGGCCTGTTTTCTCAACTGTACTTCTGTGACAAAAACCCATATTAAAATTAACAGACATTCTTTGTTCTGTAACTCTGAGTGGGTAGCTAAATAAGTCTAAAATTTGTTCAGGATTGACGAGTAACTGGTGGCCAATAATGCCAAATACATCGGGGCTTACTCTGGCAAGGATACAACTGTTACCAAATTTTTCTTGCAGTCTTTGGGCACAGGCTTTGAGTAATTCATTGCCCATTTCCTGGCCTAAGCCGTCATTGATATCGGCAAAGTGCACTATATCTAATAAAGCGACTACATCGCCTAAACTGTTATCTTTTATATATTTGTCTAAGTGCCGGGTAAAATTGGTTCGGTTAAAAAGTTGAGTTAATTTATCTGTATAGGCCGCTTCTTTAATCTTTTGGAACAGGCTTACATTCTCAAGGCTGACGGCTATATTGGCTAAAAAGATATCTAGCATTTGTTCTGAAAGTTCGGTTTGCTCAAAACTTTCATCTAAATAAATTACTGCCTTTGATTTACTGCCTTTAATATAGAAAGCAGAATCAGGGCCAGTTAAAAGATGAGTTTTCGAATTGAACACTTTAGAAACTTGGTTAATGATTCGTCCATTGTCTAAATTTTCTAAATTAACTTGAGCGAGGTTTTCAAATTCACCTATACCTGTTAATACTTTATTACAAAGTTTGGAGTCGTCATCCAGACTTTGAACACAAATAATCCCATTCGCTTGGATGCCGAGTAGAGCATTGGTTTGATGTAAAACGGTTTGGCCAAATACTTGTGGTTGTTGCTGTCGTTGGATTTCCGAGCCAGCATCGATTATTTTTTCAAGCTGATATTTGCTTTTGTTGATTATGCGTATTTGTTCGTAACCACGTATAGCAGATATTAGAGTCGTTACTAGCTTGCTACGTGTTAACTCCGTTTTTGTTTTGTAATCATTAATGTCATAGGTTTGAACTACTTTTTCTTCAGGAGCATAACCAGGTTGACCTGTTCTGAGTATGATTCGAACATCATTTTGTCCGAGTTCTTCTCTAATATATTTAACCGCGTCTAGACCAGCATTTTCATGCTCCATTACAACATCCATTAGGATAACTGCAATATCAGGGTTTTGTTTTACGTAGTTAATCGATTCTTCACCAGAATAGGCGTGGCCGAAATAGAGGTCTTTATTTAAAGCTTTTAACCCAGACAAGGCGAGTTGGGTAACTGAATGAATTTCTGCGTCATCATCGACAATTAAAATATGCCAACTCTTTGCAGGATCTTGTTCCACATGAATATCTAATGAATCGTCATCATCATCGGCAAAAAGAAGTACATCGTCAAAACTACTTAGGCTCATAATGTTCCTGATGGATTTAAACTTGAAGTTTTAATAACCAAAGAACTTGAAAAATAACTAACAGTATCCTTTGAGTTATTATCTTATTGTAATGATAGTGCCTTGTTTAATGATTGGCTAATAAAAACAAGGCTGAAATTCAATTTAGTTGATTATCTTTTACTAAAGTTCACATTTTAATTTGAGCTAGCTCGAATTAATCGACCCACATTTTTTGTAAGAATTTTATTTCTTCAATTCTACCTGTTTTAGGGTCTTTAATTTGGATGAAGAAGCGAAATGTTTCTTCATTGGCATATTTTAGCTGGCTTAAATAATAGATAGCGTCTTTTTCGTCAACTTCAACAAAATCTAGAGATTTATTTGTACCCACTAGGTTCTGTATTTTTCCTGTCACCTTTACTTTAACTGGGATTCGAGTCTGGTTACTTATATCGATGACGCTGATATTGACAAGGGCTCTATTGTTGGCCCGAGTTAATTTTAAGGCTTTTGCCGTACTCGCTTGAATAAAGGTTGAAGGGAAAGCGATATGGTTGATTTCCCAATTGCCCCTGATAGTTTGGTTGGGGTTTTCGTTAGCCATTACCCCAAAACTAATAAAGCATAGAATGATGCTTAAACGTTTTAATATATTCATATTTAGCTCACAAATAGACGGTGTGCCCATTAGATAGAACCGCTTAATAATATTTTAAAAAATTGAATTGCGATAATGGCAACCAGTAAAGATAAATCTAAGCCGCCCATATCAGGTAATAATTTTCTGATAGGCTTTAAGAATGGCTCTGTTAATTGGTGCAATAGCATTTCTGCTGGGTTATAGCCTTGACTAAACCAGCTTAAAATAGCTCGAATAATTAAAATCCAAAACGCTAAGTTAAGGAATTCTCTAGCAACATCAAATAAACTCACGATTAACAAAGTGACAGGGTTAGGCGCTTGGTTATTGACTAAGTACAATACGATTAATTTAGTAAAGCTGACGATGACAGCTAAAACTAAAGCCGCGACATTAAATTTACCAGCAGAAGGTAAAAATAGTTGTAACGGTTTTAAGACTGGATTGGTTGCTTTAACGATGAATTGGCAAATTGGGTTGTAAAAATCAGCTCTAACGGCCTGAAGCCAAAACCTTAGTACAACCACCATTAAAAATAAGCCAAATAGTGTATCAATCAGAAAATTAATCGCCTGCATTGTTAGTTCCACTTTAAATTTAAATGAGTACTTTCGCGCGTGTTGATTGTTAAGAATGTTTGTTTGAACATAAAATCAAACACGCCCTAATCTTAGTTGTTTATTATGGGGACTAAAATTGATATTTAAATCGTTTTAGCCATTTCTTCTGCTCTAGCAATCGCTGCGTCCATCGCTTTTGCAGTTATTCCGGTTAAATTAGAATCGTTAAAGCTATTGAGTGCCGCTGCAGTTGTACCACCTTTAGAGGTTACATTTGTTCTTAACTGAGCGATACTAATGTCATTTTGTCGGACCATTTCTGTAGAGCCTGTTGCGACCTGACTCACTATCTCTCTGGCCGCTTCTGGTGAGAAGCCTAATTCAATCGCTTTAGATTCCATACCTTCCATAAATAAGAAAAAGTAAGCCGGTGCACTTCCAGCTAATGCTGTAATTTTATCTATGCCCGATTCTTCTTCTACCCAAACTGTCTTACCAACGGCTTGCATAATTTCTTCTGCTACTTGCTTTTGCTCTGCTGAAACTGCAGCTGACGCATATAAGCCAGTCATGCCAAGTCCTAATAAGCTAGGTGTGTTAGGCATAGTACGAACCACTGCTGTTGGCGTTACCAATAGCTCTTCTAAACGAGAAACGGGTAAACCAGCTGCAATTGAAATGAATAGCTTATGACTAAAAATGGACTTATCAATTGAAAGGTCGCCTAACATGCCGGCCATCATTTGTGGTTTGACGGACAAAATGATGACATCAGCTTGTTCAATCGCTTGGTTGTTATCTGTCGTTGTTTTTATAGAATGCTGAGCAGAGAGTGCATCTAATTTTGGCGTAGAAGGATTACTCGCGATAATATTATCTGCTGGGTAACCATTTTTTACTAAGCCAGCAATGATACTTGCCGACATGTTTCCTGCGCCAATAAAAGCAATTGTTTTTTGTGTCATGTTTCTCTCTTTAAATTTTGTTTATATATTAGGGGGACTTAAGCGTCTGAGTAGAATCAAAATCACCTAAAGTTAAAATGCAAGCTTGCTATGTCCTTTGACCAAATATCGCACTGCCTATGCGCACCATTGTACTACCGTTTTTAATTGCTTGCGCCATATCTTGGCTCATCCCCATAGATAAAGTGTCCACACTTGAATATTCTTGTTGCAAATTTTTGTATATTTCAAATAACTGGCTAAAAGCTTGATCTAGTTCTTGTTCATCTTTTGTTTTTGCAGGAATCGCCATTATGCCTCGTAGGCGTAAATTTGGTAAGGCGGAAATTTGTGCTGCTAGTTCACACACTGCTTCGGAAGTTAAACCAGACTTAGAGGCTTCATTTGATATATTAACTTGGATACAGACATTTAAAACCGGTAAATTGTCGGGTCTTTGGTCGTTTAGTCTCTGCGCTATTTTAAATCTATCAATAGATTGCACCCAATCAAAATGCTCCGCAACTTGCTTAGTTTTATTCGATTGCAGTGGGCCAATTAGGTGCCATTCTATCTCGGTTAAATCGCTTGCACTTTGAATCTTTTCAATAGCTTCTTGTACATAGTTTTCCCCAAATAGTCTTTGCCCAGAGTGATACGCTTCTCTTATCATGTCTAATGGTTTAGTTTTACTAACCGCTAGTAATTGGACATTGTGATTAGATGGTGAGCATGCGGCTATCTGGTTTTTAATATTTGCTAAGTTAGAAGTTAATTTAGACATTATAAACTGAGTTTTATCTATTCATTTTTAATTGTGTAATCATAATAATGAATTCGCCGACTAAGATCATTTTTATTTTAACCGTTTAATATTTATCCAATTTTCAATAAGGTTATGATAATCATCTAATTATTGTGCACTATTAGACTATTTTAAGTGGCATTAGACGTGCGAAAAAAGTGTTTTCTGCTATGTTATACAAATCAAAATAATAATTAAGTTTACAACTTGGAGTTATCATTATGGATATTACCGAACTATTAGCTTTTAGCGTTGATCACAAGGCTTCTGATTTACATCTTTCTGCTGGCGTACCCCCTATGATCAGGGTTGATGGCGACGTGCGTAAAGTTAATATTCCCGCTTTGGACCATAAACAAGTCCATCAGCTTATTTATGACATAATGAATGATAAGCAGAGAAAAGATTACGAAGAAAATTGGGAAGCTGACTTTTCGTTTGAGGTCCCTGATTTAGCTCGATTTAGGGTAAATGCATTTGTCCAAAATCGAGGCGCTGCAGCTGTGTTTAGAACGATTCCGAGTGAAGTTTTATCGTTAGAAGATATCAATGCGCCGTCTATATTCAGGGAGTTATCTGAAAAGCCGAGAGGTTTAGTTTTAGTAACCGGGCCGACAGGTTCAGGTAAAAGTACCACTTTAGCTGCTATGGTTGATTACATTAATGCGAATAAGCACCATCATATTTTAACCATAGAAGATCCAATCGAGTTTGTTCACCAAAATAAAATGTCTTTGATTAATCAAAGGGAAGTACATCGAGATACCAAGTCGTTTAACAATTCGCTGCGCTCAGCACTTCGTGAAGATCCAGATGTAATCCTAGTCGGTGAAATGCGAGATTTAGAAACTATACGGTTAGCTATGACAGCAGCTGAAACTGGGCATTTAGTCTTTGGCACTTTGCACACGACTTCAGCACCAAAAACAATAGATAGAATTGTGGATGTTTTCCCAGCGGCAGAAAAACCTATGGTGCGTTCAATGTTATCTGAGTCGTTACAAGCGGTAATTTCTCAAACTTTACTTAAAAAATCGGGCGGTGGCCGAGTTGCTGCGCATGAAATTATGGTGGGTACGCCTGCTATCCGCAATTTAATCCGTGAGGATAAAATCGCGCAAATGTATTCAGCGATACAAACTGGTATGCAGCATGGGATGCAGACTATGGATCAGTGTTTACTGGATTTGGTCAGTCGTGGATTGGTGACTCGTCAAGTTGCGCAAAGTAAAGCTGTGAATAAGCAACAATTTTAGGTGATTAAAATGCTGATTAGACCGTTTTTAGAAAAAATGAGCCAGCTAGGCGGTTCGGATTTATTTTTAACTGTTGGACGTCCAGCCTGCGCTAAAATTAATGGTGAAATGACAGAGTTATCGGATGTTGATTTAAGTCTAGAGCAAGCAAAAGAATATGTTTTAGACACTATGACTCTGGTACAAAAAGAAGAGTTTTTAGAAACTAAAGAATGTAACTATGCTATTGCGTTAGATGGTATTGGTCGTTATAGGTGTAATGCTTTTGTTCAACGTGAACAAGTCGGTATGGTTATTCGTAAAATCAATGTTGATATACCAGACGCAGATAAAATGGGCCTACCGCCTATTTTAAAAGATGTCATTATGGCAAAGCGCGGGTTGTTTTTATATGTTGGTGCAACCGGTACTGGTAAATCTACTGCGCTTGCTGCCCTGATTGGACACCGTAACAAAAACTCTCGAGGCCACATTTTAACGATAGAAGATCCAATTGAATTTGTACATGAACATGAGCAATCTATCATTACTCAAAGAGAAGTAGGGGTTGATACTGATTCTTTTGATGCTGCGCTTAAAAGCTCGTTAAGACAAGCGCCAGATGTAATTATGATAGGTGAGATACGTTCTGCTGAAATTATGGAATACGCTTTATCTTTTGCTGAAACAGGGCATTTATGTGTTGCAACGCTCCATGCGAATAATGCGAATCAGGCAATTGACCGTATCATGCACTTAGTTCCTAAGGATATGAAAGAAAAGCTATTGTTTGATTTGTCCTTAAATCTTAGAGCAATTGTGGCGCAACAATTGGTCCCTACAGTTGATGGTAATGGCCGAGTTGCTGCAATCGAAATTATGCTTAATTCTCCTTTAATTTCAGATTTAATCGCTAAAAATGATTTAGGCGGGATTAAAGAGGTGATGGAAAAATCGAAAGAGCTCGGTATGCAAACTTTTGATGGTGCTTTATTTGATTTATACCGACAAGGTAAAATTACATTAGAGAATGCACTTCATCATGCAGATTCACCAAATGATTTAAGGTTAAAAATTAAATTACAGAGTGAACAGCAAAAAGGTTCTGGTTTCTTTGACGGTGTGACAGTCGATTTTGATTAAGAAGATGTTAAGCCTTGAGCAAATCTCAAGGCTTAGAGCTAAATTAATATAAATAGCGATAATCAGCTGGAGATAAAAGCCATTTAGGCAAGGCAAGTTGGCACAGGCATAGTGGTTCTATGCTAAGCCAACTTAACGCAGAATAAATGGCTTTTAGCCCAGCCTTTTAGGAGCCTCACAGGCAGCTCACTTCTGTGTTGTATCATTTTGAAAGGTGCCTACATTCCTGCAATGATACGCCTTGAATTGAACTGTCTGTGATGGCTCTGATACTCGCAATTTATATTGATTTAGCTCTATTTAATCGGATAGAATTATTTATTTAATTGTTTTAATTTTTCTCTCAACACGTAATTAACCATATCTATCTCAACGCCTTCTTGTACAGATTCAACTAACTGGTCGATAACATCCATTTTGTATGGGCCACCAATTAACATTTTTTTGATTTGCAATAAATCACGTCTACAAGCGGTTGGTGCATATTTAAATGCTGTATCTAAGTCTGTTACTTGACTAAACTCTAGTGCTTTAGTCAGTGCACATTGAGAGTACCTTTGTTTTATGTTCTGGAACTCAGATGACTCAGTAAATTGTTGAGAAGGTGGTAATATTTTCTGTTGGGCATTAGCTGTATTTAAAAACGCTAAGGTTATTAACGATAATGCAATTAGATTTTTCATTTCTTTACCATAGGGTTAAAGTGTAAATTAATTAGCTTTGAGTATTTACGACGAGTTTGGTTCAGTGTAACAGAATAACGGTAGCGCTGTAATAGTTTTGGCTGAAAATTGGTTTTAAGTCACAATAATTTTTTTATAAAAAATATTTAGGTTTCATATGTTTAATCCCGAACAAATTGATATTTTAAGCTCGGTCATTTTTGTCAGTGTGTGGTTTGGCTATGCTTTATTTGCAAAGAAAATGGCGAAAAAAACAGAGTCTTTGTCTAGTGTCTTGATTATTTTTAGAATTGAGTGGATGAATCGGCTGATTGAAAGAGAAAACCGAATTTTAGACGCTGCTTTAATGGGAAATTTGGAAAAAAACATTAATTTTTTTGCATCAACAACCCTGCTCATTATTGCTGGTGCATTAACAGCCCTTACCTCGGCAAAGTCGATTCATGAAATTGTACAAATAGTGCCTTGGGTATGGCCGCAATCAATCCATATTATTCAATTTAAAGTTTTGGTGATTATTGTTATTTTGATTTATGCTTTTTTTAAGTTTACTTGGTCTTTACGTCAGTATGGCTTTGCTTCTGTCATGATAGGTGCAGCACCAAATATAGATGATACAGACGCAACTGAAGACATGAAGTCTACTTTTGCATTAAATGCAGGTAAATTAATCGATCAAGCACAACATAACTTCAATAGTGGGATGCGTTCGTACTATTTTACCCTTTCAGTCGTTGGTTGGTTTATTCACCCGTTATTATTTGTTTTCTTAGCGTTAGTTGTGGTTAGGATTTTATACATTCGTGAATTTGCGTCACGTTCACTCAAAACACTAGTGGACGGCTTGAGTATGACGCGTTATCACTTGAATAAAAAAAAGTAAACATGACCTGCTTACTGTAAAATGGCTGCAAGCGCTTTGACGCGGTGATGATATGTTCAGAGGGGCGTTGTAAATAACAAGCCCAGTCCTGTAATGAAGTTTACAGGACTAAATAACTTGTTGAACTTAGTGATTAGTTTACCGATGGGTTATTCGGGAAGTTTAATTTCAATACTTTATAAGTATTTTCTACCATGTCAGGTAATTCTAACTGTTTATAGCTTTCTAACATCATTTCTAATGCTGTTTCCATTTGTTGTGTTTTATCAAAATTTTCAACAACGTATTTGGCTCTATTTGCTGCTGCTACATAAGCCCCACGGCGCATGTAGTATTCTGCAACTGCCAATTCGCTTTTCGCCATGAAGTCTTTTACATAAATCATTCTTTTTCTAGAATCGTTGGCATATTTACTATTTGGGAAATCAGTTACTATGGTATTAAAGTCGTTAAATGCTTCTCTATGCTCAGTAATATCGCGGTCAAACCTATCAATGCCAACCATTTCTTGTAAAGCATTACTCGCGGCTTTTATATTGGTTAATCCACGCATGTAATAAGCATAATCAATGTCTGTATGATTCGGATTTAAACGAATGAATCTATCGATAGAAGCTAATGCTTGGCTGGTATCGTCAGTTTTGTAATAAGAATAGATTAAATCTAATTGAATTTGGTGTGAATAAGGACCAAATGGAAAACTGGCATCCAGTGCAGCTAATATCTCTGCGGCTCTTACGTAGTTACCTTGCTTTAATAAGTCTTTAGCTTCAAGGTATTGCGCTTCTACTGCTGATTGTTCTGAAACGACGATTTCATCGGGTGCAGAAGAACATCCAGATATAAATAAAATAGAAAAAACTGCCGCTATAATTGTTTGTTTGAAGTTCACTTCACTTCCTCTTGTTTAAATAATTATGTGAGTTACGGTTGTAACAAGGTACAATTAGCTTATTTGGGCATTCTAACCTAGGGTTAGCTAAGTTGCACCGTTTATTCAAATTCAATAAATGAATTGCACTCGTTCTAAGTTCATTTTTGCCATATTTTTCAAAATTACAGCTAGAGATACTTAATGTTAGAGCATATTTCACTATCAGGAACCATAGCAGAACATTCTACTGGTCATCGCTTAGATCAAGCTTTATCCGATTTGTTCCCTGAATATTCAAGATCACGTATAAAAGAGTGGTTATTAGCAGGGCATATCAAAATTAATGGTGAGGTTGCTACTAAGCCAAGAGAAAAAGTCTACGGCGGCGAGCAGGTTGAAATTGAAGCTGAAATTACCGTAGAAGTAGAAGCTCAAGCTCAGAATATTGCGTTAGATATAGTATACGAAGACGATGATATTATTGTTATTAATAAACCAATGGATTTGGTGGTTCATCCTGGCGCAGGGAATAAAGATGGCACAATTTTAAATGCATTGCTGCATCACTACCCTGAAATAGAACAAGTGCCAAGAGCGGGTATTGTTCATCGTTTAGATAAAGATACAACAGGATTAATGGTTGTCGCTAAAAATTTGATTGCACAAACTTCTTTGGTTTCTCAACTACAAGATAAAACTGTAACTAGAGAATATGAAGCTATTGTTTTAGGTAATTTAACTGCGGGTGGTCTGATTGATGAGCCAATTGGACGTCATCCAACTAAGCGTATTCTACAAGCTGTTGTAGCTGATGGAAAACCAGCAGTAACACATTATCGTGTCGCAGAAAAATATCGTGCACATACTCGTATTCGATTGCGTTTAGAGACGGGGCGAACACACCAAATTCGTGTACACATGTCAAACATGAAGCACCCACTTGTGGGGGATTTAATATATGGTGGTAAAGCAAGACCACCTAAAGGTGCAAGCGAAGAGTTAAGAGAAGCATTACGTCAATTTAGACGCCAAGCTTTGCATGCTGTGATTCTTGAGTTAGAACATCCTGCGACTGGTGAATGGATGCAATTTGAAGCACCTGTGCCAGAAGATATGGTTAAAATTGCTGAAATTTTACGGCAAGATACGCGTGAACATGGCTTAAATGAGCTCTAATTAAGTTAAGCCAAAATATGTTTGTCCCAAATTGGCAAGTTCCTAACCAAGTAAAGTCATTACAAACCACTCGACAGGGTGGTTTTAGTCGTGCACCTTACGATAGTCTAAATTTAGGTAATCATGTTGGCGACTCTGAACATGTGGTGAGTCAGAATCGCAGGTTAATTAAAGCGCCTCAACCTATCCAATGGTTAGAGCAAGTGCATGGCGATACGATACATGAGCTAACTCCTAATAGTTTCTCCATTCAGCCAGTCGTTGCGGACGCAGTTTTTACTCGCGAAAAACAATTAGTTTGCGCTGTTATGACAGCTGACTGTTTGCCGATACTTATCACTGACAAGCAAGCATCGTTTGTGGCTGCAATTCATTGTGGTTGGCGGGGTCTTCAGCAAAGATTGATTAGTAAAAGTTTAGCAGTGATTAACCCTAATAACCTTAGTAATGTTCAAGTATGGTTAGGACCAGCAATTGGCGAGTTAGCTTTTGAAGTTGGTGAAGAAGTCAAAAGCGCTTTTACGCAAATATCAACTGAGTATGAATCTGCATTTCTTGCCAAGGATGATAGTAAATTTTTAGCGAATATTTATTTATTAGCACAAATCGAATTGAACAAACTTGGCGTGCAGCAGATTAGTAGCGACTTCGAATGTACTTTTTCTCAAACTGAGAAATATTTTTCGTACCGTCGTGAAACAGTAACAGGTCGTCAAGCCAGTTTGATCTGGATCGAATAATTTTATTAATTTTCTTAGCATCACTTGATATTTAATTTTTCAAATCCCATTTAGACACTATAGAAATTTTTATTGTGGGTAGTGACGATGAGATTAGATAGATTAACCAGCCAATTTCAAATTGCGATTTCAGATGCGCAATCGCTTGCGCTCGGAAGAGATCATCAATATATAGAACCAACTCACTTAATGTATGCTTTGTTAAACCAAAGTTCCGGTTCTATCCGTAATGTATTAAATCACTCCGGAATTAATATCACAGAGTTGCGCTCTGCTTTGTCTGAGGCTTTAGATAAAATTGCTAAAGTAGACGGCATAGAAGCTGATGTTCAGTTATCTCGCAACATGATTGCCTTATTCAATATGTCAGATAAATTATCGCAAAAGCGAAAAGACAAATTTATTTCATCTGAGATATTTATTTTAGCTGCAGTTGAAGATAGTGGAGAATTAGGCTCTATTTTAAGAAGAATGGGCGCCTCTAAAGAGTCAGTTGAAAAAGCGATAGAAATTGTTCGTGGTGGGCAAAGTGTTGATGATCCAAATGCAGAAGAAAAAAGGCAAGCACTTGAGAAGTTCACTTTAGATTTAACAGCAAAAGCGGAGCAAGGTAAGTTAGATCCTGTTATTGGTCGTGATGATGAAATTAGGCGAACCATCCAAGTTTTACAGCGTCGGACTAAAAACAACCCAGTTTTAATTGGTGAGCCAGGTGTTGGTAAGACTGCGATAGCTGAAGGTTTAGCTCAGCGAATCATTAATGGAGAAGTGCCTGAAGGTCTAAAGAGCAAAAGAGTTTTGTCGTTAGATATGGGCTCTTTAGTTGCTGGCGCTAAATTTAGAGGTGAATTCGAAGAACGGCTTAAATCTGTCTTGAGTGAATTGGCAAAAGAAGAAGGTCAAGTCATTTTATTTATAGACGAATTGCATACTATGGTTGGCGCAGGTAAAGGTGAGGGTGCCATGGATGCCGGTAACATGTTAAAACCAGCACTCGCAAGAGGCGAACTCCATTGTGTTGGCGCGACGACTTTGGATGAATACCGCCAATATATTGAAAAAGATGCAGCCCTAGAAAGACGCTTTCAAAAGGTTGTAGTCGATCAACCAAGTGTGGAAGATACCATTGCTATTTTACGTGGCTTAAAAGAAAGGTATGAACTTCACCATTCAGTTGAGATTACTGATCCTGCCATTGTTGCAGCTGCATCGTTATCACATCGTTATATTTCCGATCGACAATTACCAGATAAAGCGATCGATCTAATTGATGAAGCGGCTTCGAGTATTAGAATGCAGATCGATTCTAAACCAGAAGAATTAGATAAACTCGAACGTAGAAGTATTCAGCTTAAATTGGAACAAAGAGCACTACAAAAAGAACGGGACGAGGCAAGTAAAAAACGTCTAGCCATTATTGAAGATGAACTTGCAACGATTAATGATAAATTCCAAGAATTGGATGAAATTTGGAATGCTGAAAAGGCTGCACTACAAGGTACTCAAAATATTAAAACTGAGCTAGAGCAAGCTAGACAAGATCTTGATATTGCAAGAAGAGCCTCTGATTTGAATCGAATGTCAGAGTTACAATATGGAAAAATCCCAGCATTAGAGCGTCAACTGGATCTAGCTGTTCAAGCAGAAATGCAAGATATGAGTTTATTGAAACATAGAGTGACAGATGTTGAAATTGCCGATGTGCTGTCAAGGTGGACAGGTATACCTGTTGCTAAAATGCTCGAAGGAGAAAGAGATAAACTTCTGCATATGGAAAAAGATTTACATAAGCGTGTAATTGGGCAGGATGAAGCAGTAAGTTCAGTCGCTAATGCGATTAGGCGTTCAAGGGCAGGCTTGTCTGATCCTAACAAACCGATTGGTTCATTTCTCTTTTTAGGTCCAACTGGTGTAGGTAAAACGGAACTATGTAAAGCATTAGCGAATTTAATGTTTGATTCTGAGTCGTCAATGGTTCGAATTGATATGTCTGAGTTTATGGAAAAACATTCAGTCGCTAGGTTACTTGGTGCGCCTCCTGGTTACGTAGGCTATGAAGAGGGTGGATATTTAACAGAAGCGGTTCGAAGAAAGCCTTATTCCGTCATCTTATTAGATGAAATAGAAAAAGCACATCCAGATGTCTTCAATATCTTGTTACAGCTTTTGGATGATGGACGTTTAACTGATGGGCAAGGCAGAACGGTAGATTTTAAGAATACAGTGATCATAATGACTTCTAATCTTGGCTCGGATGTTATTCAAGATCATATGGCGAAAAATGAATCTATGGAAGGGCTGAAAAAATTAGTTATGGATGTCGTGGGTCTTCAATTTAGACCTGAGTTTATTAATAGAATTGATGAAACAGTTGTATTTCATCCGTTATTGTCTGAACATATTAAACAGATTGCGCGGATTCAATTGACTCATTTACAAGCTAGATTAGAACAGAAAGGTTATGGCTTTGATGTAACGGATAATGCTTTGTCTAAATTGGCAGAGGTTGGCTTTGATCCCGTGTTTGGCGCTAGACCACTTAAACGTTCAATTCAGCAAGAAATTGAAAATCCATTGGCCCAAGCTATTCTGTCTAATCGCCTACCGACAGAAAAAACCATTGTTGTTGATGCAAAAGATGATAAATTAGTATTTAAATCTAGGGCATAATGACAAAACTTATAAAGTGCGGTTTTCGTTCTAGATTAAACCGCACTTATTTATTCATACTCTTACTAGGTATTTATGACTGACATATCTTCGGAAAAACAAAAATCAAAAGGGATCTTTCTACTCCCAAATCTTTTAACCACAGCGGGCTTGTTTTCAGGTTTTTACGCTGTGATTGCTTCAATGAATAATCAATTTGAAAGTGCGGCTGTTGCTATTTTCATCGCGATGATCTTTGATGCATTAGATGGCCGTGTAGCGAGAATGACAAATACTCAAAGTGCATTTGGCGCAGAATATGACAGTATGGCGGATATGGTATCTTTTGGTATAGCCCCCGCTTTAGTTGCTTATAACTGGGCGCTTGCGGATTTAGGTAAAATTGGCTGGTTAGCTGCATTTATATATACAGCGGGAGCTGCGCTTAGGCTAGCTAGATTTAATACGACAGTTGACACTGCAGATAAACGATACTTTAAAGGTTTAGCTAGTCCTGCCGCTGCTGCCATTGTTGCGGGTATGGTTTGGGTTGGAACAGAATATAATATTGATTTGTCTAGTTTTGGCATTGTCGCAACTGTCATTACAGTATTATGTGGTTTACTAATGGTAAGTAACTTTAGATATAGTTCGTTTAAAGAAGTTAAGTGGAAACAAAAAGTACCTTTTATTAGTATTCTAATTATTGTGTTAGCTTTTGTTGTTGTCGCAACAGAACCTGCTTTAGTATTATTCAGCATATTTTCGTTATACGCGATTTCAGGCCCTATAATTACATACAGATCGATTAAAGAGCTAAAAGCAAAAGAAGCCAGTGACGAAAATCAATAGATTAGTTTAATCTTTATTTATCCAGCTAAAAAGCTCAGTGATTGAAACTGGGCTTTTTTACTTTTTAGGGCGGTATAAATAGAAAATAGCTTTAAATTTAAACTTTCTGTGTGCTTTTTAAGCAATCAATTGGTTGGTTTTAATTTAATTACA
>NZ_KQ130485.1 GCF_001050375.1 Catenovulum maritimum | reverse complement strand
ACAGTGGAGAGAAACTCTCCGGCTTCCGTAGAAGCGAGGCGCGCATTCTACGCTTTCCTCATTTGATGTCAAGACTTTATTTTTGTTAACTTCAAACTGAATTTTTAGCTAACTGGATGAAGCCTTTTTCATCTTGCTTTGACTCAAACGTTTCGTTAAGAAGTGTTCGTGTCGCTGCGTTGTGGGGCGGCATTATAGAGATGAAACGAGATGCGTCAACGCTTTATTTCACTTTTATTTCATTTATTTTTTGTTTGCTCAAATAAGCTACAACTTGCTTATTTATTGGCTTTATGCGTAACTTAATACATCCAGCAATCATTCATTTTTTTAACATATGAACAATTTACGAGCGTTTAAGAAGATAACCCCCACAATAGCCGATAATGCCTACATAGATCCAAGCTGCGTTTTAATCGGAGATATAGTTATTGACCAAGATTCGAGTATTTGGCCTTTAGTCGCTGCACGCGGAGATGTTAATTACATTACGATAGGTAAGCGTTCAAATATACAAGACGGTAGCATACTCCATGTTACCCGATCTTCATCAGCAAACAGTAAAGGGTATCCTCTCATTATTGGCGATGATGTTACTGTGGGCCATAAGGCTATGTTACATGGCTGCTATATAGGGAGTAGAGTTTTAATTGGCATGGGTGCAATTGTGTTAGATGGTGCCATAATTGAAGATGATGTCATGCTAGCCGCTGGTTCGCTTGTCGCCCCAAATAAAAAATTAGAGTCAGGATATTTATATAAAGGTAGTCCAGCAGTTCAAGCGAGAAAGTTAACTGAAGCCGAAATTCAATTTTTAAAACAATCAGCTATAAACTATGTAGAGTTAAAAGACGAATATCTATAACTCTACGTATCTATCACTCTACATAGTAAAAAGAGCTTAATGGGCTTTCACCTGCTAAGCTCTCAATAATTTAACGACAGGTAGAAGATTTGGTCTAACACCACGCCAAACATAAAAGCTTTCGGCAGCTTGACCAACTAGCATACCTAATCCATCTAGCGCTAACTTAACCTTATTTTGTAATGCCCATTCAACAAAAACAGTTGGTTTATCGCTATAAACCATATCATAAGCATATCCACCCGGTTTAAATACGGTTTCACTTATTGGTGGTAGTTCATTTGATAAACTTGCTGATGTTGAATTTATGACTAAATCATACCCCTGCTCTAGTGAATCAAAAGCTAACGCATTTAAATTACCGAGTCCGGCAAAGCGTTCTACTAGGGTTTCAGCTTTTGAGACTGTACGATTTGTAATAGTTAAGCTCTCAGGTAAATGTTCTAGCAACAATTGAATGACACCTCTAGCAGCGCCACCCGCACCAATAAGTAATATTCGCTTCCCTTTTAACGGCACGTCATTTTCAATTAAATCATTAATCAAGCCAGCGCCATCAGTAGTATCAGCTTCAATGGTCCCATCTGGTAATAAGGTTAATGTATTAGCTGCTTGCGCTAATTTAGCTCTGTCGGATACTTTATCCGCCATTTTAAAAGCTCGTTCCTTAAAAGGAACTGTGACATTACATCCTTTACCACCTTGTTGAGCAAAATCCTTTACGTTTTGTTCAAATTCGTCTAGTTCAGATAATCTAGCTTGATAACTGATGTCCTGTTGGGTTTGTTTTGCAAATTCAGTATGTATAGTAGGTGATTTGCTTTGTTTGATTGGGTTTCCAAAAACAATATATTGATCCATGCTTGATCCAATTAAATTCGAATTTTGTAGGTATCTGAATTTGATTGAGGCTTGTTTAATTACTCAATAGATCCAAACTTGTAGTATAATTTTGACCCAATATTTTACTCGTAATCCAATTTCAATTCACGTTTAATAACAAACAAAATGAATATAGCTAGCTTGTTAACCTTTTTTATCCCAATAAAGAACTTATTTTTACAGAAGAAACCAAACATGTATCAAAATACACCTTACCAGCAAATTGGAGGCGAGCAGGCAGTTAACAAACTCGCTAACCGATTTTATGATTATATGGAAACAGACGTTAGAGCAAGCGAGCTATTAAAAATACATCCTCAGCCTATGGATAGTATTCGTGAACGCTTTTTTGAGTTCTTGTCCGGATGGTTAGGTGGGCCACCGCTTTTTGAGCAAAAATATGGTCACCCTAGATTAAGAGCAAGACATTTACCCTTTAAAATAGATACACGCCAAAGAGATATGTGGATGCTATGTATGAGCCAAGCATTAGATGAAGTTGTTAGTGATAAATTATTGCGTCAACAACTGCATGCGAGCTTTCATCAGCTCGCAACGCATATGATAAATACAGACTAGTTTTCTAAACTCAGCCAGTCTTGAGGCTTTAAATACCTTTGATACAAATTAGCTTCAAGACTATCTTCTGCTGGCTGGAAATTATATTCCCAGCGCGCTAACGGCGGCATCGACATTAAAATAGACTCTGTTCGACCACCCGTTTGCAATCCAAATAAAGTGCCTCTATCAAACACTAAATTAAATTCAACATAACGACCGCGTCGGTACAATTGAAATTGACGTTGCGCTTCACTATATTCTGTCGATTTGTTCCGTTCCACAATCGGAACATAAGCATCAATGAAGCCTAAACCAACAGTTTGCATAAACTCAAAGCTTTTATCGAATCCCCATTGGTTGAGATCATCAAAGAATAATCCCCCAACACCACGTGTTTCATCTCTATGCTTTAAATAGAAATATTCATCACACCATTTTTTATAATCCGAATAAACCTTTTCGCCAAAGGGTTTGCAAATATCGAAAGCGGTTTGATGCCAGTGTATAACATCTTGCTCTACTGGATAAAAAGGCGTTAAATCAAAACCGCCACCGAACCACCAAACAGGCGCTTCGCCTTCTTTCTCGGCGATAAAAAACCTAACATTGGCATGAGATGTTGGAATATGAGGGTTGTTGGGGTGAATAACGAGAGAAACACCGCAAGCTTGCCAACTCCTTCCTTCCAATTCAGGTCTGTGTGCAGTAGCTGATGCTGGCATTTGGTCGCCAAAAACGTGCGAGAAATTAACCCCACCTTGTTCAATCACAGCCCCATTAGTCATAACTCGAGTTCGACCGCCACCGCCACCCGGACGTTTCCAGTTATCTTCAACAAACTTTGCCTGACCATCTGAATTTTCTAACGCTTGGCATATTTGGTCTTGAAGCTGATGTAAAAACTCAATAACAACTTCAATACTTACTTTATTATCTGGTTTTGTAACGCTCATTATCTAATTTGAATTCCTGTCAATGGAT
Organism: Catenovulum maritimum; assembly: GCF_001050375.1. Taxonomy (GTDB): domain Bacteria; phylum Pseudomonadota; class Gammaproteobacteria; order Enterobacterales; family Alteromonadaceae; genus Catenovulum; species Catenovulum maritimum. Next base: position 259,652 of record NZ_KQ130485.1, on the reverse strand, counting down.
TTAAAATCGTACTAGGCTTAGGGTTCTGCCCTATTGGCGCATCTAACACATAATCAAGTTGTTCGGCAAAAACATCCATCACGGCTTGATAGCTCGTTGCGGCATCTTGGCCTGATAAATTACAACTCGTAGAAACTATGGGTTTACCAAAGGCTTCACATAAACCTCTAGCACCTTCATGTGCTGTTACTCGAACGGCAAGAGTATCAAACTGTCCAGTCAAAAATTCTGGCGTTTCAGGTTTAACCGGTAGTAATAAAGTAAAAGGGCCAGGCCAGTGTGAAAAAACACTAAAACGCTTGTCTTGTGGGATCAGATTATCTGCAATATAAGGTAATAATTGAGAGTAATTTGACGCAATTAAGATTAAGCCTTTACTTATATCCCTTTGCTTCAAAGCTAAAATTTTCTCTACTGCTGCTTGGTTATCTGGATCGCAACCAAGACCAAAACAAGATTCAGTTGGGTAAGCAATTACACCACCCGCTTTTAAACTTTCAACGGCTTTAGTGTAGTCAATCGAATTATCAGACATTGTAGACATGCTTATGTAATTAACAGTTAAGTAATTATACCGCGTCTATTTGATGCTTACATTTTTTTTGTGGGCAAACTAACTTATCTTTTCCACGTAAATGTTTTTTCATCATTACCGGCCAATCACAGTTAGGGCATTTATGCTCAACAGGCTCAAAATTAAGAGCATATTCACATTTAGGATAAGCAGAACAGGCAAAAAACTTTTTACCAAAACGACTTAACCTTTCAACTAACTCGCCAGTTGAGCATTTGGGGCAGCTAATATGATTTTGAGATGCTTGGCTATCTTCATTCTGATGTTCTATATAGTCACATTCAGGAAAAGCAGTACAACCAATAAATAAGCCATAGCGACCATGTTTTACCGCTAGTAAACTGTGACACTTAGGGCATTCAGAATCATCAATAACGCGAGTATCCGAGTCATCTTTATCATGCTGATGAAGTGGTTTTATGTAATCGCAATTAGGATAAGCTTCGCAGCCAAGAAAAGCGCCAGCTTTACCAGATCGGAATACTAATTTTTGTCCACATTTTGGACATGTATGGAATTCTTTATCTAGTGCGTGCTGTTGAGCCGTAAATAGATCGATTTTTTTATCTGACATTCAGTTCAACAACACCACAAGTAATTAAGGTTAGATCAGTGTAATGGGCCTTCTGGCTCATCAAAAACCAGATCCTCCATTTGTGAGTAAGCAGATTCATGACCTGGTACATTAAATAACACCATTAAGATAACCCATTTAAGGTCGTCTAACAAAAATTCAGGTGTATCTAAGGCCATTACTCTATCAATCACCATTTCACGGGTTTCTGTGTCCAGAATATTAATTTGTTCTAAAAACAAAATAAACCCACGGCTATCCGCTTCTAAGCGAGATAGTTCTTCTTCAGTGTAAACACGCACAGAAGACACTGGCGAACGTTTGGTTAGATAAGGCATAGAATCACAGTTTTGTAGATCTGCTAGTTTCTCTAGCCAATCTAAAGCTTTGTAGATTTCGTCAACTTCGAAACCTGCTTTTAGCAATTCATCTGTTAGTTGGTCGTGATCAACTAACACTTCAGCTTCACTGTGAATGTAATTCTCAAATAAATACATGAGGATATCAAACATAGCTATTACCTCCTCAAAAGAGTGTAACCACCAGAAGTAGCGGCAATTAAACCTTGTAACTCAAGGTCCAGCAGTTGAGCCAAGACAATATCAAGTGGTAGGTTTGTCCTTGCTACCAACTCATCAATCGAAGTGGTCTCATAATCTAAATTAACCAAGAAATCGTGACTTGTGAAGTTTTCTTTGACTTTTTTTTCATCTTTTTGTGAAAAAAGCGACATTTGAGGCACTTCGACCAAGTCATTTATCTCTTCTAATATATCGGTAATAGTTTCTACGAGTTTAGCACCTTGACGGATTAATTGATGACAACCTTTAGCTCTCGTCTCATGGATACTACTAGGAATAGCAAATACTTCACGGTTTTGCTCCAAAGCATATTTAGCCGTTATGAGCGAACCACTTTTCACATTTGCCTCGACAACTAAGACGCCACAACTTAAACCACTAATAATTCGATTACGCCTTGGAAAGTTTTGAGACCGAGCAGGCGTCCCAGGTGGGAACTCAGATAAAATCAGGCCTGCTTGTATAATTTGTTGAGTTAGGTCGTGATTTCGTTTTGGATAAACCACATCGGGTCCAGTACCCACAACTGCAATAGTAGAATGACGCTTTGCGCTTAATGCGCCTTTATGTGCCCAAGCGTCAATTCCAGCAGCCAAGCCACTGGTAATAATTAAACCGGCTTCAACCAAAGACTTTGAAAATTGAAATGCGTTGTCTGTACCATACCTAGAAGCATTTCGGCTACCAACGACTGCAATTTGAGGCTTAGATATTAATTCTAAATGTCCAACAGCATATAAAACAAAAGGTGGTGAACTAATTTGTTTCAGATTTTCAGGATATCTGTCATCTTGCCAATGGATAATATGATGGAGATCTGACGCATTTAACCAATCAACTTGAGAATCAACAAGTGGCCAATTAATATTTTTCAGAATGTTAATTTGATTCGGATTAAAACCGATAGAGCTGAGTTTATCTTGGCTAAGCAGAAATAAACTTTCAAGTGAGTAGTATTCAAGTAATTTTAATAATTGCTTACTGCGTAATCCTTTAACTTGCTTTATTGCAAGCCAGTGTCTCAAGGTATCCATACCTAACTCTCCTTTATAAAAGGTGTCCTATCAAACTAAGCTTTACTCTGGCAATCCAACTGTATCACCTATAGTCAAAGCTTTTTGTGTGTCAGTAATTAAAGCATAGCTCAGATTATTATAAGTTTTGAACACAACTAACTTACCGATATTTTCCATCGGCATGTCATACTGTTTAAAAGGATTAATTTTATCGAGAAAACGAGCAAAGCGCCCCGCATCTTCAACATATATAGGCTTTTCGCTATCCATAATAATGTCTGGGCTTTGTCTGTAAACGCCTAATACATTACCAGGTTTTAACCCCTGTTCAGTACCAGCATTAATAACAACAACTTCCAACTTAGCAAATTCCTTCACATTAGTAGATGCTGTCAATATTTCAGCTTCAATGACTTGAGCAGGCGCAGATAAAGTGAAAATTGCTGGTAAGGTTTGATCTCTTAGCAAAGACATTAGCCGATCGCCCGAACGTATCTCTTGTTTACTGGTTAACACTCTTAATCTCGCGGGTCTATTTTGGCTATCATCTTCAGCTTCAATCGCTCTAGCGGTTCCAGTTAAGACGAGCTCTTCAGCATAAGTAGTATTGAACAAGCCTGAATTATATTCTCTTACTTTGCGATAAATACCATATAAATGACCAACCTCAAGCTCTCCTGAAGCGTAAAGCAAATCGCCATCTATTTTGTTCTTAGTATTGGTGTCGCCACCAATCACCATAGCAGCCTGATTATATTCAGTTTCGATCAGTGCTCTTTCGTAATTTAAGTACGGTGAGATCACACTCAACGGAATTGTATTGATCGCCTTCACATCTTTATAAGATATGCGTTTACTCGGGCTCAATTTAACTATTTTTTTAGATTCTTTAACAACAAGCCTAGGTTGGCCGTCTTTATCGTAAATTAAAGCAAGTACATCACCAGGATAAATTAAATGTGGATTGTCGATTTGAGGGTTCATCCCCCAGAGTTTTGGCCATTTCCAAGGAGTGTTTAAAAATACTTCAGAGATATCCCATAAGGTATCCCCTTTTTTAACAACATATTCTTGGGGCGCATCATGACGAATCTTCAATACATCGGCAAATAAGCTGAAAACAGCAAAATAAAAGAGAACAAAATACTTAAAATTCTTGAACATACTGCGTCCTTGTTCGACTAAATGCGACTTTATAATGATTATTCTGTATTAAAATTTCAAAACGGTTAGAATTACAGCATAAACCATTTTTTAAATATCGCACTGAAAAAAACATCATTATGGCAGTTTATCAAGTTTTAAAATATCCAGACAATCGACTTCGTACAGTTGCTAAGCCTGTCACAGAAGTTACCGCAGAAATTAAACAAATATGTGAAGACATGGTTGAAACCATGTATGACTCAAACGGTGTTGGCCTTGCGTCGACCCAAGTTGATGTCATCCATAGAATCTTCGTTGCAGATTGCAGCCAAGATCAAAATGAGCCGCTTGTTTTTATTAATCCTGAGATTACGGAAAAGAAAGGGGTTAGAACACACGAAGAAGGTTGTTTATCTTTCCCAGGTGTATACGCAAATGTAGATAGAGCAGACGAAGTAACCGTGAAAGCACTTGATAAAGACGGTAACGAGTTTACTTATCAGGCTGATGAGTTGATGGCTATTTGCATTCAACATGAGTTAGACCATTTAGATGGTAAGCTTTTCGTTGATTATTTGTCTCCACTAAAAAGACAAAGAATCAAAAAGAAATTAGAGAAAGAAGCAAAATTTGCTCAAAAGTAATTCGTAACGTATAGCTAGGAACAACTCACCTTGTCATTAAAAATTATATTTGCAGGCACACCAGATTTTGCAGCTAGGCACCTAGCTGCATTACTCAACTCAGAACATCAAGTTTTAGCTGTCTACAGTCAGCCGGATAGACCAGCAGGCCGAGGCAAAAAGTTACAAGCCTCACCCGTTAAACAGCTAGCTGTAGAAAACGATATTCCCGTCTACCAACCCGAGTCACTCAAAGACGAAGCAGCTCAGGCTGAATTAGCTGCGTTAGATGCAGATTTAATGGTTGTTGTAGCCTATGGGTTATTGTTACCTAAGATAGTTCTAGATACACCTAAATTGGGTTGTATCAATGTGCACGGCTCTATATTACCAAGATGGCGAGGCGCAGCCCCGATACAAAGATCAATCTGGGCCGGTGATGAACAAACCGGCGTAACCATAATGCAAATGGATGTGGGTTTAGATACAGGTGATATGTTACTCACCCAAAGTTTACCAATAGCTACATCTGATACATCTGCTAGCTTATATGAAAAATTAGCGAATATAGGCCCTGAAGCACTGTTAAATTGTATTAGCGGGATCGAGAACAAATCTGTCACGCCAATAAAACAAGATGAAGCATTAGCCAATTACGCCAAAAAATTATCAAAAGAAGAAGCTAAAATTGATTGGACGCTAAGCGCTGCCCAACTAGAAAGAAATATCAGAGCGTTTAATCCTTGGCCAATGGCATTCTTTGAATTAAATGGGCAAGCAATTAAAGTCCATAGTGCTGAAATTTCATCTAATGACAGCCAATCTGCTTGTGGTCAAATTGTGGCTGCTGACAAGCATGGTTTACAAATTCAAACCAAGCAGGGCATTTTAAACATTACCAAAATGCAGCTACCGGGTAAAAAGCCTCTCGCATTTGCCGAAATATTAAATTCACGCAAAGATTGGTTTGCGACAGGAACACAATTATGAGCATGAACACTCGGGCAATTAGTGCGCGCATCTTAGAAGCTGTCATTGATAAAAAGAAATCGCTATCTCAAGCTTTAGACGACTACACAAGTGAGCTAAATCCAAGTCAGAAAGGCCAAGTTCAAGATTTTTGTTATGGTGTGCTAAGAAATTACTCACAATACAACTTCATCATAAACAAACTTACAGACACTAAAATTAAGCCGCAACTGAATATGGTCAGATTTTTGATTGCAATTGGCCTATACCAGTTAGATCAAGATAGAGTTGCAGAACATGCCGCAATTGGAGAAACAGTTGAAGCATGCAAACAATTAGACTTATTCAAATTCACATCTCTTGTTAACGCTTTGCTTAGAAGTTATCAAAGACAATATGAAGATCTACAAGACATAGTCAACCATGCCAGTGAGCAAGTTAAAAGCAACCATCCAGATTGGTTTTTACGCCGACTAAAACAAGCCTACCCGAAAGGCTGGAAAAAAATTGTTAAACAAAACAAACAAAAACCACCTTTTTGGCTCAGGATTAACGAACAGGTCCAATCCGCAGAAGCTTTTAAACAAGCTTTAACAGAAGCTGAAATCGAATTTGAAGCGGATAAAAAAATTCCAACCTGTATTTTGTTAACCAAACCAGTACCCGTTTCAACGCTACCTAACTTTGAACTAGGTAGCTGCTCAGTACAAGATAGAGCCGCGCAACAAGCTGCCGCTTTAGTTGAGCCAACCGCAGGTGAAAGAATACTAGATTGCTGTGCTGCACCAGGTGGTAAAACCGCTCACTTATTCGAAGTATGCCCCGACATTAGCGTCGATGCGCTCGATATTGATGAAAAAAGGCTAGAAAGAGTCAAACAAAATATGCAACGACTCAATTTTAGCTGCACACCAATTGTTGGAGATGCTTCAGATCCACAACAATGGTGGGACGGGTTACTTTACGATAAGATTTTACTTGATGCGCCTTGCTCTGCTACGGGGGTTATTCGCCGCCACCCAGATATCTTATTTTTAAGACGCGATGAAGACATAGTAGCGCTAGCCGAACTTCAGCAAAAAATCTTAATTAAAATGTGGAGTTTGCTCAAACCGGGAGGCACCTTAGTTTATGCGACTTGCTCTGTTTTACCGGAAGAGAACAAAAATCAAATTGTTGAGTTTTTGAAACAGCAAGCAGATGCAAAACTCGTGAAAATTTTTGATTCGGAAACCAATGAAGATCCAGGTTGGCAAATTTTGCCAGGCGGACAAAACATGGATGGCTTCTACTACGCTAAGCTACAAAAATTAAAATAACTTAAATAACGAAAGCTATGAAAATAATTATCTTAGGTGCGGGTCAGGTTGGTGCAACATTAGCAGAAAACCTTGTTGGTGAGCACAACAACAAAAATGAAATCACACTGGTTGATAGTAACCCAACTCGACTACGTGAATTACAAGATAAGCTCGATATTCAAGTTATTAATGGTAAAGCAAGCCACCCAGATGTATTAAAACGAGCTGGAGCGGAAGACGCAGATTTATTAATTGCGGTAACCAACAGTGATGAAACCAATATGGTTGCCTGCCAAGTAGCATATACGCTGTTCCACACACCAAACAAAATCGCTAGAATCCGCTCGCAAGAGTATACCAAATATGCTGAGCAACTTTTCCACAACCATGATATGCCGGTAGACAATATCATCTCTCCTGAGCAGTTAGTAACACGCTATATCAAACGACTGGTTGATTACCCTGGCGCATTACAGGTTGTTAGTTTTGCAGATGAAAAAGCCAGCTTAGTCGCAGTAAAAGCTTACTATGGTGGTTTATTAGTTGGCCATGCGTTATCAGCCTTAAAAGACCACATGCCAAATGTAGATACACGTGTCGCAGCGATCTATCGCCAAGGCAGACCAATACGGCCCTTAGGCACAACTGTAATCGAAGCGGATGATGAAGTATTTTTCATTGCCGCAACAAAACACGTTCGCGCTGTTATGAGCGAGCTGCAAAAATTAGAAGCGTCATATAAACGAATTATGATAGCAGGCGGTGGTAATATAGGTGAAGGTTTAGCGAGACAGTTAGAGGCAACTCACAGAGTCAAACTGATCGAAAGAAACCCGGAAAGAGCCGCATTTTTATCAGAGCAATTAGAGAATACCATTGTCTTTTGTGGTGATTCATCCGACCCTGAATTACTTAATGAAGAACACATTGAACAAGTCGATGTTTTTATCGCGGTTACCAATGACGATGAAGCTAACATAATGTCGGCTATGCTAGCTAAAAGACTCGGCGCACAAAAAACTATGGTGCTGATTCAGCACAGTGCTTATGTGGATCTGGTTCAAGGTGGTGAAATTGATATTGCTATTTCACCTCAACATGCGACCATTTCAGCCCTATTAACCTATGTACGAAAAGGTGACATAGTAAATGTTTACTCACTTCGAAAAGGTGCTGCAGAGGCGATTGAAGCTATTGCACATGGTGATAAAGAAACCTCGAAAGTCGTCGGTAGAGCAATTAGAGATATCAAACTGCCCCCTGGCACAACGATAGGTGCAATTGTCCGAAAAGACTCTGTCATCATAGCGCACAATAATACCGTCATAGAATCCAACGACCACGTCATACTCTTCTTAGTCGAGAGAAAATACGTTACCGAAGTCGAGAGATTATTCCAACCTTCGGCGATCTTCTTTTAAGACGATATTGATTTATCGCTAAGATACGACTTAACCTCTTTTGAGCGGTTAAGTCGTACAAACGCCGACTCTATTCTCCACCATTACTTATCTGAATTTTCAATTCAACTTCTGTTCAAGAAATAAAACCAATCATTGATGAGGTTTTTTACTAAAAAATATTTAACCTTAAGCTTATGAACTCACTATAAAAAAATTCTAAATCTCAGCATAAGTCTGCCTGAAAAATAATTTTGATCTTTACATAACATTGTTTTTACATAAAAATACAAATACATCATATGTTCTTAAAGATTACACGTAAACTAAATATAGGGTCAATATGCTTATCTCTAATATGCTCAAACAAAGCTGCAACACTTTAATTATCTCTACGCTGTTAGCAACAACTTCAGCCTACGCTGCGATAAAGGAAACAGGTAATGCAAGTATTGGAAATATCAATAGCGGAGGGACTAGCTTTTTTATTAACAGAGTTGGTAAAGACAATTCGCCAGAGTTAGTCAACGCCAGTTTTAACACGAATCAGGTTCAACAAGCGATCAATAGAGCAGCCAATTCCTCAAATAAAGGTGGAGCGGTACACTTTGCTGCGGGTACATACTACTTAGGCATGCTTGATTTAAAGTCAAACGTTAGGCTTGAAATCGACCCTAATGCAAAAATCATTATGACCGGCGATGTACTATTCAATATAGGTAGAGACTCAAGCAGACTACAAGCTCAAATCGAGAACATAGAAATTACTTCCACTGATACAAGCAAAAAATTTGTAATTGATGTAAACAAGCCTAACCCAGTCAAAGGCCAACCACTCGAACGCTCAGCACCATTTCGCGTTGCTTATGTTAAAAACTTCGCCTTAAATGGCTTTTTAATCAAAGATAATTACACCCTACTGCCTGATGTATTTTTAGTTGCTGATAGTGATAATAGGAAAGTTGCAAATAACTCAACTTATAACCGAATCCCAGAGCAAGGTGTGATCCAAAATGCGAGCGCAACCCGAGTCGCAACAGGATACGCTCTAGTACAATTATTTAGCGGCAAAAAAGTATTCATGCGTAATTTATTTTCAACTGGTGGCTTAACGGTTCGATTAGAGCCAGGCAGTGGCTATATTGACAGAGACTATTTAAACCAAGCAGGTCCAAATGTAGGTAGCATCACAGATATTAGATTGCAAAACATTCGCAATAAAGCAGGTATGGCATCGCTTTTCATGAAGCCACATGAAAAAATTATGCGTAACATATGGGTGAAAGATTTAACCGCAACAGATAGCGCATTTGCCCTAGTTGTTGACCATAGTAACTCTGTACCGAAAGGCTCTAGAGGCTCGATTCGCTCATCCAGCATTAACGGTAAAGTTAAACTCACTAAAACAACTGCAGCGTCAAGTAAATCTAAACTTGCCGATATTGGCTATGCCCAACACTTTTATCTGCCACAGTCTCAAATTACAGAGCTAAGAGATGCCGGTTTAGCATTAAATTACGGCAACTTAAAAGATGATCCTTCAACAGAAAGAAAAGAGTCTTACCCAATTGCACCTATGCTAATGGCTTCAGCTTACGCATCGAATAACTTATATGGTGCACAAGCGGATTTAAATGAGTTAGCAAATGAAGGCACAGCGAAAGAAGATTTAGGTCGCTTCAGAATAAATATTTCTAACGCTAGCTTTGAAGGGGTTAATTTAGAGCGTAATGAATCTGTACTCTACCGCTCACAAGCTCGTACTATGAGCAATAGCTTACCTAAAGGTAGCTTTATTTATAAGTAAAATATTCTAACTTAACGAGCACTAAAACATCGGGGTAACGCATCTAGTTACCTCGGTGTTTGTTTGCAACGTCTATTACTTCTCTCGATTCTTCAATTGCCTTTTCAATTCAAGTGCAGCCATAGCGTAGCCACCATTTGCTGCATCCAAAAAGTGAACATGATCTGTATTATAATCTTTCACCATACAAGTAATCAGCGCAGCAGAAGATGAATGTATGCCATAAGCAATTAAGTCTTGCTGTTGAAATACATCCAATGCTTGACGTAATTTAACTTGTTGAGATTTAGAGCCAGCAATTACCATACGTAAAGTATCATCAAATTTTTGATAATCGGTATTATCCAGTAATTGCTGTTTATACTTACCCCAATCTGTATGCTGAGTTTTTATTTTCTTAGCCATTAACCAAATACCGACTAAACGTAGTACTTGAAGCTTTAACAAATACTTAAGCCGTTTCGCCAAGCCTTTAAATGCGGTGCGTATACCCGCTTCGCAGTTTAGGGTTTTAAATGATGAAGACAAAGACAAATTATCAAGCTTAAGCGGATGGTATTCGGATTCAGTCCCATATATTTCAGAAACCTTATCCAAAATTTGCTGATAAATTTGATTTAAGCTGTGATCGTCTGCAGCAACGCCTTGAATGAGTAAAGCAATTGTTTCTTCTTTAGTGCTTGGGATCTCATTCCAACGACATTCAAACCCATCAAAAATATCGTCATTTGCCGGAAAGTAGTCTGCAAGTATATAAGGGTTCGTCGGAGTATCTTCCTTAATCAACTTTTCAGCAAAGTTTAAGCCATTACCAGCAAACATAGCTTGCTGATAAAATTCATGAGGTTGATGTTTAGCCACTAACACATCAAAGCCATGTTCTCTAATTTCAGCAACGCTCACTAAACCAATTCTTAAGTTTAAACCAAATTGTTCTTGGGCCATTAATCGAGCTGCAGCTAAAGCAGGTTTAGCAATGTCTAATTGAGATTTAGGCAAACACGCTGTCGCCCCATCGCCACCAAATACATACGGAATTTTAAGTGGTTTAATCGCATTAATTAGCGCCACAATAGAAGCGACGCCAATCGAGTTTACTTGCTTGTATTGCCCTTTCTTTATTGCCTCAGTCGAATTGATTACATCTGTGACGACAATAAACCAATCTTCAGGTATAGGTTTGTACCAAGAAGTTTGCGCAAACATGCCAAATTGTTTGAAACCACTTAGTTCTTGGTAAAATAAATCGTCTCGTTCCATTAAATTTTAGGCTTCGACCGGTTCTGATTCATGTTCAGATAACTTTTTTTCGCTCTTTTCAACCATAGGTAAGATGGCATACTTACCTTCAAACTCACCAACTAATTCAGTGTCACTAAACAACTCCACTTTAACGCCTAACCTCGCAGGCTTACCTTTTGCTAGTCCAGAAAAATCACCATCAACAGAATTAATACTAACAAGCGCTCTCGGAACAGACGTAATAGGTTTAAAGTACTTAATTTCACCTTTAGCTAATACGATTTCGCCATAAGTATTAGTCTCTTTTAGCTGTAAATGCACCATACCCCATCCAGCTAAAGTCGCCATAGAGTATATGGAGCCAGCAAACATAGTACCGTGTAAATTGATATTGGCATTTAACGCAGCCCTTACTTCAAATTCGACTCCAGTGTACTGATGTATTTTAATACCCATTAACTGAGCAATCGGAATTTGTTTATTCCAAGTTTGTTGTAACTCTTTGCACAATTCAGGATGGCGTAAAATCACATCGTATTCAGATAATTTTTTACACATTTGTTTACGCTGAATACCACTAGAATCGGCCAACTCAATAATAGGATTATTGAGCGCCTTGTATCCACAATGTTCAAAAAAGTTAATTGCATCTACTTTTGAAAATGTAATGATTCTAAGAATATTTTGCTGCCTAGCTGCGTTTTCTAAAGTCGTCATGATCAAAGAGCCTAACCCCTTACCTCGACAATTATCCGCAACGGCAATATGCCTTATTTGTGCTTCGTCATGACTGACAAAATGAATCCGGCCAACCGCTAAAGGCTCACCTTTATCATTACAAATCATTCTGTGTTCCGCTAAGCTATCGTACTCGTCTTTTTCTGAGCCCATAGCAAAACCAGATGCTTGTTTTAGCTGCTGCCATCTAAAATAATAGTATTTAGTGAAGTCTGCTTGTGTTTTTGGTGTAATTATTTGATACATGTCCACAACTTAATATGTTATAACGTCAGCATTAGTTACTAGAGGTTAGCGATTTATTTTGTGCTTGTCGAACTAAATAACACTTTATCAAACGGTCAAATTTTAAGTTTTCAGCGCGAGCAAGATGTAAGCTGGCAAGTGCTGGAAAACAAAGAATATATTTGGCTGCTTATGGAAAATACGGTTCAGTCCGTATTAAATAAATTAGCGCCTTGCAGCCTGACTTTTCCGCACCAGCTTCCCTTAAACGGACTAATAACCGAGTTAGATCAAACAGCCCGCATCTTGGAGTTTGGTTTAGGTGGAGGCACTAACGCTAGATATATCAAATCTCAGTTACCGAATAGTGACATTTCTGTTGTTGAAAAAAGTCCCATCATAATTGAATGGTTTAATCAGTATTTTAACCCGCAAAAAATGGATATTAACTTAATCCATCAAGATGCTACCGATTACCTAGAACAAAATAATCAAACTTACGATTTAATCATCACGGACTTGTTTTATGCTAAACGCTCAAGCTTATCTATCTTCAATGCCGATTATTTCGACTTATTATTTAAAGCGACTGGCGCTGGCGGATATGCTTATCTAAACTTTTTACCCGATACTGATTTTGAACCAGAGCTAGTCAAAGCCATGCTGCATAATGCTGGGTTTGAAATTTTATGGTCGGATAAAATTATTGGCTTTAGAAACTGGGTGTTTTTGCTAAGTAAAGCGTAAAGTTAAATACGTATTCACCTAAAACAATTCAACATCCATCTCATAACCATCATCTGGGATATTATTAACAGATTCACCTTGTAGCCGAATCGTGTCTTGTTGAACCGCTTTCACCAGCTCATTTTGTTCATCTACTAGATGCTGCATAGTTAACAGTACTTTCGCTAACACACGATTTGTTTGGTCCGTATTCGTTAATTCACCGGAAACTTTTTCTATTGTGCTTTGCACGCTATCTAAAATGAATTTTTCTTGATCATCTTCTAACCCTAACCTTGGAATATGCTCTTCTAAACTAACAAATAATTGGTTTAATTCTTCATAGCTTTGAGATTGGTTTTGGTTTAAAACGCTGGCTAAATTGACGAGCGTCTTTCTAACATCGGTGAAGGAATCAGTTAACTTTTTAGATTGTAAAGCAAGCGTATATTCAACCTCTAAAGCATGTAATTTAGCGTCAATCGCGCCGAGTAAAGGCGGAAAGAGATCTTTTAATCGTCCATATTGTTCTGGATCGTCTAAGGGCATATTTTTAATTAATACACTAACAAGTGGGTAATTAATAATCGTCCGACAACCAAAATCGATAAAGCGATTACTATTTCTACCTTGGATTAATAACTCTTCCTCTAGCGGCTTAACTGCGCCGGATGTCGAATAAAAGTGCGACTCTTGATCAAAATAAAACATCACAACAGATTTTAGCTGCCAATTTTTGATCAAAGCTAAATATTTATCCGCTAGAGTGCTGAGCTGAGCAACACCATAGCTTTGCTCAACAAAGTGCATCACTTGGCCTAAGGCGCTACTGCCTGTCATAGCATTAAATGCAGTATCTTCCGCGGTTTTAACTTGCTCTGCTAACGCTTGTTTTTGCTGAGCATAACGCAGTACAACATCGAGTTTAGCGTTGAGTAAGTTACCTTCAAAAGGTTTAACAATAAAATCATCCGCGCCAAGCTCATACCCCAGCATAATTTCTCGGACATTACTTTTCCCAGAAAGGAAAATAATCGGGATATCTGAACCTAGCTCTCGAATGTTCTGACAAACCTGATAACCATTTTTACCGGGCATTTCAACATCTAGTAAAATCGCATCTGGGACAATAGTACTAAATAAAGCAATGCCCTCCTCTCCAGAGTAGGCGTGTTCTAGAATGTATTTTGAATCTAAATATTTAGAGACGACTTTATGAATCAATTTATCGTCATCTATCAATAAAATAGTACCCGACATATCCTGCCAATATAAAGCGCTTTCGATTTATACAGTGTAGGTAAATTTTGAGAATTTTCCGCTTTGAATGAAATTTGATTACACCTGAGCTAAACCCCATAGCAAAATAGCGTATCGTCCTGCTTTACTAATACTAACCAGTAATAAAAACCAAACGAAGCGACATTTAGCGATCCCCGCACCCAACGTGATTAAATCACCGACGATAGGCAACCATGCCAACAACAAACTGAATTTTCCATACTGATTAAACCAAACTTCAGCCTTAACCAAGTCTTTAGTTTTAAACGGGAACCATTTTTTGTGCTGCCAGCGTAAAAACTCTTTTCCCAGCCACCAGTTGACAACAGAGCCTAAAACATTGCCTGTTGAGGCAACTAAGAATAAGTAAACCAGCATTTCAGGGTATTGATTATAATGAGCAAAAACAGCGAATTCGGACGATACAGGTAAAATGCTCGCCGCTAAAAATGCCCAAATAAACACAATAATTAATTCAATCATGCAATAAAATCTTGATCTCTTTGGTCTAGATAAGTCTACTGACCTTAATATAAGGCTATGTTAAGCTTGGCTTGTTAAATTAGCTATCCATTTTGCATTTGCTTAATGGTAAGGCAAGACGTCAAGATAATGATAGGGTATTTGCTATCACTTACCCTGCCATATAAATCTCGTTCTCAAAGGTATTTATGTTGAATCGTTTATATTTTAAATTTTGTACTTTGTTATTGTGTTTGGTTTCACTGAATTCGTTGGCTTTCGATTTATCTCAATTAGATGATGAACCCGAATTTTTGCATGTAGACCAAGCATTTCAATTCAATTTTGAGCAAGTTGGCGATCAACTCAATTTAACTTGGGATATAGCTGACGGCTACTATTTATATAAAGATAAAACCAAAGCAAAAACTGATACAGAAAAGCTCAGCATAAACTTTGCTTTACCAGGTAAAGATAAACAAGATGAGTACTTTGGTTTAGTTAAAGTATACACACACAAACTTGATGCTAGCATTTCAATTGCATCTATCACTGCTGATAAAATACTAGTTACTTACCAAGGCTGCGCTGACGCTGGCTTATGTTATCCGCCTAAACTAATTGATGTCCCTTTAACTCAAGTTTCAACGGCAGCTACAGCAGAGACAACTTCTGAACTTGCATCTCAAGCAAACCAATCCGACTTGTCTTCCGGTTATTTTGATCAACAAAGCTTTTGGCTAACTTTAGGTAGCTTTTTACTGTTAGGAATTGGTTTATCTCTTACGCCTTGCGTACTGCCTATGGTGCCTATTTTATCAACCATAATTACAGGCCAAAAAGAAACCAGCGTTAAAAAAGGATTATTACTTTCGGTTGCATATGTTCTGGGCATGGCCAGTTTTTATACTTTAAGTGGCATACTAGTCGGCTATTTTGGTGCGAGTTTTAACTTACAGCTTCACTTGCAAAACCCAGTTGTCGTTGTGGTATTTTCAGCCATTTTTGTTGCCTTAGCATTTGCCATGTTCGGCTTTTACGAACTCGCGTTACCTGCGAGCGTGCAAGATAAATTACAACAATCAGGAAACGGTAAAAATGGGCTAATTTCTACTTATTTAGCCGGCGGAATTTCAGCGCTTGCTCTGTCGCCATGCGTTTCTGCGCCTTTAGCGAGTGCTTTAGTTTATATTTCGACGACAGGCGATGCGCTGCTCGGAGGCGCTGCTTTATTTACATTAAGTATAGGTATGGGACTGCCATTAATTTTAGTCGGTGCTGGATTTGCTGGATATTTACCGCAAACAGGTGCTTGGATGATACGCATTAAACAATTGTTTGGCGTGATTATGCTAGGCATGGCGATTTGGATGCTAGGTCGCCTGTTTACACCATTAATCGAAGCTATGATGTGGGCTGCTCTGGCTATCTGGCTAGCTGTGCAATTAGATTTACTAAATCCTCAGCAAACCTCAGCGGGCAAAAACAAGCAGGCTGTCGCTTTAGTTATTTTAGTTTCGGCTCTTGCTTGGTTAGGCCACCAATATTTGCAACTCAATGGTTTTCAACAAGCCGGTATTACTAACACGCAGCAATCTCTAGTCAAACGTTTAGATACAGTGGCGACGTTAGAGCAAGCCATTAAGGCCGAGAACAAGAAGAAGGTGGTCGTTGATTTATATGCTGATTGGTGTGCCAGTTGCCAAGTGATAGAGCATGAAGTGTTTGCAAAAGTTAATCAAGCTGACTATCCAAACCATATTTTTTTACAACTAGATTTAACCGATATGACAACAGCCCAACAAGATTTTTTAACTCAACATAAATTGTTTGGCCCACCTGCTTTATTAATTTTCGACACAGAAAAAAGCCATGCCCAAGCTGATTTTGTGTTTCAAGCCGAATTTAATTTAGAGCAATTTACTAGCTGGCTAAAATGAGCCAATTAAACCCAGCTATCCAAGATACCTTCATCGCACCTAAATGCGATGAAGAAATAGAGATTTTGTATCAAGATAGCGAGATATTAGTCATCAGCAAACCAAGTGGTTTGCTGAGCTTATCGGGTAAAAACCCACTCAATCAAGATTCGGTTCACTATAGAATCGTACAAGATTTCCCAACCGCTTTGTTAACTCATAGGCTCGACTTTGGCACCTCTGGCGTCATGCTGCTTGCTTTAAACAAAACGGCTAATGCCAATATTACTCAGCAATTCCAACAAAAAAGCATTAACAAAACCTATCTAAGTATCTTGAATGCTTGGGTCGAGCAAGATGAAGGGATGATAGACTTGCCAATCGCTAAAGATGCGAGTTTGTTTCCTAGACTGAAAATTTGCCACCAAACCGGAAAATCAGCGCAAACTCATTTTAAAGTCTTAAACCGCCTAACAGATCCTAAGCGGACTTTGGTTTTATACACACCACAAACAGGTAGAACACATCAGCTAAGAATACATAGCCAAGCAATAGGACATGCGATTTTAGGTTGTGATTTATATGGTACTCAAGAGACTAAAGAAGCGGCTAAGCGCATGTTGCTACATGCATACAGCCTGACATTTAAACATCCGGTAAGCGGTGAAGAAATGACATTTACCAGTCCTTCACCGTTTGAGTCGTTAGATTTAACTTATTAGTATTGCTGTAACAAAGCTAAATCAAAATCTTCCATTTTTAAATTTAAGTTTAACGCTTCAGCTTTACTATCTAGCGTAGTTTGCCACACACCTAAATCATCAAGAGTGATTGTATTATCATCTAATTGCCATAAGTGACGACAAGCTTGGTAATAATAATTTAATACTATCATGGCATTAACATCGTCTTGCTCAACCGCTTTTTTTACTTTAGCGAGTTTACGCTGAATTTGATTAAGCACTTGCTTAAGCTGCCAAACGTAATAAACCTCTCGCATAAAGTCATGTAGTTTAACTCGACTTAAAGTTAAACCAACGATTAAGCAACCCGCCACAACACCGAGTAAATTCCAATGAAAGTGACTTCCTGATTCATCCGGATACAAATGTATTAACCCCTGAGCAATCGCTAAGCTAGATATGGCGAGTGTCAAAATTGACGTCACTATAACTATATTTAGGTGCTTGCGATAACGAGCTTTGTCTATTTTTTGCAATTGCATATGTAAGCACTTACTTTTTAATTAACAAATAAAATAGGAAGCATAAACGCCCTATTAAATCTAAAATCAGTGAATGATAGCGAGCATTTTAGTGGTGGTGACCACCAACGCCATGCGCGTGACCGTGAGATATTTCTTCAGCTGTAGCTTCTCTTACGTCTGCTATTTTTAACTCAAAGGTTAAGGTTTTGCCCGCTAGTGGATGGTTAGTATCAACAGTCACCATAAAGCGACCTGCTTTAACGACTGTTACTTGGCGCTGACCTTTTTCAGTATTCACAACTGCAACCATACCTGGTTTCCATACTTTAGCACCTTGTAAATGTTTTGCTGGCACACGTTGAATCGCTTCTTCCGATTCGTTTCTTTCACCATAGGTTTCTTCTGCTGGTAAAGTGACTGTAAAAGTTTCACCCGCGGTTTTGCCTTCCAATGCGTTTTCGATACCTTTCATCATGCCGTTATGGCCATGTAAATAAGCGATAGGATCAGCTTGCATATTAGATTCTAATTGCTTGCCGTCTGTGTCTGTTAATGTGTAGTGAAATTGTACAACTGAGTCTTTGGTAATTTGCATTAAAAGTTCCTAAAAAAATGGGGAATGATATTCGTATTAATTAGCGTTAAAACGTATTCAAATATGATAGCAAATCCATGCTATTGACGGGAATAAAATTGAATGGGTTTAGGTAGATTTAACCTTGTGGACAATACAAGGTAGTTAAGATTAACTTAGTGTCCGATACATCAAAGTAAATAAAATAGATAGCCGGTTAATAATAACCAGCTATCTAACGTAGTGAATATAAAGAGTAATTATGAATTATTAAACTATTGCTTTTTTAGCTCGGCGAGCAAAAGTGAAACCAAGCACAGCCATTAATAACCAAGAGAAAGAACCACCGCTGCTACCTTCTTTTGCAGCAGCTGCCTCAGCTGATTTCACAGCTTGATAGGCTAGATTCAATTCATCATATGCCGCAGAATAGGCATCTAATGCCGAATCACGTATCTCAATAATTTTTAGCACAGATTCGTTATTAGTTTCTGCAGTTTCACGATCAATAACATATTGTTCAGCAAGATCTAATTGATTATCTAACTCAATCAAGCTCTGTTCAATTTTCAATACAGCAGCCGATGCAATATCAGCCTTTTCCTCAGAAATATCAACCGCTTCAGTATAAGCAGTTTCTGCGCGTGTTAAATACCCTTCGGCCGCATCAACAAATTCAGTAATTTTAGTTTTGACTGTATTTATTGCATCGACATTTTGCTGATAAATTAACGTATTAGGCGTTGGATCTAAATCTTTAGCTGTATCCGGACTAGCATCTGTTACTGTTACTTGGCTGATATAAACCAAGTCATCTTGCGCTATTTCAGTACTAGAATCATAACTACGAAGTGGCATATTAGTTAAAGCACCACCAAAATTGTAGGTCGTAAGTGCATTAATATTTTCAACAATATCCATACCTGAAATCACTTCACCAAAGACGGTAAAACCACTAGATTGCAAGTCAAGGTTGTCAGTATTATCGTCCCCTACATTAATAAACCAACTCGATGTTGCACTATGCTCATTACTGGTTTTAGCCATTGCGATTGTGCCTTTAACATTTGACCACAATGGTTCATTATCAACGACAAAAACATCCGTATCATCATCGTCGTTTTCATCAATTTGACGAGTTGCAATGGCATTAATACGCTCTGCTTCTTGATCTCCTTGAATACTCCACTCATAAGAGCCAGCTTGCATAACAAAGTCGTCTACCGAACGATGTACGACAGAGCCATCATATTTACCGGCATTCACATAATATAAAAAATTTTCGACTGTTTTAGGTGTGGTTTCATCATATAAATTAATTACGATATCACCCATATTGGTTGTCAATGTAACCGTAGTTGCTAAACTTTGAGCACTCATAACAAGTGATGCAATACCAGCTGCAACACTTAAAAGACCTGTCTTATTCATAAAAACTCCTAAATTAATTACCGCCAGATTAACAGAATCCACTTAAAACCAAAGTTTAAATTACAATTAACAACAATTTTTATAACAAAGATGATTCATACCATTTGCCTCAAAATGCAGATTAAGGCGCTTTTTATAGCCTCGATAACTAATCCTTTTTATCTTCATCACGTACTGACAATTTTGGCTAAAATTTTTTAACTAAGCGGCTCTAAAATAACTCAAAATCAGTTACACTAACGCCATCAATTAGATTAAGCGAAATACTCATGACAGATAACTCAGATCAAACTACCCACTTTGGTTACCAAACCGTAAATAAAGAAGAAAAAGTCGAAAAAGTGGCTGAAGTTTTCCACTCGGTAGCAGCCAAATACGATCTAATGAATGACTTAATGTCTATGGGTATTCACAGAGTATGGAAGCGACACACTATCGCCTGCTCTGGCGCAAGAAGCGGCAACAAAATTCTAGATTTAGCTGGTGGTACTGGCGATTTAACCGCTAAATTTTCAAAAATTGTTGGTTCGGAAGGCCAAGTGGTTTTAGCCGACATTAACGAATCTATGCTAAAAGTGGGTCGAGCAAAATTACATGACATGGGCATAGTCGGCAATGTTGAATGTGTTCAAGCTAACGCCGAAGCACTACCATTTGCTGACAATACCTTTGATGTTATTACCATAGCCTTTGGTTTACGTAATGTGACCGACAAAGACGCGGCTTTGCGCTCTATGTACCGCGTGTTAAAGCCAGGTGGTCGATTACTCGTATTAGAATTTTCAAAACCAACTACAGAAGCATTAACCAAAATTTACGACTGGTACTCTTTCAACTTATTACCAAATATGGGTAAAGTCATCACCAATGACGCGGAAAGCTACCAATACTTAGCTGAGTCAATTCGCATGCACCCAGATCAAGAAACCTTAAAAGGTATGATGGAAGAAGCAGGTTTTGAAGAAACGAGTTATCAAAACTTAACTGGCGGCATAGTGGCGCTACATAAAGGGTACAAATTTTAATGCCAGCAGCAAGTGTCATCAGTGGATTAATAGAACACAGTGTAAATTACTGGCTTAAAACCAGTGGCCATAACTTAAGTGTACCTGCTAACTTAGTCGGTAAAGTGGTTGCTATCGAACTAACCGACCTCTCACTTGTGCTCGTAATGCAAATAACAGAAGCTGGCTTAGTGAATGTATGGTCACCACTTGAAGGTGAAGTTGATTGCAAAATACAAACAACATTATCTGGCCTACAAAAACTACAACAACCTGAGCAAATTACGGCATTAATAAAATCCGGCGAAGTAGACATTGAAGGCGATGTACAACTTGCACAAAAATTTTCAGACTGGTTAAAGCAAAGCTTAGTTTACTGGCAGGATATACTTGCTAGTTTAACTGGCAATATTGCAGCGCATAAAATTAGCGAAACAAGTAACCAGCTAATAAAAAAAGCAAAGTTAACCAAACAAAATAGCGAACGTGCATTCACAAACATAGTTTGGGACGAAAAACGACTGGCGCCACACCCAATAGAAGTGATCGACTTTGGCGATCAACTCACTAGCTTACGTCAAGACGTAGATAGACTTGCAGCTAGAATCAATCAACTAACATCACAAGTAGAATCTAAATCGTGAGCATTTGGCGTTTTTATATCATAGTAAGAACATTACTAACTTTTGGCCTAGACGACTTAATTCCAGCACGTTTTCAAACATGGTATTTTAAGTTATTCCGCGGCTGCGCATTTTGGCTACGCAACAAACATCCAGACAAACCAGTAGAAGTCAGACTCAGATTAGCCTTGCAATCACTCGGGCCTGTATTTATAAAATTTGGTCAAATGCTATCTACCCGTCGCGATCTGCTACCAACCGAATTTGCCAACGAACTCACTATATTACAAGACAAAGTAGAGGCTTTTAGCGGCGAACAAGCTAAGCAAATTATAGAAAAAGCATGGAAGATACATAGCTTAGACACATACTTAGAATCGTTTGACGTTGAGCCCCTTGCCTCGGCATCTATCGCCCAAGTACATTCAGCACAACTGTACGAAGACAGCCCTTTCCCACATAAAGAAATCGTAATCAAAGTTATTCGCCCTGGCATTGCAGATACCATGCGCGCCGATGTAGATTTAATGAAATCTATGGCTATGGTGCTAGAGAAAATACTACCAGATGGTAAACGCTTAAGACCGATTGAAGTCGTAAAAGAGTACGAAAAAACGCTGTTTGACGAACTTGATTTAATGCGCGAAGCGGCCAATACCATACAGCTAAAACGTAATTTCACCGATTCAAAAAGCTTATATGTACCAACTGTTTTTTCTGACCTGTGCCGTAACAACATTATGGTAATGGAGCGAATTTACGGTATTCCAGTTGGCGATATTGATGCCCTAGTTGCACAAGGCACTAATATGAAAATATTAGCTGAACGCGGCGTTGAAATATTCTTCACCCAAGTTTTCCGTGATAGCTTTTTTCATGCCGACATGCACCCAGGTAATATCTTTGTTTCGCACGAAAACCCCAACGACCCTATGTACATAGGCATAGATTGCGGCATAGTTGGCACACTCAATAAAGATGACAAACGCTACCTAGCCGATAACTTTATTGCCTTTTTTAACCGCGATTACCGCAAAGTTGCCGAGCTTCACGTTGACTCGGGTTGGGTGCCTCGTGACACCAATATTGAAGATTTCGAATTTGCTATTCGCACAGTTTGCGAACCTATTTTTGAAAAACCATTAGCTGAAATTTCATTTGGCCATGTATTAATGAACTTATTTAATACCGCGCGTCGATTCCAAATGGAAGTACAACCTCAACTCGTACTATTGCAAAAAACCTTACTGTATATAGAAGGTTTAGGCCGCCAGCTATACCCACAACTCGATTTATGGACCACAGCTAAACCCTTTTTAGAAAACTGGGTACATCAGCAAGTGGGCATTCCTGCCTTGGTACGCTCAATAAAAGAAAACGCGCCGTTTTGGGGTGAGAAACTACCCGAACTGCCAGATTTAGTTTACGACGCCTTAAAAAGCCACCAAGAGCTTCAACATCAACAAGAAGCATTGATTCAGGTACTGGCCAAAAACAACCAAAAACGCGATAAGCTTATGCCGCAAATTGGTCACATAGCCGCAATTTCGAGCGTATTAGTTTACTGTCTAAAAGACGATATAAAGGTCGCTTCGGGTTTACTATTAACCGCAATTGTATGCTGGAGCATCAGCAAATATAGAAGCTAATCAGCTCGGTTATACCAAGCTAGCGACAAGATAAAATAATTGTTCTATCTTGAATAAATTAAGATGGAATAACCAAACAAAAAAGAGAATAAAATGGCAGCAATTCATAGTATGACAGCGTTCGCAAGGCGCGAAACAAAAGCAGAATGGGGCACATTTACTTGGGAAATCCGCTCAGTTAACCAAAGATTTCTCGAAAACCACTTTCGCTTACCAGAACAATACCGAGGGCTAGAGCCTGTTTTACGTGAAAAGCTACGCAAAGCCATGCAGCGCGGGAAACTTGAAATAAACCTACGCATCCAAGACAGCGAAAAATCAGCAAGCAACCTAAGTATCAACCAAGACCTAGTTGACCAACTTTGCCAACACGCCCAAAGCATACAAGCAAAATTAACGGGGTCACAAATAAACCCTGTCGATATAATGCGTTGGCCAGGCGTGATGCAGGCAGAAGAACAAGATCTTGATACCATTCAAGCCTTATTCTTAAGTGAATTTGATGCCCTAATCCAAGACTTTTTAGCCGCTAGAGCCAGCGAAGGCCAAGCACTAAAAACCTTAATTGAAACCAGATTAAATACCATCTCAGAACAAGTAGAAATTGTGCGCAGCGAAATGCCCGCCGTACTGATTTGGCAAAGAGAACGCCTAGAAACCAAGCTAGCCGACCTAAAAGAACAAATAGACCCCGCAAGACTAGAGCAAGAACTCATCATGCAAGCACAACGCATAGATGTTGCTGAAGAGCTAGACAGACTAGACGCCCATATAGCAGAAACCCGCGACAAAGTGCTTAAAAAAGGCGGCGCATGTGGCCGACGTTTAGACTTTATGATGCAAGAATTTAACCGCGAAGCCAACACACTCGCCTCTAAATCAATCAATACTACAGTCACCAACGCAGCAGTTGAAATTAAAGTGTTAATTGAACAGATGCGTGAGCAGATCCAGAATATTGAATAATATTTCAGGGCGTTTCAGGAAGCTTTGGTTTTCAAATAAATCATATACTTATAAAAACTCACTGCTTCACATTCATCCATCAAACCAAGAGTGCCGCATTTTCTTGCTTACGTTCTGCGAGTGTTTTTTCTATCGCTAACACAGTGGTCTTACTCACCCCGAGTTGCTCAGCAAGCGGCCTAAACTGACTAATGGCATCAACGACCTCTTGAATGCATTGCTGTGCTTCCTTCCAATGAGCAAAGCCTGCACTGGCCGCTAGCTTTTGCATCACTTTAAGTGGTGGTGCTTTTCCATACCCTGCAAAGGCGGTGGCATGTTCATTAAAAGGGTGAGGGCTAAAGGTTACATCGTAAAATGGGGCGAGTTGCCAACTGCCATCATCATCTTGTAAAAAGCCCCAGTTTTTACTGTGATCGTCTTGGTTAGCTGCAAACAAGTTAAACATTGCGCGACGAAATTGAAGTTGCCCAGCAGCAGGTGATTTACAAAGTTGACGGCTGGCCTTAATCAGATCGCTGTAATCTAAACTTGGGCTTCGGAAATCTGCATCCAATAGGCCACAAGCACTATGCATATGTAAGCGCCCTGCCTTCTCATGAGCGGGTAAATAATCAAAACGCTTTAACGCAAGCCATGCTTTAGCACCGCTACTCGCAGGTGCTTCAATTAACTGCCAAATCGGTGGCTGACATTTTGCCAACTCAGCCATTTCTAAATAGACCGCTTCACACAAACCTTCTTCGTGACCCAATGCTAAGTTCTTCGAAGTAAACTTAACTAACCATGCTTCATCGCCAGGCTGTGCATAGGTGCGGCATTGCGTCGCGTCACCAGAGGGCATATAAATTTGCGCTTTAGGGCGAGCACCGCCGGAGCTGCCGACTGCCACCAAGGTTGCTAACACTTGCTGAGTGCTACCGTCTAGATCGTCAGAGAGGGATTGGTCGAACAAGGTTTGGGCTTCAAGCCCAAGTGTTTCCAAATCAACATCTGAACGCTGATCTAATGAAAGCTCTGATACAGGCGTAAAAGACAATGCCCCCATCCCTTGCTGGCCAACAAACGCCAGTCTATCCATTGCTGTTACTTGTGCGGGTATTATACCTTGTTGGCGAAACACACGATCTTGCAACAACAAGCCCCAACCATCGGGAAGGCTGTCTCCAAAAACGCCGTGTATACCTTGGTGAGGCTCTTTCGGTGCTTGCTGCAATCGCACATCGCCTTGAAGCGTAAAAGGGGATAAATTGCCAAACCTGCTTAGATAACTTTCATCATACTGAAAGAAAACACCTTGGCGGTTTTGCGCTAATACACCCACCGATACAGTTTCGCCCGTTGTGAGAGTGCGCTCCACATTCAACTTTTGAATGGATTTAAAGCTCATCTTTAAGCACCTCTTCTATACTGGTCGGTAAAGCGGTACGGTCAGCCGTGGTTTGTGTCAGTTGATAAAGCCTGTCTAGTGAATCCAACGACTGCCACAAAAGCAGCAGCTGACGAAATGAAATTTGCCCGGTGAGTTCAAACTTTTTTATGGTCGAAGCAGGTACACAACTTCGCAGTGCCAGTGCCTCTCGCGATAGCTTCGCTTGTTTGCGTAAGCCCCGCAGATGAGTAGCAAAAGCTTGGCTTACATCGGTATCATCTAAAAGTGAAAATTTCATACGCAGCCTAAATGGATACAATAGTGTCTATTATAGCGTTATTTCCTACTTTATGGATACAATAATATCCATATTAATGTGAGTAGACATTACATGACTGGAGAAAGATACTAAAAGCTGATACTTTGCGTCAGGCAAGGGGTGAGGTAAGGTAATTCATCGCCTAATAGGCTTGTATCTAGGACGCGAGAGCCTGGTGGTTAAGTTAGTGGTTAAAAGTGAAGATTAAAGAAAACGATAGCCTCAACCTCCTGATTTAAAATAAGTTAATCATTTAAATCTACATTCAGATTCAAAATATCGAGTAAACTATAACCATATTTTGGTTTAAGAGTTGCCGGATGATTTATGCCAACAGCAAAGCACTAAATAAAATTTCTGTTGAAGAATACTTAGCAGCTGAATTAAATAGCAAAATAAAGCACGAATTTATCGATGGTGTAGCTTATGCCATGGCATAAGCTACTGTAAACCACGAACGAATTTGCTTGAACTTAACTCGCGCTAGGTAATCATTTGGATGATAATCTTTGTGAGCCGTTTGGCCCAGACATGAAACTACGCATCCGAGATAATTTTTATTATCCCGAATGCCATGGTTGACTGCAATTTTGATGAATCCACACCTTATTACACAGATACGCCAATTATCATTGTTGAGGTGATTTCAAAACCGCCCCGCAAAACGGACGAACAAACCAAACGTCTTGAATATATTAACCTTCCAAACTTAAAAAAATACGTCATTATTGAGCAAGATTATGTGGAAATTGCGGTATTTCGAAAAAGCGACCAATGGTGCCCCACTCACTATTTTTTAGGTGAAGAAATTACCTTTGAGGCCATAGATTTAACTTTGCCTGACGCTGAAATTTATAAACGCGTACAAGCAGACGTTTGTGATAGGTGAATAGTTTTCTTATGACAATAATTATTAGAATCTTAATCCTACCCTCTTGGTTAACCACATACGATCGAATTGATTGGCCTTTTTTGGTAAATTTAGTCTCGTGTGCCAGTCTAGCTGTCACACCATCGCTGCGTTTAAAACGAAAGGCACCGGTAAAACCATCTTTTAGTTGGTACTCAAAAAGTCATTTTGAGCAAGCTTCGTCGCACTTTTTTCCACCAATTCAAAACCGAGTTCGAGCTCTAAAATCGGTTTCAAACACAAAAAGCACCAAGTTTTATAAATCTCAGCCACCGACTTCATTGAGATGCTTGACTGACTACTAAACACATCTAAATAAAATTTAAGATCCTGCAAACACGATACACTGCGCTATAACCTATTTTTGCTGTAGCACTCTAGCTACTCACGGCTTAACCCTGTGTATGCGCTAACCTCTTTTAAAAACCTTTGGCTTAATAATTTTTGCAGCGGCTTGCTCGGTTTTTTCTGCCAAGCCAAAGCGGGTAAACTAAATTCGTCATAGTAGTTATCCAATAGCTAACTTGGCCGCTTGTTGCCACATGAAGTGAGGCATTGGTATTTTTAACTGCCAAGTAATGCTCATCGGCTGTGACCCCGTATGTGACACATACTCAACTTCACCATAATTTACAAAACCCATGGTGCGGCCGTATTCATCTTTGCTTTGCTCACGCACAAATAAAAACAGACGCTTACCCATTTTTTGGTGTTGGATGTACTCCAAACCACGGCCTTTATCTGGCCGTGCGCTATTTTGTGACTGCCAGTGAAAGAGATGCTCATTAATCGCGTAATCGTGATACATAGTAGTGGGTGAAAACTGCTTTTCATTTTTGTCCAAGGTGACAAACATCAGTTCAATATTTTGATCTTTCAGCACAAACACACCTTCGCGTGCTGGCGGCTGGCGCTCAAACGTGGTCGCACCAAATGCCACCAATATTTGCTCACGCGCATAACGTGCATGCAGCCTTAGTGAAACCTCTGGCAAAGCCTTCATTATGGGTTGCTCATGCTTGGTTTGTGCGAGTTTCCAGTTAACAACGTCCAACAGTTCTGCTTTTAACTCGCAAGCATTTAGTTTCGCTAAGCTCTGTTCAACTGAATCGAATCCACATTCAGCCCCCGTTTTCTGCCAGAAATCGTAATGACACATCAATGCATGACGATGTCCTGCATCTAAAACAGCTAAGTTATTTTGGCAAAGCTGTTTTAAGTAACTCAAATACGAATGATCATCACAGGTCAAAATTCGAGTATGAATGGTTTTTTTAAGCATTTTAAGGAGGTATTCATCAGGCATGCTTTCATTAATTTCATCTTTGGCTTGTTGAACCAACTGCGACCAACTCCCTCGCTTATAAAGTTCATTCAAGTTGATATGAGGATTTAGGATTAAGAAGTTCGACAGTGTTAACGGCAGTGTGGAATGCTGAGGATATTGTCGGATCATCGCGACTAGGCGCTTCAACGTTAATGAAGCTTGACGAATATTGCTAAGCACCATTTCTTGAGTACGCTTACTCAACTCAATGCGACACCCCAGTGGTGCATGAGGAAACCCTTGCTTTATCTCTTCACTTATAGCACGCTGACTTTTACCGATTAAGGCTCTAAATTTATTGGCAAAATCATATTCTGGGCGTGAGTTACCAACAAAATCTAACACTGTACAACACTCTTTACTGTCAGCTAAACGCAACCCTCGGCCAAGTTGTTGCAAGAAAATGGTTAAACTCTCAGTTGGTCGTAAAAACAATAAAGTATCGACTTCGGGAATATCGACACCTTCGTTAAAGATATCGACCACACAAAGCACGTTAATGCTGCCAGATCGAATGGCCTGCTGCTTTTGTTGCCTCTCGTGAGAGTTATCGCTAGTTAGCACATCCGCTTTAATGCCTTTTAATAAGAGTTGCTGTGTCATGTACTGGGCGTGCTCTTTACTCACACAAAAAGCTAATGCTTTCATTTTACTTAGGTCAGTGATGATTTCCTGCATACTCAGTAAAATCTTGTTAAAACGTGTTTGGTTATGGGTATAAAGGTTGGTTAATTGCGCAATGCCATAGCGCCCACGGCTCCAAGGAATGGTGCGTAGGTCGGTATCATCATCAATACCAAAATATTGAAACGGACAAAGATGTCGACGATTAATTGCTTCAGGTAATCGGATTTCTGCCGCAATCACACCACCAAAATCAGCTAAAATATCACCGCCATCATGACGCTCTGGTGTTGCTGTCAGCCCCAGCAAAATCGAGGGCGAGAAATACTCAAGCAGCGCACGATAACTTGGTGCTTTAATATGGTGCACCTCATCAATCACGATGTAGTCATAATAATCAGCGGTTAGGTTAAGTTGATCTAACTGATTGTCCAACGTTTGGATAGAAACAAACAACTGGCGATAATACTCCGGCGTATGTCCACCAACCCAAAGTTCACCAAAAGCACCATTACGCAATACGCCACGATATGCCGCCCTCGCTTGTTTTAAAATTTCTTCTCGGTGCGCAACAAATAAGAAATTTGCTTGAGGTTTTTCTTTGATAAAACGCGCAAAATCAAAGGCTGAAATTAGGGTTTTTCCGGTGCCGGTTGCCGCAACGACTAAATTGCGAAATCGTTGGTGTACACTGCGCTCAACGGCCAGTTGTTCCAAAATGTCACTTTGGTGAGGAAACGGCGAGATATCAAAAAAGTGGGTTGGGCTGGCCTCAATATCTCCGCGCTGCTGGTTCAAGGCTTTTTTGAGTTTTTCACTGCTTGTTGCATCGCCACTAAAGTGTTCAAAATCATTAGAAGCCCAATAGGTTTCAAAGGTGCTCAATGATTTATTGATAATGTGAGGGATTTCTTGCGAAGTAATTTTTAAATTCCACTCTAATCCATTGGTTAACGCTGATTGGGAAAGATTGGAAGAGCCGATATAACCAGTGTGATAACCCGTGTTGCGTAAAAATAGATAGCTCTTTGCATGTAAACGTTCCCGCTCAGTGTTATAACTCAACTTCACTTCGGTATTTGGTAAACTCGCCAAATACTCAACCGCTTTCGCGTCAGTCGCCCCCATATATGAGGTAGTAATAATTTTTAGCTCACGGCCGCTAGCAGTAAACTCTTCTAACTCTTTGCGAAAAATTCGTATCCCTGCCCACTTAATAAATGATACTAACCAGTAAATTTTATCCGCGGATAAAATCTCTCGCTTCAATTCAGATTCAAGTGATAATCCAGCATTGCTACCACAAAACAGCTCACTTTGCGTTAAACCTGTCAGAGGAAAAATATCGTTAATATAATTTTTAAAATCAGCTGAGATAGGATTTTCGAGCTCATAGAGCGCGGTCAGAATTTTACCTTGGCTGGCAAGCAAATTGTCTTCGATAAAATCGTTAGCTTGAATTTGTGTTTTTAGCCAGAGTAACAATTGATTGGACAAAGCAATTTGCTGTTGCAGACGATCATCTCTTGAGGGGACAGACTCAATCGCATACTCAAGAATGTGTGATAAGAAACGTGATAGCCAGACGGATGCTTCACTGCTATTGAGCTCACGTTCGCCGACATAGAATCGCTCTCGGTCAATGCGACTGGCAATCAGCTGTGTTATTAACTGCTCATAAATTCCAACTTGCTGCATGATATTCCTTTTATTCTAATGGCTGGATCAATAACAACATCGATTGATATCGCAGTTTTACCGCCAATCCATTTTGTGATTTTTGCATTTCAACCAAGTTGTACTTGCCCAATGTTTTCAGTGTTCTCGACACATTACTGACAGCTCGGCCTGTAAGTGTTGCCAGCTCAGTCACAGATTGCGGCTGTTGATCGGCAATCACTTTTAACAACTGCTGGTTTTCTTTCGACAGCACATTGGCCACGGATTTCAGCGAGTCGAATCAGATATCGACGGGGTGAACTGGGTCGGGAGTTTGCCCTTTAATCCCGATTACGCAGCGCGACTGTTTTGCGTTTTTAATTACTTTACATGCATAGTTTACTTAAATCGTTTGCTAGCTCTATAAAGCCAGCGCCAGCGAGTGCGTACAACAGCGCTTGGTCTGTACTGTACTCTTTATACATAGCCGAAAATCTTATCAACTGCTGATAATATCGCAAGGTGATTTTACTGCTTAGAGTAAAAACAATCTAACTGAGCAAGAAAAGTAGCTAAACCACACTTTCTTGCAGATAATTTTTGAGTTGAACAACACTTTTATGCGCATAAAAGTGATCATTTCATACATTTTTATGCGCGTAATAATATCAAGTGGTAAATTACAGCTTGTAGGTTGTTATTTAAAAATACAGTTTATATGCTGTTTTTTTTCTAGGCGTCAGGCTTGCTGACGCAGGGCTTTATAGTAGTTGTTTGGCTAGGAATTTTTCCATAGCTTTAAATGTCGTTAATCTATGGTCGGCATTACTCAAGTAATGGTCACCGCCATCAAGTTCTATATATTCGACGTCTTTGTCTAAATCGTCCAATT
The DNA here is from genome assembly GCF_001050375.1 of Catenovulum maritimum. Classification (GTDB taxonomy): domain Bacteria; phylum Pseudomonadota; class Gammaproteobacteria; order Enterobacterales; family Alteromonadaceae; genus Catenovulum; species Catenovulum maritimum. Next base: position 228,511 of record NZ_KQ130485.1, on the reverse strand, counting down.
CATCAAACATATCTTCACTTTGGTCAACTCTCACAACTCTGTCTTTGGTGCCATGAATTAACAGTACAGGGACTTTGATTTTTTCAGCATGTTTTAACGGTGAGTGTTCCCACAGTTTGCTGTAGTCATCGCCGATTTGTTTTTTCACTATTTCGTAGTTAACAAAGTTTCTGTGTGCTTTTACTAAAGCTTCTATATCACTTACTCCAGCGAAGCTGACAGCACATTTATATAAGTCGGGCGTTTTCACTGTGCCCATTAATGCTGCGTAACCACCGTAACTAGCACCGACAATACAAACTTTATCTGGATTGGCAACACCTTGTTCAATAATCCATTTGGTGCCATCTTCAACGTCGTCTTGCATTGCTTGGCCCCAAGCTCTTAAGCCTTGTTGCATAAACTGAAAGCCGTAGCCAGCTGAGCCTCTAAAATTCATTTGCAGCACGGCGTAGCCTCTATTGGCAAAAAATTGAGTCCAATAATCAAAGCCATCATTGTCGTAGCTAATCGGTCCACCATGAGGGAAAATTAAGGTAGGCAGGTTTTTACCTGAGCTAGCTTGCGGCAAGGTTAGGTAGCCTTCTATTGTTAACCCGTCTCTCGCTTTGTAGCTTATTTTTTCTTTAGCTGCCATTAATTCTGGTTTTAGGTCTGAGTATCTGTAAGCAACTATATCCATAGTTTTAGCTTTGCGGTCGCCAACTAAGTAGACACCCGCTTCTGTATCACTGGTTGATAGGGTTATATATTTATTTTCATCTTGGCTAAAGCTAACTAGGTAATTGTCGTTATCTGGTAAGGCTTTATCAATTGCTTTTTCAAACCGAACTCGCGCTTTATCCCATATATAACCGCCAGCACCTATTACTTCGCCAGTTTTATTTGAGCGGGTTAGATAACCACTTACATCATAATCTTCTTTTGCATAAACCAGATTTAGCTTTAAATCTTTGTCCGTCAAATCGACTTTATAGATGGCATCTTTACCCTTGTGTAGCGCTTGTACATAAAGAATATTTGGATCGAGATCAAAACCTAACGGCCAAACCGTTTCGGCACTAAAAGCTTCAAACTTCCATAAGGTACGAAATTCTTCGTCTTTATTTTTTCGTTCTAAAATTTTGTAATGGGTTTTATCTCTGTATATGCCTATCCGTACATTACGTTGCTGATCTAGTTTCCAGTGAAAAATGTTAGTTTCGGCTCTTTCAAGAAAGCGAGTTCTCGCTTTGTCTGTCAGTGGGATTTGGACAACACTCGGCTCACCTGTGTGCATATGACCCGAAATTTGCATAATAATATAGTTAGGATCTTCCGGCACTATGCTTAATACATTAGATAGCACATTGGGCACATAATCTAATCGAGATAACGTCGATTTTGGAATAACCGATTTAAGCTTTTTTTCAAAAATATTAATTTTAACGACGCGATATTCATCTACCGGAGTACCTCGACGAGAGGCTGGATATTTAACATCAACAATAATATTTTCATTGTCTAACCAAGCTATGTCTGTCATGACATATTTTTTATTTTCTGCATAGGTTAGAAAGCTTGATTCAAAATTTTGTAAGTTTACCGATTGTAGTACGGTAGCTTTTACGTCGCCTTGTTCTGCTTTAAGTAGCATAGCTATGTGTTTGCCATCTGGCGAGAGTAAAATTTTGCTGACATCCGGCTTTGATGCAAAAGCTTTGGTTGGTATAAATTGAGGTTTACTTATCGCTAAGTTCGTAAATGTACAAAGCACTATCAACAAAATGGCAGTAAGGTTTTTCACCATTAGCATCCTTTCTAATATTCAGAAGATTTTTAAAGCAAGACAAAACATTTTACATGTTAAAACAGGGAAAGGGAAAGTCGTAATTTGAACCGCGATACCTGAAAATACGTTAGATACCGCGATTAGTCTGAGGTTTTTAGAACTTATATGCGTAAGAAACGGTTAAGCTTCTTCTGCGAGACTCGAAAACCTCAGGTTTTGTTCTCAAGTTAACCCCAAAGCTATGGTTACCTTGTTTATAATTAGCTTGTAGGTATGGATAAGTCACGTTACAAGTAAAATAGCTATTAATATCAACGGTTTTTATGCCGCAACTAAAGTGCTGAACTTTACCATCTTCTACCGTTATCGTTTCTGTCGCGACTTCAAACTCACCCGTTGGCTCGCCTTGTGAGTCTAAAATAGGCACTAGGACATCGTCGCCATTATCATCTTTTACATTCACTGTTGTTTGTACTGCGTCTGTATAGTCTTTGTCTGATGTGTAATTAACTGCGGTTTCTAAGTGATAGCCTAGTTGGATATTAAAGCTGTCAGTTAGTTTATATTGCAGTGCTAAGTCTAAATTACCACCCCAAATACCCGAATCGGCTCCACCGTATTTATATGAGCTAGGAAGTGCTTTTTCTGGTGTGTATTCAAAATGTGAATTCACGATAAGGTTTAAGTTTGGCGTAAATTGCTGATAATGAGTCAAATCAAAGTAGATTTTCCAAAAATCAGCTTGCATCAAGGTTTCGTTACCAACAGGGCCTGTTAGAGTTCTAAATTCTTGTTGCTGGGTTTGCGCATTTTTGACTCTAAATTTGTCATTAATCTCGGCCTGAGTTAAAGCGCCAAGCGCGCCTTCTAACGATTTAGTTAATTTAAACTGGGTTTTGGTGTATGCCTGTTGGTCAAATAACTTGTATCTAAAGTCTTTACTGGCAAAAGCACTCACTGCCAAGATTTTTTCTTTAGTATCTAACCATTTAAAGCCAGCCAATAAATCCGGGTGATCGTACACACAAATTCTTTGCCCAGTGGCTTCGTTTTCGACAACTTGATTAGTTGGACATTCATCTAAGCTAGTAATAGGCACATTAACGTTAATATTAGTATGCTGAATTTGTTGGTTTGTCGATTCTTTAATTTCAGCTGAGTAACCGTATTTGGCGTTGTCTCCTAACCAATCCCAAGGTTGTGAATATTGCAACTTCATTAAAGTGCCAGAACCATTGGCTTCAAATGTATCTGGGTTTAATATCTCAGGAGCGACTCGGTAATTCATGTAAGCGTAGTCAAACTGAATCTGACCGCCTTGTATGCCGTATGGCATGACATATTTAGCGGTTAACGAGCTGAAGTTACGATTTTCTTGCGGATCAATCGATACACCATATTGTAGGTAATCACCACGTCCGGTTGGGTTTACAAAAATTCCACCTAAGTTAGCTCTAACATCGCCAGTTAATCTTGATGCATTGTTGTATAAAGAGATAACGCTAGTCGCTTTAATCTCATTAATTTCTAGAATTAGGTCAGTTTTACCAAAGCCCGCATTAGATAACCTTGGCTTAATTTTAGCCGAAGGTAAAAAGTTTAATTTAGCGAGTCGCTTAGTTAATGTTGGCGCATGAATTATTTTACCGCTCAGGTCATTTAGATATCGAAGAAATAACCTAGTTTCATATTCAAAGCTATTATCACCCACTATTTTAATTTGGTTTAACTTGTTCTCTTCCATCTTAAGCGTAACAACGCCATTTTTAATTTGTTGTTCCGGAACTATGCAACGTGAAGTTTGATAACCTTTGTTGTGATATAGCAAGGTAACTCTTTGCGCAATTTCTTTCAGCTCAGCCACTGTGACCAGTTTGCCCACATAAGGTTTAATCACATCTATGAGTTCTGCTTTGGCTAACGTTTCATTACCTTGCAGGTTAATGCTATTTAAGCGAAATTTAACTTGCTGAGTCATTTTACTTTCAGCTTGGCGTTGAATGTTTTGATCTATCTCTAAAGCTTCGATTGATGTGGGTTTCTCTAAGTCAGCCGCGTTCACTTTGTCGATTTCTTGTTGGTCTTTATCTAGTTTTTGAATGGTATTGGCCGTGGCTTGTGTTGAGAAGTAGGTAGAAAGTAGCGCAATAGCGAGAGTACGAAGATTCATAGTTAGCCTTTATAAAATCCAACTTATTATTTTTATCGTTGAATAGGATTAGAAAATGAGCAACTATGAGTGTATACAAAAATCCCGTTTAAACTCAATGCTTAAACGGGATTATTTAATAAATAAATGCGGATATTTTGTTTAATTATTGGACGTAGAGCAAGAATCACCGTAATTCGCATTTATGCTCTGCAAAATACTCTCATTCAGAGGTTGGTTATCATAAGCTGAGCAGATTTCTGCTTTAGTGGCTAAAGCATAGCTTTGCTGGCCCTGGTTATTTACGCCGCATGTTTGAGTGCTTGTATCATAGTCAATACAAAAAGATATTAGCCTTAGCTGAGATAATGAATACCCTTCAACACCGACTAAATCAATCGCGTTTAAAGAGATAGCATAAGCGTCGTTACCACTAATACCGCCATATGCTTTGCTTGTATCTGAATAGCTGAGCTGAACCCCAGCACCAGAAAAATAAGCACCATTATCGGCAATGGTGATCACATTGCTGGTTTTATTTAAGCTTAAAGCAAAGTCACTCATGCCACGTTGTATCACGTCGTTACCTTGCGGAAAGATATCGCCATTAGCATCCATAGGAGGAACAAGCAAAAGTGATGCGACAAACGCTTCTTTACCGCCACTGCTTGCGACCGTTTCAGCCAAATCTATGCCGGATACAACTTGAGTTAACGCAGTCAGTAGCTTGGTTTCAGAAATCAAACTACTCACTTGAGCCACTGTCGTAGTTTGCTTTATTTCGGTTTGAACTAATTTAATTGCCGACTCAAATAAATTACCCTTGGTTGGGCTAGTTGCTTTATTAATGTTAGTTCCGACTTGAGTGGCGGTTGCTTTGACAACTTGAATACTTTCCGTGCTTAGCCCTGATGAATCTAACGCGGAATCAACAAGTTGATTTAATTTAGTATCATCCGTCAAGGTATCTGAGCTGAGGTTAAATCTATCAAGTAAATTAATACTCGTTAAATTAGTTTTAGAAGCTTTTTGCCCTGTTGAGGCGACAATAGCCTCTTGCACTGCTGTGATCTTAGCCGCTATTTTTTGCAGTTTAGTTTGCAATACAGGATCAGCATTTTTAACACCGCCAGATAATGCGCTATTCACTTCGGATAAATTTAACCCTCCCAAACCACCAGTGGTACCTTGTGCAGGAATCAAGGCGGTTATTGGGTTAGCAAAAACAGATGTAATACCGGCTTCGTCTGGGTTTATTTGAGGAATAAACTTAAGTGAAAATCCAACATTGTAAGCAATATCGGCTTCAGAAAGATCACCACTGGCATCCAAATCTTGAAAACTGTTAAAAGGCTCAGAGTCGGTATTTCTGGTAACAAAAGTAACTGGAGGCTGTGGTACTACCCCAGCATCAAATGAATATGTACCAGGAGAAGATTCTGTTGCCTGATTGCCAGCATTATCAGAAACATCTAAACCTATTAAAGCAGCATCTTCCGCAACAAATGAGTAATTAATTTGTTTTCTTGCAGAATCAGAGTCAGAACAAGCTGATAACCCATTCAGCAATAAAATCAAAAACAAGCTATTTCTTTTTAGTAAATGCTGCATGTTTTATTCCTTAGCTTAATTTAGTTTGCTAGTACTGATAACTTTCTAAAATTAGATAAACTCATTAAGTGCGCTACGATCAGGTTGTATACACCAGAGCGTACTAATTCAAGAGTTTGCTCATCAGATAAAGCTTTTAGTTTCTCTTCGTTAACACGCTTAAAGCCATTAATTGAGTATTTTTTTCCTGCAGAAACCATTTCAGCTTTGGCATCTTCTAAAAGGCCAAGTTCATTTATGGTAGCAACAATTGATTCTGTATTTTTACATGACTGCTGAAAGTCTTTCATAAAACCCATCACTTTTTTAGTAAATGATGTCGCTTCACCGTTAGATTCAAACAACGCTTGGCCATCATCTTTATTTACTGCCTCTGATGCGGCATCCAATGCAAGCATTAAGCTGTTGTCGTTTTGTACGAAAACAAATGGATATCGACGTAAAAATGCAGGAATGTATTCCCCTGCTCTCCATTGTAAATTTTCATCTAGCATTACATTTTTTTCTGGTTCAACGCCTAATAATGTAATGGCCGTTAAACTGCCTGATTTAGACTCTGTAAATAAAATAGGAAGTGATTTTGCGCACTCATAAAATTCATTTGCGGTTATCACGCATTCACGTAGTGAACTAGAGAATTGATAATTTTTAAGCGGTGTTACTTTATGATTAAAGTGAAGATCTTTATTTAATATTTCAACTTTACGATATATACCTAATTCCATACTGGCGTCCTTTAATTATTATTCTTGGTAGTAATGGGAGCTAAGCTCCCATTTAGTTTTTATTGCTCTGAGTTACCAAACAATTTTCTGAAGAAGTCTAAGAATCCGTTACCTGTATTCTTATCGTCTTCAATGTCTTGTACATCATTGCCTAATTGGCCTAATGTTTCATCTCCAACTGTTGCTGCTGTTGCATCAACCGCTTTCAATACGACATTGCTGTTATTAACTTCTTCAACTGTTGTTGCAGCGGTATCACCTTCTCCCACTCTAAAGTCTGCAATCGCATCTGCTTTAGCATTGGCAATATTAGCAGTGTTTTTCACACTCGCAATTTCAGTAGCGTTAGCTGTCACATCTGCAATTGCATTAGATAAGCTCGCACCTGTGCCTCCAGCTGTGACATTCACATCATTATTGATAGTAGTTGATGTAATGTTTCCATCTGTATCCATAGTGAATGCGGCTAATGCTGCTAGTTTAGTTGCATTAGCTGTTTCTGCAGTGGTTGCACGAGTTGTTTCATCGCTGATTGCAGTTGCATTCGCCATTTCAGCAGCGGTTGCACGAGTGGTTTCGTCACTGATTGCCGTTGCATTCGCTAATTCAGCTGCCGTCGCACGAGTGGTTTCGTCACTGATTGCCGTTGCGTTCGCTGTAACTGCGGCAGCTACTGTGCTAGCAGAAGTATAACCAGTTAATGTGCCTTCAACTTCTGTTACTCTATTATCTAATGCTGTATCTGCACTATCTGAAGCTGTTTCATTGTTATCAATATCAGTTTGAATTGCGGCAATTTCATTCGCTAATGTGTCTGAAGTTGAGTCGCTATTTAAATCGCCAGCTCTCACAGATGATTTAAGTGTTGCATAACTAACATCAGATCCATCCGCAGCTGTCGCAGTTGCATCAGCGCTATCAAAGAAATCAGCAATTGAAGCAATTTGATTACCTAACTTAGTAATAGTAGTAAATGAACCGCCAGTTCCATCGAAGAAGTCTGAAGCGTTAATACCTGCTGTGACTAAATCACCATCAATATCAACAAATCCATTTATACCATCATCACCATTCACTAAGTATGAAATGTAAGCGGCTACCGTTTGACCATTATCTGAATCAAATCCTTCACCTAATAATTCTTCTAATTGATCAATTCTGTTATTCACAGAAGTAAATGTATTTCGATTAAAGTAATTTAACTCTAAGAAGTTACCCGACAAGGTGTCGTTTGTTGCATCAATTAGATCCGGTCCAGCTGAGGTATCTGACGAATTTTCAGTTGTGAAGCTAATCGCTATTTCACGACTACCACCTTGCAAATTATCTTCGTCTTCTAAATCAAAACCTGCAATATTGATATTTAATGAAACATCATCAAAATCGCTATTATTATTTGAGTGATTTGTATCATTATCTATATCAACTGCATCTAGATCACCTAGTGAAACGGTTAAGCGATTTACAGATGAAGCTGTAGAGTCTTTCCAGTCAATATCAATAGGATTAGTTCTACCTAGGTTACCATGAGCAGTGAAAGTAAATGCCTTAGCTTTTAATAATGCATTACCATCTGAATCAATCTCACGTTCATTTGAGCTACCTGCACTCACACTTACACTAGATAAGTATAAGTCACTCGCCCCATCAGTCGCTTTAATATCACCCGCAAGTGTAATTCCAGTTTCTGCACTACCTTGAGTCTCTGTGATTGACACTGAGTAATCAGATTCATTCGTATTAACAGGCGTTGAGTCTGTAATTATGATGTCATTAACTGTCAGTGTATCACCAGAGTTAGCTGTTGTTGTGATAGCAACAGAGCCTTGAGCAGCTGAATCATTTATGGTTGAAACATCAATCGCATCTAAAGTAACACCACCGGTTGAATCAAAATCTAACGTATTGACTGTCACGGTCGCTGAGTCGGTTAAATCACCACCACTAGTTACTGTTAACATATTAGCCGTTGTCGCTCCTAATTCAAGCGCAGTTGAATCAACTAAAGTAACATCTCCCGTTCCTGCATTAACAGCAACTGAACCAGCAAAGCTATTTGCTGCATCATCTAATACAACATTACCATTACCCGTTGAGGTATCTAACGTCGTCGTACCTGATACCGTAATTACACCCGTATCTGTTATCGCGCCCGCTGAGATTATCGTTAATGCCGACGCCGTCGTTGTACCTAGATTTAAGTCATTTAACTCTAAGATATCAATCGTACCCGTACCTGCATTACCTCCAAAGTTCGCTAACGTATGAACATTATTGTCTAAATCAATATTGCCGTTCGCAGCCGAGGTATCTATGCTCACTGTACCTGTTGACGTTAACGCGCCTGCATCTGTAACTGAGCTCGCAGCTGTCACCGTTAAGTCAGCCATTGAACCTGCGTTCAAGGTTAACGCTCCTACCGAGTCAACTGTCACATCGCCCGCTGCGGTCACTTCAAGTGTTAATGCGTCTGTTTCATTAACATAAACATCACCTGTGCCCGCATTCACAACTAACGTATTCAATACTTGAGCATTATTGCTTAAGTCAATATCTCCACTCGCGCCCGAGGTATTAATGCTTGTTGTACCTGATACCGTTACAACCCCCGTATCTGTCACATCTCCGCCTGCTGTAATTGTCAGCGCAGAGCCTGTCGTTGTACCTAGGTTTAAGTTATCCGTTTCCGCAATATCAATCACACCTGTACCTGCATTCACAAGTAAATTGGTTAAGCTGTGTGTATTGTTATCTAAATCAACTACGCCATTTGAGGTGGTTAAGTTCGCTGTATCTGTAATCGTTAACGCACCTGCATCCGTAATCGAAGCTGATGTCGTTACCGTTAGATTCGCCATTGAACCTGCGTTCAAGGTTAATGCACCGACCGAATCAAGTGTTACATCACCCGCTGCTGTCACGGCAAGAGTTAGTGCATCAGCTTCATTAATGTCAACGTTCCCCGTGCCCGCATTAACTTGTAAGCTAGATAAACTATGTGCTGTGTTATTTAACGCAATGCCACCATTTGAGTGTGAGGTATCTATATCTGTTAAGCCCGATACCGTTAACGTACCTGTACTTGTTAGGCCGCCATTATTTACATCTGCGGTTAACGCTGAGGCTGTGATATTACCTAGGAATAATGCCGCATTGGTATCGACATCAACAGTGCCTACGCCTGCATTCGCCACTAACGTCGTAATTAAGTGTGAGTCCGCTGTATTCGCTAAGTCTATATTGCCGCCTGCAACTGAGGTATCAATACTCGCTGTATTAACGATTAATAATGCACCTGCATCTGCAACTGAGTCTGCAGCACTAACCGTTAGGTTATCCATTGAGCCTGCGTTCAAGGTTAACGCGCCAACTGAATCAATGGTGACGTCTGCTGCTGCCGTAACCTCAAGCGTTAATGCGTCTGTTTCATCTACATCCACATCACCTGTGCCTGCATTCACAACTAAAGTATTTAACACTTGTGTATTTGTACTTAAGTCAATATCACCATTTGCACCCGAAGTATCAATGGTTGTGGTACCCGATACCGTAATTACATCCGTATCTGTTACATCTCCGCTCGCTGTAATCGTCAGTGCTGAGGCAGTCGTCATACCGATATCTAAAGCATCTTCGTCAACAACTGTAATATTCGCACCATCTAACATCACGCTATCAAAGTTGTTATCCACTGTATTTAAGCTGATATCAAAACCGGTTGCCGTCACTGTCGTGGCGCCTGTTACGTCAACTGTACCTGAATCAGTTACCGCACCACCTGCTGTCACATCTAATGTGCCTGTAGCCGTAACCACACCTAAATCAACATCGTCTACATCAACAATTGAAACATTCGTACCATCTAAATCTATCGTACCAAAGTCACTTGAGGCATCCGCTAGCGTAATGTCAAAGCCTGTCGCCATCACACTCGTATCACCTGTTACTGTGATAGTGCCTGAGTCAGTTACCGCACCGCCTGCTGTGATGTCTAGATCACCTGAGGCTGTAACGCCACCGATCACGACATCATCTACATCATTAATGGTAACGTCGCTACCTCGACTAACAATTAAAGTTCCAAAATCATTACCAGCTTCATTTAAAGTTAACTCAGCATCATTCGAACCATTCGTACCAGTAGCAACTGTTGTGGTTCCAGTTACATTAATTGTTGTACCTGCATCCTGAGTTAAACTTTCTCCAGTACCAACATTGTCAACATTAGATGTCGCGGTTAAGTTGGTAGCTGTAATATCACCTAAAATAAACTCTCGCTCATCTACCAGCGTTACATCGCCAGACGTAGATGCATCAACAATATTAAAATTGTTACCTGTGTTTGTTAGAACTATATCGCCAGTCGAGTTTAAATCAGCTCTGCCATCAATTCTCAGGCTCGCTATGTTACTCATGCTTGTTGAGCTTGTGGCAGTGAAATCACCCGCTGCAAAGCCGCCTAAACCTAAAGCGCCAGCACTTTCAACAGTCACATCACCAACAGAATTAACCGTCAGATCAAGGTCTGTAGAACCATTATCTAAGGTCACATCAACCGTGCCTTCCGATCCAGAGTTATCCGTAACAGTAACTGCACCTGTAAAGCTGTTACTATCGCCATCTAAAATAACATCTGCATTAGCATTTGTTACGCTAGTTGTTCCTGTTACAGTTATAACGCCAGAGTCAGTCACATCGCCTGCTGCTGTTATAGATAAATTACCAGTCGCGTCCGTGGTGCCAAGATCTATAGAATCGACATCAACAACTGTGACATTGGCACCATCTAAATTAATCGTTTCAAAATCATTAGCTGCTGAATCTAACGTAATGTCGTTGCCCATTGAATCTATGGTCGTTGTACCTGTGGCAATCACTGTGCCGCTATCTGTAACCGCACCATTAGTAGTCAGGGTAAAAGATGTTGTCGTAACAGCGCCTAAATCTAAGCCAGCTGTATTAGTAACCGTTAGGTCACCACCAATATTTGCGGTAAGCGTGCCATCTAAAGCGTTACTACCACTCAGGACTGCATTTCCGGTTGTAACTATATCTAGCTCATTAGCAGTAATAACCGCACTACCGCCGTTCGAAATACTCGCACCTTGCAGATCTAGATCGTTATCACCACCCGCACCAATGTTTAACGCATTATCGATAGCAATAGCGCCAGCAGATAAAATATCAACGCCTGAATGAGTTGTAGTTGTATCTAAGTCAACCGCATCAATATCAACCGCACCACCTGTTGCTTTACCAAATGTAATAACACCTGTACCAGCTTGAATCAAATCGAGCTCTGCTTGCGATATATTGACATCTCCAGTACCTGAACCTAAGCCCAAGGTATCTGAATCTGATAAGCCTCGAATATCAATATCATTGTTATTTGTTGTTAAAGTACCAGATAAAGCTAAATCGCCCGTACCGGCTTCAATCGTAATATCTCCAGCGCCACTAGTATCTGAATCAGAGGTCACTGCTGCTAAACTAACTGTATTACCAGACAGCGTAACATCGCCTGTTGCGCTTAATGCGCCTGCAACGGTTAAGGTTCCCGTCGCTGATAAATCTAGGTCCCCAGCGGTTACCGTAATTGCATCTGCACCTGTGCTAATATCTGTAGCAGATTGAATATCTAAACTAGTAACTGTCAGGGTATCATCGGCATTATCATCCCCAACCGCATCAGTGAAAGTTAAACTATTACTTCCAGCATCAATTGCTAATGCAACGCCATCAGATAAAGCATTAAAAGTTGCTCCACCTGTCACATTGATATCAACATCACCTGTTGTGGTTAATCCAATTTGACCACCGGCACCAGTTTCAATGCTTGTTGAAGCATTAGAAGTTAACGCAGCAGAACTAATAACAATCGCATTAGTGGCCGTACTAGTGGTTGTAATATCATTCAGTGTTAGCGCATCTGTTTCTGTAATTGAGATATTGCCTGTACCCGCATCAATATCGATAGTATCAACATCAGTTAATAAAGTGACATCGCCACTGGCAACAACACTAATATCATCAGCGCTAACCGTTGCTGTTGTGGTCACTGTTGAAGTTGAATCTATATCAAGTGTTTTCGCTGTGACAGCTGAATCAATATTTAATGCGCTTGAATTAATATCAAGATTTACATTTGCATTGTTAATACTTGAACTGATAGTAACAGTTCCGGTATTTGCAGCATCTGAGATCTGAACATTCTGTTCATTTGTACCCGCTGTTAAATTAGAGAGACTGGTTGAATCTAAATTCAATGTGCCGGTTGCGCCACCTAAATCAATGTTGGCATCAGCCGTTGCTGAATCTATGGTGACAACCCCCGTATCAATAGCTGAGTTGATATCCATATTATCAGCGACTAAGTTCAAAGTACCCGCACTTGCAGAGTCACCTGAAACAGCACCATTGATAATAATTTCACCTGCACCACTGGTATCGAGTGATAATGAGGCTCCACTAGCAATTGTCATTGAATTACCTATGGTAATATCATCGCCCGCGTTTGCTGCAGATATGCTGGTATCACCATTAACGGTCGCAACACCTAAGACTAAATTGCCATCATTGGTAACATCTAAACTACCAGCTGAAGTTAAATTCAAATTATTGACATCGGTTTCAAACGTGCCTGAACTATTAGAGCCATTAATCACTAATGTATCTGCAGTAAAATCTGTGCCGGTAGCGCCACTAATTGCGCCATCAACACTTAAGGTAATAGTTTGACCAGTAGCAGAAATGCCAGAAGCTAGGCCTAAAGAATCGGAGGTGATAGAAATATCATCGGTATTTGCAATAGTTGCTGCGCTTATATCATCTGCAGAAATAGTTAAGTCTGCGACATTAGTATCGTCTATCGTTGCTGAGGTTAAATCGTTCGCGGTAATACTTAAATCATTTGAGTTACTTACTGTTACGTCTAGGTTGGTAACATCAGCGCCTTCAAAATCTAACTCTATTTCACCACCCGCTGATTTAGAAAGCGTAAGTGTGCCAGTTTGAGTGATCTGATCCGAATCATTTACACCTGTAATTTGTATATTCTCAGCAGCAGTGACATCGCCTAGGTTAAGACTGCCATCTAACTCTAAATATAAATTTCCGACTTTAGTCCCTGAAGTTGTCAAGGTTCCGCCAGCAGAACTAACTTGGATTAAATTACCACTTGAACCTATTTCTAAATTATTAGTTGCTGAATCAGAGGCAGTGATCGTAATTGTGCCGTCGGATATTAGATGCGCATCAGCATCGCTGAAATCAGTGTTCTTACCACTTTGGGAACCTGTCGTTGCTGTAATTGGGTTATTAACAATAACCGCACCACCAGCCAAGCTTTGGACACTGGTTAAATCTATATTTGCACCTTCAATTTGGCCTATCGTAAGCGTGCTTTCAGATTGAGAAACAGACACATCGCCAGCTGCGTCTATATATATGACACCCGCTTTTACCGATTCTATATCGACATCACCATCTGTGCCATCAAGGCCTGCAGCGCTAATTGATATTTCTCCATCGGCAGCAATAGCACCCGCTGAACCGTCAACATTTCCATCTGCAGTTATTGTCAGGTAGTTAGCACCTAGAGTATCCGTGCCTGAACCAGAGTTGGTAATAGTAACATTACCCTCAGATACAATATTTAATAACTTATCATCATTAACCGTTGCTCTAATTGCATTGATAGTAATATCAGCATTGTTCCCCGAGTCGGTCAGAGTTAAACCAAAATTTTCGTCTATGCCGTCGCTGTCATCTGAATCGTAACCAGTCAAATCTGCGATATCTTTAGTTGATATCATCAAATTACTATTTAAAGCGCCAGTATTGTTAAAATTACTACCAACAGTAATACCATTTGGGTTAACAAAAATGAGCGTCTCAACATTGGAGGAGTTAACAGCACCATCCATTAAACTGGCATCGTTACCAACCACTCGGTTGAGTATGACAGAGTCAACGACACCACCATTAAAGTTTATCGTTTCATCCGAAGCTAGACCTAAGGTACTCCAGTCGATAATTGTATTTTGTGTTACAGTATCGACACTTGCGGTTTTAGAACCATCACCAACACCTGAAATTGTAGCCCCGCCATTACTATCTACCGAACTATCAGCTAATGACCCTGTCGTTGCTGAAAATGCATTGGATGCGAATAAAGCTGTCGATATCGCAATGGCAATTGATGATTTGGTGGTTGTTAATGGGTGAGAAAATGGCGTATTTGCTTTAACACGAGTGGTTTTACGATTCATTTTTAGTATCCTTGGTTTAACCCAAAATTTGTTTTATTTGCTACTGTTGGTTTTATAAGCATTTTTGAGATTAGTACAAAGTTTTCAAGATGCAAAGATCTTTTTACAGGAAAAAACATAATAAAAACAAAATTGAAACTTAAATTGGACTTATTATTTTAAAGCGACGCTAGGTGCCACAAGGGCTGTAGAAAAAACGAACTTGATTTATGACAGAAATTTTACAACAAGTTGTCTATAAAGGTTTTTTATTGACTCGACAGAGTAAAGACACTAATAACGGAATTGAAGTCAGTTATTGGGTTGTCAATTCTGACGGCCCCATGTTATTAACATTGCCCCAACAAAGAAGTTTATTTTTCATTCAAACTGAAGATCAAGCACAAGCCATAACCACGTTAACTGAGCATAGAATCAAGGTTTCTGCTAAAGCGCTTAAACTAACCACCTTCGTTCATCAAGAAGTCACAGCGTTATACTTTGATAGAATAAAAGATCACCGCGCTGCAAATAGAGTTCTGAACCAAAATGGCATAGAAACCTACGAAGCTGACATCCAAGTACACGATAGGTTATTAATTGAAAGAAATATAACCTCAGGTATTGCCGGGTTAAGTACTGAAACAGCAAATGCCAATCATACTTTTAAAGCGTTAGCTTGCACAAAAATAACAGCTGCACCAACTGAAGTTTGTTTATCCTATTTATCGCTAGATATTGAATGCTCAATGCAAGGCGAACTCTACTCAATCGCATTACAAAATGACACCACAGAGTTAGTTTTAATGATAGGTAAGCCTGAGCCTTCAACGCTTAATATAATCTGGCTAGAAAATGAATCCGCGTTAATCCAAGCACTCATATCATCAATCCAAGAACTAGACCCTGATTTAATCATTGGCTGGAGCGTGGTTAATTTTGATTTCAGACTGTTATTTAAGCGAGCTGAGAAACACAAAATAGCATTAAATTTTGGTCGCAATAACACGAGAGCCTATTGGCGCGATAACCGAAATGACACTAACCAAGGTTTTGTCACTATTCCAGGGCGAGTCGTAATTGATGGCATAGATGCGTTGAAAACAGCAACTTATCATTTTGAAAGTTTTAGTTTAGAAAATGTATCTAGGGAGTTATTAAACAAGGGAAAGTTAATTGAAGATGTTAAGAATCGAGCCGAGCATATCACACATGACTTTCGCCACAATAAAATAAAGCTAGCCCAATATAACTTAGAAGATTGCAAACTTGTCAGTGAGATCTTTAAAAAAACTCAGCTATTCGACTTTTTAAAATTAAGGAGCCAACTAACAGGCTTGGAACTAGATAGAATAGGTGGCTCTGTAGCCGCCTTTACAAACCTCTATCTACCTAAACTACATAGAGCAGGATATGTCGCGCCCAACCTTCCGGAATCTGGAGGGCTCGCCAGTCCTGGTGGCTATGTTATGACATCGATCCCAGGACTATTTAACAATGTCCTAGTCCTTGATTTTAAAAGCCTATACCCCTCAATTATTAGAACCTTCAAAATAGATCCCATGGGCTTAGTGGAAGGGTTAAAGTCCCCTGACAACGCGATTGAAGGGTTTATCGGTGGTTTATTTTCACGAGAGAAACACTTTTTACCTGAGATTATTTCAGACCTTTGGTTACAACGCGATCAAGCTAAAAGAGATAAAGATAGTGCAAGATCTCAAGCATTAAAAATTATCATGAATTCATTCTATGGTGTACTTGGCTCTGGCGGTTGTCGCTTTTACGACAAACGCCTTGCAAGTTCAATTACCTTGCGTGGCCAGCAAATCATGCAGCAAACCGCACTATGGATAGAATCCCAAGGCTACAAAGTAATCTACGGTGATACAGACTCAACTTTTGTCTGGTTAGAAAATGTTGAATGTACAGACGAGGCAAACCAAATAGGTACAGATTTAGCTAAGTTGATCAACCAAAAGTGGCAACAAAAACTAGCCGAAGAATATCAATTAGACTGCTTTTTAGAGCTTGAATTCGAAACCCTATATCACAAGTTTTTTATGCCGACGATCCGAGGCTCTGAACTAGGCAGTAAAAAACGCTACGCAGGCCAAATTGTTAGCCAAGGTGAAACTCAACTGGTTTTTAAAGGCCTAGAAACGGTTAGAAGTGACTGGACTGAACTCGCTAGGGAGTTCCAAACTGAGCTATATAAAATGATATTTAGCGATCAAGATCCATCTGAATATATCAAAAGGGTTATCCAAGAAACCTTAGATGGCAAGCGAGATAAGCAACTTAGCTATCGTAAACGGCTAAGGCAAAAACTATCAGCTTATGTAAAAAACATCCCGCCTCAAGTGAAAGCGGCTAGATTAGCCGATCAACAAAATCAGCAATTGGGCTTGCCTATGCAGTACCAAAATAAAGGCTGGATAAAATACTTTATTACATTACAAGGGCCGCAACCAAGCGAGTATTTGACTGCTAAAATTGATTATCAGCACTACATAGATAAACAAATCAAACCGGTCGCAGAGAGTATTTTGCCATTTATTGGGTTAAACTTTAGCCAAATAGAATCTCGGCAACTAAGATTATTCTAGTAAGAAAAGCGCTATATAACCTTAACTCGGGATTAGAAATTAGCTAACTCAATTAAGATGAAACGGAAATAAATACAGGACACAAAAATGTTTAGACTCTGCTTACTATTTAGTTTGCTTACTCTACCTAGCACCATTTTATTTGCAGCCAATGCTAGTTCGCAGTTCACCAGTCATTTTTCTATTAGTGAATTAAAAAATGACAACCTAACAAATTCAATAGCTCAATCTGATAAATTAGCTGATAGTGCCAATACATTAGCATTCAGTTTTGATTACAGAAGAGAGTTCAAACTAGGCCAAATGTTTGGCGGAGGGCTTAGTCTAGAGAACATAAATTATCAAAGTTTGGACATGTATGACCAAACCAGCTCAAACCTCTATTTAGTTTATGGTTGGCAAAACAGCTTTGGTTATCTAGCGCCTTATTACTTCATCAAAGCTAGCTATCAAATCAATAACCATAGAATAGATGCCATGTCCGGCAACACTCAGACGATAACCTGGGTCATGAATAAAAGATTTACCGATGAAATACATACTCAGTTAGGTTTTGGTTATTTAGATAGGAGCGCCAACAAAACTTGGTTTAACAATTCAGAAATTAACTTATTTTTAAATGCTGATTACAATTTTTCGATCAACACATTAGCTTATGCTGGCCTAGAGTTTAAAAAAGGCAAAATAGTCAGTGCAATCAATCACGACTCTGCCGAGCAAAATAGCCTTTACTTAAGTCAAGCGGCACAATATGCTCAAAATAAGTGGCACGCTCATGAACTTAGTGAAATGTCAGGTAATGCTTGGTATCAATATAAATTATCGGCAACAACAGCTGTTTTTAACTTAGGTTTACTGACTAAAATTACGGATAAAATTAACCTAGATATTTCAGCTAGCTATGCCAAAAGCAACGCAAAAGGCTCGCTTAGTTACAGCAGCACAATTTTATCTTCTAAACTGAGCATCAATTTTTAACAGAAATAACTGAAACAAAAAATCTCGACAAAAAGGAATTAATGATGGAAAACACAGAAAATTTATTTACCGCACCAGAAGCTGAACTCGTCACTGAAAATCAAGGTTATTCAACCCCTAAAATTTTTCAAGCATCCGGCAGACTCGGCAGAGTAAGATATTTAGCGCACGCGTCTATTTCGTATTTAGTCTTACTCCCTGCGGCGGGTTTATTCGCGATCAGCGAAACACTTGGCGCGATTGGAATTGCGGTAGGTTATGCATTCATGTTTTACATAACCATAGTCGCGGGTATCAAGCGGCTTCATGACATTAATCGAAAAGGTTGGTATTTACTCTTGTTGTTCGTGCCACTCATTAATTTGATTTTAGTCTTAATACTGCTGTTTAAATCTGGAGACATAGGTGAAAACGAATACGGATTACCTGCACATCCGAATACAGCAAAAACTTGGATACTAGGTTTAGTAATGCCATTAATATTTATAATCGGTATATTAGCTGCGATTGCTGTACCCGCATATAATGACTACCTACAAGCAGCGCAAAACGCGGCGGCTTCTTAAATTAATAATCATAAACGGCTACTTACGCTGGTAAGTAAAGCTACCATCCCAGCCTGCCTCTGGCGGGCTGGTTTTAAAGTGTTTAATTCTAGCTTGGTAGAGCGAGTATAAAGACTCCGTTACCACTTTTTTCTGTCGCAAACTGTCTAACTTATCTAACGCTGCTTGCCATTGGCACTGTCGATATAAATTTAAAAACGACTGAAAATCAGATAAATAAGCTTTGGGTAAAACTTGATGTTCATTATTTAGATTTGATGTTTGATATTGCGGTGGACATAACTCGTAAATACGGCTGGCTTCGCTTTTTCCTTTCACTTTTACTTTATCTAATTCACGAACTAGCATCTCGCTACTTAATAAACTTTCGCCGGTCTCTTGTCCCAGTAAACAATAACAACCATAAACTTTGGTTAACCCTTCCAGCCGAGCAGCTAGATTAACCGAATCGCCCATCACAGTGTAAGCCATTCTAAATTCAGATCCCATATTACCTACATTCATTTGTCCTGTATTAACACCAATGCCAATTTGAATGCTCGGCCAACCGTTTGCTTGAAACTTTTTATTTATTACAGCTAACTTAGCCTGCATTTGCATCGCAGTTATGACCGCATGTCTAACATGCTCTGTATCGGCAACCGGCGCGCCCCAAAACGCCATAATGGCATCACCTATATACTTATCAATCGTACCTTTATTGCTGTGAATAATTTCGGTCATCTCAGTTAAATACAGATTCATCATTTCAGACAAGGCTTGCGGGCTTAAGCCCTCAGATATTTGCGTAAAATTGCGTATATCAGAAAACAAAACCGTCAAGGTTTTACTTTGACTCTCTAGTTGATAATGCTCTGGAGATTTAGCCATATCTGAAACTAAATCAGGTGGGACATATAAACCAAACTGCTTCACAATAGATTGTTTTTGGCGTAATTCCATCAATAAATTAAACGCAGTTAAGCTAATGAAAAGCAAGATAGTTAATACGAGTGTTGAAGCTGTCGGCACCACAATACCTTGCAACCAAAAATATTGGCTTGCCGCAATAATAGCGCCGATAACAGAAACTAAACCAAATAATTGCTTACGTGAATCAGAGCACAAGGAAATCAATAACACCACCAAGGTAGCAAATAAAATTGCGCCCACTTCAAACTTTAAAATCGCATTTGGTTGAGAGCGAATAGTGCCTTGAATAATGCCTTCGACTATATTGGCGTGCACCTCAACTCCCGGAAATGCTTTAGCAAATGGAGTTGTTCTTAAATCAAGTAAACCTGCTGCATCTGTGCCGACTAATACCGCTTTCCCTTGTAATAAACCAGCTGGAATTTTCTGCGTTAGAATGTCCAATGCCGAAAAATATTGAAAACTATATTGATAACCTAAATAGGGTACGAACACCTCTGCTCTCGAGCCGACATCAATCGTTTTATCACCTAAATTAACTGAATTTAGCACCATGTTACCTCTGCCTTGTTGATGAAAAGACAAGGTTAAGCCCTCAATATCTAGTTTTAATCGCGCAACTTCCAACGCCAAAGAGGGATAAACATACTGCCGAAAACGCTCAACAAGCGGAACTCGACGAAAGACCCCATCACTGTCTAGTAATGAGTTTTGAAAAAAGCCACTGCTTTTGGCCTGCTGATGAAAAACGGGCAGGTTGGCAATATAAGATTGTGCCGAAACTAACTGGCTTTGTTTAAGGTACTCTGGTTCAAGCGTGATCGGCGGCAAAGGGAGTTGGTTTTTATTGCTGACATCTTGGTTTTTCGCTTGCTCAAAAACTATCCCAAGCACAACATTTCTGTCTGTGAAAGATTCGGCTAACTGAGTATCAAAATCTAGTTGAGGTTTTAAGCTTTGATAAGCTTGTTGAAAAAGTTCACTTTCGGCAATTTCAGTACCCGCTAGCAGGTCTAAAACTTCTGTGGCTGTTGTATCCGATGGTTCAGAAAAAACCATATCAAAACCTAAAACTTTAATTTGATAATGCTCAAATAATGAATTAGTTAGCTGGGCAATCACATCTCTTCGCCAAGGCCATTGCCCTAATTCAGCTAGGCTTTTTTCATCTATATTGACGATAACAAGATGCTCAGATTTTGCGTCTTCGACTAGATGAAAATTAAGCCGTTGATCATATATAAAAGCTTCGAGTTTATCTATCCATTGGATTCGAGTGACACTCAAAGCATGCAATAAAATTAAGCCACATAAAACGACTGGGAATAATAAAATTCGTTTTTTGAAGGAAGAGAACAATGAACTCGCCTTATTTTCAACTTGCTAAAATTAGTTAATGTCTTATCCAGAGTTGAGATTCGTTAATATTTTTTTCTAAGATCACTATAACCCATCAAAGAAGAGAATGGTGTTGTTCTCCCGACAAGCGCTTCTATTAACATCAACTCTTCATCTTCGTGATTTTTCATCGGCGCTTCAGTAATGATTTGACCACCCTGACTATCAGCAAAAATATATCTTGCCGCATCATGATGCTTACTTGTTATCACTTCACTCGTGGCAGGATGACTAGCCGATGCAATTTTAGTTTGACCGTAACAAGTACAAACATAACTATGATCGTCTTCAGATTCAGCATAAACCCCTGTGCCTCTAATACCTATAGTTGCAGTTGTTGTTTTAATTTGGTGCTTTTCCGTACCTTGCCTTTCGCCAAATACAGATAAAATTTTGCCTTTAGTTAGCTGTAATCCAGTTTCAACCTTATCGCTGCTACCAGACAAAATAACCTTGCTATTTTCTCTGACGATATGCGCATCTTTACCCACAACAAAAATTAATTGGCTATTTGAATCTGTCTCTATCGTCGAGTTCGCTGTGACTATGGTTTTTTCTGATGCGTACTGGCCATTGACCTTAACTTTACCGCTGAGTTTAAATATAGATTCATCACTCGTTAACTGCCTTGGAACTTTACCCAAAGCATGAACCAAAGGCGCTAATAGTGCAGAACCGGCGGTAAAACCATACCCCCCCGCAATTAAAGTCTTTAGCAAAAACTCTCTACGACTTTGGCTTGATTGAAACATAGTGCACCCTCGTGTGTTGTTTGTGAGTGAGAAAATATAGGTATTTCAAATATTTTGTATCAGCTAGTGTTTAAGTTAGCCCGTTTTTGAGTAAAACAAAACAAAGCATTTAAAAATTAGCTTATAAAATGAGACTGGCTATTGACCATTTTTCTTTCACAGCAATGTTAGAAAGGGTCTAAAAGCCTTATTTTTAGCCAGTTGGCTTGTTTTTATTCAATTGTTATGGTATTTATATGCCCCTAAATGAGCATATAGAGCTTTACAGGTTTTATTTTGGTATGAATATTCGCATTCTGATTAAATTAGTCGTCATCGTGGTGGTGTTACCATCGCGGGGGATTTGTACGATTTAAGCAGAGTGTAAACGGCCAAATCAAACCCCCGCATCGAAAGATTCGGGGGTTTTTTATTATCTATTGCAAATTATTTTGATTAGGTATTTGGCTGTCAGCAAAGAAAAGGGTTGATAATGACCGGCGCACAACTGGTTTTAAAAGTTTTACAACAGCACGGTGTACAGCACATATTTGGTTATCCAGGTGGTGCTATCATGCCAATTTACGATGCTTTGTACGATTCAGACGTTAAGCATTTTTTATCTAGACACGAGCAAGGCGCTGCATTTGCAGCTGTTGGCTATGCGCGAACCACCGGTAAAGTTGGCGTCTGCATGGCAACATCTGGCCCGGGTGCGACTAACCTAGTAACAGGTTTAGCCGATGCTATGATGGATTCAGTTCCAGTCGTTGCTATTACAGGTCAGGTTTTTAGCAGCCTAATCGGTACTGATGCGTTCCAAGAAATGGACGTATTAGGTATGTCGTTATCAATCACTAAACAAAGCTTTTTAGTTCAATCATTAGATGAACTTGCAGACATCTTGCATCAAGCATTTGAAGTGGCTCAGTCTGGTCGTCCTGGTCCTGTATTAGTAGACATACCAAAAGATATCCAAATTGGTGCTGTTGATTTTGAACCTTATGCGCTACCAGAAAAAACATTTGAGCCTGTCGCAGATTGCGATATCGCTAAAGCACGAGATTTAATCGGCGCAGCAAAAAAACCTTTGTTTTATGTTGGCGGTGGTGTGGGTTTAGCAGATGCTATTGACGAATTACAAGATTTGTTAGATGCAACTCAAATCCCAGCTATCTCAACCTTAAAAGCATTAGGTACGGTACCAAGCGATTACCCATACAACTTAGGTTTTGTTGGTATGCATGGTAACCAAGCTGCAAACCATGCTGTACAAGAATGTGATTTATTAATTTGTACCGGCGCTCGATTTGATGATCGTGTAACAGGTAAACTGGATACTTTCGCACCACATGCTAAAGTTATTCACCTTGATATTGATCCTGCTGAGATAGACAAACTACGCAAAGCTGACATTTCTATTTTAGGTGATTTCAAAC
This sequence comes from Catenovulum maritimum, assembly GCF_001050375.1. Classification (GTDB taxonomy): domain Bacteria; phylum Pseudomonadota; class Gammaproteobacteria; order Enterobacterales; family Alteromonadaceae; genus Catenovulum; species Catenovulum maritimum. The sequence continues at coordinate 205,376 of NZ_KQ130485.1, read as the reverse complement.
AAATATTACCTGCGTTAAAAGCAACGCCAGAAATTTCAGCTTGGCAACAAGATGCGATTGAATCAATCGCTAAATATGCATGGCGCTATGATTATCCAAATGAAGATATTTATGCGCCTGCATTACTGAATAAATTAAGTAAAGCTTTACCATATGATCACGTAGTCAGCTGTGATGTTGGCCAACACCAAATGTGGGTTGCACAACACATGCAGTTCACCTCACCACGTAATCACTTATCAAGTGGTGGCGCGGGTACTATGGGATTTGGTTTACCTGCAGCAATTGGCGTTCAAGTTGCTCGTCCAGATACTACCTCTGTTGTCGTATCTGGCGACGGTTCATTCATGATGAATGTTCAAGAGCTTGGCACAATAAAACGATTTAATTTACCAGTTAAAATCGTGCTACTAGACAACCAAAGATTAGGCATGGTTAAGCAATGGCAAGAGTTATTCTTTGAAGAAAGATACTCAGAGACAAACTTAAGCGATAACCCAGACTTTTTAACCTTAGCTAAGGCATTTGATATTCCTTCGGTAAGTATAAGTAAAGCAGATGAAGTAGATGCTGCAATTGAACAACTAGTAAACAGCGAAGGTGCATTTTTACTACATGTTCAAATTGATGACAAAGCCAATGTTTGGCCATTAGTTCCGCCAGGCAAAGCTAACCACGACATGATAGAGGGCGCATAATGACACACACAATTAATTTAAAAGCACACAACCGACCAGAAGTTATGGAAAGAGTTTTACGTGTTGTCCGCCACCGTGGTTTTGCGCTACAACAAATGTCAATGCAGCAATGCGATATAAATCAAGAAGTTAATATCACACTAAACGTAACAGGCGAACGTTGTATAAACAACCTAGAGTTACAATTGAGCAAGTTGTACGACGTTTCACATATCGAACTAGAAGCTGCGACTGCGATCAAATCTGCGGTTGCTATGAATGCTTAATTAAAAAGAGACGAGTATATGAGTGCACCTAATTTTCCTGAATTAATTTGGTTCAACGGTAAGATAATTCCATGGCAAGAAGCGACAGTTCACATTGTCTGTCATGCGATTCATTACGGTTCATCTGTATTTGAAGGTGTACGTTGTTATGACACGCCCAAAGGGCCTGCCATTTTTCGTTTAGATGAACATACTCGTCGCTTATTTGATTCAGCAAAAATTTATCGCTTTGAAATTCCTTTCACGCATGAAGAAATAAACCAAGGCTGTAAAGACATAGTTCGTGATAACGGCTTAAAATCAGCTTATTTAAGACCTTTCGCTTTTATGGGCGCACATGGCTTAGGTTTAAATCCACCTAAAGTGCCATTAGAAACCTCTATTATAGCGTTAAACTGGGGTTCTTATTTAGGCGAAGAATCACTTGAACAAGGTGTCGATGCCGCGATTACCTCTTGGAATAGATTAGCCCCTAACACTATGCCAACAGGTGCCAAAGCTGGTGGTAATTACTTATCTTCGATTTTAATTACCACAGAAGCTAAACGCCACGGTTACGTAGAAGGTATTGGCTTAGATCAAAACGGCTGCATCTCTGAAGGTGCTGGTGAAAACATTTTCGTTGTCCGTGACGGCGTTATAAGTACACCACCAACCACAAGTGGTATTTTACCTGGTATCACTCGCAGTACATTGATGACATTAGCTGCTGAACGCGGCTATAAAGTTCAAGAACAAGCGATTCCGCGTGAAGCCTTATATCTTGCAGATGAAGTATTCATGTGTGGTACAGCCGCAGAAGTAGTTCCAGTTCGCAGCGTTGACCAAATTCAAGTTGGCAATGGCAAGCGTGGTCCAATCACTGAATTATTGCAAGCGGATTACTTCGGCTTGTTTAACGGCAAAACAGAAGACAAATGGGGCTGGTTAAGTTATATAAATGAATAAATCATTTAGCCTAACAACTCAGTTCAGCAACTGGTTAATTAACACTTAACTAGAGACAAATTATTATAAAGCAGGCTTTCGCCTGCTTTATTGCAGATAAGCACAAATTACAATCTAACGTATCAACGCCATTACTAGCAGCAAACCGGCGAAATACACAGATATAAACTGGAGAAGATAATGCCAAAATTAAGATCCGCAACGACGACTCAAGGCCGAAATATGGCAGGTGCACGCGCATTATGGCGTGCAACAGGTATGAAAGACGAAGATTTTAAAAAGCCAATTATCGCGGTTTCGAACTCTTTCACTCAGTTTGTACCAGGCCATGTACACTTAAAAGATATGGGCCAATTAGTTGCTCGTAGCATTGAAGCAGCAGGCGGCGTTGCAAAAGAATTTAACACTATCGCAGTTGACGATGGTATCGCAATGGGCCACGGCGGTATGCTTTACAGCTTACCATCACGTGATTTAATTGCTGATTCAGTTGAATACATGGTTAATGCACACTGTGCTGATGCGATTGTTTGTATCTCAAACTGTGACAAAATCACCCCAGGGATGTTAATGGCGTCAATGCGCTTAAATATTCCAGTAATCTTTGTATCTGGTGGCCCAATGGAAGCGGGTAAAACTAAGCTTTCAGATCAAATCATCAAACTCGATTTAGTTGATGCCATGATTCAAGGTGCCGATCCAACTGTTTCTGACGAACAAAGCAACGAAGTAGAACGTTCAGCTTGTCCAACTTGTGGCTCTTGTTCAGGTATGTTCACGGCAAACTCAATGAACTGTTTAACTGAAGCATTAGGTTTATCTTTACCGGGTAACGGTTCAATGCTGGCGACACATGCTGACCGTGAAAACTTATTCAAACAAGCAGGTACTCGCATTGTTGAATTATGTGAGCAATATTACTTCAACGATGACGACTCAGTATTACCGCGTAATATCGCCAATCGTGGTGCGTTTGAAAATGCAATGGCACTTGATATTGCAATGGGTGGCTCAACCAATACGGTTTTACATTTAATTGCAGCTGCGCAAGAAGGCGGTATTGATTTTGACTTAGCCGCAATTGACGCTATGTCTCGTCGCATTCCAAATTTAAGTAAAGTTGCACCTGCAACGCAAAAATATCACATGGAAGATGTTCACCGTGCTGGTGGCGTAATAGGTTTATTAGCCGAATTAAACCGTGGTGGATTATTAAACAAAGACGCTCGCCATGTTTTAGGTGGCACAATTGAAGACGTGTTTGCTAAATGGGATATCATGACCACAACTGATGAGTCAGTTAAAGAATTCTACCGAGCTGGCCCTGCAGGTATTCGTACCACTCAAGCTTTCTCACAAAGCTGTCGCTGGCCAACCCTAGATGACGATCGTGAAAATGGATGTATCCGCAGTATCGAACACGCATACAGTAAAGATGGTGGTTTAGCCGTTTTAACAGGTAACATTGCCGTTGATACTTGTATCGTTAAAACAGCTGGTGTTGACGAATCTTGTTTAACATTCAAAGGTCCAGCTGTTGTATTTGAAAGCCAAGATGACGCAGTTGAAGGCATTTTAGGCGACAAAGTAAAAGCCGGTGACGTAGTTGTAATTCGTTACGAAGGTCCTAAAGGTGGTCCAGGTATGCAAGAAATGCTTTACCCTACTACTTTCTTAAAATCTAAAGGCCTAGGTAAAGCTTGTGCATTGATAACAGATGGTCGCTTCTCAGGTGGTACTTCAGGTTTATCTATCGGCCATGTTTCACCAGAAGCAGCAAGCGGCGGTACAATTGGTTTAGTTAAAGATGGCGACATCATAGCGATAGATATCCCTAACCGTTCGATTGAGCTAGAAGTAAGCGAAGAAGAGTTAGCGACTCGACGTGCAGCACAAGATGCAAAAGGCTGGCAGCCAGAAAATCGTGAACGTGAAGTATCGTTCGCGTTAAAAACTTTCGGCTTCTTTGCAACAAGTGCTGATAAAGGCGCCGTTCGCGATCGCAGCATTTTAGAAAAATAAACAACTCCAAACCTATCGCCCTAAATTGAATCAGTTCAATTTAGGGCTTCAATTCAGCTAGAAAATCATTACTAACCTAACGGAAATAGCATGAGCTCAGACACCACAAGCGCACCAGAGTATCTACGTAAAATTTTGCTCGCGCCAGTTTATGATGTTGCACGCAACACAGATTTAAACTTTATGCCGAGTTTGTCAGAACGAATTGGTCACGACATTTGGCTAAAACGGGAAGATCAGCAACCGGTTAAATCATTTAAATTACGTGGCGCATACAACAAAATAGCTAACTTGTCTGAACAAGCTAAAAACCGAGGTGTAATTACAGCATCAGCTGGAAACCATGCTCAAGGCGTGGCGTTATCTGCAAACCGTATGCAAGTAAAAGCGACGATTTGTATGCCTGAAACCACACCAGATATCAAAGTGGATGCAGTACGCAGCTTTGGTGGTGATTGGGTAGATATTGTCCTAATCGGTAAAAGCTTTGACGTTGCTAGCCAACATGCACAGCAACTGGCGCAAGAGCAAGGTTATACTTATGTTCCACCATTTGATGATCCAGATGTGATTGCAGGGCAAGGAACAATAGCGAAAGAATTATTCGATGAAAAACGTGATTTAGATATTGTCTTTATTGCAGTTGGCGGTGGTGGTTTAGCTGCTGGTATTGCGGTATATCTAAAACAACTTAAGCCAAATATAAAAATTGTCGCAGTTGAATCAGATGAATCGGCTTGCTTACAAAAAGCACTAACGCATGGCGAACCAACGCCGCTCGACAAAGTCGGTATATTCGCAGATGGTGTTGCAGTAAAGATTATCGGCAAAGAACCTTTCCGTTTATGCCAACAGTATGTTGACGAAGTTATCACAGTAACTAGTGATGAGCTTTGCGCAGCTACTAAAGATATTTTTGATGATACCAGAGCTATTGCCGAACCTGCTGGTGCCTTATCGGTTGCCGGTATCAAAAAGTGGCTAGCCAATAACCCTGAAGCCAGCCAAAACAAACTGCAAATTGCAGGTATTTTATGTGGCGCTAATATCAATTTTCACACGCTTAGATATGTATCAGAGCGCGCAGAGTTAGGTGAGAAAAAAGAAGCTATCATAGCGGCAACCATTCCTGAAGAAAAAGGCGCATTTAGAAAATTCTGTGAGATCTTAGGTGGACGAGCCATTACAGAATTCAATTACAGATACGCACCAAGTAGTTCAGCACATATTTACGTCGGTTTAAAACTCCGTCGTGGCGAAGATGAATTACAAGAAGTATTAGCCGAGCTAAAACAAAACAACATTGACTGGTTTGATTTATCTGATAATGAAGTCGCTAAACAACATGTGCGCTATATGGTTGGCGGCAGAGCGCCAGAACTAACTAACGAGCGTTTATTTAGCTTCGATTTCCCTGAGTACCCAGGGGCATTATTAAGCTTTTTACAAACACTTGGAGAGCGTTGGAATATCACTTTATTCCATTACCGCAACCACAGTGCAGCCAGTGGTATGGTATTAACCGGATTTGATGTTAAAGACAGTGACATGGCTGAGTTTACTAGCCATATCACTAAGATAGGTTATCAATTTAGGGATGAAAGCGAAAACCCTGCCTATCAGTTCTTTTTAAAATAAAGTAGACCTTTATTTTATTGTCTAACATGTCACGAGCTTAAGCTTAGCTTAGCTTAGCTTGGCTCGTTACCAACCTTCCACTTAATATTACAACCAATTGAAGCAAGTTGCTCCGTTGGCACTGGCTTGCCTGCAACAATTGCATCTAAGGCTTGGCTTAAATCTTTACCTGTTGACGGATTAACGCTTGAATCATAATTGCCAGATGAAATTCTATGTGGGCGAGAAGCGTCAAACTGGCCACGATAAACTAGCTTTAAATTAGCATCAAATGCATAAATATCTGGTGTACAGGCTGCATCATAAGCCTTGGCAACACTTTGGTCTGCGTCAATCAAATAAGGAAAATTATAACCGCGCGCTGCTTTTTCCTTGATCATATTTTCAAAGCTATCTGCTGGATAAGTTTCGGTGTCGTTGCTATTAATTGCAATAAACTGAACACCTTGGCTCGCATACGCTTTAGCCATTTTAGCGATCTGAGGAGCAATATGTATCACGTATGGGCAATGGTTACAGATAAACATCACAACCGTCGCTTTATCGCCTTTAACTTCAGTAAGCTTAGTAAAAGAACCTTCTGTGTTTTTTAATTCAAACTCTGGAGCAGATGAACCTAAATCCATCATGTTGGAAGCTGTCATAACCATGCGATAAATCCTATAAAAATTTTGATGGCTAATTCTAACGTTTTTTATGCCAAAAAAGGAAAACATCTGTAGTATTAAGTTTAAACTTATCTATTCACTCAACAAAAGTATTTATGACCCCAACAGAACAAACCAAACAATGGCTCGAAAAAGTAGTGATAGGCCTAAACTTATGCCCATTTGCTAAAAAGCCACACATGAAAAAGCAAATCCGAATACAAGAAACTCACGCACTCAAGCAGCAAGATCTATTAATGGATTTAGCTGCAGAAATAGAGCTGTTAGAAAAAGATACTAAGATAGAAACCAGCATACTGGTTATTACTCAACAGCTTGAAGATTTTTACGATTACAATGATTTTTTAGATACCGCCGACCAACTAATAGATGACAACAATTGGCGTGGCGAATTTCAGGTAGCGAGTTTTCACCCTGACTACCAATTTGCAGGAACAGATAAAGACGACGCCGAAAACTTAACCAATCGTTCGCCTTTCCCTTTGCTACATATACTGCGTGAATCCAGTTTAGATATAGCGGTAGAAACCCACCCAGATGTCGACCAAATTCCAGAAGACAATATACAAAAAATGCGGACACTCTCGGTTGAAGATAAGCAAAAGCTATTTAGTTACTTACCAGAGTAAAACGAAATTATGAATAAAAGCGATTACCAAAAGCATCTTACAAACCTGCAAATAGAATTAGTCAAACTTCAGCACTGGGTTAAGTTAAAAAACTTAAAAGTCGTTGTGATATTTGAAGGAAGAGATGCTTCAGGTAAAGGCGGGATGATAAAAACGATTAGCGAAAAGCTCAATCCACGACAAGTAAAAACAATCGCCCTGCCAGCCCCAACTGAGAGAGAAAAAACTCAGTGGTACTTTCAACGCTATGTTCAACACTTGCCCGCCGCAGGAGAAATATGTTTATTTGATCGCAGTTGGTATAACCGAGCTGGGGTTGAAAAAGTAATGGGCTTTTGCTCCGATGAGGAATATTCATATTTTTTAACTAATTGCGCCCATTTTGAAAAAATGCTGATAGATTCTGGCATTATTTTAATTAAGTACTGGTTATCTGTTTCAGCCGACGAGCAAGAAAAGCGATTTAAATCTCGCTTAAACGATCCCATAAAACGATGGAAATTCAGCCAAATGGACTTAAAAGCGAGAGAAAAATGGGCAGATTACAGCCAAGCAAAACTAGCCATGTTAGCCGCGACAGATACTCAGGCAAGTCCTTGGCATATGGTAGAAGCAGACAATAAAAAACTTGCTAGACTAAACTGTATATCTCACTTACTGAGCCAATTCGACTACCAAGAAACCAGTTTCGAACAAATACAATTACCCAAAGTAGAAAAAACGGGTTATGCCGATAGTAAACCCGCCAGTTCAAAATACATAGCCAAACAGTATAAATAGTAGCTAGCTGGGCATGGGTGATATTTTACAGAAATTCCAGAAGGTAAAAGCGGCTCGGTTTCGTTTCGCTTCACATTTTAGCCAACTAGTAATAGCTCCTTCGTGGAGCGTTAGGTAATATCTCATGGTTGACTTACTAAACCCAAATTTAAGAGCTCGAGATTTGAGAAAGCTTGTTGAGCCTCATTTATTTGAAGTAAATTGGGAAAATGGTGTTGATGAAACCAGTGAGTGGGTAGTAGCGTCATTTGAAGAGCCGAAACATGAAGAAAACCTAGTATCTTGGTTAGAGAATAAAAAAATCTCTTCAACAACTGAATTAATTATCACCGATTTATCTTGGTCAAACTTACATTATTTAAATTGGTCAGAGTTTTTACCTGAGCTGCCTGTGTATTTCCGTGATCAACAAGTTTTGGCTATATCATCAAATCGGAGTTGGATACTTGAATATGCGCCACAACAAATAGCTAGGTTTGGACGTTGGGTAAAAAATTAACCAACAAAACAGGATCCTTAAGAAAACATTAAATCAATAGGTTAAAGCCTGTCCACCTCCTATTCACACTGTTAGCTTATTCATTTTTGATCGATAGCTAAACCCAATCAAAGCCTACTACAACAATTGTGTTAAGTTCAGATAACTGTTCTTTTTGAGGCATTTTATTGCTTATAAACAGATCCCATCCTAGGATTCGTGTAACAATCACTATCGTTTACTTTTCGTCCAAGTTTAAATATGTAAGTATAACTTTTTAGTTAAGTGTTTTATGGGAGGGCCTTATTAAATTTTTATTCGTTATATTGTTTTTCGCTGCGCCCTTTTCAGTTACCGCTGAAAAATCTCAGCCAAAACAAGTGCGTATGATAGCAATTGATGAAGCTAAAGGTGTCTCAGTCGCTGAACGCATGTTAACTTATATTTACGCAAAAATTGATTATAAAATCGATATAGTACGTATGCCAGCTAAAAGAGCTGAGCGAGAAAGTCGTCAGGGAAATTTAGATGGTGAATTGTTGCGGGTAAAAGATTTTGCTAAACATAAACCCTTGCTTTTGAGAGTACCCACACCTGTTTCTTCAATTGATATTCAAGCCTTTAGTCACCGAGACTCTAAAGTTTTAATAGAAAATATCAATAGCTTATCAAATTACACTTTGGCTTATACCCGAGGGCGAAAGTATGCAGACCCATTTAAAAACATTGCTAAACAAGACCATGCATTAACCTCAATTAAGAGCTTGATGCAATTTATTCACTTGCGCAGAGCGGATATAGCGATTGTTGATAGATTCACAGCACTTGTCGCATTAAAAACACTTAAAATTAATGATGTAGAAGCAGTCGGCCCAATACTTGAAAAACGTTATGTTTATCATTTTTTACATAAAAAGCATGAAAAGTTAGTCGGTTTACTAAATGAAGTTTTAATTGAAATGCAGCAGTCTGGTGAGTTAGAGCAACTAAAAAAGATACTCGAAGCTGAATACTTAGCTTCTCTTTAATAACTTAATAAGCTTCCTAAATAATATTCCATCTGTATATCCCAACCGTCTTAAACCAAAAATTAAAATCAAACGACTGATGACTCTTCATCTTCTAACCCGCTCCTTTAAATAGTGGAGAGAATGTTGACGTGGTAAAGCCACACATTTATTTCACCTTAATTATTTAGCCTTAATTATTTTGTTACCATGAAGTGTATAATGTTAACAATTTTAAATAAGGGAAGAATAAGTAATGGCTTTAAAGAATAAGATTATGCTTGTGATTGCACTTGGAGTAACAGGCTGCAGCACTACAGACATGACAACTAACATGACCAAAAGCAAGATTGTTTTTAATGACGTATCTCAACAAGTTGGATTGATAACTGAAGCAAATTGGAAGTATGGTGGCCCCACTATTGCTGATATCAATAATGACGGTCACTACGATTTGTTATTAACCAATCATAATACGACGCCAATTGAATTATTTATGGCTAATGGTGATGGCACTTATCGTAAAAATAAGGATATTTACCCAATAGTAGATTTGCACGGAATCGCAGCTGGTGATTATGACCTAGATGGAGATCAGGATGTATTGATTTCGTTAGGAGGAGGTAACGGCACAACACCACAACCACAAAGATTATTGCGCAACGATAATGGTGAATTTACCGATGTCACAGTTGAAGCTGGTTTATCGGAAATGGGCGCGCGTGGTCGTGCAGTGCGCTGGGTTGATATAGACAACGACGGCGACTTAGACTTTATGCAAGTGAATGCCGAAAAAATGATCAGTGAAGATGTGCCGCGCAACATACTGTTTGAAAACCTAGGAAACGGTAAGTTTGTTTACCGAGCGAGTTCTGGTTTTGAAGATATCGACGCTGAAAGAGTGTTAATTACCGATTTTAACAATGACGGTAAATTTGATTTAATTGCCTTTAATGCCTACCACGCCACATCTATATGGCAAGGTAACGGAGACTTTAATTTTAAAGACGTTACTGCTGAAGTATTCCCTCAAGCGCCTGATGGTTACCATGGCGTATTAACCGCAGCACAAGCAGATATAGATAACGACGGCGATTTAGATTACTACTTTGCCCGTGGCAAGTTGTACTACACTATTGCCAATAATGCGATCTCCTTTAATAAACAAAAAAGACGATTAGATCTACGCGACGAAGGCAATAAAAGCCAAGATGGCTTAACTTTACATGCCAACGGTGACTTAACCTTAACCGATTTCTCCCATTTTCCACGCGCTAAGCGAATGGAGTTTATGCCGGTTTATTTAGGTGAAAGTAAATCTCAAATAACCACACCAGCACAAGCCGTGAGTATTAGCCAACAGCAAGCACAAGGTTTTCCAACTGAAATTACCGAAACTGGCTGGTATATAGGTTATCTTGGTAACGGTGAGTGGCGTGTAGAATGGAAATTAACAGATAATCTTGCATGGGATATACGTGCATCATTCTCAGGTGTTGAAGATTATAAAGCTGATTGGATTCCACAAAGCTTAGGTTTATCAGACGTGTTATTACGAAACGATAACGGCAAATTTGTAGATATATCTGAAAATTTACCTAGTGTCTCGCAAGACAATAACTGGGGAGTAGTAACAGGTGACTTTAATAACGACAGCTTAGCTGATTTTTTTGTTTATCGTTTTGGTGAATTAAAAGAGCGCGTCACAGATGCATTATTTATCAATCAAGGCAACAACCAATTTAAAGCACAAATGCAGCATGGCGCTGCGACTGAATTAGGCATGGATTCGCACGGTGATATGGGCGCAGCTTTTGACTACGACTTTGATGGCAAGCTAGATTTATTAAGTGGCGATGACGACAATGGTCGTTGGCATTTATACCAAAATCAAACAGACCTGACAGGTATGAATTCTTTATTATTGCGAGTTGGTTACTCTGCCACTGGTATTGATCCTTTAGGCGCAAAAGTCACTGTCACAACGGCTGACAGCCAACAGTTTCAATTAATTGGTTCGCACAGTGCATCGCATTCGCAAAGTGTTATGAATATATGCCACTTTGGTTTAGCCAAAGCAAATCAGGTTGAAAAAATTACCGTTGTATGGCGTGACGGTAGCACTCAAACCATGGAAGATGTTGGGATAAATGAAATGCAGCGTATTGGACAATTTAATTAGCTAATTACTCAATATCAAGCTGTCAGAGTAAAATCGGCGAATATTCGTCGGTTTTACTCTATTTAACCTGCTCTTTTTAATTTTGCTTTACCCCAGCAGCAGAAAAGAGTTTAGCTAACATTAACAAAGCAAAACTTAATACTAGGTCGAACAATAAGCATCCCATAGTTGCCACTAAAGCGCCCCATACTATCGCATTGGTATTGAGTGGAACTATATAAGTATATTCTTGCTTAGCTTGCTGCATGACCTCTGGATTAGGGTTTTGCAATAAATGCCACGCAATTTGATATTCGGCTTGAGTTAATATTTCAGTTTCAGCTTTTAGTAACTCAACCCTTTGATAAATACTATCTATATTGACGCCATCGGCTTGCATCACTTGATCGTCGCTTTGCTGGTAATAGACAATTAATTTTTCTAAGCTGCCGCCAAAAAATTTATCTGCGGTTTGTTGAAAACCTGCCAAGTTCAATTGCGCTTCGGCCAGCCTAGCTTTCGAAATAAGTGAATATTGTTGAATAAACCCAGGTATTTGGATTGCCGATAACAGACAGCAAGAAAATATAATTAAGCGTAAGTAATTTCTAAGCATAGGAAACCACCTGTTCTTTAGCGTCTAAGATAGACTGAATTTTAACTTGTAAGTCAGCCGCATTAAGCTGCGTTGCAGGAATTGGTTGCGCTATGTTAACGGATATTTTTGACCAAAATCGTTTGGGTTTAGTGGTTAAAGCATGACCGTCTTTATGACTAAAAAAAGATCCCCACAAACCAATTAATCCAATAGGAACAACAGGCACAGGATCGCGTTGAATAATGAGTTCAATCCCTCGTCTAAACTCATTCAGTTCGCCGTCTTCGGTCAGCCTACCTTCTGGAAAAATACACACGACTTCGTCATTATTAAGTGCTTGGTGGATTTGCTCAAATGCCGAATTATAAGTCGCTATATCTTGCTTAGGGCTACAAATCGGGATAACTTTTGCGTGCTTGAAAAAGTATTTAAGCCCTGGCATCTGACTAATACTTTTATCCATAACAAATCTAACCGGCCTTTTACAGGCTCCGGCTAAAATTAACGCATCGACATAACTAACATGATTAGCCGCTAAAACCACAGCGCCAGATTTTGGGATGTGATTCAAGCCAGACGTTTTCACTCGGTACATAGTATGAGACAGCAACCAAATCATAAATCTGAGTGTAAACTCTGGGACTTGCTGATAAATATATAAGGCAACTAAGGCATTCAATACCGCCATCACCGCAAACAGCTGTGGAATACTTAATTCAATCACAGCAAGACAAACTATGGCGAATAATGCACTCATCACCATAAACAAGGCATTTAAAATATTATTTGCTGCTATCACTTGAGCTAACTGTTTTGAGTCACTTCTACTTTGAACCATGGCATAAAGAGGCACTATATAAAGCCCACCTGAAATACCGATTAACCCGAGGTTAACCATGACACTCCAGTTATCCGGATTTTGGATAAAATCAAACGCAGATTGAGTTGTTAAATAGGCATGCTCTGGCGTTGAAATTAACAAATTTAAACCAAACACAGTTAAGCCAATCGAGCCAATCGGAACCAATCCTAACTCAATATCAGAACCAGATAACTTGCTACAAAGTAAAGAGCCTAAGCCTATACCTAACGAAAAGATAGCGAGCAAAATAGAAACGACTTCAGGTTCTGCGGCTAAATACACTTTTGCAAAATTAGGAAATTGAGTTAAATAGGTTGCGCCTAAAAACCAAAACCAGCTAATCCCTAAAATGGATAAAAAAACGGCTTTATTTTGTTTGGCGATTTTAACCACAGAGACAGATTGTCGAAACGGCTGAAACTTAACTTTTAAATTAGGATTAGCTGCGCTGGCGTGAGGAATAAATTGGGCAGAAAAAAGCCCTAAACAAGCTAAGCTAACAACTAAGCAAGCGGCAAATAAAGTGCCATTGTCTAAGCCGATTAAAACACCTGCGATTAAAGTACCGAATAAAATCGCTACAAAAGTACCTAACTCAACCAAAGCGTTGCCTTGAACCAGTTGCTCCTTTGACAAGTGCTGAGGTAACAGAGCGTACTTAACTGGTCCAAAATAAGCAGATTGAGTACCCATTAAAAATAATAGTAATAACATCACCTCAACCTGCTGAAACCAAATGGCTAACGCCGCACAGCACATAATTCCGAGTTCAAATAATTTTAATCTTTTAATCAAATTGGATTTTTCAACTTTATCGGCAATTAATCCCGCATGCGCCGAGAATAAGAAAAAAGGTAAAATGAATAAAGCTGCGGCCAAATTGATAATAACATCAGAGCTTAAGCTTGAATTAGAGGTTTGAGGGAGCAGGAAAGCCACAATCAATAGCAGAGTATTTTTGTACACATTATCATTCATTGCGCCACAAGCTTGGGTGCAGAAGTAAGGTAAAAATCGTTTTTCTTTTAATAAGCTAAAAATAGATTGTGACATGGTATTTCCTTATTTTTGCCAACTAGTTAAATAATGACGCACTAAATCCGTAATCAGTTTCTCTCCCAGTAGCGGCTGACTAAATAATTTATCATCGAGTGACATTTGTGTAATCCCTTGAACAGAGGCCCAAAGTGTTCGACTTGCATCTGTGTATTCAGTTTCATCTAAACCTGGCTTTAACTGTTTTAAACTCACTTCGAGTAAACCAAACAAATGGGTAATTTTATTTAAATGATTTGCTGGGATTTCTTCATCTTCAGCTAATTTAAGCTCTAGCATTAACCGCCATAAATTGGTTTGTTCAGTTGCGAATTGATAATAAGCTAGCGCCATAGCTGCAATTTTAGTCTCTGCTTGAGTGCTAGACTCAATCGCTCTTTGGCAATAGTTTGTTAAGCGATCTAACCCAATGCCGCTTACAGCAAGCAGGCAATAATTATAGCTACCAAATACATTCAGTAATGAGCTAGGTACATACCCGACTTTTTTAGCTAATTGACGCAAACTTAGTCCTTGTATCGGCTCAGTTTGCAGATGCTCTAAAGCCCTGTCTAAAATAAGCTGCTTTAATTCTTCTCTAGTATGATCACTTCTTCGCGCCATGATAACCTCAACAAATAAAACAACGTTCAAAATAATATTAAAAAGCCGTAAATGCAAATATATTATGCTTATTCTAAAAAAGATTTGAATTTTTCGGTAATCATCTGTTGGTTAACTGGCTTCACCATGTAACCATTTGCGCCAGTATTAATTGCATTTAAGATATGTCGTTTCTCTGATATCGAAGAAATTAAGTAAAATGGCGTTTTCCATAAATCTTTATCCATTCTAACCATCTTCAATAATTCTAAACCTGAAATTTTTGGCATCTCCCAATCAGAAACAATGAGTTGATAAGGCTCTTGATCTTCATACGCTTGTTTCAATAATTGAAATGCTCGTAAACCATTTTCTGCTAAGTCGACTTGCTTGAAACCAATATTCATAAAAAAGTGACGATTGACTTTGCGCATTGATTCAACATCATCAACGAGTAGCAGCTTGCGCACTTTAGGTTTTTCTTCAGATTTATTATCAAGGTGCTCTATTTTGTTTAAAATGGAGACAACAGTAATTAATCTTGATTCAATCGCAACGCGTTTATCCCCTTCAACTTCTGGTGCATCTAATCTTTGTTGAGTACGACTGACAAACTTGCTCAATTCAGTCTGTAAGAATTTGATCTCTTTAGTCGAAAACATAGCTTTCCTCTGATGCAGGGCTGTTAGCATTAATTGCTAATATTTAATTAAAGTTTAGCCTGAAAAAATTTACAACACTCGATAATTCAATAATTTACTCATTTCGGTTAAACACATTCAGCTAAAGATTCGAATAAAACACAAAAGAATTAAATAAGTTTGAACTATTCTAAAAATATATCGTCTATCTTTATGTAGTACTTAAATGTGTTCCTGTAGTATCTCCCTGTCGCCCATCTTCATTTATGAACATGGGCTTTTTTTTGCCCGAAAAACAACAATGAAACGATTTGTTAAGCATCCTAGGAAACAAGCAAAAAAATAATCAAAGAAAAAACCAACAAAAAATGAACTCATGCTAAAAAACAGCGTCTATTCCTATGTTGTACTTAAATGTGTTCCTCTTGTATCTCGTGTCTCACTTTAGCCCATCTTCATTTATGAACATGGGCTTTTTTTTGCCCGAAAAACAACAATGAAACGATTTGTTAAGCATCTAGGAAACAAGCAAAAAGATAATCAGAGAAAAAACCAACAATAAATGAACTAATGCTAAAAAGCAGCGTCTATTCCTACGTTGTATTTAAATGTGTTCCTGTAGTATCTCATGTCTCACTTTAGCCCATCTTCATTTATGAATATGGGCTTTTTTTTGCCCGAAAAACAACAATGAAACGATTTGTTAAGCATCTAGGAAACAAGCAAAAAGATAATCAAAGAAAAAACCAACAAAAAATGAACTAATGCTAAAAAGCAGCGTCTATTCCTACGTTGTATTTAAATGTGTTCCTGTAGTATCTCATGTCTCACTTTAGCCCATCTTCATTTATGAACATGGGCTTTTTTTTGCCCGAAAAACAACAATGAAACGATTTGTTAAGCATCTAGGAAACAAGCAAAAAGATAATCAGAGAAAAAACCAACAAAAAATGAACTAATGCTAAAAAGCAGCGTCTATTCCTACGTTGTATTTAAATGTGTTCCTGTAGTATCTCATGTCTCACTTTAGCCCATCTTCATTTATGAACATGGGCTTTTTTTTACCCGAAAAACAACAATGAAACGATTTGTTAAACATCCAAGGAAACAAGCAAAAAAATAATCAAAGAAAAAACCAACAATAAATGAACTAATACAAAAAAGCAGCGTCTATTCTTATGTTGTATTTAAATGTGTTCCTCTTGTATCTCGTATTACCCTATCGCCCATCTTCATTTATGAATATGGGCTTTTTTTGTCTGAAAAACACGGCAGAAGATCTAATCAGCAAAAACAGATTAAAGTGAAGTATTAAAAATACATTGTTAATGTTTGTCTTGATCACTCACTCTAGATAATTTATTTACCAGCTCAGCAGCCACACTCTCAGAAACAAACCCAGAAACATCACCACCATGACGGGCAACTTCCTTCACTATAGTTGAAGAAATAAAGCTATTTTTTTCAATCGGCGTTAAAAAGATAGTTTCTAATTCTGGGTATAAACTACGATTAACATTTGCCAATTGAAATTCATATTCATAATCTGCGACAGCCCTAACGCCTCTAATTAATACGCTCGCTTTGTTTTGTTTCGCTAAATCAACCAACAAACCAGTAAAGCCAATCACGACAACATTCTCTAATTCGCTTGTTACTTGTTGGATCATCTCCACCCGCTCTTCTAGGCTGAAGAGTGGCCTTTTAGTTGGGCTATAAGCAACACCTATGATAATTTTATCGAAAAGCTTACTTGCTCTCTCAATTAGATCTAAATGCCCATTGGTAATAGGATCAAAAGTCCCCGGATATATTGCAGTAACAGACATAGTAAACTTACTCTAATGCAGAAAATATTTGTTTAATTTGAATTAAATAGGGTTGTAACACCTTCATATCTTGGGTGCTATTTTTTGCTTGCTGTTCTAATTGCATCGCTTGTCCCATCATATTCATCATTTGACGTTTCATTTGGGCTTTTTGCTCATCAGTCAGTGCATCTGAATTCTCTAATTGAGACAAAGCATCCATCATCTCTTTGTTAATGCCTTGAGGCATTGCTTGTTGAGCTGAAAGCGCAATAAAGCTCTGCATAATTTGAGTTTGTATTTCAAAAAATCGTGTTTGGTTCTGAATACCATATTGCTTTAATAATTGAGAAAAATCTTTGTATAAACCATGTTTTTGCAACATTTGAGTCGCGTATTCAGCTACCTGTTGCGGACTAGATTTAAGGAAATCTAGTTTATCATCCGATGCCATTTTACTTTTATTTTGCTCTAACCAAGACATAACTTGAGGTGCCGCTTTTAACCATAATTCAACTTCATTAGAAGTTAAATCTTTAGCATTAACAGAACAAACAAACCCAATTAAAATTACAAGTTGGCAAACTTTACTGATTATTTTTTTCATGCCTAAATCCCACATACTTATCCTAATCAATAGATTAAGCGCTTTTAGCTAAAATGAGAACTAAATCATAAATTATTTAATACTTATATTCCCCTTACTCTGCTAAAATTATGGGATTGGTTTGTAACGGGAATTAGAAAAATGAGTGTTAATCAAGAAATGATTAAACAACACGGTGATAGTTTATTAGCTAAATTACCGAAGGGAATTGAATGGCAACCAGATCAAAGATTTGATGCTTTAATTGCCGAAATTCCTAAACCTTTAATGCCTGAAGTTAGTCAAACATTAAAGGAACATTTTTCTCAAAAATGGAATAATAAAAATATCAAAAAAGCACCAAAAGAAGTAAAACAAGGTGCAGGTATTTTTGCCGATATGGAAAGGGATCAACTTCTTTTTGGTGAAGAAGAATCTCCAGAAGTTATGGCTGCTTGGTGGCCATGGGGTCCAGGCGCACCAGCCTCTTTGAGAATTTTTGTACCACAAGAAATTAAACCGGAAAAAGCTGGATTATTTTCTAAATTATTTTCATTCATGAAATAACCACCTCATAAAGCCTAAGATTAAACCTAATGTTAGGCTTTATAACGACTGCCAAGTATCCACGCCAATAGATTAATAACAGATAACCCTGTCAGCATTTGAGTGCTATCCTCTTGCTCCTTAATAAACATTATTTTGTATAAATTTCATCCAATAGTTGCGAATATAGGATTTTAGGTTAGAGTTATTTAATAATAATTATAATGTAATGCAGGTAATGGATGGCCTCGCTTCCGCTAAAAACATCAGCTAGAACACTCTTTGCTTGGCAAAGAAGATTCACTATCGCCATAGGCTTTTTAATGCTTTCGTGCGTGAGTGTCTGGTGTTTAACTATTTCCCACCTTACCGAGCAGCAAATCAATCAATATATTATTAACCAAATTAAGTTAAAACCTGAGATTAGCCTAGAAGAATTAGAGCAAGCGCTAGTGTCCAATCCAACATTGACTTGGTTTGTCGAATTAGATACACAAAAGCGAATCCCACTAAATCCAGAGTCTTGGTTAGATTGGTCACAACAAAGCGAAAATTTCACTATTGAGGGCAATAAAAGCTTTTACTTAAGATACATAGTTGTCGATGGGGCTCATATTATTTTTATTACCGTTAGCCTTTTTTGCTTTTGGCTAATTGTCCTTTCAGTTTTTTGGTCACTCAGCAGAACCACAGAAAAACAGCTATTTAGTTTAGAAAGAAAAGCGCGACGGTTAAACCTGTCGGCTAGAGCGAGAAATAAGAGCCAACACGAAGATTTATTCACTGTTATAAACCAACTGCTAGATGAACTTTCTTGGTCCAGACAAGAACAAAACAAAGTCGACAAGTTTATTCGGGTTCAAACCTTCTTAGATCCAGAAACAGGGATTGGAAATCGAGTTTTTTTTGAAAATAGGCTAGAAGCATTACTCAATATTGAAGAACAAATTGAGCAAGGCGCGGTTATCGGCATTCGTTTTAATCATTACGATGAACTGCAAGAGAAGTTTGGTGAAGACTTAGCAATAGAAGTGTTAAACCAATACTCAAATATTATTAATCAAAGCCTAAGAAGACATCCACAAGCTATCTTTGCTCGCTATAGCTCACAAGATTTAGCCATTATTTTGCCTAATATTGCCATCCGAGAAATAGAGCAACTCTGTAATCATTTACTTAGAGCACTTGAGCATGTTCGGCTCCCCAAAGAAGTTGATAAAGATAGCTTCTACCATATAGGTGTGGCGACCTTCAAATCAGGCGACAACCTGACTCAAATATTGCTTGAAGCTGATATGGCGATTAGGGCAGCACAGCTTCAAGGCAGCTGTAACTGGTTTATGTATCAGGATGAAGATAATGTAAAAACAGTCACTATGGGCTCGTTACAATGGCGCACCTTGCTTGAATCGACATTAAGCAACCAGAGTTTCGCCTTATATTTTCAGGCCGTTATTAATATCCAACCTCGGCAACTCAATCACCAAGAAGTATTAGTTAGATTAAGAAACCGAGATGGCAAGGTTCTAAACGCCAGCTTATTTATGCCTATGGCTCAAAAATGCGGTTTAGTAACGCCTATTGATAGGTATGTTTTAAATCGATTATTTGAACTATTTGATCAAGATATTAATAGCCCCGTCCGCTGTAGTGTCAATGTCCACGTTGAATCTTTACTTAACTTGGAATTTAAACAATGGTTAATAAATCACTTAACTATTCATGCCCACCACGCTGAACGTTTAATTATTGAAATATCAGAGCATGCGATAGTCACGCATAGTGAAGAGTTAGAAAACATCCTCTTCCAGTTAGACAGGCTCAATGTTAGGTTGTTGATAGATCAAGTTGGCCAATATGTACTTAACTCAAGTTACTTAAAACAGCACCCGGTCAGCTACTTAAAATTACATTCAAGCATTGTTAGAAACATCAACCTAAGAAGTGAGAACCAACTTTTTATCAGAAGCTTACAAGGTACATGTGCCGGCTCTAATATAAAGATATTCGCATTTGGTTTAGAGACGGAAGCTGAGTGGCAAGTAATTAAACAGCTACATTTAGCAGGGGCCCAAGGCCACTACTTTAATCAACCCGAAGCCAACTTACTCACCAAGTAGTATCGCCTCACACAACAGCTAAAGTAAAATATCACCAAAGAGCGAATTAATGTTTACCAAACCTCTTTGTTCAAAGCCTCGCCACCCTTGTACTCCTCCTGTATGGATCAAGACAATTTTTTGCCCGTTAAAAGCATTGGTACTTATTTTCTCAAATAAAGCTCTAACCGTTTTACTGGTATAAATAGGATCTAAGCAAATCTGATGTGTATGATAAAAGTCTTTAACGAAAGCCAGCAACTCAGGGCTTAGCTTAGCAAACCCGCCTAAATGAAACTCTGTCCATAGCTGCCAGTTTTTACTCGTTTTAGGGACTAAATCCGCTATCTGCTGTGCTAAATATTCACCTTTCGCGATTGCACAAACACCAATTGCTTGCTGATGCGGTTTTAAAGCTGATATAACCCCAGCTAAAGTTGTTCCGCTGCCAACAGGGCAAACAATCGTATCGAAATCTATGTCTATTTCTGAAACTAGCTGAGCAACAGACTCAATAGCAGGCTGGCCATAGCCACCTTCAGGAATAATCAGCGAGTTAGGATTTGCTTGCTGTAAGTCAGATAAAAATTGCGAGTCATATCTAAGCTGATAGGTTTTTCTATCAACAAACTGAAATGCCATCCCCTGAGCTTGGCAATCTAACAAAGTTGGATTAAGCGAAGTTGTTTGATCACCGCGAATGATAGCGCTAACTTTCAGCTTAAGCTGGGCACAAGCATAGGCTAAAGCATGTAAGTGGTTACTATAAGCACCACCAAACGACATTACATCTTTGCTTTGAGCTTGAGCCAAAGCCAAGTATGACTGTAATTTTCGCCATTTATTGCCTGAAACTACATTATGAATTAAATCATCTCGCTTGATGAATAATTCAACATTATGTTTGGATAAAAGCTCACAATTTAGTTGTTGAATTGGGCTAGGTATTTGAAACAAATAAACTTCCTGATTAAATCTTATTGGCAAGCTGTGATTAATAAGCAATAATTAGATTATATACTTATTCATTACACATGATATAGCGTGAATGTTTATAGTACTGGCGGAGTAACCAGAATCTAAAGTTGTGTTTCTATCTTAATAAATGGATTTTTATAATTATTAATGGAATATAAATAACTCTAATTTGTTCATTATTTTAATATAGTCAACGCTTATACCAACTTGGATTTTATGACAAATATTTTTCGAAGCTTAATTGGTAAATTAAAACGTAAAAGTGCAGCTACACATACTGCCGCGCTTATGATGACCAGTACCCACCTATATTTACTCATATACTTAAATGGTCAAAAGAAGCCAGTTCACCATGAAGAAATAATTAAAACGCCAGATACTAGCTGGGGTGAATGCATTGAAGAAATATTAAAAAACGAACTACTAAAAACCGCCACACTCAATATAGTTTTGCCTGGTGACCAGTATCAAATGTTAGTCGTTGATAAGCCGGATGTTGAAGAAGCAGAAATAGCTGCGGCTTTAAAATATTCAGCAAAAGACTATATTTCAGGCAGTTTAGAAGATGTTGTCATAGAATATTTTGATATACCTACCCAAATATTTGGTCAAAACAAAATCAATTTAATCGCGGCGAAGAAAAAATTTATTGAAGAGTTAATTAAAATAGCGACTAAAGCTTGCCACAGCTTACATAGAATCACGGTTGATGAGCTAGCTTACCAAGATATTTTCAATAATGATGAAGATGCGTCTATGCTAGTTATCCATCACCCTAAAGAAGAGCTATTAATGCAAATCGTTAAAGATGGTCAATTATTCTTTTTTAGACGAATTAGAGGATTTACCAATCTAGAGCAATTTGCAGAGCTAGAAATTAGTCATGGTGCATCAGACAGTTTAAGCTTAGAGATTCAGCGCTCATTGGATTATTTTGAAAGCCAATTAAGACAAGCGCCAGTAAAAAGAATCTACCTTGCAGTTTCGAATCCACACCAAAATTTATTAATCGATAAAATTGGCGAGAATTTTACCATTCCCGTATTACCACTCAAAAATAGGGTTGCTGACGAATTACCAGAGGTAGACGTAGATCAAGGTTTCTATCCAACCGTAGGCGCTGCAAAAGAGTTACTAAATGGAGTTGATTCGTGAAACGCAATATCAATTTTTATTTAGATGAATTTAAGCCAAAGCCAGATCCACTATCTTTAACCAAAGTATTAGTAGCTTGGACTGTCAGTATCTTATTGGTTGCCATTTTTAGTTTCTGGGTAAAGCAAGAAGCTAAGCAAGTTGATGCTGAACACAAGCAATTAAAGCAATCGGTTAACAGCAAAGAAATTATGATCCAAGAGTTCAATAGTGCAATTCAGACTCGAAAACAAGATCCTAAGTTAATTGAAAACATTGAAATTTTAAAACGTAAACTCGCGTTAGAACAAAAAATAATGTTTGAAGTAAATAGAAGAACTAAAGGTGAAAAATTCGGATATTCAAAATTGATGTTTGATTTATCTCATAAACGCTTAGCGGGTGTTTGGCTTAATAAGATAAGCTTTAATCAAGATGACATCAAACTCAACGGTGCAAGCAACCAAGTCTATAAAATACCTAAATGGCTGAAGCAACTCAGTAGCTCTAATTACTTTAATGGTCGAAGCTTCAAAAATTTAGAATTAAAGGCATCCGATAATGGTTTGTACACTGAATTCTCAGTCACCAGTCAATTCGAAACCAATAAAATGAGTCAGCAAACTAAGCTAGCGCTACCTAAATTAGGGGGCAATTCAGAATGAATAAAGCCCAACAGCAATGGCAAAATATAAGCGAAAAATACACGGCTTTTTCTATCCGTGAAAAAGTGATGATTTTATCTGCTGGCTTAGTTTTCTTTTTATTTGGCGGCTTTACTTGGTTTATAGAGCCAACATGGCAAAAATGGCAACAGCAACAAGCTGAACTGACAAATTTTGAACAAAAGCTAACTCGGCTCAACTCAACGTCGCTCAAGCTTCAAGAACAACTTAAAATAGATGTAAATTTGCCACTCAAGCAACAAATTGAGCAATTAAACCAAAATATAGAATTGGTTGAAGGGCAAATTCAAAAGCTAAAAACAGAATTAATTAGTGCAGAGCAAATGACTCAAGTGTTAGAAAGTATGTTAATCAAAACATCTAACCTGAAAATAATTAGCCTTGCCGCAATACCGAGTGAAAGTTTACTAAACAATAAAGCAGAGCTAACAGAAACTATAGAACCGGCCGATAAAGAGAAAATTGTTTTATATCAACATGGCATAAAGCTTAAATTAGAAGGTAGATATGAAGATATTTACCAATTTTTAAAACAGGTTGAATCTTTACCTTGGCGTTTTTATTGGCAAAACTTTGATTACAGTGTGGAAACTTATCCCAATGGTATTTTAACCATAGAGATAATATCGCTGAGCTTAACCGAGGAGTTTATAGGCTTATGAAGCAAGTAACTCTATTACTCATTTTGGCAACCTTTAGCCGAGTTAGCTTAGCTGATCTTGTCGATCCGACTCTGCCTGATTTTAGTGTGCTTGGCCAAGCAGGCCAAAAACAAACAAATTTTATTCAAAAACAAAAAAATAAAGTTTATAAATTACAAGCATTAACATATTCAGGTAATGCACGATCAGCTATCATCAATAACAAGGTATACCAGGTAGGCGATCGACTGAGTAATCAGGTTAAATTAATCGCAATCGAAAACAATTACGTGCTGTTAAATAACCAAGGTAAAAAACAAAAGCTTTTGCTTAACAAAACACAAGTAAAATCATTCTCAGAAAACCAACTAAGTGTAAAAAATAATGCGAATTAATCTTTTTTTCCTAATAATCGCGGTCAATTTACTCGCAAGCTGTCAAACAACCCAGCTGCAGCCAGAGATTGACTCAGCTTTAAAAGAAACTAAGTCGGAAAAGAAAAAGATTCCAGCTCAAGTTTTAGCTGACTTAATGCCGCAACTCGAACAAATGTCTAGTACTGAGCAAGTTGCAGAGCAAAGATTCGACATAGATGCACAAAATGTTGAAATTGGTGCCTTTTTTCAAAGTTTAGTTACTGGAACTCAACTCAATGTCATTCTTCACCCTAATACATCAGGTGAGATTAGCTTAACTTTAAAAGGAGTCACTCTAAAAGAAGTGGTCGAGCTTATTTCTGATATGTACGGCTACGATATCAAATTAAAAGGTCGTATCCTACAGATTTATCCTGCGGGTTTAAGAACAGAAACCATATCAGTCAATTACCTAGCCATGCAGCGTAGTGGCGCTTCGTATACTTCAATTACCTCTGGTGGTGTTTCAAATGCTTCAAATGGCAACCAACAAAGTAGTGGTGGCTCTTCTAGAGGTCAAAATAGTAATTCTAATTTAGGCCTTACTGGGCAAAATGCGAATAATTCGAGTAGTGATTTTGGTAGTAGTAATATTAGCAATGGTACGACCATAGTTTCAGGTAGTAATAATGACTTCTGGAAAGACCTTAAACAGGCACTTACCACACTTATAGGTGATAGCGAAAACCGCAGCATAATAGTAAACCCGCAAGCTGGTTTAGTTACAGTAAGAGCTTTCCCTGACGAAATTCGAAATATAAAAGAATTTTTAGCCGCTACTGAAGAGCAAATGCAGCGCCAAGTAATACTAGAAGTAAAAGTAATCGAGGTCAGCTTAAACGACGATTACCAACAAGGTATAGAATGGCAAACCATACTGGGTCCACAAAATAACACAACGGTTTTATCTGGCCGTTCAGGTGGTAGTATCCAAAATGCGGTATCGAGTGTACTTGGTGGCGTCACTAGCATAACTGTGAATAGAAGTGACTTTACAGGTTTAGTCCAATTACTACAAACGCAAGGCGACGCTCAAGTATTATCTAGCCCAAGATTAACGGCCTCAAATAACCAAAAAGCGGTCATCAAAGTAGGTACTGATGAATACTTTGTTACCGAGGTATCAACGACAACGGTAACAGGTACAGCAACCACATCCTCGCCGAATATAGAGCTTGAACCTTTCTTTAGTGGCATAGCTTTAGATGTAACCCCGCAAATAGATGAAAATGGCAGTGTTACCTTGCATGTTCACCCATCTGTTATCGACACCAGCGAACAAATTAAAGTGGTGACATTAAACCAACAAGATTTCACTCTGCCACTAGCGCAAAGTAATGTCAGAGAGTCAGATACCATAATCCGAGCTAACAGTGGTGAAATTGTCGTTATAGGTGGTTTAATGCAAACCTTAACCAGTAAAGTCGATGCTTCGACACCTTTGCTCGGTGATATCCCTTACTTAGGTGAATTATTTAAATCGAAAACAGAAAAATCGTTGAAAAAAGAATTAATCATTATGATTAAGCCAACTGTTGTTGGCGCTGGAACTTGGCAAGAGCAATTAAAACGTTCTTCAGATTTACTAGATAAATGGTACAAGTCGGAGTAAACAATCAGTGTATTTGTATCATTTTGGATTAAAAGAATTACCTTTTGGTTTAACCCCAAACACTCAATTTTTCTTGGGTTTGCCTAGCCATCATCAAGCATTACAAACCTTGCTGACAGCGCTAAAAATGGGCGAAGGTTTTATTAAAATTACCGGTGAAGTTGGCACAGGTAAAACCCTGTTATGTCGTAAATTAATGAATGACATGCCGAATGGCTTCATAACGGCTTATATTCCAAACCCTTATTTACAACCGGATGAGTTGAGAATTGCTCTGGCGAAAGAACTAGGAATTAACACTGAGTCGGTTGACTTAAACCAATTAACCCAGCAAATTCAAAACACGCTAATGGAAATTTCTAGCCAAGGTAAAACCGCCCTGCTCATCTTAGATGAAGCACAAGTTTTACCAGACGAAAGTTTAGAAGTGCTGCGGTTGTTTACCAACTTAGAAACAGAAAACAAAAAGCTACTACAACTTGTTCTGTTTGCTCAACCAGAATTAGATGAAAGACTCGATGCACATAAGATGCGTCAAATAAAACAAAGGATCACCTTTTCCTTTAAGTTAGATGGCTTAGCTGAAAATCAGGTACAAGCTTACTTGCATCATAGAATGACAGTCGCTGGGTACCAAGGTATGCCGGTTTTCCCTGAGAAAATTTGCCAGCTTTTATATAAAGCAACTCAAGGCACACCTAGATTGTTAAATGTACTGGCACACAAATGTTTAATGCTGGCCTTTAGTGAAAGTAATAAGGAAGTCACTCTAGACAACGCAAAATCAGCTATATCGGATACCGAATCAACCGCAAGTCAAAGCAAAAAGTTTGAATTTTTAGCGTTAAATACCAAGCAGAAACAAATTGCTCTAGCCAGCGTAGGGTTTGTCAGCTTGATTAGCCTGGGCTTAGTTATAGGGTTAAGCATATGAGCGTGATCAATCAAATGTTGCAGAACTTAGACAAGCAGCCTAAGCAAACTGCCGATGCAGATTACCCTATCTTAGAGGTTGAAAAAAAATTAACCTCTAAATTTAAGCCGCTTGATATCAGCATTATATTTTTACTGATTTCGATAGCCGCTATTCTTGGCTGGTACTTTTATTTTAATCAAGCGACCAAAGTACCAATGGAAGCAAAACACGCTGAACAAAATCCTGCAATAATACCGGTAGAATCGAAAGTTCAAGAACCAGTATCTGAAGCTAAAAAACCAACAAACATAGTTCAAGCTGTGGTTAAAGCCAAAGCTGACACCTCAGCAGAGTCAACAACACAAGCGCCAAAGTTAACGCCACCGTCAACACTAGTAGAACCTAAACTTACACCTAGCCAAACCAAATCAGAGCCGAATAAGCCTTCGAAAAAAGTAAATAACACAGCTAATTCTCAGCCTAAGCAAAAGTCGACGGCCCCAGCGAAAGCCAAAGTGTCCATTGCAGCAACGACTAAAACACCAGAAGAAATAGCTCAAAACAAGTTTAATCAAGCTAAAGAAGCTTTGAGTAAAGGCTTGTTTGTTAAATCTGAACAGCTACTAAAACAAGCTTTAAACTTAAAGCCGGATTTTCATCAAGCAAGAATTACTTGGATGAGTATTAGATACGGTGAGCAAAATTATCCAAGCGCATTGTCGATTTTGCAACAAGGCATACAAGCTTACCCTGAGCATCTAGACTATCCATTTTTAGCCGCTCGAATATTAACTGAAATAGAACAACCAGACGCTGCGTGGCAATTAATTGCAAACCGAACACCAGAAATCAGTATGCACTCAGACTTTTACCAGTTTAAAGCGCTGCTGGCTCAACAAACAGAAAACTGGCAGCCGGCTTTGACAACGTGGCAAGAATTACTCGGCTTAAATCCCAATCAATCAAACTGGTTATTAGGCGCAGCGATAGCTGCAGACCAAATAGACAAAACCCAAGATGCAATTCATTATTATCAGCTTGCCCTAAGTCATTCAGGCTTAAGCCAAGCATCGCTTGAATTTGCGCAGCAAAGATTGTTAGAGATACAACCATGATAAAACCTAAATTAAAAAAACGCTTAGGGGATTTATTGGTTGAAGAAGGTATTATAACCGAAGGTCAACTAACATCCGCACTACAACAACAAAAACAGTCTGGACGCAAACTAGGTGGTACTCTGATTGCCTCCGGTGCTATTTCAGAGCGTCAATTACTGACCTTTTTAGCCCAGCAGTTAAATGTACCATTTTGGGATATTTCTCAACGTCGAATTGATTCCAGTACAGTCCAAAAGATACCAGAAGTACAAGCTCGTCGACATAGGGTCTTGTTGGTCGAGGAATCAGATAAAGAATACACGTTGGGAATGAGTGACCCAGCTGATATTAACGCAATAGATGCGGTTTCTGGAATACTGACCGACAAGTCATTAAAAATTGTTGCGGTGCGCGAAAGCCAAATTTTAGAGTCTTTCGACAATATGTATCGCCGCACGGCAGACATACAATCTTTCGCCTCACAGTTACAAGATGAGTATAACGAAACCGAAGATTTTGAAGTTGGCGGTTTTAGTACTGATGGTGATGAAGAAGAGGCTACAGTCGCCAAATTACTCAATACCATATTCGAAGATGCGGTTCAGGTAAAAGCATCCGATATACATATCGAGCCTGACGAAAAGCAACTTAGAATACGCCAAAGGGTTGATGGTGTTTTACAAGAGTCAGTATTAAACGAAGCCAGAATTGCGCAAGCTCTGGTACTCAGATTAAAACTAATGTCTGGTCTAGATATTTCAGAAAAACGCCTGCCACAAGATGGTCGCTTTAATGTAAAAATTAAAGGCAAAAGCATAGATGTGCGTATTTCAACCATGCCGATTCAGTATGGCGAATCGGTTGTAATGCGTTTATTAGATCAATCAGGCGGGGTATTAACTTTAGATCAAACTGGGATGCCCGATGATATCTTGCAACGTGTGCGAAATGTTATCCATAGGCCAAACGGCATGATATTGGTTACAGGTCCAACAGGTTCAGGTAAAACCACAACGCTTTATGGCGCGTTAAGCGAACTAAACCAAGCCAGTACTAAAATCATCACAGTTGAAGATCCGGTTGAGTATCGCTTACCTAGAATCAACCAAGTCCAAATTAATAATAAAATAAACCTGTCTTTTGCGAGCGTATTAAGAACGGCACTACGCCAAGATCCAGATGTCATCATGGTTGGTGAGATGCGAGATCAAGAAACGGTTGAAATTGGTTTACGCGGCGCATTAACAGGTCACTTAGTGCTATCAACCCTACATACCAATGATGCCATTTCCAGTGCGATTCGCTTAATAGATATGAATGCCCCTGGCTATTTAGTCGCGAGCTCACTCAGGGCGGTTATTGCTCAAAGGTTAATAAGAAGAATTTGTGATGATTGCAAAACGACTTACGAATTAACACCAAGTGAGAAAGTTTGGATGTCTGGACTTGCTGGTGAAAGTGTTGAGCATCAAGCATTCTTCCAAGGCACAGGTTGCCAAAGCTGTAATTACGTGGGGTTTAAAGGCCGAGTTGGTGTTTTCGAGTTTTTAGAACTCGATGAAGACATGATGAATGCATTAAAACGTAATGATACCGAAGATTTTTCTAAAAGAGCTAAATTAAGCCCGCATTATCATTCGCTTGCTCAAGCTGCGCTTGATTATGCCATATTAAGCGTTACCACAGTCTCAGAGGTACTAAAACTGGTTGAAAATATTGCCGAACTCGATCGCCAAGCGCAAACTATTTTAGCTCAAGAGCAGGTCACTGAATAATGGCGAGTTATAGCTACCAAGGTAAAAATGCAGGCAAGCCAGTTAGCGGTCAAATAGAAGCGACTAGCGAAGCCGCTGCAGCTGAAGCTTTAATGAAAAAGCAAATAATGCCTTTATCTATTTCGCTTGAGAAAAAATCATCAAGTGATGGTGGCCAATCATTGGCCAATATAGAGCTTTTTGTGCCTAATGTAACACTCGCTGATTTAGTTATGTTTTCGCGCCAAATGTACTCGCTAGTCAAAGCTGGTATTCCGATAATGAGGGCGATAAATGGTTTAGCGGATACTACAACTTCCGTTAAGCTTAGCCGTACCTTGCAGTTAGTTAATGCAGATCTAGAAAAAGGTAAACCTTTATCAAACGCGATTGCGGCACATCCAAAAGTATTTTCTCGACTTTTTATCAGCATGGTCAGCGTTGGAGAAAACACAGGTAATTTAGATGCAGCGTTCTTGCAACTTTCTTACTATTACGAACAAGAGCAAGAAACTCGTAAGCGAATTCAATCTGCATTACGTTATCCAATAATGGTACTAGTTGCGATTGCAGGTGCTATTTTCGCGATGAACATTTGGGTAATCCCAACCTTTGCCCAAATGTTTAAAAAATTCGGTTCTGATTTACCGACCATGACCAAAATTCTGATATCCAGCTCAAACTTTTTTGTTAACTACTGGTATGTCGTCATAGCTGTTATTTTTGGTGGATTATTCGCAGCAAGGCAATATATAAAAACAGAGTCTGGTGCGGTTAAATGGGATAAATATAAGCTCAAAATTCCAGCGGTTGGCAGTATTATTGAACGCTCGACGTTATCACGCTTTTCACGTTCGTTTTCTATGATGCTCAGTGCTGGGGTTCCACTTACACAAGCACTAAATCTAGTATCTGAGGCTGTCGATAATGCCTATATGTCGCAGCAAGTTCTCAAAATGCGGCGAGGCATAGAAAAAGGCGACAGCTTGCTCAGAACCGCGAATGCAAGTCACCTGTTTACCCCATTGGTGTTACAAATGATTTCAGTCGGAGAGGAAACTGGCAGCATAGACCAGATGCTAACCGAAGTGGCAGATTTTTATGAACGCGAAGTTGATTTCGATTTAAAAAGTTTAACCGCCAAAATTGAGCCTATCTTAATCAGTATAGTCGCAGGTATGGTATTAATTTTGGCACTTGGTATTTTCATGCCGATGTGGAATATGATGAATGTAATTAAAGGCTAAATGTGAAAAACAACCACCAGCATCAATCTAAAATAAAACCAGCCGAATTTGGTATGGGTAGAATTGTGATTGCTGTGGGTATTATGTTTTTACTCATGATGCTTTGGTTAACTAACTTTAAATCAACTGAAAATAGTGCGGTTGAGGTTAGTTTTAATATGGCAGCAAAAGAATTTAGAGATGCAGTCAATTTAGCTCATCTAGAGTGGCTTCGAACTGCAGGGGCAGAGAAAGTTACCTTGTATTCAGACTGGCAAGATGAATCTACAGGCTTAACCTTAAAGATGAATAAACAAGGTTGGCCTAAACTTTCATCACTGAATCAAAGTGGTTGTGAGCAAATATGGTTAGATTTACTAGATAAGCCGTTAAGTATAGTAAAAGAGCCAATTTTGGTTTACTACCGTGAAGAGCATAAACAGACGATTTGTGATTATTTAGTTGGTGATAATATCATTAGCTACAACGCCTCAAGTGGTTTTATTGAGCAAAAATAGTATTTTGGGAGATGGAAATGGCACAACAAATACAAAGAGCGAATTTAACAGCTCAACGCGGTTTCTCGTTAATAGAGTTAGTTATCGTAATCATCATTTTGGGTTTATTAGCAGCAACAGCTTTGCCTAGATTATTAAGTGTCACAGATGATGCTGAAGATGCCACGGTAGAAGGTGTCGCGGGTGGTTTTGCTACTGCAGTTGGTTTAGTTCGCTCACAATGGGAGCTAGATGGACGACCAGCCAGTAATGCGGGAGCAAATGTCGCTACTGTGAGTTTAGATGGTGTGATAGTGGCGGTGGACCCTTTAAAAGGCTACCCAACCGGTGGAGAAAGTGACAATAATTCAAGCTCTAGTGCTTTAACAGATGATGATTGCCAACAAATTTTTATTCGCATTTTACAAAGCTCACCAAAAATAACGACTAGCTTTAGTGGCAATAACAATTCAAATTTTGCCGAAAATGACTACTACACCCAAACTGGCACTAACAGTGGTCAAAGCACTTGCCTTTATTACCTAGTCCAAACCATTAAAAATGGATCTAGTAGCCCAAGTGGCAGTGGTTCAGGCAATGGCTTTGAATACTTGCCACAAACAGGCCAAGTCAGCGTTTTTAGTAACAATTAGTAAGCGAAATATGACGAATTAAGCAATTTTTTAATTAAATGACTAAAAACCATAAAGATTTAATCATTTAACGATAGATAAATTTTATAGAATCAACTAAATTTAAGTTAATACACAGTAGAGGTTAGATATGAAAAAAGCTCAAGGTTTTACCCTAATTGAATTAATCATAGTTATTGTGATTTTAGGTATTTTGGCAGTGACAGCAGCACCTAAGTTTATTGATATTCAAGATGATGCTCATAAGTCAGTCGCTTCGTCGATACAAGGATCTGTTTATTCTATTTCAAACATGGTACATGCAAAATCATTAATCGCTGGTAACAATACATCAGCATCCGCTAATGTTTCGGTAAATGGTAGTAATGTTGCGATAGAATACGGTTATCCTGCACGACAATCAATTGAAGGTCTCATGGAATTACCGGCTGGCTGGACAGATACAAGCTCAGGTACAACTTATACTGCCACAAGAACAGGTACAACTAACTGCACAGTTGTTTATACTGAAACGACAGATGCCGATGTGCCACCAACTGTAGTCGCCACAACAACAGGCTGCTAAAAAACATTTCTAGAATTTAGGATAATAATATGAAGTTCGCACTAAAGGGTTTCACCCTAGTTGAACTTATCGTTGTTATCCTCTTAATCGGCATCTTATCGGTAGTCGCACTACCTAAGATGTCGCTTATCTCTTCAGGTTCAGATCTAGCAGAAGCTCGCTCTCGGCTTATTGCTTTACTCCGCCACACTCAACTGCAAGCTATGCAAAATACCCAAGACACTTGTCATCGAGTTTTGGTTAGTGCTTCCCGTTTTGGTCAAAATACAGATTGCTCCTCTTCAAGTATTCCAACGAGTTTTGAACCAAATTATTTAGGTTTTAGCTCTGCTGAGGACGCGAGTGCTGATATCGTATTTACCGCTAATGGCTCGGCTATTTCTGGTAATTTTGATATTCGTTTTAGCTCGCTAGGTTTACCTTTGGAAGATTGCTCGGTCGGTTGTAGCCTAACGCTAACCGACAATGATGCCTATACCATTACAATAGAGTCTCAAGGTTACATCCACAGATGATGCCTGTTGCTAAGCCGCATAAACACACAAAGCTGACTTCATCAGCTGGTTTCTCGTTAATCGAACTAGTTATTGGTATGCTGGTTATGAGTATCGCTTTAGCTTATTTCACCAATATGCTGACGAATAGCAATAAATTTGTTGCTGATCCTTGGCATCAAGTCAGGGCATCAGAACTTGCTTCTGCTCTTTTGAGCGAAATAAATGCAAAATCTTTTGATGAAAATTCAGATCGAAATGGCGGTTTAATTAGATGCAGCAGTAGTGATACTGGTGCGGTAAATTGCACAAGCCCAGCTAACTTAGGCAGTGACAGTGAATCGAGCCGAGATGATTATGATGATGTAGACGATTATCATGGTTTAACTCAATCTGGAGCCGATATCATAGAAATTGTCACCAGTGGTAACCAAAGTTTATCGGCTAGTTATGCTAACTACCAACTGAGTGTCACTGTATTTTACGATGCGAACTTTGATGGTGTCGACGATGCCGCAATTGGTGCTCATAAATTGATTAGAGTAACAGTGACAGATCCGCTCAATAACCAGATTCAATTTGCTAGCTATCGGAGTAATTACTAATGAAGGTAAAAACTCGAATAGCCAACCACGGCTTTACGCTAATTGAATTGATCATAGTTATCGTTATGCTTGGCATATTAAGTACTTTTACTTTTGGTTTTATTAGTTGGGGCGCGAGATATTATTTGGATGTCAGCGAACGCCAGCTTGTGTTAGATGATAGCCGTTTTATTATTGAGCGACTAACCAGAGAGTTACGCACTGCTTTACCTTACAGTGTCAGAACCCTGACTGACAACGACGAATATGCTTGCATTGAATATGTCCCCATAGTAGCCAGTGGTCGTTATATTGATATTCCTCAAAACCCTGCTGATAGCGACGATATTACAGTTTCTGTGATCAGCCCAACATCAGGTAGCTTAGCGGCAGGTAATCTGTTTAGTGTATTTACCACTTCGGCAAATGAGGTTTATGATTCAAGCAATAACCAAACTTTTACTATAGATAGCGTCAGTGCGATTGCGCTGGATTCTAGCCAAACTGTCAGTTTTTCTTCTGCTATCTCTTTTGATGATATTTCACCCGCGCAAAGATATTACATTTGGTCGACACCTGTAAGTTATTGCTTGGAGCTAAATAGCGACAAATATGATATTTACCGTTACCAGTCTTATGCTGCAACAACGAACCAACTAACTCCGACTCAGTTAAAGGCGGCAAGCAATGTTAGCTATGCGTTAATGGCAGAAAATGTATCCAACTCACTTGCAACTGAAACGCCTTTTCATGTGAATGACAATTCGAGCTTAATTCGCCATGCTCAAATTGCTATCTATTTGGAATTTTCGCGATTAACTGACGATAATGAGAATATGTTTTTCCATCATTTAGTGCAGGTACCTAATGCACCTTAAATTTAGCGCAACTAAACATAGCCAAAAAGGTAGCATGTTAACTTCTGCTATATTCATTATTGTTTTTATGGCGATTATCCTTGCCGGTGTGATGCGCTTAATAAATATAGGTGGCATCAATACCGCATATGAAGTAATAGGCTTGAGGGCGTTACAAGCTGCTCATACTGGGATAGAAGTTGGCTTATCTCGCTATTATCCACTGACAACTTCATCCTCGACTAACTGTACCACTGTCACTACATCAAGCGTTAGTTTACCTAGTACTTATGGTATGTCGGATTGCAGCGTCAGTTTAACTTGTTCAACCAGAGATAATGTCATCGATGGCTCGAGAGATATTATAGAGCTAACCAGTACAGGCACTTGTAGTAGTGGCGACTTTACCACTAGCCGGCAGTTAACCATTGAGGCAATAGAATTATGAGTTGGAAAACGCTCACTAAGGGTCTGGTTTTATGCTTGTTGCTCAATTTTCCTAGCTATTTGTATGCGGCGAGTTGTAGTGATGTGTTTAAGGGTGCTATCGGCTCTAACTACAATCAAGGTGAGCTGACTATGTATAGCAACTCACAAATCATCAATGACCCAGATAACCAAAATTTGCCATTTAAAAAAATAAAATATCAAATAGCAAATAATACCTGCGGTTCAGGTGTCACCTGCGGCATAAGTGGCAGCGCTTCCGATAGCTTAACCATGCCTAGTTATTTAGCCTCAAGCAACACCTCTTGGTATGACTATAACAATGACTCGACAATAAGCTCAGAGCATAATGGTAATGTAAGTGTTAACAGCGGCGTAACCTTAGGCTTTGCTGCTGCGAATAGCGTGTATCGCTTTACATCACTGACGATAAATACAGCCGAAGCCATGCTCTTTCCCCCTGGTGATTATTATTTTGGTTCGTTAACCTTGAATAGTAATGCTTCTATAGTGTTTGATTCGAGCCGAGGTACGGGTGGTGTTAGGTTTCATATTTTAGGTCAACTCACTTTAAACAATGATGGTATCAATAAAAATGGAGACCCTAATGACTTTGCTATTTTCATTCACAGCCAAAATAAAACTAATGGTTTAGTGTTGAATAGCAACTCAGGTGTTACAGGCTTCGTCTATGTTGAGCATAGCAAACAAGGTAATAATATTTATGGTAAAGCCGTCATTAATTCTAATGCCTATGTAAAGGGTCGTTTATCCGTTTCTAGCTTAACTATGAATAGCAGTGCCAGTGTGGAATATGCAGGTGATGCCAATCAAGTTGATATCGGCAGCGCTTGCGAACAAACAAATGTTTCCAGCTGCCCAGTTGCAAGTAGTCAGCTTTCCGATGTAATAATTAATGAAATCCACATTGAAAATAAAAATAACTGGATTGAGCTATATGTTAAAAGCGCTAACAGCGTCGACTTAAATGGTTGGAAGATAAAGGCTAACGGCACGAGTAATGGCAGTCAATTCGAAGCAACTTTGTTTAATTCAAGCACTAGTTTTAATTCAGGCTCTTATATCGTTTTTGAAGATACTCAAAGCCCTCATTTATCCGGTATCACCAACAAATACCAAAATAGTGATATTGAATGGCATAACAACTTTCAAGAAATCTTACTCGTCGACAGTTCTGACAACTTAGTTCATTACCTGCACTACGCCAATAATAATAACAATGCTGATTTATGGAGTGATTGCTTAACTGATTACCCAAATGCAACAACGGATATAGATCCTCCCGGAAATAATGGCACAGCTTGCGCAATAACAGATGGTGAAACGGATACCAATGATTGGAATTCTAACTGTGATCCATCGACACCTGGTAGTTCGAATACTGAAGCCACTACTAGCTTATTACTCCATTATCCATTTGATTCTGGCAGCGGCCAAACCGCAAGCGATAGCAGTGGTAACAATTACGATGCAACCTTTGGTAGCAGTAATAGTTCAGACAACCAAGATCCAACTTGGCAATGTGCTGATAACGGTTATTCTATAAATCTAGATAGCTCGAGTAACCAAAGATTAATCGCCCCTAGTTTTGCCCCACCGGCTAACGGTACTGTGGCATTTTGGTTCAAGATTGACAGTTTTCCTACTAGCCGCCAACGAATTTTTGGTTTTGGCGATGGCTACGAAGCAAGGTGGGAATCAGGTAATACTGTTTATTGGGACATCAACAAAACAGGCAGCAACTCTAGTATCTCAACCACCTTTAGTAACTCAGATTTAGGTGAATGGGTTCACATAGCTATTTTATCTAATGCAAATGATAATACTTGGTCTGTCTATAAAGATGGTGAGTTAGATGATAGCGGCACTGAAGCACTAGCCGCTCAATCCGCTTCAGTCTTTCATTTAGGCGGAAGCAGTTGGAGATCTGGAAGCCAATCTTTTCATGGTTCAATTGACGATTTTAGAATATACACAGGTGCACTGACAGAAGCAGAAATAGACGCGTTAGTAACATTGGACCCAGTGGATTGTGCCGCCACGGTTGATCATTACGAGATAACGCATGACACAAGTGCACTCACTTGTACCAGTGCAGATATTACAGTTAAAGCCTGCGCTGACGCTAATTGTACTTTATATGACCAAGTCACCAATGCGAGCTTAACCAAAACCATTTCGGGTACCACAACTACCGTTGACTCAGCTGCTTTTACAGGCAGTAAATCGATTAGCTTACAGCAAACGAGTGCCGCAACTGTAACTCTAGGCTTAACGAACTTATCGCCATCAGCTCCTGTTACCTGCAATACAAATGGAAACTGTGAAGTTGTCTTTTCAAATTCTGGTTTTGTATTATCCAGCGTGACTAATGGAACTAGCTGCCAAGGTTCAAGTGTGACTATCCAAGCGCTTAAAGATGACGGTGGAGCCACATGTGCACCAGCTTGGGTTGGCGATAGAGATTTAAATATCAGTTTTAGTTACCATACTCCAAACTCAAACGCTTGGGCAACTCAGCTCAATGTCACTGATAAAAATACCACCCATGGAATTAACGCTAATACTAATCAAACAATAGAATTAAGCTTTAATAATTCAGCTGAAGCGACTGCCAACTTTACCTATAACGATGCGGGTCAGCTAACAATAACCGCAAGTGATCCGGATGCAGTATTACAGTCTAGTTCTAGCACCATCTTATTTGCCCCGAGTCAATTTGCCTTAAGTAGCAGTAAAGATGGAATTACATTCGACAATGACACAAGCAATACAATCGCGGCGGATGACTTTTCACTTAAGATTGAAGCTCAATGTAGCAATGGCACCAATACAGCCAACTACCAACCTGGAGATTTAGAAGCTCAGCTAACTAGAACAATCCCGAGTGTGAATGGAATTGACGGTACTTTAACTTATGCCAACTCACAAAGTACCACATCAGATTTATCGGCCAGCTTTGTTAATCTTGCCAGCCTAAGTTTTAGCCAAGGCGTCTACTTATATAACTCTGCACAATACTCAGAAGTAGGTTCAATTCAACTCAGCTTAAGAGATAACAATTATCAAGGTTTAAGCTTCTCAAGTAATACTTTAACTTTAGGTGGCTTTATCCCAGCTAAATTAGAAATATATACCAATGGCGATACTTTACCGTCTGGAGACAGTTTTACTTATGCAGACGAAACTATACTCGGCAGTCTAGATAATCTAATTAATAATACATTTACTTATTTAGGCCAAAGCTTTGGCTATATTACAAATGATGCACCAAGAGTAATGATAATTGCGCTAAATGCAGATAATCAGCCAACCTTTAACTACTCAAGCGTACACTCGACCGCCAACATAAATGCGGATACCAGTAATATCACAGCCAGCGCGACCGATAATGGGATAAATTTAACCTCTAGCTTGGCTAATGGCAGCTTAACTGATAATGGTGATGGTAGTTTTAGTTATCAATTTAGCAGCGCGGATAATTTTATTCATACCAGAGGGGTTAGTGAATTAAGCCAAACCCCGTTCGTCACAAATATTGCTTTAAGTTTCGCAACAAATACCTTCTACGATGCCAGCATAAATAGCATACAAAATACGAGTACGGCTTCGTTTTCACCAGCACAAGCAAATATTAGACTAGGCCGATTAAAAATTGGTTTTAACTACGGACCAGAAACAGATGACCTGAGCCTGCCATTAGAAATTCAATATTTAGATGCAACATCCACTTGGGTGACAAACTCAACGGATAGTCAAACAAGCTTAGCTTCTAGTTTATTTACAATTGGCGGAACAACTCATAACTCGGGAGAGAACTGGGAAGCAAGTTACAGTTTAACGCCTTCAAACCCAAGCCTATTATTGGCCCCATCCAACGCGACTAATGCAGCAGTACCGAGTATCGGCTTATACGACTTTGAGTTTCAGGCTCCCGGTAGCGGTAAGCAAGGTAAACTACCTATCTCAGTCGATTTATCTAGCTTGCCATATCTAAGATATGACTGGGATTCAAACTCAACTTTAGATGATGCCATTAACAGCAGCTTAATTTGGGGCGTATTTAGAGGTAGTGATAAAGTAATTTTTTGGCGTGAGAATTAATTATTTGTTAACAGCCTGTTAGCTCTAAAATTTTCAGTTCGATTAGACTAATACTGCTTGCTAAATAGTTTAAATAATGAGTAGATAAGTACATCAAAATTTTGCAGGAGCTCGATATGACCATAAAGGTTGGAATCACGCACCACGCTGAAAACAAGTACGATAAAGCTATTCAATTAGACCTTCATATATTTAGATTACGCCGAGCTCCACATAGTCGTACACCCATAAAAAATTACCTTCTAAAAATTTACCCCGATAATCATTTTATAAACTGGCTACAAGACTCTGTTGGAAATTATCTGATTCGGGTGGTATTTCCAAAAAAATTAAAAACCAAATAGGGTCTAATACCCTAACTTAAGGTGGTTGGGACTGTAATAGTGACCAATTCGTTATGGCGCTATATCAAAATGCAGTTTCTACTAAATTGGGTATATACTGAAGGATTATTCAATTGTATTACAGCGAATCTCATAATATGCAAAACATGCCAGACTGGCTTGCTCAGTATCTGAAAAATGCAGATCAACATGATGAAGTGGAGCATTACAACGGCGGGAATAGCGAACACTGGGATATACTTTTTAATAAGTTTTCGAATTTAAATAGCAAAGATATTCTATTAAGAACAAATGAAATAAAACGCTTAATTCAAGACGCAGTTGCAACTAAAACCCAAGACTCAGAAGCATTATGGCAACTTGATCCTATGCCTATGATGATTTCTGATTGCGATTGGAAAACAATAGTGTAACGGTCAACTAAATTTGGAGACTGTTTTAGGCACATTTTAATAAATTTGTTTCATACTGAGCTGGAGATATATTTCCTAACTTATAATGTCTTCGTTTTTGATTATAAAATGGTTCAATGTAATTAATAATATCTATTTTAGCCTCTTGTCTAGTTTCATACCGACGGTAGTTAACTCGCTCCGATTTTAAACTTCTAAAAAATCGTTCTGTCACAGCATTGTCTAAGCAATTGCCCGCTCGGCTCATGCTAGATGTAATGCCATTACTTTTTAGCGCTTGTTGAAACGATTCACTGGTATATTGGCAACCTTGGTCGCAATGGAATACAACCTCACCTTTGATATTTCGTTTTTGAACCGCCAAACGCAATGCTCGAATAGTCAGCTCGCTGTTCGGCTTATCCGAAAATGCCCAACTAATGACTCTACGGGAACACAAATCAACAACTACTGCCAAGTATAACCAACCTTGCTGTGTTCGAATGTAGGTGATGTCGCCAGACCAATAAGTATTTAATTTTTCAGGGTTAAATTGTCTATTCAATATATTCGGTGCGATAACCGAAGCTTTTTGACCATTTGAATATTTATGCGGCTTTGGCCGCTTAGCAATCAAGCCCAGCTTCTTCATGCAACTTCTAACTTTTTCTATTCCAATATCGAAACCTAAATCCTTCAATTCTGCCATCATTCGACGCTTGCCATACGTTGCATCCATTTCATGATGAACATGCTTCATCGCCGCTTCTAACCTGAGTTTATTGGCATTAATCTCTTTGGGTTTAATTCGATAATAAAACGAACTTGGTGCGATATCTAAACTCTGACAAATTTGCTTAATGT
Organism: Catenovulum maritimum; assembly: GCF_001050375.1. Lineage (GTDB taxonomy): Bacteria > Pseudomonadota > Gammaproteobacteria > Enterobacterales > Alteromonadaceae > Catenovulum > Catenovulum maritimum. The sequence continues at coordinate 165,021 of NZ_KQ130485.1, read as the reverse complement.
TATAGCCTGCCTTCTTCAAACCTACCGCAACTTGTTGCCGCTGTTCATTTCCATAGCGAAGAAGGCGGAAGCCTTTTTTAGCAGTTGGTTATCACTTTGAAGTTGTTTAACTTGTTTTTCTAGCTCTTGAATGCGCTTTTGTTCTGGCGTTATTGCGCCAGCCTTGGGTGTAAATCCTTGTTGTTCTTTTTTGTATTGGCTAACCCAACGTTGAATTGATGATAACCCAACTTGCATAGCATCGGCTGCATCTTGATGTTTGTAACCTTGGTTTATCACTAGGTCGACACATTCTAGTTTAAATTCTGGTGTAATATTTCTGGGCATTTTGGACCTCACTAGTTGTATTGAATAATACCTCTAAACAAGTCTCCAAGATAAGTCTACCGTTACAGACCTCAATGTGTGGGTATCTCTCCGCCTAATGGCATTTGGGCTCATATATGTGGCTCTGATTTGGTTCGTGATGACACCGGCCAAATATATGTGTTAGAAGATAACTTAAGAGTCCCTTCCGGTGTATCTTATATGATTGAAAACAGGTCAGTTATGAAGCGAGTCTTCCCTGAGGTTTTTGAACAAAATAATATCTTACCTGTTAATGATTACCCATCTCATTTGTTTGACATGTTAGCGGCTATGTCACCTCGCAAAGAAGAGAAACCAGAAGTCGTCGTATTAACACCAGGTATCTTTAACTCTGCCTATTTTGAGCATTGTTATTTAGCTCAAGAAATGGGATGTGAGTTAGTTGAAGGACGCGATTTAGTCGTAAATGATGATGATTGTGTATATATGAAAACCATTTATGGTTTACGCCGTGTTGATGTCATATACCGCCGAGTAGATGATTTGTTTTTAGATCCTGAAGCCTTCAACCCAGAATCGACACTTGGTGTTGCAGGTTTAATGAGAGCTTGGAGCAAAGGTAATGTTGCACTTGTTAATGCGCCGGGGGCTGGTGTTGCTGACGATAAAGTGGTTTACGCTTATGTCCCTGAAATAATCAAATATTACCTGAATGAAGAAATAAAGCTGCCAAATGTGCCGACTTACAAATGTATGAATCCAGACGAATGTAAATATGTAATAGAAAACATAGATAAGCTAGTCGTAAAACCTGCTAATGAATCTGGTGGTTATGGTTTATTAATTGGGCCTAAATCGACCAAAAAAGAACAGCAAGAATGCATTAAACAAATTAAAGCGGATCCAAGAAATTACATCGCCCAGCCCACACTCAATTTATCAACAGTCCCGACGCTAGCCGATGGCAATGCAGAAGGCAGACATGTTGATTTGCGTCCGTTTATCTTATCTTCGGGTGGGGAAAACATCCAAGTAACAACCGGTGGGCTAACACGAGTTGCTTTAGTAAAAGGGTCTCTAATTGTGAACTCTTCTCAAGGTGGTGGTAGTAAAGATACTTGGATCATTGACGAGGAGGGTCAGTAATATGTTATCAAGAGTTGTTGAAACCCTATATTGGATGGCGAGATATGTTGAAAGAGCCGAGAATGTCGCTAGGCTAGTCAATGTAAACAACATACTACTTATGGATTTACCTAAAGGCATTTCAACCGGTTGGGAACCTATCATTGATATTATCGGTCATAGGGAAAACTACCTTAAAAGCCACAAAGATTTTAACGAACGCAGCGCATTAAACTACTTATTAATGAGTTCAAACAATACTTCATCCATTATTAACTCGTTATGGAATGCACGTGAAAATGCTCGCACAGTAAGAGATGTTATTCCGAGAGCTGTGTGGGAAGGGATTAATTCACTTTATTTATATGTCAAAGAGAATCAATCAGAAGGTTTAACTAAACGTGGACGTTTTAAATACTTAAAGCATGTGATCGAATCCGCACATTTAATATTTGGTTCACTAGATGCCTCGATTAACCATGATCAAGGTTATAAGTTTTTACGATTCGGTTCCATATTAGAACGAGCGGATATGACGACGCGAATACTCGATGTTCGATCTGCTAGCCTAATAGAAAATGATACCAGCAGACCATTTGACAATATCCAATGGATTAGTGTGCTACGTTCACTAAGTGCTTATCAAATGTATCGCCAGCAAATGGGAGTCAGAGTTAATCGTGCCGATGTATTGGAGTTTATGTTACATAACCCAGTATTCCCACGCTCTGTGCTATATTGTTTGGAAGAATTAAAACGTTTAATTACGCCAATTCATCATTCTGACGATATGCAAAACTTACTTGAAAAAGTGACTGACGATTTAAAACAAACTAAAGTCAGAAGCCTGAAAAATGGGGACCTGCACGAGTTCTTAGATAAAGTACAAATTGACCTAGCAGGAATACATAACCTGATAGCTAAATCTTACTTTTTACCAAATGAGTAAACTTAAAACGGCATGAGGTGTTAATTCACCCATGCCTAAATTTTTGCTTAAATTGACTAGGCGTTAAGCCAAACCAGCGCTTAAAGGCTCTTCTAAAGTTAGCCACATCATTAAATCCTAAACGGCTTGCTAAATCCTCATTGCTTCGTTGGATATCGCAGTGTATCGATAGCACTCTTTGTCTATGATATTCGTCTTGCAGTGCCAAGAAACGAGTTCCATGCTGTTTCAAACGCCGTTTAAAAGTAGCGTTGCTTATGCCTAGCTGTTCAGCAATGTCTGCTTGATTCAGTTGACTATTGTTGGCGATTAATTGAATCACTCGCTCTCGAAAACCAAATTGATAGCGGCTTTGTTGCGCTAACTTGTGTAATGCATGATCCCGCTTTACTTGGCTATAATTTGGCAATAAAGCGACAAGCTCTTGCCGAGCTAGTCTGATTTGATTAGTACTTCGATTAAAATTGATTTTGAAGCCTAAATTTTCTTCGTATTCTTGAATATATCTAGGTTGGGAAAATTCAAAATCATAGGCAACATTGACTCGACGATTAGATAAATACCTCAAGCTTGAATGAATTGCGGTGCAGTATAGTTCTAGCAAAAATTGAAAATTTTCATCGCAACCAATTGCGTCTTTAAATTGAATGATACATTCGTGCTTTGTCCAGACTAAGTTAGTACACAATAAAGGCGCTATTTCGCAGCGATAGCTGTTCAATATATGAATGCAGTCTAACAAGTTTTTAGCATAAAATAAGGCTTCACTTATTGCACCGTAATTACTCGGAAACAATCTTTGACCAAGCAAAAAGCTGGTCGCATTACCAGCCATGAGTTGGCGTGTTTTAGAGATTAATTTTAGTAACTGATCTGCACTAATCAGTAAGGTATCTGAACTTAAATCTTCATAGAAAATTCCAGTGCCTCTCAGTAATTTATCTTTATTTACGCCTCTGGAAGCTGCCAGCTCAATCAAGCTAGCAGCAAGTTGCTGAGCCTGTATAAACTTATCTTCTAAAGTAAAATAAGCGTGCAAGTTAATTAACTCTTATTGCGCGTTTATTCTCTAAATCTAGATTTACTCTCCTAATTAGATCTGCTGCGGAATCCCGTTTTTTGGATTCAATTAAACCCGCGGAGACAGTGTGGAACTCTGCAGTGCCCGTTTGATTGGGTTTAAAGGCTAAATGTTGAATCGCAGTGCAAATTTGCTCCACAATTAATTGAGCATTTAACAAGCTAATTTGATTGAATAAAACAATGAACCTGTCTCCTGCATAGCGACAAGCAAGGTCGCTCTGGCGTAGATTCATAACAATAATATCAGCAACTTCTCGCAGCAATCTATCACCATCCGCTAGGCTAAATTGTCGATTAAATTTAGCAAAATCATCTATATCAAACATAGCAAGCGTGCAGTCTTGCTGTGATTGAGCGATTAAATCTAATTGTTCACGCATATAGTCGGCGCTATATAGTTGAGTTGTAATGTCTATTTGCGTGTGCTCTCTAATTAATGCCTCACGACGATTTAATTGTTCAGTTAGCTTTAATTGTTCTTGATGCCATTGATACAGTGCCCAAGTCATCATTACCATGCCAATTAATGCAGGAATTGACTCAAGTAAATATAGCCAGAAGTGTTCATCAGGGTAGGTTATAAATTCATCTAGTAAATCCAAGCTACAAGAGATCAAAAAGCAAGTTAAGCCAAGGGTTAGTAAGTTGGTTACTCTACCTTGCGGTCGACTCGCAAGAATAAAGAAAATCCAAACACCCGTCATTAACGTCATGCCGCCTTCACCTAAAACATCTAGCCAATCGATAGCGTCAGCAGGCTTAAATTCACCATTATAAAATGCACTAACGAGTGTTATCAGCAATAAAGTTGCCACTAGGAGCACCAATTTTAGTTGGCGCTTGATAAAAGAAAAATTCATTGCGTCTGTATCCGATCTAGAGAGTAATGAGCCGCTACATGCTAATTGAAAGGAAAATAAACGCAAAGGGTCAAATTGGCTCAGCCAACTGACCTTAAACCACTTGATACAAAATAAAACGCCAGCAGCATTGTAATTAAAACCCATAACAAATTGAAAATAAGACATTTAATTGGCATGTCAATTTAGCTCAAAATCTATTTTATTTAATGACCTGTAATTAGACTTGACTAAAAAACAAACAGTTTTAATAAAAGATTAATAGAAAAAAATCTCAACTCACGTTTAATCCGCAGCATAAATGAAGCTAGCCCATAGCAAGGTTAACCGTCTGGGAATAGCACTTAATATATTTTTTAAACTCAAGAACAAAGGAAATTGGCTATATGAAAGGCAAAAAAATAAACTTAAAACCGAGTGTAATTGCATTAGCTTCTAGTTTAACTATGTTCGTTCAAGCACAAGCAACTGCTGCTACATTGCAAGGTGAAATTAAGGCACCTGCCGCAAACCAACTGATAACGGGTGCAAATGTTAAAATTAAAGAGCTTGGTTTAACTACTGTTAGTAAAAGAGATGGCAGCTTTCGGTTCGATAACTTGAAAGCGGGTACTTACACACTTGAAATAAACTATATAGGCGCTAAGCCTTATACCAGTCAAGTTGAAGTGTCCGAAGAAGGGGTTATTCACCAAGAAGTTATGCTAGAAGCCGAGCAAGAAATTGAGAATTTAATTGTACGTGGGCAAAGAGCTGGGCAAGCGGGCGCAATTAACGGCCAAAAGAACTCAAAAAGTATTAAATCTATTGTTTCCGCGGATTCCATTGGCCAGTTTCCAGATCAAAATGCATCAGAAGCATTACAAAGATTGCCGGGTATGTCGATTGAACGAGATCAAGGTGAGGGACGATTTGTCGGTATTCGAGGTATCGATCCCAACTTAAATAATGTCACGATTAATGGTTTAAACCTGCCCTCTCCAGAAGGCGGTGTTCGCTCAGTTGCACTTGACGTTATTCCGTCACAGCTTATCGGCTCCTTAGAAGTTTCTAAGTCGGTAACACCTGATATGGATGGTGATGCAATTGGTGGTTCAATTGAGGTTAAAAGCTTAAGTGGTTTTGATCGTGCAGAGCAAAGTATTAGTTTTAATGCTCAGGTTTCACAGAACCAACTGAGAGATGAGTTAAGCCCTAAACTTGGTTTAAGCTTTACTGACGTATATCAAGTGGGAGCTGATGAACTTGCAATCGCTACTGCTGTGTCTTGGTCTAAACGTAAATTTGGTTCCGACAATGTCGAGTCTAATGGCGATGATGAGGTAGAACATAGGCATTACAATATTACCCGTGAGCGTTTAGGTGCAGCCGTTAATCTAGACTATAGAGCTGATTTTAATAACCAGTATTTTTTAAGAAGTTTATATAGCGAATTTTCAGATGAAGAGTTCAGACTCGCCAATACTTTTGTGTTTGATGACGAAACAGAAATAGAATCTGGGACTAAATCACGCAAAGAAACTCAAACGATTTTATCTATGACAGCTGGCGCTGAGCATATAGTAGATAGCTGGAAAATTGATTGGCAGCTTGGTTATTCAAAATCGACCGAAGATAATCCAAATGCATTGTATTACACACTAGTGGCAGAAGAACTTGATATATCTACCGATATGCAAGGCCCAATACCAAAAGTGAATCAATCAGAAGCAGTGCAAGATTTATCAAATTATGAGTTGGATGAAATATCGAATGAGTCGGATCATAGCCAAGATAAAGAAACTAGCTTGAAACTTGATTTAACCAAATCATTAGAGTTTGATAGCGTACAGGCTCAGTTAAAGTTTGGTGCAAAGTACCGTCAAAGAGAAAAACAAACCTATGCCCATATCAATATTTATGATGATGGTTTTGACAATATAGATTTTGTTTCAGCTAAAAACCCGCATCTAGAGTGGAGTTTAGGTCAGTTTGGTCCGGCGCTAGATAAAGCTTACCTAGAAAACCTATACCGCACTCACTCAACTAATTTAGAGCTGAATCAACTCAATTCAAGAGTTGAATCGGAAGGCAGTAGCTTTGACATTTCTGAAGATATTTTTGCCGCATACATAATGACAGAAATAAACCTAGATAAGCTAACGCTTGTTGCTGGTGTGCGATATGAAAAAACCGACTTTGCAACCACAGGCGCAAGAGTCGAACTGATTGAAGACGAAGAAAATGACAATGAAGAAGTTGTAAACACGCCTTGGATATCAGATCGAAGTTATGCCAAATGGTTACCAAGTATTAATGCTCGCTACGAATTAACAACAAAACTAATAGCCCGCGCAGCTTATAGTCAAACCCTTGCTCGGCCAAACTTTGGTGATGTTGCCGCTGTGCAAGTAATCGAATCAAAAACAGAGTTTGATGATGACTCAAACACTTTTGAAACAGAAAGGGAAGCTGAAGTAGGAAACCCTGAACTTAAACCTTATTTTTCAGACAATTTTGATTTGTCGCTCGAATATTACCCGGGTCATATTGGTGTGATGTCAATTGGCTATTTCCATAAAAAAATTAGCAATTTTGTGATTATTGCCAATGTAGCAAACACACCAGAATGGGATGGTTATGATGATGTATATCAACCGATAAATGGTGAGCAAGCGACATTAAATGGGGTTGAGTTATCTTGGGTGAAAAGCTTTGATAATGGTTTGATTATGTCTGCTAACGCTACGTTGACAGATTCTGAAGCTGTAACCCTTTTAGATGAAGAACGTTTTGTAACTAGCTTACCAAACCAATCAGATACCACTGCAAACTTAATGATAGGTTATGAAACGGACGATATTAGCTTGCGCCTAACCAGTGTTTACAAAAGCGGAAATCAAGAAGAAATCGATGGTGATATGATTCGTTTTGAAGATAGTCATACCCAATATGACTTCACCGCTAAGTACTTTATTAATCAAAGAACTCATGTTTATTTTAACGCGATCAACTTAAATGATGAGCCTATGTACCACTACTTCGACAGCAAAATTAACAATGCTCAGTACGAAGTATACGGCCGAACCTTTGAGCTTGGCTTCAGCTGGAACTCATTCTAATGATGAATATTTTTACTCGTTTTAATCAACAAACTAGGCTGCGTTTTGCGCAGCTAGTTACGCAGATAAGTTTGTTAGCTTGTAGTTTGCTGATCAATAATTTGGTGTTGGCTACAACCCCAATCAGAACAGAAGCTTGGTATCAACAAAACACGATTGCGAATTTGCAACAGCTGGATGACTCAATTAATTTTGTCGTGATTGGTGATTGGGGACGCAATGGTCATTATCAGCAGCAGGCTGTTGCGAATCAAATGGACAATCTAATGTATTGGCTTGATGGCGATTTTATAATATCGACAGGTGATAATTTTTATCCTAATGGTATTTCAAGTGTCAATGATCCATATTTGCAGACTTCGTTTGAACAAGTTTATTCTGGCCCTAATTTATTTGAACCTTGGTATCTGACTTTAGGTAACCATGATTACAGAGGGTCAGTGCTAGCACAAATTGCATACACTAAAATTAGTCAAAGGTGGAATTTACCCGAGCGCTATTACAGCAAAACTTTCAAGCTAGAAAACCAAGGTGATATTGCATCAAACAATAACCAAATATTAATTGTTTTTTTAGATACAAGTCCGTTTGAAGCAGATTATCAAACTAATGATAAATATATTTCAGTGCGTTCTCAAAATGCAGAAGAACAATTAAATTGGATGGAACAGCAGCTATCTAGCAGTCACGCAAAATGGAAACTAGTTGTTGGCCACCACCCTATGTATTCAAGTGGTAAACGCTTTGGCAAGACGGAATCAATCCGACAAACCTTAGAAGATAGACTAGAAGCACACCAAGTTGATGCATACATTGCTGGGCATGAACATGATCTGCAGCACAATAAAGTTAAAGGTAAACAGCTCCACCATTTTATTTCAGGTGCAGGGGCCACCACAAGACCCGTCAAAAATCGTAGTTTTACGCGCTTCGCTAAAGCCGAATCTGGTGTGATGGCTGTTTCAGTTAATAGCCAAAAATTGCTCGTGCAAATGGTAAATGCCCAAGGCCAAGTAATTTATAAAACAGAGCTTACAGCGCAAAATAAATAGAGTAGTCAATGAATAAAATCAAATTAAATAAAAAATTAAACACACAGAAGCTGGTAATTATTGGTAAGTATCTAATGCTTAAATTCTGTCTAGTTTGTTTAATCAGTTGTAATCTTAATGATAACAATCAAAAATCAGTATTAACTGCAATACAGCTAGACGCTAAGCCTTTGCTGTCATTAGAAAAGCTAAATGGTCACAAAGCGGTACCTGTTCGCCAGCAGCCAAATCTCTGGCTTGCAAACAGCGAAAATTATGGGGTCATGTTATTTGACCAAACAGGAAAAATATTGCAGCAAACAGGTGGTAACTATGAAGGTTTAGATACTCGAACGATCACGCCAAGTGAAAGCTTGGTGATTAGCTTAAATAAAGAGCTAGGACAAATTGAATTATTTGAACTGAGCTCAAAACAGAGTTTAATCGCTAAGAATAGTTTGCAGCTTGAAGGCACGGTTGCGCAAAATATTTGCCTTTACCAAGATCCAAATCAAGGTGATATATTCAGTTTTATACTGACAGTAGATAACCGAGTAGAACAAAGACTTGTTTATTTAGCGAGCAAGCAAACTTATACCAATAAATTGATTCGCTCATTTTCGGCACCACCAGCTAGTGAAGCTTGCGTGGTCAACGACCAAGCGGGATTACTCTATATAGTGGAAGAAACCGTAGGTGTATGGCAATACCAAGTTGACCCTGAAAAAGATTTGAACCGTCAACCAATTGCGCTAACTAAACCCTTTGGCTTTATTGAGGGGGAAATAAAAGACGTTAGCTTACTGCTTGATGGCAGTATTATTTTGGCCTTGCCAGAATCCAAACAAATCCAACACTATGCAGTTGTTGATAGTAAATTCCAAGTTCAGCCTGTGGTTTATCAACTGGAACAGACAATTGAAAGCTTAAGTGCGAGCACTTCAATATCAATATCAACTTCAACATCAACTAAACAAATTGAAGTTAGCTTCTTTGATGACAACACAGACAGTTATTTTACAACTCAAATTGCGCGTCCAATTTCATCACAGATCCCAAATAACAGCTCAATTAAATCTATTCAACCTAGCATTGAAACCGATACAGTAAGCCGTTTTGGCGATGCAGCTGATGACCCTGCAATCTGGGTAAATAAAGTAACGCCAGAGCAAAGTTTGATACTCAGCACAGATAAAACATTTGGTTTATATGTTTTTGACCTCGCAGGAAAAACCCAACAAACGATAGCAACGGGTAGAATCAATAATATAGATGTGAGCTACCAAGCCAAAACACTTTCGGGTACTTTTGACTTTGCAGCTGCCAGTAACAGAACAAATAACAGTATCACTTTGTATAAAATTTCTAGCCAAGGTTTAGTTTCAGACTGGGGAGAAATAAAAACCAGCCTACCTGATGTTTATGGCTTGTGTAATTACCAGTCGCAAAAAACAGGTATTCACTATGTATTTATCAATGATGAAAGTGGGCATTACCAACAGTACCAAATTGATTTTTCAAACGCGAAACCTAGCGGTAAATTGGTTAGAGTGTTCAAGTTAGAAACGCAACCAGAAGGCTGTGTTGCGGATGCGACGAGTGCAACTTTGTATGTTGGAGAGGAAGATAAGGGAATATGGAAAATAACGGCAGAGCCTGATTTAACGGCTATTCCAGAGTTAATATACGAAGTCGACAATAAAACATTATTTGATGATGTTGAAGGCTTAGCTATTTATCACGGCAAAGACAACTCTTACCTAGTGGCTTCTAGCCAAGGTAATGATAGTTATTTACTTATTTCAACCCAAGCACCATATCAAGTTCAAGCTCAATTTAAAATTGGCGCTAATTTACTTAAAGGGATAGATGGCGCTTCTGAAACCGATGGTTTAGACGTGACGAGTGCAAATTTGGGCGGTGAGTTTAGTCAAGGCTTACTCGTTGTTCAAGATGGTCGCAATGTGATGCCAAGCCAACCACAGAACTTTAAACTTGTGCCTTGGCAATCAATCGCACCATTAATTTCAAACAATTAAATCAGATCGGGCGTGTTTATCTTTGTTTAATTCAATTTGAGCTAAAAGACAAATTGAATTAAACAAAGCAAAAGTAATACGATTCATGTAATACCATAAACACACCCTTTCTTATCTTGTTTAAATCATTAAACCTAATTAACCTGAGCTTTGGATAGCATTAGCTAAATTCTTATCCCGAGCTCAGGTTAATTACAGAAAAGGTTAGCCACCAGCAAATTTTACTTTATAGCCTAGCTTTTCTAATTCAGCTTTAATTAAATCTCGCTTATCGCCCTGAATTTCAATGATGCCATCTTTAACTGAACCACCCGTTCCACATTTTTTCTTTAAAACTTGCGCGATTTTTTTGAGTTCGGCGCCAACTAAAGGCAATCCAGCAATCGTAATAACGCCTTTTCCCTTACGGCCTGCGACTTCTCGTCTAACCCGAATAAAGCCGTCACTAAATGTTTGAGCCTCTTCTTTGGTCTCTTCAGGCTTAATTCTGCCGCCGTCTGTACTATAAACTAATGACATATTTTAATACTCTTAATCGAACCCATATATAAAACAACTAGAAAACAATCCTTAAACGACTATATAGAGCTAAATCAATTTAATTGGGACTGTTAAATTGAGTGTGATGTTGGCAAAATAGCGAGCAAAATTCAAACCTTAATTATCAGATACACATAAAATGAAAGTAAGGTTTAACAAAAAATAAGGTATTCATGCTAGCTAACAAGACAGAATTTGGCGATCAAGTTATCGCTTGGTATCACCAGCACGGGCGCAAACATTTACCTTGGCAGCAAAATAAAACGCTATACACAACATGGCTCAGCGAAGTTATGTTGCAACAAACTCAAGTAACCACAGTAATCCCTTATTTTGAACGCTTCACGACTCGTTTTCCAACGCTAGAAGCGCTAGCTAAAGCTGAAGAAGATGAGGTGCTACAGCTTTGGACTGGTTTAGGCTATTACGCCAGAGCAAGAAACCTGTTGAAAGCCGCTAAAACTATGATTTCGGAACATAAGGGATTTCCTGAAAATTTTGATCAGGTTTTAGCTTTGCCCGGTATTGGCCGTTCAACCGCAGGGGCAATTTTATCACTTACTTTAAAACAAGCGTATCCTATTTTAGATGGTAATGTTAAGCGTGTTTTATGCCGTTATTTTGCAATTCAAACTTGGTCAGGTGAAAAAAAGACACAAGATAAACTTTGGCAATTAAGCGAGCAAGTTACGCCGGCACAAGACATTGAATATTTTAATCAAGCTATGATGGATTTAGGCGCAGGTATTTGTAGCAGAAGTAAACCAAAATGTAGTTTGTGTCCTTTAGTCAATTCATGCCAAGCATACAAAAAAGAGCTAACCAAGCAGCTACCCATTTCTAAGCCTAAAAAAGATAAACCGGTCAAGCAAACCTACATGCTGGCGCTAAATTATAAACAATCAGTGTTATTAGCTAAACGACCAAGCTCAGGTATATGGGGCGGTTTATATACACTACCTGAATCAGATAGAAAGCTGAATGAGGCAGAAATTGAACAGCTTTTCTCAGTAAAAGTGAGCAAGGTAATCGAAAAACCTGAGTTTAGACACACATTCACACATTTTCATTTAGATGTCACGCCAATTGAAATTGAAGTAAAGCAAGTAATATCTTCAATTCGAGATACCTCTGAAGTCTGGTTTCAGTTAAAATCAGATGCAGAATTTGGTATGTCTGTACCAACCCAAAAAATTCTTAATTTAATTTCAGAACAATTATAGTCAATAAGCGAGTTAATTATGTCACGAACAGTATTTTGCCAACATTTAAAACAAGACGCCGATGGCTTAGATTTTCAACTTTACCCTGGTGAACTAGGTAAACGCATTTACGATAATATCTCTAAACAAGCTTGGGCTGAATGGCAAAAAAAACAAACCATGCTAATCAATGAAAAAAAGATGAACATGATGAATCCAGATGATAGAAAATTTTTAGAAGCCGCTATGGTTGATTTTTTGTTTGAAGGTAAAGATGTTGAAATTGAGGGCTACCAGCCACCAAAAGCCTAGCCTTAGTAATAAGTTAAAGGATAAATATGCAAGCTAGTTTTTGGCATTCAAAATGGGATAAAGGGGAAATAGGCTTTCATCTTGATCAAGCTAATCCTCTATTACTCAAACATTTCGATAGCCTAGCGCTTACTAAAGGACAAACTATTTTTGTACCTTTGTGTGGCAAGACTAAAGATATTGCTTGGCTATTAGCGCAAGGGTTAAATGTTGTTGCTGTAGAGCTAAATAAGACAGCTGTTGAAGCCTTATTTTCAGAGCTAAATGTAACCGCTCAAATCACTCAGCTAGACGAGCTTAATCTCTATAAAGCTAAGCAGTTATCTGTTTTCCAAGGCGATTTTTTTAACCTAAGCTCAGAGCTGATCGGAAAAATAGATGCTGTTTATGACAGGGCGGCTTTAATCGCATTACCTATAGAGATGCGAATTAAATATACACAGCAAATAATGCAGCTGACAAATAAAGTAAAACAACTCATTATTTGTGTTGAGTATCAACAAGCGGAAATGCAGGGACCACCCTTTGCAATACATGCAGAAGATATCTCGGCCTACTACGCCAAAAGCTATCAATTAAATTTATTAGAAAGTATAAAGGTAGAAGGCGGACTTAAAGGCAAACTAGCCGCTAACGAATCTATCTGGCTGCTAAGCTAGATAACGAAACGGGAAGCTAAGCTTCCCGTTTTTTAATTTTTAGTGCTTATGCGCATGATACTATTATGCATATGAAACAATAGGGCTCTGTATTTGGCTTTTCTCACGCCGCTTTCTAAGCGCTAAAAACAATGCAAAAGCAAACAACACTAGCATAGCTGGTTCAGATACAGCAGGGGTCTCTGGCGACTCACCTGAAGGGTATAAACCATTCCATAAATTGAATTGCCCACCACTACTTTGCCAACTTTTAGCAATAACTTGGCCACTTAAGTCGCCACCTAAAATTTCAAAATCAGCCTTAGGCGCTAAAATGTGTCCATAAAAACCAGAATGGTCTATCGTAACTTCTTCTGCTTCATAAAAATTATAGATAATGTTACTCGGCATATTCTTTTGGCCACCCACATAAGCGAATTCACCCGAATAATTTTGTGCCAGATCATCATAATAAGTGACCCAGTCTAAATGCACATCTGTGCCACTTACATTAACAACTATAGGTGTACTAGGATCTAAATTAGTCGAATAAAAATCAGTTGCCTTTTTCAGGTTTTCGCCTGAAATACTCACAACTAAAACACCAGCGTCATTAACGAGCTCATTATCTGGCGTAAAAATAAACTCAGTTTCACTTGTCCAGTCAGCATTTCCTTTCGCTATAATTTCGCCTGTATTTGATAATGCAGCTAAGTCTTCCGATAACTGGTTTAGATGCTCAAAAGCACCATCAAAATCAATTGGCTTATCGCTAAAATTAAACACCTCACCTAATACAGGGTCTTGGCCTTGTACTAGAGCATTTGGGTCATTAACAACACTACCACTTTTAATTAAATCGCCACCTAATACTAGATTGCCTTTAATATTGTCCACTCGGCTTACTGAAACATCTCCAGCGACAACGAGTACATCATCATAACCAGCACCGGCTTCAACAAACTGAACACCGTGTAAGCTTTGATTAGGGTTATAATTTACCGCAACATCTAGGTTGCCGATATTAGCATCACCACCTACAGCTATTTTCCCTTGGGAATCGCTCCATGCTGTATGTGTAAAATCGTTCTGTACAAAGATGTTGTAGTCTTTTGCAACACCAAGATCTATTTCCCAAGCATGTAAATTTATAGAAAATAGACTTAAAACTAATAAAAATTTCAATTTCATTTTTGACCACCATAATTGAAGCGCGGTCATATTAGTTTATTTTTTAAACAAAATCAATTCATCTGATTACTCGTTCTAATTTATCTTTTAGTTTTACTGCATTACTCTTATTTTTAAATTCAAATTGACGTTTTAAAACATTATCTAGCAACTCATAGGCTTCATAGTGCCGATTTAATTTATCCAGTGTATAGGCTAAATGATATACAAGATCAGGTTGGCTAGCATTTTTAGCATGAGCCAATCTAAGGTAATGCAAAGCCTCTGAATACCGCTCAGAAAGCGCTAAAAACCAGCCATAGGTATCTGTAAAGGCAACACTTTCTGATTGTAACTTATATGCTTTTTCAGCATGTTTTACAGCTTTTTCTAATGACTCCGTTTGATACAAGTAGGCTAGCTTATGGTGTGTAATCGCACTTTCTAAGCTTTCATTCGCTTTTTCAAGTAAACTTATTGTTAGACTAAGTTTATTTTGCTGTTTATAACAAGATGCTAGTAAGTAAATTGCAGTCATGTCTTTAGGGTATTGATTTATCCAAACTTTTAATTGCGCTTCCGCTTCACTATATTTGGCTTGTTTTAATAAAGTCCCAATTAAAGATTTGAAATGTTCGACTTTTCTCGTTGTTAAAAATAAATTGCTGATAATTTTTTCAGCTAGCGCATAATCTTGCGTCTCAAAAGCAAGGTTAAACTCTAACTCTCTAATCGACTCATTCGTTCCAGCAAAACTAACCAGCTGCTTTAGGCTGTTAGCTGCCTTACTGAACTGTTTTGCATTTAGCTGGTACTGAGCAGTTAAAAATAAAATTTCAGTTTCTTCTACATCTAATTTTTCAAGTCGATTAATTATCTTAACCTGACCTTCAAGATCACCGGCTTGTGTATTTAAAACAAATAATCTTTTTAATAATTGAGCCTTATCATAATTTAAGCCAAATAAAGTGCGCAAGGCGCGTGTTGCTGAATCTACTTGGTTATTAGCAATAGCCAACCTAACCTGAAAGTCGAGTACATCGGGATCTAGTCTATTTTCTTTTACAATAGTTGTAATTAGGGCTTCGGCTTTGTTTTGCTCATTAGTTCTTAAATAAAGCTCTATCAAAGATTTTGCTGTGGTTAATGCTTTATTTTTTAGATAATTAGCTTCTAGTAAATTAATAGCTTTATAATACTGCCCTTGCGCTATGGCCAACGAAGCTTTTAACCCATTAACCTCTTCTTGGTTACCTTGAACCTTATCTAAAATACTCGTTACTTCATCATAATTTTTAGCATTTAACTCTATACTCGCTAAAGTCAGCAAGGCTGGATAAAAATCAGCTTGTATGGCTAAAGCTTGCTCTAAAAATTTTCTGGCCTCTGGTAAATTTCCAGCCTTCAAATAAAGGTTAGCCGCGGTTTGATGGCTATGAGGATTTAACGCATCTTGCTGTATTAAACTTGATACGACTTTGCCAGCTAATGGAAGCTCATTGAGTTGAATCAATAACCTAGCTAGCTCTAAATCTAATAAAAAATTATTAGATACTGAACTGTTTTGAGCTATCAGCTGACGAGCTTGTGTTAGGTTGTTATCCGCTATATTTAATGCAACTAGATGGTTTCGTATCGAGTTATTGTGTGGAAAAGCCTGATAGGCTTTTTCAAGCCTAGATTTAAACTCTTGTT
This sequence comes from Catenovulum maritimum, assembly GCF_001050375.1. Classification (GTDB taxonomy): domain Bacteria; phylum Pseudomonadota; class Gammaproteobacteria; order Enterobacterales; family Alteromonadaceae; genus Catenovulum; species Catenovulum maritimum. The sequence goes on along the minus strand of NZ_KQ130485.1, from coordinate 148,967 downwards.
TTGTTTCGTGTTTACTCGCAAGGGACAATAGTCGAGTTAAGCCAAACTCATCTTTCGGTTTTCTAAAGTTATATTCTAAATAATACTGATAGGCTTGAGCTGTATCTTTTCGTTTTATCTCGGTTTCAGCTAAGATTTTATAAATCTGAGCATCATTTTCGTTCATTAACTTATAATTAAGAAAGTCCCTTCTAGCACTGTCGTATTTAGCGGTTAAGTAATTCACATAACCCGTCAACAAGTAGATTTGACTGCTAGGTACTTTTTCTTTATCAACTAGAGACAGCTGATGATTAATATCAGCTAATATACTTTTGGTTTCTCTTCCCTGATCTAAATTAGCACCTGAAATAGTCGCGTAGAGTAGATTAACAAAAGGGTTATTAGGCATTCTATCTCTTAACGAAACGACTAAATTTAGCGCTTCTTCTCCACGCCCTAGCTTTTGTAAAATAGAAGTTTTACCTAATAGAGCCAAGACATTTTCTGAACTGAAGGCTAAAATTTTGTCGTAAATGGCTAAAGACTCGGTTAACTGATTGCTAGACTCTAGTATTCGAGCAAATAGCAAATTAGCAGGTACATTTTGCGCGGAAACCTCTAAAACTTGCTGCACAACTGTTTGGGCTGATTCGAGTTTCAGCTGTTTTTCATAGGTTTCAGCTAGTACTAATTTAGCCTCTAACAAATCGGGGGCATATTGTATAACTTGGTTTAAAAGACTTTCTGCTTGTGTGTATTTTTCTTGTTGTAATAATAATTTAGATTTTAATGTGAGAATACTGGGATCATTTTGATATTTATATTTGTACTGAATTAATAATTCATCTGCTTGTTCAATTTTATTCAGTTGGATTTTACATTCCACCAGCATAGGTAAAATTTGGCTCCAGTCACCACCAGAATCTAACGCATTTTGTAACTCTTTTTCTGAAGATAGGCAGTCTTCTTGTTGCAGATAAATTTTACCCAGTAAAATTCTTGCAGGCGTGAAATCAGGCGAAATTTGCAAACTGCTTTTTAAATGAATAACAGCCGCTTCTGTTTGACCTTGATGAAAGGCTTTTAATGCTTTTTCATATCTGTCGCCAGCTTGCTCAGCATAAACAGAGAACGAAATAAAAGAGGCTAATAAAAAGGGCTGAATCGCTTTTAAAAATTGCATATATAAGTCTAATAATTAAATATTAGACTTATTATATACCTAAACCTGTTTTCGTGTTTTAGCTAGTTTTACCCTAAGTCAGTTATACACTTCTAACATGAAAAACATGCTCAACACTCGAGATTTTTTGAATCAAGTCAGCAGTAGGTCGTTGCTCTATATCCAAAATAGTATAAGCAATGTCGTCTCGGCTTTTATTGACCATATCTAATACATTAATATTTAAATCTGCCAATAAGTTAAGTACAACACCCAATACTTTAGGTACATTATCGTTGGCAAAAGTAATTCGGTAACCAGAGGTTCGCTCCATGCTCACAGCTGGGAAATTCACTGAATTAGTAATGTTACCATTATCTAAAAAGTCGATAAGCTGCTCTGCGCCCATCACAGCGCAATTTTCTTCAGCTTCAACTGTGCTAGCGCCTAAATGTGGAAATAGAATAACATTGTCGTTTTTAATTAAGTTTTGACTCGGAAAATCTGCAATATATGCACTTAATTTACCGCTTTCTAATGCTGCTAACACTGCATTTTCTTCAACTAATTCACCCCGCGCTAAGTTAATCAATTTAGCGCCTTGCTTAATTGCAGCAAAAGCATCGTCATTCATAAACTCTTTTGTTGCCTCAACCACTGGCACATGCAAAGTGACATAATCAGAACGAGATAAGAGCGCATTTAAATTATCCGCTTTTTTTACATTACTTGAGAGTCGCCAAGCCGCTTCAACACTTAATTTAGGATCATAGCCAATAACCTTCATGCCTAAACTAAGTGCTAAATTAGCCACTTTAGCGCCAATAGCACCTAAACCAACCACACCTAAGGTTTTGCCTTCTAATTCGCATCCGCCGTATTGCTTTTTACCCGCTTCTACTTTTTTATGTAGTTCATGTGGGTCATTAACATCCGCTAGCGACTTAACATAGTTCATACTTTGAGTGACACCACGAGAGCCAAGCAAAAGGCTTGCAAGCACAAGTTCTTTAACTGCATTTGCGTTTGCCCCCGGTGTATTGAATACAACTATGCCTTGATGTGTATAATCTGTGACAGGAATATTGTTTACACCCGCACCTGCTCTAGCAACTGCTAATACAGATTTAGGCAAAGCTTCTGTGTGTAATTTATGACTACGGAGTAAAACAGCATCTGGTTCTGCTTCATCAGCCGATACTCGATAACTGTCTTGAGGGAATTTATTTAAGCCTTTAGCGGCAATATTATTGTAGGTTCTTATGGTTTTCATCTTTGTTAGCTCTTATTGTTTTTAATTTAACTTAAGGATGAATACTGCAAATACCAGATACCACTTAGGTATTATTTCATCACATTTCCGTATGCTTCATTATTATTTACTTAACTATATGCTTGAATACTAGTTTTAAGGTGAATCAAATTAGCCTAGCAAGCTTAAGAAGGTCGCTGCTAGGCTATTAATATTAAATTTTAATTGAGTTTAAATTAAGCTGCTGTCACTTCTTGATAAGCCCAAGTTAACCAAGGCAATAAGGCTTCAAGATCAGATTTTTCAACTGTTGCACCACACCAAACACGTAACCCAGCAGGCGCATCTCTGTAAGCGCCGATATCGTAAGCAACTTGCTCTGAATCGAGTAGTTTAACAATAGCTTTTACTTGATCTTCATCTGCTTTCAATTGAAAACAAACACTCGTGTTTGAACAGATATCAGCTGATTCAGCTAAGAAATCTATCCAATCATTTTGTGCAACAAAATCAGTGAAGACTTTTAAGTTAGCTTCACTTTTCGCAACTGCTGCAGATAAACCACCAATATTTTCAACCCAATTCAGGGCATCTAAATAATCTTCAACACAAAGCATAGAAGGTGTATTAATTGTCGCCCCTTTGAAGATACCATCAATTAACTTGCCGCCTTTAGCAAGTAAGAAAATTTTAGGCATAGGCCAAGATGGCGTGTAAGTTTCAAGTCTTTCAACTGCTCTCGGGCTTAAAATTAGTACACCATGAGCGCCTTCACCACCTAATACTTTTTGCCAACTAAAAGTGGCTACATCAATTTTTTCCCAAGGCATTTGCATTGCAAATACAGCACTGGTTGCATCACAAATAGTTAGCCCTTGACGATCATCACTAATCCAATCTGCATTATTAACTTTAACGCCAGAAGTTGTACCATTCCAAGTAAATACTATGTCGTGATCTGGATTAGCTTGACTGAAATCAGGCAATTGGCCATAAGGTGCAGTAAATGAACGTGCATCTTCTAATTTTAATTGTTTAGCAATATCAGAAGCCCAACCAGAACCAAATGATTCCCATGAGAATACATCAACCGGTCGTTGGCCTAATAAAGACCACATAGCCATTTCCATAGCACCTGTATCTGATCCCGGAACTATACCAACTCGGTAGCCTTCTGGTAATTCAAGTAAACGCGCAGTTTCAGTAATAGCCAGTTGTAACTTTTCTTTACCTAAACTACTACGATGTGAGCGACCTAAAGCTGAAGTATCTAATTCAGCTAGATTATAGCCAGGGCGCTTAGTACAAGGGCCAGATGAAAAGTTAGGGTTGGCTGGTTTAAGGCTAGGTTTCATTTATTTTCCTTTTGGCATATTGGAGCTTATTCGGCAGACTTAGCCTGATTAAGTTCACAATTTAGTAACATATATAAAATTTATAGTGCCTTAATTCTATACAATGCTCAATACTTTACCTAATAATTTAATTGCCAAATTTGTGCATATTTATTGCCCAGCCCACAGCAAAAATATCTAACGCCAAATAGTGATTTATTGGCATCAAAAATTACGCCTTATATAAGTTGTGTCCATTGGTTAGATTATTTTCTTCTACCATCTTGAGCTCACTTCCCAATAAAAATAAAACAACGTTCAAAATAAACTTGCAATATTAAAAACACTGTTCATAATAAATAAAAAACAACGTTCATAATTTTAATCCATTAAGGAAATCAAAATGAATATACTCCGTATTGCTGTTTTAAGCCTAATAAGTTTATTCGCTATTTCGAGCGCTCAGGCTGCAGGTTTAATTAAGCCAACAAATAGCCAACTACCCGAGCTAGAACTAACAGAACATAAAGTTGATATCCAAGTTTTTGATAATCTTGCTGTCGTTAGTATTGAACAAACCTTTTTTAACCCAAGCCAGCAAGATCTCGAAGCCATTTATCAATTTCCAGTACCTAATTACGCTGCAGTTGGTCAATTTTCTTGGTGGTTGAACGGACAAGAGATCCAAGCTGAAGTGGTAAAAAAAGAACAAGCAAAACAAATTTATCAAAAGCAAAAAGCAGCCGGGAAAAACGCCGCCTTAGTCGAGCAAAATAAGTTCTATGATTTTAAAATAAAGCTCACTCAAGTTTTGGCACAGCAAGATGCCAAGATAAAATTAGTTTATATCCAAAAATTAAAAGCAGACCATGGCATATTTGAGCTTAACTATGCTCTAGAAAATGGAGGAACAGATGAAGTAGCTAATGCATTTTGGAGTCGCAATGACAAAGTAACTCAGTTATTTAGCTTTAACTTAAACCTACACTCAAGCTATCCAATTGATAGTTTCAGATTGCCAAAACATCCTCAAGCTAATATTCAACAAATTTCAGAACAAGAATGGCAAGTCAGTTTCACTAATTCAGGTGTAGAAGGCGGACAAAGCTTTTCACTCAATCAAGATATTTTGGCTTACTGGCGCTTAGCAGACAATGCTCCTGCAGGACTAAACTTAATAAGTTATAAAACCCAAAATGCGAATCAAGGCACTTTTATGCTGACCTTAACCCCAGGCAATGATTTACAACCTATCAATCAGGGTTCGGATTGGACTTTTGTTTTAGATAAATCTGGCTCTATGCAAGGCAAATGGCATAGTCTGCTAGCGGGTGTAGAAATCGCAATCAACAAAATGCCTGCCAATAACCGGGTTCGTATTCTAATGTTCGATAACAATACTAAAGACATCACCAATGGTTATGTTCAACTTGATGCAGAGGGTAAGCAGCAACTTATAGCAGCAATGCAAAATTACGCTCCAAGTGATGGTACAAATTTATATAAAGCGGTTAGAGAAAGTGTATCTGGCATAGATAGAGATAGAACCTCAGGCATAGTATTAGTAACGGATGGCGTAGCGACAGTTGGAGAAAAAAGTGAGCGCAAGCTAATGGCTTTATTAGATAAAAAAGATATTCGATTATTCACTTTTATTATGGGCAACAATGCCAACGCACCACTACTTGAACACTTAGCCAAGCAAAGTAATGGTTTTGCGCAAACCATTTCAAATAGTGATGATATTGTAGGTAAGGTGATGCTTGCTGCTAGTAAGGTTAGCCATACCGCAATGCATGATATAGAGATTAAAATAAAAGGTGGCAAAGTCATCAACTTGAATCCAGCAGAAATACAAAGTTTATATCGTGGCGAACAACTCACTTTGTTTGGTCAATATCATAAGGCAGAGCAAGTAGAATTAATAGTATCGGCCAAAGTGTCAGGTAAACCTATTCGTTATCAAGCAAAGTTTGATTTGCCAAGTGAATCAACTCAATACCCAGAAATAGAAAGACTAAGTGCCTACGCTCAAATTTTGGATATAGAAGAAAAGCAGCGTCGATTTGGTAAAACAGACGATGCAACCCAAGCAATCACAGATATCGCATTAGAGTATGGCTTAGTAACAGACTACACCTCTATGTTATTGCTCACTGAAGCTGAATACGAAGATTTAGGCATTCAGCGTAAAAATGCACAAAGAGTTAAGCTGGAGAGCCAAGCAAGAGAAACCAGGAAAAACATTCAACCAAGTTCAAATCATATATCAGGTTCAGAGCAAAACTTTGGCGGCGCTAGAGCAACAACAAGTAATAGTTCTGGCTCAGGCAGTGGAGGCGGCAGTATAAGCATTCTGCTAGTGCTGTGTTTCGGGGTTATTAAATTTGTTAGGGTCTGTTGATCTTTTGAGTACAATTTTGCAGCTGTTTGTTTGGTATTTATACAAGGCATAGTGATTGACGTGTAGTGCGCTACACAAATGAGCTATAACGTAGAAGAAATGCCAAACAAACGCTGCCTTTCAGGTTCGTCCTAAATGCGTTTTACTCTTTGTTACAGCGTTTTGACTTAATCCATTAGGCCTTCAACGCTGCGCCTCGATTAAAAAAGCATTTAGTTAGAACAAAATTTGTACATCAAACGTCAACAGCCCCTAGATTAACCAATAATAAATGAGTTAAAAACGAGGAGCTGGACAAACCGCCAGCTCCTCATTAAATAAGCCTATGAATATTTTCAGTTTTGAGTTGAGTGCTAGCTCAGTAATCGCGACCAGCTTAATTCTTATCGCGATATTATTATTTTTTAGATTTATCCAAATACTAAAAGGAATTCAAATTGACTCTTAATAAACGAATTTTGTTTGGCTTGCTAGTTAGCTTAGCCACCTTTAGTTTGATAACACCTATTGCGCAAGATCTGAGCTATCACACTTTTGCAGATCAAACGCACTTTTGTAATCTAACAAATGGCATGAATGTATTGTCGAATGTGCCATATTTTATAATAGGTGCAATCGGCTTAATAAAGTTATTCTCAGCGCCGAAATCATCTAGAAATACACTTAAAATGAGTTTAGCTATTAGTTTGATTTTAGTCGCTTTAGGCTCAGGGTATTATCATTTAGCACCAAGTAATGCGACTTTATTATGGGACAGATTAGCTATGTCTACCTGTTTTGCTGCGCTTCTGACACTAGTATGTTATGAGCTTAATAGTGCAAATAATACTGCAAATTTAAACCCTATCGCTTCAGTATGGAAATTAGGCCTAGCTTTACTCGTCGCTTGCTTAGGATCTGTGCTTTATTGGTACTGGTCTGAGCTGAATAATTTAGGTGATTTACGCGCATATGCTTTAATTCAATTTGGCGGTATCTTATTTATTATAATCAGTTTATTTCGCTTATCCGGCAACACTCAACGTGCATTTTTCATCCTAATTATTGGCTATATACTGGCAAAAATATGCGAGCATTTTGATCAGCAAATTTATGATGTATTAAATCAAACAATCAGTGGTCACAGTTTAAAGCATATTATTTCAGGGCTTGCTTTAGCGCCTTTAGTAATAGGTTATCAGGATAATTAAAGTACTCAATGGACTCAGCCTGTGTTAGCAACATTTTGCAGGCTGGTCATACCAACTTGCTGACTCTCGAGTTAACCCTGCAGATATTTATTAGCCTGCTAACCACTTAATTAAACACTCACCTTACTACCCTAATGCCAGCATACCCTTACATAACCATGCAATTTAACCGCATGAATTTAATAACTTAGCAAACGACCCCGACTTAAAGTCAGTAAAGCTTAGACTAAATAGCTAGCAGCCTATTCACTGGGCTAAATCATTAGGAGGCAGGAAAGGTTAATATCGTCATATTTCTAATAAATTAAGATTTAGCATACAAATATCTCATTAACATTATTTTAAATTTAAGCTAAAATAGTTTTATCAAAGTTATATAGCGTAGAGTTAATAATAATTACTTATGAAATTAAATATAAATTCAATATCGAGCATCTTCCTGATATTTTTATCTCTATTTACTAGCTCTATTTTTGCTAAAGAAATTGTATTTCTCCAAGCTGATGAAGCCAAAGATAAATACCATATTGATTTAATTAAATTCTTGTATAAAGACGATCCCAATTACTCCTTGAGACCATATAGAGGTGAAATATCTTACGGCCGCCAAAAGAGTGAGATAGAAGCAGGAAAGCTTACCGTTGCTGCTTTTGCGACGGATAAAAAGATAGAGCAACGACTGCAACCTATCAGAATTCCAATTTTAAAAGGGCTATTAGGCCATAGAATATTCATCATACGAGATGGGGAGCAGTCTAAATTTGCCAATATAAATTCATTTGATGAATTATTAGCATTTAAAGCTGGTCAAGGTAGAACTTGGGCGGATACAGCTGTTTTAGAAACTTCAGGTTTAAATACCATTACCGCCGTAAAATACCCTAACCTTTTTTTAATGCTGGAAGGTGGCAGGTTTGATTTTTTTCCAAGAGGCGTACACGAACCCTTTTCTGAGGTCGCGGCAAGACCTGAACTTAACCTAGTTGTTGAGCCTAAATTGATGATGGTTTATCCACTTGCGCTTTACTTATTCGTATCAAAAGACAACCAAGAACTCGCAAAAGATATGACGATGAAACTAGAAAATTCGATTGATTCTGGAGAGTTTGATAAATTCTTTTATAGCCATCCCCTAATTATAGATGTCTTGAAAAAAGTAAATATTAAACAACGTAGAGTTTTTAGAGTTGATAACCCACACATGTCAGCAGATACACCAGTCGATGAGCCAAAGTACTGGTTAAATATAGAAGATATACCAGACATTTAAGCAATCATGATAGCGAGGCGTTATAAACAGATAACGCCTAGCATACTTCCCTGTCTTATCTTCCCTACGCTCTCCAATGAATATTACCAGCTTCCAAATCAAGTGTACTTAGCAAGTACTGTATAAAAGTCTTTAACCACTATTGGTTTAGCAATACAGTCAACCATTCCATGTTTTTGATACTCTAAAAAATCTTGCTTCATGACATTTGCAGTTAAGGCGATTATTGGAATATTAGGCAGTGCTTGTTTGATCTGCTGCGTTGCACCGATTCCATCCAAGTTCGGCATCTGAATATCCATTAATATAATATCAGGTGGGTTTTCGAGCGCTTTTCTTACAGCTTCTGCACCATCACAGGCAAGACTGACTTTGGCATTTAACCCAGCTAAAATGGCTAGTACCACTTCTTGATTAATTTCATTATCTTCGGCTAATAAAATAGATTTTCCCGATAAATTTAACTTTAGACCGCCTCTATCTTGTTGATAAAAAGATTTATACTGCGCAGCCGTTGACTCAAGTACCACTAATTCAAAATCAAACTGGCTCCCCTTGCCTAATTCACTGCGACAAGTTAAATCACCAGTCATTAAATTCGCTAAGCGTTTTGAGATCGCTAAACCTAATCCTGTTCCACCGTACTTACGGCAAGTTGAAGCATCGAGTTGATTAAAAGCACTAAATAAATTTTTAATATTATCTTCTGATATTCCAATACCTGTATCTGAAACCGTGAACTTTAAATGATATAGACCAGATTTGAGTTCAGCTTTCACGAGCTCGACTCGAACACTCCCAGCTTGAGTAAATTTCAACGCATTGGAGGTCAAGTTATTGAGAATTTGTCCTATTCTAAGGGGATCACCAACAAAAATTTTATCTAGTTCTACAATGCTCTCTAATTTTAACTCAAGTCCTTTTTCTCTCGCTTGAAGTCCTAACGAAGCTTCTAACTGCAGAAATAACTGCTCGAGGTTAAATGGGGTTGATTCTATTTCTAATTTTCCAGCTTCAATTTTAGAAAAATCCAAAATATCATTTATCACCGCTAGTAAATGATTAGCTGATAATTTTATTTTAACTAGATAATCGGCCTGCTGAGCATCTAAATTAGTCTCTAAAATAAGCTGGGTCATACCTAAAATACCATTCAGAGGTGTTCTAACCTCATGTGACATATTGGCTAAGAATTGTGATTTAGTCTGGTTCGCGGATTCTGCTTTAAGCTTTGCAATAGAAAGCTCCTCAATACTACGCTTTTCTTTTGTAACATCTTCATAAGTGCCAAGTAAGCCAATCACATCTCCTTTATGATCTTTCAATGGTACTTTAGTGGTGCGGATCCAACCAAGTGAACCATCAGGTTTAGTTTGCGGTTCATCAATTTTAATTTTTTCTTTTAAATTGTGTATAACTTCTTTGTCATCTTCTCGATATAAATCAGCTTCTTCAAACCACGGCATATCGTAATCTGATTTACCGACAACATAAGCAGCATCACTCACGCCAGCATCATTAGCAAAAGCCTGATTTGCGCCTAAAAAGTTGCACTGTGTATCTTTCCAAAAAACTCTTGCTGGTATAGTGTCGAGTACAGCCTGCAATAACGAATTAGACTCAACCAGTTCATTATTTGCTTGCTCCAATTGCAGATTAGCGCCTTCAATTTTTTTATCTGCGTTTTTTAAAAAAGTATCGTATTGCGTTTTAATTTGGTTAATTAAAATAAAGCAACTGATGCTGACGCAAAAAACAAGGAAAGCTTCCATCGCCCAAGCTGCGAAATTAAGACCATATTGATTAGCATCTACTTCTCCTCCCACTATGCCAGAGGAATGAGCTATAAATCCAAGTAAGTAAATAGTTAATACCACAGCTGTTATTATATAAACCGCTTTGGCTTCAAGCAGCAAAGCAGATAGTAATAATGCAAACACCAAAACGATACCGGCTGACGCTATGATGCCAAACTGAACAATGCCTAATAGGCCAATGATAAGTATGATTGAAATAACAAAATAAGATTTAACCAAATAGCTTAATTTTTCTCTTAATAAGTAAGATAACCAAAATAAAGAAACACTTATTAATTGGATGAAGATAAGTGGAAGAAACCCAGTTTGAGACATCCGCATCACAGAAAAAGCCATGATGGGCACTGAAATTACCATCATTAACTGCATACTTCTATGCAGGGTCAACTCTTGAATTGTCATCTATAAATCCCCATCGACATTTTCCTTGAGAATAGAGAATAAAATCTATGTCTAAATATAGACTAATAAACAAAGTTTAGAGTTGGATCTGTAGAGGTTTATAAGAAATAAAATGGGGGCTTAAATTCGAAATTTTAATTAATTTATTAAAGTTAAATTAAACGATTTCATTAATGATTCTACCAACAACGTTACTAGCATCACCAGAAAGCTCTGTTGCCGATAGCGCATTATTAGAATTTACAGATAAAGAAACCAGTTCATTTGTTACAGAATCACCGCCACTAATCCCAGATAAAATTTGACTGGTTTGTCCAATTTGCTGGGTTGCAACATTCGCAAGTAATTCTTCTTTAGTTTGTAGTTGGTTGGTAATATTTTGATTAACTGAAGTAGCAACCAGTGAATTGGATTGATCACCAAAAGTGCTATTCAGAATAGATTGATTTAAACTATTATTAATTGAATTGATCGACATAATTTATCCAACTACACATAAAAATTAATACTGATTAAATTCTAGCCTAATTATCTTTTTATATCTAAATGTATTTGTAGAACAGCTCACAATGCAAATCAATAAATTGGTTAATCTGTAAATATAAAGCAACTCTTAGCTTTAATAACTTGATTTGATGAATAACTGATTAGCTGCATCGTCAGCTATGCGATTCTCTCCTTTACTTCTGTTTGAACTAACTCAAACAGCTCAAGCAAATCATCATCTTCTAAATCAGCTATATGGACACTTCCAAAAATTCTTTTTTTATTTAGGTCTTTCTCTGCACAATAAGAATGAGCGACCCCCCGACCAGGCACTGTCATAGGTTTACCAAGAGAATCATCGTTTTCTAAAATATTTTCGTTACAAAACATACATTTCATAATTAGCCCATTAGCGCAGGTTTTAGTCACTTGAATATTTTCAGTTTAGCTAACTCTGGTTATTTTGCGAGTCGCTAAACTTGATCTGGTGATTTATATATCTCTTGCATTTCGCTGGCAATAAAATCGAAAACACGTCTAACTCTTAAACTAGTGCGCAATTCCTGATGACAAACTAACCAAACAGGTAAAGTCATAATAGGCCCCATATGCTCAAACGCCCTTTCAAGCTTAGGCTCAGGGTCTCCCATTTGCTCAGGAAAAAAAATCAAACCTAAACCTTCTTTACACAATTCTAATTGAAGCAGCTGAAAAGGCGTAATGACAGGAAAGTTTTGCTGGGATAAATTCCAGCCTTGTTGATTCAATATATCAGCAACCGAACTAGTTTGATCAAAGCCGATAATATGTACATTTTCTAGTTGCGAATAATCGCTAATTTCAGCTAGTTGATTTAAATAGTCAGGCGAAGCATAAAGCCATATCACTTCCTCGCCTATTTTTTTGGCGATTAAATCTGGCTGCTTAGGATGAAAGCTACGAATCGCAATGTCTGCTTCTCGACGTTTTAAATCGCTCGGCTCATTAGTCACAACCACTTCAATTTCAATCCCAGGTTCAAGCCGACGAAGTTTAGCGATAATCTTTGGCAAAATATAAGTAGCAGTTAATTCACCAGCCGAAACAATTACAGTGCCTTCAATTTGTTGAGACTGACCTGTGGCTGTTAGCGCAAAATCTAACGCTGCATTACCCATAATTCGTGCATGCTCTAATAGCTCTAGCCCACTTTTTGTCAGTACAAGCCGCTGCCCAACTCGTTCAAACAAGGAAACCTTTAATTCGGCTTCTAATGCACAAACTTGCCGACTCAAGGTAGGCTGGGTTGAATTTAACGCTTTAGCCGCAGCCGACAAAGTACCTTCCTCAGCTGTTACTAAAAATGCACGTAGATGATTCCAATCAAAATGAACTGAATGCCAAGTCATACGAATTTGTATACCATAAATACAAATACCTGAGTATATATACCAAGTTTGTATAGGTAAAGTAGACCTATATTTCAATGACAATTGGTTTAATACAATGACAGTTTTAATTTTAGGAGCCAGTGGCGCAACTGGAAGCAAGCTGGTTCAGCTATTACTAGAACAAGGTATAAATGTTAAAGCGGTAGTGAGATCCAAATCCGATTTTATCAATAGCCAAGCCAAGTACATTCAACAAAACAACCAGCTCAGCATAATACAGGCTAACATATTAGCCATGTCTAACGCAGAGCTGACAAGTATATTGCAAGGGTGTCAAGCTGTCGTATCCTGTCTTGGACATAACTTAAATTTTAAAGGTTTATTTTGCCAACCTAAGCGACTCGTTACCCAAGCAATACAAAAGGTTTGTCACGCGATTGAACAAATACCAGGTGATGCACCATACAAGATGCCGATTAAACTAGTATTAATGAACACCACAGGTAATCAAAACCACAAAGCTGGAGAAAAAGTATCTGTGTCACAAAGCTTAGTGATAAGCTTACTTAGGTTAGCTTTGCCACCGCATGCTGATAATGAAGATGCCGCACAATATTTACAAACGAACCATGCTCAAACACAGTCCAGCAATACCACACAGCAAATACAAACTAAGCTTGAATGGGTTGTCGTTCGCCCTGACAGCTTAACCAATGACACTAAAGTCAGCACATATGAGATCTACCCATCCCCTATTCGAAGTGCGATTTTTGATCCGGGAAAAACCAGCCGAATTAATGCTGCACACTTTATGTCTCAACTAATCCGTGACAATACCTTATGGCAAAAATGGCGAAGCCAGATGCCCGTCATTTATAACGCTGACTATATAACTTAGTTTAGTTAGCTAATTTTTTAGCTCAAGTACAGGTTAAATACTCAAAGGAGAAATACAATGAAAATGAATTATTTCGTATTTGGTACTAATACCAATCCATCCTAATTATTGCTCAATTTTACTGGTTAAAAAGCACGTAAACTGCGTTATGAATTTTGCTATTAGTTTACTAGTAGCGGCAATTCATGCCTTGTTAGCGCACTTTTTTTCTACGTAAAATATAGATCAAAAATTTAGGTGAACTGGTATAACAAGATGCAAGCTGCGGTTGAATTTTATGATGCGCTTTTTAATGATACCTCAATTAATAAAATTCACGCAGAAGGCAGAATGACATTATGGGCAGGTGAAGATTTTATGTTTGCTTTAGCCGAGCCTTTCGATGGCAATAAAGCGACTGTTGGCAATGGCACTATGCTTGGGTTTAATTTAAATTCATCGACTGAAGTGGAAGCAATATATAAAAAAGGATTAACCCTTGGCGGTACAGATGAAGGAGAGCCTAAAATTCGCTCCGGTCGATTTTCAGCTTACATTAGAGATTTAGACGGCAACAAAATTTGTTTGTTTGAGTAAATGGAACTAGATAGTGCATAAATAAAATTTTTTATGCACTATCTCTGTTTAGCAGCTTAAATATAATAAGCTTCAACTGTGCCTTTTAATTTAATTAAAATAGGCTGACCACGGCGATCTAATGCTTTTGGTGAAGGAATTTTAACCCAACCTTCACTAATGCAATATTCTTCAACATCATTACGCTCTTTGCCGTTAAGGCGAATACCAATTGGGTGCTCAAAACACTCTGCAACATAATGTGGACTACGAGAGTTGCTCGCAAGGTGATCGGGTAAATCTGGTTTAGCGTTATTGTCGCTCATACTTATGACCTGAAATAGTTAAAAACGAATACAAATGTGAGCGTGCATCATATATGCCCGCCCACAAAAATTAAACTCTTAAACCTAGCTTTTACTCAACGGTTACTGATTTAGCTAAGTTTCTAGGTTGGTCGACGTCTGTACCTTTAATAACAGCTACATGGTATGACAATAACTGTAATGGAATTGTGTATACCATAGGCGCAATTATGTCTTCTGTTGGCGTTACATTGATTACACGTACATTTTCTTCACTTTGGAATTTAGCGTCTTTGTCGGCGAATACGTATAAAATGCTACCACGAGCGCGTACTTCTTCAACGTTAGAGTGCAGTTTCTCAAGTAAGTCATTCTTAGGGGCAACAACGATAACTGGCATTTCAGCATCAATTAACGCAATTGGACCATGTTTTAACTCACCAGCAGCATAAGCTTCGGCATGAATGTAAGAAATTTCTTTAAGCTTTAATGCACCTTCCATCGCGATTGGGTATTGATCGCCTCTACCTAAAAATAGTGCATGGTGCTTGTCGGCAAACTCTTCTGCTAGCGCTTCAATTTCTTTATTAGCAAGTAATGCATTTTCAATTTTGCTTGGCAGCTGCATTAATGCATTGGCAATTTCTAGTTCAACGCCAGCTGGTAAACCTTTGTGTTTACCTATAGTTAAAACTAGCATTAATAATGAAACAAGCTGAGTGGTAAATGCTTTAGTTGAAGCAACACCGATTTCTGTCCCTGCACGTGTCATAAAGTGATAATCAGATTCACGTACTAAAGATGATCCCATCACATTACAAATACTGAGCGAAGATAAGTAACCTTGCTCTTGGGCTAAACGTAAAGCTGCTAAAGTGTCTGCTGTTTCACCTGATTGTGAGATAGAAACAAACAAGCTGCCATCATGTACATAGAATTTTCTGTATCTAAATTCTGAAGCGATTTCTATGCTGCAGCTAACATTTGCGTATTGTTCAAACCAGTATTTAGCAACCATACCTGCGTGATAACTCGTACCACAGGCAACAATAGTGACATGGTTAATTTTTGGTACGACTTCTTCAAAACCTTGACCAAAGATACCCGTTTCGATACCAGAAGCAGAAATACGACCTTCTAATGTTTGACGAACACAAGTTGGTTGCTCATAAATCTCTTTCATCATGTAATGACGATATTCACCTTTGTCTGCCGAATCAGCTTTGGCATCGACTAGGTTAACTTTACGTTCAACTTGCTCACCGTTTTTGTCAAAAATTTCAACTGATTTACGACTAATGCGTGCAACATCACCTTCTTCAAGGTAAATGAAGCGACTAGTAACAGGTAAAAGCGCTAATTGGTCTGAAGCAACAAAGTTTTCGCCTATGCCTAAACCTATCACTAACGGGCTACCTGAACGCGCAACAACCATAACATCAGGGTTTTGCTTATCTATAATGGCTGTACCATAAGCACCAGTCACTGTTTTTGCCGCCGTTTGAACTGCTTTTAATAAACACTCACCTTGGCTTAATAATTTATAGATTAAGTGAGTTAATACTTCAGTATCGGTTTCTGATGAGAAGTGATAGCCTTCTTCACTTAATTCCGCTTTAAGTTCTTTATAGTTTTCGATAATGCCATTGTGAACAACAGCAATTCGGTCTTGTGACATGTGTGGATGTGCATTTGCTTCAGTTGGCTCACCGTGTGTCGCCCAACGCGTGTGAGCAACGCCTGTGCCGCCTTGTGGAAAGCTTTCTGCAACTGAATCAGCTAAGTTTTTAACTTTACCAACACGACGTAATCTTTGGATTTCGCTATTATTAATTACGGCTAATCCTGCAGAGTCATATCCTCTGTATTCTAAACGACGTAATCCTTCTAATAAAATATCTGCAACATCACGCTGCGCTACTGCTCCTACGATTCCACACATAATATATTCCTAGCTATCGTTATATTTTAAGACTGCGCAATTAAAACTTGCACACCCATATTTTTAATTTGTGCCACTGCCTCTGGTGTTATACCGTTATCAGTAACCAGTGTTGTAATTTGTTGCCAAGTCAGTTCAAGGTTTGGAATTCTTCGACCTATTTTATCGGATTCTAACATCACGATAACTTCCCTTGCTTGTTCAGCCATGACTCTACTTAAGCCAATGAGTTCATTAAAAGTAGTCGTTCCACGTTTTAGGTCAATACCATCAGCCCCAATAAATAGCTGGTCAAAATCATACGACCTTAATACCTGCTCTGCAACTTGACCTTGAAAAGATTCTGAGTTTGGATCCCAAGTGCCACCTGTCATTAATATGGTTGGCTCTGGCTCTAACTCTCTTAACTGGTTAGCAACCTCAAGGGCATTTGTCATTACCACTAAACCAGCTTTTTGGCTTAAATGCGGTAATAAGGCAGCTGTAGTCCTACCACTATCAATAATAATGCGGTTGTGCTCACGAATACACTCAGCTGCTTTTTCACCTATGGCTTTTTTAGCTGCTGATATGGTTTTCTCTGCATCTAGAATGACTTCTTGAGGCAAAGGTACTGCGCCACCATAACGGCGTAGCAGCAAACCACTTTTTTCAAGTTCTGCAAGATCTTTTCGAATCGTGACGACAGATGTTTCGAAACGTAACGAAAGTTCATCAACCGTAATTTCGCCTAACTCGTTCACTAGCTGAACAATTGTATGGCGCCTTTGCTGGGTATTACGTTTCGACATTTTCGATTTAATCCAAATAAGTTTCGTTTCGAAATTTAGGCGCTATTAAATCAGAAGATATATAGAGGTGCAATAAATTGAAGGATTAAAAAACAAAAAGCAGAAAAAATTCACGTTCTGCTTTCTGTAAATATAGAGTTTACTTAAAGTTTAGCTTTTATTACTTCTAACATTTGCTCACCAGAAGGCCTAACTTTAATATTCTTACTGGCGTGATACCAAGCAATTGAGCCATCTTGTTTAATTAAAAATACAGCTGGATGAGGTATCTTCTCGTCTCTTTTAATACCAAATAGCTGGCTAACGGTTAAATCAGAATCGCTTAAGAATAAGTAATCTTGACCAAAACTTCTTTGCGTATTCTTGTTAGTTGAAACCGCATCTGGACTGATTCCAACCAACTGAACATTATGCTTTGCTAATTCTGGTAATACAGATTCAAATGATTCCAAATTACTAATACAGTAAGGGCACCACTCTCCACGATAAAAAACGAGCATAGCATGCTTTTTATCCAATATTTGCGTTAATGAAACCTTTTCATTTGCTGAATTATTTAGGCTGAAATTAGGTGCTTGTTGACCCACTTTTAAATTAACTGCTTCAACATCAGAATAACTCGCACTTAATAGTTGCTCTTTATTTATTCCAGATGAAGAACAAGCAGTAATAAAAATCATCAAAGTTGTGACAATGGCATGTTTAAAATTAAACATTAGCTTTCCTTAATTTAAATATTTACGACTGGTTTAGAAGACACACAAAAGTGAATAAAAATTTCAACTTGATTATGTTAATCCACCTAATGAATAAATAATAGGCAATCAAGCTGGTAGATTTGTAAAAACAGATAATAATTAAAGACGAGTTTAAATAGGTAATTTTATTAGAATCAAATAAACGGAGTCCATTATGAAGGGTATATTTAAGCCAAGTCTGATTGCAATCGCGATTAGTTTAGGGGTTTCTGGCTGTAATGTTTCAGTTGATTTAAATGATGAAGATGAAGAAGTTAAAGTAGGTTACTTTGTTGATAGCGGTGTAGAAGGCGTATATTACCAAACCGAAAGCGAATCGGGTTTCACTGGTTATGACGGCATGTTTTACTATCAAGAAGGTGACAGTATTACATTCTCAATCGGAGATGTTAGCTTACCAACCACTATGGCCAAAGCAGAAATAACCCCTGTTGATTTAGTTGGTGCAGATCCTACTGATTCAACCGTTATCAATATTCTTCAATTTTTACAAAGCTTAGATGACGATGCCGATCCAAGTAATGGTATCTATATAACATCCGCCATTGATGCTAGCTTTACCGGAGAGTCGCTAGACTTTTACTCGGATACTTTCGATTCCGATTTTGAAGCTATAATCACACCACTCAATTTAACTTTAGTGTCTGAGCAAGATGCTTTGGCTCATTTCTTAAATTTACCAACATATCATACTGGACCTATGCTACATGGAAGCTGGGTATTTACAGAAACAGATGATGCAGGCCAAGCTGAAGGCCGTCATGTACTAACTTTTCTTGATGACAACAAGTACATTTTAGTTCATGAGACTGCCGATGATGAAGGCGGTGATCAGATTGCAGGTTCCGTTGAGTATGGCAAATATTCAATTGATGATTTAACTGGTGAATTTAAAGTAGAGCAAGTTATTTCAGCATCTGACGGCGATGGCGGTTTAGAAAATGAAGGCAGACCAAACGAGCAATACTTTAGCTATAATGCAAATGGTCAATTAGAACTGACTATACGTGAAGCGCCTGAATTAGCAGATGGTAATTGGGATACCAACCAAGATAATTGGGGGGATTTTAATACCTTATATCTAGATAACGCTTTTAACCCTGCAGATCCAATGACTGGTAGTTGGGTATTATCAGAAATAGACGACAATGGCGATCCAATAATGGACAGCATTAATGTGATCACCTTATTTGGCAATGGTGAGTATGTTGTTGCACATACTATGAATACAGAAGCTTATGGGACTGATACACCACTTTCCGCATCATCTGAATGGGGCAGCTTTACTCATGATGACAATGGAGGCTTTACCATAAACACACCAAGCATTGATTTAGATGGTAATGGTGGTTTATATGACGCGGAAGAAACCAATCAAGAAGTTACCAACATTATGGTTAAAATGAATGGGGATTTAAGTGTAACCGAAATAGATGATTTAAATGTTGAATCTAGCTTCTCTATTATGCCTCTGTTATATCCAAAAATGATTATGGAATCGGATGTAGATCACTTTGAGTCAATGGTAAATGGCAATAAAGAAAGCTTTATGTTTAATGATGATAAATCAGGTACCTATTCACACGAAGATGACTCTGGAAATGTATCTTCAGATAACTTCTCTTGGTCTATTAAGGATGGTCGTTTAGAGCTTACTTATTCAGATAACGCAGTTGATTATTTCACACTCGTTGGTGGCACTCTCAGTTACGGCTATTTATCAATGTCTTGGGACGATGATGGTGATGGTCAACTAGATGGCGAAGGTGTTCTAATCAAAACGATATCTATGATGGATGACTATATTCCACTGACCTCTTCTGACATTGTTAGTGTTAATCTTACTTATACTGAGGCTGATGGTACTCCACTAGTCATCCCATACACATTTAATTCAGATGGCACAGGTTCAGTAACTTGGGAGCAATTTCAAGACTTTGATTGGTCAGTCAATGATGCTGGCGAATTAGAACTAACTTGGGTAAAAGACGATAAGACATGGACATCCGTAACTCGGTTATTAGAAGGTACATTTACCGATGGAAAGCTCGTTGAGATTCTTGATGATAACAACGATGGTACTATCAGTGACGATGAGCATTTCCAATATGAGAGTTCATTACCAACTTCATCAGGTTCAACCATTATCCCATTAATGGCAGGTGATATTACCGGTACAGTCTTGTTCAGCTATTTTGATGCTGCTGGTAACCCTGACGGAACGGGTGAGTTTACATTCGTAAATAATGGTTCTGGGAGTGTCAAATGGGATGATGACGCCAATGATATTGAAAACTTCACTTGGTCAATAACTCAAAGTGGAGAGTTAGAAATTGATTTAGAAAATGCCCCAACCTCTGATATCTATTCACTTATTCAAGGTACATTTAGCAGTGGCGAATTAATAGGAGAAATCGACCAAGATGAGGCCAACGGAGATAGAGAAGCTAGCTTACAAGTGATGACATCCTCGTCAGTATCTAATCCGATCTAAAAACAACTATCTATTTGGATTAATGCTCCCATCATTGCCTTAATGATTGGGAGCATTTTTTTCAAGAGTAATTTAGCACTTCTCATGTCCCTTCCCTTACTTCCCTACAATGAGATTTTTTCAACTTCACTATAAGTAAACCATAAGAAACAAGCCAATAGCCAAAGCATTAAATTTTTTAAAGGCTCTTAAAAATAAACGTAAATAAAATATAACAGCCCCTATAACAAGATAGGAATACAGGTTATTAGAGAGTATTTTTAATGATTGAAAGGTCAAAAATTTCTTATATATAAAACGCAGCTAGCTGGTCGATAGCTGCGTTTGGTTGATTTTTTAAAAACTTCTATTGAGGACGTTATTTTTTCTTAACCGGTCTCTGCCAACCAGCAATATGCCTTTGTTTTCCTCTAGCGATAACGAGTTCATCTTCAGCTGAACTTTTTACAATTGTTGAACCAGCACCAACTGTTGTGCCTTTAGCTAAAGTGACAGGAGCGACAATTGATGAATTAGAACCAACAAACACACTATCTTCTATGGTTGTTCTAAATTTATTCGCGCCATCGTAATTACAAGTAATAGTACCTGCACCCACATTGACGCCAGAACCAATATCACTATCACCCAGATAAGTTAAATGGTTTGCTTTAGAGCCTTTCGCAATTTTAGTGTTTTTGGTTTCAACAAAGTTACCTATATGAACACCTTCAGCGAATTCAGAGCCTGGACGAATTCTTGCAAATGGACCTATAAAGCAGGCTTCGCCAATAGTTGCATCTTCAATCACTGAGTTAGCTTTAACTAAAGTGCCGTCAGCAATTTTACTGTTGCGAATAATACAATTGGCTTCAATTGTCACATTATTGCCTAACTCAACATCGCCTTCGAAAATTGCGTTAACATCAACAGCAACATCTTGGCCGACTTTAACCGATCCTCTTACATCAACTCGTGCTGGGTCCCTAAAAGTAACACCTTCAACCATTAAAGCTTCAACTTGTTTCTGTTGATAAATTCGCTCTAAAGTTGCTTGTTGCATTCTATTATTAACACCTTCCACTTCAGCGGCTTCTGCAGGTTGAGCAGTTGCAATTGGGTAACCTTCTTGGGCGCACATAGCAATAATGTCGGTTAAATAATATTCTTGTTGGGCATTATTATTCGATAGATTAGCTAACCAAGATTTTAATAGTGCAGCGGGGGCGGTTAAAATACCAGTATTAACTTCATTCACTAACTTTTGTTCATCGTTAGCATCTTTTTCTTCAACGATAGCAACTACATTATTTTCAGCATCTCGGATAATACGGCCATAACCTTTTGGATTAGGTAGATCAACCGTCAGCAGACCTATGCCTTTAGTTGGTGCTACTGCTAACAGATTTTGCAAAGTTTCAGCAGTGATAAGTGGTACGTCTCCGTATAGGATAAGTACTTGTTCTTCATCTATATGAGGTAATATTTGTTGAACAGCGTGGCCTGTACCGAGTTGTTCTTTTTGTTCAACCCAAACTAAGTTATCTTCAATAACATTAGCCTTTAATTGCTCACCACCATGACCATAAATCAATATAATTTTTTCTGAATTGAGTTGGTAAGAAGCATCTATAACATGCTTGACCATGGATTTTGCACCAATTTTATGTAGGACTTTAGGTAAACTGGATTTCATGCGTGTGCCTTTGCCTGCGGCAAGGATCACTGTAGATAATGGTTGAGACATCATTTTCTCTGTTTATTTATAATTAATCATAATTTTAGCCTAGGATAGCCAAGCCACTATATTTAGGTCAACCTAATAAGTTATAAATAATTTTATAAATGAGGAAAATAGCTTGTTACTCAAAAATAATACAAAGATTTGCTACCCTAAAATTAATAATCATTAAATTACTCGACTCTTGTTATTTAAGTTACCATAATAACGCCATGATAATTTTTACTTGCAAAGGGTTTGCTTTATGTACAATTTCAATTTTTTTCCTAGAAAGCTAATCAAGCTATCAGCCTTCTGCATTGCAATGTCCCCTGCTGTTTTAACTGCTCAATCTATTGACCAAATTTATTCACAATACTTTAGCGATCTAAAGCAGCATCAATTAGCTAAATTAACTAATCAAGATAAATTGAATATATTCAATCAGAAATACCAAATATGTTCTGAGCAATCTAGCTCAATTACGACAGAGATAGATTACGTTAAGAATAAAATCAAACAGTTACAAAAGAAGCTTAAGCAAGGTGATTCCTTTGCTGAGCTAGACTTAATGTCTTTGACTGAAAAACATGAAAATCTAATTTCAGCAAAATATAAATGCGATACTATTATCGATAACGCTAGTTTGATTAGTGCTAAATTTAAGCAAGAATATCGTGAGTCCAATCAAAAACTAGAACTTAGTAAGCAAAAAGTTCTCGACTTTGCACTTAACGAAAAGTCGTTAAATAGCAAAACAGTGGAAGGGGAAATCACCTATCCATGTGCAAGCGAAGACACTATGCAATGTAAATCTGAAGCTAAAGCCACTTTACTCAAAGAGCTTAGTGAAAAACGTAGTCTTTCGCTTACCTCTAGCTCAGTGATTAATAACTTTATGTTAGAAAGCGATAAAGTAGCCATTACCAGTGAAGCTAAATTTGAGTCAGTTGAATATGTTGCAGAAGAAGTAGTCGATACTAATGAAGGCAAAGCTTATATGTTAAAGGCTATTGCTAGATTCGAAACAGGTTACTCTGATGCAGAAAAAGCAAATGATAAAGCTAAGCTTGTCGTGGCGATTGAGAATTACTTAAGTAAATTAGAAGCAGATTATAAAAATAATTAGTCTTTTATTTAACGCAAAAAATAAAAAAGGACGGCAAGCCGTCCTTTTTTTATCGCTGGTAAAAGTAATCTTACTTAGTATTTTTACGTAAGTCGCTGATTACTCTTAATTGAGCTACCGCTTTAGCTAATTCGATCGCTGCTTGAGCGTATTCGAAATCAGCAGAAGGGTTATTAATATGCTCTTCAGCTTGGCGTTTAGCTTCTAATGCAGCTTGCTCATCCAAATCTTCACCGCGAACGGCTGTATCTGCAAGAACAATAACATTAGTCGGTTGAACTTCTAAAATGCCACCAGACAAATAGATTAGTTCTTCTTCACCAAACTCTTTAACTAGTCTTACCATACCAGGTTTAATCGGTGTAATTAAAGGTGTATGGCCAGGCATGATACCTAGCTCACCTTCGATACCCGTAATCTGGATAGATTCAACTAAACCGGAGAAGATACTTTCTTCGGCGCTGACTACATTTAAATGCGTTGTCATAGCTGCCATAAATTACCTCCGGCTAAATTAAAGGTCTTTAGCTTTTTCAATAGCTTCTTCTATTGGGCCAACCATATAGAAAGCTTGCTCTGGAAGGTGATCATACTCACCAGCTAAAATACCTTTAAATCCAGCGATAGTATCTTTAAGAGATACATAACGACCAGGTGTACTGTTAAATACCTCTGCAACGAAGAACGGCTGAGATAAGAAACGTTGAATCTTACGAGCACGTGCAACGATTTGCTTATCTTCTTCAGATAACTCGTCCATACCTAAGATTGCAATGATATCTTTTAACTCAGTGTAACGTTGTAAAACTATTTGAACGCCACGAGCTGTATCATAGTGCTCTTGACCAACAACTAATGGATCCAACTGACGTGAAGTTGAATCTAGTGGGTCAATCGCTGGGTAGATACCTAATGCCGCGATGTTACGTGAAAGTACAACTGTTGCATCTAAGTGCGAGAAAGTCGTTGCTGGAGATGGATCCGTTAAATCATCCGCAGGTACGTATACCGCTTGGATTGATGTAATTGAACCTGTCTTAGTTGAGGTAATACGCTCTTGTAAAACACCCATTTCTTCAGCAAGTGTAGGTTGGTAACCTACCGCAGATGGCATACGACCTAATAATGCAGATACCTCAGTACCAGCAAGAGTATAACGGTAGATGTTATCTACGAAGAATAATACGTCACGACCTTCGTCACGGAATTTCTCAGCCATAGTCAAACCAGTTAACGCTACGCGTAATCTGTTTCCTGGTGGCTCATTCATTTGACCGTATACTAACGCTACTTTATCAAGTACGTTAGATTCGTTCATTTCATGGTAGAAATCGTTACCTTCACGAGTACGCTCACCAACACCTGCGAATACAGAGAAACCACTGTGCTCGATAGCGATGTTACGAATAAGCTCCATCATGTTTACGGTTTTACCAACACCAGCACCACCGAATAAACCAACTTTACCACCCTTAGCGAATGGACAAACTAGGTCGATAACTTTAACACCAGTTTCTAATAAATCGTTTGAACTTGCTTGCTCTTCATAGCTTGGTGCTTCACGGTGGATAGACCAACGTTCTTCTTCACCAATAGGACCCGCTTCATCGATTGGGTTACCTAAAACGTCCATGATACGACCTAAAGTACAAACACCAACTGGAACCTTAACAGATTCGCCAGAGTTAACTACTTTAAGACCACGACGTAAACCATCAGAAGAACCCATCGCGATGCCACGAACAACACCGCCACCTAATTGCTGCTGAACTTCTATCGTCAGACCAGCGATATCGCCTTCTTCAACTTTCAATGCATCGTATACGTGCGGAACTGAATCTTGTGGAAACTCAATGTCCACAACCGCGCCGATGACTTGAACGACTAGACCTGAACTCATAATCTTTCCTCTAAATCGTTGCTTATGTCTAAACAGCAGCTGCACCAGCTACGATCTCACCCAACTCTTGGGTAATCGCTGCTTGACGCGCTTTGTTGTAGACTAATTGCAATTCATCAATCAAGTTGCCTGCGTTATCAGTTGCGGCTTTCATCGCAACCATACGTGAAGCCATTTCTGAGGCCACGTTTTCAACAACAGCTTGATATACCTGAGATTCAACATAACGAGTTAATAGTGCATCTAAAATAGCTTCTGCACTTGGCTCATATATGTAATCCCACTTATGTTTTTGCTGACTTTCCTCTGCCTTTGGCAAAGGTAAAAGCTGATCGATCTTTGGTTCTTGTGACATAGTGTTTACAAACTTATTGTAAACGACATACAAGCGGTCAATTTCACCTTTATCATATGCTTCTAGCATAACTTGTACAGAACCAATTAAATCAGTTACTGATGGTTTGTCGCCTAAACCTGAAGCTTGGCTGACAATATTTCCACCAAAGCTGTTAAAGAAAGAAGTTGCTTTAGCACCCACAACTCCAAAATCTACTTCAACACCTTTTTGTTTCCAATCAGCGTAGTCTTTAATGACTTTTTTGAACATATTAGCGTTCAAGCCACCACAAAGACCACGATCTGTAGAAACAATAATGTAACCGATACGCTTGACCTCACGTTCTTCCATATAAGGATGCTTATAGTCAGAACTGGCAAGCGCAACGTGACCGATAACCTTACGCATACTTTCTGCGTATGGACGAGAAGCAGACATGCGTTCCTGCGCTCTGCGCATTTTGCTTGCTGCTACCATTTCCATAGCGCTAGTAATCTTCTGAGTGTTTTTAACACTCCCAATCTTACTTTTTATCTCTTTAGCGCCGGCCATTTATCTTCACTCCGATTAAATTAATCGTTAACTACTCTCTTGGTTATTACCAAGTTTGAGTCGCTTTAAATGATTCCAATGCAGCTTTTAAGCTTGCTTCGATATCACCATTATAAGCTCCTGAATCGTCGATTTGTTTCATCAAATCAGCGTGTTCAGATAACATGTATGAGTGAAGTGCCGCTTCGAAATCAAGAATTTTATCTAGTTCGATATCGTTTAGATAACCTTTATCAGCTGAGAATAAAGAAACAGCCATTAAGCTAACACTTAACGGTTTGAATTGCTTTTGTTTCATTAACTCAGTTACGCGTTGACCATGTTCTAATTGAGCACGTGTCGCGTCATCTAAATCTGAAGCAAATTGAGCAAATGCTGCTAATTCACGATATTGAGCAAGTGCTAGACGGATACCACCACCTAACTTTTTAACGATCTTAGTTTGTGCAGCACCACCAACACGAGATACCGAGATACCAGCATTAATTGCCGGACGGATACCTGAGTTAAACATGCCAGCTTCTAAGAAGATCTGACCATCAGTAATCGAGATTACGTTAGTAGGTACGAATGCAGAAACGTCACCAGCTTGAGTTTCGATAATAGGTAATGCTGTTAATGAACCAGTTTTACCTTTAACGTCACCTTTAGTGTATTTTTCAACGTAATCAGCGTTTACACGAGAAGCACGTTCTAATAGACGAGAATGAAGATAGAAAACATCACCTGGGTATGCTTCACGTCCTGGTGGACGACGAAGTAATAGTGAAACTTGACGATATGCAACAGCTTGCTTAGATAAGTCATCATAAACGATTAACGCATCTTCACCACGGTCACGGAAGTATTCACCCATAGTACAACCAGCATAAGGTGCTAGGTACTGAAGTGCCGCCGATTCTGAAGCGTTAGCTGCAACAATAATAGTATTTTCTAAAGCACCGTGCTCTTCTAATTTACGAACAACGTTCGCTAATGTAGAAGCTTTTTGGCCAATCGCAACGTAGATACATTTAACGCCTGTATCTTTTTGGTTGATGATTGCATCGATAGCAATTGCTGATTTACCAATTTGACGGTCACCGATGATAAGCTCACGCTGACCACGACCGATTGGAACCATTGCATCGATAGCTTTATAACCAGTTTGTAATGGCTCATCAACTGATTGACGCTCGATTACACCTGGTGCAATTTTTTCGATAGGTTCAAAACCATCATTTTCGATAGGACCTTTACCGTCGATTGGTTGACCAAGTGTGTTAACAACACGACCTAATAAACCTTTACCAACAGGAACTTCTAAAATACGGCCTGTACCTGTAACTTTAGTACCTTCTTGAAGATCCGCGTACGGACCCATAACAACGGCACCTACAGAGTCTCTTTCTAAGTTTAATGCGATAGCGTAACGGCTACCTGGAAGCTCAATCATTTCACCTTGCATAACATCGGCTAAGCCGTTGATGCGGATGATACCGTCTGTAACAGATACGATAGTACCTTCGTTACGAGCTTCACTGACGATTTCGAACTGTTCAATACGTTTCTTGATCAGTTCTGCAATTTCAGTGGAATTCAGTTGCATGCTCTAATCCCCTACGACTTTAACGCTGTGGTCAGTCGATCCAATTTTCCGCGAATCGTGCTGTCTATAACCATGTCGCCAGCTTTTATTAATAAGCCACCTACGACAGATTCATCAACACGACAATTAAGCTTAACTTTTCTGGCTAAACGTTTCTCTAAGCTGGCTGATAAACTAGTTTGCTGTTTAGCATCTAATTCAACCGCAGATAACACAGATACTTCAATTTCTTTATCGTGTTCTGCTTTTAGTTCAGAAAACATTTTAGATACTTCAGGTAAAGTATTTAAGCGATTGTTTTCAGCCATCACTCTGATTAAATTTTGACCGTTAGAGTCAAGCTGCTCAGCACAAATCTGAATAAAAATTTCAGTAACCTTATCTGCAGAGAGAGAACTTTTCAGTAACTCTACAATGCTTGGGTTTTTAACAACTTCAGTTGCAAAAACCAACATAGATTGCCAATCTTCAATTCGATTTTGCTCAAGCGCATAATCAAAAGCGGCTCTTGCGTATGGTCGGGCAATTGTTGTCAATTCAGACATAAGTTACCCCTTATAATTCCTCAACCAACTGGTCAAGAATGTCCGCGTGAGCCTGAGCATCGATACTACGAGCCAAGATTTTTTCTGCGCCAGCAATTGCCAATACAGACACTTGCTTACGTAGTTCTTCTTTTACACGATTGCGTTCAGCTTCAATTTCAGCCTGACCTTGGGCTAAAATTTTATCGTTTTCAGCTTGGGCTTTAGTAGCCGCTTCTTCAACGATTTGTGCTTCACGTTTTTTCGCTTGTTCAACGATAGCTGCAGCTTGTGTTTTAGCTTCTAACAATTGATTTGCTATTTCTTTCTTAGCGACATCAAGTTGTTTTTCTGCTTCATCAGAGGCAGCTAAGCCATCTGCTATTTTTTTCTGGCGTTCTTCAATTGCACCGTTTAGCTGTGGCCAAACAAATTTCATTGTAAAAACAACGAAAACAAAAAATGCTATCGATTCGCCAATTAGAGTTGCGTTGAGATTCACAACGACCCCCTTAATAAGTTACTTATGTTCGTAAAGATAAAGTGGCTAATAAGATTACACACCAATAACGAACAACATGTATAACGCAATACCTACACCGATCATAGCAATCGCATCGATAAGACCCGCTACAATGAACATTTTAACTTGTAGTTGAGGTGCTAATTCAGGCTGACGAGCAGAAGCTTCTAAGAACTTACCACCTAACATGCCGAAACCAAGTGCAGTACCTAATGCACCTAGACCGATTAAGATAGCAACAGCGATTAATGTCATTTTATTTCTCCAAATATTTGAAAGTTAAAGTTAAAAAATTAAAAGTTAAAAATTAATGTTTTTCACTCATCATGCTCAGATAAACAATCGTAAGCATCATGAAGATAAAAGCTTGCAATGGTATTACTAATAAGTGGAACGCAGCCCAAATAAAGTGAACTGGTAATTGATATAAACCAATTGTCGCAATTAAGACAAATATCAATTCACCTGCATATAAGTTACCAAATAAACGTAATGCTAAAGAAACAGGTTTAGCAACAAGTGCAATTGTTTCTAAGATAAAGTTAAACCAGTATAACCAAGGTGTGTTAAATGGATGTGCATATAACTCTTTTAAAAATCCACCAATTCCTTTGATCTTGACAGAGTAGTAAATCATTAATGCAAATACACCAAAAGACAAACCAAATGTCATGTTTAAGTCAGTAGTTGGTACAATTTTATTGTAAACACCAGATTGACCAGAAGTGATGGTTTCCCATGATTCGCCTGCAATTAAAGACGATAAAGTTGCAATCCAATCAACCGGCACCCAATCCATAGCGTTCATCAAAAACACCCAAACAAAGATAGTTAAAGCTAACGGTGCAATTACTACACTTTTACCATGATAGGTATCTTTAACGCTTTGCCCAACGAACTCGATTATCATTTCAATAAAACATTGAAATTTACCCGGTACGCCAGTGGTTGCTTTTTTTGCTGCACTACGAAAAGTGAGAATAAAGACTAAGCCTAAGAAAATAGACCAGCCTAAGGTATCGATATGCCAACTCCAAAAACCTGCGCCCTCATCTGCACATACTTTACTGCTGGCTAAAGTATAGCCCTCACCAGTATTACACACAGAGGCGTGAGTTAAGTGATGCTGGATATAGCCTTGAGAGGTCAGGCCTTCACCATTTGCTGCCATTGTTGTTTCCCAAAAGTTAAGTAAAAGAATTTGGTGAAAATATATGTGCGACTAAACCGACTGCAAATCCACTAAACAAAAAAGCGACATCAAACGCCTGAGATTTTAGTGCGATAGCCAGTACTATGCTGGTCAACACAAGTTTTACCGAGACTCCACGGTAAAATCGGCTCATAGTTTGCTTTAATTGCGTTGCGCCAGATGAAGAAAACAAAAATACCGCTAAAATAAAATTTGGTAAAATTGCTATTACGCCACCCACAAATAAAGATTGAGCCGATAAAAAATCTGTTACTACTAATACCAATCCGCTTAAAACTAATACTGCAAAAAACTGAAAAGTTATTATTTTACAAGCAGTTAAAAACCCATTAAGGGCTAGTTTATTCAAACGAAAACCTTAGTACTAACTTTGCAAATGTTTACAATCAAAAACAATTACACATAAAATTTGCGCAGAGTATACAGATTTATACTGTATTTTCAACTTAATCTGCGCAAGGTTTTAATTGTTGTAAACGAGAGTGAATAAGGCTTAGCGCCAAGTTTTTTTGTTAATAAATTGTACTCTATCTCAGTTTTTCTAGAATGCCTTCTAAGGCATCTAAATTTGCAAAGTCAATAACCATCTTGCCTTTACCTGAACGGTTGTGACTGATTTTGACTGAAGAACCAAGTATATTTGCCAGTTCATTCTGCAAATTTTCGACATCAGGATCGATTGTTTTCTCAGCTTTTTCTGCTGCTGGCTTTAATAATTTACTGACTAGTTTTTCTGTATCACGAACAGTTAAGCCTTTAGCAGCAACAATTCGACCCGCGTCTGACTGCTGTTCACCTTCCAAACCTAATAGAGCACGAGCATGCCCCATATCTATATCACCATGCTCCAATAGCGTTTTTACTTCATCTTGTAAGGTGTTCAGTCTAAGTAAATTTGTAACTGTTGTTCTTGATTTACCAACTGCTTGAGCAACTTGCTGATGGGTTAAATCAAACTCTGTTAGTAAACGATCTAATGCAATCGCTTCTTCCATCGCATTAAGATCTTCGCGTTGAATATTTTCAATCAAAGCAACTGCAACTGCAGCCTCATCTGGAATATCTTTGATTAAACAAGGTACTTCGGCAAGTTCAGCTATTTGCGCAGCGCGCCATCTTCTCTCACCGGCAATAATTTCATATTGATTTTCACCAGCAACAGGACGAACAACGATAGGCTGGATAATCCCCTGAGCTTTAATTGAATTTGCTAAATCTTCTAGCGCTTCAGGCGACATATCTTTACGTGGTTGATATTTGCCCGGTTGTAAGAACTCTATCGGTAGTTTTTGTAATTCACTCGCTTCAACATGGGATTCAGCTGCTGACTCTTCTGTCGTATTTTGATTTGAATTGTTATTTTGCAACGCGCCGCTTGTCGTTAAGAGTGCATCTAAACCGCGACCTAAACCTCGTTTTTTAACTGACATTGAATTACCTAAATTATATTTATTATGCGACTTGTTTTGATTTTTGTTTTTCACTTCGACGTATCATTTCACCAGCTAGAGCTAGATAAGCTTTTGCACCAGTTGAAGATTTGTCATAGTACATCACAGGTGTACCAAAGCTTGGCGCTTCAGCTAATCGAACATTTCTTGGAATAACTGTTCGATAAACTTTATCACCGAAGTGAGTCTTTAGTTGTTCTGATACATCATTGGCTAATCGATTTCTTGGATCGTACATAGTGCGTAAGATCCCCTCAATTGATAATTTAGGATTAACGACTGAAGCTAATTTATTAATCGTATCCATCAAGGCTGTTAAACCTTCCAATGCATAATATTCACATTGCATTGGCACAAGTACCGAGTCAGCTGCTGCCATGGCATTAACCGTCAACATATTCAGTGAAGGCGGACAATCAATAATTATATAATCATAATTTGCACGAACTTTTTCTAATGCATTTCTGAGTCTAAGCTCGCGAGCAAAGCATTCCATCAACTTTATTTCAGCGGCTGTTACATCTGAGTTAGCCGCAACAAGATCATATTTACCACTCGTATCTTTAACCGCAACTTTATCTAGCGCCTGTTCTTCAATGAGTAATTCATATGCAGTTGCAGGAACTTCATATTTATCGACACCGCTACCCATAGTTGCGTTGCCTTGCGGATCAAGATCAATCAATAAAACTTTGCGTTTTGTTGCCGCCATTGAAGCAGCTAAATTGACAGCTGTCGTTGTTTTACCAACCCCACCTTTTTGATTAGCAATTGCTATGATCTTGCCCATGATTGCTTTACTCCGTTATGCCAATTTAAATTCAATTAGGTGCCTTTCTTCATTCAAGAAAGGGACTTTAATTTCTGTTGATTGTGACAATAAAAATTCTTCAGACAGTGTATCAATTTCTGCGCTTGGATAAACGCCTTTCATCGCAAAAAATTTACCTTCTGGTTTTACCGCTAGATGCTGACACCAAGACAGCATGTCCTCTAACGAAGCAAAAGCTCTACTGAGCACGCCATCAAAGCCTTGGTGATCTTGAAATTCTTCAACTCGACTTTGTACTGGTGTGACATTGGTTATACCTAATGCAAAAATAGTTTGCTTAATGAATCTAATTCGCTTACCTAAACTATCAAGTAAAGTGAATTGACTATCAGGCATCATAATCGCAAGTGGTAATCCAGGTAAACCAGGGCCTGTACCAACATCAATAAAATTTTGTTGCTTTGGCAAGTGAGGCATTAACGCTATTGAATCAGCAATATGTCTAACCATCATGTCCATTGGATCACGAACTGAAGTTAAGTTGTAAGCTTTATTCCATTTATCCAACATTTCAACTAAACCAACAAGTTGTTGTTTTTGTTTTTCTGTTGCTGAAATATCTAATTTATCTAAGCAAGTGTCTAATTTGGTTAGTAACTGATTTGATGAAGCAGACATTAAGCTTGTTTCCTCAATAATCCTTGTTTTTTCAAACTCACTAACAATAACGAAATTGCAGCAGGTGTAATTCCAGATATACGCGACGCTTGGCCAATTGTTTCTGGTTTAAATTCTTTTAATTTAGCAATGACTTCGTTTGATAAACCCGATACTTTACTAAAATCAAATTCATCCGGTAATGCTGTATTTTCATTACGTATGGTCTTTTCGATTTCTTCTTTTTGACGCTGAATATAACCAGAGTATTTAATTTGAATTTCAACTTGTTCACCGGCTATTTTATCTTCAATACCTGGACCAAACTCTTCTATTTCCATTAATTGCGGATAAGTGATTTCAGGTCTTCTAATTAAATCTTCTAGACTGGCTTCTCTGGTAACAGGCATTTTGGTAATCGCGTTCACTTTATCGACGGCCACATGCTTGGTATGAACCCAAGTTTCTTTTAATCTTTGTTTTTCTTTTTCGATTGTCTCAATTTTGTTTGAGAAAAATTCCCAACGCGCATCATCAACTAAACCAATTTGACGGCCTAGTTCAGTTAAGCGTATGTCTGCATTGTCTTCTCTAAGCAACAATCTATATTCCGCTCGGCTTGTAAACATGCGATACGGTTCTTTGGTACCGAGTGTCGTTAAGTCATCAACTAGTACACCTAGGTAAGCATGATCTCTACGTAAAATTAGCGGTTCTTTTTCTTGAGCAAATAACGCCGCATTAGCACCCGCTAATAAACCTTGCGCACCGGCTTCTTCATAACCTGTTGTACCGTTAATTTGTCCAGCAAAGAATAAACCTTTGATAAATTTAGTTTCTAGAGATTGTTTTAAATCTCTTGGATCAAAATAATCGTATTCAATGGCATAGCCAGGACGAATAATATGAGCATTTTCCAAACCAGCAATTGAATGGACTAAATTCATTTGCACATCAAAAGGTAAACTCGTTGAGATCCCGTTAGGATATACTTCATGAGTGGTTAAACCTTCTGGTTCAATAAATATTTGGTGTGAATCTTTATCTGCAAAACGCATGATTTTGTCTTCGATAGAAGGGCAGTATCTAGGACCTATACCTTCAATCACACCTGAATACATAGGCGATCTATCTAAACCACCACGAATAACATCATGTGTTTTGGTATTAGTGTGCGTTATATAACATGAAATTTGTTTTGGTTGATCTGAATGTTTACCCATAAACGAGAATAACGGAGTAGGGTTGTCACCTGGTTGTTCTTGCATTTTGCTAAAATCAATTGTTCTAGCATCAATACGAGGAGGTGTACCCGTTTTTAATCGATCAACTCTAAACGGTAATTCTCTTAAACGTTTTGCTAAAGCGATAGATGGTGGATCACCAGCTCGTCCGCCACTGTAATTTTCCAGACCTATATGAATTAATCCACCTAAGAAAGTACCTGTTGTTAATACGACAGACTTAGCATAAAACTTAAGTCCCATTTGAGTAACAACACCTGTAACTTTGTCATTTTCAACGATTAAATCATCACAAGCTTGCTGAAATATTTTTAAATTATCTTGGTTTTCAAGAACATAACGAACAGCTGCTTTATATAAAACTCTATCTGCTTGAACACGAGTAGCTCTAACAGCTGGTCCTTTGCTTGAATTTAAAGTTCTAAATTGAATACCGCCTTTATCTGCAGCATGTGCCATTACACCACCTAAAGCGTCAATTTCTTTAACTAGATGACCTTTACCTATACCGCCTATGGCTGGATTACATGACATTTGACCTAAGGTTTCTACATTATGAGTTAACAATAACGTATTCATACCCATACGAGCAGCTGCTAATGCTGCTTCTGTACCAGCATGACCACCACCTACGACAATAACATCAAAACTTTGTTCAAATGACTGCATAAAAATTGTCTCTATTTTTGGTATCTAGAAAAAGGGTCGGCTATTTTATAGCCTAATCCTTCTTATTGGAAATTAAATAACGTGATTTTAAATTAAAACGTTTTTTTGTTTTCTTCTTTTTTTGAGTTTTTAATTAGTAATTAATTATATATATATATAAAAGATCTTATTATTACTGTTATTAGTGATCGATATTTCTGTGTATAAGCCAAAAAAAACTAATAAATTCAAATTATTGGACAAAGAATAAGAAGTGATCAATAACTGATCAATCTTTGATCAACTTGGTTATAACTAGCCTAGTTATACACATTCAATTTAATCCCCAAAACTATCCAATGAAAAAAGCGGACTTATACGGCCATTATCCCAAAGATATCAACAAGGGTGATTTTTATATACAAACAATGTGGATAACTTGTGATGATCTAGTGATCAACCTTTGATCAAATAGTGATCAGCTAGATAAACACTGGCTTTACGTAATTCGTTCAATAAACAAACAATTGATAGTTTACGCTAAAATTGTACAAATAATAACCAGAATAAGAAAATGTATTTTCTTCGCTTTATTTGATCTATTTGCGATGTAAATATCTATTAATTAGGCATAATAAGCAGTTATAAATTGATTTAATCTCAGGTTTAAGCTCACTTTATCTAATTAATTGAGATAATGGTGGCAACTCAAGCTGACATTTTTATAGAGTTTTTGTATATGAAGTATCAAGGCACAGCTAATTTTGAGCACAACTCAAAAGCTAAAATTGGAGTTTTAATTACAAATTTAGGTACTCCAGAAGCACCTACTAAGTCAGGATTAAGAAAATACTTAAAACAATTTTTATCAGATCCCAGAGTGGTAGAAGTGCCTAGATTGCTTTGGTGGTTTATTTTAAATGGCGTTATTTTAAATATTAGACCATCTCGTTCAGCTAAAGCTTATCAAGGTGTTTGGACCGAGCAAGGTTCTCC
This sequence comes from Catenovulum maritimum, assembly GCF_001050375.1. Lineage (GTDB taxonomy): Bacteria > Pseudomonadota > Gammaproteobacteria > Enterobacterales > Alteromonadaceae > Catenovulum > Catenovulum maritimum. Next base: position 113,322 of record NZ_KQ130485.1, on the reverse strand, counting down.
CTTAATGGTCCATACTCAAAACCAGCATGCAGCTTTAAAAAAGCAGTTAACTAAAGAATTTGGTGAACAAATCTTAGTTGAATTTGCAATGCGTTATGGGCAGCCAGCTATTTCTGATGTGATTGAAAGCATGCAGCAACAAGGCGTGACTAAACTAGTTGTGTTACCTTTATATCCCCAATACTCAGCTGCGACAAGTGCTTCTACATTTGATGCTATCTCTGATGATTTTAAGCAAAGGCGCTGGTTACCTGATTTTAGGTTTATTAGCCATTACCATGATGATCTTAACTATATAAAGGCATTAGCTAATAAAATAAAACAGCATTGGCAAATTAATGGCCAAGCGGAGAAGTTAGTGTTTTCATATCATGGTGTCCCGCAAAAATATTTAGATAAGGGTGACCCTTATCATTGTGAATGTTATAAAACATCAAGATTGGTTGCAGAACAGCTGGGTTTAAATAAAGATCAATATATCACTGCTTTTCAAAGTCGATTTGGTCGAGAAGAATGGATTAAGCCATATACAGATGCTAGTTTAAAATCATTTGCCCAACAGGGAATTAAATTTGTTCAAGTTGTTTGTCCAGGCTTTAGTGCTGATTGTTTAGAAACAATAGAAGAAATAGGTGAGGAGAATAGGGATTACTTCTTAGAAGCTGGCGGGGAAAAATTTGAGTATATTCCAGCATTAAATAGTGATGCAGAACATATTGATGCATTAGCTGAAATAATAAAATCTAACATTCAAGGTTGGCAAGTAACCCAAGACTTAGCATTAACTTTAGAGCAAGCAAAATCATATGGTGCAACAGAATAAATGGATAATGATTTTCCAATAAAAATAAATATGCAGGCATTGCTTGCAGATAATAGTCAAAGAAATATGGCACTTGAGTTACTAGAGGCTTGGTTTAATTTTCAAGCTCTGAAGCAAGGTTGGTATGCCAGTGAGGACTTTGTTTTAAGCTTTGATATACATTTAGTAACCGAAGTCGATTTTTCTGAAAAATCACAACAACTAAATAAATCTAATTGGTTGTTTGATGATGAAAATATGAGTTTGGTTAATTTTAATCCAAGTGATTTATTAACCACTGGGTTTATTGGATTAACTCAAAATGATTTAGCTTTAGCTAAACAATCAGACAGTCAATTTGAAGCTTGTTTAAAACGTAAAATACTGACTGTCATCAATACAATTGCAGCGCAAAATGGCTTAGCAATTATTTAGCGATAGGCATATTTAGAAACTATAACTGGCACCTATTAAAATAGTTTGTTGACCATAGTCATAATTATTTATATTCGAGCTGTTATTTACTTTATTGATTTCTGCTAATAATGATAAATTTGGAGTAATTAAATACTCAACATCTGCTGAAAAATTGAGTCTATTATCATTACGTTTCAAACTAGTACCATCAATATATGTATTTGCATCTTTGTATTGGCTGGTTCTATAGTCAACTCCTAACGAAATATGCCATTGTTCGATTTGCCAATACCTGTCTAATAAAACATTAGAGCGGCTAGCAGAGTAACTGGTAAATGTATTTCCTTCATCAGACAATACCTGTCTATCATTTTTGTTATCTATATCGTATCTAAAACCGAGTTTCCAATTTCCATTGTTCACTTTGTAAGTGTAATTAGCGATAAATTTTTGTGAATTTCCGGCAAGATAATAATAAGCAGAATTGTCTTCAGATATGTTTTTTAATTGTAGTTCTATATCTAAATCGCTTTTATCTGAAATTTCAAATTCTGCACCTAAAGCTAATTTTTGGTTCGATAAATAAGGATTTCCGGATAACTTTAATTGGTCGTAACTAGCTGAAACATGGTAACGAACTGAATCTTGAGCCGCTAGAGTGAAATATTTTTTAGCGGTTAGGCTCAGCAAAGATACGTCGTAATCCTCAGCTTCTGAATACTGACTGCTAAAATAAGTTAAATCAATAAACCAAAGATTTTTTGAATTGGAGACTAAACTAATATTTGCCAACGTTTCAATATAGTTATCACTGGCATCTGTATAAGTTTCTTCTGTCGGAATCAGGACATTATTATCTGTTCCATAACCTATGTTTAGCGAGCCTTGCCAGCTCAAATTTGAACTAGGCATAGCTGTTTTTCTGTCAGGTTTGAGCAATTTAATTTGTTGATAAGCCAGTTGGCTTAATTTTTCTTGTTCGCTAGTTAAGTAAACATCTTCAAAATGAACAAGTGCTAAATCTATATTACCTAATTTTTTATAGCTAACAGCTATATTGTATTTTATTAAGTCCGTTTCGGTTAATTGATTAAAGAGCGCTAATGCTTGTTGCCAATTTTTTAATTTAAACTGGCAAACCGCCATATTGTACAAGGTACTTTCTAAAGGCTTCATTTGGTTTGATTGTTCATAAAGGGTATAGGCGGATTGATAATTTTTAGTATTAAATGCTTGATGGGCTTGAGAGAGTATTTCTTTATACCCTGATGTTTCTGCTTTTATTGAGCTAGTGACGATAAAACAAAATGCGATAACAACAGACTTAATCAGTAATTTCATAATTTTGCCTTGTCCTCTGTATGGAGGATTTATTATTTTTTTGAGGTGTTTAACTCAGGTTTATAGGAAATTATCTGAGTTATAAATTTGAGATTAAAAAAGCGTGGATAAAACAGCAAGCCATTCTACCCACGCTTACACCTCAAACTTTGTCATTTTACTATGACTAGTATTAATTTTATGAGCCAGTTGGCTATAGATTAATCTTGAATTTTTTCTCTATTTTGTTTTTTTCTATCTCTTATTTTGTCTTTGATTTGATCTTTTAACTTGTCTTTTGCTTCTTTTTTAATCTCGACTAATGAGTTTTTAAGATCTTCGTTTTCATCAACATAGCTTTTCATCGCTTCTCTATCTTCGCGTTTTTTAGCTCTTAATTCTTCTCGTTTTGCTTTTAAAGCTTCTGGATCACCAGCATCTCTTAATGCTTTAAGTTCTGTTCTTTCAGCTTCTCTTTCAACTTTTTGAGCATCAATTTCAGCTTGAGTAATATCACCTTTTTCTAGCATATAGTCTAAGATGGTATCGCGAAGTGGAAGTCCAAGCTTGTGGCCACGTTTTACTTCTTCTTTAGCTATTTCCATTGTTACATCATCTAGATCAACGGCTTGTACTTGGGTTGATAAGCTTGCAACAAAAGCTGAAATTAAGGTCATTTTTAAGATATTTGTTTTCATAATTAATACTCTTTTTAAAATTAATATTTGTGAAAGTAAATTAAGCTATTTTTACTCTATTTACGTTTGGTTATGAGGTGTGACCAAATTCACTTTAAGTTCAAAATCCTTTTGTTTATTGTTGTAATTAATATTTGCCATAAAGCTCAAAGCTTGATGTAAATTAGTTCCGGCTGCGACTTCAATCGGTAAAGAAAGATTGTTTGCTCCTTGTTTTAAATCTACAGGCCAACTAAAACTGGATAAGGTACTTAATCCTGCTAGTTGTACATTGTTAGGTAAGGTTATTTTTAAATCAGCGTTTGGCATATCTTCCGGTACATATATCACTAAGGTTACTTCTGTTGAGAACACCTCTGTTTTTACCAGCTCAGGTGTGATAGTTTCCGGCTTATTTACAAATTGCCAAGATGAAAAAATAGCGAGAAATAATACTGAGGCTGCAATAAAACCTTTATAAAAACTCGCATTTTGACTTGATTTACCTGGCTGATTTTTTGCTTGATGTAGCATTCTTGCGGCTAAACCAGGTTCTAGTTCAGGCGATTTAAACTTAACCATTGAGTTTAAATAGTCTTGATGCTGAGCTATTTTTTTACTACATGTATCGCAATTTGATATATGTTCGCTAACTTGGCTTTGCAGATTATCTGCTAGTAAGTTGTCGCAAAAATCGTTTATGTAATGTTCTACTTGGTCACAGTTCATTTGATTATCCAGCTTTTAATCGCTTCTATAAATACTGACGTAAATCTAAATCTGAAGGTTGCAGCTTTAAAAAATTTTTTAATTTAGCGCGTGCTCTATGTAAATCTGACTTTAATGTACCGAGGGGTTTATCTAATATTTCAGCTAATTCAGTTAATGAATGTCCTTGAATATCGTGCAAACTAACAACCGCTCTTTGGTTCGGTGATAGAGTTTGTAAACCCACTACAATTTGCTGATTCATTATGGTTTGAGCATAATCATTTTTGTGTGCTGCAAGGTTTTCTAAACAAGTATCATCTAGCTCGGTTACTTGATTGTGATTTTTGTTTCGACGGCAGTTGTCTATAAATTTGTGATAGAGACAACGCATTAACCAAGGCTTGAGCTTTTCTACTTTTTGAAGTTTTTGTTGATTCTCATAAAGGTAGATCAGTAAATCTTGAGTTAGGTCTTCTGCGTCTGATTTTGTCCCTGTGTATTGATAGGCTACTTTAAATAGCAAATCGATATATGGAGCTAACTTAGCTTCAAAGCTTTGCTCTTTATTTGCTTGTTTAAAAAAAGACAATACTTGGTTCATAAAGAGATCAAAATATTCCTGTTGTTATTAATAGTAACTATCATTTATTTATGACCTATTTGGGCCTTTTAAATGTACAATCTCGCTTTCCTGTTTACCAAGACGAAAGTTGTTTTAAATAGGTTGCATTTTATTTAATAAATTTAACTTTTTATTTTTTTGTAGCCAGTATAGGTTTCATATGAAAGCAAATCATAGTCAAAAACAATCCATTTTTTCATTAACCTGGCCCTTATTCATTGATTTTGCATTGCATTTTTTAACGGGTGCTATTAATACCTTTATGATTAGTCATGTGTCTTATCAAGGTGTAGCTGCATTAGCTGTAGGTAATCAAGTTTTCCATCTCGCTATTACTTTATTTAGCTTTGTCACTATAGGTGCGAGTGTTGTTATTACCCAATATTTAGGGGCAAAAAATAAAGAAGCTGCTCAATCTGTTGTTTATTCTTCAATTGGCTTTAATGTTTGCTTAGGCGCTGTTGCCGCTTTTGGCATTATTGCCGGTGCGGGGACTATTTTAACTTTAATGAATCTACCGTCGGAGCTATTAGCGGATGGCAAAATGTATCTGCAAATAATAGGGCTCTGTTTATTACCTGAAGCTGTCGCTATGTGTTTAGCTGCCGCTATGAGGGCACATGGTTTCACCTTGCAAGCTATGTGGGTTACCTTAGTGATGAATTTGATAACCTTTGTTGGTAACTTATTTTTACTATATGGCTGGTTTGGTATTCCGCAAATGGGTGTTGCTGGTGTCGCAATTAGCACTGCCGTAGGGCGAGTAATAGGTATGGCTATAATGGCTGCTTTATTCGTTAAATACACAGGCATTCACTTGTATTGGTCTGCAATTGTAAAGCCGCAAAAATATTATTTACAAAAAGTTTTTAAGATAGGTTTACCTGCTGCTGGTGAAAATGTGTCTTGGATGCTGCAATTTATGGTTGTAACTGCATTTGTAGGCTTGATGGGAGATAAAGCGCTAGCAGCCCAGTCGTTATATTTTCAGACTTGTATGTTTATTTTACTCTTTGGTTTATCTATTGGCATTGCTAATGAAATTATAGTGGGTCACTTAGTCGGTGCTAAAGACTATCAAGCGGCTGAGTCTCAGATGTATCGCTCGTTAAAAATTGGCTTTATTGTGACGAGTATAGTGGCTGCATTTGCGGCTATATTTGGTACAGATTTAGTTGTATTATTTACTCAAGATGCTGAAATTATAGTTATGGTTAGTCAGTTATTCATGATTACTTTGTTTATGGAACCTGGACGAACGTTTAACTTGGTTGTGATTAATGCTTTGCGTGCGAGTGGTGATGCCCATTATCCATTTTATGTTGGTTTGTGCTCTATGTGGTGTATTGCTGTACCTTGTGCTTATTTATTTGGCATAGTTTTAGACTATGGTTTAGTTGGTGTGTGGCTTGCGTTAGCTATAGATGAGTGGACAAGAGGACTGGCTATGCTTTGGCGCTGGCGGACTGGCAGATGGAAAACTAAGTCTTTAGTTGTGTAAAATTTAGATTAATAAATAGTTTTATTTTGGTATATTGCGCAACGGAAATAAAAATATTAAAAGGGTTAAAATGAAACTATTTAAGCAAGTCTTTTGTTTACTATTTATCACCTTGTTAGTTGCTAGCTGCGCTAATACTTCAAGAACAAAAGGTAAAGTTTATAAAATAAATAAGCAAGTTACGGTACCAAATGAAACTGTGGTTGCTATTTACTTACCTAAACAAATATCTGAAATGGAGTTTTGGGTCAATGCTGCAAACAGCTGGCACAAACCGGGCAGTGCAATTAAAGATGCAGTTAGCACAGCCTTTGGTCAATACTTTAAGCAGGTTGTTTTCTTTGATAAAAAATCAGATATTAAACCAGGTTTATTTATAGATTTAGATCCAGATTGGGATTTTAAATCAGGCAATATACTAATGGACATTGAATATAAAATATTTGATGGCTCAGGTAAGGAAATCACGAAAGGCAAGGTTGAAGGTAAGTCTGGTATGAATTTTACTAATTCAGATGCAGCTTATTACAACTCAGCATATCAGGGATTACAGCTTTTAGCGGTTAGGATTTTAAATAATAACCTGCCGTCGCCTGAAAAATTTCCAGCTAATTTAAGTATGAATCAATTCGACTTGAATCATTTAGTTAACATAGAAAAGCCTATTAGTAGCGGTACAGGGTTTTTCTTAAATCAATCAGGCGAAGTTATTACGGCGAATCACGTAGTAGATGATTGTTTTATCATTAAAGTTAAACAAGATGGCTTTTTAGAGCCAGCTACTATCTCTCATTCGAGTAATCTTCTTGATATAGCAACGCTTAAAACCAATGCTAAAACCGATAATTACCTTAAATTAAGAGATACAGACGAATTAGAACTAGGCGAAAAAATTACGACTGTTAGTTATCCATTAAAAGGTTTGTTAGAGTCTTCGCCAAATATGACTTTTGGTAATCTAACTTCTAAAAAAGCACTAACTGGCTCGCTTGGCCTTTATCAATTTAGTGCACCTATCCAACCAGGATCGAGTGGTGGCGCTATTGTCTCGGATAATTCAGAATTAATTGGTGTCGTGACCAGTACGCTTAATATTACTAATTTAGCTAAAAAGGGCATTATTCCGCAAAATGTTAACTTTGCACTGGATGTTAAATATCTAAGAAAATTTTTAGATAAAAATGAAGTAGGCTACCAAACTGCGACTGAGTTTGAGGCTGGAAAATCAAGCCAAACTGCATTATCGACAGCAGTACAAATTGCTTGCTACCAATAAAGGAATTTAATTATGAAGATGATTGTTAATTTACTTATCCTTTTAGGTTTATCCATTCCGGCATATGCTGAAGCAGATAAGCCTTTCCCTGAAATTCGTTATATTAGTAACTTGGATGATGAAGCGAGTTTCGATGTTTTAAAAGAGCACAAAGCCTTTGATAATTTATCTAAAGATTTACCCGGCTGTCCAATTAGCCTAGTGGTCTCGTTTGAAACTATGTCGACAGCTGGCGGTGCTGCAGCTTCATTTACATCTATCATGCTTTCTGCGGGTACTTTAGGTGTAGTGCCTGTAGTGAGTAATAATGATGTTGTGATCAAGTATAAATTAAGAGTTCATGGCAACTTAATTACTGAATATTCTTATGTAAATAATTTCACTGATGCTCAATTTTTGTATGCGATCGAACATGGATTAAGTAAAGAAGCTAAAGTATGGGCAGGTTCGACTGTTGAGAACTTTTTAGCAGATTTTTCTAAAGATGAAAAAGTTAAGACTTTACTTGAAGAGTATGATTATTACTTTGCCGAAGCGGCGGATAAATCTTAAATAACCTTAACCTAGGTAAGAAACAATTGTGGTAAGCAAGAGAATAATAGTCTTTTGCTCACCACGTATTTTCTGAAATAAGTTCGCTCAAATCTTTACGTTTGTCCCAACCTTCTTGTTCTAATAAAGCTTGTTCGTAAAACGCTTCAACTGGACCTAAACATAAAATAGCAATTGCTTCTGCTGTAGCAGGTAGATTGAGTAATTCAGCTAAGTCTTTAGGCTCGAAGATAGAGACCCAACCCATGCCTAAGTTTTCAGCTCTAGCGGCTAACCACATATTTTGAATTGCACAAGATGCGGAAGCTAAATCCATTTGGGGGAGAGTGCGTCTTCCAAAAATATACTCGTCTCTGTTTTCGGTTAAACACACAACTATAACTTCTGCACTGTCTTGAATGCCTTCAATTTTGTATTTCAAAAATTCAGTTTTTCGTTGGTCGAGTGCGTCTGCTGTTTTTTGTCTTTCTTGTTCGACAATGTTTTGTAACTTATTTCGAGTTTCAGTCGAGGTTATACGAATAAAGCGCCAAGGCTGCATAAAACCTACGCTTGGTGCAGCATGTGCAGCACTTAATATGCGATTTAAGCAATCTGTTTCAACACTCGATTTAGGTTTGAAATGGCGCATATCTCGGCGGTTATAAATTGCTTTATAAACCGCTTTGGTTTCAGCTGGGGTAAATTTGTTGTTTGATTTGGTTTGCACTTTAGCTTATTTACCGATACAAAAACTGCTAAAAATTCTGCCGAGCAAATCATCACTGCTGAACTCACCTGTAATTTCATTTAAGAAATTCTGCGCTAGTCTGAGTTCTTCTGCGAGTAACTCTCCGGCTCTCATTTCTTCCAGTTGGTACAAACCATTGTTTAGGTGTTCTAATGCTCTATTTATCGCATCTATGTGTCTTCTACGAGCTAAAAATTGACCTTCAGTTGAAGTTTGGTAACCCATGATTTGTTTTAGGTGTTCTGTAAGAATGCTAATTCCATCGCCTGATTTAGCGGATAAATGGATAGTCGGGTAAGCATGGCTCTCATCGAAACAAACTTTTTCTCCACTTTGATCCGCTTTATTGCGGATAACTGTAATTCCAACTTTATTTTCACCTAATTTTTCAAAAAACTCAGGCCAGTCTTGTTTTATTGGATGGGTGTTCTCTGTGCTATCCACCATTAGTAATATTCTGTCGGCTTGCTCAATTTCTTTCCAAGCTCTTTCTATACCTATTTGTTCAACTTCATCAGGACTATCTCTTAAGCCTGCAGTGTCAATAATATGAAGTGGCATACCATCAATATGTATGTGTTCACTTAAGACATCTCGGGTTGTGCCTGCAATATTGGTTACTATTGCTGTCTCTTTGCCAGATAAAGCATTTAGTAAGCTAGATTTACCAGCATTGGGTTTTCCCGCTATCACGACTCGCATACCGTCTTTTATTAATGCGCCTTGTTGTGCTTTGCTTAGAACACTATTTGTGTCTAATAAAATCTGTTGCAACCCGCCTAAAATTTTACCATCAGATAAAAAATCGACTTCTTCTTCAGGGAAGTCAATTGCTGCTTCTACATATATTCTTAGATGGATAATCGCTTCGGTTAGTGCATGTACTTGTTTAGAGAATTCACCTTGTAGTGTTTGTAATGCACAACGAGCCGCTTGTTCTGATGAAGATTCGATTAAATCAGCAATTGCTTCTGCTTGCGCTAAATCTAGCTTGTCATTAAGAAACGCTCGCTCAGAAAATTCACCAGGATTTGCCATGCGCACATTGTCTTTTAGTAATACTTGCTGCAATAAAATATCTAAAATAACAGGACCACCATGGCCTTGTAATTCTAAAATATCTTCGCCAGTAAAAGAGTTAGGTCCTTTAAAAAATAATGCGATCCCTTGATCTATCACTTGATCGTTTTGATCGTAAAATTTTAAATATTCTGCTTTTCGGGGAGATAATTGTTTTTTCAAAACCTGTTCTGCAACCTGGGTTGCGAGTGAGCCTGAAACTCGAATTATACCAACACCACCTCGACCTGGTGCGGTCGCGATTGCTGCAATTGTGTCTTGATTTAACATAGAAAAACCTAAAGCGAATAAATGAGGTTAATTATAACAGAAGGCGAATAACAGAAACAAAAAAGGCGACACTGGTTATAGCGTCGCCTTTTAATATCTATTAACTAGACTTTATTTTAAGCCTTGTTTCTCAATCGACTTATTGATGTACAGCATTTGTATAATTGAAATTATATTACTGACTAACCAATATAATACTAGACCTGCTGGGAACCATAAGAAGAAGAAAGTAAACATGACAGGCATGTACTGGAATATCTTCTGTTGTACCGGATCTTGCATAGGTGTTGGTTGTAATTTCTGCATTACAAACATACTGACACCCATTAAGATAGGTAAAACATAGTAGGGATCTAATTGAGATAAATCGTGGATCCATAATGCAAATTCAGCATGACGTAATTCAACACTTTCTACAAACACCCAATATAGCGCAAGGAAAATAGGCATCTGAATTAACAATGGTAAACAGCCACCCATAGGGTTTACTTTTTCTTTGCGGTATAGCTCCATCATAGCCTGAGAAAACTTTTGTTTGTCATCGCCACAACGGTTTTTAAGTTCAGTTAACTTAGGCTGTAATTTACGTAATTTAGCCATTGAAGTGTATTGCTTCTTAGTTAACGGATACATAGCACCTTTCACAATAATAGTGATCAAGATAATAGCGACACCCCAGTTTGTTACTATGCCTTGCAAAAAGATTAGTAGAGCAAATAAAGGCTGAGAGATAAACCATAAGAAACCGTAATCAACTGTTAAGTCTAAATGCTCTGCTAATTTAGCAAGTGCATCTTGATCTTTAGGGCCAGCGTATAGTCTAGTCGTTAAAACTTGTGAACTATTAGGCGCAATATTTACCGCTTCATTTTTATATGTAATTAAAGCTTGTCTGCCTGATAAAGCTCGAGTTGAAATTTCGATTTGATCTGTCGCAGCTGGAATGAAAGCAGCAACAAAATAATGTTCAATCATGGCTATCCAGCCACCATTACTATTTTCTTTTAAGTTGCCATCAAAAATGTCGTCAAAATCAATTTTTTCGTAAGTTTCGTTATGAGTTGAGTACGCTGCACCATGGTAGGTTGGCATCATCATACTACCTTGGGTCTCAAAGACAGTTTGCTTAAACTGAGAGAATAACTGAACATTTTTTACAGAGTCAGATTGGTTTTGAACGTTAAAATCAATCTTTACATCATATTGACCTTGGCTAAAAGTAAAGGTTTTAGTAATAACCAAGCCGTCTTCGGTTACAAAAGATAAAGGAACGACTAAAGAGTCGCCTGCTAAAATATAGCTGTCGGCTTTTGCGGTATATAAAGGACGACCTTTAGGATTTGCATCTGGGCCATTTACACCAACTAAACCTGATTGAGCATGAAATAAATCTTTACCTGATTCAGATAAAACTTCAAATGCTTCTTCGCCATCTTTCTCTTTAGGGTAATTTAAAAGCTTAACTGTTGTTACATCTCCACCAAGTAAATTAATTTGTGCTTCAATAACGTCTGTTTTTACCCAAATACTTGAAGTACTGACAACTTCTTCTGTTGTAGCAATAGCATTTGACGAAACTGGCATTTCACCTGAACTAACAGCATTGGCAGAAGCGACTGCTTTCACTTTAGCTGCCTGTTGAACTTGTTCAGTTACTGGTGCTGGAGGTGGCATTTGATCTAGTTGCCATTGTTCCCACAAAAGGTAACTTACAAAGGCGAGTCCAATTAATAGAAAACTTTTTTGCGATTCCATAAATCTTTATTTCTCTTTGGTTTTTGAATCTGGGACTGGATCGTAGCCGCCAGCTGATAATGGGTGACATTTTATAACGCGTTTGATAGTTAACCAACCACCAATTCGCAATCCATGTCGATTAATTGCAATTAATGCATAATTTGAGCATGTTGGTTGAAAGCGACAACGTGGTCCAAGCAATGGACTAATTAGATATTGATATAATTTAATCAATATAATGAATGGCAAACTAATTATTTTGCCAAAAATCGCTTTAATTTTTTCCACGTGTAACTTAATTCATGTCGTAACATTTGATTGTCTGCATTGGTTATACCCATTTTTGGAATAAAAACCATATCAAAATTAGGTAGTTCATGCTGTTGTAATCTAAATTCTTCTCTAACGACACGCTTAAGAGCATTTCTATCTACAGCTCTTTTTGCTTTCTTTTTAGAAACAGTAAAGCCTAAACGCGGTTGTTCAAAGTTATTTTTACAAGCAAGAATGGTATATAAACGACAGGAAAATTTTTTCGGATTGGAATTGAAAACGTTTTGGAAGTCGGCGGGAGTTAGTAATCTAAGCTCCCGCTTATAAGTGTAGCTACTCACTTACTTATTGCGATTAAGCACTTAATTCTTTACGTCCTTTAGCACGACGACGTGCTAAAATTTGACGACCAGATTTAGTTGCCATGCGCGCACGGAAACCGTGATTACGCTTACGCTTTAAGTTGCTAGGTTGAAAAGTACGTTTCATTGCAATATTTCCAATTAAGTTTGTGCCACTGGCACTAACACCTTTAAAGGGGCGCGCAATATACCAAATACATTATTAAACTACAAGTTTTATTGTTAAATATGTATAACTAATATTTTTTATCTTGTTTATCCACATCTGATTTTCAATTCATAATTTTTATGGATCTTTTTACTGCTTATTAGACGAAAAAGATATTAAAAATATAGCTTTTAAATTTCAATGGTTTACCCCTTTGTTTTGGTTTATTTATGTTTTAGATAAAAGTCTAACTTGCACTTGTGGATAAAGTTTGAAAAAATCCTTCTCCGCTTTATAAAATGGAGAGCTCAAGTTGTCTGAGAGCTTATGGCAAAATTGTCTGGAAACACTGCAGAGCGAGTTGCCATCACAACAATATAATATGTGGGTGAGACCACTTCAGGTTCAAGCCATTAATAATGATTTAGTATTATTTGCGCCTAATAAATTTGTTTTAGATTGGGTTCGCGATAAATATGCCGATCGTATAAATGAATTACTGACTGAGCTTGCCGGTACTAATAAACCAAACTTAAAAATGGAAGTTGGGTCACGCGCCGCTGCTCCTGTAGCAAACCCAACTCTACAAGTTGGCAATAATTTTGCGCCTTCTAATGGTCAAAACTCGAGTCCAAGTGGAACAAATTTTAATAACACTAATAATGTTACTCAAATAGGGCAAACGCCACCGCAAACTTTAACTTCTAACCTTAAAGAAAGTTATGTGTTTGATAATTTTGTTGAAGGTAAATCTAATCAACTAGCACGAGCTGCTGCAAGCCAGGTCGCAGATAATCCGGGCACTGCTTTTAATCCACTATTTTTATATGGTTCGACAGGCTTAGGTAAAACCCATTTGATGCATGCTGTCGGAAATGAAATTAGACAAAGAAATCCAGATGCAAAAGTAGTTTACATGCATTCTGAACGTTTTGTTCAAGATATGGTTAAAGCGATTCAAACTAATTCTATCGAAGAATGGAAGCGACATTATCGTTCTGTTGATGCTTTATTAATAGATGATATTCAATTTTTTGCTGGTAAAGAAAGGTCACAAGAAGAATTTTTTCACACTTTTAATGCGTTATTAGAAAGTAATCATCAAATCATATTAACCAGTGATAGATACCCGAAAGAAATCGATGGGGTTGAAGAAAGATTAAAATCTCGCTTTGGCTGGGGTTTAACCATTATTATTGAGCCGCCAGAGCTAGAAACCCGTGTTGCCATATTAATGAAAAAAGCACACGAAAGTAATTTTGATTTACCACATGAGGTGGCTTTTTTCATCGCGAAAAGATTACGCTCAAATGTCAGAGATTTGGAAGGGGCTTTAAATCGAGTTATTGCCAATGCTAATTTCACTGGAAAAGCGGTAACTATTGATTTTACTAAAGAAGCTTTGCGAGACATGCTCGCATTACAAGAAAAACTCGTTACAATAGACAACATCCAAAAAACGGTAGCTGAATACTATAAAATCAAGGTTGCTGATATGTCATCGAAAAGTCGAAGCCGAAGTGTTGCTAGGCCGAGACAAATTGCAATGGCATTATCTAAAGAGCTGACTAATCATAGCTTGCCTGAAATAGGTGCTGCATTTGGTGGACGAGACCATACAACCGTATTGCATGCTTGTCGTAAAGTAACAGAATTACGCGAAACAACTCATGATATAAAAGAAGATTTTTCTAATTTAGTTAGAACGCTTTCTTCTTAAAGCAAATGGATAATAATAATATGAAATTTTCAGTTAGCCGAGAAGACATACTAAAACCTTTGCAACTTGCTACAGGCACAGTTGAACGTAGACATACATTACCTATCTTATCTAATGTTTTATTAGAAATTTCGGATGGGGTTTTATCTATTACAGGTACAGACTTAGAAGTAGAGTTAATCGCTTCTGTTGAATTAGTCCAAGCATCTGATGATGGTAAAATTACAGTACCCGCTAAAAAATTGTTTGATATATGTCGTGGTTTAAGTGATTCATCTTTAATTGAATTTACCTTCGAAGATGAAAAATTAAAAATTCGTTCTGGCCGAAGTAAATACTCACTATCAACGTTATCAGCTTCAGAGTTCCCTAACTTAGAAGAATGGCAAAGTGAGATTAATTTTGCAATCAAGCAAAGTGAATTAAAGCATATGATAGAGAAGACTGCTTTCTCTATGGCTAATCAAGACGTACGTTATTATTTAAATGGTCTTTCTCTTGAAACTTCTGGTTCAGAACTAAGATGTGTTACTACAGACGGACACAGATTAGCTTTAACTAGAACTGTGCTTGAAAATGAAACATTAGAAGAAAGCCAAGTTATTATCCCACGTAAAGGTGTTACTGAGATTAGCCGTTTAATCGAAGACACAGATGATAATGTTTATATCTCAGTTGGATCTAACCACATAAGACTAAATAGCACTAACTTTACTTTTACTAGTAAATTAGTCGATGGTCGTTTCCCTGATTATCGCCGCGTTTTGCCTAAAGGTGGTGATAAAGAGATTGTTGCTGATAAGTCTTATATCAAGCAAGCTTTTACTCGTGCTGCCATTTTATCAAATGAAAAATTCCGAGGTGTTAGATTAAATTTAGCAGACTCTGAATTAACTATTACAGCAACTAACCCGGAGCAGGAAGTTGCGGAAGAGATTGTAGAAGTTAATTATCAAGGTGCTGAATTAGAGATTGGTTTTAACGTCGCATACATAATTGATGTGTTAAATGCATTAGAGTCTGACGAAGTTAAGATTACTTTAGGCGACGCAAACAGTAGTGCATTAATTGAAGACAACTTAGACGATAGTTCTGTTTATGTTGTTATGCCAATGAGATTATAAAATTTTATAAATGTTCATTGAAAAATTGATGATTGAGCGGGTTAGAAATATTTCTAAATTAGAAATTCGCCCGCATCAAAGATGTAATATTATTGTCGGTGATAATGGTAGTGGTAAATCATCAATTTTAGAAGCTATACATTTTTTAGGTTTTGGTCGTACTTTTAGAAAATCTAAAATTAGTGAAGTAATTCAATTTGAACAAAAAGACCTAGTTGTTTTTTCTTCTTCTCAAAATGCTGGTGCAGATAAAGTTCAGAAGAATTTTGGCATTAAAAAATCTAAGTCGGGTGACAATGAAATTAGAATTGGTGGAGTTAAAGCCAAACGTCTTAGCCAACTCTCAAGTCAATTTCCTATTATTAGTTTCACGCCTGATTCTATCGATTTAATTGAAGCTGGTCCGAGTATCAGAAGAAAGTTTATAGATTGGCTAGTGTTTCACGTGAAACAATCTGAGTTAGTCGCTCAAACATATAGAGATTTTGATAAAGTTTTAGAGCAAAGAAACCATGCTTTAAGGCTAGGTGATAGAAAGCAGATACATGCATGGACATCGCAATTTATAGAGTTAAATTTACAGATTCAGTCTTACCGTGCTGAAATTATTGGTTTATTAAATCATGAATTTCAGAATAGTTATATCCAGGTTGAATCTAGTAAATTTAATTTTAATCCTGAGCTAATTTACAAGTTAGGTTGGAATTCAGAACTAGAATTAAAAGATATATTAGCTAGAAATCTTGAAACAGAAATAAAACGAAAAACAACTTGTTTCGGTGTACACCGAGATGATTTGATATTAGAACTCAATTCTGTTTCTGTGAAAAATATATTGTCTCGCGGCGAATGCAAACGCTATGTTCTAGCTATGCTACTTGCTGCAGAAAATGTTATTTCTAAAAATACGGATAAGAACTGTATTTGGTTACTGGATGATATTGCTGCTGAATTAGATTTTGAGTCAATCAAAAATGCTTTTTCAATTTGTAATAATGTCGGTAATCAAATGTTTTTCACCTGTATTGAAAAAGATTTAGAGCTAATTAAACAAGTTACTAACTTTGGGTATTCAGTGTTTCACGTGAAACATGGTGAACTACTAAATTGAGAAAGGCTTAATAAATGACAGAGAATACATACGACTCGTCGTCGATAAAAGTATTAAAAGGACTAGATGCTGTTCGTAAGCGTCCAGGCATGTACATTGGTGATACTGATGATGGTTCTGGTCTACACCATATGGTATTTGAGGTAGTCGATAACAGTATAGATGAAGCGTTAGCGGGTCACTGTAAAGATATTATAGTGACAATTCATACTGATGGTTCTGTATCTGTCCGTGATGATGGCCGTGGTATTCCAGTTGATATCCATGAAGAAGAAGGTGTTTCAGCTGCTGAAGTTATTATGACAGTACTTCATGCCGGTGGTAAATTCGATGATAACTCTTATAAAGTATCGGGCGGTTTACACGGTGTTGGTGTATCAGTTGTTAATGCATTATCTGATTTACTACAGTTAACGATTAGACGTTCAGGTCATATTCACCAACAAAAATATAATTTAGGTGTGCCTGAAACGAAAATGCAAGTCATTGGTGATTCAGAAACGACAGGAACTGAAATACGTTTTTGGCCTTCGCCAACAATCTTTAGTGATACTAAATTCCATTATGATATTTTAGCAAAGCGTTTAAGAGAGCTTAGTTTCTTGAACTCAGGCGTATCGATTAAATTAATTGATAAGCGTGAAGAAGGTAAAGAAGATCACTTTATGTATGAAGGTGGTATTAAAGCTTTTGTTGAATATCTAAATCAAAATAAAACGCCTGTACATAAATCTGTATTCCACTTTGAACATGAAAGAGAAGATGGAATGACAGTTGAAGTAGCTATGCAATGGAATGATAATTTCCAAGAAAACATTTTCTGTTTTACAAATAACATTCCTCAAAGGGATGGTGGTACGCATTTAGCAGGCTTTAGAGCAGCACTAACCCGTAATCTAAATAGCTTTATAGAGAAAGAAGGTTACGGTAAAAAAGCGAAAGTTGCAGCGACAGGTGATGATGCTAGAGAAGGGTTAACCGCTGTTATCTCGGTTAAAGTACCAGATCCTAAGTTCTCTTCTCAAACTAAAGACAAGCTTGTATCTTCAGAAGTAAAAGGTGCTGTAGAAAACTCTATGGCAGAAAAATTAAATGACTTTTTGCTTGAGAATCCAACTGAAGTTAAACTTATTATTGGCAAGATAATGGACGCTGCCAGAGCGCGTGAAGCAGCTCGTAAAGCACGTGAAATGACACGTCGTAAAGGTGCGTTAGATATAGCTGGTTTACCAGGTAAACTGGCAGATTGCCAAGAGAAAGATCCTGCACTGTCTGAACTATACATAGTGGAAGGGGACTCTGCTGGCGGTTCAGCTAAGCAGGGTCGTGATCGTGTAAATCAAGCTATCTTGCCTTTAAAAGGTAAAATCCTAAATGTAGAAAAAGCGCGCTTCGATAAGATGCTTTCTTCACAAGAGGTAGGTACTCTAATTACAGCTCTTGGTTGTGGTATAGGCCGAGAAGAATATAACCCGGATAAGCTTAGATATCATTCAATCATTTTAATGACTGATGCTGATGTCGATGGCTCTCACATTCGTACTTTATTACTGACTTTCTTCTATCGTCAAATGCCAGAAATTGTAGAAAGAGGTCACATCTTTATTGCTCAGCCTCCTTTATATAAAGTGAAGAAAGGTAAGCAAGAACAGTACTTAAAAGATGATGAAGCTTATACAGAATATTTGACTAATATTGCTTTAGAAAATGCTGAGTTACATATAAATGAATCTGCTCCTGCAATTAGCGGCGCTGGTTTAGAAAAGTTAGTAACCAACTTCTATCAATCTGAAAAGATAATTGAAAGGTTATCTAAAGTATTTAATGAGCAATTACTAAATAAAATAAAGTATGCAGAACAATTAACAGAAGATAAGTTAAAAGATAAAGCTTTTGTTGATGAATGGGCTCGTGCTATATGTGACTCATTAACAGATACAGATGATGGTAGCTCAATCTTTAATTTAGAAGTCATTGAAGATAATGAATTTAAATTATTCATTCCTAGATTCCACGTTAGAACGCATGGTGTAGATCACTACTTCGATTTAAATCACGAATTTGTAGAATCTAGCGATTACAAAATAATTGCTAAAACTGGTTCTGAAATCGGTGGGATAATTGAAGAGGGTGGTTACATTAAGCGTGGTGAAAAAACCTTTAACGTTAAATCTTTTGAAGAAGCGCTAGCGTGGCTAATACGTGAATCTAAAAAAGGTTTAAGTGTGCAGCGATATAAAGGTCTAGGTGAGATGAATCCAGATCAGCTTTGGGAAACAACTATGGACCCGAACACTCGCCGTATGCTACAAGTAACGATTGAAGATGCTATCGGTGCTGATATGTTATTCTCTACTTTAATGGGTGATCAAGTTGAGCCAAGAAGAGACTTTATCGAGAAGAATGCGCTGAAAGTAACAAACTTAGATGTGTAGTTAATTGAAGTCTGAATAACAATAATAGATATAAGGCGACTAACTAGTCGCCTTTTTTATGCAATAAAACCTGCTGTATATCAAATTTATAATTGTGTATTGGAACACTGATTCTAGGTAAATGTGCATAGCCATAAGTTTACCAATATTTGTATAACTCAGCTTGGTAAATGGCATCTATGTTATCAGGCGTTGCTAAGCTAAGGTCTATGGTTAGAATCTCATTTCAAGTGTGAGGGAAAAATCTAAACAATTATGAAAATTTACATCCTTAATAAGCCCCTTAAACCATCCATATAATGCCCACCAAAACTTAGTAATACCTTTCCTTCCTTGATCCGTTTTAACTCATCTAAGCTCTAATCAAAGCTATTTAAATGCAATTTTGCTGAGTATCTATAGATGGATAATGGCTGAACATATAGTCAGAAAAAGGTATCTGATGCGGTTAAACAAGATTAAAATTCTGATTAGTATTAGGGGGTTAATTAGATTATTAGCAGCATTTGGCTTACTCAACCAACAAAGTGTTTAGCTAATAAATTCAAAACAGCTTATAACTTTCTATAATTGTTTACTCGTATTATGGTATTTAGTCATCAAATGGAGCTGAAATAGAAGTATAAATAAAGATTAGAAAATAAATGATACATAAATTAGTTAGGATTAAGGGGTATTTAATGATCGATATCAATGAGTGACTTATAGCAATAAGTATACTAATGAAATCAATATGTGGGGTTATATTAGATGCTAAATTTACAAAATTTATATCCGCTTATCAAAAAGCATAATTTGAATGGTCCAAGATATACGTCTTATCCAACTGCACTAGAACTAAAATTAGATGTAAATAAACCTGCAATTCTAGAAAACATTAAAACAGGGCAGGGCGAACTGTCTATTTATATGCATATTCCGTTTTGTAAAAAGCTGTGCTATTACTGCGGCTGCCATAAACAAATTGCGAGAAATACAGATAAAAGCGATCCATATGTTGAACAGCTTAAACAAGAAATAAAAATATGGGCTGAAGAATTTAAAGCATATAGTGTAAAACAAATCCATTTTGGTGGCGGCACTCCAACATTTTTGGCAAACCATCAGCTAATAGCTTTAGTTAATGAAGTTAAAAATAACTTTGAAATGGTTGGTGATATAGAGTTAAACATAGAAGTTGATCCAAGAACTGTTAACGGCGAGAGATTAGAAGATCTAATTAAATTGGGATTTAATAGATTTAGTTTTGGCATTCAAGATTTTAGTCAGGAAACTCAGATCGCAATTAACAGAGTACAGTCTCTAGAACAAATAGAAGAGATAGTGGCTGTGATGAATAAATATCAAGAGGTAACATATAACCTTGATCTAATTTATGGCTTACCATACCAAACGGAATTTAGTTTTAAACAGACGTTGGATAAAGTCATTACGTTAGCCCCAGATAGAATTTCACTATTTAATTACGCTCATTTGCCAGCACGATTTCCAGAACAAAATAAAATTAAAAATGTAACCTTACCTAACAGCGAAGTTAAACTCGCTATTCAACTAATGGCAATTGAAACATTGAGTGATGCGGGTTATGTATATATTGGGATAGATCATTTTGCTAAACCAGAAGATAAACTTGCTAAGGCTTTAGCTGAAGGTAAGTTACATCGTAATTTTCAAGGTTATACGACTCATGGTAATCAAGCATTGTTAGGCTTAGGTGTTTCATCAATATCTCAAATTGGCGATGTTATGTTCCAAAATACAAAATCTTTGACAGAGTATGCCAGCCAAATTGATGAGGGAAAAGCACCGATAATTTCGAACATGTTTAAAAACCAAGATGATAAAATTAGAGCAGAAGTGATCAAAGATTTATTGTGTAACCTTGAAGTTAATCTTAAAGAAATTGAACGAAAATATAACATTGAAGATAGAAAATATTTTGAAAGTGAAATTGAAGCATTAGCAAAGTTTACACAGGATAATTTAGTAGAAGTAAATGAAGATAAGCTGGTTAGGATAAAACGAGAAGGACGCTTTTTTGCAAGAAGCATAGCGAGTGTGTTTGATATTTATTTGAATAAATCTAATCAAGCCAAATTCTCAAAAGTTATATAAACTAATTTTTATAGATTAAAAGAGAATAAGCCAGCGAGAACAGCTGGCTTAAGTATTGATTAATTGTAGAGTAGATTAATACTAAATTGATTCAGGTTTAGACAAGGCAATGACCTGTGCATCGCAAGAATCTGTCCCCTGATCTATATAATAAGAAAGTGGCGTACCTATGTCTGAGAAACTAGGTGATTCATATGGCTCAGCTGAATTTAATCCAGCTTTTATTGGAGATAATCTTAGCTTTAAATTAAGACTAGCAATTATTTCATCTATAGTTTGATAAGCTGAGAGGTCAGATAATTGTGTTTGAGTATCGAGATCATAAACCTGGCTAACACTACCTTGGCTTACACTTATCTCAACTCTAGGTAAAGGTGCAAAACTAGGGCAGTCAGCAAAACTATGATGGTATGTAAACTTGTAATCTTGCAGGCTCTCTGTTTGCCATTTTTGTGTTTGACTAGCTAGCTGTTCTAATAGAGCATATTTTCTATAGTCAGAAATAACATTGTACTCGCAGAGTGTATCATACTGAGGTGAATCGAGCTCAGAAAGGGCTGTAAAGCCAAGCGTTTCGGCCTCTGCTAAATCCCCTTGATGGATAGTGTAAATATTAATAGAACCTGTCTCAGAGCCGCAACTCTCGGTATAAGCAAGACCGTCATGACCCTTTTGACTACAATGTACTTCAATATTATTCTCTACTAGCAACTTGCCATGGGTATTTAAATCGATTCCAACTTGGTCTCCGCATGCAGTTGCCTGATCATCTTGATAAACTAATCTGTGCCGTAAATCTGGGTCGATATAAATATCATTGTCTGAATCACAGGCCGAAACAAAACTAATAATTAAACTAGATAAAATACAAGTTTTAATGCGTGCTTGCATAGTTAGAACTCCTCTGTTGGATACTGATAAGCGGATAAATTAAGTATAGGCAATCCGAAAATGCTATCTGTTATCATTTGTTATCAATTGTTGCAGAGTAAAATATTGCTGAGCAAAAAGAGGCTTGCGAAGGCAAAGCTAAAAGAATTGAGATTTTAGTTTTATAATAACTAAGACAAAAGCCTAGTGTTTGGACTAAGCTTAGATGTGCAATTGATTTTTAAATTTGGTTAATCGAAACGGGTTAAATAACTCTGAATTTCTTTGATGAATTGAGCTCCATACTTGTCATATTTACGAGCACCGACACCACTGACTTTGAGCATTTCCATTTTATTGGAAGGCTGTTTAATACACATATCAACTAGACTGGCATCGTTAAATATAATATATGGTGGTACATCATATTCATCCGCAATTCGTTTTCTTTCTTGGCGTAAACGATCAAAAAGGCGTTTATCATATTGTTTAGAAGTAGTAGATTTAGATTTATCTTTAATGATGCTTGCTTGACTGTCTATTCGTGGTAAGGCTAATTCTAAACTGACTTCACCACGTAACACCGGCCTGGCTGCTTCGGTTAATTTTAAATGAGCATTATCTGTAATATCTATTCTTAATAATCCTAGGTGTACAAGCTGGCGTAAAATACTGAGCCAATATTCATTTGGTTTAGCTTTACCAATACCGTATACAGATAAATTTTGGTGTTCTTGTTCTCTAACCCTTTGGGTATTAGCACCTCTTAGAACTTCAATTAAATAGTTGAAACCTGAGTTTTGACCGGTTCTATAAATTGTTGATAGCACTTTTTGCGCATCGATAATGCCATCAAATCGCTTGGGTGGATCTAAACAAATATCACAATTACCACAGGCTTTATCTGTTGGTTCACCAAAATAGTTAAGTAATACCTGACGACGACAGGTTTCACTTTCTGCAAGTGCTGTCATTGAAGCAAATTTATGATGCTCAATTTCAGCTCTTTGAGGATTTTCGTTTTGATCTATCATCCATCTAACACGGTCTCCATCAGCAAACTCGTATAACATAAGTGCTTCACTTTCTAGTCCATCTCGTCCGGCTCGGCCTGTCTCTTGGTAATAGTTCTCAATAGATCTCGGAATATCATAATGTACGACGAACCTGACATCGGGTTTGTTAATCCCCATTCCAAAAGCAACAGTTGCAACCATAATTTGCACATCGTCTCTTAGCCAGGCTGTTTGTGCATTATTGCGCTGCTCTAACTCAAAGCCAGCATGATAAGCGGCAACTTTGAAATTATGACGACTTAAAAAATCAGTTACTTCTTCAACTCTTTTGCGTGAGGTGCAATAAATAATACCGCTTTGGCCTTTTTTCTGATCTAGATAAGTTTCTAATTGTTGTAGAGGTTTAAATTTTTCTTGATGCAGATATCTAATATTAGGTCGATCAAAGCTACCAACATATTCAAACGCCTGATTAAGTCTTAGCATTTGGCTTATGTCATACCGAGTTGCTAAATCAGCTGTTGCAGTTAAAGCGACGACTGGGGTTCTTGGAAAGAAATCCCTTAGCTGACCGAGTTGTGCATAATCAGGTCTAAAGTCATGGCCCCATTGTGAGACACAATGGGCTTCATCAATAGCAATTAAATTGGGTTGTATTTGTTGTAGTCTATTGATAAAGCTGGGCTGAAATATTTTTTCAGGGGCGACATATAATACCTTTAGTTCATTATGATTCAGCTGAGTAAATACGTCGTCTTGTTGCTCAAAACTGAGCGATGAATTAATAAAAGCGGCTTGTACATCGAATGCTTCTAATTGCGATACTTGGTCTTGCATTAAGGCGATTAAAGGTGAAATAACAAGTGCATATCCATCCATGACTAAGGCGGGTACTTGATAGCAAAGTGATTTACCGCTACCTGTTGGCATTACGGCTAAGCAATCTTTACCTGAAATCAATTCTTGGATGACTTCATGTTGACCAGATCTGAACTCAGGGTAACCAAAAACAGAATTCAGTATAGATAATGCAGTTTTTTCAGACACAATAACTCCTTAAATGAACTGTCTATTTTAACAGAGTTATTGTGCTAGTCTTTTTAAATTTAGTATTTATATTTTGGTTTTTAGTAATTGCTGTATTTGTTTTTCAAGCTCACCACCTAATGGTTCTTCTCTTGAAGAGTAGACATTAGTAACTTTTCCTTGTGGATCGACTAAGTACTTATAAAAGTTCCATTTTGGTGAAGTATCGCTTTGTTCTATTAGTTGTTTATAAAAGGGGTTTACATCACTACCTCTTACTGCACTTGAACTGAGCATAGCAAAGCTAACACCATAATTAACATAACAGACTTCTGCCGTTTCTGATTCACTATCATGCTCTTGGAAAAAATCATCAGAAGGGAAACCTACAATTTCTAACCCTTGAGTTTTATATTTTTTATATAGAGCTTCTAGTTGTTTAAACTGAGGTGTAAATCCACATTGGCTCGCTGTGTTTACGACTAATAAAACTTTGTTGTTAAATTGGCTACAAAAATCTATCACCTTTTTACTATGTAGCTTTTTTGCACTGAAGTTTAGCAGTTCTGGGCAATTATCTTTTGTGCTAGCAGACGCTGTTGTGCTTAAGCAAATCAACAAAGTCGAGGTAAATAGCCAACTGAACTTATTAAATTTATATTTCATATTGAATCTCTATTAGTTGTTATGCCTAATATAGGCAATATTTGGTATAGCATTTTATTATCATGGTAGATCACTTATTGCTGTGCTTTTTGCATTTTTAATAAATCTAGCATGGTAAACTGATATTTATTAGCTGGGTTGTTCGCTGAGGTAAAATTAACAAAGTTAATCTTTAGCCATTTTTTTTCATTGATAAAGTTTAGATAGTCTCGAATATTGGTTTTATCTATACGAACAAATGGTGTGATTAGCTCAGCACTTCCATGTTGTAAAATATCTATGCCTTTATCATAATCACTAATTAAGATTAAAGCTCTAACACCATCTAAGTATTGGCCTCCATAATTAATAATTTGTTGGCCGCTCGTTACCGCTTCTAATCCATTATTGGACCAGTCTATCCCACCTAGAATATAATCTTTACCAGCAATTAAATTGTATTGAGAGAATATACTAATAGCAGCGTCTGCAATAGAATCACCCGGCACCCAAAGGATATCAAATTTTGGTAATTCTTTTGCCAACTTATGCAACTTAGGGCGTGATAGTTTTTTACTCCAACCTACATGGTGCCAGCCAACTAATTCAGTTGTATTACTGTATTCTTGCAAGGCTTGTTTTAGACCTAACCCTCTTTCATCGGAAGCAGTATTATTCTTCCTGCCTAGTAAAGCTAATACCCTAACTTTTTCATTCTCTTTTAATTTTGTTTTTGCTGCTTGTATTAAGTCATTTGCGAGTTGGTAGCCAACTTGAACATCAGGGCTAGAGATTGATGCTATCCAATTTGGGTAAATAAGTCTGGGACCTATTAGCTTGGCTTGCTCCTGTTCGGGCGGTTTGCTGTTTATTGTGATGACTTGAGTCTTATGCTTTTGTGCCAATTTTAATGCTGGCTCTAATACATTATGCATAGGTGGTAGAATTAAGTATTTTGGCTGCTGGCTACTAGTGAATTCTTCATGAATTTTTTGTAGGACATAATGCCTATTATTATGACTATAAACGACAGATAATTTAATGTTTAGTTGCGAAGCGGCAACCAGCATTAAGTTGTGCATAGATTTAAAATAAGCGTAATCAGGCTTATTTGGGAATACAACTGTTACCGGTATGGGGGCTGTTTTAGCAAAAGACAGTGGGCTAAAAAATAGAAAAATTAGGAGTGAAAATCTGAGATAAGACATATCGAATTATAATGATTTCAGCCTAGTTTAATATTTTGGTTACATTAATTTAACACGAACAAGGCAGTATTACCTAATTAAGTGTTAATAAAAAAACTTGGGTCAACTTTAAAGTATTGTGCAAACTCTTTTATATGCCTTATTGTTAATTGTCTCTTACCATTGACTAGTTCTGAAATAATACTTTGTGGAACTATGTGCGAAAGTTCTTTTTGTTTTGTTTTTGTTTGCTTCATCAAAATAACAAGTTTTTGATTTGGCGTTAAATTTTTAGTGCTTTCATACTTTTCTATTTTATCTATCAATTTATCTAAACAATATGCCATGCAAGCATTATCCTGAACATCTAATTCGCTCAGATCTTCCAGTAGCGATAGATCTCGATTGAGATCTTTATCATCATGGATGAATTGGTTTGTTAAAGTTATTAACTCAACTAAGCTATTTAATTGTTTAGGGGTAATATCTAACGTGTTAGTTATTAACTTTTTTATATCTTTTTGATATTTATCGTTTGGCATTACTTCTTCCATTTATATCTTATTGATATTATTTCCTAGCGCTTTATTTAATACTTGGTGTAGTTTTACCACATCAAACGGCTTGCCAATGTGCGCTTGCATTCCAGCTTCAAAACAGGCTTGTTTATCTTGTACCGAGACATTGGCTGTCATTGCAATGATAGGAGTCGAATGACCGTTTTCAAGCTCCAATATTTGTCGTGTTGCACTAATTCCATCTAATACAGGCATTTGAATATCCATCAAAATTAAATCAAATTTATTGGATTGAACTAAATTGACAGCTTCTTGCCCATTATTGGCTAAAGATAATTTGGCGCCTAAAGCTTCCATTTGATATGCAATTATTTGCTGATTGATATCATTATCTTCGGCAATTAAAACTTGTTTGTTTTCTAGGTTTTTGACTGCTTGTGCTTTTTCTTTAACAGGATCGATTTCTGAAGTTGAAACAATATCTGCATGAGGCAATATTAGTTCAAAGCAGAATCGACTACCTATCCCTTTTTTACTATCACAAGTTAATTCTGAACCCATTAAAGTGACTAGCTTTCTGCAAATACTTAAGCCTAACCCACTGCCGCCATACTGACGTGTAATACTGGAATCTTCCTGTACGAAAGAATCAAAAATGGCTTTGAGTCGGTTTTGCTCTATGCCTATTCCAGTATCGACAACTCTAAACTGAATTAAACTCTTGCCTGCATCGTATTTGCTTTGTTCAACAATAATACTAATCCCACCTTGTTCGGTGAATTTAATCGCGTTGCCGCATAGGTTCATTAATATTTGCTCAATTCTATGGCTATCTCCAACGAACCAATGATTGTTTTGCTCAGTGTAGGTGATTTTGAATGATAATCCTTTCTTTTCCATTTGCTCTTGAAATAGCGCATTTATTTTATTTAGGCTGCTGGTTAAAGAAAATGGACTCAGCTCTAATTCTATCTTTCCTGACTCAATCTTGGTCACATCAAGAATGTCACTTATCAAGCTCAATAAGGTATGAGATGCTTGCGATATTTTATTTATCTTTTCGTTTTGTTGCTCTGTAAGCTGACTGCTTTTTAATATATCAGCTAAGCCCATAATTGCATTGAGTGGCGTTCTTAGTTCATGGCTCATATTGGCTAAAAAGTAGCTTTTCTGTAATGTGGCTTGCTCTGCTTTAGATTTGGCTTGGCTTAGACTACGAGTTTTAACTTTGACTTGTTTCGCTATGTGATTGTTATTGCTAGTAAGCCATAAAATAAATATTTGTAACATTATGGTGATAAGCGCGCCAAATACTAAAATAGACCAACTCTGCCAATCTTTTCTGTTATATAAGTAGATAGTTTTACTCGTCACGTCAATCGACCATTGTTGACCCACTTTGTTAATTGAATAGCTTGATTTTATATTAGCCGCAGGGATATCTCCCAATTGATATACTTTGGTACCAGAAGCTGCAGTAATTGTGAAAGAGTAGTGATTAATTTGGCTTGGGTTAAATGTTGTTTTGATTAGGTTATCAAATAATCTTTGGTAATTGATTTCTAATACAAGAAAGCCAATTAAGTTATCATTTTGCCTTTCTTGATTAAGGGAATTTAAAAATAAGGGAGTAAAGAGGTAACCTGAGTAAAAATGACTCTGGTTGAGTTTATCATTTGATAAAACGGCTTTACTTAAACTCACTTGATTTAGGCGCCAAGCTCTGGTGAGTGTTTCTAATCTATTTTTCTCTGAAGAAACATTTATACCCAAGTATTGCTCGGAGCCATCGCGTGGTGAAAAGCAATAAGCTATCGGGAATAAATCTTGGGTGGTTGTTATATTGGTTAGCTGGCTAATTTTAATGGCTCTGTTGTGCTGAGCTGAAATTTGACTAATAAACTCTTCTTGTTTCCCTCTCGGCACTCTTGGTACCCAACTGATAGTTTGTATTGCGTCAGATGACTTAATCAAGTTTGAAGCGTAGGTATTAAATTCGACAGAATCAACAAAATTACTACCGAGATAAAACCCCTTAAAAGCCCTTAAATAAATTAAATATCTCTCTAACTCTTTTTCGAATTGAAGGGCTAGCTTTTGGTTATCTGCAACGAGTTCTTGGTTGGCTTTTTCTATACTATCGTTTTTATTAAAGCTAAAAACGATAATGACTAAGCTGAAAATGAGTACACTTGGTGCGACTACTTGGCTTATTTTAAATTTACTTTGGTGTTTTTCTTTATGGAAAAAAATTAACAGTAGTGGCGTAATGAATAAGCAACCTAACATGTCTCCTATCCACCAGGTTAACCAAGTAAAACTAAAAGCGGTTATTTCAATTTGCTGACTGGCGAGTAAGGTTAAGCTGCCTATCGAAGCTGAAACCAAACAACTAATCGGTCCAGCTTTTATAATGAAGCTACGAATTCTGATTGGCGATAATATCCATTTATTATTTATGGTGAGTTTGTTTAATAATTGGTAACCAACAAAAGCTTGTAAGCAGCAGCCTACACCTATTCCCAAGGCGATTAATATACTCTCAATTTGAATCGTTTCTACAACAAATAAGTTAGAGGCAACAGAGCCGACAAAGACACCCGCTAGTATTCTCGGATGCCAAACTAAGCATAGCGCTAGGGCTAAACCTGCAGCTGGCCAGATAGCGCTAGCGAAGCCTGGTGGAATAGCAAGTTGCAACCCTAGCTGTGCGAGGAAAAAGTAAAGTAGAGCACTAATTAAGGTACGGCTTAATAATAGGGTCATTAAATAAGTTAGGTCGCAGGTTAGATTCGTTTTTATCTTTAATTTATAGGATATTCTAGAGATCTTATCCAGTAAATGATTTGTACCATAATACTTGATATAGTGCATATTTTAAGGTTTTCTGCATATGTTAAGGGTGCATATTTGATGCAATATAAAGATTTACGTGAATTCATTGAAATTTTAGAAGAAAAAGGTTTGTTAAAACGGATCTCAAAACCCATTTCAACTCATTTGGAAATGACAGAGATTAGCGATCGTGTTTTAAGAGCTGAAGGCCCTGCATTATTATTTGAAAACCCAATTGGTTATGATGTGCCCGTGTTATGTAATTTATTTGGCACGCCTGAACGAGTGGCTTTAGGCATGGGGCAAGAATCTGTCAGTGCGCTCAGAGAAGTGGGCAAGTTATTAGCTATGTTAAAAGAGCCAGAACCACCAAAAGGTTTTAAAGATGCTTTTGCTAAGCTGCCTTTGTACAAGCAAGTATTAAACATGGCACCAAAAAAAGTTAAAAAACCGAATTGCCAACAAGTCGTCATTTCTGGTGAAGCGGTTGATTTAACTAAATTGCCTATTCAGCACTGCTGGCCTGGTGATGTTGCACCTTTGATTACTTGGGGTCTAACTATTACTAAAGGCCCGAATAAAGAAAGACAAAATTTAGGTATTTATCGCCAACAATTATTAGGTAAAAATAAGCTAATAATGCGCTGGTTATCTCATCGAGGTGGGGCGTTAGATTTTCAAGAGTGGAAAAAAGCACACCCAGGTAAACCTTACCCTGTATCTGTCGCCTTAGGGGCTGATCCTGCTACTATTTTGGGGGCGGTAACACCTGTACCTGATACTTTATCCGAATATGCCTTTGCTGGTTTGTTAAGAGGTTCTTCAACCGAAGTAAGTACTTGCTTAAGTAATGATTTGCAAGTACCAGCGAGTGCGGAATTTGTATTAGAAGGGTATATAGACCCTGATGAAGTTGCTCCGGAAGGTCCATACGGCGATCACACTGGATATTATAACGAAGTTGATGATTTTCCTGTCTTTACAGTGACACATATCACTCATCGAAAAGATCCTATTTATCACAGTACCTATACTGGACGTCCGCCTGATGAGCCTGCGATTTTAGGCGTTGCTTTAAATGAAGTATTTGTACCAATTTTACAGAAGCAATTTCCTGAAATAGTCGATTTTTATTTACCACCAGAGGGCTGCTCCTATCGACTAGCCGTGGTTACAATGAAGAAGCAATACCCAGGACATGCCAAGCGAGTCATGATGGGCGTTTGGTCTTTCTTACGTCAATTTATGTACACCAAATTTGTGATTGTTTGTGATGATGATGTTAATGCCAGAGATTGGAAAGATGTTATTTGGGCGATTACAACCAGAATGGATCCAGCTAGGGACACAACTTTAATTGAAAATACGCCAATTGATTATTTAGATTTTGCTTCGCCTGTTTCCGGATTAGGCTCTAAAATGGGAATGGATGCGACCAATAAATGGCCTGGTGAAACCGATAGGGAGTGGGGGGAAGCCATTGAGATGGATGAAGATATTAAGCAGAAAGTTGATGATATTTGGGATGAACTTGAAATTTTTAAGTAATCTAACTGCTTTGTCGTTAAAATACTTAACCTTAAATATGAAATATAATTTTAATCAAATGAGATAATTAAATGCCCGTAATTAATTGTGAAGTTATCGAAATTGCTCAGCTCACCGAGTTTGTGGCCAAAGTAATTTTAAAGCCGAGTGAGCCGTTCGAATTTATAGCCGGACAATATATTGAAGTTATCTTAAACGAAAATGATGCGAGACCTTTCTCTATTGCTAATTCACCAATAGAGAAAGGCATTATTGAGCTGCATATAGGCTCTGCGGTCGGTGATGATTACACATCTGCAGCATTGGACTTTTTGAAAAATAACCAGCAAGTTCAATTGAAAGGACCTTCTGGTAATGCTGGCTTACAAGCAAATTTTGATAAGCCAACTATTTTACTTGCCGGTGGAACAGGTTTTAGCTATATCAAATCTATCGCAGACACTATGTTAGCGACCAATTTAACTTCTCCTGTTTATTTTTATTGGGGATTAAGAAATGAGGACGCTGCTTATCAATTAGAAGAGTGGCAAGCGAAGCAAACCGAACAATTTCATTTTATCCCAGTGATTGAAAACCCAACAGCTGACTGGAAAGGACGAAATGGTAACGTGATAGATGCCGTGTTAGCTGATTTTCCTAATTTAGCTGAATACAATGTTTATAGTGCAGGACGTTTTGAAATGGTTGGAAAGGCAAGAGACGAATTTACTCGGGTAGGGCTTGATAAAGCCAATATGTTTGCCGACGCATTTGCCTTTATTTAATTAAAGGTAAAGTGTACTTACCTATTTAGCTTGCGTAAATTGTTACTGAGTTTGATAAATTCTTCATATTGATCAAACTCAGTAAATTCCTGCCATAGTGCCATTAAACTTGGTGGAAACTGAGTTCGATATGAAGCAAAAGCCAATACTCTATTGATTTGTTGATCGGCTACATTCACCCGAGTATTTATTTTATTAGAGTTTGTTGCATGCTTGATTCTAAAAGGATGTTCTCTTTTCTTCGCTAAGTTATTAGCAGATGACGCCCTAGTATCAGAAATGACGACTTGATAAAAATCTATCGCTTTATATTTGAACTTTTCGCTTTGCCAAACTTGTTTTGCTTGCTGGCCTATGAAAATATGATCTTTGTGCTGGGTAATGCCATAAGGATCAAAGCTAATTATATTTTCTATTTGATATTCTTCTATTATGGCTGATAGTTTTATTTTAAAATCTTTGGCAAACAGCTCTAAATTTTTATCGTCTAATTTTAAATAGATAGGTGCTTGGTGTACCCCTAACTGTTTTAGGGCTTTTATGGTTTCTTGTTCTCTAGCAAAAGCCAGATATTCTTTATGTCGGCCTAAACCGCTTCTGTCTTTTCCGGCACCGCCTGAGGTAGCATATAAAACATATATATTGCTATTTTCTCGGGATAGAAAAGAAAGCGTACCCGATAGCCAAGTTTCATCATCTGGATGAGCTAACGCGACTAGGATTGGTTTATCTAATTTCATTATGTTTGCACTGCTTTCAACATGGCTAAGCGAAAAAAATAAAGCAATGAATATCAGTAGATTGAGTTTCAATTGAACCTCATTTTCAGCTAATTGTAATATTTAGTTTAGAACAAAATGACAGTTTGTAATGTTTGGCTATACTAATTAAGCGTTTATCGAAATTAACTTTAAGCAAAAGGAAATACTTAGTTGCAGTCTCAAAGTGTTGAGAATAATCAAGATTATTCTGTATTAACTAACCAATTATTGGCCAGTTTTTTTGAACATAATATAAAGCCTGAAAATTGTGCTTTCTGGTGGCGCGATTTATCTTCTGAATTTTTATTTTGGACAGATGAAGTATTTACGCTTTTTGGTTACTCCGCTAAAGATCACAATCCGAGTTTAACTTTAGAGTTATCTAAAATTGATGTTACTGATAAATCAAGAGTGATTAATGCGTATCGAGCCGGGATTCAGGGAGAAGGCTTCGAAATTAGCTATTACATCAATGCCACAGAACAGCCAGTTGAAATTGTTAATCAAGCTAAAGTAATCGTCTTAAATGGCAATAAATATCTAGCCGGCTATCTCAGTCGAAAAGATAAGTTAGATTTAACTCCAGCCAAAGCAGGCGTTAAATCGACTTTACAAGATAATAAGCTATTAGTGAATGTTATTGAGAATATTAGAGAGCCTATTATTGGCTCTAACATACACGGCAAAATCCTGTTTGTTAATAAAGCCGCAGAAGTCTGTTTTCAGTATTCTAAAGAAGAGTTATTAGGTAAACCTATAGACGTTTTAATGCCGTCTGAGTTAGCCCATAAACATGCGGATTATATCCAAAAATATTTAATGACAGGCCAGTCTAATTTAATTAACCAAGAAAGAGAATTGAGTGCAGTTAAAAAAAATGGCGATAAATTTACTATGCGCCTTTCTATCAGCGCTGTTGAAGACTCAATACAGGCGGCTGATGATGAAATTGCATTTATTGCTTTAATTCATGATATGACCCAAGCCGAATTAGCTGAATCTTTGTTAAAACGAACCTCAAAACTAGATGCTTTAGGACATATGGCGGGCGGAATCGCACATGACTTTAATAATATATTAAATATTGTGTCTGGGCATCTAGAGATATTACAAATTCAGCAAGCCGAAAACCCTAGTATATTAAAACGAGTTAATGCTGGGCTAAAAGGAATTGAGCGAGGAAAACAACTGACAACAAGGTTATCTAGGTTATCTCGTTTAGATAAACAGGATGCAGAGCCTTGTAATTTGACTTTGATCGTCCAAGATATCCAAGATTTATTATCAGAATCTGTACATAAATCGGTTAATTTAAGCTTTAATCTAGAGCCCAAATTACACTGGGTTAACATAGACCCAAGTCATTTTGTCGATACCTTAATTAATCTATGTATCAATGCTAGCGACGCTATGCCTGATGGGGGCGAGCTAGACGTATCTTGTTTTAATGTTACCCATCAAGATTCAAACAATACAGAAATCCCTAAAGGCAGTTATGCTTGTTTGAAAGTGACAGACAATGGCGCGGGCATGGCAGAAGAAGTAAAACAACGAGTT
Source organism: Catenovulum maritimum (assembly GCF_001050375.1). Taxonomy (GTDB): domain Bacteria; phylum Pseudomonadota; class Gammaproteobacteria; order Enterobacterales; family Alteromonadaceae; genus Catenovulum; species Catenovulum maritimum. Next base: position 79,612 of record NZ_KQ130485.1, on the reverse strand, counting down.
TTTGAACCTTTCTTTACTACTAAAGATAAATCAAAAGGTACAGGACTTGGGTTGAGTATGGCTTATAACTTTGTCAGAAATAATCAAGGATTCATGCAGGTAGAGTCTGAAGTTGGAAAAGGTACTAGCTTTTCCATTTTATTTCCGATTATAGAAAACAACCTAGCATCGCCAGCTGAAACTAAGCTAGTTAAACCTAAAGCGCCAGCTTCATATCAGGCCCTGAAAGGGAAGAAAGTTTTGGTGGTTGATGATGAGTTACCTATTCTTCATTTGTTAAAAGAGTTTTTGACCATGTATGGTTTGGATGTTTCCACAGCAGCGTCTGGTAAAGAAGGGCTAGATATCGCTTTAGTGTCAGAGTTTGATCTGATTTTGTCTGATCTTGTTATCCCCGGAGAGATTGACGGTGCAGACTTTATCGAGGCCTTATTAACCGAAAAATCAAATTCAGCCGTTATTTTTATGAGCGGCTTTACTGATAGTCGACTAGATAATCGACCTTTGTTAAAGAATATTCCAGTTATAACTAAGCCATTTAAAAAGAAAGAGTTATTGACACAAATGCAAAATGTTTTGCTCTAGTACTTTTCAATAAGCCAGTTTTAGCTGTATGGTTTACTAAGACAATCAGAATTAGCGCTATTGAGCGTTTAATTGTGCATAGCATAAGGATTAAATGTAATGCGGCAGGTATTATTAATTGATGATGATGAGTTGTTTTGTGAATTTGTCACAGACGCAGCTGAGCTCGTCGGTGTTTCAGTGGTTGCCCTAGATAATGGGAATAAGATCCAAGAATATGATGCTCATCAGTTCGAGCATATTTTGCTTGATTTAACTGTACCTGGAGCGGATGGAATTCAGCTTTTAAGGTATTTGAAAAACAAAGAGTATCAAGGCAAGGTGAGCATTGCTTCTGGTTGCGAACAGGCTGTTTTAACTTCAGCACATCAGCTAGGTGAAAACTATGGATTAAGCATGACCCAGCCTTTAAGTAAGCCATTTCCACTGGAGTCGTTACTTAACTTATTACGTGACAGTGGACAAGCGACTAGTTTAAGTAAAAATGTATCACAGTTGGATGTTGAAGACGATAGTGATAGCGATTTGTTACCTGCATTAACTGCCGCAATTGAAAATGATGAAATCAAAGTTTATTTTCAGCCTAGGTTTGATCTTAACTCTAAACGCTTGCTTGGTGTTGAAGCTTTAGCAAGATGGATTTTAGATGATGGTCAATTTATACCACCTTCGATATTTATACCGCTTGCTGAAGAAAATGATTTAATTGAAGCTTTAACTAAGAGTGTTGTCGAGCAAGTTTTGCCCCAAATGGCAGAATGGAATCGTAAAGGTATACGGATTCAGGCCTCTTTTAATTTTTCAGCTAAATCCTTGCACGAGTTAGACTTTCCCGATTATTTAAGCACTTTGGCTGAACAATATGGTTTGTTACCGCAACAGATAGTTGTAGAGCTTACTGAAAGTGCGTTAGTCGATGATATCGCTTCCTCTATGGAAATTTTAACCAGAATAAGGATGAAAGGTTTTGGTTTATCTATCGATGATTTTGGTACCGGCTATTCTTCCGTCCAACAATTGCAAAATATACCTTTCAATGAGCTCAAGATAGATAGATCTTTTGTCTCTAACTTTGAGACTAAATTACAAGCTAGAACGATTATAGAATCTACGATTGAAATGGCGCATAAGCTAGGGATTCTGGTCATCGCTGAAGGGATTGAAAACCAAGCCGCAATTGATTATTTAAAAAGTGTCGGTTGTGATCAAGGGCAGGGGTTTTACTATGCAAAGCCTATGTCAGCAGAAGAGTTTGCAAAATGGATTAAAGTAAACCCAAGCTATTTTGGGGAAGAACAAGTTTTAGATAATGAATTTGTCATTGCTGCTGTAGACGATGATATCGACTTTATTGAATTGCTATCTGATTTATTGAGTGAAGAGTTTAACTTTAAACCTTACACCAATGCCCAACAGTTTTTAGAGCAATTTCCACAGATTAAACCAGACATAGTATTGCTTGACGTTAATATGCCAAGCATAAATGGTTATAAAGTGTGTCAGCAAATAAGAGAAACAGACGTTAAAGATTTATCTGTGATTTTTATTTCAGGGGCTGATAATAAAGAGCAAAGGTTGAAAGCATTTTCTGCTGGTGGGGATGATTTTATTGCTAAACCTATCTCTGTTGGTGAGTTGTTAGCTAAGTTAAGAAATTTAAGAAAGTTTCAAGAAAGCAAAGAGAACCTGTTTGAGCAAGAAGCTATGGCGCGGGATATGGCTTTTCAGTCTATGACTGAAGCGTCTCAATATGGCTCTATACTTAGGTTTTTTAAAGATTCATTTCAATGTCGAAACCAAAGTCAATTAGTGACATTGTTTTATCAGTTGATGGCTGATTTACAATTATCTGCTTGCATCCAATTAAGGACAGCTACAAAAAAATATAGCTTCCGCTCGCCTAATCAGCAATGTAGCCCAATGGAAGAAAATTTATTCGAAATGTTAAGTGATAGTGGACGTTTATATCACTTTAAGAGTCGTACCATGGTAAATGATAAGCATGTTTCTATGCTTATCAAAAATATGCCTGTGGAAGATGAGGTTACATACGGAAGGTATAATGATTTAATTGCCGCTTTGATAGAAGGTTTGGAAAGTAAGTGGTCTGAATTGCTGAAAGATGACTCGACAAGCGAGCTTGTTATTAATATAGATCAAGTTCTTATGTCGCTGCGTGGTAAATTTGATCAATTTGAAAAAGAAACCCATGATGTAATTGATATGCTCATTTTAGATGTGAGATCTTCTTTACACGTTTTAGACTTATCAGAAGAGCAAGAGAACTATTTAATTGATATGATAGAAAAAGGCGTTGAAAGGGTTATGAAACTCGGTGATGCTGGGCGTGAAATTGAGGATGATTTTTCACATATTATTGAGCAATTTAAAACGACTTATGATTAATGGCTTCTTACCTTTTAAAATGCACTAAAAAATTCAGGTGATGAATTTGTGACAACAAAGCTTTTAAATATTAACTTTAGGGAATTAGTTAAGCTTACCTTATTCTGTTTATATTGTTTTCCTATTATTGCTCAGGCTATCAAGCTGGATGCTCAATTTACAGAGCACTTAGTTGGTAGCCATACCCACTATATTCAAGACTTTGAAGGCGGATATTTGCCTGAAGAAGCTGCGGCAAGCATACTCACATACCCAGTTAATCAATCCGACTATGTCAACCCTGGTTTAAAGCCTAGTATCATTTGGTATGGATTGGAATTAGAAAATACGACGTTTAATTCAAAGCAAATTATTTTAGAGTTACAAAGAGCTAAACCTGAACAGCTAGATTTATATCTATTTGAAAAAGATAACCTAAAAAACTATAGCTTAATACCAGCTATTCCTGAACTGCATAATAGCCCGCTATTTGAAATTGAGATTAGACCAAAGACTCGTTACATCCTAATGTTCCGAATGGTCAATGCCTCGATAAGCTTTTTGCCTATCATTGCCGAGCCAAATTATTTTTACTCAGAAAAAAATATCGAGTTTATTAAGCTAGGGCTTTTCTTTGGCGTGTTAGTCGCTTTAGCTTTATACAATTTGATTATTTTCTTTGCAGTGCGCCGCTTAGCCTATGTTTGGTATGCATTTTATATTTTCTGTTTGATCATTTGGCGCTCCGTTCTGTATGGATTTTCGATTTATTTCGATGTACCTAATCACTTAGCGGTTAGCTTAATTATGCTGCCTTTCTTATTACTGGATATACTCTTCTCTTTACTCTTCTGTATTCATTTTTTAGATACATCAAAAAATACTTATAAGCTGGATAAATTTTTGAACTTGCTGTGTTGGCTAGTTGGGCTATTTGCTCTGTTATCTGTTACTTTGCCACTTCATATTTCAACTGCGTTATTGATGAGTTCCATTATTATTTGTGGTGCAGCTTGTATTATTACTGCCTGCTACTCATGGTATAACGGAGTTAAAACCGCGAGGTTTTATGTTATCTCTTGGGTACCTTTGATATTCAGCGCTTTGCTTGTTCAGCTGGCTGCATGGCAGGTGATTCAAACGACTAGTTTTACGCAAAATATTATTGAAATAACTATTCTAGTTGAAGCTTTTCTAATGTCGCTGGCGCTTGCGGATAAGCTACGTGAATCTGAATTGCAAAAAGTACACCTTGCTACGCATGACCCTATGACTCACTTGCCTAACCGTAATTTAGTTCAAATAGGGCTAGAAAACTTTAAATCACGAGTTGGCTTTACCTTAGTTCAAATTAAGCTGGATGGCTTAGATAAAATTAGAATGTCACTTGGGCTCAAGATATCCAACGAAGTTTTGTGTATTCTTGTTGAACGGTTAAATGAATGGGCAAAGCAAAGACGGAGAGCAGTTACTTTTGAGATGCAAACACTTGAACCTCAAAAGTTGGGGCAGTTAGATCATGGCATTATGGTAATGGCTTTTAGAGGTGGCCATGAAAATTTAGCTCAGATAGCAAACGACATAAGTGAGATTGTGTTACAGCCCATCGAATATAAAAGTGTGGTCATGAGTGTTAGAGCTTATATTGGTGCGAGTATTTATCCTCATCATAGTCAAGATATAGTCCAATTAATTGAGAACACTCATTTTGCTGTTGCTGAAGCGCAACGAAAAAATTTAACTATGGTGTTATTTGCAGAAGACAAGGTACATGCTGCTCGACATCGACTAGAGTTAATGAGTGATTTAAAAAATGGTATTAAAAATGGAAGTGAGTTGTCGTTGTTTCTATTACCTAAAGTTTCTATTTCAAGTCAATCCATAGTTGGTGCGGAAGTTTTATTAAGGTGGTTTCATCCTAAGTATGGGGTGATTTCACCATTAGAGTTTGTGCCACTTGCAAAAGAATGTGGCATTATGAATGAGTTAACTTTATGGGTAATAAGAGAAGCACTTGAACTAAACTCACTTGTGTTGGATAAAATTCAAGACCATCACATTTCAGTGAACATTTTAAGTGCGGATGCTGTGTCTGAAAACTTTGTTGAAAATGTAGCTGAAATATTAAAACAAGCAGACATGAAGCCGAACCAATTAATGTTAGAACTTCAAGAAAGTGAGCTAAACCAATCCAGAGGATATATTCACTTGGCATTTGAAAAATTGAGTAAGCTAGGGGTCAAGCTAGGTATTGATGATTTTGGCTCTGGCTTATCTTCTATTTCTTATTTGAGTGTATTACCGATAGATGAAATTAAAATTGATGGTGAGTTCACTAGAGATATTGCCAATAATGAGTTCAATCATAAAGTAATTAGCAATATACTGTCATTAAGCAAGAGCTTAGGTGCAACGGTTTTAGCTGAAGGCATAGAAGATAAAGAAAGCCTAGAATTTTTTAAACAGTCAAATTGTGATTTAGCCCAAGGTTTTTATTTAGCTAAGCCCATGTCCATTAGCGACTATATGCATTGGATTGATAAACATGAACAAATGTTAAACTAAGTAAGGGAATTAATTTAGCTCGTGAGGTCTATAGCCAAATTTTTTAAAATTTATCATTTTGATGATGAAGTCGAGGTGAAATATTTAGCCCACATAGAGCAGCGAGCTAGGCCTATCGTCGCTTATGTGTATGCTATAGGCGGCATAATTCCTCTTTTGTTTTTGTTCCTTGCGTATTTAAAATCTTACGAATATTTTGTCAATGTAGCAGCCCCTAGATTAACTTACCTATCAATATGGGCTTTGATTACTTGGGCTACTTTTTCTTCTCGGCCTATTCTGAGTATACGAAATTCGCTCGTTATTTATACCTTAGTTGGCAGTGTTTTTGTCACCTATATGAATTCTATTCTAACTCAAAACCAGCTTTTTACTGTGCCTAGTGTATTGATGTTTTTAATTGGTATAGTTATCGCTCAGGTTGGCGCTAGAGTTCAACTTTATGCGGGTATTATCGCCTTTGCTTGTCCATTGATTTTACTTCAGTTCAAACAGCAAGTTTTACCTGATGATATTAGTGTCGTGGTGTTAATTGGCATTTGGGCCGTTATTTCATATTTAGCAAGCATAGTATTAGAAAAGGTTAATCGTAAGCTTTTTCAGTATGAACAGGAGTTAGCTCACACGAGTAGGCAAAAACAGATTCTGCTCGAAAAGGAAGCTAAATCAAACCAATTTAAAAGTCAGTTTTTAGCGAATATGAGCCATGAAATTAGAACACCGCTTACATCCATACTTGGCTATGCAGACACTTATTTTGATTACGACAGTGAAGCGGAAAAAGAAAAAGCGGTTTCAACTATTAAAGCTAATAGCCAGCATTTACTTCATATAGTTAGCGATATTTTAGATTTATCTAAAATAGAAGCGGGAAAAATTGAAATTGAGAATATTAAAACGCCAATTTTTGATTTCATGTCAGTTTTGGAAAGTAATCAAGTAAACTTAGCTCGCAGCAAAGGTTTAGATTTTTTTATTTGCTATCAATTTCCCATGCCTAGGTTTGTTGACGTTGATGCGACTAAGTTAAATCAAGTTTTGTTAAATTTAACCAATAACGCGATCAAATTTACTCATTCCGGTTATGTTGAAGTTAAGCTTGGATACGACAAACAAAGTGAATCTTTAAGGTTTGAAATTCGAGATACAGGAATTGGTATCAGTGAATCTGCATTATGTAATTTATTTAACGCTTTTACTCAGGCTGACAATTCGCATTCTAGAAAATATGGCGGAACTGGACTAGGTTTATATATTTCCAAGCAAATTATTAATAGCTTAGGCGGCGATATTCAAGTTTCTAGTGAAGTTGGAAAAGGTGCATGTTTTTACTTTTCAGTGAAAGCATCAACCGCTAAATTTAATGATGAATGGGTCAACGAATTACCAAAAATAGAGACAAAATCTGTGATTAATACTAATAATAATTCTAAACTTTCTGGCAATGTTTTGGTTGCAGATGATCATGATGATAATCGAAAGTTAATTGCGCATAAGCTAGAGTTGCTTGGGCTGACCGCCAGCCTTGTTTGTAATGGTGAGCAAGCAGTGGAAAAAGCTTTGCTGTACGACTTCGATCTGATTTTAATGGACATTCAAATGCCTGTAATGGATGGGCTACAAGCAGTTGAAATGATACGATTAAATGATGCTGATACACCTATTATCGCGCTAACCGCGAATGCAATGAAACAAGATATCACGAATTATTTAGACAATGGCTTTAATGATCATTTAACTAAACCAATAGATGCAGAAGAATTCAGTCGAGTGTTATCTAAATTTTTACCGAACGTTGAAAACGATGATGAGCCTTTATTTTCAATTGATAGTGATGAATTCAAAACATTAGTGGCAGATTATAGGTCTGGCTTGCCATGCCAGTTAGAAATGCTAAAACATGCTTATCAGTCAAATAATTGGGCGTTAATCACAAAAATTTCGCATAGTATTAAAGGTTCTGCTGGAAACTTTGGTTTTACTAAACTGACTAATGAAGCCGCTGAACTAGAAACGCATTTAAGAGCGCAGGGTATAGAACAACGAGAGCCACTCTATAATAATCTAATAAATGAACTGCAAAGTGTCATCTCAAGCTAATTAAACTGTCGTTAAAGCAGCTTTTTATCTCTCTATTGGTCAATTACTTTATTTAACCATAGTTTATTTGAACTGGTCTTTGTTAAGCTTTAACTTAAATAATTGCCAAGGTTTAGTAAGAGATAGAGTATGTGTCTAGTTTTATGCCTGAAATATTAAACTCTAATGCCTCGGTTTGAAATTTCTCTCTATTTTTTACGGTATCCATTGCGCTCGCTGTAACTAGAATTTCACCACCGCGGGCTATATCTTCACCTAGTTTACTGGCTTTATTGACTACATCGCCAAAGTAATCATTAGAATTGGTTAATAAAAATTTACCAAAATCTATACCTGCAGAAACTTGGATATCCCATAAGTCGGGTGTTTTTGCGTTTTCTAAATTGAGCAAGTGGTTAATTTCGATTGCCGATTCAATTGCTTCAGCAGTTGTTGGAAATCTAGCGAAGACATTATCAGCAACAAACTTAACAACCTGACCATTATATTTTTCAATTGTCGGCTTGGTTATTTGCTGCATTCTATGGATCATAGATAAATAGTAAACTATGCCGTATCTTTGAGTTACTAGGGAAAAGCCTGACATATCCATTATCATTACAGCGCCTTGGGTTCCATATTCGGCCCAAAGTTGGTCCTCTATTGCAAGCTGCTTCGTTTTATTTTCTGCAGCGAAATAGTCTGATAAGAAGTTGGTAAAATTAGGCATGTAAATTCCGTATCTATTACAAAGATGAATTTTATTCTCGTTATGTAAAATGTAGCATATTGAGCTCTGTACTGTGAATAAGATTGGGATATAAATATAGTCTTTGCTGGTAATAGCGTTAAAAATGGTTAGACTTAGCTGCAAATTTGTAGGAGCGAACTGTGATTGATTATAAACAAGCTGTATTTACTACTAGCGCCCCGAATATATCTAAAATGCCAGCCGACACCGGATATGAAGTCGCTTTTGCTGGGCGCTCAAATGCGGGGAAATCGAGTGCATTAAACCGGCTAACTCAGCAGAAGAGTTTAGCTCGAACCAGTAAAACGCCAGGGCGTACTCAGCTAATTAATGTGTTTGAGTTTGCTCAAGATCGACGATTGATTGATTTACCCGGCTATGGTTTTGCTAAAGTTCCAATGGATATGAAGCTGAAGTGGCAAAAAGCTTTAGGTGAATATTTACAAAAACGTGAATGTTTACGTGGCTTGGTTGTATTAATGGATATTCGACATCCAATGAAAGATTTAGACCAAGATTTAATTTATTGGGCGGTCGATAGTGATTTGCCTGTTATGGTATTACTCACTAAGGCTGATAAATTAAAGCAAGGTGCGCGAAAATCGACTGTACTTAAAATCAGAGAAGCAAGTAAAGCTTTTGGTGGCGATGTCCAGGTTGAAGCATTTTCATCTACTTCAGGTGTTGGAGTCGATCTATTAAGAAATAAATTAGATCAATGGTATGACAAAGCTGCACTAGAAAGCTAAGTCGAATTTTTTAGTTCTGAAAGCGCATATTTATTAAGTTAGCTGCGCCAGAGATAGATTAAAAATAAAGCCGCAGATGCGGCTTTATTCGTTTTAGGGGGGAAGTTAACTACTTAAAATTATTGTGTTTGGTTTTTTTCTCGTGTTGGAGGTATCCAAGCTTCAGATGAGCCCGGGATACGACTAAAGCGATACAAGCCTGCTCCGTGCGGTGGTAATTCACGAGTGAATTTAATCGTCGCTTCACCTATATCTTTGCCTTGCCATAAATCACGAACCTTGTATGAACCGCGTATGTCTTCCATGTCAAACTCAAAAGTAACAGCCTTAGCTTTATCAGACAGGTTGAATAGCGCCACGAAGTAATCGCCGTTAGCTGGATCTTCAGCTATCCATACCGCATGGTAATCATCTACTTTATCTGAAAATTCTTTATCAATACGGATAACTTGACGATTATTGGTACTGTTCTGATTTACATATAAAACTTCATCATTTTTGAAGAAAGTATCAATTGTTTCCATAGGGGTAGATAATAAGTCGGCACCTATCATTAATGGTGAGCGGCCCATGCTGAATAAAGTCATTAATGTGTAATGTTCCGGTATAGTGAACTTAGACATGCGATCTGGACCGTGTGGACGACCATCCAGAGATATGTGTCCAAATGGGATCATGTCTGCATCAGGCCAAGTATTTTCACCTATAAAAGGAGACCATTTATCTAGCAATTGGAAGCTACGGCTTAAGTCTTTCCACTTATCCCAGAAATCAGCTGAAATACGCCACATATTTACATTTTTCGCTAAATGATTTGCATGTGCTATGGGCGCTTCTCCGCAAGACATACTTAACACCATAGGTCGACCTGAATTGTCGATTGCTTTGCGCATCATTTCGATTTCTCCTGCAGAATAGCCAAAGAAAGGTGTACCACAGTTGCCCATCATGTCATCAGCTTTGATGTAATCTACACCCCATTCAGCGTAAAGCTTAAAGATTGAATCGTAATATTCTTGTGAGCCTTCGTTGCGTATATCAACACCGAACATATTGTTCATCCAAGCCGCGTTATCTTCGTATTTTACGATATCTTTAGCGGTTAAATTGGTGCCTAAAACGGGTTTGTTTTCGTAGTAAGCATGGCGGTGAATACCGCGCATAATGTGAATACCAAATTTTAAACCTTTTGAATGAACATAATCAGCTAAAGGTTTGAAGCCTTTACCGCCCGCAGACGATGGAAAACGTTCTGGAGCTGGGAGTAAACGGCCATATTCATCCATAGTTACAAACTCAGGATATTTCATTGAACCATCTTGATTTAAACGAATATTAGGATGACCGTAGCGACGTACATGTTTTTCTTTGGTGTTCCAACCGCCTGGATCTTTATTCCACCAAACATAATCGATTACAGCATATTCCCAACCATGTTCTTTAAGGTTTTCTGCCATAAAGTCGACGGTTTTTCTGTATTCTTCTTCGGTTATTGCGCTGTCATAAGCATCAAAGCTATTCCAACCCATAGGAGGCTTCTCTGCTACCTTATTAAGAAGCGAAGAATCTTTAGATTCAGTCATGCTAGTTGCTGAGCATGCTGCAAGTGCAATTGCACTAGTCACAATTGCACTGCGTGCGATTAAACTTAGTTTCATAATAAACCTTGCCATTAATTTCTAGTGTGTATTTATCAATGCGTCATTTATAAATACAGGAATGTCAGGGTTTATATTACGTTAACTTAGTCGCTTCACATTCTTAACTTTTGCTAGTTTTTGTAAAGTTATTACAACTTAGAATATTTCCTCTTGCTCTACTTCTACGACCTCTCCAGCATGCTCTGCGGTTAAAATATCCACTTTAGGTGCAGACTCTATATACTGAGTTGGCTCTGTTCCTTTAATAAAATATTCAAAGTCAGCCGTATAATTAGTTTTGTGGGTTAGTTTGCCTGTTTCTTGATCTATTCTAGCTGTGATTATATTTTCAGGTATCGGCGTGTAGTTTTTAGGTGAATTGGCAAGGGCGGTTTGCATGTAAGTTATCCATGCTGGCAATGCAGCGGTCGCGCCAGATTCTTTACCGAGTGAACGGTTATTATCATCAAAACCAACCCAACTAGTTGCAATAACATTAGGACCATAGCCAGTAAACCAAGTGTCTTTGGCTTCATTAGTTGTACCTGTTTTACCGCCTAAGTCTCTACGTTTAAGTGATTGTGCTCGCCACCCTGTACCGTTCCAACCTGTATTATTAGCCCAGCTGCCACCACCCCAAATCGTACTCTTCATAGCGTCGGCAATTAAAAATGCATTTTGTTCTGAAACCGCTCTATTATCTTCATCAACTTGACTATTCGCTAGTTCACAATCAGGCTCACAAGTTAAAGTCGGTGCTGTTTCAAATAGTATATGATCGTCAGAATCTAAGATTTTTGAGATTAAATAAGGCTGGGTTGTAATACCTTTATTAGCGAAAGCGGTAAATGCAGAAGCGAGTTGTAAAGGTGTAAATGACGCTGATCCTAATGCCAAAGATTCATTTGGTTTTAATTGATCCCGTTCGAAACCAAATTGGCTTAAATGGTCGATTACATTATTGACACCTATCGCTCTTAATAATCTGACCGACACAACGTTTTTAGATTTTGCCAACGCAACTTTCATTCTGATTGGTCCGTCATATATAGCTGGCGAATTCTTAGGACGCCAAGCTGTACCCTGACTTCTATCCCATTGGTTGATTGGAGCGTCATTAATGATACTTGCTAGGGTAAAGCCATGTTCTAAAGCCGCAGAGTAGAGGAAAGGTTTTATATTTGAACCTACTTGCCTTACAGCTTGAGTAACTCTATTAAATTCACTTTGCCTAAAGTCATAACCGCCTACAAGAGCTTGAATTTCACCTGTGGTTGGGTTTATGGCTATAAAAGCTGCACTGGCCGCTGGAAATTGAGCAAGACGCCAACCTGAATCGGTTGCTCTTATGCTAACGACTTGACCTAAATTGACTACTTCGCTAACTGTGGTTGGAGCTGGGCCTGTTTTATCGTCATCTATAAAAGGCTTAGCCCATTCCATATTTTCCCATTTGACTATGCCTAAGTCGCCACTTTTGCGCAGGAAAATGAAATGTTTATTTTCTTCATCTATTTGGGTGACGACTACATTTTCTAGCAAACCAAAGTCTTTGTATGATTGTAATTTTTCGATTAGCGCTTGTTGCGTTGGTACTTCTTCCTCTTCCTGCCATAAAAAGTTTGTGTTTTCTCTTAAGCCGTGGCGTTCATCATAGTTATGTAGATTTTGTCTCACAGCTTTAATTGCAGCATTCTGATTGTCTGCCGTAATGCTGGTATAAACTTGTAAGCCTTGGGTATAAGCTTTGTCGCCGTATAAATCGATCATTTCTTGGCGAACCATTTCAGCTATATAAGGTGCATCAAATTCGATTTGAGCACCATGAAACTTGGCTGTTAGAGGTTGCTGAATTGCTGTTTGGTAGATTTCTTCTGTAATGTAATTTGTTTCTTTAAGACGCCATAGCACAGTGTTACGTCTAAACATGGCTCGCTCTTTGTTTCTTAATGGATTATAGGCTGTAGGCGCTTTTAATAATCCAGTGAGCATGGCTATTTGGGTTATATCTAGTTCTTCAATTGATTTGCCATAATAAACTTTTGCGGCTGCGCCAAAGCCAAATGCACGGTTACCAAGTTCCATTTTATTGATATAAAGAGTTAAAATTTCATTTTTGGTCAACTCTCTCTCAATATGCAGTGCAATAAATACTTCTTTTATTTTTCTTATGTAGGTTTTGTCACGAGTTAAGAAGAAACCTCGAGCTACTTGCATAGTTAATGTACTTGCACCTTGCTTTTTTTGCCCTGTGGTCAATACTGTAAAGGCTGCTCGCAATATGCCGATAAAATCAACGCCATTATGTTGGTAAAAACGGGAATCTTCAGTTGCGAGTAGAGCGTTGATTAGATCTTGTGGTATTTCTTCATATGACAGCGGAATTCTTCTTTTTTCGCCGAATTGAGAGATAAGTTTGCCGTCAGCAGAATAGACCTTCATTGGTGTTTGAAATTCAACATCTTTAAGAACTTCTACCGATGGTAAATCATCTTTTACATATATATATAAAGAATAAATACCTATACAAGCAGCTAAAAAGCCAGCGATTACAAGGTAAAAGAGGTACTTGGCAGTTTTTTTCACGGATTCACCTAAAGCTTAGTTTTTGGCTTGTGTTTAGTCTAAAAACACAAAGTAAGTGTTACGAGTCACAATATAACGCATAATGATGAAGACATTTTGTCATTTTGCATTAATATTGTATGTGGAAAAAATAATAACAATTATACGGTTTTTTTATGTTAGCGGAATTGTTAGGAAGAAAAAATGCATTATTGATAGGAGTAGACATAGGCTCTCACTCTATAAAATCAGTATTGCTCGAAAATACGGACGCCGGCTATAAACTGCTCCAATGTGCAATTGATACATTGCCTAAGGATGCGGTAAATGAGCGTGATCTTCAAGATATCGAAGCTATCGGTAAAGTTTTATCGCGTTTGCGAAAAAAATTCCCGAAGCAATACAAACAGGTATCAGTTGCTGTTTCTGGCTCTACAGTCATAACCAAAACTATCTTTATGGATGCCAGTTTCTCCGATGATGAATTAGCTTCCCAGATCGAAATCGAAGCCGATAGTTTAATCCCATACCCTATTGAAGAAGTGAGTTTAGACTTCGAGCGGATGGGAGAAAATGCTGCAGATCCGAGTAAAGTTAATATTTTATTGAGCGCAGCTCGAACTGAGAGTGTCGAATCTAGAGTTGCAGCTTTAGAAATTGCGGGCTGGTCAGCTAAAGTGGTTGATGTTGAATCTTACGCTTTATCGAGAGCTTACGATTTATGCCAGCAGCAAGTTCCAGAAGAGTATCAGGATGGATTAATTGGTGTTGTCGATATTGGCGCCAATATGACCTTGATGAGTGTTATGAAATCAGGGGAAATTCTATATACTCGAGATCAATCATTTGGCGGTGATGTTTATACTAAAAATATCATAAACTATTATGGAAAAACGCCAGAAGAAGCCGAATTAGCCAAACAACACTCAGAATTACCCGAAGGTTATCAATTTGAAGTTTTAGCACCTTTCCAAACCGCAGTTGTACAACAAATTAGACGTGCGATTCAAATGTTTTTAACAGCCCACACTGAAGAGAAATTGGACTTTATCATTTTATCTGGTGGAACTGCTTTAGTTGAAGGCATACAGCAAATAATAGAAGACGAATTAGGCATTGCATGTGCGATTGCGGAACCTATTTCTAATTTAGAAATAGATTCAGGTATAGACCTTGAATTAGTTAAGAAACACGAACCTAAATACATGGTTGCTGCTGGCTTGGCTATGAGGAGCTTTAGCGAATGCCACATATAAACCTCCTGCCATGGCGTGAGCAACTTAAAAAACGCCGACAAAATGAATATTTGGCTATACTCGCTTTTTCTGCGCTAATTGCTTTTATTATCATGAGTTTAGTTAATTCTTACTATAACCTTTTAATCGATAACCAAGAATATAGAAATCAATACTTATTAACCGAAATCGCAGTGTTGGATTCTAAAATAAAAGAGATAAAAGACTTAAAAGCAAAAAGAAACGACTTAGAGCAACGAATGGAGTTAATTGCAGACTTGCAAAGAAACCGAAATTTAGGTGCTCAAATCATGGATGAGTTAGTTAAAGTTGTGCCTGCTGGAATTTACTTAGTTGATTTGAAAAAAAATGCTGAGAATGTGGCGATAACGGGTAAAACCGAATCCAATAATCGCGTTTCATCTTTAATGCGCCAAGTTGAGTCATCGTACTTATTAGAGACCCCTGTCTTAAATTCAATCATTACGGCGAATGAGAAAACAGCTCGTTTGTTGAGTGAGTTTTCTATGTCTATGCAAATTCAAGATGTTCAGTTGAATACACAAAAAGACAAATCGGGAGCTAAATAATGGACTGGAAAAATATTGATTTAGCTGACCTTAAAGAACTTGAACTCGATTTTAATAATATGGGGGCTTGGCCCAATATTGTTAAAATATTTTTTGCTGTTGTTGTTGCTGTCATCACTGCAATTTTAGCCTACAACTTAATGGTCAGTGACAATATAAAAAAATATCAAGATGTAACAGATCAAGAAGCCCAGCTTAAATTTCAATTCCAAACAAAGTATCAAATCGCATTAAATGCCGACGCGTATAAATCTCAAATGGAAGAAATGGAGAAAAACTTTGCCGAGCTCCTGAAACGGTTACCAACGGCTAGTGAAACCCCTGGTTTACTTGACGATATAACTTATGTGGGCACAACAAGTGGTTTATCTTTTAACAAGATAAACTGGGAAGCGGAAATTGAAAGAGAGTTCTATACTGAACTACCACTTAGGCTTGAAGTTGTAGGCGGTTATCATGAATTTGGCGAGTTTTTAAGTCGAGTAGCTGCGCTACCTAGAATTGTTACCCTACATGACTTTACCATCGACAACACCGGAAATGACGTACTCATTTTAAAATTATTGGCAAAAACATATAGGTATAAAGAGGTGGTCGCAAAATGAAGACCTTAATCTATATATTAATGCTATGCTTGTTTATTACGGGTTGTGGTAAGGATATTTCTGATTTACAAGTATTTACCGATCAGGTGAAAGCAACGACTCAACCTAATATTGAAGATATGCCGACGATTGAAGAGTTTGCCAGCTTTGAGTATTCGGTTAGTGGGTTACGTAGCCCATTTATTGAACCTGAACCAGAATTGTTGCAAGAGCAAGCGGTTGAAAACTTAAATTGCTTACAACCTGATTATGCTCGTACCAAACACCCTTTAGAGCAATATCCTCTGGATAGCATTAAGATGCAGGGAACTTTGGGTAACGAATCCAACTTATATGCTTTAGCTGTTGCCAATGATGGTCGTTTGTTTAGAGTTAAAGCTGGAGATTTCCTTGGTTTATTTCATGGAAAAATTGAGCGCATCACAACAGATGCGATATATATAAAAGAGATGGTACCCGATGGCACTGGTTGTTGGGCTTATAGGAAAGCTGAGTTGACGATCTTGGCAACAGATCCTCGTTCGGGAAATAATTAATATGAAAAGATGTACAGTGAATTTAATAACAGTATGGAAATACTTATTAGCTCTGGTTTTTCTGTGGGGTATTGGCTCTAAATTAGCATTTGCCAATACCATGTTGTACGAGATCCGATATAACCCAATTATGGCTGGAGAAACCGAAATTGAGTTTGTATTTGACCAAACTTTACGAAATGAGCCAGTTGTCCAGGTATTAAATAAGCCTGCGCGTATCCAAATTGATATCCCAAATATTAGCTTCGAGCAGTATTTAAAATCGATTCCGGTCGAGTTAGCGGGTGTCGAATCAATTGAAACTAAGCAAATTGGTAATAATGTTCAAATTGATATTTTATTAGATTCATTAAAAATTTATCAAACCCGTTTTACTGGAAATAAATTTTATATTCACATATCTGACAATGCTGGATTTACTGAGGTTGTTAAAAATAATAAAAACCAAGCTGCTTACCTCAATAAGATTCAAGCAATTGACTTTCGCCAAGGTGTAGATAAATCTGGTCGAGTTTTAGTCTTCTTAAAAACCAAAACCGCTGCAGTTAATGTCATTGAAAAGCAGAAAAAATTAATAATATCCTTCCATGATACAGATATATTAGATGATCTTTTATATCACATGGATGTCACTGACTTCGGTACCCTTGTACAAAGTGTTGAAACTTTTAAAGACACCAACCAAACCAGAGTTGAAATTAACATTCAGAAGGATTTCAGCTATCAGTACCAACAAATTGATAATATTTTCTCAATTGAAATCAATAAAGCCAAAGCAAAATCGAATCCATTAGAGTCTGAAAAATATGTTGGCTCTCCAATATCGCTTAACTTTCAAGACATTTCGGTTCGCACTGTATTGCAGATTATTGCGGATTATAACGGCTTCAACTTAGTGACGAGTGATTCAGTTAGCGGTAATGTAACCCTTAGACTAGATGGTGTGCCTTGGGATCAAGCATTAGATATTATATTGAAGATTAAAGGCTTAGATAAACGAATGGATGGTAGCATCTTATTAGTTGCGCCAAGTGATGAGATAGCTGCTCGAGAAGCAAGAGAGCTTGAATCCAAAAAACAAGTTTCTGAGCTATCACCTCTATATTCTGAATTTATTCAAATTAACTATGCCAAAGCGACTCAAATTGCTGACATGCTTAAAAGCCAAGATACGAACATGGTTTCTTCAAGAGGCGCTATCTCTGTTGATGAAAGAACCAATACCTTATTAATAAAAGATACCCAAGAGAGTATTGCGAACGTTAGAAAATTAATCGATATTTTAGATATTCCGGTTAAACAGGTCACGATTGAATCTAGAATCGTAACTGTGAATGATAATTTATCAGAAGAGCTAGGTATTCGATGGGGCTTTAGTGACCAGCAAAACAACAATGGCGTATCCGGCTCTTTATCTGGAGCTAATACTATTGCGGGTGGTACAGTTCCTTCCTTAGGTGATCGACTGAATGTAAACCTACCAATAGCATCCCCTGCCGGCAGCATTGGCTTTAGTGTCGCTAAATTAAATGACGGTACTATTCTTGACTTAGAATTAACCGCTTTGGAAACTGAAAACCAAGGTGAAATCATAGCAAGCCCAAGAATTACTACAGCCAATCAAAAAACAGCATATATAGAACAAGGTACAGAAATTCCTTTCGTCCAAGCATCTTCTAGTGGTGCAACCGCGGTAACCTTTAAAAAAGCCGTATTAAGTTTACAAGTGACACCTCAAATCACACCGGATAATAAAATTATTTTAGATTTAGTGATTACGCAAGATACTCGAGGTGATAATGTATCAACCCCGACTGGATCTGCTGTTGCTATTAATACGCAGGAGATAGGCACCCAAGTTTTAGTCGATAACGGTGAAACGATTGTTTTAGGTGGCATATACCAACAACAAACAGTTAGTAGTGAGAAAAAAGTGCCAATATTAGGCGATGTTCCTTATCTAGGTTGGCTATTTAGAAGTTCAACAGAGTTCAATGAAAAGAAAGAGTTATTGATTTTTGTTACTCCAAGAATCGTTACTGAAAAACTTTAAATTCAGTGTAGAATAATATTAGATAAATAAATGAGTAGATTATGTGCGTACTAGCTATTAAAATGGCTAGTTAGTGCATATTCTTGTCCTAAGCTTGCCTTTTCTATAGAAAAGCTGGGATAATCACCGCTCTTTTCAGGAGTAACTGAATACTTTCGGAGCAAGTTAACCTTAACGTGTAAGAAATAAAATGACCGAGAAACGCAATATATTCCTCGTTGGCCCAATGGGGGCTGGTAAAAGTACAATTGGTAGACAACTAGCACAAGAGCTTCATTTGGAGTTTTTTGATTCGGATTCTGAAATCGAACGTCGTACAGGCGCAGATATCGCATGGGTATTTGATGTGGAAGGCGAAGCTGGTTTCCGTGTTCGAGAAGAAAAAGTAATTTTTGACCTAACCGAAAAGCAAGGCATTGTACTTGCTACTGGTGGTGGTTCTATTATCAGCAAGGAAACTCGTAACCGTCTTTCGGCTCGTGGTTTTGTTGTTTATTTAGAAACGACCATAGACAAGCAAGTTGCTCGTACGGCTAAAGATAAACGTCGACCATTGTTACAAACCGGTGAAGAACCAAGAGACATCTTAGAAAACTTAGCTGATTCACGTAATCCTTTGTATGAAGAGATTGCTGATCTTGTCGTAAAAACAGATAACCAAAGTGCAAAAGTAGTTGCACGAGAGATAATTGAACGCTTAGGTTTCTAAAAAAGAGTTGGCTATGAGTATTTCAGAAATAAATGTCGATCTGGGAGCTCGTAGCTACCCAATTACAATAGGTAATGGTCTAATAAAACAGGCAGACCTTTTTAAATCATGCATTAAAACGAAACAAGTTGTTATTGTCACTAATGAGACTGTAGCGCCTTTATATCTTGCTCAGTTAGAAGTATCTTTAGCTGAGTTTGATGTTTTAACCTTCCAATTGCCTGATGGCGAACAATACAAAACCCTAGAATCGTTTGATAAAGTAAATAGCTTTTTGCTTCAGCATAATTGCGGTCGTAGTACAACTTTAGTTGCATTAGGCGGTGGTGTTATTGGGGACTTAGTTGGATTCGTTGCTGCTTGCTATCAGCGCGGTGTTCCTTTTGTGCAAGTACCTACTACTTTATTGTCTCAGGTTGATTCTTCAGTTGGTGGAAAAACCGCGGTAAATCATCCCTTGGGTAAAAACATGATAGGTGCGTTTAAGCAACCTGAAGCTGTTGTCATTGATATCGACACTTTAAAAACTTTGCCGCAACGAGAGTTTGCAGCAGGTATTGCTGAAGTGCTGAAATACGGCATCATTTTCGATAAAGTGTTTTGGGATGGTTTAATTTCAGATCATCAAAAAATTTCGAACTTAGACGATCAATCGCTAATTGAAATTGTGAGACGCTGCTGCGAAATTAAAGCAGAGATAGTGGCAAAAGATGAGACAGAGCAGGGGATGAGAGCCTTGCTTAATTTAGGTCATACTTTTGGCCATGCGATTGAAGCTGAAATGGGTTATGGCGTTTGGCTACATGGCGAAGCTGTTGCTGCTGGTATGGTTTTAGCTGCTAAATTAGCTGAGATTAGAGGTTATATCTCAAGTGCGGACTATCAAGAGATTCGAGATACAATAGCGCTTTATGATTTACCAATAGCTAAACCAGATACTATGACCACGGCTGATTTTGTTAAGCATATGAAACGTGATAAGAAAGTGCTCGAAAATGTAATGCGCTTTATTATCCCAACTAAGATAGGCGCTTGTGAAATTATGTCAGATGTCACAGAAGCCGAACTTGAAAAAGTTTTATCCTAAATGAATATATGATTCAGTCGTCAGTTTGGGAGCGTCTGGCTCATAATTTAACATACTCTGGCAATATCATAGTATATTGCCAGCCTGACCAACCTCTAGGTCGTTTTCTTCCCGAATTACAAGAAAGCTTTTCAATTAGCTACCAAGTAACCACTCAAGATTTTTCCGAAACCGAGTTTAAGCGAAAACTCGCCCAGCACATCACCGGCGCTTTGCCTGAATTTGGTAATTTTAGTTTAACTAAACTGCTTCAGTTGGAATCTAAAACTAAGCCTATTGTCATCGCAATTAAAGGTTGGCTACCAGAAAAAATATTAGTTGAGTTATTAGAAGCGAATCAAGCGACGCCTGACAATGTAAAACTGGTTTTTGAACCAGAAGCAAATCAATGCGATAAGTTTATTGCTAAGTTAGAAAGTTTGGCCTGTTCTGTCAGCTTAATCATTCAAAACATTAAACCAACGAGTTATTCTGAATCCTCAGTTAAACTAGGCCGTGCTAAATTGACTAAACCTCTCCGGAAATTCAGTCCGACAGTTTTTTTGGTACTCGTTTCAAGTTTACTAGCAGCCGCTATTAGTGGATTTTTTATTTACAGATCTATTGGGGAAACAGAAACTAAAGTCGTTTTACCTGAAAAATCTATAGTTGAAACAAAAGTTAATCGTCGTGATGAAGGCTTATCAGCCGCTCTAGAAATAGATAAAACTAAAGAGTTAGCGTCAGACTCAAAGATTGAATATAACCCAAATATGACAGCGGCAGAGTACTTTAAGTCTAAAGCTAAGGCTAATCCCAGCTCCTCAGCACTCGAAACGGTAAAAGTGACAGAAACGCTTGTAGATCAAGAGAGTCAGTTGGTTAAACTAAACGAGCCAGTTGCTCGTAAACTCGACACTCAAGCTAAAGGCAATACAGAACCAAAAGCAGAGCCCACAGCCCAGATACAAGAAAAAATAAATGAACAATCAAGCACTGAGCCTAAGTTAGAGAAAGCTGAATCATCTAATATCTCGGATAACGCTTGGTTTCTGGCTCAAGAAAAAAATAGTTTTGTAATCCAGCTCAGTTTAATTTCAGATAAAAAGTTATTAAATGAATACATTCTAGACAATAACTTAACTGGCAAAATAAAAATCTATCAGTTAGGCGTAAGATTTGGTGTTACTACGGGTCTTTATGCTAGTATTGCCGACGCGCAAAAAGGGCTTAAAAGCTTGCCTGAAAAATTATCTAATTCAGGTGCTTTTGCTAAAAAGATATCCATAATCCAAAAACAAATTTCTGAAAAATAATTTTGAAAAAACAAAGAGCATTTTTAAAGTGGGCGGGAGGCAAATATAGTCTAGTAGAGCCTATCTTATCTTTATTACCTAAAAGAGCTGATGTGTTAGTTGAGCCCTTTGTTGGTGCTGGATCTGTTTTCCTTAATAGCCATTATAAAAAATTCATTTTAAACGATATAAATCCAGATTTAATTGCTTTGTACCAGCATCTTCAACAGCAGCCTGAAAATTTAATTGCAGAAACGCAGAAGCTTTTTACAGAGAAATATAATCAGGAAGATGCGTACTACGAAATCAGAAAGAGTTTCAATCAAGAAAAAAACAGCTTTAACCGCTCTATTTTGTTTATTTATTTGAATCGTCATGGTTACAACGGACTATGTCGATATAATTTATCAGGCGGTTTTAATGTGCCATTCGGGCGTTATGTTAAAGCTTACTTCCCTGAAGAGGAAATGCGTTTCTTTTCTCAAAAATCTCAAAATGCTGAGTTTACCTGCGTTGATTTTGAAACTTGTATGTCGAGCGCGCCAAAAGGGGCTGTGATTTACTGTGACCCGCCTTATGTTAGTTTAAGTGATACTGCTAAGTTTACCCAATACGCCGCCAAAGGCTTTTCTGCTGCCGATCAGCAGAGGCTAGCGGATACAGCTCATCACCTTGCCGATAAACAACTCAATAATGTGTTAATTAGTAACCATGACACGCCACAAAGCCAGCAGCTTTACAGACATGCAAAAGTTAGTAAGCATAAAGTAGCTCGTATGATCAGTAGGGATACATTAAAAAGAAATGCGGTAAATGAAGTACTAGCGCTTTATAAAGTT
Source organism: Catenovulum maritimum (assembly GCF_001050375.1). Taxonomy (GTDB): domain Bacteria; phylum Pseudomonadota; class Gammaproteobacteria; order Enterobacterales; family Alteromonadaceae; genus Catenovulum; species Catenovulum maritimum. The sequence goes on along the minus strand of NZ_KQ130485.1, from coordinate 57,365 downwards.
AAGCGGTAATTAGGCTAACAAGCAAAATTAAGCTCGTAACGAATACAAGTGTTAAGATAATACCTGCCGCAATAAATCCAGCAATTTTATTCTGATTAAAATCCTTGACTCTATTTTTATCACTTTGAATTCCTAACAAAGCCAATAAAGCAGATTTGAAATAATCTATATATTTCAACCTAACTCCTATAACAACAAAATAATAAGAAAATGAGAGTATAGACGCTAGTTTAGGAGAAATAAAAAACCCGCTAAAAAGCGGGTTTTTCAAGGTTTTATGTTGCTATCAGCTTATAGATCGAAGTCTACAGCGTAAGATACATAGTAACCTAAAGTTTGACCGTCACGATCTGAATCAACTAAGCCGAAAGTGAAACCATCTTTAGAAACACTAGCACCGATATCGATACCTTCGCTTGCGAAATCACCGTCGTAAGAACCTATGTGTAAGTTAGCTTCTAAACCTTCAGCTAATTCAAAACCATAGTCAGCTGAGATATAAGTTGAATCACCAAAGCTTGCACCAGAAGCTTCAGCATTAGCTAATACAGCTACACCTAAAGTTAATGAATCAAAAGAAACATTTGCATAGATTTCACCGAAATCTAATTCTGTAGAAGCGCCAGCTGGAATGCTTGATTTTTTAGGGTAAGCAAAGTAAACATAACCTACATCGTAAGAGAAGCCTTCAGCTTCGCCTGCAAAACCAGCGTAAAAATCAACTTCAGAAGCTGCGCTATCGTAGACAACGTTTGAAGTCCAAACACCAGCGTAAAAACCTGATTTATCTTCGTAATCAATACCACCAGAAACAGCTGCGCCATCGTCAGCCTGTGTCATACCACGCCAGTAGTAGTTAGAAGTAACTGCTGCATTTGCTGATAAACCTTCAACAGCCATAGCTGAAGTTGAAGACATTGCTGAAACTGCGCCTAAGATAGAAGCTACAAGTAACGTTTTTTTCATGCTAATTCTCCCAATTGGAATTTTTTAACTAAATTAAAAATGTGCTGATGACATAGTAGCAACCGCTATGCCATGTTTTATATCTTCCATTAAAAAGTGCTATTTCCAGTATAAACATTGGATATAACACCCTTTTTATATGTTACTGCGCCATTTTATAGCACTTAAATGCTTAAAAAACTAGATTCTTATGCCATATTATTATGCAAAAAATATAAAAATCGTTTTATTTTGGTGCATTGTTCTCAATTTGGATTGATTCATGCCTCTTTTTCATGAATTGCACAAATAAAAAGCGTGTAAAACCAAATTCATGCCTCAAAATTGGGGGTTTGCAAAAGCTAGTGTAGAATAGCGACATAACTTTTCATTTAGATGACTGCCTGCTGCAGGAAAACAAAAAATAGGTAATTTATGAAACCATATTTAATTGCACCTTCAATTTTAGCTGCTGATTTAGCAAGACTGGGCGAAGAAGTTGAAAATGTCGCTGCAGCTGGAGCTGATATTATTCATTTTGATGTAATGGATAATCACTACGTTCCTAACTTAACTTTTGGCCCTGCCATTTTAGAAGCTTTAATTAAATATGGCATTAAAGCTGAGTTTGACGTGCATTTAATGGTTGAGCCAGTTGATGATTTAATTAATCAGTTTGCGGATGCTGGCGCTAGCTATATTAGTTTTCATCCAGAAGCGAGCAAGCATGTTGATCGCTCAATTAGCTTAATCAAAGATAAAGGCATTAAAGCTGGATTAGTTTTAAATCCTGCAACGCCGTTAACTGTATTAGACCATGTTTTACATAAACTCGACTTTGTTTTATTTATGTCGGTTAACCCTGGCTTTGGTGGCCAGTCGTTTATCCCACATACACTCGATAAAATTAAAACGCTTAAAGCACGTATTGATGAATTAGGTTTAGATACTCGAATCGAAGTGGATGGTGGCGTTAAAACCAATAATATTGCGGAAGTCGCAGCTGCCGGAGCTGATATGTTTGTTGCTGGTACCGCCATTTTCGGCGCAGATGACTACACTGTTGCGATTAATGAGATGCGTTCTGAACTCGCTAAAGTTAGATAGTTTAATAAATTGATGTCAGTCAGGACAGTTCCTGACTGACTCCGTGCATTTAAATTAGGCTAAATAGATTAATAACAAGCTATTTATTTTCAAGCAAAGGCGTTAAAAATCTAGCTGTATGTGATTTTTTAACCTTGGCTAAGTCTTCTGGCACACCGCTAAATAATATTTCACCACCACCACTACCGCCTTCAGGTCCTAAATCGACAATCCAATCTGCAGTTTTAATAACATCTAAATTATGCTCTATGATAACAACTGTATTACCGTGATCTCTTAATCTATGGATTACAGCAAGTAATTGCTCAATATCATAAAAATGCAAGCCTGTAGTTGGCTCATCTAGAATGTACAAGGTCTGGCCTGTGTCGCGTTTAGATAGCTCTCGAGCAAGTTTTACTCTTTGTGCTTCACCACCTGAAAGCGTTGTCGCTGCTTGGCCTAAACGTATGTAGCTTAAGCCGACATCCATTAAGGTTTGCAGTTTTCTTGCTATGGCAGGTACAGCATCAAAAAATTCACGCGCGTCTTCAACTGTTTGCTCAAGTACTTCGTGGATGTTTTTACCCTTGTATTTGATTTCGAGCGTTTCTCGATTATATCTTTGGCTTTTACAGACATCGCAAGGAACATAAACATCAGGTAAAAAGTGCATCTCTACTTTGATTAGACCGTCACCTTGGCAGGCTTCACAACGGCCACCTTTTACGTTAAAACTAAATCGACCCGCTTTATAACCTCTAGACCTTGCCTCTTGTGTGCCTGCAAACAAATCTCTAATTGGTGTGAAAATGCCAGTATAAGTCGCAGGGTTTGATCTTGGTGTGCGACCAATTGGACTTTGATCAATATCGACCACTTTATCTAAATGCTCTAGTCCTTCGATTTTGTCATGCGGCGCGGCTTCTTTGGTTGTTGCTTTATTTAATGCTGTTTGTGCCAGTGGATATAAGGTGTCATTGATTAAAGTTGATTTACCAGAGCCAGACACACCTGTCACACATGTCATTAAGCCTATCGGTAAACTAATATCGACGGATTTTAAATTATTACCCGTTGCGGCATAAATACTAAGCCACTTATCTTGATGTTGATGCCTTTGTTTAGGTACCCTAATTCCACGCTCGCCCGTGAGATATTTTGCTGTGAGCGAGTTAGGATTATTCTTTATATCGTTTAAATTACCTTGTGCGACTATTTCACCACCGTGAACACCCGCACCTGGCCCTATATCTAAAATATGATCTGCTGCTCTAATTGCATCTTCATCATGTTCAACCACAATAACTGTATTACCTAAATCTCTTAGGTGAGTTAGGGTTTTAAGCAGCCTTTCGTTGTCTCTCTGGTGTAAGCCTATAGATGGCTCGTCTAACACATACATAACACCCACTAAACCTGCGCCAATTTGGCTAGCAAGTCTGATTCTTTGAGCTTCACCGCCAGACAAGGTGTCTGCACTTCTTGAGAGAGTTAAATAATTGAGGCCGACATTAACTAAAAAGCCGAGCCTGTCATTTATTTCTTTCAGGATTTTCTCAGCGATTTGAGCTTTTTGTCCAGTCAGCTCTAGGCTGTTAAAAAATTCAGCTGTTTGACCTATAGATAAATTGGTCACTTCAGGTAGAGTTGTTTGCTCAATAAAGACATTTCTAGCTTCGAGTCTTAATCGACTGCCATCACAACTAGGGCAGGCTTGGCTATTTAAAAATTTAGCCATTTCTTCGCGTACAGAGCTAGATTCAGTATCTCTGTACCTGCGCTCCATATTCGGGATTATACCTTCAAATACATGCTTTCTTTGAATGATATCACCACGATCATTCATGTAATTAAAGTCTATTTCGGTTTTACCACTACCGTATAAAATAATATCTTGCTGCTTCTTAGGTATCTTTTCCCAAGCAAGGTTTAAATCTATTTGGTAATGATCAGCAACGGCTTGTAGCATTTGGAAATAGTAGAAGCTGCGTTTATCCCAGCCTTTTATTGCGCCGCCAGAAACGCTAATTTCTTTATTGCTAACCACTCTGGAAGGATCAAAGTATTGTTTTACGCCTAAGCCATCACAAGTTTGGCAAGCCCCAGCAGGGCTATTAAATGAAAATATTCTTGGTTCGACTTCAGACATGCTATAACCACAATGTGAGCATGCATAATTGGCAGAGAAGATTGTTTCTTCTTTATCCGGCTCGTCCATCCAAGCTATGGTGGCAACACCGCTGGTTAGCTCTAGTGCAGTTTCAAATGACTCGGCTAAGCGGGTTTGTAAATCATCCCTTACTTTAAATCTGTCGACTACAACTTCTATAGTATGTTTCTTGTGTAAATCCAGCGTTGGTGGATCGGATAAATCACATACTTCACCATTAACCCGTGCACGAATAAAACCTTGAGCGGCTAAGCTTTCAAAAGTTTTGACATGTTCGCCTTTTCTGCCTTTTACAATGGGGGCGAGTAACATGAGCTTACTTGATTCAGGCAGTGCTAAAACTTGATCGACCATTTGGCTCACGGTTTGCGCATTGAGCGGTAAATTATGTGTAGGACACCTAGGCTCACCGACTCTGGCAAATAACAGCCTAAGGTAATCATAAACTTCGGTTATGGTACCAACGGTTGATCTTGGATTATGCGACGTGGACTTTTGTTCAATTGAAATGGCAGGTGACAAGCCTTCAATATGATCAACATCTGGCTTTTCCATTAAAGACAAAAATTGACGCGCATAGGCAGATAAAGATTCAACATAACGGCGTTGACCTTCTGCATACAAGGTATCGAAAGCGAGAGAAGATTTCCCAGAACCAGATAAACCAGTTACCACAATTAGTTTGTCTCTTGGCAAGGTACAACTTATGTTTTTTAAATTATGGGTACGTGCACCACGAACTTCTATATTTTCCATGACAAATTAAACCGAACAATAAATAAAGTGAGCTTATATGTTTTTATAAGCAGAAATTAATCTGGTTAACTATACAGTAGTTTTTTACAAATTTAGAGATACAGGGTAAAATAATTTTAAATTCTAGCCCCAGACTCATGTTATACTGGTGCGCTCAAAATAATGTTCTCAATACCCGAAAATTTATGTCAAACGGTTTAACTAAATACGAAAAGAAAATTGCAGCAATCCTAGCGAGTATCTTTAGTTTACGCATGTTAGGTTTGTTTATGATCATGCCTGTAATGGCAGTATATGGTCAGCAAATTGAAGGCTTTTCACCGTTATGGATTGGCATAGTGATAGGTGCTTACGGCCTGACTCAAGCCTTATTGCAAATACCTATGGGTTTGCTATCAGACAAAATTGGTCGTCGCCCTGTTATTTTAATCGGTTTAACCCTATTTGCGATTGGTAGCTTAGTTGCCGCCACTGCCGATAATATTTTTGGGGTTGCCGTTGGTCGTTTTATGCAAGGAACCGGCGCAATTGCTAGTGCCGTGTTGGCGCTCGCGGCAGATTTAACCAGAGAAGAACAAAGATCTAAAGTCATGGCCGTGATCGGCATGTGCATAGGTTTATCTTTTGCAGCCGCTATGGTGGTGGGTCCTATTATCGCTGATAAAGCTGGTTTATCTGGTATTTTTTATGTCACAGCTGTTCTAGCCGGAATTGGTATTTTACTAGTGCTAACTCAATTACCACATTCGGTCACCAAAGGCTCAAATCGCGACGCTATACCTGTCCCAGCTCAAATTAAACAACTAATCAAGCATCCTAATTTACGCAAATTAAATTTAGGTGTGTTCTTTTTACATTTACAGCTAACTTGCTTATTTGTGGTTGTGCCTGGATTACTAGTCGATGCTGGCTTTAGCTCTAAAAGTCATTGGATGCTATATTTTCCAGCCTTGCTCGCTTCATTTTTAGTTATGGCACCTATGCTGATGTGGGCAATGAAAAAGCAAAAAGAAACGCTAATGTTTAAGATTTCGATTGGTTTAATCTCAGCGGCTATGTTACTTATGTTGTTTATGGGCCAATCAGCAGGCGGCTTACTCGCTGCTTTGATTATCTTTTTTGCTGCGTTTAACTATCTAGAAGCCAACTTACCGGCTTGGGTAAGTCGGTTAGCACCAGTTGGACAGAAAGGCTCTGCAATGGGCGTGTTTTCTAGCTGTCAGTTTGCCGGTGCATTTTGCGGTGGCCTCTTAGGCGGCGTATTACTGCAAAACTTTACTGTAGCAGGTGTGCTAATTGGCGCTAGTTTATTAGCTTTTCCTTGGTTAATAATTAGTAATAAATTAAGCTTACCTATTAAGACCAAACCTAAAGTAGTCTCGGTAAGTGTTGAAAACCAAGCCGCTGCTGAAGTGATGGCACAAGAATTAATTGAAATTACTGGTATTGAAGAAGCTGTTGTCATTGTTGAAGAACAACTGGCATACTTAAAAACATTACCCGCGCAGTTGGACGAAGCTAAGTTGCAGACTTGGCTTGCTCAACATGTAAAACAAAATTAGGAGAACCGAAATGGCAGCTCGTGGTATTAATAAAGTTATTCTAGTGGGTAACTTAGGACAAGATCCTGAAGTGCGTTACATGCCAAATGGCAACGCAGTCGCTAACTTAACAATTGCGACATCTGAAAGTTGGAAAGATCGTAATTCTGGCCAATTACAAGAAAAAACAGAATGGCACAGAGTGGTTATTTTTGGCAAATTAGCTGAAATCGCAGGTGAATATTTACGTAAAGGTTCGCAAGTTTACTTAGAAGGTAAATTGCAAACTCGTAAATGGCAAGATCAACAAGGCCAAGATAGATACAGCACAGAAATTGTGGTTGATATGAATGGCGTAATGCAAATGTTGGATAAAAAATCTGACAACCAAGGTCAAGGTGGATACGCTCCTCAAGGCCAAGGTGGTTACCAAAAACCTGCTGCGCAGCCTCAATATAATCAAGCGCCTCAGGCTAACCCTGGTGGTTACCAACAGCCGCCTGCTCAGCAACCTCAAGGCGGTGGTTATCAGCAACCACAAGGTCGTCCAGCGGCAGCACCTGCACCACAAGCAGCGCCACCAACAGAGCCTAATTTAGATTTTGATGACGATATTCCGTTCTAAAGTTCCAACTTTTTAAGTACATACTTAATTCTTTACAAAGCCCTGTTTCTTAACAGGGTTTTTTATTTTTAAATATCTTGTACCCGGAGTATTAGCTGCAGTATTGTTCGATAGAAACAGCGGCCTACCTCTTCATTGCGAAAATTTTTATTCCACAATTCATCGTTCTACCCTCTAGTAAGTTTTTTGGCTTTAGATTGCCGCTATTCCTAAATAGCCGCCAACCGATTGCTTCATAATTTCAATTAATTCTTCATCCATATACTGATACTCGTCTGGTATATCGAGCACATAAATATCCTTGTAATCTAAAAGTCGAGTAAACTGAGCCTTTAAGCGATTTTTATGTTTTTCTTCCATAACAAAAATGACGTCAGCCCATTGAATATCTTTGGCTGTTGCAGTCCTACGCGCTTTAGGGCTCGTACCAGCCGACCTTACAGATACTTCTGGATGGGTTCTCCAAACCTGTTCTCCCGTTGGACTGCGCCATTGGTTTCGGCTGCATATAAAAAGTAGGTTTTTCATATTCAATCCTTGTTGATTTTGCTCTAGCAACTTTTTCTAGTCATAAGGGCAAATTTTTCTCCTTTAAATATTTTAACTGGATTGCCTCGTTCGAGTTCCCAGTGTTGTTGCCAACGAGCTTTCTCTTGAGAAGTCATTTGCTCTTGCTTCATCATTTCCAACTTCTGAAACAAGAGGGCTTTGGCTAGTCGCTTGTTGGCGTGCTGACTGCGTTCACTTTCTACACGCACTGAAATGCCTGTTTCAGAGTGAGTAGCACGTACAGCCGAATCGGTTGTATTCACATGCTGGCCACCTGCTCCCGACGCTCTGCACGTTTGAAACGTTACACCACTATCTAGTTTCGACTCATCGATCTCGAACATTTGCCCACTGAAAAACCAATTCTTACGCTTATGTTTAGGTCGAAAGCTACTTTGACAGACCCACAACATAGCTCCTTGCCAAGAGAGAGCCAATTGCTTGGCTTTCTCCTCAAACTTTGAATCCAGTTTTAACACTGCCGATTTGAAACAATCTTTTTCATTGGCAGAAACTTTATCAACGACATCAAACTTTATATTTTCAGCTCGGCAGTCTTTTTCAATTGCTTTTAGTGCTAAACCAATGGCCTTACAACATTCAATTGGACCTTGCCCTGATGATAATTGCAGTAATATCATGACGAACAATCTCCATTGGTTTTAAACGTTAATACTGGCCGCAATTTAGCAACGACTTCGATTAACCCTGCATCAACCATATCGCTAATCACGGTTTCGCACTTTTTATAAGCTTGCGGTACTTCGTCATACAGAAGCTCTTTGTTACCACACACCACTCGGCTACCAAGTGCTGTACGATACAAGTCCTCGCGCTTATATTTATGACCTAATCGTCCATGACATTCACCGCGTTTCCATTTTCTGCCAGCACCATGTGCTAGTGAATAGAGGCTAGTCACCATACTTTGATCTGCACCTTCAACTGGCTTGACTAAATAGCTGTAATCACCACGCGAACCTGGAATAACGACATACCCTTTATCGCTTGGCGTAGCACCTTTCCTATGTAACCAACCTTGCTGACCTTCTATTTCTTTCGGTGAAACTAGATTGTGATTTACATCTAGAGCACACTCTCCTTTAGCTCGAATAGCTTCAAGAAATCGTTTAGCAATGAACTCTCGATTTAGCTCTGCCCAACGAACGGCTTCATCATGCTTTTCCATGTAATCTTCGAAATCATCAGCTTCGCCGCTCGATTCTCCAATTTCGATTCCGTCATGATTATGTGTCGTCACATGGTTCACTAAAATCGATTGCCCTAAACCTCTTGAACCAGAATGCACAAGAAGTTGTAGGTGCTTTTTGTTTAATCCAAGTTCTTCCAAAGCATCTTGGTCGTAAACTTCATCAATCGCCTGAAACTCAGAAAAATGATTACCCCCACCGATTGTGCCTAATGCATGGTCATATGCATCGGTTGTAATGCCTTTTTCGGACTTCCTAGTTTCAACATGCTCTGTCCAGCTTTCATCTAAGGGTTGTTCTACATGCTCAAACTTCTTCGCTAACTTATCTAAGTTAACCTTGGATACTTTTGCTGATGTTTGCCAAAGTGACATACCACAGCCAATATCGTTTCCCACTAACGCAGGATAAATTTTGTTAGTTGTAAAAAATGCTGCACCAATTGGATAACCTCTTCCTGGGTGCAAGTCCGGCATGCCAGCTACTCGCTGCATACCTTGTAATTCTGATGTTTTGATCAGTTGTTGTACTGCTAGCCCTTCAATCCACGTATCAGTAGACGCAATTAGGCTAACGTATTCAGTAATCTTTTGGACGGATTTGCCCATAGTACCAATTCCTTTCTCTTTATTTCGAAAACAAGGATTTAAAACGAAAAACGTATTGGCAGGTCAATTGACCGGGGCGTAGCTTTATCAGAAAGCTAAAGAATTATTGGATAGCTTCCTGCTACTTATCGGACAAGACCTGCAAAGGGTAATGATGTATTTGTCATGATTTTTACTCCTTTACAGTTAGTTGATGATTAATTAAGCTGGCGAATAATAATCAACCAATAATCAACCAATAATCAACCAATAATCAACCAATAATCACAAATCAATAAATAATTGATAAATATTTATACTTCTGCGTTAATAACCACTATGAAATGGACTAAGTTAAAACATCTTGTAGAACAAAGGATTGCTTCATCTATCCGGCCTAGATTCGCTATTAACAGTGCCGCATATGGTGCCTGTTCATGCGGGCATGCATGGATCACTATTGACAAAAAAGTTGTTGCCAATTTTTGCACTAGAGCATTTTGGAACATTCCTAGAAAGTTTGATGAGTCCAACAAAAAGTGGGTATCCAAAGATCCTGATTTAACAAATGGAATAGCTTCTGCGAATAGTGACGAACTAAGTAATTACGGAGAGCTTAGTCGTCAAGATGCATATCAAGCTTGTTGGGAGTTTGTTCATGACTTAAGTATTGAGCAGGCCTTAAACTCAGAAGACCCGCTTATTCAAACATTGGCAGTTATTGATAAGAGAATAGGTAAAAGAAGGCTTAAAGAAATAGAAGCTGAAAACCTGTCCCCTCTAGCTCAAAAACTTTTCTTAGAAAGGTGTATTGCTGAAAACATAGAAACAAAATTGAAAGAAAAACATGAATGAATTAATTAAATGCTCCTGCTGCGACAAGATGCTGCCAGCAAACCTTACCGGATGAAATTTTTGCATTGTCTGAAAAAGAAAAGGAGACAGGGTTGAAGGAAGTACGGACCCTTACGTATTAGTTGTGCAGAACACTTAGCATTGTCGCAATTTACAATACACTTTGAAGGGCGGTTAAACGAGTATTTACAAGTTTAGACCGTATTTACCTGACACAGATTTTTGAACGCCCTTGTTGTTAGTGCCAGAGTATCTTGTTCAGATATTAAAAATGCTGACTTCTTGCTATTTTTATTAATAATTATCAGTATCTTGATTGCAGCTTTGTTATTATACCGACATAAAGCTACTCTAGCAGTTAGGCTGTTTTTTTAGTTAGCAGCTGTAAAACTATTAAATAAAAGCGTTTTATTGCTCCCCTTTACTGACATTAATAGACGCGTAAGCATTACTCAGATGGATAACCCGTAAATGAAATATATTTTCAAGCTTATTAAATTAACTTTTTGGCTCTTTGTATTGAGTTTACTGGCTGTGGGTTATGCTATTTATTTAATTCGTTCTGATGTTGCTGTTGTTGCTGAGGTCGATAAAGTCGACGCATCAAGAATAGAACAAGCAAAGGTATCGCTTAGAGATGTTGCTCATCAAATTAATAACAGTGTCGGTGCGGTAAATTTTTATTTCTCGCAAGGCGATATTGATGCAATTTCAGCTGTCGCATCTTACACTGTGCCTTTAACTAAATTCAGAAGTAATGTGACAGAACACGGCTTTAGCTTATCTGCAACAACAGAAATTAAAACGCCTAAGTTAACGCAATATATTAATTTAAAATGTATTTTATTACCCAAAGGTGAAAAGCTGGCGATAGATTATTGCAGCCTAGGTGAACTTGTTTTACCAAATTGGTTAGTCGAGTGGGGGATTACCCAAGCTATCACACACTATTTTAAAGGCGAAGTGGCAAATAATATTTTGGGACTGGTCCAAACTGCTAAGGTTTCGAGTAAGGGGTTAAATATCACCTTATTACTAAGCGATAACCTTAAGAGTGAAGTGATTTCGGCTATTCAGCAAAACTCACCAATAAATGCGCTTACTGGTCAGGTGGCTGATTTACAAATTTCACCTGAGTTAGTAGCGACTTATATGTCTGAACTGAACCAAATTGAGCAATTAAACCTATCTAGCCGAGATAAAAAGTCTTTACCTTTCTTTATCGGTAAAGCTTTCCAGCTCGCTAAAATTCGTTCGCAAGATAATGATCCAACACTTGAAAACCAAGCTGCGCTTTGGGCGCTGGCGATTTCTTATGGTAGCCGCCGTTTTGGCCATTTAATTGGAGTGCCAAGGGTTGAGCTGGATAAATTATCTAATGCTAGGTTACAAATAGAAGGGCGTGGCGATTTACCATTACACTTTTTATTCTCTGCTGTATTAGAGCGTTTAATGCGACAAGAAATGGGATTAAAAATAGGTGAGCTAAAAGAGTTACTCGATACAAATAAAGGCGGCAGTGGTTTTAGTTTTCCTGACTTAGCAGCTGATAAAGCCGGTTTAGCTTTTGCTAGATACGTGCTCGAACAGCCTAGACAAGCTCAAAATCGTTTGGCCAATATAACCGATGGTATTGTCTTCTTCCCTATGATTCATGATTTACCAGAAGGTTTACCTGAAGCTACGTTCAAGAAAGTATATGGTGACACTGAATCATCAAAATACAAATTGCTTGAAAGAAGAATTGATATGAGAATCGCTGAACTACCTTTATATCAATAAGTGATTCAGCTATTCGCTTTATATATTACGTTTTGAGATAATTGTTATCGCTGTAGTTTAACTTTGCCTGTTAGTTCAGCTACAGCCATCTTCTAACTTGCTGTAAATAAACTAGATACTCTTTACCAAATAATTGAGATAAAGCAGCCTCTTCTTTACTTATTTGCAATTTATTCATTAAAGGCACAAAGCCAAATGCGATAAGTAATGAGGCTAGGTTATTTAAAATGATCCCCCAACTCAATAAACTGATTAACATAGCTAAGTACATAGGATTTCGACTATAGGCATAGATGCCTGATTTGACTATTTTGCTCGTTGATTCAGGCGATAGTGGGTTAACTGTGGTTTTATGACGTCTAAATTGTATCCCTGAGATAGCTATAATAATTAAGCTTAATATCAAGCCTACTAAGCCTAAGCTGTATTTTATGCTTTGGCTTAAGCCCAGCTCCAAAATGTTTAATTGATTAGCTATCAACATAATTAGAGCGATTAAAGCTAACCAAGTAACAGGGATCATTTTCATTTATTTTGTTCAGCTAAGTTAAATTGATAAATCTTTAAATCGAAGTAGTTAGCGGCACAAAGTATGTGATCAAATACATCGGCTTGGATTGCTTCATACTTCTTCCAATTAGTGTCACTAAAGCAATATATTTCAAGCGGTAGACCTGCCGATGACGGTGCTAACTGGCGGCACATAATTAACATGTCGCTTCTAATTTCAGCTTTGCTATTTAAGTAAGCTTCAATATAGGCTCTAAAGGTACCCAAATTAGATAATACTCTAGTCGCGGGGAGCTCATTTGGTTTGGCGATAGAAACACCTGAATCTAGTTTGTTTTTTAAGTAATCAGCCAATAAAGGGTGATCTTTTATTTTGTCATAGTTCTCTTGGCTTAAGTGCCCTATGCTAGCTTGGTCTAAATAGATGGCTCGTTTAATTCGTCGCGCGCCAGTTTCTTCCATTCCGCGCCAGTTCGTAAAGCTATTCGAGACTAAGTCATATACTGGAATAGAGGTGATGGTTTTATCGAAATTTCTAACTTTAACTACGGTTAAGCCAACAGAAATAACATCACCGTCAGCGCTACCTTTTTTAAATTCTATCCAATCGCCTACCCTGACTAAGCGGTTTAATGAAAGTTGAACGCCTGCAACAAAGCCTAAAATGACATCCTTAAAGATTAACATTACCAAGGCCATAGCAGCTGAAATACCGGTTAGGAGAGCGAGCGGCGACTTGTTAAATATGATTGAGACAATAAAAATAATTGAGACTAGGTAAACAGACAATACTGCGAGCTGACGTATATTATCGATAGGTAACGTTTTTAAAGATGATATTTTAGAAAAGGCATCTCTAATCGTATTGATTACACTTAAAATTACAGATGCTGCGACTAAGGTTATGAGAATACTGATCGCACGGCTAAATATGCTTTCTACTTCTTCTGGCATATTGAACTGAAGCTTGACGAGTTTATCAGTGAAGATAATCGGAACTATCATCAAAATGCGACTAATGAAGTGGTTATCCATTAGTAAATCATCCCAATCGTGTTTAGTTCTTTCTATTGCTTTATATAGCAGGGGCAGCAGTAGCTTAAAAGTGATAATGCTGAGCAATAAAATTAAACAGATAATAATGGTGATTTGTGCCATTAAATTGAGTTCTGAATTATTGAGAAGAGATTGTAGAAATTGCACTTAATTAAACACCTAAAATAAAACGACGATTAAACTCATAGTTTAATCGTCGTTGGTAAAAAGCTAAACTGAAAAATAAGCTTATTAGCTATTCTTAGCGTTTTCAGCTGCTTCTTTGATTAACGGAACCGCTGTAGCCATCATTTCAGCAATGCTGTTAGTAACGGCTTGTATGCCTGTTTTAAGGTATTTTTCACCTTCCGGCGTCGCTAAATATTGTGAATATTGATTTATTTCCGTCACAGAAAAATCTTGATAAGTGTAATGAGACATTAAAATCATTTGTTGCCAAACCATCTGTTGCATCATGCCTTTCATTTGGCTAATGGCTTTTTCAACATTCTGAGAATTTGGCTGCTCATTAAATGCGTCTAAACCAGATAAGGTTGCACGTAATATTTGCTCTACCATGCCCATAGCGGCTTCAGTTAATTTTGAAGTTTGGACAAAGTTTTGTACCGCTTGAATCCTGTCTGCCGCTGGTGGGTTAGATTGAAACCCCATAGCAAACATTTGCATATCTTGGATTGCCGCTGGGTTGGATGATTTGGTTTCTGCTTTTGCAATGCGCGAACCTAGATCTGACTCGATCCATCCTTCAATTTTTTGTAATTCAGCTAAACTCATCCCATTATTGAAGGTTTCAACGATAGTTTGTTTCGCTTTATGTTGATCAAATGAAGCGACTAAAATTTGCGTCACCGTATCGACTATTTTCGGATTTTTGGCGTAAGGCTTTTGTTGTAAAGCTTGCGCTTGAAGTTGTTCAGGTAAGCTTGAAATACTACGTTCTATGCCCGAAACTTGAATTACTTTTTCGATTAGTGCTGATTTGTCTGTTGTCGCAGCAATGCTTAAAGTTGGTAAAAGTATTGATGCTAAGCAAATTAATTTTAATTTTTTAAACATATTTATATCCTTATGCTTGATTGACTGTTTGTACCCAAAGTGTGCCAACCTCAGCTTTGATAACTTCTACTTCGTTACCTGCTGAAATTGGTGTTTGGCTTTTTACTTTCCAAGTAATACCAGAATATTTGTGCTGGCAATTGCCTTCTAGGTTTACTTCTTGGTCAACAAAAAATTTAACCCCAACAAAGTCGCTTTTCACTTCCTTTTTCTCGGTTCGGTTTTGCATATTTTTCAACGGCTGCCATAACAAGAATGTCATTAACGTTGTGATTATCGCGTTCGATAATAATATGCTGGCTAAAGTCTCTGGCAATAGCCCGATCCAGATAGCGCTGCCTGTTAATACTAAAGACAAACCTAAGAAAAATAATATAAAAGTCGAAAAGCCGAGAATCACAACTTCAATCGTTAGGAATAGAATCCCTAATGCTATGAGAGATTCTGCTAAATGGTTTGAGATTAAATCTATCATTAGCCTTTACCGTGGTTTAATGCATTTATAATAGTTGTTGCTTGAGCAACGATAGAGCCAGCGTCTGTTGCACTGTCAGGTAATAAAACAACACTAGACTCTTTAGCAATGGCGTGTTTAGCGGCAATTGCTTTACTTGCTAAGTCGAGTTGAATCGCTTTTTGGCCTTCGTCTGTTGCAGCTGCATCACCAACAACTTTTAGTGCTTGCGCTTGCGCATCTGCGACTGAGACTATCGCTTTTGCTTCACCTTCAGCGGCTAATACTTGCTCTTGCTTTTCTGCTTCGGCGGCTAAAACTCGGGCTTGTTTTTCACCTTCTGCTATGTTGATTGCAGCTTGCTTTTCACCTTCAGATTCTAAAATTTTGGCTCTACGTTCTCGCTCAGCTTTCATCTGAGATTCCATCGAGTTCATAATAGAATGCGGCGGTGTAATATCTTTAATTTCATATCTGAGTACAGCTACGCCCCAAGACTCTGCCGCTTCGTTTATTGAAGTTACAATTTTTGAGTTAAGCATGTCTCTTTCTTCAAAGGTTTTATCCAGATCTATTTTACCGATTTCTGAACGCATTGTAGTTTGGGCTAATTGGGTGACAGCAAATACATAATCTTCAACGCCGTAAGTCGCTTTATATGGGTCTAGCACTCTAAAATATAAAACGCCATCTACAGTCAAAGAGATATTGTCTTTAGTGATAGCCGCTTGACTAGGGACATCAAAGGCTTGCTCTTTTAATGATCTATCGGCAGATATTTGATCGATAAAAGGGATAATAAAGTTTAAGCCGGCTTCTTTGGTTGATTGATATTTACCAAATCGTTCAATTATCCAAGCTCTATTTTGTGGGACAAATTTAATTGATGATTTTAATGTGATAATCGCAAATGCAAATGCTGCAAATGGGATAGTAAAGATGTATTCAAATATTAATTCCATTTTGATTCCTTATTGATGACATATTATGTCTTGGTGGTGTCCAGTATTATACTTAAGTTAATTTATTGCACTGAATTTAACCAGAATAAATAAAAAATGTGAATTAATTCACATTTTTTATTTTGTTTTGGCTTGAGTTTATATCTGGGAGTTTATTCTATTTCGACGCCTAAGTTGGTTACACCATCAGCTAGCGCTTGGCTTTTCAACTCTTTGTGATGATGTTTCTCGAATTTTTTTATTTTCTCTACGCTATCTAAAAATTCATTCTGCGTATCTATTTCCCATATCATATGAGGATTTTCTAGCGCTTCTTTACTATGTTCAGCTTCACCTGACATGATCAACATTCGCTCAATTGTGCCCTGAGATATGATTGAGATGTAAACGGCTTCTTTGTGTTTAAATTCAGACTCCTCTAACAAAGCTAAGTTAGACACTAGCGCCATTGCCGCATCAACGGCCGCAAATGCTCCTATACCATCCGAGTCTTGAGTTGCAGGTATAACTTCTTCAATTTTTTGCTGTTGTAGATTTACATCTATTTTAAATTTGGGCGTGTACAACCATTGCCAAAGTAGCTCTGTAATATTCTTGAGGACTTTAGGATCGCCTTGTTGGCTCAATTCGGAAAACAGCTGATAATTTGGCAACATGCGTTCAATTAGCATTAAATTGAAAGCGATTTGTTGGCGAGCATTTAATGCTCTAATTCGTGCAAAGGTAGAGGGTTTATTCATATTATTCTTTATATTCTATTCAGTTGCTGGATCATGACCGCATTGCCAACAAATTTCAAATGTTCCAGAGTTTTCTTCGTCACATTGACGACAAAACCAGCTAGATTCTGCATTCGTCTCAAATTTATGAACTAAATCTTTCGCTTGAGTAAATTTTGTATGGAAGACGAGTAATTTTATTTCTGTTTCTGTTATAGGTATTTCACCACTAGCACCTGAAAGGGCTTCTCCTATTAGCTTGGTTTCAATGCCTTGTTGAGTGAGCAAGCCTTTTATACAATGGATAGTAATCGAATTATAGTCTGTATAAACACATGGCCACTCATCTAATTCTTGCATCAGTTCTCCTCTGTTTGTCTTAATTGTTTTTCGGCATATTCAAACTTGAGTTTGTATTCCATTAAATTCTGCTGGCTATTTTGTTTAAAGTTGTCGTATTCAGATTGTACTTTTTGTAAGTCTTCTCTAAGCACTTTGATGGTTTGACGCGCGATGCTGGCATCGTTCAAATTTTTATCTTTAACTTGTTCCAGTTTATCGTTTAGTTTTTTACTCGTATCTATTTGGTTGTCTAACTTATTGCTGAGGTTTGCTAACTCAGCTTTTAATTCTGAAATTTGAATTTCAGTTTGTTTGATTAATTCTTGTTTATTCTTAGCTTCTTGCTTGTAACTTTCAATTAAGCTTGCTGAATCTCTTTGTTTGTATTCATGAGCTGTTTCAAGTTGGGTTATTTGTCTTTTAAGTTGCTCTGTTTGTTGTGCGAAATCATTTTTTTGATGTTTATGCTCTTGTTTT
Source organism: Catenovulum maritimum (assembly GCF_001050375.1). GTDB lineage: Bacteria > Pseudomonadota > Gammaproteobacteria > Enterobacterales > Alteromonadaceae > Catenovulum > Catenovulum maritimum. Next base: position 39,679 of record NZ_KQ130485.1, on the reverse strand, counting down.
AGTTGGTCTATTTCTCTTGATTTTAAGTCTATTTGCAGTCTAAATTCATTCGTTAGTTGTTGATTCTTACTCTCTAATTCAGCAATGGTTGAATCTTTAAATTGTAGTTCTTTATTTTGTTCCGCTAACTTATCCGCTTGAGTCTCTAACTTCTCTTTATCTATATGTTGGCGCTCTTCTGTTTTATTTTTTAACTCAGCAAGTTGAATGGTTAAGCTTTCTAAGTTTTTATTTTTATCCATTATCTCTATGTGAGCAGCACTTAGCTCTGATTTCAGCTTAGAAACTTCCTTGTGTTTGTTTTGCTGAAACGCTTCTAGTTCCGCTTCTAAATTTGCACTTTCCGCTATATGTCTGGCTAGCTGAGCTTCGCTTTCTTTTAGTCTTGAATGAAGCCTGTGATCGCTTTCAAGGGCATTGTTTTTTTCTTTATCTTGGCTTTCTTGTAGTAATTGAATTTGTTGTTTGTATTGCGCCACTTGCTGCTGTAAATTTTGGGTTTCTGCTTTATAAGTTTCAATTTCAGCGGTTAAGTTCTCTTCTTTCTTTTGTGCTAAACGTTTCTCTGTCGTGCTTGCCTCTTGTTGACCGACTAGTGCATCACTTAATTGGATCTTATAAGTTTCTATTTCACTTTTAGCTCCTTCGAGTTGGCGCCATAAGCTGCGGTTTTCTTCTTCTTTTTGATCTAATAAATGACGGCTTTGATCGGCTTGCGAAAACGTTTGGTCTAACTGCTTTTGATTTTCAGTTAAGTTACTCTGCTTTTGCTTGAGCTCTGCCCTTAGCTTTTTTATCTCAATTGTTAATTCGGTTTGTTTAGCAAACTGTTGGCTTGTTTGAGTTGCCATGTTTTGGTGTAGTTGTTCTAACTTTAATTCTGCTTGCCGAGTGAGCTCGGTATTTTGCTTTTCTATCTCAGTTAAAATGCTCTGAAAAGTCGAAGATAATTTATTTGAAAGGCTATCTGGCAATAAAGCCCTTTGGTTCATATTTAGTTGTTCTAAGTGATGTTGCCAAATCTGGAAGCACTGCTGTGCCTTTTCTGGTGAGAAGTGCTCTGATAACACTTGGCGATCAACAAATTGACCTTGAGCTCTTAACTGCAAACCAAGTTGAATTACATCGTGATCTAAATTCGCCATAACTGAGTCCATGTGATGAGTATTAAGCCTAAGCTAGATTATATACAGGGGTAAAGTAACCTAAATCCGAGTTGAGTAATTTATCCTTTCCCAAAATAATTGTTATGGACTTAGTTTAGTTTGTACTTGGTTATCTTGCTAAGATCTTTGTTTGATTATTTGAGTTTTTAGGCGGGAAGTCTAGGGTGAAAGAAGATTAGGCATATCGGTTTAGATATGCCTAAAAAATATTAGGCTAGTTTAAAGTCTGACAATCTTTCTGCTTCATCAGTTACCAGCTCTTGATATTCGGCTTCGGCTTGAACCCGAATATAGTCTTGTCTCATTCTTTCCTTTTTATCTAGCTTTTTCCTTGCTTCAAGTATCGCTAGGTGTTTAATTTTTTCATTTAAATTATGTAAGGAAGGATATTGTTTTGGATAGTCTTCAGTCATAGCGTTCGACAGGTGAGACAATAAGACTGATAATCTAATCGCTGCTTCTCCTACATCGCATTGCTGTTGGCAAACGGCTTTTGCTATGGTTTGTATACTGAAAACCAAATCTTTATCTTTTTTTATTTGGGCTTCTACTTGCTGCGCTAGATGCTCTTTTACTTTTAAATTTTGTTGTTTTAGCTGGAAAAGTAATTTTCCAGCATAAAAGGCTAATCCCGCAATAATTAAAACCGCTAATATTGCTAATGTGATTAGTAGGCTGTTACTCATTATTCAAAATCACCTTTATCTAATTTTGCATTTTCAAATTCAGCTAATAAAGCGTCTTCTTCTGAAAGCTCTTCTTCGGCTAGGCCTAGTTTTTCTAACAACCAGGCGTGACGATCTGTTTTCTTGTTTAACTCGGCCATTTCATTCGCGTTTAATGTTTCGCCATCATCAAAGCGTGAAAGTAAATCGGCTAGTTTCTCATCCTGCTCTAATTGGTCTAATTCTAAGGTCCACTTTTCGGTCTGATCTGGCGCTTTATTTTCATTAACCAGTTTGGCTTTAGGCTGTGTTTTTGGAATATTCGTTTTAGTTTCATTAACAACTAGAGAGATAGGCTTTTTGCTGCCTAATCGCTTATCTTTAGGTTGATTCGAGTTAGTTTGTTCTGACTTTAATGCTGTTATCGAGTTGCGGCTACCAGGCTTATGACCTTTACCGTGTGCTTTAGTCTCGACATGATTAGACACTTTTGGGGTTTTAACTGTTTTGCTGTTAATAATTGAACCAGCTTTACGAGATTTTTTTATACGGGTCATAAATTGCAACTAGAGAATAAGGAATTATGAGGTATTTTAGCATGAGCTTGGAGTAGGGTTAAATTAGATTTTGCAAAGAAGGGGATTATAAAAACAAAAAGCGGCCCAAGCCGCTTCGATATAGATAGTCTCTCGACTATCTGATAATTCTGAGTCCACATTCCAAGTGGTATAAGACTGTCCCGGTCAATCTCGCCTTAATGTTATTATTATATCCAATATTATTGTTATTAGCTGTCCTAGCTTTATAATTTCCTAGTTTGGTTAGTAGCCAACCTTGACTTCAAATTAACCATCCATGTTAAACCTAAATTTCCACTTTGTTATTTTCGCTTCCTTACTGAGTTTCCTTACCAAAATTATCCTGTTTTTAATTTAACTGTTGACGTTGTTTTCCTAACAACGCGGACAAATTTACTCCGATTATATTTTTTAACAACTAATTAACCTAAATGGTTTTTCAATCAAATTTGAGAGATATGATATCTAATTGTATTTATTGTGTTTTTTAGTTTTTCATTTAAATTTTTGAGCAATATCTCACAGGTTTTGTTGGTTTATGTCTTACGTCGATGTGAGATATATCCTACATGGTGGGTATTTCATATTTGTTACAGTTTTGTGGCTGTTGGTATCTGTCATTCGAAATAAGATTCTCAGTCACTTGATAACTAGGCTCTACATAGCACTTATTTAAAATTTAGCTTTGGTAAGATATTTCGGTATGTATCTCGAATACGGGTAATATCATTTAAAACATGCATGTTACCCGTCATTGTTGCCAAATGGACAGCTGATAACATTACTAATCCATTTGAATTAACTAGTATTTGTTCCAACAACTGTAACGGATAGCCTTCACCGTGTCGTTTCATCGCATGAATTCCACCGTGTACGTAAGAGCTTGAAGCTTTCCAAGTAACATCTCTAAACTCAGTCAGCATTCGAGTAGCTTCAGCTGGTGCTTTGCCATCAATCTGCTTAATCATTTCGACATGCGATGGTAGGCCATTATCAGCATTAGCCGTATTTATAGATAAGTTTTGCATGATTCGCTCAACTTTTTTCTCAGAAGCTCCCCAGAGTAGCCATACAGACCTTGTCAAAGCATCAAATTGAAGCCGTAACAACGATATTGCTGAAGTGCAGTTACCAATCTTCATTAAGTTTTGTAGAGAGTGAGCATGTTCAATTGCAATATCACACATCACCCAACTGCCCGCCCACCTTTTAATACTCTGGTTTGGGCCAAAAGAAATTATTGGGTTTAGTTCATCAAGAAGAGCAGCTGAACCAATAAGTAACTTTTCCATAAGTGTATTATTGTCCAATTTTTTCCAAAAATACGCTTCTAAGTTCCAGTGCAGATTCACTATAGTGAGCTTCTCTATGGTGATTAGGGCACAAAGCAATGACATTATTAGGGTGATCTACACCACCTTCAGATAGAGGGGTGATATGATGGCTTTCTAGGTAAAGAGAACCAACTTTGGTTTTGAAACCTCTTACGCCGCAATACTCACAATGACCATCAGCACGAACCAACACTTGCTCTCTAACGGCCTTACTTCTAGAATAGCTTGTAGTGGTTGTTTCTTGCTTTTCGGGTTGAATGGGTTCTAGTTCTCGAAATGAAAACTGGTCAATAAAGGCAGGGACTAATTTCCCTCGCTGAAGTAGACAGTCGCCATTATCTCCATACTTTTTTATATACCAATTAATGGGATCTAGGAATCTCCTATCCGCATTAGATTTGGTATCAAGCTTTTTAAGTTTTGGGTTTTCATCACACATGATAACCCTTATTGGAGCATTTAACCTTGCAGCATTTTGCAATGAAAAGTCCATATTAAAAGCGCGGCGTTTCTGTATCCCTTTGAACTCTTCGGCTTCACTTCTTAAATTAAGTTGCTGAATTACAATACCATCAATAATTTCACAATTATCAAACCAAAGGTTTAATACAAAAATATTATTTTTTCGTTCTTCAAATGACCACTCATAACAATATTTAGGGTTCATTGAAGCTTTTTCTGCACCACCTTTGAAATTTGCCCAATCAGAAATATCAATACCTGCCTCTTCAACAAGCTCTATAATTTTTCTATGTGATGTTGGCCTTAACTCTTCTAGATCAATCTCTGACAAAACTCTAATTCCCTTTATTTTTATGACAAAAAAAGAAAAGATACATCAGAAAGTAACAGAGTATTGCCAACTCTGTTAAGTGGAGGTTTGAACTTTGAAAAAGAGACTAATTCATCACGGGAGCTAAGCGGCTCCTGTGCTTTCAAATATATCTTAAAAACTATTATTAATTAGCGGCAAAATGTATGCCGCTAATATTTAGCTAAAAAAGTTAACCACATTGAAGCTCTGGTTGCTTGTGAGTGGTTTGAGAGTTTTCTTTTGAAGCAGATTTATACTTGGTTAGCTGTATGTTTTTCTTCCATGTAGGCCAACTATCAACGACTTGTTTTGCTCTTGTAATGTTTTTCTCTGTGCTAGTCATTTTTATTTTCCTTCGCTGATTCTTTAATTTCATCAAGCTGCTCTATTAACATAACCTCTGCATCTAAATAAGACAAGGGAGTCATAGGAACTCGTAGCTCTGAGTCTCTCCGGTTCCATTCTTTTAACAGACCATTTTCCTTACGTTTCAACTTCCTGCCACTGCTCAAATTCATTGAAAATAAATCAACAAACCTTCTTGGCCCTATGCCAACAAATGGTTCAAACATCACTTTTTCTGACTCACCTGGGCTGCCTTCAGCATTGATAGAGTCATTGTGAAGTATAGTCGCAAAGCTCTTTGGATACGGTTCTATATATAAAACTCTTTTCACGCCGGAAGCTACAATGTGTTTAGCACAATTATGACAAGGGTAAGTTGTTGTATATAAATTAGCATCTCTAGTCGAAATTCCATTTCTTGCTGAGGATAAAAGTGCTTCCATCTCAGCATGAACAGCTCGTCCATACTCGGTAATATCTAATAGCCCCGTGTCTTTAAGCTTCTTTTTGCCTTCTTTTAATAACTCCTCGTCAGTTGTTTCTTCAGGGTTACTAAACTTTTTCATGATGTTTAATATGATTTTATTTTTTTGCTCTTCGTTTGAGTCTTTACCTAATTCATAGTCTCTATTATCTTCACCATCAACAGGCCAATATAAGCCACCTCCTGATTTGGGCACATCATTAGCACCTGTAGCTAAAATATCTGACTCTTGATTAGTTAAAACAGCTCCCACTTGTCTAGATAAATCGGCAGAGCGAAGAGATGCAGCATATGCCATAAACATCGCATATTCATCAGCTGTCGGTGGGACTACGGGTTTGGAATATAATAAGTCGAGCGTTCTGCCTATTTGTGTCGATAATGAATGTGCGTCATCTGATGTCACAAAGGCATCAGCTATTTGGAATACATCTCTTGTACTTTGTCCAAATGAATCGGATTCTTTATCGTCCCTTTCAATTAACCTTTCCAGCTCTTCTTCAGGAACTCCTTTTTCATCTTTTAAGTAGCGCTTCCTGCTTTCTATACTAGAAGATATGCCTAAAAGGATGAAGCCTGGGCCGTAGACTTGCCTCAACGTTTCAACTTCATCAGGATGCTTAAGTGATCTAATAATATGAACGTGTCTCGGCAATGGTTCAGGTGTTTCACCCAAGCGCTTTTTATTAATTTCATTTATTGCTAATAGCGCAAATAAATCCCCTCGTTCACTTTTTTGTCTTAGGGCATTACCCGTATTCATGGCAGTATCTAAACGGCTTTGCTCAGTGTAAGGGCCTGTCGCAATACCTTGAAATTCCTTTGCAACTTGAGAAAGGTGAATATAGTTAACTTCGTATCTGAATTGATTGAAATATGAAACGAAGCGGTTATGTACATCATCTAAATTAACACCAACGGGAGCAACTAACCCGATAACTATTTCACAGTCGTTTGAAAAGTTCTCAATTTGCATCTTATGTCCTTATTATTGTAATGCGGCCAATACTTGGCGGAAGCTGTCTAAGCCTGCTTCCATGTTTTCAATTATCTCTCCTGCTAATACTTCCGGGTCAGGCAGGTTTTCTAAGTCGGTTAGCGATTTATCTTTTAGCCAGAAAATATCTAAGCTAGTTTTATCACGCGCTAAAATTTCTTCGTGAGTGTATTTACGCCAACGACCTTCAGGGTTTGTTTCTTCGTTCCATGTTTCTGTTCGGTCATGTCTGTTCCCAGGGTTATAACAATCAACAAATTCTTGAAGGTCAACCATTGTCATTGGCTTTTTCTTCAAGGTGTGATGAACATTGGTACGATAATCGAAGAACCAGATGTCTTTTGTCCATGCGTCTTTTTGTGCAGGCTTGTTGTCGAAGAATAAGACATTCGCCTTTACACCGTTTGCGTAGAAGATACCCGTTGGTAGACGTAAAATCGTATGAAGCTCAGTGCTCTCCATCAACTTCTTACGAACGGTTTCACCCGCACCACCTTCAAACAATACGTTATCAGGTAAAACCACAGCAGCACGGCCAGTTGTTTTTAACATGCTGCGTATGTGCTGAACGAAGTTTACCTGTTTGTTTGAAGTAGTCGCCCAGAAGTCTTGTCGGTTGTAGGTTAGATCGTCTTTTTCTTGTTCACCTTCTTCATTGGTAAACGTCATGCTGCTTTTCTTACCAAACGGAGGGTTAGCAAGAACCATGTCCACTGTGCGTGAAGGTTGCGATATTAATGAATCATCTCCACTAACAAGGCTGTCACCGTCAATTTCACCAATGTTGTGTAAAAACATGTTCATTAAACATAGACGGCGAGTATTGGCGACAATTTCGTTGCCAAAGAATGTTTCATTTTTAAGAAATGCTTTTTGCTGTTTATCTAACTTGTAGTTTTTAGGGTCAGTAATAAAATCATAGGCATGTAAGAAAAATCCGCCTGTGCCACATGCCGGATCAGCAATAGTTTGATTTGGTGCTGGTCTCATACATAAAACTATCGTTTTGATCAGGTCGCGAGGAGTAAAGTATTGTCCTGCGCCTGACTTTGTATCCTCGGCGTTCTTTTCTAATAAGCCTTCATAGATGGTGCCTTTAGTGTCAGACCCCATCATCACCCAATTTACATCATCAACCATTTCAACTAAGCGTTTCAGTTTCGAAGGGTCTTGGATGTAGTTTTGCGCCTTAGTAAATATCTGCCCTAACATACCAGGTTTTTTAGCTAGCTCTCTCAATGTAGTTACATAATGCACCTCAAGATCCGAGCCAGTTTCATTTTTAAGGCTCTGCCAATTGTACTCTTCAGGGATACCGACATCTCGGCTATAAGGTGGCTTGCTGTACTCATCTGCCATTTTAAGGAAGATCAGATAAGTCAATTGAGTAAGGTAGTCACCGTAGCCGACACCATCATCACGTAAGGTGGTACAAAAACTCCAAACTTTAGATACTATACTTTGTGCGTTCATTCTTTTCACTTAATTCTTTTTTGAGATAGTCGCATATTTATGAATACTCATGTTTAACGCGACCTATCGTAATATTATGTTTTCGCTTTTTTAGCTGCCGCTTTCGCTTTTCTGGCAGCCGCCTTTTCTGCTTTCTCTTTCTCAGCTAGTTCTGCTTTTTCAATCGCTATTTTCTTCAATAGCTCGATAGCTGGTTCATCATTGGGGTCTTGAGAGACTAGTTGTCCTGAGAATGCTTTCTTTAGAATTGATTGTCTTAAGGCTTCTGATTTTCTTTCAGACTCAATAAGTTCTGCTTCTATTTTGTCAATAAAAGAGAAGCAGTCATCTAATTTCAAAATTATTTCTTTCTGCTCTTGAAAGCATGGAACAGGCACTGGAAACATGCTCAATACCGTCTTATTGATAGAAGCTAAGTTAGTTGTCTGCTTCCCCCCCTTTTCAAAATAATCTCTTCCAAAGGTATTACCCCAGTGAGAGATAAACTTGGCGTGGTATTCTGTTGGAATGTATGTAGATGCACGGAAAACATGATTCTGAGTGATGCATGGGGATACTTGGTCTTCCCAAATCCAGCCTCTACCTAATTTATCTCTATCCCCACCCTCATTAAATAACACATCCCACTTTTTGAGCCTTAGATCTTTAAGTTTACTTTTTTCAACGGGCATTTCTTTTATTTCGTCTAAAATCAATTGCCCTCGCTGAACATTTGCGACACGAAGATAAGAAACGTCTATCGGCTCTTCCAGTTTCCTGCTTTTACTTACTGACATTCCTGAGCCTACAAAAGATATGTGCGCAAGTCGTTCATAAGCCCACTCTTTAGGAATATCAGGTAACAATTCAAGCTCAGAAAACTCTATTGCAGGTAAATCTTTTGGCTTTGAAGGTTTAGTTGGCTTTTTGCCTTCTTTGCCGTCAGCTTCCCATTGTTCTACTTCTTGTTTCCAATCATTGAGCTGCCGTTGATAACGAGATTCTCGTTCTTGTTGAATGCGAATAAGAAGCTGTTCCGGCGATTCAAGCTTATCTGCATTACTGGCACGCCATTCTTCGGTTAATTTGCCTTCAAAAGCATGTTTTAACAACGCTTGGCGATAAACAGCAAGTTGTGCCTTAGCGGTTTTTAGACATTCAATTCCTTTATCTAATTCAGAGAATAGCTCTTCTATTTTTTCAACAATACGGATTTGTTCATTTTCTGGTGGAATGCCAATAAGCTCTTTAGCAACCCACTGGTAATGTCGTGCATACCCTTTATCTTTGATTGATATCGCTAGATATTGGGTGAAATAAAATAAAAGCTTCGGTGTAATTGCTCCACTAGGCTGAAGAACTTTTACGCCATCAGCTCCGGCCACAAAGGGATTATTGATTGATTTAACAGTCCTAGTGTGATCTCCAAAAACCAAGATAGGGAAGTTTGCATCTATGACTTTTTCTTCATCGTTACAATACCCACTACAATCTTCTTTACCTTGATCTATAACTGGATATTTCCCTGATACTTCATACTGTTTCTGATTAACTTTTTTCCCATTTGTAGAAATAGTTGTAACTATATTTGCATAGTCATCTATCTCCCAACCAACAGGTAAGTTATTTTTATTTAAGTCACTCACTAAGCTACTAACTCACTATTTAATTCATCTATAATTTTATTCATATCATCACCAAAGAGTTGATACATCTTGCCTAAACCACCTTGTGCATCAAATGGTGACATTTCCAGATCATCTAATTCAAAATGGAATGAATTAACAAAGTGTTCACGGATCATATGTAGCCACGCCATTTGTTCTTTAGTGAACTTTTGGTTGCTACCTGAGTGGTGCTTCATGATCCACGTTTGGAAATTCTTGCTGACGGTGGTATTAAAGGTCGAGAGTTTATCATCAATGCCTACTACACGGCGAATTAATGCGACTAAAGCGGTTAACTCATTAATTGGCTTATTACCCTGTTCTTTTTTATTGTCAGGGTCTTCGAGTAATTCATACGCTTGCCATACATTTAGTGGGGCTAGTTTAGGTTTATCTGATTTGAGTTTTTCGAGCACTTCTTTGACCATATCAAAGGTGATTTCACGACGACGATGTGGTTGGTCGTAGAATATTTCCAACGCGGTAATCTCATCTTTGTTTTGCTCTAGATATTCAACGAACTCTTTGCAAATATCTGATGCTTGTTCAGTGGTCGCCTTTTCCCAATCGGCTATTTGTACTTCATCAATGTTGTCATGATCGATCTTTTGGTCTTTATCTCGGCGGATGGTATCGATAAGCTCAATTAACTCGCCGTTAAAGACATTGGCAGCTTTACTTACCATCTCAGCCTGAGCTTTGTTGCGATTATCTTCGCCTGGGTCTGTGCCTTTTGGCTGTTTTGCCAGTATTATCGCTTGCTCTTCTACTTTGTCGCCATCAATGGCCGAGAATAAATCAACTACCATTTGAGTAATTGAGACACCACCCGATACCTTTTCAATTCGCTTCTTATCATCGGCATCTAGCTGCTTGTTCAATCGTGCTAACCTGCCTGCAAGTGAACTTACAGAGTCAGTATCACTAGCCCCCATCATAATGCCCATAGCCAAATCTTTGAGTGGTACAGATGGTTTAGTGATTAAAGGCTGACTCGCTGTTTTAAGTGATTTAGTAACGCCAATTGCATCAACAATAACATAGTGCGTTTTTGCAGACTTTGCATCTGGCGTTACCTTGATTAATTCATCATGGTCAAAAGTGCGTGTTCCGCGACCTTTCATTTGCTCGAAATAGTTTCGACTTTTAACATCTCTCATGAACACAAGGCACTCAAGTGGTTTTATATCTGTACCTGTTGCTATCATATCCACGGTCACTGCAATGCGAGGTTCGTATAAATTTCTAAAGCTAGAGAGTACCGATTTAGGATCTTCACCTTGCTCGATAATATTACCGTCTTTATCTGTTTTATCTTTCTTTACACGGTAGGTGATTTTTTTACAAAAAGAATTACCTTCGTCAAACTCTTCTCGAACCGTTTGAATAATATCGTCAGCATGGCTGTCGGTTTTTGCAAAGATTAATGTTTTAGGCACATGCTCTCTATCAGGGAAAATGATAGGTAAGCTCTCTTTGAAGGTTTTTATGACTGTACGAATTTGGCTAGGGTTTACGATATCTTTATCAAGCTGTTTTGCACTGTACTTTTCGTCTTCATCTTGTTGCTCCCAGCGCTTTTTACGGGTCACACGTTCACGGTGCTCTACTTGCTGTTTAGCTTGTAACGTTTCACCTTCTTTGGTAATTCTGGTTTGAATGGTAAAAACTTCATTACCTACGTTAACACCATCAGCAACAGCTTTTTCGTGACTGTAGTCACTGACAATGTTTTGCTTAAAGAAACCATAAGTGCGGTTATCGGGGGTTGCTGTTAAGCCAATCAGGAAAGCATCAAAGTAATCTAATACTTGTTGCCATAAGTTATAGATTGAGCGGTGGCATTCATCGATAAAAATGAAATCAAAATGCTCTATAGGTACTTTAGGGTTGTAAACAACAGGAACTGGCTCTTTAGGCTTGGTAAGTTGCTCAGCAGGGTTTTGCTCTTCTAATGTCTCGTCTAATTCTTCGTCTTTTAAAATGGAGTACATTCGCTGGATGGTACTGATACACACCTCAGCATCTTTAGGCACAAACTTTGACTTTAAGCGCTGTACGACATGCAGTTCGGTAAACTTACGGGTGTCGTCACTTGGCGTAAAGTTAAGCATTTCTTGCTCAGCTTGCTCACCCAAGTTTTTAGTATCTACTAAAAAGAGAATACGCTTACCCTTGGCATGTTTAAGAATGCGATACATGGATGTAATAGCGGTATAAGTTTTACCAGCGCCAGTTGCCATTTGGATAAGCGCTCTCGGCCTCGCTTTTTGAAGCGAGTCTTCAAGGTTTGTTATTGCTGTTTCTTGGCAATCACGCAGCCCTAAATCTTTTGCAGGTAGCTTTGCTGGATTTAACGGTGGAATATCTTGAAGACGAGCACGAAGAGAGTTTCCTTGTTCAACCCATACTTTTAGCGTTTCAGGTCGATGAAAACTAAAAACTTCACGGGAGCGAGGCTTAGGATCTCTGCCATCCGTAAAACGTGTAATAACACCTGTGCTTTCATATAAAAAAGGTAGTGGCTCACTATTGTTGACCCATTTAAGCTTTGCGTTAGCGTAGCCTTCGGTTTGGTCTTCAACGGAAGTGATTTTCTCACCTGCTTCTTCTCGTTTAGCTTCGATAACCCCAACGGCTTTTTTATCAACAAAAAGAACATAATCGGCGGGGCCTACATCTGTCTGGTATTCACGAATAGCTTGACCGATACCGTCATTCAAGTTAATTTTGGTTTTATCTTGAACAGTCCAACCTGCAAGTTTTAGCATTTCATCGATTTTATCGCGTGCTATTTGTTCTGCGTTTTGATTTACCAACTTTACTCTCCCTAGTTTTGCTCGAAGCTTAGCTTTATTAATTGCTTTGCTATATCCAGCTCTTCAATATTTCGGACGATAACCTCTAGATCACCAGTTCCCCAATGCCCTTTACCTCTAACATCACTGACGATACCATTTTTAAGCTCTACCGATTCAGGATTTAAGTTTAAATAAATTCTCAATGAAGGGTCTTGTAAAGGTGCCCATACTTGAACGCTCGCGAAATTTTTGATTTTCTTCAGTGCTGTGTAGAACTTTAGTTCCTTGCGTTGCACGTCGTCACCGAGTGATAAGCCAAATTCACAAATATGCTCATAAAGCTTTAAAAGGTCTTCACTAGCGGCAGCGATTCGATTCTGATGGTAATCCTTCCGTTCTTTTTTTGAAGTTTCTTGAACTGTCTTTTCCTGTAGTGCGGCAGCTGCGGGGTTAGAAAAGTAACGGTTAGATGAGTGGCTGTTTACCAATTCTAATAAAAACAAATCTTCTCCGAAATATTTGTATCTCATCAGCTCAATGTTTTTATCAATTTGTTTTATCGCGTGTTCATCATACTTGGTAAAGTCAGTAGCGATACAAATTAAACGTGCACCTTCCCATTCAAGATTGTCAGCAGCTTCACTGCTGAGTTTGTCCATTACGAGTAACTTGAATTCAGCCTTATGATCAATAAGCCAATCATAATAAAACAGTCCTTGATTAATTACATTTTCATTGGTGTGCCGTTTGTATTCTATGATGACTGGACAGCCATTTTCATCTACACCAAGTGAATCTATTCTGCCACCGTTTGAGGTAGTAAATTCTGAAGCAAGGAACTTTACATTCAGGAAGGTTTCCATTTGTGACTCAACGAGCTGCTGCAAGTCTTTCTCAAGCTTAGCTTGTGTTCGCACTAATTCTAGTGCAGTTCCTTTTGCTTGGTCTAGTTTGAATAACTTTATATCGCTCATTTGCGTCCTGCATAAAAACTCTCAGAAATTAGAGTCTTAATATAAATAAAATGGATATAAAATTCACTAATAAATTACTATTCATTTGATCTTGCTTTAAAAAACTGCCAAGTTTTTAACACACAGGTTAACGTGTAACCTCAATATTTAGATTTTGAATAAATTGCGCCACTTGATTCCTGTTCCGAAACTCAGGTTTAATCGATTATTGCCTACGAAGTTGATTCACAACTAACTAGGAGAACATTATGACTTCAAAAGTAAATGCAAAGCCATCAACACCAATAACACCACAAGCGGCACAACGAATTCAAAGCGCTACAGCTAGAGCAAATGGCGGCAGTGTGCCTAAAGGCAGTTTTGCGGCACGAGCAACTAGTAGCGCCGCAAAAAATAGTAAATAATGGCGAGGGGCATTGCCCCTCTTTCAAAAGGAATTTTTTAGGGTTTAAATTAATGACGACTATCAATGAGTCTTATCCAAACATTGGGTATGTTTTAAATCGTCTGGCTGATATTGCCGACACCAAGTCATTGGCTACTAAGGGAAAGAGCCGTTTTCGCAAGGAAGAAGACTTAGCATCTAGAAAGTCTATAGATCCAACACTGATTGGAGAGTCAGTGCGACACTTATTTTATGAACCAATCTCCAAAGTTGTTACAGATAGTTTCGCACAGTTTTTCTCCGACAGTATTTGGATGGGGTTAAATAACTACGTCGAGATCATTAAGCGTGCGCCAATGGAAGGAGTAGCACAAGAAAAAGTTGCTTATATGCTAAATAAGCACCTAGTAGTTGAAACACTTGCCAGTATCATTTGGAAAGTAGGTGTTAATCAAATGCCAACCAATACAGTGCCTAGCTTTTATTGTGATAATTACCCTATCAAAGCCCTAATCGCTTTTTATGAAAGCCAACAAACACTTCCTGAAAACGATATAAAGCGATTCTTTGAAGGCACTGACAGGACAGTTCGAAAATGGCGAAGTGGTGAAGAACTTCCTAATATAGGTAACCTAACTCTGCTGGCTCAGTGGACATCGTTATCAAATTCAGATGCAATTGATGAAGATAAGGAAACCTTGTTTTTGACAAGGTTCATAGATTCATTTCATAGAAAAACACACCATCAATTTGTAAACGATTTAAAAGATGCTGTCGTTTGGCGGTTGCAGCATAATCAAGAGCCTACATTAGATTTTGGACAAGTATTTCATCAGTTTTATATCAATGAGATAAGCTCAGCGAATCTATATAAACTATCTGCTGAAGGTAATAAGCTACACAAGTTGTTAAAGCGTTCTTCAATTAAACCGCTGGGCAGCCTTGTTGATTATTCAACACGCTTAGCTTCCTTACAAAAATCTATTGAAGAGCATAACCTGAATGATGAGTTGCAATACCATCAAGACTGGCTCAAGGGACGATTACTGGTACTAAGTGGTGAAATAGAAAAAGCACTTGAACACTACGTTAGTGCTGTAGAGTCATCACTGTATAAATCAGGTGAAAACATTCATAATTTATTAAAAGAAGCGCTAGCCGTTGCCGCAATCCAACATAAACCTCGCAAAACAACCATGAAAAAACTAAAAAGCCGAGCATTGACGTTTTGCCCCAAGATTATAAATCCACACCTTAGAGAGTTACCAGTAAAGATTGGCAATGAAGATATTGAAGACTGGAAGTTATGGTTTGTAATGCGCTTTCCAAAATCGGGGTGGTTTGATGAAGGAAAGTCATTACTTATGAAGCGGATGGAAGAACTTGAACTTAAGGAAATAGCAGAAAAATGTGGATGAAACGTTTTTAACTAGCGTTGCAATATGTGATAGCAGAAACTTTGCTAAACGTCTGTGGTTGGTGAAACTAAAACCCGCAAAGAGCGATTAATTCCCCTTACAGAGTCTCTAAATATTGTTGAGGTCATCATAAAAGGAGAAGCAATTGAAAGACACTCAACAAAACCGATTTGGCGTAAGTTATGGGCTGCACGTGATCAGTCACTGGCTCACCGAGTTAGGTCGCGTATTTATCTTTGCGACAACCGCAGCAATTATACTGTCATTTGTTAATCAAGAAGGGCTATCAACCTTCCGTATAATATTGGCACTAGTATTTGGTGGCGCAATGATGTTAGTTGGCATAGCATTGGAGCATTGGCTATTTAAACAGAAGTTTGAATCGCTAAATCTATAACGTGCGCATTAAAATATTAAGCTTATACATATTAAGCACTGCCCATGCAGTGCTTATTTTTTTGATTCTTTAAACTCTTTGCGAAAAGCACCTGGCAGCATGTGCTCCTGTATCAGTATGTTTTCTCGTATAAAGCTAATTTTTTCAGTTTCAGTGAGCCTAGCTTTAAAAGAATGCTCTAGCAAAAAGAGTGGCATCAGTTCATGGCGTTTAAGCTTTTTATAAGCAGCTCTTCCTGCACCAACTCTTTGAATAAAGGCTTCAAGGGCGTATTCAACAATCATTTCTTTTGAAACGCGATATTGTTTGCACCACCCAGCCAAGTCATCAACTAAACTCTGCGGCATTCGAATTGAGTAGTGCTGGTTCACTCCCTCTTGGTCTAAAGTTTTCTTTTTCTGCTTAAACCATGCGGCAACCATTGGTGAGTTTGGCCTTAGTTGGTAATAGTTACGTTTAAAGAAATCAAGTTCATGTTGTACTAAAAAGCCCCCCCAATCAGCATGTTTAATACACAATATATTGGCTATTTCTGTGTATTTGTCTGTAGTTTTTCTATTTATTTTAAATTTTCTTGAAGATTCTGACATATAGATACCAGCACTTACGTCAATTGACGTAAAAAGTTGTTATGACTAATTATTTCGAAATAGTTTTCAAACAAACATGAAAAAACGGCACTATTTCGTAAAGCGAAGTAGGTAAGCCGTAAAAAAAACATTTAAAACGACAAAAGAGTACCATTTAAAAAATCTTTTTAAAACATAACTCATTTTTACCCCTCTTTATTATCAATTAGTTACATAAAGTTACTGTATAAAAATAAGACTACATCCGAGTGTTTACTGTACAGCTTTACAAGTAGCTCATACCTTTTTTAAAGTGCTGAAAAAGAGAGAGGTTTGATGACTATTTCATCCATTCATCAACTTGATATTTATACAAGCCCAACCTTTAATTATAGCTAAGATTGATTTTTAGCCAAAAAATCTTGGGCATTTTCAACTAAATTTTTTTGAGGCGAACATGAAGGGTAAAAAAAAATTCAACAAACACCGTTCAAAACACACCATTAACTTTTACAGTGTTAAAAATGGCTGTCATATCTGGTGTGAGTCGTTTCTCGAACGCAAATACGGGATAACGCTCGAATTTGAAGAGTCTATCCATCAATATGCTTCCCAACCAGAATCATTTAGTGTGTATGGAAGACGTTATACTCCTGACTTTTTGGTTGAATATAAATCCGGCCATGCCGAATATGTAGAAATCAAACACACCCATTATATGAATGATGAATTCTTTGAACGTCACCAGCTTAGGAAACGAGTCATTTATATGTTAACAGGGCTTGAACTGGTTCTAAGGAGTGAGCTTGATGTTGACAGCATTGAGGTAGAAAACTACGAACTACTCATGGGCTACAAGACTCTTGACGTCAATCATTTACAGCCCGTTATCTGTAACTTACCAAAAAGAACAAAACTGTCTCGACTTGAAAAGTTAGTATCTAATTTGCCTGGTGGCTCACGAGCGCACGCTTGGTCACTCGTCGCACAACAACACTTTTATTTTGACACGTCAAAGCCTTTTAACGCAGAAACGACATTGATGAGGAAGAAGTAATGTATCAGCCACCTGTGGTCGGTGACACCTTCATCGATATTGAACAGCGTAAATTTAATCTAGCATATTATGATGAGCTGCAAGCATTACTAAACCCTAACCCGATGTTAGGTTCGGAAACTGGCTTGCACTTAACCCAAGATGACTTTCGCTCGAAAATAGACAGCGGTGAATTACGACCAGCATACGCCATAACACACGACAATAACGAGCTGACAGCATCACAAAAAAAAGAACTGAAAAAGCGAGAGCCTTACATTACCGAGTTAGCAACATTGGTGCATGATGGCTATAAACCTACCGTTGACAAGACCATCGATAAGCTCAAACAGATTGTTCATGGCAAGTACCACATCGGCACCGAAAAACACGGCAATAGCACTATTGCACGTTGGTGGAAACAATATCGAGAAGCAGAATTTAATCTCAAAAAGTCAATTGCTCCGAGAAAGAGCCAACCCAAGCGAACCAATACGGCCACGGAAAACTTCCTCAACCGATTTTTTACTGACACCTGGGTAAAAGGCAACATTGAAAACATAGCGAGAGGCTACTCAAGTTATTCTAAAGCAGTTTTAAAAGCTCAGACGCAAAATGACGCTATTGAACAGGTTAGCGAACGAACGTTTAGCAGACGCATTGAAGGACTTAATGCATTTAATATCATTTTAAACTCTGGAAACTACAGCGAAGTTAAAAAAGCACTACGTACATTATCCAAGAAAATAAAAACCACTCATGTGCTTGAGCGAGTAGAAATGGACCGGATGTCACTTAACTTGGCTCTTATTGACGAAGAAGGTAAACCAACGGGCAACGTCAGCATCTATATTGCCATTGACTGCCACTCACGCTACCCGCTGAGTGTTACATTCGAGCTGGGCACCTCTGAGGATACGGAAGGGGTTGTTCGATCATTTAAGCGTATTTTTGAGTCAACCAGTGACCAGCTAAACGCTTGTGGTATTCCTTTTAAAATTATTGTGGATAATGGCAGTGGCTATAAAGCTGAGCAATTCAAACAAATAACCCAACGCTTAGGGTGTGAGTTAATCAAAGCTCCATCGAATGAACCTTGGCGAAAACCTTTTGTTGAGTCTTTCAACAATACGTTGCGGGAAGAATTCTTTAAAGGAGGCGAATTTAAATTACCTGATGGAACAATAACCATAGGTCTTCCAGGTTATAAAGACAAACGCACCCACAAAACAAGTAAGCCGTCGTCTGAAGAAACCATTAAAAAAGCCGCTTCCTTGCCTGTCGAGGAGTTTGCCTCGCTACTGCATGATTACCTCGTTCACTATGTAAACTCAAAGCACTCAAGCCTCAACAACAAAACACCACAACAAGTATGGAACGAGTCAGTTGCTCTAAAGCCTCTCATTCCTGTCAATAAAGAACTGCTCAGTGCTGCTTGCCATTATATAGAGCACAACCCTTCATTAAGCCAGCGAGGTACAGTTCAGGTCAACAAACAGGTTTTTGCGGATGACCGTATAAAGCAATGCTATCTAGATGCAAAAACTCTAGATAAAAACCAAGATATGACGGTTACTGTGAAATCTGACCCAGATGATGGCCGTTGGGTAACAGTCATCGCAGACTTCCCATGTTATGACCACCCTAAAGTATTCGATTTTGTAGAAAACCGAAAGCTATCTGGAAGTGAATTGGAGTACCCACTGTCATTTGAAGAACTTAACACAACATCTGGGACGCCTGAACGGCGAGATATATTCAGTCGTAAAATTGCAAATTTAGTTAAGCAAAAGACAAGATCACTTGGCAGTGGCAAGCCAGTTGCTACTGCAAAAGAAAACTTATCTAAGGGACTATCTACGGCAGAGCGCATTAAGCGAAGTAACCAGAGTTATGCATACAAACCTATCAAAAAGTCGAAGAAGTCCAAAGAGGATAATACACCCTCAGATAAAGGTAATATTAAACGAAAAGTAAGCCCTAATCGCAACGAAGCTCAGCTTGGTTTATGGCAGGACTAGCCAATGTTTAGCCACCCAAGTCTGAGCAAGTGCTTTGAACTAATAGACCAAGTTCATCAGCAAAGTTTTGGTAAAAATTATGGATTACTTTTAACAGGTCTAAGTGGTGTTGGTAAAACGTGTTTAGCCAAGACATATCTAGCACGTTTTCCAACTTTATGTACTCCCGAAGTAACCTACTATCCGGTCATTTATGTAAAGTTAACGGAGACTAAAACAGCTACTGATTTTCTTATACAGGTCGTTAAAGCTCTCACTTCAGTCATAGGTAAAAATGCCAATAAAGCTCATATCGTTCAAGACAGGCTTGCCGTTTTACTTGCCGCGCATCGCGTTCAACTGATCATTATCGATGAAGTACAGGAATGTTTGACGGATATCGACGGAATCACTAGTCAGCGAATGGCTAAGCAAATAGCAGCGCTACTAGATAACAACCCAAAAGTTTCACTTATTTTAATGGGAACGCCAGTCGCCAGCCGATTGTTGAAGCTTAAATATGGCAAATCAACGCACAGATTAAAAGGTGAGGAGCAACTGAGCCGCCGTTTCCTATCTGAACAAAAGCTTTACATAATCCCTTCTCGCTGCGAGTGCTGGCTTTTGTGCTGTAATTACTTTGCCACCGAATTTCGATTTCCGCCATTCACTCTAGACGACAAACCTATACTTAATCGTTTGCATGTCGCAACCGACGGCAGAATTGGGCTGTTAACGAAGCTTTTTGCTATAGCTTCAACCAGTGAGCATAAGAATCTGTTGGCTAAGCTTGAAGATGCTTACCTGTTGGGAATTAATTCATCTGCTTACAATCCTTTTGACACACTTGCCCTAACTGATAAAGACATCGTTGGGATTTTAGATTCGAGGGAATTTGATTAATGTTATCGGTAATGCCTAAACGAATCGCAGATGAAAGTCTAGCAAGCTATCTATTACGCTTGAGCCTTCGAAATGGGTTCACCTCACCGCTCGAATGGCTTGATAAACCAATGTGGAGTGCGGTTACAAAAAATACAATTAGCATCAAACAACGACAGCTATTAAGTGAACTCGTACCCTGTGCTATGAGCACTAGCGACTTAAGCTTAGCACCAAAGCACTCCATACTATTTCTAGATTGTCACACTGATATGCCTCGTATTTGTCCCTATTGTGTAAAGGGCAAAGGATATCTAAAAGAAAAGTGGCGAAACATTGGTAATTTATCATGTGAGCTGCACGGTTGTGTGCTCTGCGATAGCTGTCAAGAATGTGGTGAACAACTCATTTGGTCACCTTTATTATTACAAGGTACTTGTACCAACGAGTTGTGTTTGTGCCCAATAAAAAGCTATCCGATATCTAGCCAAATAAACGAATTATTCATAGATGAAATCTGCGATTGCTTGCTAGCTAGCTTGTTTATTCAAAATCCTTACACAACTGTTTTACCCATTTACCATCACCCATCGGTAAGCGACTTTAACAGTACATTAGAGCAGGGCTTCAACTTCCTCAGTGGCAAAGAAGTATATGACCAATTTATAGAGCGATTAGGTGACGCCATTAGCCCTTTTTCTCAACTTCCAGAAAAATTTCAATTCTTTCCGTTAACACTACTAATACGACACCTCAATGCAGCATGGCCTATAAATAATTGCTACGTTAGCTTTCTCCAAACACCACAAGTATCCTCCAGCTCAAATCGACATATAGAATCATTTATCGTTACTTTTGATAGTGCGATTAAACTTCTTGGCATTACAAAAAAACAGATATTTCACACTTTTCCTGAACTCTCTGCTAAAAAAGTTATACCGCAAAATCAGCAAATAGATATTGCGGCAATAATTAATCGAACCACTATTTCTGTGGCCGATATGTAACTCCAAAGAGTGCCTTTTAGAATTTCAGGTGATCATCAGCATCAATGAGAAAAGCACAATTAGACAGGTCATTTATTGGGCACCCGTAATAGTGGAAAAAAGCACTTTTAGTGACAATTTCCGGCACTATAGGGTAAGAAAGCACTATTATGACTTTCGTGGATTGTTGAAAAGTTGTTCGACCTGGATAAGGAAACTGCAATCTCCATGATACTGGTTTGATTTCTCGACATTTCTTCAAGATAACAAGCTGGTTTGTAATTTATTTCAAATATCAGTATTCAAGGTAATTCCTTGTGAAGTCGAATGCGTTGATTAATTCAACTTGAAGGTAACCATTCTTCCGGTAGGCTGAAACCCGCCTTGGGTTCTCTATTTCTATGCACGCCCCCACCATTTTTACTCTAGCTCCAATATAGTTTGCTCATATAGCTCATATTT
The DNA here is from genome assembly GCF_001050375.1 of Catenovulum maritimum. Taxonomy (GTDB): domain Bacteria; phylum Pseudomonadota; class Gammaproteobacteria; order Enterobacterales; family Alteromonadaceae; genus Catenovulum; species Catenovulum maritimum. The sequence goes on along the minus strand of NZ_KQ130485.1, from coordinate 18,267 downwards.
GTTACTAATACAGAGGCAATTACGTTTGACGTTATTGCGTAGTAAACGAACTCTAATCAGTACACTGGTAGGGTTACATACAGGGCTATTTTATGAGATTTTTGCAAACAATTCTTACCCGCAGCGGCAGCAAATTTTCCACTGCTCACGTGCGACTAAGTAAGCTACTAGATTCCACTGACTGAGATTCTCAATCCGAAAGTCAATTACCACTGTTTTAGAAGCTTGGTTTGAAAATAGGTAGCAAAGCTAAATTTTGGTGTATTAAGGTGAGTTAACATGAAAGGAGATGGGGGAGAAGCAAACCCAAATTTCCTGTTTAGGAAATTTGGGTAAGTCTGTTATTAGTGAAGACCACTAATATAGTTTGATAGCAGAGTAATTTCTTTGTCAGAAAGCTTAGCTGCAATTTTTTGCATCATACCATTTAGGTCATTGGCACGATCGCCTTCTCTAAATGCTTTTAATTGATTTGCAATATACTCAGCATGTTGCCCTGAAAGTTTAGGGAAACCCGCTAAAGGTAAGCCACTTCCGTCAGGTAAGTGACAAGCAGAACAAGCAGTTAAACCTGTTGTTGCGTTACCCGCTTTATATAACTGACCTGCAACTTTAACTACGTCGACTTCTTCACCTTTTTTGTTTTTGATAAACTCAGGTGTTGAACCCGCTTTCGCTTCTTGAGCCGAGAAGTAGGTTGCTAAATCTTTCATATCTTGCTCTGAAAGTGCAGCGACCATGCCTGACATGATTGCGTTACTTCTGTCGCCAGATTTAAAATCTTTTAATTGTTTAAACAAATAGTCTGCAGATTGTCCGGCTAAAGTTGGGTTAGCTGGGATCATGCTATTACCATCTGCACCATGACAAGCTGCGCATGTTGCTGACTTATTTTTTCCTGCTTCGGCATTGCCTGTAATTGTTGATGCCTGACTTACCGTTGTAAGTCCCACAAACATTGCTAATGCAATTGCTGTTTTCTTCATGGTTCAGTTCTCGTTTGTGTAAATCGTAGATCAATTTATGTTTGAATATTTGATTGTAGTTCTAAATACGCAAAATTTTGGCTATTTTACACGAATAACTTGAAGTAAAAACCTTTGGTGGCAAGTTTCCTTTGATATTACTCAAAAATATCCAAAAATTTTGTATTTGAACTGCTATATTTCGATATTTTGTCACCTAAAAGCCTAAGGTTAGGTAAATTTTCTTAAGCTTATAGCGATATTTATTAAGGCTGCTAAACTCAAATAAAAAACCAGAGAATAATAATTCATGCCATTAAGCTTACTCAAAGCAATAAGCTCAACAAAATTCTATTGTTTATACCTAGTAGGCATTGTCTTCATTTTACTTTTATCTGAAATATTTGCTCGCTCTTTTATTGCAACAGCTAAGGAAAAAGAAAGACGAAATATATATGAACAACTTTCTACTCATAGAGCAAACTTAGAAAGCGCACTTGCACGAGATTTAGCTTTAACTTCTAGTATTAAAACCTACATCGCCATCCACCCAGAACTAACTCAAGATGAATATACTTTATATGCACAAAATTTATTGATGCAGCAGCATCAAATTAAAAATATTGGTGCCGCAAAAGATCTAATTATTACGCACATGTTCCCGATGAAAGGTAACGAGAAGGCAGTTGGCTTAAATTATAATAAAAACCCAAATCAAAGAAGCGCAGCTTTACTGGCTGTAAAACAAAATAAAATTGTACTCGCTGGGCCATTGAATTTGATTCAAGGAGGCGTTGGTTTGATTGCGCGTCAACCCGTGTTTAAAGCTTATGATAATAGTTTGTGGGGATTGGTTTCTGTTGTTATTGATTTTGATAAGCTAATTAAAGTGGCCCAGTTAGATAAAGTTAAAGGCATTAAAATTGCGCTCAAAGGTAAAGATGCGAAAGGACAAGCTGGCGATGTTTTTTGGGGAGATGAAGCAATATTTCGAAATCCTGATGTTTTACTCGCTAATTTGAAGCTGCCCTATGGCTCTTGGGTATTAGGTGCAACGCCAAGTGACCATACTTCCCTCGTTAAATATTCAGCTTTTCATATTTTCTTTACGTTAGCGGCACTGTTGATCTTTAGTTTTATTACTTTTCAGCGTCGTCTCAATGCGATTCAAAAGCAGGCATTTGTGGAGCAGCTCACCGAATCCGAAAATCGATTTAGAATGATTTTTAAACTTAACCGCTCAGCTATGTTACTTCTTGATGGTGACACTGGAGCTATTATTGATGCGAATGATGGTGCTGAGCAGTTTTATGGTTACCCAAAAGCTAAATTATTGCAGTTGAGTTTAGATGATTTGAATGCTTTAACTGATTCGGCCCAAACCTTAATTACTTTATCTGAAGAGGGGCATTCTGGTGGGTATTGTGTTTCGCCACAAAAACTAGCTACAGGTGAGATTAGGACAGTTGAGATACATGCAACAGTGATTTCTATTTCTGGACAAAAAGTAATATTTTCTTTGATAAACGATATTACAGATGGTTTGGAAGGTGAGGGATTGTTAAAGCAGGCAGTTAAAAAAGCTGAAGAAGCCAGCCAAGCAAAATCCCAATTTTTGGCGAATATGTCGCATGAAATTAGAACCCCTATGAATGGCATCATAGGTTTGTCTGAGTTGTGTTTAGGCACTGGCCTAAACCTACAACAGCAGCAGTATGTTGAAAAAGTCTTACTTTCTGCGAAAAATTTAATGCATGTGATCAATGATGTTTTAGATTATTCCAAAATTGAAGCCGGTAAATTAGAACTGCACCCAGATTACTTTACCTTATCGGATCTAATTAAAGGGATTAACTCAACCATTGCTCATAGTGCTTTTGATAAAGGTTTGAACTTATTAGTAGACTTGGGAGATAGCCTTTACCCATTAATTGAAGCTGATAGGGTTAGGCTAAATCAAGTTTTACTCAATTTATTATCTAATGCGATTAAGTTTACTGAATACGGTACAGTTACTTTAAAAATCGAAGTTTTAGAACAAGCGCCTTCGCTGATTAAACTTCGCTTTTCTACTCTGGACACTGGGATTGGGATAGAAAAAGACGCTCAAACTAAGTTATTTCTTCCTTTTGAACAATTAGATAATTCATCTAGCCGACAGTTTGGTGGCACAGGTTTAGGCTTAGCTATATCTCAAGAATTAATCCATTTAATGGGCAGCCAGTTAAAACTTGAGTCGAGGGTTGGGCATGGTAGCTGTTTCTCGTTTGAGCTAGTCTTGCCAGCAATTGATAACGACACTAGCTATAGTTTAGCGGGTACGGGTATTAGACCTTTCATATTCATAGATTGCGAAAAAGAAAAAGCGATACTAAATAATTACTTTAAAGCCTTGGGAGTTGAACCTTTCACTCAGGGGTTAGCGAATATAAGTCAGATTCAGCAACCTCAGCCAAGTACCGACATATATATCTTAGATTATAAAGTCGACAAAGTTAGGCTTAAACAACTGATAGACAATAACTTGCTTAATACCAATAAATTAATTGTGTTAATCCCGAGTGGTTATGGCGAGTCGACGCATTTATTTAGCAGTATGGGCATATCCCACTTCATAACTAAACCTTATATTTCTGATGATATCTATAGCAAACTGGATGCAATTATTCGACCTAACTTAAAGCTTACCGGATTAGCTTTGCAGAGTGAAAGTAAGCCATTAGCAAACTTAAATTTATTGGTTGTGGAAGATAATGACATTAATCGAGAAATCGCTATGACGGTATTAAATCACTTAGGGGCTAATGTGGTTTGTGCTGAGAATGGTCAACTCGCGATAGATGTTATCAACCAACAAAAATTTGATTTAGTTTTAATGGATATTCAAATGCCTGTCATGGATGGTATTTCCGCAACTAAAATTATAAGACAGCATTATGATATACAGCAGCTTCCTATTATTGCGATGACAGCTCATGTTATGCAAACCGAGGTGGATACATTTATTGCAGCAGGTATGAATGCGCATGTTGGCAAGCCATTCGATCAAGAAAACCTCAAAAATGTAATTATGGAGAATATCCCAAACTTAAATTAAAAGTGGTATTTAATTAATAGGTTTAGGTTTTTCTCGGTTAGGTCCGCTATGCCGTATTTGTTTCTCCAATAAACAATTTCAGTACCTAGGTAAACTTTGTTTTCTGTATTGAATAAAGACGAAATCGAATACTTTAATTGCGAGGTAAAATTTACGCTGGCGTACGTTTGGTTGTTTTTACTACTCCAATCGATAAAGCCATCGTAGATAAATTGATGGCCAGAAAATTGAAAAGGAATCGCCCAAACATAGGTTAGTTGCCAGTTGTCTTCTATTTGCTCGTTATTTCGTTTTAGTAGGTTGAGTTTGAAAAATTTAAATTTTGGGATATTTAGATCTATACCTACACCATACAGATAATTTGCAAAGTCTTCCCCGAGCTCGGCAGTTGTCGATAGACTAATTTGATTGATTAAACTATGTGTTTCTGATTGCCAAATTTTGAGCCTAGGTGATATTTCTGAGTAGCTGGTTTTATTGCCATTTTTACTATGACTTCTGTCTGTAAATAAAAAGAGATCTCCCCAAGTACTGGCATTGACATATTCTAGCGTTAGTAACTGCCTTTCTGGATCTCCAACTTGATAGTTACTGCCTTTTAAGTAGCTTAAACTAAAATCGCTAAATAAGGTTTGAGCGTTAGATATGGTTGGGAAAAGGAGCAAAGCAATCAGAGGAAACCAGCGCATATCATATCCAATTTATTAAGATTCTTAACACTGAATATAGCGGGATAAATCTAAATTGCTAATACGGGATGTTATGATCTCGGCAAGTTTCGTTTGGTAGTTCAAGCTCGATTGTCGTGTGTGCTAAATCAAATTGGTGCAAATTTTCGTGCAGCGTGTTTTTCAACGCGAGTTGCTCGGCCGCATCCAGTGGCGACGCTAATTTTAAGTGCACAGTTAATACATGTCGTTCACCGTCTAAAGACCATAAATGTAAGTGATGTAAATCTTCAATTTGCGGAAGTGACTTTAAATATTGAGTGAGGCTTTCGACTAATGTTTCATCTGGTACTGATTGCAAAAATAATAGAATAGTCTGCTTTAGATTTCGAATGACATTGACCACAATAAATAAAGTAAAAGCGATTGATAAAATGGGATCCAAAATGGCGATCGGATAAACCAATAAAATCAGGCTTACAATTAATACGGCAACCCAACCCATGACATCTTCAATTAAATGCCAGTTTAAGATTTTTTCGCTTTGGCTCTCGCCTTTACTCAAACGCCAAGCTGCAGCGCCATTAACAATAATCCCCAGTATCGCCAATCCCACCATACCTTCGGCAAGTGGCATTTCAGGGTTAAACAACCTAGGGATAGATTCGAATAAGATCCAAATTGACCCAACAACTAATACACATGCATTGATAAATGCCGCGAGTAAAGAAAAGCGGCGATAACCATAAGTAAATTGCTCGTTTGGTTTTTTCTTGGAGAAGGTTTGCAGCGCCCAGGCTAAGCCGATTGCGAGTGAATCACCCAAATCATGAATCGCGTCTGCCAAGATTGCAGTGCTGTTTGTCCATAACCCGCCAATGATTTCTATTATCGTAAAACCAAGGTTGAGAAAAAAAGCGATCGCTATGTTTTTCTCTGAACCTGTATGGTGGTGATGATGCCCATGGTGGTGTCCGTGATGCCCATGATTATGCGCCATATAAAAACCTAAAAAACCAAATAACTTAGATTATGGCGTAAAAATTAACAGATAGATATGTCCTATCCAAACAATTGCTGCAGTCAATAAACTAAGTGCAACCGCTGCTGAGCCCATGTCTTTCGCTCGCCCGGCGAGAATATGATGGTCTAAGCTAATTCTATCTACTGTTGCTTCTATTGCCGAATTTAATAGCTCGACGATTAAAACTAATATTAATACCGAGACTAAAGCCATAAATCGGGTTAAAGATTCGCTAGTAAAAAAGGCGATAGGCATTAAACATAGAACTAATAACAATTCTTGTCTAAATGCTGCTTCATGAACAAAAGCAGCTTTTAGTCCTTTAAATGAGCAACTTGCTGCTTTGATAACTCGAGTAATGCCTGTACCATTAGGTTTTTGATTTTCAGTTTGTGAACTTGCGCTTGTCATAATTTATCCAGTTGGATTTAAATTTCGAGCTAGTCTTTAATATTTTGCGCTTGGTTACAATACTTGTTTGATGAATTTGTCGTGACAATTGATAATTTGAAAGCACAACCTAGTATGCAAGCTTACCCAATCCCAGAAGCGGATCATCAAGTCGAAGAAGTGATTAAGAATAGCCGATTCATTACTCGTGTCTTTAAATTGACAAGTTTTGAAGATGCAAAAAATCTAGTACAGCAACAAAAAATAGAATTTCCAGATGCAAGACATCACTGTTACGCCTTTATTGCCGGTAGTCCAACTCAACATAGCTTGATGGGGTTTTCTGATGATGGCGAACCCAGCGGAACAGCAGGTAAACCTATGTTAGCTGTACTACAAGGTTCTGGTATTGGGCATATTCTAGCGGTTTCTATTCGTTACTTTGGCGGTACCAAATTAGGTACTGGTGGACTCGTCAAAGCTTATGCGGGTGGTGTTAAATTAGCTTTAGCTAGTTTAGCTACTCAAGTATATGTGCCCAAAGACGAATATAAAATTGGTTGCGATTACCGTCACCTAGATCAAATTAATTATTGGTTAGCACAAGCATCGGCTGACATAATTACAACAGACTTTACTGATAAAGTTTGGCTAACGGTTGCGATTGCAGATAATGAAAAAGAAGAATTAATGAGTAAGTTAGGCGAAATGCAACTACAGCTAGAACCTAGGGAAGCATAACTAAAATGAAATATCGTTCGATAATTAGAATACTTGGTATCTTGGTTGGGATATTCAGCATTTCAATGCTTCCACCTGCACTTGTTTCACTCATTTATAAAGACGGTGGTGGTCTTGCTTTTGTTTTAGCATTTGTCGCTAGTTTAATTATTGGTATGATTTTGTGGTACCCAAATCGTGCTGAAATGGGCGATTTAAAAGCCCGTGAAGGTTTTCTGATCGTCGTGTTATTCTGGACAGTTCTGGGTTTAGCAGGGGCTATGCCATTTGCCTTTCTAGATGTACCCGAAATCAGTATTACAGATGCTATATTTGAAAGTTTTTCTGGTTTAACCACAACCGGTGCGACAGTACTAACCGGTTTAGACACATACCCTAAAGCGATTCTATTTTATAGGCAGCAACTACAATGGTTTGGTGGTATGGGGATCATTGTTTTAGCTGTTGCGATTTTACCTATGTTAGGTATTGGTGGTTTACAGCTTTACCGTGCGGAAACGCCTGGTCCGGTTAAAGACTCAAAAATGACACCAAGGATAGCGGACACAGCAAAACATCTTTGGTTTATTTATTTAGCTTTAACCATTAGTTGTACTTTGGCCTATTGGGCTGCGGGTATGACTTTGTTTGATGCTATTTGTCACTCTTTCTCCACTATAGCAATAGGTGGTTTCTCGACCCATGATGCCAGTCTAGGCTATTTTGATAGCCCATTAATCAATTGGATTTGTGTTATCTTTTTACTTATTTCTGGGGTTAACTTTGCACTACATTATGGTGTTGTCAAATCCCGATCTATTCTAAATTATTTAAAAGATCCTGAATTTAAAGTCTTTTTGGGTATTCAGCTTGGTCTGACCATTTTGTGTTTTTTAGTCTTACTAGATAATAACTATTTTGAAACACCAGAAACAGCATTCAACCAAGCTGCATTTCAGGCAGTTTCCATTAGTACAACGGCTGGCTTCGCCACAGACAGCTTTGCCGATTGGCCATTGTTTTTACCTATCTTACTTATTTTTTCTAGTTTTATAGGTGGTTGCGCCGGCTCAACTGGTGGTGGTTTAAAAGTGGTTAGGGTTATCTTGTTGTATCTTCAAGGTCTTAGAGAATTAAATCGATTGGTTCATCCTAAAGCCGTATTTTCTATTAAATTAGGTCGTAAAGCTTTACCTGATAGAGTGATAGATGCCGTTTGGGGATTCTTCTCAGCTTACGCTGTTGTTTTTGTTGTGATTATGATTGCCTTAATTGCTACTGGTATGGATGATTTATCTGCGTTTTCTGCAACCGTTGCTTGTTTAAATAACTTAGGTCCTGGCTTAGGTGAGGTGGCAAGTCATTTCGGTAGCATTCCAGATACTGCAAAAAGTATTTTGGTTGTTGCCATGCTATTTGGACGATTAGAGGTATTCACCCTGTTGGTTTTATTCACTCCTACTTTTTGGCGTTCTTAAATGGTGGCTTTAGATTTAGTTCAGCAGTTAAATTTAGTACCGCATCCAGAAGGTGGCTATTTTACAGAAACCTATCGCAGTGAGTTAACTATTCAAGCTATGGGGTTTGATGCCGAAAGAGCATGTTCAACGGGGATTTATTTTTTACTTGAACAAGGTGATTTTTCAGCATTTCATCGAATTAAGTCTGATGAAATGTGGCATTTTTATTCGGGTCAAACATTAGAAATTATTGAAATTGACTTAGCGGGGACGCTAAGCGTTACCTTGCTTGGGCAAGATATTACTAATGGTGAACAACCTCAGTATGTTGTTAAGGCGGGGCACTGGTTTGCTTCTCGGCCTAAACCAACAAGTTTGTATAGTTTAGTTGGTTGTACTGTTGCGCCTGGATTTGATTTTGCCGATTTCGAGATGGCAGATAGTAAAACCTTAATCGAACGTTTTCCTCAGCATAAAGACTATATAAATCAGCTATGCCGAGATTAGATTTGAGCGGTTTAAAGCAGTAAATCTTCGACTATAGGATGAAATCTATCGGCAGATTCAATTAAGGAATTCGCCGTTAAACTTGGCACACCGTAAACTTCTGCTGTAACACCATAAGCTTGGCGGATCTTATGCAGTAATAAATCAAAATCGCCATCGCCAGATAGTAAAATAACCTTATCAACTCGCTTTGCCGCTTCTAGCACATCGATTGCAATACCGACATCCCAATCCCCTTTAGCGGAACCATCTGCTCTTTGGATAAATGGTTTTAGTTTCACATTAAAGCCTATATGTTTTAATGCGCTTTGAAACTTATGTTGGCCATCATCACTACGTTGAATCGCGTAAGCGGTCGCCTCGACTATGTCACCTTGGTAATTCACAATTTTCCAAAAATCACGGTAGTTAAACTGTCTGTTATAGGCTTGTTTTGTGGTGTAGTAAATGTTTTGCACATCTACAAAAATCGCTATCTTTGTCATTGTGATTTATTTTTAAAAACTCTGTATAACACTTTATTGCTTTAGCTTGATTAAAGCGAGCGCTTATTTATTTAAAGTTTAATTTACTCAGTTTTTGCACATTATATGCACTTTTTGCTTATAAACTGATAATTAGTTGAATAAGCAAAAGGTTAATGACAAATAATGAAAACAATAAAGTTAAGAAACTTTGCCCGACTTTGTGTCACCTGTATTGTATGTTTGAGTGTTGCTTTATTTTCAGTGTTATCTATGGCCGCTGAGCAAAATTATGACCCTAAGGATCTAGCGGATAAATTTAGCTTAGTAAGCAAGTAAGTATTCACAGTTATTGAAACAAACCTGTCTCGCCTGTTAATCGCGTTTTTTAGCTGATATTTTTTCAACTTGTCGAAAATCGACTAAACGGCTAAACTACTGTTAATTTCAACAGTTGTTTAAGTTGTATCTCATGCAAATAAGCCGTTTGGCGAATCAAGCCGTAAAGACTCTTGCTGGTGTTGGCCCCAAATTGGCTGAGAAGCTAGCAAATATAGATATTCACTCGGTTGAAGACTTATTATTTCATTTACCGTATCGCTATGAAGATCGAACTCGAGTATGTCCAATCGGCGATTTACGTCCTGAAATGCAAGTTGGAATTAGAGCTGAGATCCTTAGTTGTGATCTGGTATTTGCGCGTCGCCGGATGCTGACTTGTAAAGTTGATGATGGTACGGGTAGCTTAACCCTTAAATTTTTTCATTTTAATGCCGGACAGAAAAGCCAACTCAGTGTTGGAAAAACGCTTCATGCTTTTGGTGAAATAAAGCGAGGAAGGCATGGCTGGGAAATTATTCATCCAGAATATAAGATAGTTTCTGCAGATAAACCCACTCCAGTTGAAGAGGCTTTAACCCCTGTTTATCATGCCACAGAAGGTTTAAAGCAAACTCAATTAAGAAATTTAACCGATCAAGCACTCGCATTATTGGCAAGAAGTGAAGTACAAGAGTTGCTGCCTGAATCCATGCGGCTAAATCGTTTTGGCTTAAAGCAGGCCTTACAAATATTACATCGACCGCCACCAGACGTAGCACTTGAGTTATTAGAACAAGGCTTGCATCCTGCGCAGCAAAGTTTAGCTTTTGAAGAGCTAGTGGCGCATAACCTGAGTATGTTGCAATTAAGGGCGTTAACTCAACAGCATAAAGCGGCAGCCATTAGGGTTGAACACGCGCAAATTAATACTTTTTTGGCGACTTTACCATTTGAACCAACTCAAGCCCAGCAAAGAGTAGTTGCTGAAATTCAACAAGACATGCAGCAAGCTATACCTATGATGCGTTTAGTGCAAGGCGACGTTGGTTCTGGTAAAACGCTCGTTGCGGCATTAGCTGCACTATCTGCTTTAAAGCAGGGATTACAGGTCGGGCTAATGGCGCCAACTGAGATTTTAGCAGAGCAACATGCAATCAATTTTAGTCGCTGGTTTGAACCTTTAGGGTTTAAGGTCGATTGGCTGGCTGGAAAACTAACCGCGAAGCAAAAACGAGAAACCACAGCCCGAATTTTATCAGGTGAAAGCCAGATGGTTGTAGGCACTCACGCGCTATTTCAGGAGTCTGTCGAATTTAAAAATCTGGCTTTAGTGATTATTGATGAACAACATAGGTTTGGTGTCCATCAAAGATTAAGCTTAAGAGAAAAAGGGCTGAAAACGGGTTTTGTACCGCACCAATTAATCATGACGGCAACGCCTATTCCTAGAACATTGGCGATGACAGCATACGCAGATTTAACCACTTCTGTCATAGATGAATTGCCGCCAGGACGAACACCAATACAGACTGCCGTAGTACCGGATACGCGCAGAGCAGAAGTCATCAGTCGAGTTGAGCATGCTTGTAAAACGGAAAAGCGACAAGTTTACTGGGTATGTACCTTAATTGAAGAGTCTGAAGTTTTAGAGTGCCAAGCGGCAGAGGATACATGTGAACAACTGCAAGCTGCGCTACCGAACTTAGTGATAGGTTTGGTGCATGGTCGAATGAAATCGGGTGAAAAGCAACAGGTGATGAGCGCATTTAAAAATGGCGAACTCGATTTATTGGTTGCAACTACAGTGATTGAGGTTGGGGTCGATGTGCCTAATGCCAGCTTGATGATAATAGAAAACCCTGAACGTTTAGGTTTAGCTCAGTTGCATCAACTGAGAGGACGAGTTGGGCGAGGCTCAGTCGCCAGTCATTGTGTTTTATTATACAAGACGCCACTCTCTGATAATGGCTTTAAACGTTTAAGTGTGATGCGTGAAAGTACGGATGGCTTTTATATTGCACAAAAAGATCTTGAAATTCGAGGACCAGGAGAATTACTCGGGACTAAGCAAACTGGAGATATGACTTTTAAAGTTGCTGATTTAATGCGGGATTCTGAATTGATTCCTACCGCGAGAAATTTGGCAAATAAAATAGAAAGGCAGCATACAGAGTTATTATTACCCTTGGTCAATCGCTGGATAGGTAGCAAACAGGTCTATGCTCAAGCCTAACTTTTTTAATGTATTAGTCGTTTATTAAGAGTTATTGAGTGCCCTGATGGCCTCTATCAATCGCATAACGTAAAATATCTCGCCAAGTGACAATACCAACCAATTCGGCGTGTTCATTTACTACGGGTAGGGCACTAATATCATTGGCTAAAATAAGCTCTGCTGCCGCAACCACGCCTGTTTCTGGGGTGATCGTAATTAAATCGCGCGACATGATTTGATGCGCTCTTTTTTCTAGGGTGGATTTATCTCTTTGATACTCACCAGCTGTCCCTATAAATGGGCTTAAAGCTGAACGTAAATCACGATCTGAAATAACCCCCACTAATTTTTTGCCTGAAACCACAGGTAAATGATGAATTTTGGCTTGGTTCATTAAATCTTGAACTAGCCATAAAGCGTCATCCATACCAACAGAAATAACCCTTGCACTGATCAACTTAGAGATCGACATAATTCCCCTTGCTATAACTAAAAAGTATATTCCTATATTACTTTAATTTAGTACATTAATTGACCGCAAGTAAAATTAAGTTCTAAAATGAGTTTAACTGACTGAAAATGATCTTTCAGTTTGAGTAAGTCACTTATAATTTCGTTATACTTAAATTTGTCATAAATAATTAATTCTAATGCATTGTTAAGTTAGTTAATTTATTAAATCTTATATAGGTAATGACGATAAAAAAAGTATCTTGATACTGTTTAATGGATAAGGATAACAAGTATGTTAAAAACTGCAAAAAGAGCCAGATCAGCTGAAGACAAGTCGATAAAGCGTGAATTAATTTTAAGTACAGCAGCAGAATTATTTGATATTGAACCTGATGCTTTACCTACCGCAGCCGCAATTGCCAGTAAGTCAGGTATAGCTAAAGGCACTGTTTATCTTTATTTCAAGAGCAAAGAAGAGATCTTCCTCGCACTGTTAGAAGAACACTATCAAGCTTGGTTTGCTGATATACGTTCAGCAATTACAGCAGATAAGCCTGACTCAGATGAAATTATCAATGCGATTTGCCATTATATTGAGAGCCAGCCTCAGTTTTTCCAATTAGCTAGCTTAAGCAGTTCTATTATTGAACAGAATGTTGACTCAGAAATTTTACTTAACTTTAAGCAAAGACTAGTTCAAATTGTCACTTCAGCATCTCAAGATTTAGCCAGTCGTTTAGAGCTCGATGAGCACGAAACCTGTGCCCAATTATTAATGCGTAGTTACGCTATGCTTATCGGCTTATGGCAAATTAGTCATCCACCAGAAAAAAATGCCGAAATCTTACAAGATCCTAGCTTAAGCTTGATACAGCCTGAGTTTAGCTTAGAGGCCAGAGATGCACTCGCTCAATTATGGCATGGTTACATAGGCCAGAAAGGTTCAAAATCAACAGGTCGATTCTGGAAAATTGGCAACTTATTCGCCAAAGCCGATTAAGCGCTGGTGAGCTTTATATTTTAGATAGATTAGCGTTAAAAATTCAGCTCTAGTTTTGAGTTTTTAACGCTTATATTCACCCTCGCTAAATCAAATTAACCTTCTTTAGTTTGACAAGCTTCAAGTAATTTATTACTCATCTCAAGGTCAGTTAATGCTCTAGATAGCGCCATTCCCCCAATCATAGTGCTTGCATGTTTCAAAGCCTGTTGTTGATCTAATCCATAGCTTTCAATATGCGTGATAAACCTTTTAAATATCTCAGTGTAGGTTTGTTTAACCTGCTCATCTTGTTGGTTAATATCTGTAATTAAAAACGCCAGTGGACAACCAGCTCGCTCGGTATCTCTGTGACCCTTGCTAAGATATAGCTGGGTGATAGATTTTAAATCTTTTGGCGTAGCAAGTGCTTGCATACTATTAGAGGCATAGCTTGAAGCAGATAGCAATGCTTGCTGATATAAATCCGCTTTCGATTTAAAGTGTGCATAAAATGCACCTCTGGTTAACGAAGCATGTTTCATTACATCGTTGATTGAAACTTTATCGAATCCATTATGAGTAAATAAAGTTGCAGCGCTACTGAGAATCTTCTGTTTTGTTTTGAGTTTGTGTGTTGATTGCCAAGCCATAGTTAACTCCAGATTAAACTATGGCTTTAGCATAATTGATTTTAAAATATGTTCACTAACATATTTTATTCTTTAGCTGTATTAGCTAATTTATATTTTTGCGTCATATTATCCACAATTTCTTGTGCGTTATAGCTTTCCAAAATGTCTGGGCGTACAGCCTTACCCATTTTTATCTCTAAAATAGACTCAATGTCGTTAGATTGGTCACCAAAGGTAAAGCCAACACCTATGCTGGTGGATGGTCGATATGAGGTTTTACAGCCAAGTAAACCACATTCTCTAGTTGCGTTTACGCCTCTACTGGCGCTGATATTAGGTCTTTGTTCTGCTTTATTGACGACGGTTTCTTTTGATACCACAATGAACCAGTCATAACCTTGCTGAACCGTTAACTCTGCCGCTCTCAATAAAGCAAAGTCTGCAACTTTGGCTCTATCATCACCACGAGTTTTAAACTGGACTCTATATCTGTCAGCGTTAATTAAGCTTTCTTGGTAGCCATAACCTGAGTTGTTAGCTGGCTTGTATTCTGACTTAGCTGCGCAACCTGCTAGCAAGATAAAGCTAAACACAAGTATCATTTTTGCATTTAAATGGGCTGAAGTTTTCATATCTACCTCCTGGGCGAACCCTAATATGTTGAAGTTATTTTGACCACTGAGCTGCTATCGCGGCTCGTTCCGCTTGGCTATCTAGAAAATCGCCCACAGCTGACTGCTCAATATAATTTCTAACTTGGCTGTTTGATGTGGCTGTTTGGTACTGATTTTCGTCTTGCTTGGCTTGAAAAAAGCTAGCAGTTAACTGCCACTCACCAGCCATTCGACAAGCTATATTTTGTGATGCCTGTATTTCGCTAGTCATTTCGTAGTGGCGACAAAATTGACCCGCTTGGTTTTTAAAGCTCAATTTAGGTTTAAACATATCGCCATTGGCTAAAATATCGCTTTCACCACTTGCTTTTTGCTCTAACATATTCGTTATTTGAGCCCATTGTTGTTCGTTATCAAATGAAGCATTTGTTGAGAGTAAACTCGCAACACTAAAGCCTGCAACCAAAGCCACAGAAGCCGCCATCGCCACATGTTGTTGCACTGATTTATGCATTTTTTGCCATTTACTCAGCTGAACTATATTCGTTTGCTTTGATTCCACAGCTTGCTGCTTGTCTTCTGCTAGTAGCTCAGATACAGCTGAAGGTATAGGCTGATGGTTAATTTCTTGGTACTGATTTGCGATAATTTCATCGACCATCGCAAGGTCGGCAAGCCTTTCTGCTAAACCATCATCAATAAGCAGTTGCTCTCTAACTTGCTGCATTTCTGTTTCAGTTAATTCCGCATCTAAAAATGCAGATAAAATTTCGTCGGTAATATTAAGCTGGCTCATGAGATAAGCTCTCCATTTCGTGTTTTAAGCACTGGCTTAAGCTAGCTCGCGCTCTTGCTAATCTACTCATCACTGTACCTAAAGGTACGCTTAAGGTTTCTGCGACTTCCTTGTACGACATGCCTTGAATCGCGACTAAAGAAATAATCGATCTTTGATCGTTTGGTAAAACATCCATAGCGGTATTAATTTGCTGCAAACTTAATTTTTGCTGCATAACATGTTCTGCGCTAACTTCGCTGTATTGGCTTAATTCAGGTGACTCAGCCGCGGTTTGGCGTACTTTTCTTGATCGGTATTCGTCAATCCATAAATTTCGGCAAACTCTAAATACCCATTTATTTAAGTCGACATCTTCTGGTACGCCTTTAGCCAGCACTCGTTCAACTGTATTTTGCAATAAATCATCTGCATCATGCTGGTTTCCGGTTAACGAAAACGCAAAACGTCGTATCATTGGCACTAACAAGGTTAATTCAGTTTTCATTTTATATCTCCTATACACTAGGTAGACGGACTAGAATTTTATTTATTCCCAAAAAATGGAATTTTTTTTAATTTAATACGTTTTTATACTAATAGTCCTAGCTTACTCTTAAATTTTATCAAGCATTAGGTTTGTAGTTGGGTACATGAGTAACAAACTTGAATTCGGGATAATAACTTGCTTGCTAGGAGCAGTTTTTCCTTATTATTGTGTTTAATTTTAAATTATTACAATGCCTTAGGTCGCTTCTTCTTCCGAGTTCAGGTTAACAATCATTTTTGTGGGGTAAATTATGACATTTTTTAAACATGGGATTTTGCTTTTAGCCTTTGCTGTAAAGCCTAGCTTTGCTAACTTGCTCGATTTAGAGTCGGTTACCTCTCAAATTGAAGATGTGAATCAAACTATTAGCGAACGCGTTTCGGATATAAAAACCGAGAAAATCAAACCTATAACCAATCAAACCCATATAAAAGTAGACAACTTGGCGAGTGAAATAATTAACTTAGAGTTAATTACACCAGTGACCGAACTCGCTAAAAAAATGGATGTTCGAGATCGCCAGGGTAACTTGCTATACCAAGATGTTGAAGTCGAAAATGGTTGGCGAGCGATTGCTCAGCAATGGCTTGCCTGGTTTACCCTAGCTGAATTAAGACAATTTAATCGGGCCGTAGCTGAACTCAATATTCATATTCAGGCGCAAGAATCTTTTCCTAGTTTAGGTTTAAATCTGGTTAAGTTTCAGGTGCCAGCTAGTTATGACAGTTACCAAAAACTTAGCAAAACCTTACCCTCACATTTAATGAATAAAATTGACCGTAACCATGTTTATACAGCGCAAAATGCTGAAACAACAGCGAGTTCGACACAAGAAAATTTAAACCAGAATCGACAGGTATGCGATGATAGAATCAAGCTGGGTATGGTCGATACAGCAATCAATACTAAGCATCTAGCTTTAGCTCAGAGCCAAATTATTCAACAATCCTTTTTGGCCGAGAATATTCAAACACCTCAGGCTCACGGTACCGCTGTTGCTGCGCTTCTGGTGAGTTCCTCTCCAGTCATTCCAGCACTGACGCCAAATGCACAGTTATATTCGGCAGCGGTTTTTCACCCCCAAGGTAAATATGCACAAGGCGCGGCTCTGATTAATCTAATTAAAGGTTTAGATTGGTTAATTCAGCAAGATGTTAAGGTGATTAATATGAGTTTAGCAGGGCCAGACAATTCGGTGCTTGCTCAGGCTGTAAAATTGGCTCATAGCCAACAGGTGACTATAGTGGCTGCGGTTGGTAATCAAGGTCCAAGCGCTCCACCTATGTATCCAGCCGCTTATCCGCAAGTTATTGCGGTAACCGCAGTAGACAAACAAGCTGGAATTTACCGCTGGGCTAATCGAGGAGAGTATGTTGACTTTGCTGCTGTCGGCGTTGCAGTTAAAACGGCAAGAGGAGAGGGGGAGTTTGGCGCAGAATCCGGTACATCAATCGCAACTCCGGTTGTAACGGCTTATGTTGCTTGCGAAAAATTAGCTCAACGAAACTCTAATTTTTATCAAACACTCATTCAAAAGGTGACCGATTTAGGTCCCCCAGGGAAAGATTCAATCTATGGCTATGGCTTATTGAGCCAATAGCTTAAATCTTGTTAAAGCTAAATTAGTTGCCTTGAATAAGCTGATATTTCAGCCTAAAGTTTGCTCTGAACCTAATCAAAATCATCAAGTAGTATATTGCTAAGACAAACGAAGTTCCCTCGCTATTTTCTATGCAAACTCCAGTATTGTTTTAGCCACTATGTCTTTCTCCCAGTCACCTCGTTTTATTCGAATGTTCAAATATTTAAAAATATATTAAATTAGATCGAATTAAATAGACTGCTCAGGACAAATTATACTTTGTTGGGATTTACTTCGTTCTGTTCAATTTATTTGAGCTGTCTTTCTTTTTAGCAAAGTAGGTTCATTGAATGCACTCTTTCATTATCGGTTAATGGCATGGACAATCTAGAAACTTTAATATCATCCTTATTTACCTTGGTTTTCTCTATAGCTGTATTGATTTACTACTTAAATCCTAAAAAGTCTAAATGCTACGATTGCCATGACGTAATAAGTATCCACAAGGAAAATAGGTACACGCTTACAGTCAACGAAGAGCAATGTGCTTTATGTCGGAAATGTTATACGAAGCGCCAAAAACAAGAGTCTCTTCCTGCTCAAAACTGCTATTGCTGCGGAAAGAAATTTAATGCTCGAATGAAGATACTAGAGTGGGAGGTATATAAGAGTGCATATTTTTTATGCGCAGCTTGTAATAGGAAGGGGAAATCGAAACTCAAAAGTCAGTTCCAGTTGCCCGAAATTTTTCCTGATTATTTTATTAAAATGCACACCTCATACCAGGGCAAGATCATACTTTAGTTGCTAAATAACCCCAAAGTATGATCAAATCTAGTTTTTTTTGG
>NZ_KQ130484.1:158658-273356 GCF_001050375.1 Catenovulum maritimum | reverse complement strand
TATTGGTTGGCGTGCCAGATAATACGCCAGTACTGCTATCAAAATTCAGCCAAGACGGCAGCGTTGGCGCAGATAAGATTAAAGCATCGGGGGCATCGTCATCACTTGCCGAAAATGTATAAGCATAAGCGGTATCTTCAGTCGCACTAGTGATTTCAGTTGAAGTAATGACTGGCGAATCATTAACGTTAAATACTGTTACAGTGAAACTTTGATCTACACTCAAAGCGCCATCCGATACAGATAAAACAACGGAATGGTCTCCAACTTCATTGTTAGTAGGGGTTCCTGAAAGAGTCGTACTTCCCGAATCAAAACTTAACCAGCTAGGTAAAGTTGATGCTGAATAAGTTAAACTATCACCATTCGAATCTGTCGCCGCGATAGTGTAAGAATAGCTTAAATCTTCAAATGCAGTGGTTTCTTCTAAAGTCGTTATAACAGGGTAAACATTAACTTCTATTGTAAAGCTTTGAGAAACATCATCCGTACCATCACTCACTTGTAAAGTAACACTATGACTACCGGCATGAGAAAAATCTGGCGTTCCAGACAAAACCCTTGTTGCACTGTCAAAACTCAACCAGATCGGTAATATAGGAGCAGAAAGCGTTAAGCTGTCAGCGACATCTATATCTGTTGCAGTAAAAGTATAAGAATATTCAACGCCTTCTGATGCAGTGGTTTCTTCTATACTCGTTATTTCTGGCTCTGTATTTTGAAAATCCACCACCAACTGGTTTATAACAGGTGTATATCGAGCACTTCTACTACTAAGCTTAGCTCGCCACTGTAAATCACCATCAATGCCATTAGGGAAATCAAATGCAACCCCACTTGTTACTGGATACCAATTCACCCCAGCATCGTTCGACAGTAAATATTCAACACCCGTATGATCCGATAAAGTTTCAGACGCCGTTAATATTGCTCTAGGTATATCTGTAATGCTTGAATTTAATGTAATAGATGAAATTTGAGATGATGCGGGAGAAAAACGATTAATTGTATTAATTCGATTCGTTTGAGCTGCGTTCAAAGTGACTAATTCTAAATAGCCATCTAAATTAACATCAGCAAATTCAATCGCCCAAGTATCATAAATCTCGCTAGATAAGTCACTACCAGTATCAAAGTTACCTTGACCGTCATTTAAGTGTAGTTTATTGGTTTGACCTACATTAGAAAAAACAATATCCAAATCACCATCTTTGTCTATGTCGAGTAAATCTAGATCACGAGTTTGGTCTAGATGAGCGCCTAAAGCTGTGCCTGAAGATGGAAAATTCCCAGTTCCATCATTTAAATATAAACGATTGGTTAAATCGCCAGAAAATCCATAGCCTATCACCATATCTGGATAGGTATCATTATTTAAATCAGCAAAACTAACGCTAGCAGCTGAGCTGTTTGATGCACCTATCACACTGCTTGACTGAAAACTGCCGTCACCATTGCCTAAGTATAAATAGGTTTGCGAGCCTGTAATTAATATATCTAATTTACCATCTTGGTTAACATCTACAATTGCAACGCCATCACCAAAAGTATCACTACTAATGTCTGTACCCGATACTGGATAACTGCCGTCACCATTATTTAAATATATTTTATTGGTCGAGCCCGAACCTGTCGAAACCACTATATCTAGATATCCGTCTTGGTTGAAATCAGCTAATCCTATTCCCCAAGTCACTTCTATTTCAGAGCCAATATCAACCGC
Source organism: Catenovulum maritimum (assembly GCF_001050375.1). Taxonomy (GTDB): domain Bacteria; phylum Pseudomonadota; class Gammaproteobacteria; order Enterobacterales; family Alteromonadaceae; genus Catenovulum; species Catenovulum maritimum. Next base: position 271,633 of record NZ_KQ130484.1, on the reverse strand, counting down.
AGTAAAACTCCCTGTTCCATCATTTAAATACATCTTGTTAACTTGATTATAATTGGCTGTGACTATATCCATGTCACCATCTAGGTCGAGATCACCAATTCGCATTTCTTGTGGTTTTTCAGTGCTAGCACCAATATCAACGCCTGTAGCAGATAAATTACCAAAACCATCATTAAAATAGATCAGCATGGCCTGTTCATCATTTGCAACAACTAAGTCCAACCAACCATCTCGATCAAAATCAGCGAATTGAGCATCCAAAGAATTATTAGTCGCTGAACTAATTTCAGCACTTTCTGATGAATAACCACCAATTGAGTTATTAAAATAGAGTTTGGAAATTGAAGATGAATTTGCCGCAATAATGTCAATACTGCCTGATAAATCAAAATCAGCATAAGCTAGCGCTGCAGTGTCGCTTGAATCTGTATCTAAACTAACTGAATCACTAAAAGTGGCATCGCCTTGATTGTAATAAATTAAGTTGCCTGTTGATTTAGCAACTATTACATCTAAATCACCGTCTGCGTCAAAATCAACTAATTTGATGTCTTCAGAAGTGTCGGCTTCACTCCCTAAACTGCCACCATTTGTTGAAAAATTACCAGAACCATCATTAAGGTAATACAAATCAGCGGCACTATCATTAGCGATCACTAAATCAAGATCGCCATCATTATCTATATCACCATAATCAACCGCGCGACCATTATATGCATCATTACTAAGCTGTGTGCCTGTCGAAGCAAAAACACCCTGTCCTGAATTAAAGTAAATTTTATCCAAGCCATTATTGATAACAACCAAATCTAACTCGCCATCCGAATCTACGTCGAATAAAATCGCCGCTTGGCTGTCATCGGCATCCGTTGAAAAGCTTTCACCTGTACTAGAGAAAACAGCGCCTCCGCTATTCCAATATATTTTTGTTGTATCGTTTGACTCAATGCTGATTACATCGACTAAGCCGTCAGCATTCAAATCCTTAACTAAGACAGCTTGGGTTGCGTCAGTTTCACTACCTATGTCTGTCCCTGTCGCTGAAAAATTACCAGTACCATCATTTAAATAATATTTGTTCGTCATAAGATTATTCGCAACAACCAAGTCATCAAAACCATCATGATTGACATCTGCAATAACAACATCTTGAGTGTCATCCGTTTCACTACCAATACTAGTGCCACTAGAAGAAAAACCACCTAAACCATCATTAAAATAAACTAAATTTGCTGTGCCTGACTTACCAATAATTAAATCAGGAATAAAATCACCATCGATATCCGCCACGGCAACAGAGGTACTGGTATTAGATTCGGTTCCAACATCTGTACCTGCTTTAACCCAACCACCCGCTGAATGGTTTCGATATAATCTATTACCATCACCGCTTGTATTAGCCGCAATAAAATCTAAATCACCATCTTTATCTATATCGACAGCAACCAATTCATGAGTCGCTAAACTTTCACTACCTAATTGCACCGCAGCTGAAAAGTTGCCTGTACCATCATTTAAGAAATATTGATTAGTCGCATTAGAGTTGCCAATGATTAAATCTAGATCACCATCCATATCTAGATCATGCAAACTTATAGATTGACTATAAACGGCATCTGAAGAAACAGATCCCAACAAAGTAAAATTAGCTGAGCCGTCATTTAAATAAATTTGATTTTCACCTATCGAAGCGCTTATTAGATCTAAATCACCATCAGCGTCAATATCGCCAACAGCAAAATCATAGGTATCTGTATCTGAACTGGATAAATTTATTGCAGATGAAAAAGTCGCATCTCCATTATTGAGATATATTCGATCGGCTGGCGCTGGCCAGTAATTGGCGACTGCCAGATCTAAATGCCCGTCGTTATCAAAATCTGCAGCTACTATACTCGATGAATTATCACTCTCTGAATCTATATCTGTATTGCTAGGAAAACTACCAGTACCATCGTTAAAAAAGATACGATTTACGGTACCATAATTGCCTGTAATACCATTATTTGCAGTTAATATATCTATGTAGCCATCTTTATTAACATCGGCTGCAATAATTTTTTCCGTTGGATTATCGCCCCAAATCCAACTGCCATTATGCTCACCAATCAGAGTTCCAGTCGCATCAAAATTGCCCGTGCCATCGTTGTAATAAAGCTTATTGGTTTCATCATAATTGCCTATAACCAAATCTAAATCTGTATCATTGTCCACATCAACCAAGACAGCTGAAGTACTACTAACACTATCGGTTGCAATAGATGTAGCACTAGTTGTAAAGGTATTCGAGCCGTCATTTAAATACAAATTGTTAGCTTGGCCACTATTAACAAAAATCAGATCAATATCACCATCTTTGTCAACATCCCCCCAAGCGACACCAGGGGTCCAATTTGTTTCAGTACCTATTGTCTCTGCAACTTCTGTCGGTAGGGTAATATTCGGTAGTATGGGATAACCTTGCGGCAATTGGCCAACGCCTGAAGCAGTTAGCCAGTCCGCCGATGAATTGCTAATATCTAACAAATTTTGATCTGAAAAATCTTCTGTGAAAGGCAAACCCGCATTCGCAGCGCCCAAAGTAAACGAGAAAAAGCTCAATAAAATAAGGGGATTAGCAAATAGTTTTAATGTTTTCTGCATGCTTTTCTCGTTATAACCGTTTTAGAATGGAGACTTGGTTCGGGGGATATCCTTGAACATCGGCATTTACAATATAGTTGACTGTGACGGGTATTGCTGGAAATTTTTGTTGAATAATTGTCTTAATTAATTCAGCTCGATTAGCGGTTAACTCAACAGAGCCTAAAAATGGAGTTTGATTTCCGCGTGTGGAAATTAAATGAATTCTCGGCTGAGAATGATTTGATGCATGTTTAGAGATTGCCTCTAGAATTAATTTTTTTGTACTAGAAGATAACCAATCAGAATAGGCTTTAAATGTCACAGTCTCTATGTTTACAGTTTTATTGCTCGCCTGCTGCAACTCAAGGCTAAATCCAGCTAACTCTTTATAATCAAAAGAAATATTCTCAATAAGAAGTCCTTGACGGATAAAATACTGAGTTAATTCATGGACTCGCCATTGTCGAGCTCTTTGCTGCAAAGATGATTTATCTAACGGAGAGATCCCTGCACGAATCAAAATATGAGCTTGTTCTTTATCTCTTATGTAGTGAGTCAGTCTTGCCAATGGTTCAAGATGATATTTCTGTAATTTATAAGTATCAGCTTTAAAATCTAAGTTCAATTTTCCTGTCTGTCTGAAGTCAAGATTAGTTTTATATTGAACTGTACTTTCAGCTTCAGATATATCCTGAACGAAAACTAAGTTTTCTTGATTCGATTTATTAAGACTCTTCTCTTTATCTATTTTCTGTGCTGATTTATCAGTGATGGTTTGATCAACTAAATTAATATTATCATCCAGATCATTTAGTTTAGTCGTTTCAATGTCGCTAAGCACAGGCTTAGTACCTAAGCTATCATTTTTCGCAAGGCTAACTTGACGAAGAGTTGGCTGTTCAGTATGAGTCGTCTGGTTGGGTGGATTAATCGCCTGAGTACTGGTTTTAGCTAACTTTATATCGGATGACGCATGATTAGCCCAAGTCGGCATACCAAAAAAGTAACGAATGCCTAACGCTGAATTCATTACCTTGTGGCGTTTCATATTTACTTGTTCAATGCGCGAATATAGCTGCAACCTATCTGTGAATTGATACTTAAGCTCTGCCCCATAAGACAAACTCCTGCCAGACTGCTCAACCTGTAAACTTTGGCCAACTTGATTGTTTAATGAGAATTTATTTTGCCAATTAAATACACCAATCATAGCTGTAGCTTTTAAATTAGAATAAACAGGCACAGTTAGGAGTAAATTTGTTGTTACCCCCTTACCAGTATCAACATAGGCGGGCGATACTTGCTGATGAAACGTATTTAAATCGGTTGTTAAACCTGAATAACTTATTTCTCTTTTACCAAGATCCAAATAACCAAGCTCAAACGAAAATATGTGATTAAGACCGTACCCAACTGAAACTTGATAAAAAGTAGATTGCTTAGATATATCTAAATAAGTTAAAGAAATATTTTGATAAGCCGTATCCAACTCTGCATGACTTATATCAGTTTGGCTTAGACCTGAATGTATTCCAAGGTACCAATTATTTTGATAAGTCGGCTCTGCTGATAAGGTTGTAGGTAATAATATAAGCGCAATAAAAAGTGTAAAAATACACTTATATTGTCTGCCGTCGCAAGCTAATGCCACTATGCACAATTCCAATTAGATAGTTCTCTGCAGGTTATATCGGCAAATATGAAAATAACTATAAGATTAAACAGAGTGGAATACTAATAAATATATTAACTTGGGTGGAAAACAGGTTTCTATTCAATAATAGATAAATGGTGCCGACTGCCGGAATCGAACTGGCGACCTACTGATTACAAGTCAGTTGCTCTACCAACTGAGCTAAGTCGGCACATAAAAAGTGCTCGCTATATTAGCGACTTTTGAGTTTGGTAAGTTCAAAAGTTAGGAATGATATAAGAAATAAAACAAAGGTTGTTTTAGCATTCTTGATTTTATAAAAATGGTGCCCAGAGGCGGAATCGAACCACCGACACGGGGATTTTCAATCCCCTGCTCTACCGACTGAGCTATCTGGGCATACCTATTTATAATTCAAAAACTATAAATCATTCAATTTTAAAAATGGTGCCGACTGCCGGAATCGAACTGGCGACCTACTGATTACAAGTCAGTTGCTCTACCAACTGAGCTAAGTCGGCACATTCTTAAAACACCTGAAATGGTGCCCAGAGGCGGAATCGAACCACCGACACGGGGATTTTCAATCCCCTGCTCTACCGACTGAGCTATCTGGGCATAAACAGGTAACAGCAAAGTGCATCTGCTGCGGGCGTGTATTAAACGGATTTTGAGGGTCTAAGTCAACCAGTTTATTATCTTTTTTTACGCTTTTTTATTTTTTTATTAAATCGTTTAAATTTAGAGCTATGTTTGATGGTTTTTTAAGTTGATTTACCAGTTAACACCAAAAGTTACCCCGTATTGTCTAGGGGCGCCTGGAGTGTTAACCAATACTAAGCTTCCTATCCCTGTTGGAGAAGCGTATTTATGAATAAAATATTTTTGATTAAATGCGTTCTCAACCCAAATTTTCATAAAGTAGTTAGTATCGCGACTCGACAGCTTGAAATTAAAATGAGTTAAATGATAGCTAGGAATGATTGATGACTCTAAATTTTCTGGATCTTGGTAGGTTTTTCCTTTATAGCTGTAAATAGTATCAAAGCTTAGTTGACCAAAACTAAGTCTTTCGTACCAAGCCATACGTATTGAATAGCTAGTTTTAGGCGCATTTCTTAGTTTATTTCCCTGATACCTTGGATCATCTGCATAGTTTTCATATTCAGTGTCCAAATAGGCGTAATTGCCACTTAATTCAAGCTTGGGTTGCATACTAGGTCTAAATGTCCAATCAAGCTCTGCTCCCTTTATATTTGCTTTGGCTGCATTTTCTACCACTAAGTACCCTAAAGCACCGACATCGACTTGTTTCTGAACCTGCAAATCTTGATACTGAGTGGTAAAAATAGATAAATTAGTGCGAAGTTGATTGCTAAACCAATCTAATTTCAATCCCATTTCATAATTAGTTGAGTATTCTGGGAGATAACCAGTCTCAGCCGCTAATTTAGTCGATGCCATCCCTTGAAAGCCGCCACTTTTAAAGCCTTCACTATATCGGAGATAACTGAATATGTTCTGTCGCCATTGGCTCGAAAAACTCACCTCATGCGTCCATTCTGAAAAACTATTACGCACAAATGTGTCGTATTGTTCAAATATAGTGAATTGGTCAACTTGGTTTGTGGCTAAATCTACTTTTTTAGCATCATAACTATAGCGGCTACCTAAATGTAACTTGTGTACGTCGTCCAAATTCCAACCGCCTGCAGCATATATAGCCGAACTGCGATTATCTGAATACTGAACTGAGTCTGCAGGTAAACTCAAAACTTGTTGAGTTGGATTTTGCGGAAAGGACGTCCCTAAATAAGTTATCAAGGACTCGACCCTGTTCGTCGTTGCATCCTGCATACTGGCTCCCAACATCCATTCAAAATGATTAAACGCTCCAGAAAGCCTAGCTTCAATACTCGTTTGTTCATGTTGCTCTTCGATAAAATTTGTCACATCAAGGAAGTTGTTCACCTGAATAGAGGAACCCGCAATAACTTCTGCAATTGAGACATCAGCCTTATTATGAGAAGCAATGACAATTAAATCAGCATTGTTAATTTTAGTTTGGTAATCCAGTTTAAAACCAGATGCTTCTCTTTCTTCATGACCTGAATGAGTTGCGAAGTTTTTATAAAAATGATTAAAAGCGGTCGGGTTTACTAGTCTATGGATATGACCAATCGCCCCACCATCGGCAATATGACCAGGGCTAGATGTAGAGTCATGAACATAAAAGGCTGCTAAGCCAAGGCGCTGGTCTGAATCAATTTCAGCTAAGTATTGTAACCTAGCATGCATATTATCCACTTGGTTAAAATTTAATTCAGGTTGAATAGCGCTTGTGACGTAACCGTCTCTAACTTTACGACTTAAACTAAGTCGTACGGCTTGATCATTGGTAACTAACTTATTTACCATTAAGTTGGCGGTACGAAAGTTTAAATTGCCTAAGCCTAATTGAAATTTAGCTGTGTTGTTGAATTCAGGCCTGTTATTAATTATATGAATGGCCCCACCTGCACCATTTTTGCCATACAAAGCACCCTGTGGACCTTTAAGCACCTCAATCCTTTGAATATCAAATGTATCAATTGCAATGCTAGACAATTTATTCATATATACATCATCCATGTATATAGCAATAGACGGATCGCCAGCCGCACCATCATCATTAGAGCCAATGCCTCGAATAAAAATTTGCGGTTGCGCAATATTAAATAAGCCAATAGACAAACCAGGAACTAGATGATCAATTCCATTTAAGCCATTAACTTGAGCATTTTCTAGCAAGGTATTTGATAAGGCGGATACAGAAACAGGTGCTACCTGTAAATTTTGAGTTTTTCTTAAAGCTGAAACTTCAATAACTTCTAATTCTTCAGCAACTAACGGGGACGCTAGCAACAATAAAGATAAAGAAAATTTACTTGTGGTCTTGGTAAGTAATTTCAGCATAGAGTTTACTTGAGTAAAAAGATACTTTTGAGTGTAATCTAAGGTTCTGAAATTTCCATCATTAGTAAAACAAAGCTAGCATAATATTTTGCGTATTATGCTAGCTCCTAGATTCTGGACTATTTTACTGCTTCACCAGCCGCTTGCTTGTCGGCATGGTAACTAGAGCGAACCATAGGGCCACATGCAGCATGCTCAAAGCCAAGTTCATTGGCGATATCATTCAACTCATCAAACTCTTTAGGGTGAACATAACGTTTCACAGGGAGATGATGACGCGATGGCTGAAGATATTGACCCAAAGTCAACATTTCAACATTGTGCTCACGTAAGTCTTTCAAAACCTCAACAATTTCTTCGTTGGTCTCACCCATTCCCATCATTAAACCAGATTTAGTTGGTACATTCGGGTTTGCAGCTTTGAATTTTTTCAACAAATCAAGAGACCACTGATAATTAGCGCCTGGTCTAGCCATTTTATATAGTCTAGGTGCCGTTTCTAGATTATGGTTGAAAACATCTGGAGGGCTTGTATTAAGGATCTCTAATGCAACATCCATGCGCCCTCTAAAATCAGGTACTAACACTTCAATTTTAATCTCAGGGCTATATTTTCTAATTGAATCAATACAATCAACAAAATGCTGTGCCCCACCATCTCTAAGGTCGTCTCGGTCAACCGAGGTAATAACAACATAGCTTAATCCCATTTCAGCAATGGTTTTACCTAGTTTTTCAGCTTCATCAGGGTCTGGTGCTAATGGGCGGCCATGCGCTACATCACAAAATGGGCAGCGACGAGTACAAATATCACCCAGAATCATAAAGGTCGCAGTGCCATGATTAAAACATTCAGATAAATTAGGGCATGACGCTTCTTCACAAACTGAATGCAATTTATTTTTGCGCATTGTTTGCTTAATATGGTCGATTTTTTCTGTGCTTGGAGGAAGTTTAATTTTAATCCATTCAGGCTTACGTAACATTTCAGATTTTTCTGACGGTATTACTTGCACTGGGATTAAACGCATTTTGTCTTCATCACGCATTTTAACGCCCGCTTGAGGACGCATAGGCTTATTCATAATCGAACCCTACTTTACTAATAGCCTGGACATAACCAAGCCTGGTAATTAATTCTGAAGTTAATAACTCGGCCGCTAATTCAGTATTATCTGGGCCACCTAAATCTTTACTTTGAACCATTTTAAGCCCTTGATATCCACACGGGTTAATTCTTAAAAATGGTGATAAATCCATATTAATATTCAGCGCTAAACCATGAAAAGAACAGCCCCTTCGAATTCGAAGTCCTAATGAAGCTATTTTGTGTTCGTTCACATAAACGCCTGGCGCATCTGCTTTTGGGTAAGCATCTACACCGTATTTTTGTAGAATTGAAACAATACTTTCTTCAAGAATGGTAACTAAGGCTCTAACCCCTATCCCTAAACGTTTAATATTGATTAGAGTGTAACCGACAATTTGACCGGGTCCGTGATAGGTTACTTGACCACCTCGATCAACTTTAACCACAGGGATATCGCCCGGTACTAAAACATGCTCAGCTTTACCTGCTTGCCCCTGAGTAAACACTGGGTCGTGTTCGACCCACCAGATTTCATCTAAGGCGTCTTGTTCTCGAGTTTGAGTAAAATCTTGCATCGCTTGCCATATAGGTAGGTATTCTCTCTGACCTAAATGGCGGATAATGACTTGTTGTTGATTGTCCAAAGGCAAAGTCGTCTTCTATAAAACCATTCTAACTGTGTCGATTTCTGCTAGCTCTTTGTAAAGCGTTTCTAATTGCTCTTTACTTGTAGCAGTAATGTCGATTGAAACAGACTGATAATTACCTTTACCACTCGGCTTAACCGTCGGGCTATAGTCTCCTGGTGCATGTTGTTGGACAACGGCAACCACTTTTTCAACTATCTGGGAATCAGTTTGAGCCAATACTTTAAATGGAAATTTACAAGGAAATTCCAAATATTCATCAAATTTAGTTTTCATTACTCGTTACTTCTAAGGATATTTTATTCAAATTTCATTTTAATAAAATCAACAGCTTTCGACATCAAACCACCTTCATCGACGCTTTCTAACGCAACTAATGGATAATTTGCAATATCTTCACCATCTAATTGTAAAAATAAGGTACCGACTTTAGTGCCTTTTTTCAGCGGGGCTTGTAGAACATTGTCTAGCTCAACATGCGTTTTTATCGCTTTGCGCTTACCACGCGGAATAGTGATTTTAGTATCTTGAACTATGCCTAAACGCACTTTTTCTTTATCACCCATCCAAATTTGTTGTTCTACAAATTTAGTACCTGCCTCGTAAGGTGTATAAGTTTCGAAAAAACGGAAGCCATAATTAAGTAGTTTTTTATTTTCGTCTTTACGCGCACGTTCTGAGTCGGTTCCCATCACGACCGAAATAAGACGCATATTATCTTTAGTTGCTGAAGTCACTAAACTATAACCAGCTTCTTCTGTATGGCCGGTTTTAATACCATCAACATTAAGACTTTTATCCCAGAGCAAGCTGTTTCTGTTGTATTGCTTTATGCCATTATAGGTAAAGGACTTTTCTTTGTAGATTGCATATTCATCAGGCACATCACGAATAATTGCTTTAGCCAAAGTTGCCATATCTCTTGGTGAAGTAAAATGGTTGGCAGAACTTAAACCATGGCTATTCTCAAAAAAAGAAGCTGACATACCTAGTTTTTCAGCATGTGCATTCATCAAAGAAGCGAATGCGCCTTCTGTACCAGCAATATGTTCGGCCATTGCGACACAAGCGTCATTACCCGACTGTACAATAATACCGCGATTTAAATCAGATACAGAGACTTGCTTGCCGACTTCAATGAACATTTTAGACGACTCAGGAAAATTCTTTGCCCAAGCCTTTTCGCTAATTGTAACCATATCGTCAGGGCCGATATTGCCACTCTTAATTTCTAAACCTATCACATAGCTAGTCATCATCTTAGTTAAAGACGCTGGCGCTAATTGCATATCAGCATTTTCAGAAGAGATAACATAGCCTGTATCATAATCTAATAAAATATGGCCCTTGGCATTTACTTGTGGTGCTTTAGGCGTAATTGCAGCTACGGAAAAGTGGAAAAAAGCTAGACCACATGAGATGAAAGCAAACGATTTTTTTAACAATGTCATAATCTTTTTTGTTCTTAGTTGCAAGGTTAGAAGAATATCTCAGCAATTATACCAAGTTAAATACTTAATCACAGGTATATCACTAAATTACTTAAATAAGCCAAATCAATGGCCTTAAACGAACTCGTTATTTTTCAGAAACAGGCATAATTTGATTATAAAAAAGCGCTTTAGTTCCTAGCTGAATTGATTATTTTGGCATTCTGATAGCCAGAATTGTGAAGGGTGGAAACTAATTTTTCTGCCTCGTCATGATTTGCGATTGGACCTGCTATCAATTGATAGTTCACATCCGCTTTTTTGACTTTAGTTGGCAATTGATAAAGCGCAGCAATCGCAGGTGATTTAGCATTTAATACTGCGGCATCTTGATGACTTTCTACTGCGATATAAATTCCAGCAGAAGAATGTAACGCCTCAATTTTGACATTAGCTGTGCCGCTAGCCGTTACGCCTAACTTATAGGCCGCGGCATAGCTTAAATCAATGATACGTCCAGGATGAAAAGGACCTCTGTCATTTACCCTAACTACAGCTTGTTTGCCGTTATCAAGATTAGTAACTTTAACATAAGTTGGTAACGGTAAATTTTTATGCGCTGCGCTCATGTCAAACATATTATAGGTTTCACCATTTGAGGTGAGATGGCCATGGAATTTTTTCCCATACCAAGACGCTATACCATGCTCAACAAAGCCTTCTATTGATTTTAATACTTTATAATCTTTACCCAAAACTCGATAATCTCGATTCCCCCCCCGACTAGGTGGTTCATATATAGGCGTTGGATCTATCATCTCTTGAGCAAGAGGCAATCGGTCAGGTGCTAAATCTTGTGCGATTTGATAGCGCCCTTCATTGCCTGTTTTAGTGCCAGCACAAGCAGTCAATAAACTGGCTAGAAATAAGATTATGATTTGCGCTTTATACCCGAACAAGCTAGTTATCCCTTAAGAAACGTCTATGAGTACTAATTGACATTAATATACCAAAACCTGCCATCAAGGTAACCATAGAAGTTCCCCCATAGCTAACTAAAGGAAGTGGTACGCCAACGACGGGTAAAATACCAGAGACCATACCTATATTAACGAAAACGTATACAAAAAATGTTAAAGTCAAACTGCCGGCTAGTAACTTAGTAAAAGCGTCTTGAGCCTGTATCGCTATCATCAATCCACGCGCAACAATAAACAAATATATAGCGAGTAAAATCAACACACCGGTAAAACCAAATTCTTCAGCAAATACTGAGAAAATAAAATCAGTGTGACGCTCAGGTAAAAATTCGAGCTGTGATTGTGTTCCCTTCAACCAACCTTTTCCTTCCATACCACCAGAGCCAATTGCAATCTTAGATTGAATAATATGGTATCCAGAACCCAAAGGATCTTTTTCAGGATCTAAAAAAGTGAGCACTCTTTGTTTCTGGTAATCTCGCATATAGAAAATCCAAATTACCGGAGCAGAAGCAGAAACAATGGCAATGAAGGCTGTGATTAAACGCCAGCTCAACCCAGCCATAAAAATGACAAACAAACCAGAACTAGCAATTAGCAAGGATGTCCCTAAATCAGGTTGTTTAGCAATTAGCATTGTTGGGATACCAATTAACAGCAGTCCCAGCAAAGAATAGCCAATAGTGGGCGCAAGTGGCTTTCTGGCAATAAACCATGCCAGCATGATAGGCACAGCTAACTTCATCATCTCCGATGGTTGGATTCGGGTAATGCCAACATCCAGCCAGCGTTGTGCACCTTTACTACTGACACCAAAGAGCAAAACGGCAACTAACAAGCCACAGCCTATGATAAATAAAGGTGCAGCCCAACGTAAATAAAAACTAGGTGGTACTTGTGCAACCAAAACCATAACGACAAGTGCAACCCCTAAACGTGTGACTTGTCGTGTAATTAACGCCATGTCTTGACCTGAAGCACTATAAATAACAAATAGGCCGACTGACATTAAAGTCAATAATCCCATCAGCAATGGTCTATCAATATGAACTTTACGCCAAAAATCGACTTTATTACCAACTGAATCTGTCATTGCTTTGTTTCATCTTTTAGTTGATAGTTTTGAAAGTAATAATCCATCATTTGTCTTGCAACTGGCGCAGCATTTTTGCCGCCACCACCAACGTTTTCCATTACAACCACGACTACGATTTCTGGCTTATCTAACGGAGCATAGCCGACATATAAAGCATTATCCCTGTGTTCTTTCGCCAAATTTTCTGCTTCATACTCTTCATCTTGAGCGATGCCAATCAACTGAGATGTACCCGTTTTACCGGCCGCTTTATATTCAGCGTCTAAAAATGCTTTATAGCCAGAACCAGTAGGTTTAGCGACTACGCCTCGCATTGCTTGTTTAATAGTTTTTAAATTTTCTGGATTTTTAAATTGAACGCTTGGCTTATCAATAACAGGCAATTCAATCTCTTCATTTTTGGTACGCGTCGCTTTAACTAATTTAGGTTCAAAAAACTCACCATTATTTGCCAAAATACTGGTTGCCACCGCGAGTTGCAATGGCGTAGTTTCCCAATAGCCTTGGCCAATACCAACATTAACTGTATCACCGGCGTACCAAGGTTGCCTAAATCTAGCCCGCTTCCATCCGCGAGAAGGTAAGACGGCACTTTTTTCTTCGTGGATATCAATCCCTGTTAATTCACCAAAACCAAACTGATGCATAAATTCGGATATTTTATCCATGCCTAAGCGAACGGCTAAATCGTAATAATAAACATCACAAGATTCTTCAATAGCTTTAAAGATATCAACCCAGCCATGGCCCCATTTTTTCCAATCTCTGAATTTATGTTCGAGATCCCTAATTTGATAGTAACCGGGATCCCAAATGCGGGTTTTAGTTGTGATTAAATTTTCCTCTAGACCGAGTAAACCAACATGAGGTTTGACTGTTGAAGCAGGGCGGTATAGCCCTGTGGTCGCTCGATTCACCAATGGACGGCGGCGATTAAGTAGGGCATTGTATTTTTTATGGCTAATGCCATGAACAAAGTCATTTGGATCATAACTTGGGTTACTGTACATAGTCATCACACCATTGGTTTTACCATCGAGTACAATAACGGCTCCCTTATTTTCACCTAATGCCTGTTGTGCGACTTTCTGCATTTCAATGTCAAGGTTTAGGATTAAATCTTGACCTGGTTCTGGAGGTAGCTCAGATAGAGTTCGGATTGGACGCCCACGACTATTTACCTCAACCTCTTGGTGTCCTACAATCCCATGTAATTGGCTTTCATAAAATTTCTCTAGGCCTAATTTACCTATATCAAAGGTGCCTTGATAATTAGCACTGTTCCCTTCTGCTTCGATCCTGTCGGCATCCCTTTGATTCATCTTTTGCACGTAACCAATCGCATGAGTTGCTAAATCTTTATAAGGATAAGAACGCTTCAATCTCGCTTCAACGTAAGCGCCAACTAATTTATGTTGGTTAACAGATAAAATAGCAGCTTGCTCTTCTGTCAGACGAGAGATTAAAGTCACGGCTTTAAATTTACGCCTTTGCTGACGAATTTGTTTACTAAATTCTTCAACTTGCTCGTCATCAATTTCGATTAAACTTTTTAACCGTGTTAAGAGTTTATCAAGATCGGTTACTTCTTCTGGAATGATTTCAAGACTAAATACTGAGACATTTTCAGCTAAAATTCGCCCATGACGGTCGTAAATTAACCCTCTATTAGGTGATACAGGTAAAATTTTAATTCGATTACCATCTGCGCGGGTTTGATAATCTTTAAATTTATTAACTTGGATACTATATAAGTTACTCAGTAAAATAAAACTGAGGATTAAAACAATCACAAGAGCAACAACGACTCGTCGAGCAAAAAGGTTGGCTTCTGCTAAATGATCCCGAATAGCAACTCGGCGACGCCAGTTAAGCATGCCTACTCTCTGTGATAAGGATGGTTGTTATTGATGCTCCAGCCTCGATAAAGGCTTTCGGCAACAATCACTCTAACAAGTGGGTGCGGAAGTGTCAGTGCAGATAAAGACCATTTTTGTTCTGAAGCTGCAATACAGGCAGGCGCTAGACCTTCTGGCCCACCAACAAGTAAACTCACATCCCTGCCATCATCTTGCCACTTCAACATATTTTTCGCGAGCTGGGGAGTTGTCCATGGCTTGCCAGTAACTTCAAGCGTAACAATGCGGCTACCTTTAGTCACAGCAGCTAACATGAGCTCGCCTTCTTTATCTAAAATACGCTTAATATCAGCATTTTTACCGCGTTTTCCAGCGGGTATTTCAGTTAGTTCCAGCGCATAATCACGAGGAAATCGCCTTTGATATTCAGCAAAACCTTGCTCAACCCAAGCGGGCATTTTTTGCCCTACAGCGATTAAACGAATTTTCATTACTGCCAGAGTTTCTCAATTTGATAGTGATCTCTTTGCTCGTCTGTCATCACATGTAAAATAACATCGCCAAAATCAACTAGTACCCACTCGCCAGTATCTTCGCCTTCAATGCCAACCATCTCAAGTTCAGAGCGCTTAGCTTCTAATGCCACGTGTTTTGCAATAGAACGAACGTGTTGCTTAGAATTACCCGAACAAATTAACATACACTGTGTGAAACTAGATTTCTGAGAAACGTCTAATTCTAGTACGTCTCTTGCTTTTAATTCGTCAATTTTTTCATTAATAAATGATTTTATTTCTTCAACTTGCAATGAAGTCTACTCCTATTAAATTTGGTTAAACTCTTAATTTTGGTAGAGTTGGTTTGTCATTATATATTTATTTACCGATTCTGGCAGTAAACATCGGTTATTTAGTGCTAACTTGTAACGACTTCTGATAAAGCTAGACGATATTTGTAACGCACTAGATTGGGAAAGATAAATAAGTCCAGATTTTTTTTGCTTCAAATTCATGATATTAGTAGCAAGTTTATCTTCAATCCAAGCAGATATATGAGGCTTCAGGTCAATTGGACAGCCGCCTCGCTGCAGTACAATTAAATGCGCGTATTGAGTTAATTCAGTCCAATCTAACCAAGTATCTATGGTATTTAAAGAGTCCATACCGATAACAAATACTAATGAAGCTTCAGGCTTTTCAGCCCTCAATGCTTTCAGGGTGTTAATCGTGTATTCGGGCTCTTTTGCGTTAAGCTCTCTATCATCTACCGCTAAACGAGGATCAACTTGAGTTGCTAACTGACACATATTATATCTGTCTTTATCTGCAACATCAGGCTTAGCTCTATGAGGCGGATGGCCATTAGGCAAAAGGTAAATTTTTTCGGCTGCTAAGGGTTCCGCTATCTCTAACAGAGGCTGAAGATGGCCAAAATGTATCGGGCTAAAGGTGCCACCAAAATACAATTCTAAAGCCAAGTTTTTATTCTGTTCAATCAAGGTAGTCACTCACTAACATAGCTTGATTAAAACTAAACAAACTTGGATCACCCGAAAAAAGCGCACAAATATGAGCTAATCGAGTATAGGCAAATGTCAGCCCTGTGGTTTTGTATTCCCGATCAAATAGCTCAATAGCTTGTAAAATACTATTAATTTGTTCAATGCTAAGCCGATTTAGTGCAGCATTATAACCTGCTTTTCTGTTATCCCAGATTCTCAGTTTTTTGCATTCAGCATCAAATTGTCGATTTTGTTGTGCTACTTTTAATTGAGCCAGATTTTCCGCTTCTCTATGCAAGAGCCAACTGACAATAACAGGTTCCAACTCTTCACCTGCTAGACGTTGTAGTATTTGAACTATCTTGTTTCTATTGTTATTTAATAACAAATCTTCGCCTAGTTGAAATACGGTAAATCTTGAATTATCAGAAACTGCTTCTCGAATTTTTTCAATATCAATTTGACTGTGAGGGTAAACCAGAGATAGTCGGCTAATTTCTTGCGCAGCCCCTAGCAGATTGCCTTCAAATAAATCACATAACAAAGCTTGTGCATCTGGGGTTAATTGCAATTGATGTGTTTGAACTTGCTGACTTACCCACTCAGGCATTTGTTGTCGGCTAATTTCATAGATAGGAAAAAACCAACTATCAGCATCTAACGACTTAAACCATTTAGTTTTGGTTTGAGCCGCCTCCAATTTACCGCCCCAGAGCAATAAGATATTTTCATTATCAGTTAGCTCCAGCCAAGTTTTAAAAAAAGCGGCACCTTCTTTACCTGGTTTTGCATTGGGCATTTCAACTTCAATGAGCTTCCTAGTCGCAAATAACGACAAAGCTTGTGCTTCATCTAACACTAGCTGCCAGTTAAATTTGTCATCTGCAGTAAAACGCACTCTCTCGTCAAACCCAGTTTCTAAACAGTGAGCTCTTAATTGATCTAAAATTTGCTGTTGCTGAAAAGGCTCTTCACCAAACACCATTAAAATTTTAGGCAGAGGTTGCTTCAATTGCCGTTGTAGTTGATTTGCATAAACTCGCATTAACGGTTTTCCAATGACGCTAGCTGAAGTAAAATTTGTTCCGCTGCATGCCGTCTTAACTCAGCTTGAAGTAATTTATTTTCTTTAGATTTTGCCAATACAGCTTCTGGATTGTCTTGGTAATCTCGTGAAGCTTCAGCATTGAATGTTCTCGGCTCTTGATTTGGAAAAGTAACGGTATAACTCACTTTATAAATCAATTCATATTCCGCAACTTGAGCATTTGGGAACAGGGATAAAACAGGTCGCTCAATTTTATCTCGGTTTAACACCAAGCTAACACAACTCGCTTTATCCTTGATTATTTTGACCTTACTACGCAATAGTCTTTTAGTTAATTCTTTTCCCAAAGCCGGACTAGCCGATTGTTCTAAGCAAATAAATTGCATACTTGCAGGTACAGCATAACTACCACGCAATTTAAAACCGCAGGCAGTTAATCCCAGTGTAACGAATAATAAAACCATCGTTTTCACTGGGCTAAGACCACTAATAAGAGGCGTCATTTTAGCCATTAATTAGCGACTATATTAAGTAATTTACCTGGTACAAAAATCACTTTTCGCACCGTTTTACCTTCGGTGAACTTAGTCACTTGAGGATCTTCGAAGGCTAACGCTTCAACATCGGCTTGAACCGCTGTTGCACTGACAGATAATTTAGCTCTCAACTTACCATTTACTTGAACAATAATCAGTTTTTCATCTTCAACTAAAGCGGACTCATCAACTTGTGGCCAAGGTGCAGTTTCAATTTTAGATTCATTACCCAGCGCTGCCCATAATTCATCACAAACGTGTGGGATAATAGGTGAAAGCAATAACACCAGGTTAGATAATGCATCGTCAACTAAAGCTCTATCTTGAGCTGTTTTCACTTCAAACTTAACCAACTTATTCATGAATTCCATGATAGCAGCAATTGCCGTGTTGAAAGTGTTACGGCGACCAATATCGTCTGATACTTTCTGAATCGTTTTATGCAATTCACGACGAAGTGTTTTTTGCGCTGCGTTTAGACTAGCAAGATCCAATGTTTCGGTTTTGCCTGCTTCAAGATGTTCAAACGCAAAACGCCATAAACGACGAATAAATCGATTAGCACCATCAACACCTGAATCAACCCATTCTAACGTTTGTTCTGGCGGTGCCGTAAACATCATGAATAAACGAACTGTATCCGCACCGTAAGTGTTGATAACCGTTTGTGGGTCTATACCGTTATTCTTCGACTTAGACATTTTACCCATGCCTGCCGACTGAACTTCTATGCCATCGTTTCGGTTGATTGCTTTAACAACTCGACCTTTTTCATCATATTCTGCATCGATATCAGCTGGTGAGAACCAATCTTTTTTACCCTTTTCGTCTTCACGATAATAGGTTTCCGCTAACACCATACCTTGGCAAAGTAGCTTTTTAAATGGCTCGTCAGATTTTACTAATCCAACGTCGCGTAATAATTTATGGAAGAAACGCGCATACAATAAATGCAATATAGCATGTTCAATACCGCCAATATATTGATCAACTGGTAGCCAATAGTTAGCTTCTGTAGGATCCAACATTCCGTCTGCTTTCGGGCTACAATAACGAGCATAGTACCAGCTAGATTCCATGAAAGTATCGAATGTATCTGTTTCTCTGAATGCTGGCTGGCCATTATATTCAGTTTTTGCCCATTCTGGATCGGCTTTAATTGGTGAAGTAACACCATTCATAACCACGTCTTCTGGTAATACCACGGGCAGTTGTTCTTCAGGTACTGGTACTGATTCTCCATTTTCCAAATTCAACATTGGAATTGGTGCGCCCCAATAACGCTGACGAGATACACCCCAGTCACGTAATCTAAAGTTAACTTTAACTTGGCCTTTACCTATTTCGGTTAATTTAGCGGCAATGGCTTTAAATGCGCCATCAAAATCTAAACCATCAAATTCGCCAGAATTAATTAATACACCTTTTTCAGTGAAAGCGGCCTGAGTAATATCGGCAACCTCTTCAGAGCCTTCAGCAGGTGTAATAACTTGCTTTATAGATAATCCATAAGCTTGAGCAAATTCAAAATCACGCTGATCATGTGCTGGTACCGACATAACAGCACCTGTTCCGTAATGCATTAGCACGAAGTTTGCTGCCCATACAGGCACTTCTTCACCCGTTAATGGATGGATTGCACGAATACCAGTATCTATCCCTTTTTTCTCTAAGGTCGCCATTTCAGCTTCTGATACTTTAGTATTTTTACAAGATTCAATAAATTCAGCTAGCTCAGGGTTATTTTCTGCCGCAGCTAAACAAAGTGGATGCTGCGCAGCAAGTGCGACATAAGTCACCCCCATCACAGTATCAGGACGAGTCGTGTAAACAGTGAAAGTTTCATCTGTTGCAGGTATATTGAAATCTATCTCAACACCTTCAGAACGACCAATCCAGTTACGCTGCATGGTTTTAACCTGCTCAGGCCAACCTTCAAGTTCATCTAAATCGTCTAATAACTCTTGTGCATAATCGGTAATTTTAACAAACCACTGAGGTATTTCTTTTTGTTCAACTAAAGCACCTGAACGCCAACCTCTACCATCTATTACTTGTTCATTTGCCAATACGGTTTGGTCAATTGGATCCCAGTTCACCGTCGACATTTTTTTATAAACTAAACCTTTTTCATACAGCTTAGTGAACAACCATTGTTCCCATTTATAATACTCAGGCGTACATGTAGCGATTTCTCGAGACCAGTCATAGCCAAAACCAAGCTGCTTAAGCTGAGTTTTCATATAATCTATGTTCGCGTAAGTCCACTTTGCAGGGGCAGTATTGTTATTAATTGCCGCATTTTCAGCAGGTAAACCGAAAGAATCCCAACCCATAGGCTGCATTACATTTTTACCCTGCATCCTTTGGTAACGGCTGACAACATCGCCAATCGTATAGTTACGCACATGTCCCATATGTAATTTGCCACTTGGATACGGGAACATAGACAAGCAATAGAACTTTTCTTTTTCTTCGTCCGGTTGTACTTCAAAGACTTTTGCGTCTTGCCAATATTGTTGAACTCTTTGTTCTATTTCTTGCGGGTTATATTGTTCTTGCATTAAATTGGTTCCAAAAATGCGTAGTCAAAACTAAGTAACAAGGAGGTACTTACTCTAACTCTAAATTAATATATAAATAATCCGTATAGGATAACTTACCGTACTGGCTACGCCAATATTGAAAACACGATCTATACTCATATTGTCGAAAAAATTTAATTTAAACTGAATATTTGAGTTTTTAACGCATCATTTTAGCCAAAAGGTTTAACTGTATGAATAAAGCGCCACATTACCAAAGCGTATTAGATAAATTAAATCAGTGGTTACGCCAAAGCAGCGAAGCAGAAACTCGCACTTTAGTTTCTGGGGTCAACTTTCTAAATGAATGGATTGAGGCTGGACTTGAAGTTCACCGTGATGAGCTCAAACACAGTGCTCAATTTTTACTCCGAGATCTTCAACATTTCTACCATGACTATCAAAGAGATACTAATGAATCGGCTTACTATTTAAGCTTAAAGGATAATATTTGGCATTATTTAACCGAAATGACAGATAGAACACAGTTGGAGTGGCGCGAATTTAACTCCGATTTGTCGCACGAGGGCTACTATAAAGCGGGTGAAGAAATTGGCTTTGGTGTTCTAGTGTGTAAGCAATGTAGCACCAAAAAAGAAATTTATCATCCGGAGATAATTTCAGCTTGCTTGGAGTGCCAACATGATACTTTCTCTCGAGAACTAGCTAAACCTTAGACGGGATTGGCTAGCCTTCCGATTTTGAGGCTGAAATTGCTTCATCAACTGCCAATACACTCTCACCAATAACAGCTATACATTTTAACATTTGGAATAAAGCAAAGACGAAAACACCATGGTGAGCGCCTATATTTGCTTCTTCAAACGACTCATACACTTCGTAGCCTGAAGTAATAACTAAAGCGAGAGCAACAAACAAATTTAGATACAAATTCCTTGTAATTAACTTGAGCATTATTCTTTATTACCTTTGTTCTGGAGGGGTGTAACCTGGGATATTATTCACGTCAACCTCATCAATTTGAGATTCATCTAAAAATTCAGCCGCAAAGACTTCATAAACTTTATGATCGACGAAAATATCAAATAAATCAGGATCAATATGCTTATCTAATTTCATAAAGCCGAGGATTTTTAAGCATTGAGTTAATGTTTTAGGTGGCTTATAAGGTCTATCATTAGCAGTTAAGGCTTCAAATATGTCAGCTATTGCCATCATACGAGCTGGCACAGACATTTCATCCCGAGTTAAGCCTCTAGGATATCCGCTACCATCCATTTTCTCATGATGTCCACAAGCATATTCAGGTACATTTCTTAAGTGTTTAGGGAAAGGAAGTGCTTCTAACATATCGATTGTAATTGAGATATGCTTATTAATTATCAGCCTTTCTTCATCATTTAAAGTACCCTTCTGTATTTGTAAATTCAATACCTCATCATCTGAAAGCAGAGGTTGCGTTCGATTTGCCATCACAAGCTGATACTGATTCGCAATTTCGGCAACACGTTGTTGTGCATCTTTGGGCATAAATTCACCACCGACATTCGCATTCGCTAAAAATTCAAAATCAGTTTCTAGTTTTGCAATTTCAGCATCTCTTTCTGCTTCATACTCAGCTATCAGTTCGAATTGATTATTTTTAATTGCAGCATTAATTTTGTTTGCACACTCAATTTGAAAATCACGTTTTTTAATTTCAAATTTTGCCTCAACTAATTCAATTCTATCTATGATAGTTTCGAGCTTAGTGGCTTTATCCATTACATATTCGGGAGTTCCGACTTTACCGCAGTCATGTAACCAAGCCGCTATATTCAGCTCATACATATCAGCTTCAGATAAATTAAAATCGGCTAAAGGGCCTTGCTCATTTTTATTTAAAGCGTTCGCCAACAACATGGTAATTTCAGGTACTCGGCGGCAGTGCCCACCCGTATAAGGTGATTTTTCATCAATTGATTTAGCAATTACTTTGGTAAAAGATTGAAATAGCCTTTGCATATCATCAATCAACTGTCGATTCGTCAAAGCAACCGCAGCTTGTGAAGCTAGCGAGCTAACTAAACGCTGAATTTCAGCTGAAAATGGAATAATATTTTTCGAATCGTCTTTTGTTGACTCTTGGGCATTGATCAACTGGATTACACCATTAAGTTCACCTTCATGGTTTTTCATCGGTATAGTCAGCACAGACTGAGTTCTATAGCCAATTTTTTTATCCATTTCCCTTGCCGCTGTCATATCAAAACCATCAAAAGGCTGATAAGCATCTGGAATGTTTACGACAATGTCTTTATTCGCAGCAAATGCAACTAACGCATTTAAATTGGGGGCTGAATCAATTTTCAGTGGGATTGAAGGAAAAGGAATTGGCTTACCACTAGTGCCGCCCATATACATGTCTAAAGTGCCGTTAATTAAAGTTTCAAACTTTAATTCAGCATTATCCGTAACTGAGTATATAGTCCCACCATCGGCATGAGTTAAGTCTCTTGCCGCAAATAAAATTTGCTCTAACAGCTTAGTGGTATCTTTTTCTGATGACAAAGCAACGCCAACATTGATCAAGCGATCTATCTGCTCGTGTAAATCTTGATTTATTGCATCCCGCATCGCTTCGTTCATCTTACTTACGCCTTATACTTCTTTCGCTTAAGCTAATTATTTATTTTGGATGATAACACGCAAATATTTTATTTGCTCGTATGAGTATAGCTACCATCCCAAAATTCAATATAACCCAATGCCTCTAACTCTTTAATTCTGTCTAAGTATAACTGATAGAGTAGTTTATCAGAGGATAAATTTAGTAGTTTAGTAAACACTTGACTTGCCTCGTCCCACCTTTGCTCTAGATATAATGCATAGGCTTGATTGTGTAAGTCGAGTTGCTCTTTCTCATCAGCTGTTAAATCAGCCAAGCGTTTAATCGGCTCAAAAATAGCAACAGCTTCGTTCTTACCTTTCACTTTAACTTTATCGATTGCTCGGTAAGCATACCCAGGCGCTTGATCTTTAGTCGATTCACTAACCAAAAACTCTAAACCGTAAAATTTAGTTAGCCCTTCTAATCGACTGCCTAAATTAACTGCATCGCCCAAAACTGTGTAGGCACGTCTAAATTCAGAACCCATGTCGCCAACATTCATTTCACCTGTATTAATCCCAATACCTACATGTATCTCAGGCCAGCCTTGAGCAACAAATTCCTCTCTAAGCTTAGCTGTTATTGCGAGCATATCAAATGCCGCTGCAATTGAGTTTGTAGCATGGTCTGCATCATCAAGAGGGGCTCCCCAAAAGGCCATAACCATGTCACCGACATACTTATCTATTGTTCCTTTATTTTCTAATATGGTTTCGGTAATAGGTGAAAAATATTGATTTAATAACTGTTTTAATTCACTCGCTGTTAAACTTTCTGAAATTGTGGTGAAGCTACGTATATCCGAGAAAAGTACAGACATGACTTTCCTCTCGCCATCAAAAGTCACAGAATCTGGTTCACTCAACATTTTATCTATATGCGCAGGTGGCACATATTGATCGAAAAATCCTTTAATTTTCCGTTTTTGACTACGCTCAGTGATAAATCCAATTGAAACGTTAGCTGTGGTAATTAAAAAGATCAGCAACAAAGGCGTTGTTAAAGGTAAGGCAATTTTCCAGAGCACTAATACAAGTAAATTAAATAGCACAGTGATAAAAATCAAACTTGTGCCAGTGATTGCCATATTAATTGGTCCCAGTCTGGGGAAAATCCAGCTAGCTAATACACCAAACACAAATAGATATAACACCATTAATTCGTAGGTAATATCTGGGGTGTAATTCAAAACTTCTGGATGCAAAATACCTTCGGCAACGTTTGCATGTACTTCAACCCCCGGATATTGAATACCCACAGGTGTTTCTCGTAAGTCAGCCAAACCAACTGCAGATGTCCCAACAAAAACGATTGAATCAGCTAAAACAGCTTCATCTACTCGGCCTTCAATGACATCCGTTGCAGATATATACTGGAAACTTCTTTTACCACCTCTGTATGGCACTAAGACACTGCCATTAATATCAGTTGGGATGAAAGACTCTTCTAATTGCACTCCGACTATATTGTGATAACCACCTTGGGTTGCGGTGAGGACAGTAGCCTGTTCAGCTAATAGATAGGCTCTTACGGCTTCAAATGCCAATGAGCCATAAAGCTGATCTTTATGCTTAATAATTAATGCTGCTCTTCTAATAGAGCCATCAGCATCTGGTGTTGAATTCATAAAAGCTTGGTTAATTGCGGCGTCTTCTGCTTGTGCAGCTTGATATAATTCATCAATCACACCGATAAAAGCAGGCTTACTGACAGCTGTCAGCTTAGACATATCAATTTCTTTATCAGTACGGATAACCGTATCTGGTAAATGCCCCGACATAGCAACTAATTGATCTTCAAATAAAACCCCTAAAATCACATCACCTTGGGTCAGGCTTTGGGCTAGATGTTTATCAGCGTTAACACTATCTTTTAGTGGATTGAGCACTCCTTGTAATTCTAGTTTATCTGGGTGTCTCTGATAAATTAGTTCAATAGGATTTTGCTCTTGTTCAGAAAACATGACATCGAATGCTATGACGATGACACCAGCCTCGAACAGTCGGTCGACTAGCTCAGCGGTTTTAAAACGACTCCATGGAAATCGACCTTGCTCTCGCATGGTTTTTTCATCAATGTCGATAATTAAAATTTTGGTATCGTTAAAGTTTTCTCGGTATTGTAAGGTCGCCTTCAACCTTAAATCATAGAAGATGCCATCAAATTTATTTAATTGTTCGTAACCAAAAGTGCCATGAGGAGAAAGTTGAAATGCGATAACTAGGGCTGTTAGGGTAAGCCCTATCAAAATAGATGTCAGTCTGGCGCTGAACCTGAATAAAGACATTAAAATTTAATAACTTGACCTTCAAACGCAGAAAATATTTTACAATTAACTTTTTGCTGAATCATAAAATCTTGAATTTCCTGCTGGCTCAAGTCTATATCTTGATCTGTCCGAGTATAATCATGGCTATACAAAGCACATTGCTTTACTTTTGCTTCACAAGCTAATTTAACGGCTTGGTCAATCAAACTATGTCCCCAGCCATGTTTAACCGGCATATCCTTATCGACATATTGAGCATCATGAATCAGCAAATCTACCCCATCTAAAAATTCTATCCATTCCTCATAGCTAGTAGCTGTCGGGTAAGGAGGAAATAATTCATTATCGGTAACATATGCAACTCTAGCACCTTGGTCTTCGATTAAGTATGCACTGCCGCCACCAGGGTGATTAATTTTTTTACGTGAAATAGTTGCGCAACCTATTTTCCAGGTTTCAGTTTCCGACGGTAAAGTCCTAATCTGGACATCAGCCATCAGTTCTTTGTAATTAATTGGAAACCATGAGCCAGACATTTGTTTCAACACTGCGTCGACTTCTCTTGGCTCAGTTTGACCAGGGGTGATAAAAATTTTTCTTTTCTTCTGATAAGCAGGTGTAAAAAAAGGGAAACCTTGAATGTGGTCCCAATGATTGTGGGTCAGCAGTAAATGGATAGGCGTAGTTTTAGAGAAAAGTTCATCCCCTAATTTAACGATACCGGTTCCGGAATCAAGAATAATGTCAGTACCATCAGAAAGTTCAATAGCAACGCAGGCAGTATTTCCACCATATTTAACAAACTCTGGGCCAGATGCCGGCATAGATCCCCGAACACCATAAAACTTTACCTGCATTAAAATACCTTTTCTATTGCGGAGCGTTTACAAATCGAGCTATAAACGTTCTTTTCAAAGCTAAGTGTAAACCTGATTAAAGTAAAAAACACTTAAATGATCCATTTATTTCAGTGATTTGTTCTTTGATAAAGGCTCTATATCTATTTATTTTGAACAAAAAACATGCATTCTAATATACCAGAAGCAAAACTAGATAACCGCATCCACGACTACCCAGAAAGAATAAAATTTATAAGCTTGAACTAGCACACATAATTCAAACTTCGGCGTTACTGCTCAAGCGATTCGCCGAGCCTGTATTGCGCTGAAATAGTTTCTATCTCGCCAGCAGTTTCTGTTTCTATCTGACTTAATTCTATTTGTCCTAAGACACTCACGGCACTATCAAACTGCCCAGATATTCCGCCTTCAGCTTCAATATCATTATAGGAAGCAAAATTAACGCCTATATCTAAACTCGCCTCTTTAATTGTGCCATTAAAGGCCGCATGCCATTCTCCACCTTCATCTTTAATAACTAACTCACCATTATCGACAGTATTGTTATCAAAGTTAATGTCCATCACCATACTAGACTCTAGGATATTATCAGTAGAACTGCTAATAGAAAGCTGGTCAAACACAGCCGTACCAACTCTATCCGCTATTGGATTAACTGCTTCTGTGATAATTTCTATTGCCGCGACTTTTTCCGGTAACTCAGCTAACTCAATCTCAGCAACACTGGCTAGGTTATCATCAGCCTCTTCGTTACTCGTACTAGCAACTTGAGGTTGAGCTAGGTTATTTGATTCTAGGCTCTCTGTTTGTTCTACTTCAACCTCTGCATTTTCTTGTTCTGTATTTTCAGTTCCTACGGCAGCTGGAGATTGTTTCCGATTAACACTATTTGAATGGCCATCTTCAAAAACTTGAGGAGGGCTAACTAAACCTTCAACATCGCCACTGGTGTCAATTCTGGCAAAACTAAACCCTTCATTATCGCCCAATGAAAATACACTTGTTTCTATCCCGGTATCGGTTGTGATGTCTATAGCACCGTCCCAAACGGCTAAAAATACGTCACCCTCCACAATTTCCACTTCAAAATGCGTACCCCGAATACCAATACTGCCAACAGGCGTATTTAGTTTATAACTACCGTTTTTATTTTTAATTTTTCCACTAACAGTTCTTATACCACCTGAAATAAGCTCCATAACAGCTGAGCCTTCATCCGTCTCTGGGTCGTATTTATAGGTTGCTATTTTTAGTTGAGTATTGGCTTGTAAAGCTAATAAGCCGCCATCCATCATTTTAAATTGAGCTCGACTGTTTTCACCTGTCATCACTGTATCAATCTTATAAACTGGCGAACGTCGCTTAAGCTTTCTCTCACTATCGATTGAAGAAGAAGCGACAACTGTGCCTTTAGCAATAATCGTTTTGCCCGCTGTATCTTGTGCAAAAGAATTAAAAGATGAAAATAAGATAGCTGAAAGTGTACATAGGCTAGCTAGATTACATTTTAAACGCTTCATAACACTATCCTAATTGAAGTTATATTTGACACTAGTCGTAAATTGGTTGCGATCATAACTATAGAAGAAATGATTACTGTCTTTAGTGACAAGCTTGAGTTGAGTTTGCCATTGCCAGCTCTTATTAAGAGTATAGTCAAAATTAACTTTTATATTGTCTGTATCGTCTTCTCTAATTTGACTAAATAACAACGCGGATAAACTAGCTGGATTACGTGTTGTCACATCTAAATAATCATGATTCGCTTTTTGCTTCTGATAGCTGGCTGACACCCGCCCCCAATCGCTAATAAGCATTAACCAGCTTAATTGAAAAGCATTCATTTTTCTTTGGTACTTTTGTGATGCATTGGTCAGAGTGTCGACTTTGTCTTGCGCATGAGTTAGTCCAACAGAAAATAAGTGTTGGTCAAGTCTATATTTATAGCTCAAACCTAATGAAAAATTATTAATATCTTGGTCATTATTTTGCTTATTATCAATTTGGGCATAACTCGAATTTAGCGTATAAGTCTGCTGATTGTCCTGTTTCCAGTCTAGACTAGCGATTAAAGCTAAAACATCATGGTATGAATCACCACCAAACCAAAATTTTTGATAAAAACCATTTAGTTTATAATTTAGCTGTTCCACTTGATGTTGGTAGCCTATAACCAAATCAAGATTTGACTTATTTAAATCACTCAAATCTTGATACCGAGTTGTGCCATACCCAGCACTTAGCGAATAACTTGATAGTTTAGTTAAAGGTTTTTGATAAATTAAATTGGCATTTAATTTTTGACCTAAATCGGATTCAACAACAAAAGAGTCCGCTGCCGAAAATAAACTCGGAATTAAAGCGTTTTCAACGCCAGATGTGACATTAGAATCATACATTAAACCATATTTAATACTGGCTAATAGGCGGGTTTGAGTCGATTTTATCTTGCCATCCATATAATCCAGATATTGTTCAACTTTTTGAACAACTGACTTAGAAGGGTTTAATGCAAGGATTTGCTTAAGCTCTGATTTTGCAGCCGCAAAGTTATCTAGCTCGAAATAAGCAATCGCTAAGCCAAAGCGAAATTTAACATTATTAGGTTGCGCAAGTATTGCCCGTTCAAATGCGAAAATAGCATGTTGGTGTTTTCCGACCTTACGGGCAGAAATTGCATACATATAATCAAATTCAGCTTCGCCTGCATACTCGTCAAACAAACGCTCTGCTAATTCGAAACTGGCTTGAGTATCATTATTTTCAATTAATACTTTGAGTTTTTCCAGCTCACTTGGCATTTCGCTTGCGAAACCCTTACCGTTAATCAAGAGGCAAGTACTTAAAACAGCTAAGCATTTTAATTTTTTTAACAATCGACCGCTCATTTTATCTCCCAAAATTCAGCTTGCCGCTTACTTAACCACAGATTCAATCTTTGCAACGTACTTAGTTGCTTCATCATAGTTAAATTCGTCTAATGCATTATTTAGTTGTTCAACCAGTTTTTTAACATCAGGTTCAATAACTTGGCCTAATTTAATTCTTTGGCTGTCTTCAATAAATTCATTATTTATCACAGCATTTTTAATTATGTTTAATTGTTTATGAAGAGAGACAGAGTTGCAAGCCTTATCAGAACTAGATTCCACCTTATTTGACTTACTCACGCTATTTTCTTGATAAGCCATGGATGAAAACTCTTTCAAATCAACCGGCATGACTTGGCCAATCACTAATTTGAGTAGGTCCAGCAACTCGAAATGAATAATAGGGCAAGAAACAATTTGAAAGTCCGCTATGGCAAAATGAGACAAGAGATATTCATGTTCATCTTGATAGGCAAACCAGAAGTTTGGAATAGCTAAACTTGCAGCATCGAAGTCCTGCTGAAGTAGGCTAGGATCAAATATAAATAAGGCATCATAGCCAGCTAAGTTTTCCGGCAAGTAATCTAAAACTTTATACCGAACCTCTTTCGACGTTAAAAACTGAAAAATAGAACCTTCTGCCGAAGCGTTAATAATCAACACATGTATAGCTTCAAAGTTTATATTCTCTTCAGCCAGATACTCTGAATTAAATTGTATTTCGACCTGAAAGTTAAATTCGCTACCTTTTCTTAATTCACTTTTAGCATTTAAGCTGCCATTCATCATATTGCATAGCTTATTGGTAATGGCTAACCCTAAACCAGAAACATTTGAAGCCCGAGTTGAAGTAATTAAATGCTCATCAAAGATTTGTTTTAATTCTTCGGTGGCTATGCCCTTACCTGTATCTTTCACTTGGCCAATAAGTAGAGCCTCTCCTTGCTCTGAAAACTCTACAGATAAGCTGAATATAACCTGACCTTTAGTGGTAAATTTAATCGCATTGCTTAATAAATTTATACATATCTGCTTTATTCGGATTAAATCCCCCGTCACAAATCTAGGTATGTAAGGAGATATATTAAATTCTAAGGGCAAAAATTTATCCCTGGCGAGTGGCGTAAACATTTGAGATAAATCAGCTAACAGCTGCTGCAAATCAAAAGTTTCAAATGTCAGCGTTAACTCCCCACTTTCTATTTTAGAATAATCTAAAACATCATTTACCAGTAGTAGCAAAGACTGGGCAGAGTGGTTGATCGACTGAATTACCTCTGCAGGTTCAACATTTGTCGCAATTAGATTGGTTTGCGTCAGACCTATTACTGAATTTAATGTAGTTCTAATTTCATTATTTATCGTGCTGATGAATTCATTTCTTTTTGCACTGGCCACTTCAGCTTGCTTTTTTTCTTCTCTTAATATGCGCTCTTGATGTTTGCGCTCGGAAACATCATGCATGGTAAAAAGTAACGTTTCATTTCCATGAATTGAGATAACACTTAAACTCACCTCAATAGTTTTAGGCTCTGAATCGTGTAGACACCAATCAAACTTATGCTGGCCCCTTAGCTTAGCTAAATTGTGCATTAACTTATATTTAGCTTCTGAAGCTTGTCCATCTGGTTGCTTAACAGGTGAAAAATCAAGTAAGGTTTTTCCTTGTAAGGCCTCTTTCCGATTCGTATTAAAAATATTTAAAGCAGCAGAATTACAATTGACTATGCCATTATCGTTACTCATGATTAATGCACTAGAAGCACTATCATGTAATAATTTATATACTTCTTCATGTTGCTTGGCTTCTGTAACATCACGCGAAACGGCTAAAATACCAACTGCTTTACCTGATTTATCGTAAAATGCAGATAAATGGGTAACAAGTAAAGCTTTGCGCCCATTGAGTAGCTCTACCCAATGAGTCATATTGGCTTGCTCACCTGTAGCAATCACTTCCGTATCAATTTGTTGCAACTGATTTGCGACAGCTTGCGTGTAAATTTCAAAATCTGTTTGCCCCGTGATTTGGCTACTAATATTTAACCAAGATAAAAATGCTTTATTTACGTTTAGATATGAACCCAGTTTCTGCTCATAGTCTTTAAAATAAATCATATCTGGGGAGTTATCTAAAATCGCGTTTAACCTTTCTCGCTCAATTTTTAACTCTTCACTCCTATTTTTCAGTAAAAATTCGCTTCGCTTTAAATGCGTGATATCGGTTAATTGCATCGCTATTGGCCGCGAGATTTGATTCACATCTGTTACAGCATTAGCCGTTAAGTAATACCATTGCTCCGTACCTTTATCTGAAATAAGACTAACTTGCATAGATGCATAGTCTTGCATACCCGTTCGGATATTGGTGAAAGTTTTACTTATACTTTCGTGCTCAATAAATAGTTCGTTAGTTAAAATTGAATCTTGACCAAAGTCACCTAGAGTTAACTTCCATGCGGCATTACTGACTCGTGGAAAGCCATCATCGTCAAGCAAAGCAATTGGGTTAGGCGAGTATTCAACCGCATTAAGTAAACTATTGCGTCGTTGGGATGTTTTCTTGGGTAAAAGTTGGTTAACAAATTCTGATAGTTCTGAAAATAGTATTTCAAGCAGCGTAAATTTGGCTTGATTGACTTTTTTAATTTCACTCACAATGCGAAGAACTTGCTCATCTTCTAATTGTATATTGTAGTACCAGACCCCTTTGCTTAATAAACAAAACGAATCCAGTGCTTCTGATTTAACCCTGTCTAGCTTATCCAAGCTGATTTCTATCATTTCTACGCTAAGCCAATCGCCGACAAGACAAGCGAGCTCGTCATTAAACGCGGCGAGTTTAACTTGTTTTTTAAGTACTTTTCTTATGTACTGTAACTGAGCAATTTCTGGCTGTGATATCCTGTCTGGCAAAATTTGTCCCAACGATTAAACTTAGCTTGTGTTTAATCAGTATTTGATAAGATCTAAGATCTGTAAACTGAGAATTGAAAATAGTGCTAAAAAAATCACATTTGCATCTAATTCTGTTATTAGTTGCCCTGCCTTTCGCTTCAAACGCGAAGCAGTTACAGTTTGAAATGACAAAACAAAAAGGCTATAGCCAATTTTTTTATAACTGGTTAGATCACCAAGAAAAGCAGCAAACATTGAACTTTAATGTTGAGCATGAATACCTGTTCGAATTATTTAGAACAATGAAAACCTATCGGCCTAAGGTTGCAAAACGAAACGTATATATAGCTTTAAAGCGAACAGCCGCTAAATTAAAAACAAGACAAACAAAGATTATCGTCAACAAAAATACCGCAAATGTGAGCTTCCAGGTACTAAGTGATAATAATGAAGAAAGACAAACTGCGATTAATGAATTGCTCAAACAACAAGCTTTAGCTCAAGAAAAATATTTAACTGATAATTACTACAACCATTACACAGACAGCACAGGTGTATTATTTGTAAAACCCGACCATGTCAGAATCGCATCCGAATCTACACCTATAGTTCAAAGCTTAATAAAAAATGCGCAAAAAAACTTTGGCAGCTTAGCAACCCGAGATGTCGTCAACTACTTTTTAGGCTGGATTCAGACCATTCCTTATTCAACATTAGAAAACCGTTTAACCTCACAAGGCAGTGGTTTTGTTCCCCCAAATAAACTAATTCTTGAGAATCAAGGCGACTGCGATAGTAAAAGCACTTTATTTGCCAGTGTCATGCGCGCACTTTACCCGCATATGGGGATTATTATTATCTATTTACCGGAACATGCTTTAGTAGGCCTACAAATCCCCTACACTCAAGCGGATAAATACCTAGAAATAGAAGGTAACTTTTACGTTTTAATGGAACCGACAGGCCCAGCAGTACTGCAAGCAGCTAGTATTGCGGCAGAAAATGAACGATTTATCGAAGATAAAAACTATAAAGTTGAATATGTACCTTTAGCTCAAGCAGAGCAATAAATTAAACAAGCTACTCAAGCAAGAATACAAATTAATCGAGACTTTCTAAGCTTAACCAAGGTTGAGAAAACCAGTAATAATAATTAGGTTTTCCTTTTACAGGCAAAGTGCAGTTATATCTTGAGCGACCTAGATTTAACGGTTTTTGTGCTTGAATCTTAACCCTTTTAACTTCAGCTAGAATCTCAGCTTTCCCCTGCCCTGAAACGTAACATGCGAACCGAGTATCAACAGCAAAACTTTCATTTAACCAGGATAGATGTAACTGAGGAGGGTTTTCAGTCATAGCCAAAGGGCTAGGTAATTTTTGATAGTCTA
Organism: Catenovulum maritimum; assembly: GCF_001050375.1. Taxonomy (GTDB): domain Bacteria; phylum Pseudomonadota; class Gammaproteobacteria; order Enterobacterales; family Alteromonadaceae; genus Catenovulum; species Catenovulum maritimum. The sequence continues at coordinate 238,731 of NZ_KQ130484.1, read as the reverse complement.
TAGGCAAAGCAAAGGTGTTTAACTTTTGCTTTAACGTCGATATATCAGCATACACGCCAGAAGCAGGGTATCTAGGTAAAGCAGAAAAGTCAGAATAACTAGCAACCACCCCGCTTTGTTGACCAAAGCTGATAAACTGATTATCGATTAACCAAGACTGCAGCCAAGTGTCATATTCTCCATATGGGTAAGCCACCAATTTATGACTCACACCAATTTGTTGTTTAATACTCTTTTCAGTCTCTAAGATTGAGGTCTTAATTTTTTGCTGCCATTCTTTAGCACTATAGCCAGCCTCTCTTCTAATCCAATAATCATGCTGCCAACCATGATTAGCGATTGTCATCCCCTGTAAAGACCAATGCTTTAATTCGTCCCAACTTAAATAATGACTTGAATGCTTTTCAAGCAAACCAGGATTAATAAATATAGTTGCAGGCCATTTCCTTTTTTGTAATTCAGGTAAAGCAAACCTAGCTAAGTTTTTATAGCCATCATCAAAGGTGATAGCGACTGATTTATCAGCTAACGCAATTCCGCGTTTAATTTTATCTATGGCCTGTTCTAACCGAACAATTTGGTAGCCATTTGTAGCAAGGTGCTCCATATGAATTAAAAATTGTTGCGGCGAAATACTGGTACTATCAGGCGTTTTGGGATCTACATGATGATATTGCAAAATCACTAGCTGGTTAGCCGAAGAATCAAAAGATTCAGCCGCTAAATTTAACGGGCCCATAGTGATAAGAGAAATAAAGTAGGTGAACCAAGTTGTGATGCGTTTTAGAAATGAATAATTTTTAGCGTTTGTCATAAAACATCAACTCAATCTTTACTGAACGTTTTATTATATTTTTCACTTTGTTCTATTAATCGGCCAAAACGATTAGAGAATATGCCTATATATCCATAAACAGCGTAGAGAAAACTAGGGATAAGCAGAATAATGCTCAAATAAAACCAGAACACCTGATAATCGACAGAAAACCAAGTCAGTCCAGCTGCAATCCAAAATGCAACTAGACCGATAAAAAATCGACGCCAACTTTTATCTGGTTCACTACCTAAGCGAATAATCCAAAGTTGCCACCTTTTATACATATTTAACTAATTTTATTAAGAATAGTAAGAGTGATCACCAGCTTGGTGTTCAGTTGCATCTTTAACCCCAGTTAACTCACCTGGGAACTGTTCTAATAATTGCTTTTCAATTCCCTCTTTTAGAGTAACATCAACCATAGAGCAACCATTACAACCACCACCAAATTGAAGGATAGCAACACCATCTTCAGTAATTTCAGTTAATGTTACTTTACCGCCATGACTCGCGAGTTGTGGGTTAACTTGACTAACAATTGCATATTCAACTCGTTCAATTAAATCTGCATCATCACTTACTTTGCGCATTTTCGCGTTTGGCGCTTTTAAAGTTAATTGAGAACCCATTTGATCAGTTACAAAATCAATGACCGCCTCTTCTAAAAAAGGTGCACTATCTTGATCAACGACCGCATCAAAACCATTAAATGGGATCTTAATATCTTTTTCTTCTACTGCATCTGGTGGACAATATGAAACACCACACTCTGCATTAGGTGTGCCTGGATTAACAACAAAAACGCGGATTTGTGTACCTTCTGCTTGCCCTTCTAATAATTTGGCAAAATGCGACTGGGCTGTTTCAGAAATGGTGACGATAGGTTGAGATTCACTCATAATTTAATTACCTGACTAAAATACTCGGTTATGTCTATATAATAACTCGATATAGCCATAGGCAAAAGCCTTGATTCAAATTTACTTCAGCATAAAGAGCTTTTTTTGTATCTAACTGGTATAGTTAATCCGATTTTTCAATTAGTCCTTGTTTAAATTTATCTTAATTTTATGCCCTTAAATATTCTAGCCGCATTTATTTTTTTACCGCTATTACTTGTTACATTTAAGGTAATCGCTCAGCCTACTTCAACAGAAAGTTTTTTTGGTCATAAAACCGGGGAAAAGCACCTAAGATATGACCAAGTCACTCAATATTTAAAATACTTAGAACAACAGAGTGAGCAAGTAAAAGTGATGCCTTATGGCCAAACCTACCAAGGCAGGACGCTAAATTTGGTCGCCGTTTCATCCGCTCAAAATTTAAAAAATCTCGACCTCATCCGAATTAAACATGAACAGCTGAATAACCCGTTTGCAACCAAAGTTGAAACTCAGCAACAAGCTGTCATTATTTGGTTAAGCTATTCTGCGCATGGTGATGAGCCAAGTGGCGCGCATGCGGCGATAGAATTAATTCATACGCTTAGTCAAAATACCAATACAGAACACAATTCATGGCTAGATAAAGCGATTATTTTAATCGATGTGGTTGCCAACCCCGATGGCTTTGATCGCTACTCAAATTGGTTGGGAACTTATGCCAGCTTGCATTCAACACCAGACAAACAACATATAGAACACAATGAATCTTGGCCAAATAGCCGGGGGAATCATTATTGGTTTGATTTAAATAGAGATTGGCTACCTCTAACCCAAACTGAATCACAGCAACGCATCTCTATGTACCATAAATGGAAGCCTAATTTACTAGCTGATTTCCATGAAATGCAATCTGATAGAGGTTACTTTTTTCAACCTGGGATCAGCAGCAGAACTAACCCATTAACCCCAAAAGAAAATCAATCAATAACCAAACAACTCACCCAATATGTCGCAGATAGCTTCGATAAACTAGGTTTATTATATTTTAGTGAAGAGAGATTTGACGATTTTTACATAGGTAAAGCCTCTACGTATCCAGATCTACAAGGTGGGATTGGAATTTTATTAGAGCAAGCGGAGAGCAAAGGAAAAGTAATAGAGACTGATTCAGGCCCACTAAGCTTTGGTCAAACAATCCAAAATCACTACACAGCTTCCTTGGCGATAATCAAAGCCGCAGTTGAACAAGCTAATCTACTACTAGATTACCAACAGGATTTTTTCAGAACAGCCATTCAACAAGCTAAATCAGATAAACATTCTGGTTACCTAGTTACCGCTCACAACCAAACTAGGCTTAAACGTTTCTTAGAAACACTTAATCAGCATCAGATAAAGGCTTATGCCTTAACTCAGGCCTTTAAAGCTGAAGATAATGAATACCCCGCGGAAAAAAGCTACTGGATACCTTTAGTGCAAGGCCAGTACACTATGATTAAAAGTATATTTAGCGAGCAAACCGAATTTGCAGACAATACTTTTTATGACGTAAGTAATTGGAATTTAGCGTTAGCTCATGGCATTAAATACCAAGCCGTAACAAGTCGATTTTTTGGTGTTAAAGCTCAACCACAAGCTGGATATATAGAAGCTGAACAAACTCAATCCAAATTAGATGAAACAGCCTATGCTTGGGCATTTGAATTAGATTCGCCAGATAGTTATCCATTTTTATCTGAATTACTAAAACATAAAATAAGCACTAGAGTTACTGAAAAATTAATTAAGATAACAACACAAAAGCAGGCTTTAGTATTGGCTCCGGGTACACTCATAGTTATCGCAGGTGAAAACTCTGCCGATAGCCATGCCTTATTATCCACTTTAATGGATAAATACAACTTATCCTATCATTCACTGCATTCAGGTTTAACTAGCTATGGTCCTGATTTAGGAAGCTCTAACGTTACAAAATTGCAACAGCCTAGGGTTGCTGTCGTTATTGGCAATCAGATTAAATCGACAGAAATCGGCGAGGTGTGGTTTCAACTCGATCAAAAGTTAAAGCTTCCACTTTCTATGCTTTCTATCGATAAACTACTTGAGTTTGATTTGAACCGCTATAGCCACTTAATATTAGTTGATGGTGACTATGGAAAAGAAATAGATGAAATTACTTCAAGCATTAAACCTTGGTTGAATAAAGGTGGTACCTTAATTACATTTAAACAAGCCTCACTCTGGGCTAGTCGAAATAAATTAATACACAATGATTTTTTAACCAGCCGTGATTTAGAAGCGCCTTTCAAGTATCAAAACTACCAATATAAAGATAAAGAGTCCTACTTTGCTCAACGTAGAATTGCTGGCAGTGTTTTCAGTACAAACCTAGATTTAAGCCACCCGATTTCTTTTGGTATTAAACAAGCTAAGCTCAATATATTTAAAAATGATCAAAGCTTATTGTTAGAATCTAGCATGCCATTTAGCAGTCATGGTTTTTATCTAGAATCACCGTTAGTCGCGGGATACGCTAGTCCAGAGAATATCAGCTTGGTCGCTAATACAGTATCGACTGCCATTACCAAAGTGCAAAAAGGTCAAGTCATCGCTTTTAGTTATAACCCTTTATTTAGAGGATATTGGCACACCAGCAGCCGGGTATTTAATAACAGCCTTTACTTTTCGCCTTTGATAAATTTAAACCCGTAAATTAAGATTTAGTCTAGTTTTGCCCAAGTTAAGCTTAAGCCGCTAACACTGCTAGCCTTATTTTTCATCAGTAGCTTAGCGATTTGATTCAAGGTTGCGCCTGTTGTCACGACATCATCGACTAATAAAATATTTAACCCCTTTAACTGGGTTGGTTTTAAACTAAAGCTATTTTGCAATTGGCTTCTCCTTACGTTTGCGTTGGCGCTCATTTGCTGATGCGTATACTTACACTTTTTCACTATTGGTGCATATTCTAGCTTTAGTTTTTCAGCCACTATGCGAGCAATCCACTCAGCCTGATTAAACCCCCTAAGCCAAAACCGAGTCCAATGAATTGGCGTTGGTACCACTAAATCGAACTCAACTAAATTAAATTCAGAATTAAGCGCCAAACGAGATAAGACATGCTGATATAAAGCCTCTCTTGCAAGCAAATTCCCCTGATATTTAAATTTGGCTATCCAGTTAGCAAAAGGATACTCATGCGTATTAAAGCTATAAAGTTTAGATAAATACTGATTTTGAATACTATGCCTAGCATCCGCTCTTAATAATATGTCTTGCCACTCCAAATTGGATTGACAGCAATCAGTTTGACATAGGCTACAAACAAGACTTTCGTGCTTTAATTGTGTTTCACATAAAATACATAAGCTAACAGTATCAAGCCTTTTTTGTGATAAAATCTGCATCAAACCACCTAATTCATTAATAATATGAAACCCAATTTATATTTAATTCATGGCTGGGGAATGAACCAGGCCGTTTGGCAAATTATTGAACAAGAACTGCAACAAGACTTCAATCTATTCCCTATAGATATCCCTGGCTACGGAAATCACACCGAATGCTTTCCTGATAACTATAGTTTAGAAAATATTAGTGACCAAATTTGCCAAAACATAGAACAGCCGGGGATCATACTAGGTTGGTCTCTTGGCGGGTTAATTGCACAGTATATTGCGATTAACTATCCATCAAAATGTCTCGCTCTAGTCACAGTTGCCAGTACAAGTCATTTCCAGCAAGCTGAAGAGTGGCCTGGAATCAAGCCTCAAGTTTTAAGTACATTCCAACAACAGCTCAGCCAAGATTACAGTAAAACGTTGGATCGTTTTTTGGCGATTCAAATGATGGGGAGTGAAACCGCAAAACAAGATATTAAAACCTTAAAGCAATTACTCAGCCGCTACCCAATGCCTTCCACTCATGTTTTGAGTCAGGGATTAAAATTACTAGAAACCGTGAATTTAAATGCACAAATATCAAAAATTCAACAGCCTAGCTTGCGTCTATACGGCAGACTAGACAGCCTAGTGCCGATAAAAGCAGTGACAAAAATAGAGAAATTAGCGCCAAAAAGTCAGAGCTATATTTTTGCAAAAGCGTCGCATGCGCCCTTTATTTCACATTCAAAAGAATTTATTGAACAATTAGTGTTATTTAAAGCTGCCATTTTTAACGATTTACATAGCACAGAAGTGAGTTAATGCTTTAAAAAAAGTGAATTTTGGTTAATAATTGCCCATATTTTCATTTTTGCGTGAGTATTAAATTTTGAATATTCAAAACGCCTTTAATACCAGCTTGCAAGGTTTACAAAGAGCCCAGCATGAAGTCAGCCAAACTTCAGTAGATATAGCTCGACCAACACAAGAGGTTCAAGCAGAAGTAGCCGACACTAAGCTCGCGGCAAAAATTGATATAACAACAAATTTAACCGATTTACTCAATAGTAAAAATTTAGCCAGTGCTAATTTAAAAAGCTTCGAAACGGCTAATGAAATGTTGGGTAATTTAATAGACACAAAAGCATAAAACATCATAAAGAATACAGGTAACCAAAACCCAAATGAACATAGTGACTCAGTTTCCAATTAATTTGAATCTGAATATTGCGAACCCGCAAACTGAAGCGGCTCGCAAGGATGCTTTGTCACGTGATGCAATTACCCAAGCAACAGCTGCAGAACAACAAGCAGCTGAAACTGGTGTGGGTTCCGATAGAGAAAGAGCGCTAAAACAATCGCAACAACCTGTTACTTATGAATTCAATAAGCAAGAACTTGCCAAAGCTCAACAAGAAGCTAAATCGGATCTAGATTCATCTGAATCAGAAAGAGATGCCACTGAAGATCAAGAAAATCGCGGTAAGCAATTCTCCGAGAACCAAGAAAACAATCAAGCTGAGCAACAAGAACAAGCTCAAATTGAACAGCTCAAAGAGCGGGACAAAGAAGTAAAGGCACATGAACAAGCCCACGCCAACATAGGCGGCCAATACGCTGGAACCCCATCTTATGAATATCAAAGAGGTCCTGACGGGCAAAGTTATGCTGTTGGTGGCGAAGTAAAAATTGATGTTTCAACGGTCGCGGGCGATCCTGAAGCAACGATTAGAAAAATGGAACAGGTTCAGCGAGCGGCGCTAGCACCAGCAGAGCCATCGAACGCGGATAGAAGTGTAGCAGCGGAAGCCGCCACAAAAGCTCAAGAAGCTAGAGTGGATTTACAGCAAGAAAAACAAGCTGATTTACAAGCAGCAAAGCATGCCGTAAACGAAACGCAAGCTAAAGCAGAGGTATTTAACTCAGAAATAAGCCCGACACAAGCTAACGAAAAATCGTCAAGCTCTGAAGTTGAAGCTGTAAAGCAAACAATTCAACAAGAGTATCAATACGAAGCGCCTAAAACATTATCAGCGCAAGCGAGCTTAAAATCGGATACCGCAAAAGTAGATGAGTTTACTCAGTCAATTGCGGAGCGAGATCAAGTAATCAATGCTAGAGCGTTAAAAATACAACGTTTCTATCACACTAATAGTACGCCTCATCAAACTGAATTTACGCGCTACGCCTAAGTCTCTCTAACTATAGTCAAAAACTATATAACGAGCCAAGATCAAAAAAACCAGCTTCAAAGCTGGTTTTTTGATCTTAATATTGCTACTTGCTACGCAATGCCATATTCCGCTCGGTAAGCTTGGACTTTAGCTAGGTCTTCGACTCTGTCACCCTGCTGCTCTAAATAATCAATCAAATCACTTAATTGCACAATAGAAATCACCTGTGTACCAAAATCTCTTTCAACTTCTTGTATTGCTGATAATTCCGCTTTACCTTTTTCTTGACGATCGAGCGCAATTAAAACACCAGACAAACTCGCATTGTTCACTGCGATAATTTCCATAGACTCACGAATCGCTGTGCCAGCTGTAATTACATCATCAACTAACATGACATTACCTTTTAGTTCAGCACCAACTAAGCTGCCGCCCTCGCCATGATCTTTTTTCTCTTTACGATTAAAACAGTATGGCTTATCGATATTATGTTTATCAGCTAAAGCAACCGCTGTCGTTGTGGCAATCGGAATGCCTTTATAAGCAGGGCCAAATAATAAATCAAACTCAACATTCGCATCAATCAAAGCAGCAGCATAAAATTGACCTAGCTTAGCTAAATCACCACCAGTATTGAATAAACCAGCATTAAAAAAGTAAGGACTTGTTCTGCCCGATTTTAATGTAAATTCACCAAACTTGAGTACACCTCGAGACAAGGCAAATTCAATAAATTGTTTTTTATAATCTTGCATTTTGTCTCCTTAGGCTAGAGCTGCTTTTTGAATATCAATAATTTCACGTAAGCCATGCTTAGCGAGTTCTAACATTTCGCTCATTTCTTCAAAACTAAAAGGTTCACCTTCAGCTGTACCTTGTACTTCAATTAGCTTACCAGTTTCAGTCATTACAACATTCATATCGGTTTCGGCTGCTGAATCTTCAATATATTCAAGATCAGAAATAGCTTCACCTTTGTAAATCCCAACAGATACTGCAGCTATCATATGCTTAAGCGGATTAGCTTTTAGAATGCCTTTACTGCGCATGTAAGTAAGCGCATCTACCAATGCAACACAAGCACCTGTAATAGAAGCCGTTCGAGTACCGCCATCCGCTTGAATAACATCACAATCTAGCGTGATTGTATTTTCACCTAAGATTTTTAAATCTACCGCTGCACGTAACGAGCGACCGATTAAGCGCTGAATTTCTAAACTGCGTCCACCTTGTTTGCCACGGGCAGCTTCACGATCACATCGTGTATGCGTCGAACGAGGTAACATGCCATACTCAGCAGTAATCCAACCTTCGCCTTTTCCTTTCATGAATCTAGGTACGCCCTCTGTAACAGAAGCAGTACAAATAACTTTAGTATCACCAAATTCAACTAAAACAGAACCTTCTGCATGAGCAGTAAAATTACGAGTAATTGAAACAGGACGGATTTGGCTTGCGGTACGACCACTTGGACGCATGGAATTCTCCTTAAGAACAGTTTGCGCGTATTATACCCAAACCGTCTGGAGATGCGAGTTTAGTCACCCTGCAAAAAGCAAAAAACTACAGGGTTGAACGTCAATTACTTTGGTTAAGAAGTCTCAAGTAAATTCAATAACCGCCGTTTCTCTATTTCAGAAGCAGATGATAAATATTGAATGAGTAGTCGGATTAAAGCCGATTTACTCATATTTAGTTTATCCGCATGCAAAGCAAGCTCATTAACCGACAGTTCGGTTAATGAGAAAGTTGCATTTTTACGAATCGACTTGCTACCTAAAGCCTTTACGGCTTCTTTTTGCTCAGCAAGACTTGGTAAACCCAATGCGTAATTATCTGCGTCATTAATAAATTGATTAACATCAACTGGCTTTATTTTATCCGACTTGTAACAAGTTCGCTTCAGGTCTGCCATGCCCATAATCATCAACCTCTGCTTTTAAATTCATTACTTCGCATACTATCTGTTTGATTTCATCAGAGGCCTTCCCCTCTGGTTCTTGCTCTAGCACAGAAGACCCCATTTCTTCGCTGTCATCATAAACATTTCGAGCATAGGTAACAGCATTCAAAACAGGTAAGCCATAGCTTTTACAAACGTCTTTAGCATCTAAAATACGTGTTGCTTGGCTTGGTAATGAAGGACATTGCGTCATTACTACAGCTTCACACATTTTAGGGTTGATCATTTTACAAGTAGAGATGAGCTCTTCAACATGATCTAGCGTTTTTAAATCTCGACGCTTGGGTCGCATTGGGATTAATACATGGGTCGCCACTGACAAGGCTGATCGTAATGTGGTACTATCTTTACCACCGCAATCGATAATAACGTAATCGTAATTTCGTTCAAATCCGAGTAGTTCATATCGGACTTTACCAAATAACTGAACACAACTAATCCATTCTAATTCGGGTAAGTTATGTCTGGATTGAATCCAATCTGAAGAAGTTTTTTGAGGGTCACAATCCACTAACATCACATTAGCTTTTTGTTCTTTAGCAAAATAAACCGCAATATTTTGAGCCAGGCAGCTTTTGCCGCTACCACCTTTCTCTCCGCCAACTAGCAAAATCATAACAACTATCCTCTTGGTACAGCGGTTATTTGTTATTGCATTAGGCAATAACCCAGATAACCACCAATCAAATATATGAGCAATAAATAATTTATTGCCATATAAGTGTAGAAGTGGAATTGTGTTTTGTTAGTTTAAAATGGCATAAAAATGAGAACTCTTACTCATTTTCATTATATCTCCGACTAAAAAGGGTCACGATGTAGGTATGTCAGTATTTATTCTTGCCATTTTTGCGCTTGCTCTGTGTCAGATTGTTTAGCTTCAACCCAATGTTCACTGTCTGTGGTTTGTTCTTTCTTCCAAAAAGGAGCTGTTGTTTTTAAAGTATCCATAATAAACTCCGCGGCTTCAAATGCAGATTTTCGATGCATACTCGTCACACCGACAAAAACAATTTGCTCACCAAGCTCTAACCGGCCAAATCTATGAACAATTGATACTCGACCCAGCTGCCATTTTTGCTTAGCTTGTACCTCTAATTGAGCTAAAGACTTTTCTGTCATTGCCGGGTAATGCTCTAAAGTAAGCGAGGTTATCTTACTATTCTGGTTAAAATCTCTGACCATACCGACAAAAAAAACCACAGCGCCATCTTGTTGATTATCTTTAATTAATTTGTTGTATTCATCTGCAACAATAAAATCTTCTGCTTGTACCTTGATCATTCAACACCTCTAAGTTCGAATTGAAAAACTAACATACCTATAATCAAGCGCAAATTATAATTTAGCTTTAAATGACTTTAATCAAAAGAATTTACATTTAAGCCTTAAAAATTGATAATAAAGCTAACTATTCCCACCATGCGATGTACCCATGGACGATTTAAAAATACTTATCCTAGATAGCGATACAAGCTATCGAAATAATCTAAAGTCTGTTTTAGATGATGAATTTAATGTTGAGACCTCTGGTTGTTCTGAAAGCGCAATAAATTTAGTCAGTGCAACCTCGTATCACATAATTCTGCTAGATATTAGCTTAGCGAATAAATCAGATTTTAAATTAGTTTCTCAATTAAAATTGCAATCTCAGGACTTGTTGCCAATTTTATTCATGACATCAACCGAATATGATGCAGAAAGCGTCATTTCTTGCTTTGAAGCTGGCGCGAGTAGCTATATAAAAAAAACATGCGACACAACTGAACTAAAGTATAAATTACGTTCGATTAAGTCATATATTACTGAGATTAATGCGACTAAAGCTCAATCAGATGAATTAGAGTCGATAGTGTCAATTACAATGCATCAAGCCAATTCTTATGGCTGGGCATTAGATTTAATAACGTCTGTTATCCAATGCCGAGATTTTGAAACCTTAGCAAAAAAAATAGCGGCTTCATTTCAAAGTATTGGCATTCAAACTTGCATTGAAATCTCTACACCAAACGATTCACTGTTTTATGATTCAAGCACTAAAATTGCAAGTCCAATTATAATTGAAATGTTTGAGTTACTTAGAAATAAAGGCAGAATTTACAGTTTTAATCAAAGGACTATTTTTAACGATAAGTATATTTCTATCTTAGTAAAAAATATGCCGAATGACGAAACCTTAAGCTCTATATATATAGACTCTTTTGCTAAACTGATACCAGCCTTAACATCGCGAATACAAAATATGCTAGATAAGCATAAAATTGTCGAAACTCGCACTCAATTAGTTGATATCTTAACTCAACTAGAACCCGCAATTATCCAAGTTCAACAAGAAAAACAGCAACTGCTAGACAAAATGATTGCTGAAGTTGGCGTCAGTTTTCACACATTAGATTTTAATGACGCTCAAGAGGCTTTTATCGCTCATATACTCCAAGAGCAATTATTAAAACAAGGCCAAATAGATATGACTATTCACTCTATCATTTCTAAGATAGAAAAAGTAATGAATGGTTTACCGAATATAAGCATAGAAAATGAAGAAACGGCTCAAACTGTTGAAGTAGATAACAGTGTAGAGCTCTTCTAATCTCAGTTAAAAAGTTAATATCTGTGTCACTAATTAGATCGCTTAGTCTAGTAATTTAAAGATTTGTAAATTTGAGGTAAATCAGGCTAGAGTTGTGAGTTCTTAACAATTAAATAGGTAAAATGCGCTCATTCAGCTCAACTTAAGGACGGTGAATGTTCAACAACAACCTTATTGTGTTGCTGCTTACCTGCTTATTTTACAGCCAAAGCCAATATGTCACAAGCGGATGCAGCATATGATACACAAAACTACACAGCGGCAATAAAGGAGTACACTAAATCAGCCATTGTGGGTGTGCCTAGAGCTATGCATACTTTAGGCTTCATCTACTATCAAGGACAGGGCGTTACAGTCGACAAAGTAGAATCCGCAATCTGGTTTTTATTGGCAGCTCAATACAAATACGAAAATTCCACCTCAATTGCCCGTTCAATTTTAGCTTCGCTAAATGATGCTGATACTGGTGAACTTACGGAACGACTTGAGCATTATGGATTAATATATGGAAAGGAGTTAATCCAAGAACGCTACTATCCAGTCGTTCAATCTGAGCTGCTTGAAACCCGAATAGAGATGTCAACTGCGGGCGCTAACCTACTTGGTTTAGAAGATGACGATGGTTTAACCGAAGGCTTATTTTCAGCGGGCATAAATGAAGAGATTTATGCCGAAGAAGATGAAAATGGTAACCAGGTCGAGAACTTAAGTTCAGCTCAATTTAGCTCTAATTCAAATACCCGCCTAGATAACATGTTAAAACAGCCTTACTTTGCAGTTGTAGAGTATGTTATTGCGCCAGACGGTACAGTTAGAGACATAGAAATTCTTCAATCCTTTGGCCGAATTAACCTAGCCTTGCGTAAATTTAGAGAAGTGAAATACCCTCAACCCAAATTTAATGGTCAAGCTGTTGCTGTGACTAAACGCATTAATTTAGGCTTAGCGCGACAAAACTTGAGCAAAATGACATTAGCGCAAGACTATCACCATATTTATCGCGGCATAAAACATATCTTAAGTGATGAAAAAACTATCAGCTCCAATGCATATGACCAATACATGTATGCAATTACTTTAATGAATTTTGAAGGTTTGTGGCGTGAAGAAGGGCAAATCGATCATTTACTCGAGCGTTCAGCAAATCAAGGTTTAGTTGAAGCTCAATATGTATTAGGCAATAAATTATACCGAGAGCAAAAAGATTTAGACAAAGCGATAAGCTGGTTACTCACTTCAGCAAAACAAGGCTTGGCCAATGCGGAATATCGGCTAGGCGATTTGTTCATCACGAGCCCTTGGATAGAAAAAGATGAACACAAGGCAGTATTTTGGTTAGACAGAGCTGCTAACCAAGGTCATGTATTCGCTTTACGTAAAGCAGCTGAGATTAAACTCATGGCTGAAGACAAAACACTACATGATGCAAAAACAGCATTGTCTTATTTAAAGCGACTGGAAGAAGTGGAAAGGTTAAACCCAGAAGTACAATTTTTAACCGCTATCGCCTGGGAAAAGCAAGATGTTAGAAAACGAGCAGAAGCGGTAAAAATGATACAGCAAGCAATCTTCCGAGGCGAGCAACAAGGCTGGGATACCAGCGCTTGGTATGATGTTCTGATGCGCTGGACAACAGGTGGACGCGTAACAATTTCAAACGAAAATCATTAAATAGTTCAATAATTAGCCTTAGTTTTATTGAAAACTAGGGCTAATTCACTTTAAGCAACAAAATATATTTATATCTTCATCTAGAAAGTTTACCATCCCCGCAATAATGACAAAATAAAGAGTAAGCAGCTAAAGCTGACTTGCTAATCTATTGCTAGGCTAATTTAAGGAACTAAAAGCAATGAAAAAGTTAACAAGCTTAACCGCCATCTTATTATCTGGCATGACTTTCCAAGCATCAGCAAGTAACCTAATGCTAGACATAGGTAATGACTCGATCAATGCCGAACTAAATTCAAATAAATTAAGCAATAATGCTAGCTTCTCAGTTGGCGCTTTAATAAACGAAAATGACGATAAACTATTTAGCATCAAAGCATTAGTTTCGGGTAATATTCAAAAGCAACAAAACATAACTGCTGGTATAGGCGCAAAATTATATTTTGCTGATGTAGGTGAAGAAAATGTGCAAGGTTTAGGTTTAGGTGGTGAATTTGCTTACCAATTACCAGATGTACCTGAAATAGAGCTTACACTGCATGCTTACTATGCCCCTAGTATCGCGTTAAGCGACGACTTAGATTACCAAATTGATACAGCTGCACGCCTAAGTTATAAATTAATTGAAAATGGTGCAGTTTATTTAAGCTATCGTCATGTTAAAGCAACTCACGAATCAAAAACCAATTTCACAATTGATAATGGTTTAAACTTTGGCTTCCAGTTTTTCTTTTAAGAAAAAATAAAATGTGAGTAATAAAAAAAGGTGCTTTCTCAGCACCTTTTTTGTTTTTGCTTGTAGGCTTAAATTAAGCTGCTATACCTGAATGCCTCAATAAAGCATCAACCTCAGGCTCACGTCCTCTAAAGGCTTTAAACAACTCCATTGGCTCTTTCGATCCGCCCATTTCTAAAATGTTGTGTAGAAATGACAAGCCTGTTTCGCTATCGAAAATACCTTTTTCTTCAAATAGTGAAAAAGCATCAGCAGACAATACTTCCGCCCACTTGTAACTATAATAACCTGCAGCATAACCGCCGGCAAAAATATGGCTAAAACTATGCTGAAAGCGATTAAATTCCGGCGGTCTAATAACCGAAACCTTATCTCTCACTTTATCGATAACAGCCTGTACATCAGCCTTCTGACCCGCTTGGTAATTTAAATGCAGTTCAAAATCAAATAATGAAAACTCTAGCTGTCTAGCCATCATCATGGCTGATTGGAAGTTCTTAGCTGCAAGTAACTTATCCAACAAATCTTGAGGTAAAGCTTCACCCGTTTCGTAATGTCCTGAAATATCAGCTAAAGCTTCAGGCTGAAAACACCAGTTTTCCATAAATTGACTCGGCAATTCGACTGCATCCCATGCTACGCCATTAATACCAGCAACAGCACTGACATCAATCTTAGTCAGCATATGATGTAAACCATGGCCAAATTCGTGGAATAAGGTTTGTACTTCATCATGGGTAAATAAAGCAGGTTTATCTCCAACTGGTTTATTAAAATTACACGTCAAATAGGCAACTGGGGTTTGTAACTCGCCATCTTGTTTAATTCTGCGACCAGCACAGTCATCCATCCATGCGCCGCCTCGCTTATGCTCTCTAGCATAAAGATCGAAGTAAAAACTACCTTTCAATTCACCCGTTAAGTCAAAAATATCAAAGAATCGCACCGAATCATGCCAAACTTGAACCCCTTCCCTTGGCTTGATCTCTATACCAAATAATCTTTCTGCCGTTTTAAATAAGCCAGAGATTACTTTTGCTTCGGGAAAATATGGTCTTAATGTTTCGTCAGATATCGCATATTTTTGCTGTTTAAGCTTTTCAGCATAGTAACTTAAATCCCATGACTCTAACTTTTCAACGCCATGTTCATCTTTTGCAAAGCTAGTTAGCTCTGCCAATTCAGCTAAAGCTTGTGGCTTACTTTTATCACTTAAGTCATTTAAAAAATTCAAAACTTGGGCTGGTGATTCTGCCATTTTCGTGGCCAGAGACTTCTCAGCAAAGTTATCAAAATCTAACAATTGAGCTAATTCATGACGCAAAGCTAAAATTTCTTGAATATATTCTGAGTTATCCCATTGACCGGCATTTGGTCCTTGATCAGATGCACGAGTAGCAAACGCCTGATACATTTCAGCTCTTAACTCTCGGTTATCTGCATAAGTCATTACAGGTAAGTAACTCGGAAACTCCAGAGTAAACAACCAACCCTCTTGCTCTTTAGACTTAGCAGTTTCAGCTGCAGCTTGTTTTGCCATATCAGGTAAGCCTGATAACTGGGCCTCATCTGTAATTAACTTTGTCCACCCTTGAGTGGCATCTAGGACGTTATTACCAAACTTACTGGTTATTTCCGATAATCTTTGTCTGATTTCGGCATATCTTTGCTTTTTATCTTCTGCGAGTGACACACCAGATAATTTAAAATCTCTTAATGCATTTGAAATAGACTTTTGCTGGGCTGTGGTTAGGGTTTCAAATTCATCACTATCGGCAAGGTTTTGATAAGCTTGGTATAAAACTTGGTTCTGACCGACAAAAGTACTGTACTCTGATAATAATGGCAAACAGGCTTGGTAAGCTTCTCTTAAAGCCTCGCTATCAGCAACCGAGTGTAGGTGAGAAACAGGAGACCACACTTTAGAGAGCTTATCATCAGCTTCATCTAAAGGTACAACTAACGACTGCCAAGTGAAATTTGGACCTGTAGTCAAAACACGCTCAATTGTTTCTTTCGCTTTAGCAATGACAGATTCAACAGCTGGTTGTACATGTTCAGCTTTTATTTCAGAAAACAAAGGTAAAGTAGCGTTGGATAACAGAGGGTTACTCATAAAATATTCTCATTATTGGATTAAGGTCAAACTCAGCCTAAAAGACAAATAGCAATAAGCATTTGTAATTGCTTAAGACAAGTTAAAACAATCGATATTTGCTCTAACTTAAGTTAATTCTAGTTAATCTATTTAAAGGTGAAACAAAAAGTCGAAACTTTACGTTTATAACAAACCATAAACTATAGGTGGGGTACTGAAATAAAAATACAAGGCTGTTATTTAAGATTATTTAATAATCACTCGTCATCAGTTTGATTAAAACAAGATAGAGAGCACCATATGATAAATCCGAGGGCAACTAAAGTAAGAGGAATAAAAATATATGAGAGTATCGCTAAATCCATTCGGCTAATTCTTCCTTGAAATTAAAGTGAGAGTTCATATTCGAACTCTCACTGAGTATAGCTAAATTATTTTAAACTGTTAACTTCTAATTTGGCCATCACCAAGCACAACAAATTTTTCTGTTGTTAAGCTTTCAAGTCCCATTGGGCCGTATGCGTGTAGTTTAGAAGTCGAAATACCAATTTCAGCACCTAAGCCTAATTGACCACCATCAGAAAATCTTGAAGATGCATTAACCATAACGACAGCACTGTTGATTCGTCTAACAAATTCATTTGCTAGACGATAATCTTGAGTACAAATCACTTCAGTGTGTCCTGAGCTATAAGTTTCTATGTGGCCAATCGCAGCTTCAAAATCATCGACAATACGCACCGCAATTTCAAGCGCTAAATATTCAGCATCCCAATCGGCTTCCGTCGCGACTTCTGCGTTTTCAAAATACCCTATACTTTGCTCACAAGCATGCACTTTAACGCCTTTTTCACTAAACATTTTAGCAACAAGTGGCATATATTCTTCAGCTTTAGATTTATGAACAAGTAAAGTTTCTAGTGAATTACATACGCCTGTTCTTTGGGTTTTACCATTGGTTAATAGATCTAATGCCATCTCATTTTCAGCATATTGATCTATGTATAAGTGGCATACCCCTTTAAAATGTTGAATAACAGGAATTCGACTATTTTCAGTCACAAATCGAATTAAACCTTCACCACCGCGAGGGATGATTAAATCTATATCATCCGATAATGTCATTAGTTCATTCATAACATTACGATCCGGATCAGGTACAACGCCAATAGCATTTGCATCTATACCTTGCTCTTCTAATGCTTCATGTAAACATTTCGCTATGACTAAATTCGAATGTAATGCTTCTTTACCGCCTCTTAAGATAACTGCATTACCCGATTTTAAGCAAAGTGCCGCAGCTTCAGCTGTCACATTTGGCCTTGCTTCGTAAATCATAGCAATCACACCCAGTGGGATTCTCATTTTACCGACTCGGATGCCATTAGGTCGAGTTGTCATGTTAGACATAGTGCCCACAGGATCCGTTAATTGTGTCACTTCAATTAGTGCATTCGATAAATCTTTAACTCTTTCAGGGGTTAATCTTAGTCTGTCTATCATAGCTTCTGATAGACCATTTTCTCTGCCTGCAGTTAAGTCTTTTTCATTTTCAGACAAAATCAAATCGGTTCTCTCAACCAATTTATTAGCCATAGCCGTTAATGCGGCATCTTTTTGTACTGTACTTAAGTTGGCAACTGAAAAAGATGCTTTGCGTGCATCTTTTGCCATTTTAGCAATTGAAAAACTCATATTTTAACCTTTTAAATGATAACTAGGTCGTCACGATGAATGACAACATTGCTTGGACAATAGCCAAGCTCTTCAGTTATTTTTGAACTGTTTAAGCCTCGAATTTTATTTAACTCTGGTGCCGAATACTGGCAGATACCTTTAGCAATAGTTTCAGATTTTTGATTCAAAACCAACACAGCGTCTCCTTTGTGAAAGTTACCCTCAACTTGCTTTATACCAATACTCAACAAAGAAGCACCTTGGTTAATTAATGCAGCCTGCGCTCCGTCATCAACAACAACATGGCCTTGAGTTTTCAAAGTATGTTGTAACCAATTTTTTCGCGCCTTATTCGGACTCGCTTGATGTTTAAACCAAGTACCCGTTAATTCATTGTGTAATAACCGATCGAACACTTGACCATTTCGACCATTCACAATTAAACAATGTACTCCGTTTATGGTTGCTTTTTCTGCGGCTTCAATCTTTGTCCGCATACCACCCGTTGCTAACTTATTGCTGGTACCACCCGCTAATGCGTATATCTCTGAATTAATCTTTTCAACAACCGGTATTAATTCGGCATTAGGGTTGGTTCTCGGGTCTGCTGTATATAACCCATCTATATCACTGCAGATCATTAGCATTTGTGCATCAGAGACCTGAGAAACTAATGCTGCTAAATTATCATTGTCGCCAACTTTAAGTTCAGCAGTTGCAACCGAATCGTTTTCATTCACAATTGGTAAGATACCATTGTTCAACAATTCTCGGATGGTGTTCTTTATATTAACATATCGGCGGCGATCTGCTAAATCCTCGTGTGTCAGCAAAATTTGAGCACACGGAAAATCAAAAAAGCGACTCCAATTAGCCATCATTTGCATCTGCCCAACCGCAGCCATAGCCTGCTTTTCTGCAATAGAAGGAGCTTCACCATGGCTAATTAAGTTACGCCCTGCAGCAACACTACCACTAGAGACTAACACAATTTCTTTTCCTGCCAGACGGCATTCAGAAATATATCTAGCAATGGGTAATAAAAACTGCCCGCTACACCCTTTGCCTTCGGGTGAAATTAACGCGCTTCCAACTTTAATAACAGCTCTTTGCCAAGCAAACAAATTCATAAATAATAGCTAACGATTGTTGTAATGTTCGGATTATATACTCATAACCTTTACTGATCGATTAGCAGTTTATAATTTATTTTCATCCAGCTTTAGCTGAAATTGAATTTATGTATTAAACTCAATTTCATGAAAAATCCTGCACAATTAACTCCTTGGCTAACAGGTAAGCATGTAAATCGCCAATCCCAAAGCGGCCCATCAATTCTATTTATTAGTGGAGGCTCAGCTTTAACCTCTTTTTGTCACACTCTAACTAAGTCAACCCAAAATAGTGTCCACTTAATTACAACATTTGATTCTGGTGGCAGTACGGCTGAATTAAGGAAACATTTTAACATTCCCGCGATAGGGGATATTCGCAGTCGTTTAATTACTTTGGCAAATGATAGCCTACCTGAAATAAGGCACTTAGCTAATTTACTCAATTACCGCTTCCCACATCAAGCTAAGCCTCAAAATTTAAAAATAGAGTTAGAGCATATACTCACAGGGGAACATATACTTACCCAAAAACTGCCACTGGGTTTACTAAACTTTATTCAGCACACTCTACAAAGTTTTTTTGAGCGAAAACCTGCTAATTTTAAACTCAATGGAGCAAGCATAGGGAATTTATGTCTAGTTGGCTGCTATTTTAGTCATGATAAAAACCTAGATTCCTGCATTGAGGTTTTTTCTGAGTTACTCGATATAAAGGGTAAGATATTACCCGTGCTGGATGATGATTATCACTTAGTCGCTGAACTAGAATCTGGCAGCAAAATTTGTGGCCAGCATTTAATAACAGGCAAAGAAGTTAACCCAATTGCATCTCCAGTTAAAAATTTATTTTTAACTCAAGATCTACTGTTCCATACTCCGCAACAACCTAAAACAAGCCAGAAAGTAATAGACCAAATTATGCAAGCTGATTTAATTTGCTACCCCCCTGGAAGCTTTTATACCAGTGTCATTGCAAATTTACTGGTATCTGGGGTTGCTGAAGCAATCCATGAAAACCCTTGTCCAAAAGTATTCCTGCCCAACACAACAGCCGATCCTGAACAGCTTGGCATGAATTTAACTGATATGCTAAGCCAGTTAAATCAACTCGGAAAATGCACTAAATTAAAGATATTGCTCGATGAAAAAGACAGCAGTTACCCATTTTCGACACAGGTAGACTCATTAAATTGTGGATCAGAAATAATCAAGTTAGATTTAATCAGCCCTCATTCACAACCTTTCTACGACACCAAAAAAGTGGTGGATGCTTTATTAAATTTGATACCAGACATTAAAGCTAAATAACAGCCAAAGCTAGGGTTAGCTAACTCGATAGACTCTTCTCTCCAATCAAATAGAAAGAAGACCTAGCACAGGGAAAATACAGCTAACTATAAAGATTTCTTCAAGAAGTTAGGCAATCTCATAGCAGCTTGATGGACAACAGGGCTGTAATACTCGCAATTATTAGACATTTCGGCTGCGTCTTTATGCCTAAACTCACCAAAATCGCCCTGTTTTTTTGCTAAAGTGCAAGACCATAGCCCACTCGGGTAGATAGGTTGAGGAAAAATGATGGTTTGTAAATTAGAAAAACCAACCTCGAGCATAGCTTCTCTCATTTCTTTTATTAACTTTTGATGCAAGATAGGTGATTCACTTTGCTGGACTAAAATACCATCTGGTTTTAAGGCATTTAAACAAGATTGATAAAAAGCATAGTCATATAGTCCCTCACTTGGCCCAACGGGATCGGTTGAATCCACAATAATAATATCAAGTGACTCTGGTAAAGCATCATGCATAAACTTGATTCCATCACCAAAAATAATCTGAGCTCTAGGATCTTGGTTACTTTCGCATAGCTCAGGGAAATAACGTTTGGCCATGTCGGTGACTAACTCATCAATATCGATTTGAGTCGCAGCTTCGACACTGGTGTGTTTAAGCACCTCTTTCAAAGTGCCACAATCACCTCCCCCTATCACAACAACATTTTGCGGTTTAGGATGAGTAAATAAAGCAGGATGAGACATCATTTCATGATAAAAAAAGTTCTCACGAGAACTTACCATAGTGCAACCATCCAATACCATCAGATAACCAAAATCTGTCGTTTGGTATATTTCTATTTTTTGAAATTGAGATTGCTTCTCAACAATTTTGTTTTTAACTCTTAAAGAAAAAGCGGAGCCAGTCTTATCACACTGCTCGGTGAACCAATATGGTGATGCAAAATCGGACATAAAACCCTCAATTAGCTAAAAATAAATCCAAATTTGGCAAAAATCTGCCCGTCAACGGTAACTCAAGCAATATTTCTCATTAAATAATAGCTGATGATAAATATTAAGATTAAACTAAGCGAAGTTTTTTCGTTTTAGCACAAAAATATGACAGATAATTTTTCATCTCAAGCAAAAGCTGTATATAACATTTCAGAATGGAGCGACGGCTACTTTGATATTTCCGATTCTGGGAAGCTTTGCGTCCACCCGTCAACAACGTCGTTACAGAAAGTACCTGTAAACGACATAGTTAATGAGCTTATAGAATCAGGCTTAAGATTACCAATCTTATTGCGCTTTACTGATGTGTTACAGGATAAAGTAAAATGCTTAAACAAAGCCTTTGATGATGCTATCAAGCAATTTGAATATGGTGCCGAATACACATCCGTTTACCCGATTAAAGTAAACCAACAGCAAAGTGTTGTACGTAAGCTAGTGCAATCGTCACCACAAATTGGCTTAGAAGCGGGTAGCAAACCTGAATTACTCGCTATTTTAGGCATAGCACCTAAGCCAATCAAAATAATATGTAACGGCTATAAAGACGCAGAGTTTTTACAATTGGCTATTATTGCTCAGCAACTAGGTCATCAAGTTTTTGTAGTCGTTGAAAAATTATCAGAACTAAAATTGTTACTCAGTGAAAGCGAAAAAATGGGGGCAATACCGAATATAGGTATCCGGATTCGTTTAAATTCGGTTGGTAAAGGAAAATGGCAAAATTCTGGCGGAGAAAAAGGTAAATTTGGTTTAACGTCTAGTCAGTTATTAGAAGCGATCAACATATTAAACCAAGCCAATAAACTAGAGCACTTTAAGCTGGTTCATTTTCATCTTGGTTCACAAATTGCCAATATCCGAGACATACAACTAGCGATTAAAGAATGCGCTCGCTACTACTGCGAACTCACTCAGTTAGACATTCCTCTTCATACAATAGATGTCGGTGGTGGTTTGGGTGTTGATTATGAAGGCAGTGCAAGCAGAAGTAGCTGCTCAATGAACTATGATATGGGCGAATATGCTAGAAATATAGTGACAGGGATTTCAGAAGTTTGTGATAAAGCAGGTTTACCACACCCAAATATTATCAGTGAATCAGGTCGGGCACTAACCGCCCACCATGCAGTCTTAATTACGAATATCATAGAAAAAGAGACGCCGCCTAAATTATCTCAACAGCCAAAATTATCTTATAACGCGGCTCAGGAAAGTATTGAGATGGCGGAATTAAGCGATAATATTACGTCGCGAAATGCGATTGAAAAATATCATGACGCTGTGTTTTATTTTAGCGACGGCCAACAAAAATTTACCATGGGGCTCATATCCCTTAAACAATGGGCTGAGTTAGAAACCTTATACTTTAATGTATTGCATCAAATACAGGCTAAACTTGACCCGACTGCAAGAGTACATAGAGAACTTGTTGAAAGCCTAAATGAAAAATTAGCCTGCAAATTATTTTGTAATTTTTCTTTATTCCAATCATTGCCTGATGCTTGGGGAATAGGTCAAATATTCCCAATTGTACCTTTAACCCACTTAGACAAGCCATTAACCACAAGAGCAATTATCCAAGATATTACTTGTGATTCTGATGGTCAAATTAGGCAGTATAGCGATGGTATGGGGATAGAAACTAGTTTGCCCGTCCCTGAATATAATCAAGAACAGGACTACTTATTGGGTATGTTCATGGTCGGTGCTTATCAAGAAATTCTCGGTGATTTGCATAACTTATTTGGTGATACAGATTCAGCTCACGTTGAGTTTGACAGTCATGGTGGCTGGCAAGTAAACAATAAGCTTTACGGCGACACTGTAGAATCTGTGCTAAAAACGGTACATTTCAATAAACCTGAGTTACTGAGCCAATATCAATCTCAGCTAAAACAAAGTGATTTGACACCTGAACAACAAGTTAATTACTTTTACATATTATCTTCAGGATTAGAAGGCTACACTTATTTTGAGCTGTAAACTAAGAGGTTTTAACCAACAAGGGAGCTCTTCTCCCTTGTTACCGTCAAGCGATTTACAATTGACCTGTAGCCTCTAACGTATTAGCCCATTCTAGCGCTTCACTATAATAAGTATGTATATTATCAACACTAATGCTTAAACGCTCAGCTAGGCTATCCGTTTCTTCCCATTTACCATGTTCATAACTGAGTGCCAACCTTAAGTAATCGCCTAAATAGCCATTTTGATGAATTAATGCGCTTTGGATATCATCTAAGAGCGGAAGTTTAGTGGCAACTTGCGCCATAGGTTCATCTAAAATTGCATCGACTAGAGAAAACATCCCAGTTAAAAACGCCACTGGAGGGTTTTCACTATCTTCTCGATCCCGTGCTAATTTTTCACAAAATTTAGCTCTAATCAGAGATAGGATACATAACTCTTCTGTTTTACCTGCATTTAACCCAGCTAAAGCCAATAAACAGATAAATTTCTTCAGCTCGGTTTCTCCCATATAGGCTAAGGCATGCTTTAATGAGCCTATTTTTTGGCTTGAACCTGAACCAACACTATTAATAAATCTTAATAGTTTGAAGGATAATGAAACGTCTTTTTCAACTATCTTAGAGATAGCCTCTAAATCTAAATTTTCTTTTGAGGCCTGATCAATTAAATCAATTAAGTTTAGTTTATTTAAAGATAACTGTTTAGATTGAATGACTTCTGGTTTAGAAAAGAAATAGCCTTGGAATAACTCAAAACCTAAAGTTTTTAACTTTTCAAATTCTTCTCTTGTTTCCACTTTTTCTGCAATTAATTGGACACCACCACCTTGAATTCGGCGGATGTATTTAGAAATTTGGAGTATATTAAACTGCCTGACATCGACTTTTATAACATCTATATAGGGTAGAAAAATATCCCATTTAGGATCAAAGTCATGATCGTCTAGTGCTAAGCGATAGCCCTGTTTTTTTAATGCTCGACAGGTATCTAATAATTCATGGCTAACGGTAACCGTTTCTAAAATTTCAATGACGACATGCTTGGGATCAAGCGAAGTTGGAAAATTATTTAATAATGTCTCTTCTGTGAAATTTAAATAAGTCAGTTTATTGCCAGTAAGGGACTCTAACCCTCGAGTTAAGTGGCTATTTGTTAATATATTTGATGTCGCTTGATCTGGACAGATATCCGGAAAAGTATTTTCAAAGCTATTTCTGAATAGGAGTTCATAGCCATGTATTTTTTCATCAGCAGTCAGAATAGCTTGGCGAGCAACGTAAGAATACATATTCCCCCTCAAATCGAACAAGTCACCTTAACTTAGTTGTTAAAAAGTGACTAAAAAATTACAAATATTCAACATTAATAAAGTGTAAGCCAAATTTAACGTTTTGTATCTGCCAATTGTCACAAAGATCCGATATATTTAATTTGTTAAAAGCTATTAGCATAAAAATTCAAGAAAACGATTTATTATTCGATATTTTTATATGAACTTGTTTGACTTTTAATAGTCAATAAGCGAGAGTGATACACAGTCAGTACACTTAAGGTCTCTAGCTTATTTAGCTAGCTTTAAGTTTAGTAGTTTTGTACGTTTATATTGGAGTTCTTCATGACAACAACAGCATTAGCCTTAGTACCTCAGGCTGGTAGCCTGGATTCATATATCCAAAGTGTCAACAGCATCCCAGTTTTAACCGCTGAAGAAGAGAAAGGTTTCGCAGAACGTTTATTCAACGATGGCGATCTAGATGCAGCACAACAACTTATCATGTCTCATTTGAGATTCGTTGTGCACATAGCTAAAAGTTACTCTGGTTACGGTTTACCACAAGCAGATCTTATCCAAGAAGGTAATGTCGGCTTGATGAAAGCGGTAAGAAGATTCGATCCAGAAGTAGGTGTTAGACTAGTTTCATTCGCTGTGCATTGGATAAAAGCTGAAATCCATGAATATGTATTAAAAAACTGGCGTATAGTTAAAGTTGCGACGACAAAAGCGCAACGTAAATTATTCTTTAACTTACGTAAGTCGAAAAAGCGTTTAGGCTGGTTTAACCACGAAGAAGTCGATAAAGTCGCAAACGACCTAGGCGTTACGCGTAAAGATGTGCTTGAAATGGAAACTCGTATGAGTAGCCAAGATCAAGCCTTCGATTTAGCAAATGACGATGATGAAACCACTAATTTCTCACCTGCTCAGTTTTTAGAAGATACTAATTCTGATTTAGCGAACGATGTGGAAAGTAATCAATGGGATAATCACGCCAACGCACGTTTATTTAGCGCTATCTCAACCCTAGACGAGAGAAGCCAAGATATTATCCGTGCTCGCTGGTTAAACGACAGCAATAAAATTACTTTGCAAGAGCTTGCGGCTAAATACCAAGTATCTGCAGAACGAGTTCGCCAGTTAGAAACTAACGCGATGAAAAAGCTTAGAAATGCTATGGGTGAACTGTAAGACGGTTTACTAATATCTAAATTGAGTTAAATAAAAATAGCCGACTTGTTCGGCTATTTTTATTTTTAGCTTTAATTAATACCACTCCATCCTAATTATTCCTCAATTTTACCCAGTAAAATATAGATCAAAAACTTAGGTGAACTGGTATAACTTAAAACTGACCTGCTAATAAAATTTTGATTTAATTATTGAGTTGCAGATTCTAAATCAATTAAAACCTGTAATGCATTATCAGCCCCTTGACCACATATCCAATCACAAGCTTTAAATTCACTACAAACCTTGGGCCTTTCTGGCTTATTAAAAATTAGGCAGGTATTTTCTTGGGATAAATGTTGGCATCTAACACCTGCAGGCTTATTCAAAGAACTAATTGAAGGCGCAATACAACACGCGCCACAGCCTTTAATACAATCCATCTCGATTCTTAATTCGCTTAACTTTGTCTTTGACGAACAATTTCAAATAAGGTTACACCCGTTGCAACACTGACATTTAAGCTAGAAACTGAACCAGACATAGGAATTGAGATTAACTCATCACAAGTTTCTCTTGTCAAACGACGCATGCCTTCGCCTTCTGCGCCCATAACTAAAGCAATTGGTCCTGTTAACTTAGCTTGGTAAACTGTCTGTGTGGCTTCACCTGCAGTGCCGACAACCCATACACCTTTCTGTTGGATTTCTTTTAAAGTTCTGGCTAAGTTAGTTACTTGTATAAAAGGAACAGCTTCAGCAGCTCCACAAGCGACTTTTCGTGCTGTAGCGGTTAAACCACCGGATTTATTTTTGGGCACGATAACAGCATCAACACCCGCGGCATCAGCCGTTCTTAAACAAGCACCTATGTTATGTGGATCTGTCACACCATCTAAAATCAGTAAAAATGCTGGGCGATTCAGTTTATCTAAAATTTCATCTAAATCATTTTCATTTAAAATAGGTGCTGGTTGAACACGTGCAACAACCCCTTGATGCTGTTCCCCTGCAGCTTTATCATCTAGCGCTTTACGTTGGGCAAACTGAACTGTGATACCATTTTTACGAGCTAAATTGATGATATTATTTAATCTTTTATCATCTCGCCCCTTTAAACAAAATAGTTCTATCATTCTATGAGGCGCACTATTCAGCAACGCTTCAGCGGCATGCATGCCATATATT
Source organism: Catenovulum maritimum (assembly GCF_001050375.1). Taxonomy (GTDB): domain Bacteria; phylum Pseudomonadota; class Gammaproteobacteria; order Enterobacterales; family Alteromonadaceae; genus Catenovulum; species Catenovulum maritimum. The sequence continues at coordinate 211,725 of NZ_KQ130484.1, read as the reverse complement.
AATTCTGATTTACTCACTTTATTTTTCCAATTATGACGTTATTTAACTTTGATAATAAAATCAAAGTTAATGAATTCTATACGTAAATTTTCGACTACTAACGAAAGACATTACTTGCGTTTATTACTTTGACGCTTGGCATGCTTCTTAGTCGTGACTGCTTTTTTCTTCCGACTTGAAGACTTGCCTTTTGGCTTGCCGGATTTTTTATTAGCATTTTCTTTTTCCATCAGCATTTGTGTTTTGCTTTTAGATTTAGGTTTTTCACTATCCGTCGAGTCGCGACTGTCATTCGCTGTAGGTTTCGCTGTTGAAGGCGTATATTTAACAGCCTTCGTTTTGCTAGAGCCATATTTTTCTCTTCGTGACTCTTTTCCTTTCGAGTTTTTATCTCGGCTTCTTGAATTCTCTTTTCTATCTTTTCGACCCTTATTCCCTTTGCCTGTTGGTGAAGCGTCTTGACCGGCCAATAAAAAGTCTATTTTCTTATCTTCTAAGTTAACCGCAGATACCTTAATAGCAATCTCATCACCTAGCTTATAAACCTTACGTTTTTGCTCACCAATCAATAAGTGTCTCTTTGCATCATAGATATAAAAATCACTTTGCAAACTACTCACATGTACTAAGCCTTCGACATGTAAGTCATTAATACGAACAAAAAAACCAAAACTAGTAACGGCAGATATAACACCTTCAAACTCACTACCAACATGGTCTTGCATGTATTCACATTTTAGCCAATTAGCGACATCGCGTGTGGCTTCGTCTGCTCGACGCTCAGCTATAGATGTATGCACGCCAAGATCATTCATTTGCTTTTCATCGTAGGTATACTCGCCATTATCTCCCTTCATCATTTTTTGCGAACAGAGAATCGACTTAATAGCTCTGTGCAAAATCAAATCTGGATAACGTCGAATAGGCGAGGTGAAGTGCGCATATCCAGTCAGTGCTAGACCAAAGTGCCCGACATTATCGCCACTATAAATAGCCTGCTTCATTGAGCGCAGCAACATAGTCTGGATAAGTTCTTGATCTGGCCTGCCCTGAATTTTATCCACCAAATCTTTAAAATCTGTTGGGTTAAGTTCATCACCCATAGTAAAAGTGATACCAAGCTCGCTTAAAAAGCCAATAAACTGGGCTAACTTTTCACTATCTGGCTTATCATGTACTCGATATAAGGCCTTAGCCTTATGTTTAGTAATGAATCTAGCAGCAGCCACGTTCGCTAGAATCATGCACTCTTCAATTAACTTATGCGCGTCGTTACGAACGACTAATTCTATCGTGTCTATTTTCCTGAGTGAATTGAATACAAATTTAGGCTCAGGCGTTTCAAACTCAATCGCGCCGCGGTTTTCACGAGACTTTTTAAGCTGCTGATACATCTCATGTAAGGTTTCGAGATGAGGAACTTGGGCCTGATAACGCTGGCGAAGCGCTTCATCCCCTTTTAGAATTGAGCTTACTTTTGTATAAGTTAACCTAGCGTGAGAATTCATCACGGCTTGGTAAAATTTATAACCTGATAATACGCCTCGTTCACTCACAGTCATCTCGCAAACCATACACAAGCGATCAACTTGAGGGTTTAATGAGCATAAACCATTAGATAAAACTTCAGGCAGCATAGGAACAACTTGTTCTGGGAAATAAACTGAAGTTGCTCTTTTATTTGCTTCATCATCGACAATAGTACCGGGTCTTACGTAATAGCTAACATCCGCGATCGCAACCCATAAACGCCAACCACCCGATTTTTTCCGTTCGCAGTAGACGGCATCATCAAAATCTCTAGCATCTTCACCATCTATGGTAACTAAAGGCAAATCACGTAGGTCGACTCTGTCTAATTTAGCAAAATCGGGCACTTCTTCACCCCAAATTGCTAACTCTTTATCTAAGTTTTTTGGCCAAGCGTGAGGGATATCATAATTTCTTAACGCGACTTCAATTTCCATTCCAGGGGCCATGTGCTCACCTAAAACTTCAATAATCTTTCCAACTGCGCTCGCGCGTTTACTTGGCCTTTGAGTAATAGCAACTACAACCATTTGCCCATGTCGGGCACCTTTGGTTGAGTTTTTATCTATCATGATGTCTTGACCAATTCGAGAATCATCCGGCACGACAAAGCTCACACCTTGCTCAGTAAAATAGCGGCCAACAATATCTTCTTGTCTAGGTTTAATGACCCGAATAATGCGCCCTTCTCGCTTACCTCTTTGCTCTTTCCCTGAAGCTTTAGCTAAGACAAGATCACCATGAATAACAGATTCCATTTGATGAATGGGTAAAAATAAATCTTTTGTACCATGCTCTAACAGCACAAAACCAAAGCCATCTCTGTGACCTGCAACCTTACCTAGATAAAAGCCGAGTTGAGCAGGCGTTGCGTAGCCTAAACCTCGTTCATGCACGACTTTACCTTCTTGCTCTAATGCATTCAGGCAAGCTTGTAATTCAAGTTCTTGTTGTTCAGAGGAACACGCTAATTGCTCACGCAAGAAGTTGTAGCTGACAGCTTCTCCAGTTTGCTCAATTAACTTAATTAGTTTGTCAGCTAATAAAGGGTGGTATTCGAGAGGTATTTGCTTAGATTTTTTATTCATTCACTCAATTTCATTATAGAAGTCAGTTTAATTATACCTAAGATAGTTAAAAATGTATTAAACAGATGATAAATACTCGGTAATTTAGGTAGAATTGCTCATTCAGCTATGATTTATCGTCCAATAAGGAAATGAGGCATGTATATTTTAGTAAAGTGGTCTAAAACACTCTCTATGGTAAAAATTTTCTTATTTTGTTTTACCCTATTAAGCATTATTTGCCTCAAAGGTTGCGCAGCAACAAAAAGTGAAACTTTCAAAGAACTATCCTACCCAGAGCAAACAACAGAATTAGTGCTAGCTGATGTCAATCATTCAGACAACCCATTACTCGGCTCAAAGCTCACTTATCAAAGCCGATACTTTGACCATGATATATTCAACGTTTTTATCTACCCGATTAGACAAACTCAAATTAGTGATGTAGCTCAAATTTTAAACGTAGAAATGCGATATGTTTTTAAAGACATAGATAAATTAATTGCAGCGAAACAATTTCAAAAAAGAGATTTAGAGCAAGTGAGCCACATTCAGCTAAAAAATGAGACACAAGCATTCACGGGTATTAGAGGAGTTTCAAAAATAAACGTTGAAGATGAGCTATACATGCACGCTTATGTCTACCTATTTAGCCAGCAAGACAAAGTGATTAGAATCTCAACCAATATGAAGTTTGCAGATCAACTCCCCGCGCCAGACGAATACGTACTTGGTATATTAGCTGAACTAGTTGTGCCAGAAGAATCAGCTTATATGAAAAAATTCAGGGCAGAATATCGTAATAAATAAGCCACACATTGGCGTGGCTATTAGCTACTTTTAGCTCTCTAAAATTCGAATCAATTCAGGAAGGGCAATTTGACTTTTATTTGCTAAGCAGACTTGCTCTTCTAACATTTCTTGCAAAATCTGTTGAGTGGTTAATGGATTCGCAAGCACCACTCTAAATACAGTGATCACTTGATTATCATACCTAGCACAATTAATACGAGTACGACTGACAAAAGATTTACCAGCTTCTCGTTGTGACTTTTGAATAAACTGAGTTAGATCATCTAGATGTTCGTTAATCAATAAAGCTTGTTTAGGGGTCGCTTGCTTAAGCAGTTGCTTTATTTGTTTAGGTACAAATCTATAGGTTAAGATGCACAGTTCAGGTTGAGAAACTAATTCAAAATCAGCATTATTTTGAATCAGATTAGCAAAATAAGCAGCTTGCTCTATGCTGCGGTCGATTAATAATTCGTAACCTTTTCGGCCCAATACATTAAGCGCAGAATAAACTAACATGGCCATGCCAGGACGCGAGCCCTCCAAGGTATGCGAACCAAGATCTTTCGATCCTTTACGCAGTACGTATTCGGCATGGTGCTCTATTTCGCTCGCTAATCTAGGTGATTTAAATAAAACGAGTCCAGCGCCCATTGGCACATACATTTGCTTGTGAGCATCAATTGTTACACTGTCAGCTCTTTCTATACCTTTAAGTAAGCTTTTGTGTTTTTCTGAAAATAGTGTCGCCCCGCCCCAAGCTGCATCTACATGAAAATGACAATCCAGTTCTGCCGCTAGATCAGCTAAATCATTTAAGGGATCAACATTACCAGTTTCGGTTGTACCAGCAACACCAACAATCGCCATGACTTTTATATTTTGTTGCTTGAGCTGATTTGCTTTTAGCTTCATCTCATCAACTAACACTTTGTGCTCGCCATCAACTGGTACTGCAACCACATCATCTCGGCCTAAACCGAGTATATCTGCAGCTTTCGCAAGTGAATAATGACCTCGAGTAGAAACCAATATAGCAAGGCCATCATAGCCGTAATGCTTCAAGCCACGATAAAGGCCCGAATTATTGACACCTTTGAAATCACCACTCGCTTTTAATTCATTATTTCGAGCTACCCAAAGTGCCGATATATTAGCAACTGTCCCCCCTGAACAAAATGCGCCTAAAGAGTCAGACTCTGAGTGCATGAAATCTTGATAAAAAGCGTCTGATTCTGCGTAAACCAAATGATGCATCATACCTATAACTTGACGCTCCAATGGCGTGAAAGCTTTGGAGGTTTCGATTTTTACTAGATTTTGGTTTAACGCGATCATGATTTTTGACAATGGCAGCATAAAGTAAGGCAAAGCTGATGTCATATGACCAATAAAACTAGGTGCAGCAGTATGAACTGAATGAGCGACAAGCTTATCTAGTAAAAATTTGGTGTGCTCAGAAACAAACGTAGGCTCTTCTGGTAAATGAGCATGATTAAAATCTCTTTCGATTTCAGATAAAGGAATTTCACGGGCAACGATATGCTCATTCAAAAAACCAGCTAGGTTTTCAGAAATGTCTTTTTCAATTTTACCTAAAGTCGAATCGGGCGCTTCAGCGACCGTAAAGATTCGATGCAACGACTCCATATCGGCAGTTGCAATTTTAGTATGATTTATATCCACCAAATTTAAACTATGCTTAATTTTTTTCTAGGTCAGAACTTTAAATAAGTTTAGAGCACTTGTCTGCTTTTTCAGTGATTATTTTCATATATTTGAAATATAAACTTGAAAAACACTGTATATACGTACACAATAAGGTGGAAATTTAAGCTTATTTTAAAAGGTACACAAAATGGCAGTTAAACCACTTTGGCAATGTGATAGAGATGGGAAAATGTTTACAAATAAAAAAGATGCAGATATCTATGATCAAATGCTTGAATTAGCCGAAGCTATTTCTGCGGCAGTTGGCGAAAATGTTTCTGGTTTATCTGATCAACAACTTGACGACATTGGCCGCCTAATTTCGCGTAACAAAGAACAGTTTACGCTTGCATTTAAGGGTAAAGTAGAAAACTTAACCAAAATTGATTTTGCTGAGCCAGTCAACAAAGAGCAAGATGATGCAGAAACCAAGCCCAAAGCCAAAAAAGTTACCCCTATAAATAAAACGGCTTAATTCTATTAAGTTAGCTTCAAATGCATTAGAAAGTCGTTTCGTTAACCTAAATGAGTTAATTAAAATTAGGTTAACGAACGCTCAACGATAATGTTATTTTCGTCTTATTTTTTCAAACTTTATTCATATCAACAGAATCTGTTCTATATTTAAACGAATAAGGAATACATTCAATATATGCGTTAAGAAATAATGGCGACATCAATGCAGCTTACCCACTACCGGAGTCATTTAACTCGAGTTATTTTAATTATTAGTTTAATTTTAGTAACCTCAAGCTATGCCGAAGAACGCAAGATAATCCAATTTTGGCACAGTAATAATAGTGAGTTATTTTGGCAAAGTATTATTGATGACTTCAATCAAACACACTCAAATATAAAAATTCAAATATCTGTATTCCCAACCGAAGAACTGAAAACAGCCATAGTCAAGGCAGTATATTCAAAACAAGCTCCAGAAGTTGTGATGTTTTCATCTGATAATTTAGGTTACCGAGACTTGTTCGAGCTATCCGTGGTGTCTGAAGACATCCTCTCTCCTCAACTTACCGCTTCAAGCCTTGAGTATGTCAAAAACCAAGAACTACTCGGTATTCCCCTATATACAGGTAATCATCTAGTACTGTTTTACAATAAAAGTTATATCAATCGACCAGCATCGAATTGGCAAGAGTTACTCAAGCAAACCCCCAAATTATTACAACAAAACATTAAGCCTCTAGCTATCAAGTATTCTGAAATGTACTGGTTTATCGCTTTTTTACACGGTATGGGGGGGGAAACATTAAAACTGGATAAACCGACGCTAAATACAGCCGAAATGGTAAATACCTTGAAGTTTTACAAACAATTGCAGCAAACACTTAAAGTACCTCAAAGTTGTACTTATGACTGCCCTAGCTTGCATTTTTTTCAAGGTAAATACGCTTATTCTATTAATGGTGATTGGGAATTCGAACAAACCCGAAAAAGGCTAGGCAATAACTTTGGCATAGCTCCCTTGCCGACTATACATCAGCATAAAGTTAGCTCATTAAGTGGCGCGTTAACGATTGCATTTCCTGCTCAATCCTTATCTAACACAAATCGCCCTCACCTGGTTGAACTCGCAAAATATCTCCAATCCGAAAAGGTTATGAGAAGAATTTCAACTGAATTACATGTATTCCCAAGTCATAAACTCATCCAAGCAGAAATTCTCAATGAAGCAGATGAAAACTGGAAAGCATTAATTAGCCAATTAGAAGTGAGTAAAAAACTGAAACCAAGTAAAGCCGTTGTTTCATCTTGGAATGCGATGGCAAAAGGGTTAAACCTTTATTTAAATGGCACCTTATCAGCCCACCAAACAGCCGAGTACATGCAATCGACAGCTGAGTATGAAATGCAAAAATTAACCAACACGAGGCTGCAATGAGACTTTTTAAGAAATCACACCTCAAAACGACTTTACTGTTGGTTTTGATAGCGATTTCAGTATTGCCTGCATTACTCATTTCTAGCTACCTGTTGAGTCAATTTAGACAAATAAATAAAGAAGTTGAGGTAGAAAAATTACAAGCGCAAACTCAATCGGCAAAAGCTGAAATTTATTTTAAAATAAAGCAACTGAGCTTAGCCCTAGAACAAGCGTCAACCGATACGAATGTTGCACTTGCCGCACATACGGGTATTTTTGGTTTTAGAGCAAGGTTGAAATTAAACAGCATACGCAACCAATCACAACTAGCGACCAGCGTGTTACTAGTCGACACTAATTTAAGAGCGATTGAAGCCTCCCCACTAGCAGCTGAACTAATTGACCATAATGAGCTCAATCAACAATTTCAAGATAGCATCCAACAAGGATATAAGGCTCAGTTTTCTAGCCATATTTTGGATACTCCCCAAATGCTGATAGAAGAAAGAAAAATTTACGAAAAAAATTCAATTGATATCAAGAGTGAACAATCTCTTATTTTTATTGCGCCTTTAATTTTATCCGAAACACAAACCGTGGATGACAATGCAAAATTAACTGGTTTACTTGTCGCTATCATTCCACTTGAAAGTCTATACAAAGACATTCAATCAGTAACCCCACTCGTTTTACTGGATCAAATCACATATAAGACACAGCCATTAATTAGTAGTATTAGCACCCCAAAAGACAGAATATCTGTCGAGTCTAGGCTCTCATTTGATAAAAATAATACAGATTTAAAGCTCAAATATTCCATAGATAAAGCGGCGGCATTTGCTTCCGTCTCAGATTTACAACACGAGTACATTATTATCACGATTTTATTTTTATCTATTGTACTCGGACTAAGTATTTTTATTTCAGGGTTAATCACTAAGCCACTTAAGGCGCTATCTGATTTGGTCCAAACCTATGCCGCGGGTAACTTAAGACCACAAAAAGTTAAGTTAAATTTTATAGAAATACAATCCATAGTTTACGTTCTGTATAAAATGGCTCAACGAATCAACAAAGACCAACAAGAGTTAGAAACCAGAGTTGAGCAAAGAACGGTAGAGTTAAAACAAGCGGTTGATGAACTATCAGTTACCTTAGCACAATTAAAGCAAACTCAAAGTCAGTTAATTGAATCTGAAAAAATGTCTTTGCTCGGTCAGCTTTTAGCTGGAATAGCACATGAAGTAAATACACCTGTAGGGGTAAGCATAACGGCCTCAAGTATGCTGACTGAACAAATAAAACAACTCAATAATAAATTCAATAATGCCAGTTTAACCAAATCTGAGTTAGATGGATTTATTAAACAAATCTCTGAGTGCAGCCTGCTAGTCGAGAAAAATTTAGGTAGAGCAAGTGAGCTTATTCAAAACTTTAAATCCGTTGCGGTTTCAGCAGAAAGTGAAAACCCTAGAATATTTAATGTCAAAAACCTACTCATAGATGTACTGCAAACCCTTAAACTTGAACTAGAAAAACAACAAATATCAGTTACCATTTCAGGAGAGGAAAAACTGGAAATCTATAGCCAATCCGGTGCACTTGCCCAAATCATCTCACACCTAATACTGAATGCGGTTAGACATGCATTCAACCATAGCGAAAACAACCAGATAGTCATTGAATTTAGTAAAATAGCGAATCGCTTGGTCATTCTTTTTAAAGATAATGGTTCGGGTGTTAGTGATAAGCTACTCGACAACTTATTTGCTCCATTTTATGACCACCTAAATAAAAATAACAATACAGGACTCGGTTTGAATATAGTTCACAACCTCACCACTCAAGCTTTAAAAGGAGAAATAAAAGCTTTTCATGCAAAACCTTCTGGTTTGGTTTTCGAAATATATATCCCCCTGAAATAACCAACCTGAGCTTGGTCAAGCTACAAGCTAATATATTGAAAATAAATTATTGATAACCCTATTCTAGGATAATATTTTTTAGAATAAGATGAATTCGCGTACGTCATAGAGCTAAATCAATATAAATTGCGAGTATCAGAGTCATCACAGACAGTTCAATTCAAGGCGTATCATTGCAGGAATGTAGGCACCTTTCAAAATGATACAACACAGAAGTGAGCTGTCTGTGAGGCTCCTGAAAGGCTGGGCTAAAAGCCATTTATTCTGCGTTAATTTGGCTTGGCATAGAACCACTATGCCTGCGCTAACTTGCCTTGCCTAAATGGCTTTTATCTCCAGCTGATTATCGCTATTTATATTGATTTAGCTCTAGCTAGCTTCGGCTATGATAAAGAAAAATAGGGTATAGAAAGTAATTAAATATCCATATTCGGTTTAATTAATAACTAAAAACTGGCATTCGCTCCAACTCTTTCTAGACTTAAAGAAGTAGATTCTTTTCCAATCTTCTTGGAGTGATTGCCATGATAAGTCTTAAACGTGTGGCAGGGAGCGCTATATTAATTAGTTTTTGTGTCGGTTTGACCGCTGCTTTTATTTCAATAGAAGCCACTAACCCCAAAATAATATCGTCACTTGCACCTATGCAAGACAGTTATTTAATTCACCCTAATGATCATATTGCAAACACCCCTAGGCCCATAGACAATTATCCATATCCAATAAAAATGGATGATATAGGCCCAATTACACCACTTTTTTCAGGCAGCTTACAATATCCGTTTATATGTATGACTGAAGACTCAGGATTTGGCCAGCCCATAGTCGATAACCAAAATGGTTGGGGAATGCCAGTCTTTCGCGAAGGTAGCGATAGAGAAAAACGCGGCAATATCATTGGCTATAGCAAAGATTGCTCTATTCAAACTGGCTTGCAGTACCATATCATAAAAGAGAACAATCAGATTGAACTCTACACCGATCAAATAATTGGTGAAAAAGATCAATTAATTAGAACTGAATACGGTGTCATTCATAGGTATATTTATTTAATAAGTATGCCTATCACACCTTCAGAAATAGGCAGCAGGCTAGCTAAATCACAATGGAATAATAAACTAATTTACCAATTTACTGGTGGCGCAGGCATAGGTTTTAGACAAGGTTCAATGAAGCCGGAAAAATTAATTGAACGCAGAGTAGAACAACTAAAATCTGGCTATGCAGTTGTCACATCAGGTGCCAATAGGACTAGTTACACCTACAATATGTTGCTGTCTGAAGATACAGCTAGAAGACTAAAAAAGCACTTTATCAGCTTATATCAAGAGCCTAGCTATACTGTCGGTGTCGGTGGCTCTGGTGGCGGCTTGGCTCAATATATTATGGCACAAAATGCGCCGGGGCTAATTGATGGAGCTATCCCGCTGTATTCTTACCCTGATATGGTTTCTCAAACCCTTTACGCTCTAGATTGCGACTTACTGAATAGCTACTACAGCTTTAATAGTAACGATCAGGAATACTGGCAAAATTGGGATAATAGAGTACATGTAGATGGCCTCAATGCTAAAAATGCAGAACCGCATAAAGGTGCCTTTTTTCAACCTATTAACCAAATTTTAAAAGCCCAAGCACCGAGTTATCCAAAAGGAAATAGTGAGTGCATTAATGGTTGGTTTGGCCTATATGCCTTCATTCATAACCCTAGGCAAGGATGGCTAAGAAATTATGTAACCAATGAACTTAAGCAACATGTCCACTGGAGCCATTGGCAAGATTTAGTTAATGTTTATGGAAAAGATGAACACGGATTTGCTCGAGATGTATGGGGGAATGAAGGTGTTCAATATGGTTTACAAGCCCTAAAAAATGAACAAATCACCATAGAACAATTTATAGATTTAAATAAAAAAGTTGGAGGTTGGCGAGAGAACCATGAATTTGAAAAAGAAAAAATAACCACTATACCTTTCAGCAACATAAAAATATGGCTATCTCTATGGGGTAATCATAACTCCACGACAAATTCAGCCCAAAGCCATAATGGGATCGCTCCAAGAAAGCCGACAGATAAACTTGCTGTCGAAAAAGCTTATCGCTATGGTCAAGTTTTTCTAGGTAAAAGCGATATACCGATTTTAGATGTGAGGCATTACTTAGAAGATAACCTAGATATGCATCATGTATCAGCCTCTTTCAGTGCAAGGTTGAGAATTAAAGATTTCAACGGCGATTATGATAATCAGGTTATTTGGGTTGCAGATGAAAACTACTCTCCTGTTGTGCAAGCTTTTGAAACTATGGATACTTGGTTGTTAAATATCAAAGCAGGTAAAAATATTACGCAAGCTAAGCCGATTGCCGCAACAGATAAATGCTTTGATGCGAAAGGTAATACCATAGCTCAAGGTTCGACAGTATGGGATGGTGATTGGAATCAACAACCCAATGGTCAATGTAGCAGTCAGTTTAAAATCTACTCCAATAGCCGAATTCAAGCTGGAGGACCATGGTCTGGTGCTGTGTTTGAATGTGCCAAGGTTAGTGTAGAGTCAGCTATAAAATCGGGGATCTATGGTAAAGTAAACATAAGTCAGTATAAAACAGAACTTGATAAAATATTTCCGAAAGGGGTTTGTGATTATACTAAAGGTGATGCTGCTATGCCTAAAAATTTATTATCAAAACTCTGATAGGTTAGTGCGCTTGTTGCTAAAACAGGCGCTAAATCCTGTATTTTCGAGGTTAAATTAGAGATTACAAGCCGATTTATATACGCTGCTTTTTACTTAATCAAAATAATGCTGAATATTTGATGAAGCTTGCACTTGGTTTAAGTTCTCACAATAAAGAGTTGGAACCTTAGACAATTTACCAAATGCGTCCTTCAAAATGCTTAATTTCATCCCATCTTGAGCAACCACAACTCTATCGGCTAAATTATTTTGCCCTGCCCATTCAGAGAATTGCGCTATCAAAGGAAAACTTTCGGGAGTAGCTAACTCCCACTCGAAAAAGTCTATAACTATCAACCAAGGAGATTTGCTCAGAGGTTGAGCTGCTTGTTTGACTTCTCGGTAAAAAGTTTTAGTCAATTCAAAGTCCCAAGCACCCCAAACCTTAACTTCGATCCGTTTACTAGCAACCTCGATTTTATAGCCAGCTTTCATCCTAAAACCTTAAAAATACCATTCAGCAGACAGCTGAATAAAATCATCATTAATCAATTGATAACTTATGTCTCGAGTATCATCTGCGGTAAATAAAAACATGTCTAATGCAACTTTTGTCGATTCGCCAATGCGAGTACTTGCTTCAACAAATAAAGAGCGGCTACCAGAGAAATCTAAATCTTGTGTTATTCCAGCTAAAATTTCTGAAGAGTCTATATCATTCATCACAAACCGAGCTGCAATCGCAATGTCATTTTGGCCAGCGACTAAATGTTTAGTCCCTCTTTCATCCCACTGGTACTCAACAACTAAACCTATATCTTGAGCTGAATCTGCAATTCCAATAAAGGTATATTCAAAGCCAGCAACGGCGGCATTGTAGTCAGTAATTAAATCGCCAGTTCGATTAATTGCCTCTAACTTCCAGAGCCAAGATTCATCTATGTATTGTAAAACGGCTCCAATTTGTTCAATTTGCACATAATAAGGCGTTAGCTCTGTATTCGTTTGATTAGGAATAAACTCGGGATCTCTAGATGTCCCTTTAAACCAACTTAATGCGAGATCTAAGTCATCATAAGTTTGGCTCCACTTAGCCGCAAAATCGATATGCTTATCTTCGTCCGATGATTGGTATAAAGGTTTATCATTATTAATCGCAAACCCACCACGTAACCGTCCATTTACACCTGGGAAAGATCTTTCTCTAAAGCCGGGTAAAACAAACAAGTCCAATACCCCCCAGTCTTTGATAAAAGAAAATTGCACCATTGGCTGGCCTAATTTCTCTTCTCCATCAAAAGACTCAACAGAATCCGTTTGATTAACAATATCAACTAAATGAGATGTTTCTGTGACGCCCCAAAAGACTTTATTGATACCCGCTCTAAACTCCCAGTCGTTTCCGACATGTAACCAATAAAGCTCCCTGATATCGAAATGAGTTCTTTCATCGTCTTCACTGTCATAACGATAGAAAGGTTTAAAAGTAAATGCGTTGTTTCTATCATCGGTTTCCCAATAAAGCTCAGGTTCGATATAAATTGAAGTTTGTTTGTCTATTTGGCGAATATCTTGGCTAGCAGAACCAAAATAACGACCATCCGCGCCAATATAGCCACTAAAGTCGAGTTCACCCGCCCAGCTATGAGATGCGACAAGTAAACTAGTTAAAAGTGCAAATTGAGAGTTTTTCAAAACCTTATCCTTTGACTAAATGGTACTTGAATTTACCTACCCATAATAAGCAAATTCAAGTACCAATCATATTGATTGGTACTAAAGCGAACTACCTTAAACGTTTTAAGCTATTTTTGTTAAAGTCGTTGTCAGATAAACCCACTCTAAATTCAACTGACTCAGTAATTAAGTCGGTACTCTTGTTAGTTTGATGATTTACCATACTCATAGTATTTGCCCGCCAATATTTATTAAGGTATTGGCGATAGTTAAGAAAACTTAAGGTTTTCATCAAAGATTTTTTTCTGTCATAAAAGTCGATTTTTTGAACTCTATATTCAGACTGATCAATCCATATAATTTGTTTACTGTAACCGGAGAATTTATCTGTCGGTATAGTTTCAATTACCCAAGAGTTTTCGCCATGAACAACCTCTTCACGCAAAAGCTTATATGTGTATTTTTCCACTTCAAATGATGCTAAATCTTCATAAGAAAACTCACTTCCCATAAAAGGACCAGATTTATTTCTTGAAGAAATACGCTTAACACGCTTTAAAGCGGGTAAATACAGCCATTGGTCATCAGCTTCATGTATATGCGAAAAATTCAAAAATGCTGTGCCTTTCACATCTCTTGGTTCATCAAAAATGGTCAAGCCTTTATCACCATCCCCCTGAACTTCAAGCGCTTTCAAACGCATTTTTCGTATGCTTTCTTCACCTTCAGCATTTCTCAACACCATTTTAGTTGCGCTTTCTGTATCCCCCCAGCCTTTATCTCTGAGCTTTCGTTCTTTAGCTATCGCTAAACCTTTCTCTTCAGGAGTCTGTGCAATTGCAATCGAGCTAATTGCGAGACTAGTACAAAGGAGGCCTAAATTAAGCCACTGTAGAGGCTTGATTTGCTTCAACATATTCTGATTCTCCATCAATTTTATAAACTTTTTTATCTACTAATAATAAGAATGCCGGCAAAAATAGGAAGTCGACAGCGAGCGCAAGTAAGATAATGGTAGCAGTTAAGAGTCCCATATCTCCATTTAATGAGAAAGATGATTGAGCCAAGACCATAAAGCCAGTAAATAAGACTAAAGTTGTAATCCATAATGCTTTGCCCACACTAGCAAATGCATATCGGACAGCATCTTCAGCATTTTTTCCTAACACTCGTGCCCTTTTATATTTACTTAAAAAATGAACTGTATCATCTACTACTATACCTAAACACATACTCGTTACGATAGACAGACCTAAATTAATACTACCTGAGTATAATGCCCATAAACCAAAGCCCATTGCTGCAGGAGCTAAATTTGGTAATAAGCTTATAATGCCTAACTTTAAAGATCTCAAAGCAAAAATAAGCAATCCAGATATCAAGACAATTGCTAATGAGCTACCAGTCAACATACTTTGCATATTGCGCTCACCAATATGGGCAAACATTAATGAAGGGCTTGCCGCTGTTACTTTTGTATTAGGCGATCTATCTGCAAACCAGTTTTGTACATCTCTTTCCATCGCAACAATTTCACCTGAACCAATATTATCAAGCGTAACTGTAATCCTTAAGCTGGATTTATCTAGGTTGATTTGATTGTTTAAATCTAAACCATAAGGCAGAGACATTTCATACATGAGTAAAAATTGAGCCGCTAAATCTTGTTGCTCTGGTAACTTGTACTCCTCAGGATCATCGCCATTCATATTCTTATTCAAGCGTTTAAAGGTATCGCTTAAACTTATAACATGGTCCACTTCGTCTTTGGCTCTTAACCAATCAGTAAACTCACTAACCACAGCCAAGAATTCAGGGTTATTAATGCCACTCGCTTCTTGAGTATCTAAGGCAAAATCTATCATGGTGACACCAAGTAAATGTTCATCCATAAAATCAGAGTCATACCTAAACTGTATATCTTCAGCAAAGTATTCAGTCGGAACATCATTCACTTTATTTAAAGGAACTAGCGCAGCAACACAAATAATCACTAAAGTGCTAGCAGGTAAAACTAGCTTTCTATTCTTAATAAGCCACTCGGCAAATTGTTCCATTTTGCCAAAATTAGAGTCATCTCTTTTTTTAACTTTAATTGGAAGTAATTTAAGAAAAGCAGGCAAAATAGTAATCGCGAGCACAAAAGCCAGCATGACACCGAAGGCGACTAAATTACCTAAGTCTCTAAGTGGTGGTACATCAGAGAAGTTAAAAGTTAAGAAGCCAATCGCTGTAGTTGCACTTGTAATTAGAACTGGCGAGAAGTTAATTTCTAAAGCTTGTTCAATGGCTTGATCGTTAGACATACCTTGTCTGAGGTTGTAATAATATGAAGATATAATATGCACACAGTCAGCTACAGCTAACGTCATGACTATAGTTGGCACTGATATAGTAGCGGTAGACAAATACATACCTAACCAACCAGAAAAGCCCATAGTTGCAGAGATAGAAGTAACAATAATAATCAGGGTGGCAACTGTCGCCAAAACCGACCTGAGTAATATACTCAACATAATTAAGACGGCTAAAAACATAGCTGGAATCAAACTAGCCATGTCACCTTGAGATTCTTCAACAAAGCTATTATTCATCATAATAACTCCTGTTAAATAGAAATTAACCTCAGGGTATTCGGCTTGATACTTACTCACAATTTCTCTAACAAAAGCAGCTATCTCTACAACATCTTGTGTTTGGTCTAACTTATCCGGCAATTGCACCGTAATGTTAACCATAGACACGTGACCGGAAGGGGATATGGTTCGATTAACTAATAATGGCTCCGCAAGAGAGACTCGCTTGGTTTTTTCAATCATTTCGTCCGTAATTTCAACATCCGAAAATTCAGAAACTAAATAGTCAACGATTAAGTCATCCTCTTCGGCTTCTGTATGTTGATAGTTAGTTAAAGAGTCCACTCTTAAAGAAAAAGGCGTTTGCCAAGCATCTTCAGTAATTTTAGCAATCAATTCTAATGTTTCTTTGTTAAACACCGAACCGCTCTTTGGTTCGACAACGATTGAAACATTATCATTTTTGCTAAAAGTTTTTTGCATAGATTCAAATGCTTGCAATTGAGGGTTATCGTCCCCAAAAAAGATTTTATAATCTCCTCTAAAGTAGAGATTTTTTCCGCCATAGCTCAAGGCTACGACAGCTAAAATACCAACAAGCAACACTAACCACGGCTTAGCCACAATTAAGTGTAAGAAACGGTTTTTCATTTCATCTTCCTTCTCAACTGAAATATTGTTATGTCCAAACTAACCTTTACTCACTAACTCTATATACTCAGAAAAATATAACTCTAAATTTCGCCAAGTAGTTTGATAATCAAAGTTAGTTGATAAAGGTTGCCAATTCATACCATCAAATAATAAATTTATGTTAGTTAGTAATACATTATGGTTGCTTATTCTAGATACGCCATGACACTCACCCGCATTATTTAATAATAAATTGGTACCAAATGAAAAAGACCAACTAGCAAAAGACACCTGCTCAATTGATAATGAGTTGGCTAGCGCTAAGCTTTTATCGGCAATGCCTTGACGAAATATAGTGTCACAGATCTGTGCTATTTCTTGTTCTTTTTGAAAAAACAAAGCTAATCGCTCTGCAGATGCTTTTTCTACCACTGCCGGACTTTTAGTTGATAGCACACAAGAGAACAAAGCAGGTTCCAATCGCCCAAATAATTGATAAGCAAAATGCAATGCCAATGCTTTTTCTCGGCTACAACCATCATAATTTAAAGCCTTGTTCATCAATTCGAGATTAAGACTAATAGAATGAATCCCCAAAGCGACAAGTAAGTCCTCTTTACTGGAAAAATGTTTGTAGATAGTTCCCTTAGAAAATACAGAAGCGTCAACCAGCTTATCCATAGTTAAATTAGCAAACCCATGTAAATCGACTAATTCATGAGCTGTATGAATGAGCTCTTTTTCTCGCTCTTGCCATTTAGTTTCTTTCTTGGATAAGTCAGTTGCTACAGCAACCGATTCGTTCTTTTTCTGCTTTAGATTTTTTAGCCAGAGTCCCAAAATCGAGTCCTTATAAAATAAACAAACCGTCATTTTTATACTAAACGTCATTTTAGGCAGTTTTTTCACCAAAAAACAGTTAATTTTTAGATTAAGTAAAAAAATATTCGCAAAAAAAGTTATAAAAAGTTGGCGTTTCTATAATTCGACTCTTAAGCTTTTATTTATAGAGGGAATTGATAACTATAATTAGCAGCTTAGGATAAAGGATTTATGACATTAGCCACTGTATATAGCCGAGCTCGTATTGCGATAGATGCGCCACTCGTCATAGTTGAAACTCACATATCTAACGGCTTACCCAGCTTTAATATTGTTGGTCTACCAGAAGCATCCGTTAAAGAATCCAGAGATAGAGTCCGCAGTGCAATTATTAATAGCCACTTTGAATTTCCAGATAAAAAAATAACTGTCAACCTAGCACCAGCCGATCTTCCCAAAGAAGGAGGTAGATTCGATCTTCCTATCGCGATTGGTATTTTAGCTGCAAGCGGTCAAATCCCTTTAGAGCAACTTTCAGGTTTTGAATTTGCTGGTGAATTGGCGTTATCAGGTGAGCTAAGAACGATTATAGGTGAAATTCCTTTGACCATTGCCTGTAAGGCACAAGACAGAAGCTGCATATTACCAACAGAAAACGCTAATATAGCAAGCCATATCAATGCGGCTAAAGTAATTGGAGCAGATAATTTATTAAATGTGTATCACCATTTAACCGGACAAAAATCGCTACCATTCGCAACCGCCGAACCTTTAACTGAACATTATGACCAATATCCCGATATGTCTGATGTGGTTGGTCAACCTCACGCCAAACAAGCTTTAGAAATTGTCGCAGCTGGAGGACATCATTTATTAATGTTAGGCCCACCAGGAACTGGAAAAACCATGTTGGCAGAAAGGCTACCAAGTATTTTACCGCAAATGGATGAGGCTGAATCGTTAGAAACTGCAGCGGTACACTCTATCTCAGGTAGAAATTCGAGCATTCAAAACTGGTCGCAAAGACCATTCAGGTCCCCTCACCATACCTGCTCAGCAGTCGCACTAGTTGGTGGTTCAAGTAACCCTAAGCCGGGTGAAATATCTCTTGCCCACAATGGTGTGTTATTTTTAGATGAACTGCCAGAATTTGACAGAAAAGTATTAGAAGTTTTAAGAGAGCCACTTGAATCTGGGAAAGTGACCATAAGTCGGGCTGCCAGGCAGGTAGACTTTCCCGCTCAGTTTCAACTGGTAGCCGCACTTAACCCGTCACCTTGCGGCCATTATAACGATGAGCAAATGCGTTCAACACCAGATCAAATGCTAAGGTATTTGAGCAAACTTTCTGGTCCATTTCTAGACAGAATCGATATCCAAATTGAGGTAGCGAGATTACCGAAAGGTAGTTTACAATCTCAAGCAAAATCTGAATCTAGCCTAGAGATTAGGAATAGAGTCATAGAAGCAAGAAATATCCAATTACAGCGCCAAGGAAAGCTTAATCATAAACTCAGTAATTCTGAGCTAAAACAATATTGTCACCTAACGAATCAAGATGCCGATTTTTTAGAAACTGCAATTGATAAACTAGGTTTATCAATAAGGGCTTATCACAGGATCTTAAAAGTATCCCGCACGATAGCGGATTTAAAACACGCCAGTCAAATAGATAGAAGTCATTTAGCACAAGCACTTAGCTACAGAGCTATGGATAGACTGTTACTGAGTTTAAAACGATAAAATTTGATTAAACACAGCTATTCACAAATTTAGCTATGGTAAAATATCAACATCATATTTTTAAGCTGGTTGAATTATGTCTAACAAAATTTATGACTTTGTCATTATAGGTGCAGGTATGGTCGGTGCTTGCGCCGCTGCAGCACTGTCAGATCCAGAATTAAATGGGTTATTAATCGACAAATCTCAACCTGACTTTTCGTCACTTGATAAAGATGAACCTGAATTAAGGGTTTCCTCTATCAGCAAAGGCTCTATAAAATGGCTAACTGAACAAAACATCTGGCAAGCTTTATCTACAGATAGGATTAACTACTACGACAAACTAAGTGTCGATGAAAAATCAGCTAGCCAGTGTGTTTTTGACGCTGACGTTATAAAAAGTGATTACCTAGGCTGTTTCGTGGAGAATAGCCAGCTACAGCAAGCTGCACTAACTCAAAATACCCTGCCTTTTATAATCGCTGATATTTGTAGCATAGAATTTAATCAAAATTTATGGGAAATTCGCTTTGCAAACGATAGCCAAGTTAAAACCAAACTAATTATTGCAACAGATGGCGCAAACTCAAAAACACGCACATTATTGAAATTTGCCAAACATGGCTGGCAATACCCACAAAGCTGTTATAGCGCAACGGTAAAAATGTCAGATCAGGAATCTAATTTTAACCATACTTGGCAGTCATTTTCTAACAACCAAGCCATAGCTTACCTTCCTTTACAAAATCAATATGCCAGTTTAATTTTGTATAAAGAAAAACGACAGCTAGAAACATTGAACCAACTGACATTGCTCCAGCAAGAGTCCGAATTAAAAACGTTATTTTCTCACCGCATTGCTGACTTTAAATTAATAAAATCAGGACATTTTCCGCTGACCAAGATGAGCATAATGCAACCTGTTGATCGTGGCGTTATCTTACTTGGTGATGCTGCCCATACGATCCACCCACTCGCTGGGCAAGGTGTTAACTTGGGCATTAGAGATTTAGCTGCTTGTGTAGACTTAATAAAAAGCCACAAGGAAAATCTAAGTCAATTACAAACTAATACCAACTGGATGAGTTATTGCAGGAAACGAAATTTAGATGTTCAATCAATGAGCGCTATGATGGATTTAACTTATTTTAGTTTCAATACAAATCAACCTGCTATAAAGTGGTTAAGAAATAAAACATTAGATCTGGTAAACCATACTAAACTAATAAAAAAATTAATTTTATCTGCTGCATCTGGAGAGTTCTAAAAGTGTTTAAAGGTATTATTAGCGTCCTATCCTTCTTATTCTGTATTGTGAGTATACCCGCTTATGCTGATTACTCACATCCGGACACAGCTAAACTAATCGCGGAATGCAAAACTTCAACTCAAACAGAAACTCAGTATTCTATTTGTTTAGATGAAACCATGAAGCGCGTCGAACGAGATTTAAAAGCTTGGATATACCAAACCCAAGAAAAATTAGAGTTAATAGCGGAAAAAACAGGCAATGAATCCGGTTTGTATGAATATAAAAAGGCAAATAGCTTCTACCAAAAATTTATTGAGTCTCAGTGCAGAAGTGTATTTTTTGAAAATCAAACTAAAGGCGATGCCGCAAATCAATTCCGTATTTGCAAAATAGATAAGACTTTAGAAAGAATTAAACAACTTAAAACAGAAAAATCTTAATCCGAGCTCATCCAGCCTGATATGCGTATTTACTTATACCCAATTGCTTTAATCGGTTTTGTGATTTTTTGGGGATTAGCCAGTAAACCTCTACCAGTTCAAACCTTATTTAACGACTACTGGCCCTCTGCTTTAACTATGATTTTTGGCTCTTTTGTTGCTGGTGTCACTCCCTTAGGGGGCGGCGCTGTTGCTTTTCCAGTATTCACTAAAGTTCTGGATATCAATGCCTTAGATTCAAAATATTTTAGTTTATTAATTCAGTCCGTTGGTATGAGTTTCGCTAGCTTGTTCTTAATTAGCCGTCGAGCTGTTATTTTATGGCGCCCACTAGTTTATTGCTTACCCCTATCCTGTGTTGTTATCCCTGCCACTTTATATTCAGGGCTTCATAATAATGACTGGATTAAATTTGCATTTAGTGAATTTATTCTATTAACCGCTTGTGTTATTTGGTTGTGCCAGCATTCAGTCCAGCAAAAAAAACACCCTCTAGAAAACAAGGTGCCACTTTTAATATTGAGCTCTGTAATAGGTAGTTTTTTGTCTGCCAGCATAGGTTCTGGCTCTGATGTCGTCATGTTTTTTATGCTGGTATTCATCCTAAAATACCCACTTAAGCAAGCGATCCCGACCACTGTGTTATTGATGGCATTTAATGCATTAAATGCATCTGCTTGGTTACTCTACCTTAAACCAGTACAACTTTCTGAGTTTGTGATTAATAGTTGGTGGGCTGCCGCACTTGTGGTTGCTATAGGTGCTCCGTTTGGCGCTTGGATTTTACTAATCATTAGAGAAAGCATTTTAAGAAAATTAATTTATATAATTATTATTTTCGAGTTATCCACGACTGTGTTTATCGCCAAATTGCCACTCGCTTTCAATTTAACTCTAATCATCTCTAGCCTATTAGTTTTAGCCACAATTTTCATTAATTTGCATCAGCAAAATAAACGCAGACATCATAAAAAATTATAAATAACCTGAACTTAGTTAAGGCGCAACATAAACCAATTTTTTATTTTCAGGATCGGCAGCCGAAAGACCATGTTTATTCAATAAGTGATAATAAATATTTGCAAGCCAGCGCCAAGTTCCATCTTCAATTAAGATAGCCTTAAACAGCAAATCTGCTTGATTTCTATAGGGAATTAAAGATAAATAATTTTGGCGAATAAGTTGGTACAAGGCATCGTGAACCAGTGAAGCCCGCAAATTTTTATTGGTATCAACTACAGTACCAGATACACCATCCCAAGCATATCCAGCATTTAGGGTAAGGAGTCCAGTTAAGTCAAGTGAGATAAACTCAGACTGAATAGCACTATCCGGTTTAATCTCTGTTTGTAGCCTGAATGTTTGCGCTAATTGATATTTATAGCCTCTTCGATATTGTATTTGCATTTCCATGCTATCGTACCCTTTGTTGCTTTAGCCTAGGTCCCCGTGCATACACTGCAGCATACTCAAGGCACTAAGCGCAGCGGTTTCAGTTCGTAAAACTCTTGGCCCCATTAACACATCGGTAAAGCCACTTTCTCTAGCCTGAGTAATCTCTAACTCAGATAATCCACCTTCAGGCCCAATTAGCAATTGCGCATTTTGATTATCTATCTTTAATTGCTTAAACCCAATCTCAGCTTTGGGATGTAAGTTAATGCGAGTACCTTGGTACTCTTGAGTTAACCATGCCTCTAACGACATAATAGGATTTACCTTGGGGACAAAACTGCGTCCACTTTGCTCACAAGCAGAATGGACAATCTTTTGCCATTGCTCTAGTTTTTTATCAAATCTTTCTTGATTTAACTTAACACCACAACGCTCACTAATTAATGGTGTTATTTCGGTAACACCAAGCTCAACTGATTTTTGAATCGTAAAATCCATTCTGTCGCCACGAGAAATAACTTGGCCGAGATGGATCGCAAGCTTAGATTCTGAATCATTAAGCTGTTTATCTAACACTTTAAGCTCAACCGCTTTCCTAGATACTTTTAAAATCTCTGTTTGATAATTAAAGCCGTCACCATTAAAAACCACCACGGGGTGCTCTTCTTGTAGCCTTAAAACCCTTGATAAATGGTTGCTTGCATCGGCATCAAGTACAATAGGGGTAGCAACCTCTATTGCTTCAGAATAATAAATTCTAGGTATTCTCATAAATTCAACTATAGTAAGCTATTTAGACTAGACAAATGTGCTAGCAATATATTTAGCTTTAGTTTAACAAAAACAATTATATATAGATAAATAATTGCACTAAAAAGATTTAGATAATAGAATATTTTTAGACGATAAATTAATCAATTTAAATTAAAACTTAATTCAAAATGGACTTGAAGAGTATGGATTCACTCTTAAAAAACATAGTAAATTCAATCGATGACCTCGTATTTGTTAAAAACCAAAAGTTTGAATACATTGCTTGCAATCAAGCTTTCTGCGAGTTTGTTGGACTTGAACAAAACCAAATAATTGGCCGGACTGATCAAGATATTTTCCAAGATAAAAAAATTTCAGACTGGTTCCGGCAATGGGACGATAAACTCTTTAATGATGGAAAAACTCAAAGAGTTGAGGAATGGTGCCAATATCCGAACGGCAAAGAAGTTTTATTTGATACAATAAAATATCCCTACCGAAACAAAGCCAATGAGGTCGTCGCTTTAGTTGGAATAAGTAGGGATATCACCGAAAATAAGCAAGCTCAAGAGCAAATCAAGCAATTAAATACAGAGTTAGAACACCTATCAACTCACGATTGCCTAACACATATAAAAAACCGCAGATATTTTGATAACAGCTTTCACTACAACCTTGAGATAGCTCAAAGAAGTAAGCAACAAATCGCACTAGTGGTAATTGATGTTGATTATTTTAAACCATTCAACGACCAATACGGCCATGTTGCCGGAGATGAATGCCTAGCTAAAGTCGCGGAAGCACTCAGTAAAATAGTGCAGCGAAAATCTGATTTAGTTGCTCGGTATGGTGGAGATGAATTTATTCTACTATTACAAGATATTGATGACGCTAGGTTAGAGGTTTTACTCAATAATTGCTTACATGAAGTCGAGTCATTAGCCATTCCACACAATTACTCTCTGGTAAGCGAGCATGTCAGTATTACGATGGGCGCTTATTTAGGGACACCTGAAATAAATCAAACGCCAAAAGATATCCTCAAAATCGCAGATGCAGCTTTGTATCAAGCTAAAAACGAGGGCAGAAATACTTTCAC
The DNA here is from genome assembly GCF_001050375.1 of Catenovulum maritimum. Taxonomy (GTDB): domain Bacteria; phylum Pseudomonadota; class Gammaproteobacteria; order Enterobacterales; family Alteromonadaceae; genus Catenovulum; species Catenovulum maritimum. The sequence continues at coordinate 187,775 of NZ_KQ130484.1, read as the reverse complement.
GATCAACAAACCTGAAAGCAAAGTCATTCATGCGCGATTTAGATAAGCTTCGCAGAGGTTTAGATAGCCTCGACTATCTAAACCTTAAAACAAAATTAATCAAATACCACTGTTTTATTACCAATAATGGTAACTCTGTCTTCGATATGATTTCTTAAGCCTCTGGCAAGTGCCGACTTTTCACAGTCTTTACCCTTTCGTACCATATCTTCAACTGTATCTCTGTGGCTAATTCTGACAATTTCTTGATCTATGATAGGTCCAGCATCAAGCTCAGCAGTAACATAATGACATGTAGCCCCTATCAATTTAACGCCTCTTTGATGCGCTTGATGATATGGTTTAGCCCCAGCAAATGAAGGTAAGAAACTATGATGGATATTAATCACTCTGCCTGCAAATTCTTGACATAATTCATCTGGAAATATCTGCATAAAGCGAGCAAGCACTATAGTATCAGCGCTATATTGATGAACTAACTCTTTAATTTCATCGAATGCGACTTGCTTATTTTCTTTATCAAAAATCACATGATGGTAAGGAATACCATGCCACTGAACCATTTGACGTAAATGGTCATGGTTAGCAATAACAGCAACTATATTGCAGTCTAACTCCCCACTATGCCATCTGTGTAGCAAGTCAGCCAAACAATGAGACTCTCGGCTTGCTAGCAAAACGACATTCTGTTTTGTACTCGAATCCACTACCCGCCAATTCATATTAAATTGTTCAGCTAAAACAGCAAAAGCCGTTTTAAACTCGTCTAAACTTAAAGAAATTGAATCTGCTTGAATTTCGTGACGCATAAAAAACCATTTGGCATCTCTATCCGTGTGGTGATTTGCTTCAACAATAGAAGCATTTTTTTCTGCCAAGAACTGACTAACCGCAGCAACAATCCCAACTTGGTCAGGGCAGTCTATCATTAATCGATAACTTTTCATGGGTGCTATTCAACCTAGTATTTATGCTTAGCGTTACGCTGATTTTGGAGCAATATTTAAAATCAATATAAAAAAGCCAAGCATTTAGGCTTGGCTTCTTATGTTCCATTTTTTAAGAATTTATCTTATGCAAACACTTCTTGTAGTGGTGGAACCACTTGCTTTTTACGGCTTAAGACACCGTCTAACCATACTTTATTATCAGCAGATTTATCAAAGGCTTTTTCTATTACAGCAACATCATCACTTGCAATCAGAAGTTCTGAACCTTCTTTCATAATATCCGTTAACAATAGCAAGACACTGTGTCGCTTGCCTTCTTCTTTTAATTTGATCAAATCAGCTTCTAACTCTGCTTTAATTTCATCAAATACTGATAAGTCGATCACTTCTAATTGGCCAATACCAACTAAGTTGCCGTTCATATTAAAATCTTTGAAATCGCGCATAACCAAGTCACGAACTGGCGTGCCTTCAACTGCTGATTTTACTCTAAACATCTCCATACCAAGTTCTTTTGGATCAGAGATACCAGCGATTTCAGCTAGCGCTTCAACGCATTTAATATCAGCTGTGGTGCAAGTTGGTGATTTAAAAATAACTGTATCACTTAAGATTGCACACATCATGATACCTGCAATATTTTTAGGGATTTCAACGCCGTAAAAATCGTACATCATCTTGATAACTGTATTACTGCAGCCGACTGGACGGATCCAGCATTCTAGTGGCGTTGATGTCGTTAAATCACCTAATTTATGATGATCAACAATACCGACAATAGTCGCTTGTTCTATATCATCTGGTGCTTGAGTTAATTCAGAATGATCAACAATATAAACCTCTTCTCCTGCGTAGCTTTCTTTATACTCAGGCGCTTCAAAACCAAATTTATCTAAGATAAATTGAGTTTCAGGCGAAGGGTCGCCTAATCGAGTCGCAATTGCTGGTTCACCAATCTCATTTTTTAAATGTGCAAGTGCAATCGCACCGCAAATAGAATCTGAATCAGGGATCTTATGACCCACTACATATATAGGCATTTTATTCGCTCTTTATTAAAATCATTGAATACTAATTGGATCTTATCAAATAAATCCTGATTTAGTGAAGAGATGATTTAGCACTATTGCTGCATATTAGCGAATTAATAAACGAAAAGTTAAAGAATACGAAGAAACTGTATAGCTAGCTTGAAATAATAAGCCTAACACCGGATTGAATGTTTCAGAATTTAGCTTTATAGCCGATACTTAAATAATGGAACACTAACAGAATGATTATCATGCGCAGTTTAATTTTTTTAATAATAGCTTGTGTACTCACACTTCCTAAGCTGTCTTATGCAGATGAAAGAGGGTACGCAATTGCTTGGATGCAAAAATCGGCAGAGTATAAAGCGGTTTTATCTCAAACATTCAAAGCTGCTTCAAGTCAGCTTCAAGAAGCTATATTTGATAATCAATGGACAGCTGCAATTGAGCAATTTAATCAAAATGGTATTGCTCAGTTGCCAAACGCAATCATTTTAGACTTAGATGACAGCTTAATTAGCACCATGTTATACCATGGCGAACTGCATCAAGATGGTGAAGCACACAACTTAAAAGATTGGCATAAGTGGGTATTAAATGGCAAAGCACCAATTGTACCTTACGTAAAAACCTTAATCGAAAAAGCTTCCAGCTTAGGTGTAACTGTGCTTTTAATTTCGGACAGGATTTGTTATCCAACTCCCAGAGACCCTTGCCCGATTAAAACTCAAACCTTAAAAATGCTAAAAAGACTATCGCTCGTATTTCCGAAAGACCATATGTTTTTTAGAGGCGAATATTCTGATTGGAATGCAGATCAATCAACTCGCAGAAGTTTTATTGCACAAAGGTATCGAATTTTGATGATCATTGGCGATGATTTAAACCAAATGATTCCAAAATCTATCGTAACACCACATTTAGGTAGAGAAAAATTTGTTAACCAATACAATGATATGTGGGGTAGCCGATGGTTTATGCTGCCAAATCCAGTTTATGGCAGCTGGCGTGATACCCTGCCAAAAGACATCAATAAAGCCATTAGTGGATACCACAATGTGTTTAAAGGTTTTTAACTTGTTAACCTTCAATAACTTAACTAAAGTATTAGTACATAAATAGAAAGGTAAATATTAATGATAGAAAACTCGCCCGCAAAATCATCTTTATCTTTAGCAATGAAGATATACCTAATACCATTGATAGGGGCTATTGGTTTTTTAATTTATGTCTTATTAACCTATGGAAAAGCCTCAAGTAATGTCAGCATTTTAGAAGAAGTGAGAGATGTTCACTTTCCCAGCCTGCAACTGACTAAAGATAACTTGTTTCGTTTAGAAAAAATTAAAGACAAGCTAAGCAGTGCCGTCACCACAGGTGATGAAGATACCATCTTATCAGCTGATAAATCTGCGGAAGAGTTTAAACAATCTATCAGTAAACTAGGTACATTTAACAATGCATTTAGAGCCGATGCGACGGCATTTACAAAAAACTTTGATGCTTACTACACAGGCGCTCGGACAATCAGCTATGAAATGGTTAATAACACAGCGGATTTCTCAACACTTGCTCAAAGAGCTGAAAAAGTAAATAAAATCTATGATGAGCTTGCAGCATCTATGCAAAACTTTGAATCAAAACGTGAAGAAAACTTTAGACTCGCAATTGATGATTCAAGTAACACAGCTTCAGCTCTTATCACTATTGGTATATTTATGTTTGTTGTTGTAACAGTATTACTTGCAGTGCCGTCGATCTTAATTTCAAACAGTATTAAGAAGAATCTAACTAAAGTAATTAATAGCTTAAGAAATATTGCAGAAGAAAATGGCGATTTAACCGTTAGAATTAAAGTAAAGCGAAATGATGAAATTGGTCAGCTGGTTTTTTGGTTTAACTCTTTTATGGATCAACTCCAAGATGTTATTCGTAAAGTAGTAAATACCTCATTACCATTAGCTGAATTAGCTAATCAACTCCAATCCTTAGCCGATCAAACTAATGATACAGTACTCAAACAAAAACAGAGTGCATCAGAGACCAAGCATTCTGTAGAAGATATGCAAATATCTGTTAAAGATGTCGCCGAAAGTGCAGCCAATGCAGCTGACTCAACCAACCAAGCGACTCAAGCGGCAACTAAAGGTAAAGAAGTCGTCGATTTAACCGTGCGAAAAATTCAACAAATGTCAGATAATTCCACTCAAACTGCGAGCGTAATTGAACAATTAAAACAAGATTGTGAGCAAGTAGGCGTTGTACTAGATGTTATTCGTTCTATTGCAGAACAAACAAACTTACTTGCGCTAAATGCGGCTATCGAAGCAGCTAGAGCCGGGGAACAAGGTCGAGGCTTTGCCGTAGTAGCAGATGAAGTAAGAACCCTCGCTTCTCGCACGCAAGAGTCGACGAAACAAATCAATGAAACTATTGAACAATTACATAATGCGTCTAACTCTGCTGTACAAGCCATGGCTATTGGTACAGAGACTGCCCAAGAGTGTGTTGATACTGCCAACCAAGCGGGAGAAAGCCTGTTTTCAATTAACCAAACAATCCACCAAATAAGCGAGATGAACAGTCATATAGCAGAAACGACAGAACAACAATCTGTCCTCGCTGATAAGATAGTTCATCACACCGACGACATATATCAGAAAACCTCAGAAACAGAGCAAAGCTCAGCTTCGTTAGCACAAGTTAGTAACGAATTAGCAGATTTAGCAGCGCAACTTAAAGCAACATCTGGTATGTTTAAGGTATAATTAAAATACTTATAAACGAGTTTATTTTACTAGATGAAAAAATATATATTTGCCCTCAGCATGGCATTTGCCTGTGTGTTTTCTGCACAGGCAAGCTTAGTTTTTGAAAATGCTGTAGTAAGAACAACCCCACCAGGTCAAGCTAACACCGCGGCTTACATGACGATAAAAAACACGTCAAACAAAGACATTCACCTAACAAAAGTAAGCAGTGACGAAAGTATTAAAACTGAATTTCATACTCACAACTGGGAAAATGGAATGGCTAAGATGCAAAAATTAGCTAGCTTAACCATACCTGCCAATCAAAGTGTAGAGTTAAAAAGTGGTGGCATGCACCTAATGCTTTTTAAATTAAACCCAGGCTGGCAAAAAGAGCATTGTGTTATATTTATGCTGCATGACAAAGATAATAATGCTTATAAAGTCATGGCTGAGATTAAAGATATAACGTCATCTAAGCATAGTGACCACAGTCACCACTAAGGATATTTTATGAATGCAAGAATTGCCCAATGGAGTGGCTTAGCCACAGTATTGATTTTGATTCTGTTTTGGATAATCTCAGTATGGTGGAGCTCTGAACCAGAAATTGTCGATATCACTGAAATAGCACAACCACATCAAGAAGTGACTGGCTATCCAACGACTAGCGCACTGATATTTGTTGCTGAAACTTTACTGAATAAACCAGGTGGCTACTTAGCCAATGATAAACTCCCGCCTTCTGTATTCATGGACAATATGCCTGCATGGGAGTTTGGCGCATTAGAACAAGTAAGAGATCTTGCTCTTGCTATGAGAAAAGACTTTAGTCGCTCCCAATCCCAATCTCAAGAAGATATAGATTTAAAGGTCGCTCAACCTCAATTTAACATAGACCATTACAGCTGGGCTTGGCCTAGTGCAGAAGGTGAATATCAACAAGCGATAAATGCTTTAAAACGATATAGAACGCGACTGACAGATGAAAATCAAGCTGATGGTCAATTTTACTCAAGAGCAGATAACCTCAAAGATTGGCTTAAAGAAGTAGAGAAACGCTTAGGTTCAACATCACAAAAACTAAGCTCGAGCGTCGGTAAAAATTCACTCAATATCAATTTGGCTGGTGATATAAACGCAAACCAATCTACCATAACTCCGATGCAAACTATGGTTAAAACAAGTTGGTGGAAAATTGATGATGTATTTTTTGAAGCACGAGGTACCTGCTGGGCTTTATTGCATTTCTTGAAAGCCATCGAAAAAGATTTTGCCAGCGTATTAGCTAAGAAAAATGCGACGGTGAGCTTACAACAAATTATCCGGGAGCTAGAGGCAACACAAGAAACAGTTTGGAGCCCTATGATACTAAATGGTGATGGCTTTGGGTTTTTAGCTAATCACAGCCTAGTGATGGCTAACTATGTTTCTAGAGCAAACGCCGCATTAATTGAATTAAGAGAGCTGTTGTCTCAAGGTTAAACTTAACCCTTTCTTATTTAATCTAGCTAAATACTTTAGGCTAACGACTCAGGTTAGCCTAAAGCTAGATTACTAACGAACAATCAAGACTAATAAAATTGTTCAGGTGTCATAGCTAATCTTTGGTCTAGTTTACGACTAAATTCTACTAAATGGTGGCTATGACCAGCTTGATTAGCAAGGTTGATTTCTTCAAATGGATCTATAACTAAATCATATAACTCTTGGTCTCCATTTTTAAACCGAATATATCGATAATCACCAAAACGAATCGTATGATTACCTTCACCATAAGTACTTAAAACCGCTTTATTCCAATCATTTTCTGGTTGTTTTAACACTGGTGTTAAATCAAAGCCATATATATGCTTAGGGCGTTTTAAACCAGCAAGCGAAACTATGGTTGGGTATATATCCTGCAAACTCGCACCACTTAAGGTTCTTTGCCCCGTGCTAGCACCCATGAATCTAGGATCTAGAATAATCAAATTAGAATGAGTTGATGCTTCCCATAAGGTGGTTTTTCCTTTGCGGTTTTTATCGCCAAGGTGATAACCATGATCGCTCCATAAAACCACCACTGTATTATCTTTCTCTGGGTTATTCTCTATCGCATCAACTAAAACACCAATGCTTTCATCGGCGAACGCTGTTGTTGCTAAATAAGCTTGAAACATGGCTTTCCAGCCATTTATATCTCCATTTTCTCCATCTAACGTTAATCCGTGCTTTATCAATTTATCAAATCGAGTGTTAGTCGTGATTTTCTTCCCTGTTGTAGATAGATCGGCTAAATCTTGAGATAGCCAGTTAAGCAACTCTCTATCAATTGACATTTCCTCTTGAGGGAACCTATCTAGATATTTTTGTTCTACGATCCAAGGCATATGAGGAGCAAAGATTCCAGCAGCCAAAAACCAAGGTTTCCCTTTTGGGCGTTGTGTCGTAATTAACTCACCTTTGGTATTTTTTAAGCTCGCCTTCCCGTAAAGCAGCATATTCGCAACATAGCTAGCATTAATATAATCATTTGAAAGTTTAGCTGGCACATTATGGCTGCCAAACTTAGTAAAATTCGGTCCACCTGGTGGCCAATACTTAGAGATTACTACTTTTTTCTTATCGCCTTTAGCTGTTTGACCACCCGTTCCTGAATGCACTTCAATCCAGTTACTCCAAGAATATGTTTGATCTGCCCATTCACTAAAATACCCATTATGCTTTTCTGAGCGACCTTTATGGAAAACCTTTCCTGCCCCTGCTGTGTAATAGCCATTTTGCTTTAAATATTGTGGAAGTGTGACAACATACTGCAAATTATCATATAAGCGGAAATGTTTATCGTGTTGATAATAACCTGATACATGTGCAGATACACCTGTTAGCAATGCAGTTCGTGAAGGCCCGCATAAAGGTGATGCCGTATAAGCACGTTCAAAGGTAAGAGATTTTTGAGCAAGTCTATTAAGATTAGGGGTTAATTTATCTATTATTTTCTTACGCAACTTATCATCAGGGTAAACTTTGCGAAGAAAACTATCAGGCACTTGACCCATTGGAGTATTGAAGACGTTTAAATCATCAACAGCAATAAACAAAAAGTTAGGTTTAGGTAAATTGTCATCACTGTAAGCAGTGGGCAAAAATATAGTCAGTAAAATAACTAAGCTGGTAGCAAAATACTTTACCGCTTGATACAAATTAGATGTAAGCATAGATAGGTTCTTTCAATTAAATATATCCAGCTAATATGGATATATCCAAGCCGCATTTAATTTCCCAAAGCTTAAAGCTAAGCTCAAGTCAAAGCGACTCGGTATACAAGGTTAGCGGCTGATAGATAAAAAGGCTAACCTTGCTATTTAATCAATCAACCACCGGTTACGGGAGGGAAAAAAGCGACTTCATCTCCCGCTTTAACGATAAATTCTGAACCAACCATAGTTTGATTCACTGCAGATAACACATTTGACTGAGACAAGGATTTCGCCCAACTGGGGTTAAGCTCAACCAGTTTTTGTTTCAATGCTTGAACACTGATTGAGTCGAACTCCAACTCCACACCTGCTGAATTTAAATCTTCTTTTAACTTGGCAAAGAATAAAACTTTAATCATTAAGCTGTCTCCCTTTGCCAATCACCAGTTTTACCACCTGCTTTCGTGAGTACTTTAATACCAGTTATCTCCATTTCAGGATCTACCGCTTTACACATATCAAACAGAGTTAATGCCGCAACTGATGCAGCTGTTAAGGCTTCCATTTCAACCCCAGTTTGTCCAGCAAGTTTACATAAGGTTTCAATTCGAACACGTTTATTTACAAGTTCAACGTCAAAGTCAACTTGTACTTTCGATAGCATTAACGGATGACATAAAGGAATCAGGTCCGAACACTTTTTAGCTGCTTGTATGCCTGCAATTCTGGCCACTGCAAACACATCCCCTTTAGCATGACCACCAGATTGGATTAGCTCGAGAGTAGCCTCTGACATGTATATATAAGCTTCAGCTGTCGCCGTTCTTGCGGTAATAGATTTGGCGCTAACATCAACCATGTTAGCTTCACCTTGAGAATTTAAGTGAGTTAATGCCATTTTAACCTCTTGATTTACAAGCTTGAACCGAAGATTTTTTTAAATGAGGTACAAAATTACATGGTCCTGTCGACGCGTCGATTTGAGATTTAATAATCTCATTCCAACCTGTTTTACACGCCCCAGTCGAACCAGGTAAGCAAAAAACAACCACATTATTTGCTAATCCAGCTAGCGCTCTAGATTGAATCGTTGATGTGCCTATATCCGGCAATGAAACTTGTCTAAACAGCTCACCAAAACCTTCAACTGTTTTATCAAATAATGGCTTCACTGCTTCAGGTGTACTGTCTCTTCCCGTAAATCCAGTTCCACCCGTTGTGATCACAACTTGTATATCTTCAGAAGCTATCCATTTCGACATTTCAGCTCTAATTTGATAAATGTCATCTATCACAATGCATCTATCTGAAATATTGTGCCCTGCTTGTGTTAAAGCATCTACCAAGTACTGACCCGAAGTATCTGTTTCTAAAGTACGAGTATCAGAAATCGTCATGACTGCAACATTAAGCGGTTGGAAGGCTTGTTTTTCTTTATGGGCCATTATTGCTCCTTGGTATTATTCATAAACTGGGTTAAAAATGATTGCCATTGCTCTGGAGTGTTAACGTTTATTAGCATTTCTGCGCGATTCGTTATTGGCAAAGTTTGGCCATTCATTTGTTTGAATACAGCATTAATTGAACGAGATGACTGCCGCTCAGACTTTAAAATTTCATCAACAATATTACTTAACTGAGAGATGTCTGCAAAATATGCAGGCAACCAAGTAGAATCAAAACAACAGGAAACTTTATGGTGTTGCCCAAAATTAAGTAGTTCGATCAATGCCTTGGTATCTAAAGCTGGCATGTCGACAGGTAAAACAAGTAGATCTTCGGCATCTGGGTAGGCATGACAAAAAGCTTGAATACCAGCAAGCGGCCCTAACCCAGACTCTAGGTCGTTAAGCTGATCTTTTTCCTTACCACTAATAATGACTTTTTCGATCCCCGCTTCATTTAAAAGCGATTTTTTGATTTCAAGTAGGTTTTTATCTCCGAGCTTTAACTCAGCTTTATCTTGTCCCATACGGGTAGATAAACCACCCGCTAAAATGAGTCCGTATGTTGCCACTTGGTTAGCCTCCAATCATAGCTAGATGTTTTGTTATGCCTGTTTCGCCATCTTGTAATAAATGACTCGCCGTTTTTTGTCTCAATGCTTGCTGCAAACTTGTGGTAAATTCATCTAGTTGCTCATCACTTTGCAGTAAAGGTCTAAAATCAATTCCTTCCTCTGTAAACAAGCAAAGATGTAATTTGGCTAACGCACTTATTCTTAGACGATTACATGTTTGGCAGAAATCTTTACTATAAGGCATGATTAGACCAATTCGTCCTTGATAATCGGGATGGAAAAATTCTTGCGCGGGTCCTGCGTCTTTTTTACGAATAACACTAGACCAGCTATCATCGAGTAATTGTTTTTTTAAGTCTTCACCCTTAACATGATTCTGTTTAAAAAAGTTAAGGTTATCCCCTGTTTGCATTAATTCAATAAAACGTAAAGTGTAAGGTTTATCTCTCATCCAATTTAGGTAATCGGTAAATTCGCTCGCATTAAATGCTTTCATCAAAACCGCATTTATTTTGATATCTTTAATGCCTAGTTGGTGAGCTTTATCTAAACCACGTAAAATGCTAGTTAATTTATCATGACCTGTGATAAGTCTGAACACATCGGGCTTTAAGCTATCAATACTGACATTAAGCGCGTCTAATCCTGCTTCGACCCATTGCTCAATTTTGTGCTCTAAATTATAACCATTCGTCGTAATTGCGACCTTATTAATGCCAGGAATACTTTTACAAGTTTTAATAATTAAGGGTAAGTCTTTACGAAGTGCCGGTTCTCCACCTGTAATACGTATTTTACTCGTACCTAAGCGAGCAAAACCTGTCACTAAACGGCGGATCTCTTCAACAGAAAGGAAGTTTCTTTCAGAATCACACTGATAGCCGTCTGGTAAGCAGTAATTACATTTAAAATTACAGACGTCAGTGATCGATAAGCGCAAATAATGAAATTCACGCCCTAATTTATCTTTTAACATTAAACACCTTTCCAAGTAAGGGAGGCTAAATCAATTTCTGATTGAACCCTGGCTAGTTAATACATGATTCACTAGCGGCCAAACAACCATATCAAACTGACAACTTATGCAAGACTTAGGCGGAGAAGCTCGGAGTTTTAAATTTTTTTAATTCAATAACAGAATTAAAATCGTAGTCAAATTATGCCAGCATCTCTAAAACGTTTCACTATATCTTTATTAAGATTCATTGATCTAAATCGTATTTTGGCAATCAAACATGCCGTCCTTTAGCTAAGCGTTTATTTTTTATGCTAAAAATAAGGCTTTCATTAAAATTTTCGTGAAGTGCAGCACAAAGAGACGTTAGGATTATAAAATTTTAATGAATTTACTAATTTCAACTTGTCATATTTCAATTTGTAAACTACTGTAAAACCAATGCCTTCAAACGTGGTCTTTTTGACATGTCTGTTTGCAGTACACTTGGAAATTAAAATCTTTGGAGATAAAACAATGATGAAACGAAGTAGTAACAAAGGTTTCACCCTAATTGAATTAATGATTGTTGTTGCAATCATAGGTATTTTAGCCGCGGTTGCAGTACCGGCTTACAATGACTATATTGAGTCAGCTAAAAGCTCTGAGCTTTCAAAAGCAGCAGAAGCGCTTAAGCCACCAGTAACAGCTTGTATGATGGTACAAGATGCTGCAGGCGGTGATACAGCTATTGATAACTGTGATTCAGGTTCAAACAATATCCCTGCGGCTGTAACAGGTCAAGCAGCAGGTGCAAGTTCACGTATTATTTGTACTAACGTAGTTGGTAATAACACGGGTTCTGTTGATATTATTGTTGAAGGTGATTTAGACCAAGACGGTACTTCAGACACTAGCTACCGCATAACAGGTGATATCGACGCAGGTGGTCGCGGTATTACTTGGACAGAAGTAGCGAATGATACAGCAGCTGATTCTTGCGCTGTTGGCTAGAGATAAAGATATTATTTAAAAGGCGAACTTAAGTTCGCCTTTTTTATTTCACAAAGATAATAAAATTAGGTTATGCTAGAAACACTTATCTTTTTTTTCACAAGTTATTAAAGCAATGGCAGCATTAGATTTTCGTTTATTCTCAGGTAATATTGTAAGCGAAGAGCAACTAGATAAACTCACTCAGCAAGACATAAAGACAGATATTGAAGCAATTCAATTTATCGCTAAGTCAAAATGGTTTACTGAAGAAGAAATGCTGCAAAAGATTTCTGACCGCTTCCACACCCCCGCAATTGACGTCAAAGTCATTGATGTAAAAGCCATTCCAGCTAATATACTCAAAGAAAAGCTGTCACATAAACACAATGTACTACCTGTTTTTTTGCGTGGCAGAACCTTATTTTTAGCAACAGTGAATCCGGCTGCTTTAGGTGCATTAGAAGACTTCCAATTCAGTACAGGCTTTAATGTCGAATACGTTGTTGCTGAAGCGACTAAATTACAAAGAGCAATAGAATTAGCCTACGAGAGTGAAGAAGCACAACTAAATTTATCTGATTTTGATGATGATGAATTAACAGGCGTTGAAGTATCAGCAGAAGAAGAAAGTGAAGAAAATGCACCGCCTGATAAAGACGATGCCCCGATTGTCGTCTACATCAATAAAATCTTATTAGACGCAATTAAAAAAGGCGCTTCCGATTTACACTTTGAGCCTTACGAAAAAAAATATAGAATCCGATTTCGAGTTGACGGCATCTTAAAAGAAGTTGCAGCTCCACCTGTAAGCTTAACCACCAGAATTGCAGCGAGATTAAAAGTTATGTCAAGGCTAGACATAGCGGAAAAACGCAAACCGCAAGATGGGCGGATTAAGCTTAAAATATCGAGTAAAAAATCAATCGATTTCCGAGTATCCACTCTTCCTACCCTGTGGGGGGAAAAAATTGTAATGCGGATACTTGATTCATCTAGCGCCATGTTAGGTATAGATGTACTTGGCTACGAACAAGACCAAAAAAAGTTATATCTTGAAGCGCTATCTAAACCGCAAGGCATGATATTAGTTACAGGTCCAACGGGTAGTGGTAAAACTGTCTCCCTCTACACAGGTTTAAATATCTTAAATACAGATGAAAGAAATATATCTACCGCGGAAGATCCCGTCGAGATAAATTTAGAAGGTATTAACCAAGTACAAATTTCAGCCCGGGCAGGATTAACCTTTGCCGAAGCACTTCGCTCATTTTTAAGACAAGATCCTGATATTGTCATGGTTGGTGAGATTCGAGATTTAGAGACTGCCGAAATTGCAATCAAAGCAGCGCAAACAGGTCACTTAGTCTTATCTACCCTACATACAAACTCTGCTGCGGAAACCCTCACTCGTTTACTTAATATGGGTGTCCCTAGCTTTAATATCGCAAGCTCAGTCAGTTTAATCATTGCTCAACGACTAGCTCGTCGTTTATGTTCTCACTGTAAAAAAGCCGTAGATGTATTACCAACTGAAAAAGAGCTGGTAGATTTTGGTTTTACTCAAGCACAACTGAGTGGTTTAACTTTATATGAGCCTGTTGGCTGTGATTTATGCACCAACGGATATAAAGGCCGTGTCGGTATTTATGAAGTTATGAAAATAAGCCAAGATATGGCAAGTATTATCATGAAAGAAGGTAACTCAATTGACATTACTAAGCAGGCAGAAAAAGAAAATATTGATAGTCTAAGACTATCTGGGATAAAAAAAGCAATTTCTGGCATGACAAGCATTGGTGAAGTAAGTCGTGTTACGAGTTATTAGCGAACGAGTTCAAACACTTTAGATTTTAAACTGGCACTTATGCCATTACGTTTTAAACTGTATATAACAATTTCTTACTATAAGCTTTATTAAGGATAATCCATGGCCGTGTCTAAAACTAAAAAAACTAAAGTCGTGGAGCAAGATGTATTTACATGGAAAGGCGTTAATCGCAAAGGCAGCAAAATTAGCGGTGAAATATCAGCAAACACTGCAGCTTTAGCTCGTCAGCAATTAAAATCACAAGGTATCAACCCCACTAGCCTGAAGAAAAAACCCAAACCATTATTCGGCAGCGCTGGCAAAAGAATTCAGAACAAAGACATAGCTGTTGCAACCCGACAATTAGCCACTATGCTAGGCGCAGGTGTTCCCCTGGTTCAATCTGTAGAATTGATCGCTAAAGGCAATGAAAACCCAAGAATGAGACTGCTACTTTCTGAAATCGGTAATGGCATTCAATCTGGCGCACCGCTTAACGAAGTTTTAAGGCAACACCCTGAACATTTTGACGATTTATACTGTGATTTAGTCATGGCTGGTGAACAGTCTGGTGCACTTGAAGGTATATATGACAGAATTGCCACCTATAAAGAAAAATCCGAAGCGCTCAAATCTAAAATAAAAAAAGCGATGACCTACCCGATTGCCGTACTGGCGATAGCAGGCATAGTAACTGTTATCTTACTAATCTTTGTTGTACCTCAATTTGAAGAAATATTCTCTAGCTTTGGCGCAGAGCTGCCTGCATTCACCCGAATGATAATTGCAATGTCTGAAGGGCTTCAAGCTCACGGCCCTAAAATAGCAGCGGTTGGTGCAGTCGCGGTCGCTCTTTTTGTCAAAGCTCACAAAAAATCTAAAAAACTTAGAGACCAAGTGGATGCTTATTTATTAAAACTACCTGTATTTGGCTTAATACTAAACAAAGCAGCGCTTGCTCGATTTTCAAGAACTTTAGCAACTACTTTCTCTGCAGGTGTGCCATTAATTGAAGCCCTTGATTCAGCGGCTGGCGCATCTGGTAATGCGGTTTATCGCAAAGCCATTTTTAATATCAAAGCAGAAGTCTCTTCGGGTATGCAAATGAATGTCGCCATGAGAAATACTAAACTCTTCCCTGATATGGTTACCCAAATGGTCCAAATAGGCGAAGAGTCTGGTGCAATTGATGACATGCTGAATAAAGTTGCTTCTGTTTATGAACAAGAAGTTGATGATGCAGTAGACGGCTTATCAGCACTAATAGAACCTATGATAATGGCCGTTTTAGGGGTTGTTATAGGTGGTCTTATCATAGGTATGTACTTACCTATATTCCAAATGGGTAAAATAGTTAACTAAATTATGTTTGAGAATTTAATCAGTGTATTTGAAAGTAACCAATGGGTTTGGTTGGCTAGTGTTTTTGTTTTTAGCTTATTAGTTGGTAGTTTCCTAAACGTCGTTATCTACCGCTTGCCTATCATGCTTGAAAGAGATTGGCGAAAAGAATGTGAAGAATTACTTGCGGATGAATTAAAAGGCAAAAAAATTAAACCGGCTGACAATGAAAATTTTAATTTAATTGTACCTAACTCTACTTGTCCAAAATGTAAAAAGGCGATCAAACCTTGGCAAAACATTCCAGTATTAAGCTGGTTATTTTTACGGGGTAAATGTGCTAATTGTCAAAATCCGATTTCAATTCGCTATCCAATTATGGAGTTACTTACCGCGACATTAGGGCTTTGGGCCGCATATTATTATGGCGTCAGCAGCTTAACTTTATGGGCACTGATTTTTACTTTCATCCTAATTTCACTCTGCTTTATTGACCTAGATACCATGTTACTACCAGATCAACTAACCTTAGGTTTACTCTGGCTTGGCTTACTCGTAAATATTAACCATTCCTTTGTCAGCTTAGAAGATGCTGTAATAGGGGCGGCCCTCGGTTATATGTCATTATGGAGCGTTTTCCAGTTATTTAAGCTCATAACTGGAAAAGAAGGGATGGGATTTGGTGACTTTAAATTACTTGCAGCACTAGGAGCTTGGATGGGCTGGCAAGCCTTGCCCGTCATCATTATTCTATCATCTTTAGTTGGAGCGGTAATTGGTATTGCCATGCTAAAATTACAACAAAAGGACTCTCAGCAAGCGATTCCATTTGGACCTTACTTAGCGGTTGCAGGTTTAATTGCATTTTATTGGCGCTCAGATATCACCCAGTATTACTTACAAACCTGGGTTTACTAATGTCTGAACTAATAATTGGCTTAACCGGTGGTATCGGCAGTGGAAAAACGACAGTTTCAAATATTTTTAAACAATTTGAAATTGAAGTGATTGATGCGGACATTATTGCACGAGAAGTTGTTGAACCTGGAATGCCTGCTTACCAAGAGATACTCGCTCGTTATGGTGAATCTATTCTGAATAAAGATTCCAACCTTGACAGGACAAAGCTAAGAAAGATTGTATTTGATGATGAAAAAGAAAAATTATGGTTAAACCAACTGACTCATCCACAAATTCGTAATCAACTAAAATTACAAAGCCAGCATGCCAAATCACCGTACTGCCTGTTATCTATCCCCCTTCTACTAGAGAATCAGCTGGAGTATTTAGTTGATCGCATCCTAGTGATAGATTGTGAGGAAGAAACTCAAATAACTAGAGCCGCTACCCGAGATAATTCAACGCCAGAGCAAATATCTAAAATAATGAATGCTCAAATCAATAGAAAATCTAGACTGGCGGCAGCTGATGAGGTCATCAATACAGACGTAAGCTTTGAACTTGTATCGCAAAAATGTGCTGATTTACATCAATTTTATTTAATATTAGCCAAATCTTCGCCACTGAGTTAAGCTAGTTAATAAAATATTAACTGAAACTTACAATTATAATTAGAGACCATGTCGGACATTTTGTACGAATTCCCATTAAATGAAAAAATTCGCACTTATTTGCGAGTTGAATCACTATTAAAACGTTTGAAACATCAAATGGGACAAACTGACGAATGGGCTTTATTGGACTATTTAAATGCATTGTTTGCAGTGCTAGATATAGTCGAACGTGGCGATCTAAAATCAGATCTACTTAAAGATTTAGAAAAGCACGAGAAACAATTAGTCGCTTGGTCCCAACATCCAGGAATTAATAATCAAGCGTTGCAAGATTTACTTCAAACTGTCATTCAAATGTCGACTAAACTCACTTCAAGTAACCGAATAGGTCAGAGTTTGCGAGACGATAAATTCTTAGGTTCTATCAAGCAAAGATTCTCGATTCCAGGTGGTAGCTGTTGCTTCGACTTACCTCACCTACATCAATGGATGTATCAAGATACCCAAAAAATCATTTCAGATCAGTCTGCATGGTTAAATGAATTGAACGTGCTATCAACCGTGATAGAGCTAGATCTGAAAATGATCAGAGAACGAGGTCAACCAAGTTCTCAAGTCGCTGTTTCAGGTTTATATCAGGACACGGTTGAAAATGTAGAGTTAATTCAAATTTCATTACCAATTGATTCAAATGTTTACCCAACTGTCAGCGGTCACAAACATAGATTCGCAATTCGCTTTATGGAGAACTTTAGCGAACATGGTAAAGCTAGCTGTACTGATTCAATCGAATTTAAATTAGCGACCTGTTAAATTAGCTAAAACTTCGTTTAGGAACAATTTAAGATGCCTGCCGTAAACTGCCCAACTTGTAAAAAAGCCATTGAATGGTCAACGGATAATAAATTTAGACCTTTTTGCTGTGAACGTTGTAAATTAATTGATTTAGGTGAATGGGCTAGTGAAAACAGAGTAATCAAAGGGCAAACGCCTAAAGGGTTACCGCCCGAACTAGCGCAACAATTAGAAAACTTCGACGAATTTGATTTAGGTGAGAACGATTTTTTCCACGAGTGATCTGACTCAATAAAGTGCCCATAAAATTAGCCTGCTTATTTCTCTATACACAAAGCAGTAAACCCTTTGTTAATAAACTTGGATTAGAGATTTACGCAGCAATTAGCATCGAACATAAACACTCAGCAATCCAGAGCTGAGTTTAAATATAATACTCAGCAAATATCCCTATCAATACGATTAACCCAGCATAGTGACTCTGTAGGAATGATTTAAAACACGCCGACCGCTCTCGTAATCTGATTTGGTATTGTTGATAGCAAAAAAGTGCACCTGCAAGAATTAAAGAAAGGAAAAAATAGTCCTTAAAGTTTGAAAATATGCCAGCGAAATACCATAAAATTAAAGAAGCAATTTGAAGCAAAAATATGATCAACCTGTCGTACTGACCGAACAAAATTGCAGTAGATTTAACCCCAATTTCTAAATCATCTTCACGGTCCACCATGGCATAAATCGTATCATAGGCAACAGTCCAAGTTAGGTTAGCGAAATAGAGCAACCAAACCACTTTGTCAAAGTGCCCTGTCACAGCAACATAAGCCATAGGAATCGACCAACTAAACGCAGCGCCCAAGACAAATTGTGGTAAATAAGTAAACCGCTTCATAAAAGGATATAAAGAGGCTAATAATAGAGCGACTAAAGATAATAAAATCGTTTGCCAATTTAAAAATAAAACTAACACTAAGGCACAGGCAATCAACAAACAAAATAAACTTAAAGCCTCGTTACTTGTAACAGTGCCTGCTGCTAAAGGTCTATTTTTAGTCCGCTCAACATGGCCATCAACTTTCCTATCCGCGAAATCATTAATAACACAGCCAGCGGAACGCATAACAAATACACCAGCAATAAAAATAAATAAAATAGAGAGTGCAGGTTTCCCTTCTGCTGCAATCCACAAAGACCATAAAGTTGGCCACAAGAGTAAATAAGTCCCAACGGGTTTGTCTGTTCTCATTAGCTGCAAATATGCAGCTCGCTTATCCGCATTAAAAAAATCTAACTTAAACATGATATAAAAAACTATCTGGTAAAAAAACTTCAGTGACAACTAAAGGAAAACTATCTAAGGAAAATTGCGATCGTCTGCCAAATAAATCGTGATTAAAAGAAATAGCTAAATTATTTTCGACAAATCGATAAACAGGTGAATGAGATGCGAACTTAGCAACCTGAATATTATCTCGTTTCATATTGGGCTGGCTGAACAATGCTTCACCCAATGGCTGATGCCCTAACTCAGATAAAAACTGGTTTCCATGTTCTAGGGTGCGTTTTGGGATTTGTGTATGTGCATATACCCAAGGTTTGTTATCACAGTATAAAATGACTTCACGGATTAAACTATCTTCACTATTTTCTGTGTCAGAACTGAATTGAGGTAACTCTGCTTTTGAGAAAGTATCTTGTCCAAGCAAGACAAGCTCAAATTCAGTACACAAATTTTTTAATTTTTTTGTTAATGAAGAATCATCGTACAACCAAGATTCTAGCTTTTCAGAGGTTTGGACACGATTTTGCCAACAGGCTTTGTTCCCAATTGGAAATTCCAGCACAAAAATATTTCCTTAAGGATTTTTCGGTCATAATAACAGTTAATTTGCCGATAAATAAGTACCCTCCACGAACAATAGAAATATTATCAAGTGAGAGGATATAATTTATTGAATTACCCTGATATATTGCTGATAATTAAACAATTGGCTAAGCGCTGTTTCAGCGATATATTCAACAAACTTAAAGGCCTGTTACCTATGTGGAAAAAAAGCTTAGCGGCGTTATTTTTTAGTAGTTTATTATCTTTACAAAACGCTGTGGCGAACCAAGATACTTTTGCATACTTTGGTTTTGAGCCAGATATTATTACGAATTACATAACGACCAAGAAAAAACCTGGCTATGTCCGAATCACGATCGAACTCATGTTGTTAGATGCATCTTATATAGACGTAGTAGAGCATCACTCTCCATTACTAAGAGACGCCTTAGTCGAGATTATAGGAAAAGAACCAGAAGAAAAAATAAAATCGCTAACTGGCAGAGAAGAAGTTAGAAAAAAATGTGCAGATAAAATAAAACTACTACTGAAAAAAGAAACAGGCCAAGTATTGATTAGAGATCTTCTGTTTACAAATTACATATACCACTAAAGCTTAACTTGGCTTTTTAATGGGCTCAAAATAGGCAAATAGAATACCAGCTACAAGTCCCCCAATATGGGCCCAATTTGCGACTTTAATGCCAAAAGGTTCAATAAAGCCCAATAAAATCAGAGCAGATGAGCTCCAAAAAACGACATCGGGAAAATAAACATACTCTAAATTTTTCCTTTTACCTGCGAGCCAAACATAAGACAAAACACCACAAACCACGCCAGATAAGCCGATGAAGGCACTTGTTGTGAAACTAGCTTCGAGCAAATGAGCCAGCAAAGCGGCAAACAGACTTAATCCCAATAAAAATGATACTTTTCTTTCGGTTTCTAAATGACCGATTAGCCACAACCACAAACCTAAATTCATGAGTAAATGCAGCCAATCCCCATGCATTAACGCGGGGGTCACTAACCTGTATATTTGATAAAGCTCAATTTGATGTAAATAAGTTGGAAAACTTAAATAGTGATATAACCACGGATGAAAACCAATGAGTTGTAAAATGAAAATAAAAACCAGTAGGCTAGATGATAACTTAGTAAACCAGCCTGAGCGTCGCCAAAATCTAACTAGGCCATGTTGCTTGTGCTGAGTATAATGGGTTTCGAAGTCATCAATTTGGCTACGCTGCCAAGATGCTCCCATATATTTTTCATCTAAGGGATTGGATAAAAATTCAGAAATTAACTGCTCTGCCCTAGCGAATTTTTGTTTATCCGCAATACAAATCGTAAAACCAGAGCTATCTCGACTTATCTCATTCTCAACCTGATTGACAAATAAATAATCCGAAACGGTTTTTGCAGCCCTGATATCAGAAAAAGTGACAATTTTTGTCATCGGCCTCACTCAACTTGAGTAAGGATAGCTTTTACGCCAAGCTTCAAAACCACCGTCCATGCTATAAACCTCTTCAAAGCCTTGACCTATCATATACTGAGCAGCCCCTTGGCTTGAAACACCATGATAGCAAACAACGACAACAGGCTGTTCAAACTCAACCTCTTGCATAAAGTCTTGGATAGTCGCATTAGTCAAATGATAAGCACCTTCAATATGAGCAGCCTGAAAAGATTGTTCATCCCGTATATCGACGATGACGAGCTTATCCAACCCCTCTGAAACCTGTTCGCAACTAATATGTTTAAATTCTGACATGAAGTAAATCTTTGAGTTAAAAGTAGGTTTAGTTTACTTTAAACCTACCTTAACACAAACAACAAAAAGCATTAATGAATTAAATCCCCTCGAACCGCTTGGAAAATATCTGCAAATGAAGGCATTTCTTCTATTGATATATTCAGTTTTAACTTTCTGGCTATGTCACTTGCAGAAATCAGCCCTCTAATATGGTGGTTAGCCTGATCAACCACAAGGCAATGCTGTACACCATTTCGCTTTAACGTATGGACTAAATCTCCAATGGTAGATTTTTCTATATCTTCAAAAGAAAGTGCGCGGATTAAATGCCTAGGCGTCATTAAAGTACTAGCCGACACTTCACTTCTCGGGTAACCATTAGCAACCAATTTAGTAACGTTTTGCGCTGCAATATCATCAAAGCTAATTAAACCAACAAACTCTTTATCCCGATCGACAACCAACTTCATCTTCACATGAGATCTTTTCATGTCTTTTGCGACATCTTGAGCAGAGGTATGACTATCTATCATTAAAGGTTTATGTTTTTTAAAATCTGTGAATATAGCCAAAGCTGCAGATTTTAGATTAATTTCTTCAAATTCTTCTGGTTGAACTAGATGGTCTGAATGTTCTAATGGTGATAGTGCTAAATTTTTCATAAATAGCCCCTCATGGACAGTTAATTAACCTTAAGTCACTTGAACTGTAATTCGATTTTTAGTGACTAAATATAACTATAGACTAGATATATTAATGAGGAGAAATTTAAAAAATTTTATTTAGCAGCTAAATGCTCAGAAAGTAAAAGCTTGTAATTATCACTAGTGGAAAATAAAGTTTCAGACTCAAACCATGATTTTGCGGCGTTCAAATCTTGGTCTAAAATTCGCTTAAACAACTTTTTTGCTTGGTCTGATTCTAATTGTGCCAAGCTAATATACTTAGGTAATTCAGCAGGATGATGCAAATAAATAGAAAAGAGCACTTCATCATAGATCTTATCAATCACCCCATCTCCAATCTGTTCTGCAATCAGCTCCAAAGTATAGTTTTTATATTGTTTAACTAAATGTTGTACTACCTCAATTTGCAGTAAATTTAAGTTATTTTTTAATTCATTTCGTTGAAACGCTTTGTTAATCAAGGTAGCTGGAGATTCAACAACCCACTCTTCCAGATAAGATGAGAATACTTGGTCCGAATTAGATTGATGTAGCTGTAATAATCTTTGCCATGAATAAAGTTTAGGCATTTTTTCAGCTAAACGTTCATTCAAAGCTCTCTGCTCTTCCGAAATATGTTTCGAGTGAGCTGAATTCTTTTTTTCTTTCCCTTCTGTCTTCTCTGTATCTTCAACTAAAAGAGGCTGAATTATTTTGTAAGAAATAACAACAAAGGCGACCAAGAATATAATAGTGTTGATTTTAGGCATTCATGCATCCAAAAAAATATACAACCCAATAAAAATAGCTTAAATAACTTTCCAGCTCAAATCTTTATCCGTTTCTTTCATTTTGCTTAACTTCTTGCCATAAGGCTTCCATAGCCTCTAGCGACAAAGAATTTAAATCATACTGCTTAGCTTCAGCTAGCTGCTCAAGCGATCTGAAACGAGTTTCAAATTTAGAGTTTGCTTTACGCATTGTAGTTTCGGCATCCAGTTTCAAATGTCGATTTATATTGGTTAATGCAAACATCAAATCACCCAATTCTGCTTCAACTAGACTTGCGTCTATTGTTTCTTGCTCCAACTCATGCTCAAGCTCTGCTATTTCTTCTTTGACCTTAGCTAAAGCTTGAGAAACATTTGGCCAATCGAAACCTACATGGGCACAACGTTTTTGTAGTTTAATTGCTCGACTTAAAGCCGGTAAACTTTGTGGAATATTATCTAAGGTGCTAAGGCGGACATTTGCATTACTTTTGCTTTCTCTTTCTTTTGCTTTCTCTGTCTCCCAGTTCGCTTTAATTTCCGCTTCAGTTGAAAGTATTTCGTCGGCGAACACATGTGGGTGTCTTCTAATTAATTTTTCACATATACCAGAGATAATATCCTGCATATCAAATTTTTCTTGCTCTTTACCTAGCTGAGCATAAAAAATCACCTGGAATAATAAATCACCGAGTTCTAATTTTAATTCGTCATAATCTTCTCTCTCAATCGCATCTGCAACCTCATAGGCCTCTTCTAATGTATGCGAGATCACGGAAGAAAATGTTTGTTTTAAATCCCATGGACAGCCAGTTTCAGGATCTCGTAAAGCCTTCATAATTTCAATTAAATCATCTAACTGATAACTAGATTTCAACTGCATTCTTAATCCTCAACCTTTAATAAAATTTAGCTGCGCTGGTATCACCTTCACTGGGCTCATTATAAAAAAAGCCACTTAGTGGCTTTTAAAATGAGTATTTACTGGCTATTTAGTGCAACCTTTTTGCTTCAAAAACATCAGGCAACTGGCCCAACTTATTCAACACCTTAGTTAAACCATCTAAGTTTGGTACTGACATATCTATATCTATACCCGCCTGTTGTTTTTCTTCGTCTGAATGGCTTCGAACCCCGAGAACATAAGCTTTCTCATTTGCAAGTATGGTCGTAATATCGCGTAATAAACCGGTTCTATCCATAGCGGTAACCCTAACTGTCACTCGATATCCCTCAGAGCTAGAACCAGCCCATTCAACATCAACCACTCTTTCTGGGTGCTGATCTAACATTTGACTAAGTTGATCACAGTCACCTCTGTGTACTGATATACCTTTGCCATGCGTAATATAGCCTGTGATATTATCGCCTTTAATTGGCTGACAACATTGAGCCGTGTAAGTCAGTAAGTTACCGACGCCTTGAACGATAATCCCTTGAGCATTCCCTGTCTGCTTAGGTTGACTCAACTTACGATTAAACACTCGCTCATCAATTTCTAATTGCGCTTTTTGCTGACGACTTTGAATAAAGTTAATGATCTGACTAGAGCTAACATCCCCACCGCCAATCGCAGCAATTAAGTCATCAAGTGTATGCATGTTAAAACGGCTAATAGCAGGCTCAACTTGCTCTAAAGTTAATCCTGAGCGCTTCAATTCTGCATCGAGAATCTCGCGACCTTCAGCTAAATTTTTCTCTTTGTCCTGCTGTTTAAACCAGTGATGAACCTTGGCTCTAGCGCGGCTTGAATTTAGATAACCTAAATTAGCATTCAACCAATCTCGTTTAGGATTAGGTTCTTTCGAGGTTAAGATTTCTACTTGATCGCCATTTTGCAGTACATACGCGAAAGGAACAATACGGCCAGATACTTTTGCCCCAACACAACAATGCCCGACATTACTATGAATATAATATGCAAAATCAAGCGGTGTTGAGCCCTGAGGTAGATCAATCACATCACCCTTAGGCGAAAAAACATAAACTCTATCTTCAAAAACCTGACTTCTTAATTCATCCAGTAGATTATCATCACCGTTAACATCTTCTTGCCATTGCAGCAGTTTTCTTAACCAGTTTATCTTTTCTTGATAACCATCTTCTTTTCCTGTCGCAGTCCCTTCTTTATAACGCCAATGAGCTGCAACCCCAAGTTCAGATTCCTCATGCATTTGGGTCGTTCTAATTTGCACTTCAACAGTTTTGCCTTCTGGACCAATAACAACCGTATGTATTGACTGATAGCCATTTGGTTTAGGTGCTGAGATATAATCATCAAATTCTCGTGATATCGGCCGCCATTTCATATGAATAGCGCCCATAGCAGCATAGCAAGCAGGAATGCTATCAACTAAAATTCGAACAGCGCGAATATCAAATAGTCGCTCAAAACTAAGCTCTTTCTTCTGCATTTTTTTCCAAATGCTATAAATGTGCTTAGGTCGTCCAAATACTTCGCCTTTAATATTAAATGTATTTAATTGATCATCAACTTGAGCAACAAATTCACGAATATATTTAGCCCTGTCTTTTCGCTTCTCATCCAACATACCTGCAATTTTTTTGTAGGTTTCAGGGTGCTGATAACGAAAACAATAGTCCTCAATTTCCCATTTTATTTGGCCAATACCCAGCCTATTCGCTAAAGGAGCATATATGGTAGCCGCTTCTTTGGCGGTTAGTACTCGCGTTTCTTCATCCGCATTTTTAGCTAATCTTAATTCAATAATACAAACCGCAAGCTTAATCACCACAGCTCGAACATCTTCTACCATAGCCAACAACATACGGCGTATATTGTCTATTTGGTCTGGCGGCAGTTCGCCTCTTTTTTGGGTGTGTAACATACGAATTGCTGCCATTTGTTCAATACCATGAACCAAGGCAAATACAGCTGGCGATGAAAACTCAATAATTTGTGCTTCTGTAACTAATTCCCTTTGCCAATATGGATATAAAATAGCTGCGGTTAACGTTTCAGCGTCCATATTTAGGGTATTAAGAATTTCGACTAACTCACGAGATATACTAATTAATAGTGGATTGTTATCCAATGTACAGATGAAATCATGTGCAGCATTAACCGCACTTTTTCTATCTTCATCAGAAAACGCCAAGGTGGCTAACCAACTAGCTTGGCTAAGTGATTCAGTATGTAAATCGTGAGAGCGTCGAACAGAAACCATAGGTTACCTATTTATTTGACTCAATTTTATTATTTTGTAAATAAAGCTATTGTTTCTACATGAGCCGTGTGTGGAAACATATCTATTAATGAGATTTTGTCAATTTGGTAGCCAGCAGCAAGTAAATATTGACTATCTCGAACCAAGGAATTAGGTTCGCATGCAATATAAAGCACTTTTTCAGCACGCCATTCTGTACTGTTTTTACAAATTGATTCCGCTCCGGTGCGGGAAGGATCTAGCACAATTTTATTAAAGTCATGCCAGTGGTAATCGTTTTTTAACTCAGTCTGATTCAGATCTTGCTGAAAAAATTCGACATTTTCAAGTTGATTTTGCTTAGCATTTAATTTTGCTTTTGTAACCATTTCGGCTACCCCTTCAATACCAACCAATTTTTTTACTTGTTGAGCTATAGGTAAAGAAAAATTACCAAGACCGCAAAACAAGTCTAAAACCATGTCTGTACTGGTTAATTCTAACCATTCTAATGCTAACTCAAGCATAGTAATATTTAAAGCAGAATTGATTTGCACAAAATCATTCAACCCGTAAGAAAGCTTTAGTTTGTCGAATGTATAAAAAAGTTCATTTTCTTCAAACTTTTCATGCATGCATATCGGCGCGTCTTCATTTAGCTGAACAAACAAAATACAATCAAACTTTTGCAACAAGGCTTTAATCGCTTGTATTTCATCACTGACTAAATTTTGGGTAAGTTTTAACAGGCAAATTTTATGCTTAGAAACTAGGTTAAACTCAATATGGCTTATATACTTTTTATGCTTTATCAAATTGAGTTGTGCACTAAGTTCGCTCAACACTAGATTAAACGCCTCAGGTAAAACTTCACAACGATCAACTTCTATAATATTTTTGCTAGCAAATTCGCGGTAACCTATATGTAACTTGTCTTTTTTTCCTTCATACCAAGTTGCGAGGCGAGCTCTATTTCTGTAATGCCATTCATTACCCTGAATAGCAGGCTGCCAATTCAGCTTAGTGACTCTATTTTTTTTAAATAATTCAGTGACAAAAGCCTGTTTTTCTAAGATTTGAGCTTGGCTATCTAAATGTTGGAGCTGACAACCACCGCAGTTTTCAATCCATTTGCACTTCGGCGTCACCCTAGTGTTTGAACGCACTAAAACTTTTAACAGCCTAGCTTCTAAGAAATGTTTTTTCGCTGTTGTAACTAAAGCAATGACCTTCTCATTTGGCAAGCCTCCAGTCACAAAAACAACTTTACCTTGGTAGCGTCCAACGCCTCGGCCATGGTGATCTAAACTATTTAAATCTAATTCGATTTTATAAGGTTGAAACTGTCGCTTAGTGGTTTTGGTGGAGCTAAAGAGTTGGACCATAGTAATAACCAGAAGTCTTAGATTAAGATTAAGAATAAGCTAAATATGAATTATAAAGGAAAAACAAGATAATAAGTAAGAAATTGGTGGACGCTACTGGGCTCGAACCAGTGACCCTCGCCTTGTAAGGGCGATGCTCTCCCAACTGAGCTAAGCGTCCACTATAGTGTGTAACAGGGATGATTTAAAGTGGTGGACGCTACTGGGCTCGAACCAGTGACCCTCGCCTTGTAAGGGCGATGCTCTCCCAACTGAGCTAAGCGTCCACTTTAAATCAACAACAGTCAGTGCCGTTGTGTGGTGCGCATTATAGACATGCCGACACAGCTGTCAACAAAAAAGTTTAAAAAACTTTTAAATGATTAAAAATCCCCCAAAATGTACAAATTTTAAGTTATTTTAAACTTTTATAGAGCTTTAGCTTAATTCTACATAGGCAGAACCCACTTGGATTGCTAAAATATTTCGCATTCAAAGCAATATCATAAAAACTCTTTGTTTAAGTGATACAACAATTTATTTTCTGGAATAGCATTAAATGACGATTAAAACTCGATTTGCTCCAAGCCCAACCGGCTATTTACATGTAGGCGGTGCAAGAACCGCTTTATATTCTTGGTTATATGCCCAAGCGAACCAAGGCGAATTCGTCCTTAGAATTGAAGACACAGATTTAGAACGCTCAACTCAAGCAGCTATTGATGCCATTATGGATGGTATGAATTGGTTAAACCTAACTTGGAATGAGGGTCCGTACTACCAAACTAAAAGATTCGATCGTTACAAAGCGTTAATCCAACAACTCATAGATGAAGGTAAAGCCTATAAATGTTTTACTTCTATGGAAGAGCTAGATGCATTAAGAGAAGCGCAAATGGCTGCCGGCGAAAAACCAAGATATGATGGTAAATGGCGAGATGTACCAGAATCAGAACACCCACAAGATCAACCTTATGTAATTAGGTTTAAAAACCCAACAGAAGGTAGCGTTGTTTTTGTTGATGAAGTCAGAGGTAAAATAGAAGTCGAAAATAGTGAGTTGGATGATCTTATCATTCTGCGCACAGATGGCTCACCTACTTATAACTTTTGTGTTGTCGTTGATGATTGGGATATGGGGATCACTCATGTTGTTCGTGGTGAAGACCATATTAATAATACGCCACGTCAAATTAATATTCTAAAAGCATTAAATGCTCCTATCCCAACTTATGCTCATGTCTCTATGATTTTAGGTGACGATGGTAAAAAATTATCTAAGCGTCATGGTGCAGTAAGTGTTATGCAATATAGAGATGACGGCTACTTGCCTGAAGCTGTATTAAATTATCTAGTTCGCCTGGGTTGGTCGCACGGAGATCAAGAAGTCTTTTCAATAGAAGAAATGAAACAGTTCTTTAGTTTAGAAGCGATCAACAAAGCGGCTTCTGCATTTAATACAGATAAACTGATTTGGTTAAATCAACATTACTTAAAGACATTACCTGTAGAACAAGTTAAATCTTACTTAACTTGGCATTTAACTGATCAAAAATTAGACATCTCAAACGGACCGGCAATTGAAGATGTGATTAAAGCTCAAGCTGATCGCGTTAAAACGTTAAAAGAGCTAGTTGAAATATCTCGCTACTTCTATGAAGATTTCTCAGAGTTTGACGCCAATGCGGCGAAAAAGCACTTACGTCCTGTCGCTAAAGACGCTTTAATCTTAGTTAAACAAAAATTATCTGAAATTTCTGATTGGACGCCTGAAAACATTCAGCAAGCGATTAATGATACAGCGACCGAATTAGAGCTAGGTATGGGTAAAGTCGGTATGCCTTTAAGAGTAGCAGCAACTGGTGCAGGCAATTCACCATCTTTAGATGTTACTTTATCGTTAATAGGACAAGAAAAAAGCGTTAACAGAATAGAGCAAGCAATAAATTTTATAATTAATCGCGAAAACTCTTAATTTTTTTGTTGACATGGATAAGCGAGGTGCATAGAATGCGCCCCGCGTTGAGGGAACAAGAAATTTTATTTCTAGTTAACTTAATTAATGTAGCTTAGAGCAGTATTTATAAGTAGCATGAAACGGATTATTCAGGGGCTATAGCTCAGCTGGGAGAGCGCTTCGCTGGCAGCGAAGAGGTCAGCGGTTCGATCCCGCTTAGCTCCACCAGATTGAATAATTTGTCGCAATTCTTTATGTGTATAGCCTTGAGCACATATAGTCTTATTTTT
>NZ_KQ130484.1:0-158638 GCF_001050375.1 Catenovulum maritimum | reverse complement strand
TTCTTTATGCATATAGCCTTGAGTGCATATAGTCTTATTTTTTGAGATTGCTTTACAGCGTCCCGTTCGTCTAGAGGCCTAGGACACCGCCCTTTCACGGCGGTAACAGGGGTTCGAATCCCCTACGGGACGCCATTCTTTATGCATATAGCCTTGAGTGCATATAGTCTTATTTTTTGAGATTGCTTTACAGCGTCCCGTTCGTCTAGAGGCCTAGGACACCGCCCTTTCACGGCGGTAACAGGGGTTCGAATCCCCTACGGGACGCCATTCTTTATGCATATAGCCTTGAGTGCATATAGTCTTATTTTTTGAGATTGCTTTACAGCGTCCCGTTCGTCTAGAGGCCTAGGACACCGCCCTTTCACGGCGGTAACAGGGGTTCGAATCCCCTACGGGACGCCATTTCTCTTACTACACATTAATTTGTAGTCTTACCAGAAATATCTTACAAAACTCACAGCAATCACCTTATGTAACACCCTAATTATTTTGCTATAACTAAATAACTACTTTTCTTGTTAAGTTAGTTATGAATATTAAGACACGGATTTTACTAGTTGTTTTCTTGTTGGAATTATTTGGTTATGGCTTATTAATTACAGTTAATCAAAATACTTCTTCAAAAGCCTTATCTGATATTAAGAATAAGCAAATACATGCAACTTTTGATGCCGGCTTACAAAAATTAAACAATCAAACAAAGGTATTAGAGCAACAAGTCCTATCTGTTAGTAACATAGGTCAGCAATTCTATCGTCAATTAAGTCTCTTTCCTAAAGAACAACTCACCCAACAGCTACAAATACAATTAATACAATTGTTTGAACAATATTCCGATGCTATTGGTGGAGGTATTTGGTTTGAACCGAATATCATTCAGCAACATAAATTTTTTGGCCCTTACGTATTTCGTGAGAATAATCAGGTCAAATTTAGCTGGGATTTAAGCACCCAAGCTTATGATTATCATAATCAATCTTGGTATCAGCTAGCACTACCTTCAGGTTGGCCAAGGAGTATACAAAGACCACAAAATATTTATTGGACAGAGCCCTATAAAGACGAAGCGGGTTCTGAGCAATTAATGATGACAGTCGATAGTTTTATTTGGGATGATAAAAAAACCATTATTGGCTTGGCAACAGTAGATTGGGCATTAACTGAAATCACTGATTTTTTTAGCCAAATAAAAGTTACCCCAAAATCAAACAGTTTTTTAATCGATGGTCACAGTGGAAAAATCATATTCTCTTCAGCAAACCCTGAGCTGACGATGAAGCAAGCGAGTGAAACAGACTGGGGAAAAATAGCTCTAACAGAAACCCTGCCGAACGAATTGAATATGATAGATCTGACAGAGCAACCAACATCAGACAAGGTTGCCTTCGCAATAACCTCTTCTGGCATTATATTTGGCGTTACCATTCCGTATACCGACTTAGTTGCCGAAACAAAATATGCCGAGCAACAAAATTTATGGTTAGGTATTTTAATTTCAGCAACGTTTATAGCTTTAGTCAGCTTGTCGTTACAGCAAATATTTAAACCTTTTAATCGCATTATCTCTTTGGTTAAAGATTCAATCAAAACAGACTACAGAACTGATGAACTAACCGTTTCCACAATAAAATACAGCGGAAAAAATGAATTCAGTCCATTAATTAAAGCTTTAAATAAACTATTTAATGAATTTAAAAATTACACCAAGCAAATTGAACAAAAAAATAAAAATTTAATATTAAATAAAAAAGAAATTACCAACTTAAACGAAGATTTACATTCCAAGGTTGAAGAGCTTACCGAATTACATAACGAGCTAGAAAACAATAGCGATAGATTAACCAGACAAAATTTAGCACTCAATATAGCGATAAAAAAAGCGAACAATGCTGTTGAGTCAAAGAGTAACTTCCTCGCTTTAATGAGCCACGAAATAAGAACACCACTAAATGGCATTTTAGGTATGGTTTCTTTGTTAAAAGCATCAAGCTTAGATAAAAATCAATCAGACTCTATCAGCGTGATTGAGCAGTCTGGTAATACATTATTAACTATAATCGACGACATTCTTGATATTTCTAAAATTGAAGCGGGTAAATTACACTTGTCGAGCCATAAATTCGATTTCGAAGAAGTGTGCTATCAATGTTTAGAGCTCATTCAAGCTAGAATGCTACAACAAGAAAAGTCGATTGATATTATTTTCGATTACCCTATTTCACAAACTTTTGAGCTGTATGCTGACGATGTTCGGCTGAGACAAATCCTACTAAACCTGCTTGGCAATGCGCTTAAATTTACACACCAAGGTAATATTACGTTAAAGGTAGATATTACCAATACCTTAAGAGTTGAAGTAATTGATACCGGAATTGGTATTGAAATCCAAAATCAAGCGAACCTTTTCGATACTTTCAGCCAAGCCGACCAAATGATAAGTAAAAAATACGGTGGTACTGGCTTAGGTTTGGCAATATGTAAAAAATTGATTTCTCAAATGCAAGGTGATATCGGAGTAATAAGTGCGATTAACCATGGCTCAACATTTTGGTTTGAAATCCCAATAACAAGCATTAACAGTCAACTAATCGAAACACCTAAAACACATAATAAGTTAATTATCAGAGCTAATAATCACGCGCTTAAAGAAACTTTAATGATAAATTTAAAATCTCATTTGCTAGTTAGCTCTGCAGATTCGCTATCACCCACCCAAGATACCAGCATTCTCAACATAGATAGCACGGCAACAGAAGCACAATTACAAATATCAAACGATACCGAGCTCTCACTGAAAAAGCCAATTCGTCCTCGTGAAATCATTAATAAATTAATCACAGCGGGTATAAGTACGAGTGTCACACCAAATACAAATACGACAACTGAGAATCTAAGCTATAGTCCAATTTTTGGCCATGTCTTAGTCGTTGAAGATAATCTAATTAACTTAGCGATTTGCCAAAACATGCTTGAAAAATTTGGTTTATCTCATGATTTTGCTATTAATGGAAAGGTGGCAGTAGAGAAAGCAGAAAACAATCATTATGACTTAATTTTGATGGACTGCAGAATGCCTGAATTAGATGGTTTTCAAGCAACCAAATTAATTCGAAAACTGCCTCATTTAGATAAGATCCCAATCTTGGCACTTTCTGCGAATGTCTTGGCAGAGGACGTAGAAAAATGTTTACTCGCAGGGATGAACGAACACATAGCAAAACCTATTACTCTAAGCATATTATATGAGAGGCTTTCGAACTATTTATCTAAGCAAAAAGATGTCATAAAACTCGCTTAAATAACTAAGATGTGAGAGCTATCGCACTAAATAGTTTAGAGGTCTGACGAAAGTGAATTTATTTGCCATAATGTAAAATACTGATATTTATAAATAGAGCATTAAAATAATGAAACTCATAACCGTTGTTCAGCAAGGTTTTACCTTGCTTGAGTTAATGATTGCATTAGCTTTAATTGGAATTGGATTAACATTAGGCTTACCAGCATTACAGCAAACTTTATTAGAAAGCAGAGTCAACAATGCCATATTGAGCTTAAATAAAGACATAATTACCGCTAGAAGTTATGCCGTAAGCTATGAAACAACTGTGACTTTATGTCACCTAAATACTAGTAATGAATGTGATAACCTTTGGTCAAATGGCTATACAGGCTTTATTGATGAAAATGCAGATCAAATTTTTGATAGTGCGACTGATGAAAAGTTGTTTGTGAGAGGCGCTGTGAGCACAGGTGATATCTTACAGTTTTCAGATGGAAATTCGCTGCAATATCAATTTGATGGCACAATTTCGACTACTTTTGCAGTATCTGAAATAGGTACCTTTAGATACTGCCCGGGTATTGATAATGCAATTTACTACTCAAGAGCAATTATCATCAATCAAAGTGGTCGGCCAAGGCCATCTTCAGATATAGACAATGACAGCATGGATGAAACAAGTGGTGATAACGACCATATAATTTGTAACTAGCATTGCTCCAACAGCTGAGGTCTATTTAAGCTTTTACGAAACTACTATTAGAAATAATAAAAAGATAAACGGACACTAATGATTAAGGATGATCATGACAAATAAAATATACTCAAAAGTAGGCTTCACTCTATTAGAATTAATTTTCATCTTATTGATTGCTTCATTAACCCTAACCCTTGGTATACCTAAGCTGCAAGGCGTCTTGATTGAACACAGGGTAGACAACGCAATTTATAAAATCAGTAAAGACATTGTCCTGTCCCGAAACTACGCAATTCAGTACAACACTCGAGTCACCATGTGCCATTTATCAACAACCAATGACTGTGATAAAGATTGGCAAAATGGCTATAGCATATTCTCTGATGTAAATGGAGACCAGCACTACAATGCCGCAGAGGATACATTAATTCTCATTAAGAATAACTTCCCCAGCTCTGATATTTTAATTTTTAGTGGTGGGAAAGCATTAAAATACGGACCAGATGGCTTGCTCAATGGCCAAAGTGGAACATTTCGTTACTGCACAAATACTTCAGAATCAGAGTACTTTTCCAGAGCAGTAGTGATCAATTTAACTGGCAGGCCAAGAGTTTCTAAAGATTTAAATGGTGATGGCAAAGATCAACTAAATAGCAACTCGGAAAGCATTAGCTGTGAAACATAAAAACGCTTTAGATGTTTAGACGTCTAGACGTAAAGACTTGCAAAAACTCAAATAATCACTAAACTTAGCCGAAATAATCATTAAATTTTGGCTTATATATACTTCTATTCAGCCTAATTTAACTATGAAACCCAATTTTTCAAGATATATTCCAAGTACTTAGCGGCTTTATATCGAGCGATAAAATAGAGAGAGTAAACCATGACACAACATGTTTTCACATCTGAATCAGTTTCAGAAGGACATCCGGATAAAATTGCAGATCAAATATCTGATGCTGTATTGGATGCTATTTTAGAGCAAGATCCGCATGCTCGAGTTGCATGTGAGACCTATGTAAAAACCGGTATGGTTATGGTTGGTGGTGAAGTAACAACCTCAGCCTGGGTAGATATTGAAGAAATCACGCGCAAAACTGTACGCGAAATTGGTTACACTCACTCAGATATGGGTTTCGATGCCGATTCTTGTGCAGTACTAAATACAATAGGTAAGCAATCTCCTGATATCAACCAAGGTGTTGACCGTTCTAGACCTGAAGATCAAGGCGCTGGAGATCAAGGACTGATGTTTGGTTACGCGAGTAATGAAACCGACGTATTAATGCCTGCACCAATTACTTACTCGCACCGCTTAGTTAAACGCCAAGCAGAAGTACGTAAAAATGGTACCTTACCTTGGTTACGTCCAGATGCGAAAAGCCAAGTTACGTTTGTCTACGAAAATGGCAAGCCTGTTGGCGTTGACGCTGTTGTTTTATCAACTCAACACTGCGATAGTATTTCAACAGCTGATTTGCGTGAAGCGGTTATGGAAGAAATCATTAAGCCAGTTTTACCGGCAAGCTTTTTAACCGATAAAACAAAATACTTCATTAACCCAACTGGCCGCTTTGTAATTGGTGGACCTATGGGTGATTGTGGTTTAACTGGTCGTAAGATCATCGTAGATACATACGGCGGTATGGCTCGACATGGTGGCGGCGCATTCTCAGGTAAAGATCCATCTAAGGTAGATAGATCTGCTGCATACGCAGGCCGATATGTTGCTAAAAATATAGTTGCGGCAGGTCTAGCAGAACGTTGTGAAATACAAGTGTCATATGCTATTGGTGTAGCTGAGCCAACTTCAATCAGTATTGAAACTTTTGGTACAGGTAAAGTAAGCAACGCTCGTTTAGTTGAACTCGTTCGTGAGCATTTTGAACTTAGACCATACGGCTTAATCAAAATGTTAGATTTAGAACGTCCAATTTACCAACCAACAGCAGCCTATGGTCACTTTGGCCGTGAAGAGTTCCCTTGGGAAGCAACAGATAAAGCCGAGCTGTTAAAAGCAGCAGCTAACATCTAAAACTCGCTTCTGTTGAAAAAGGCCAGCTTACTGGCCTTTTTGCTATCTAGGCTTTGTCATACTACTCTTTTTAAGATATTTTTATCCCTTGCTTGGGTTATTTATAGCTTTATATTTAACTATCAGCCAAAATTAACTAACACTTTCTGTATAGGAATACATTTTTGCGCATCTCAGTTCCAGAATTAGTCTCATTAGACGAAATCCTACCTTCCGAGCCATTACTAATGATGGGAGCTGGTCCTGTACCTATACCAAATCAAGTTGGACGAGCTAACTCTATCGTTATTAATCACCTAGGTGAGACAATGGGTAAGATAATCGAGCAAGTTAAAAGCATGTCTCGCTATGTATTTCAAACCCAATCCAAATGGATTTTAGGGGTGGCTGGCCCAGGTTCAGCGGCAATGGAAATGGCCATCACAAATTTAATTTGGGAAAACACCAAAGTATTAAGTATATGCAATGGTTTTTTCAGTGGTCGGTTAGCCGAAATGGCGACTCGAGTTGGTGCCGATGTGACCCGATATGAAATACCGGAGGGACTGGCTGCAGATCCGGATTCAGTCAAAGCCTACATAGAAAAATATCGGCCCGAAGTCATCACCCTAGTACAAGGTGAAACATCGAATACAGTCTGTAATAAGCAATTAAGGCAAATAGCAGAAATAGCACAAGCATATGGCTGTTATATTATAGTGGATGCCGTTTGTACTTTAAGTACCATGCCATTAAATATGGATGAATGGAAAATAGACGCTGTCATTACAGGTGGTCAAAAAGGTTTGTCGTCGATTCCTGGTGTATCTTTAATCGCTTTTTCCGAGAGAGCACATCACAGAATTCATTCAAGACCAAAACCACCAGCCCAATGGTGTTTAGATGCCAAACTGGCCGAAGGCTTTTGGCACCATAATGCATATCATTACACCGCGCCTGTTTCGGGTATATTAGCAATACACGAAGCTTTGGCATTAATCTGTAACGAAACCCTAGAGGCTAGGTTTGAGCGCCACCTACGCTGCTCTAAGGCGTTACAACATGGTATAGAAGCTTTAGGCTTAAAGCTTTTTGTTCAGGAAGCATCTAGATTAAATTCAGTAATCGGGATAAATGTACCAAATGGTATAGCGCAAAAAGCGCTATGTGCGCATATTTCAAATCGTTACCGTGTCGAAATCTCAGGATCATTCGGCTTAGACATTGTTCGCATTGGCCAAATGGGTGAACAAAGCCGTGCACATCACTTGTTTAGAACCTTACATGCGTTTGGTTGTGCGATTAGAGATTTAGGTGGTGATATTGACTTGCCAACGGGTATGGCTGAACTAGAAAGAGGCCTACAAAGATTTTAGTGTTAATGCACAAAATCATTTACTGATACAAACTGAGCTCATGCAATTTAAGTTCGCCAGAATGGTAACGGCTGAGCTCTTGATTACAAACTAAATACAGGCAATTTAAACTGCTTTTATCTGAAGCGATATACCTGCCTTTAAGTTTTATCTTTTTATGATATTGCTTACCCAACACTTTCAAAGCACTTTGCTGAACACAAACCAAGCTATATTTATACTCCATAGCCAAACTTTGCTTATATCTTGCGTTAGGGCTAGCACCAAGTTTAGTCGCCCAATACTGCCATAACAGACCATGTCCGTGTTCCCCCTTGGAATAGGCGATGGCATGCGCAATTTCATGCTTTAAAGTATCCAATTGAATTGATATTGGGTTGTGCTCTAAAATAAGCTCCGAAATATTAATCTGCTGTTTACCATAATGACAACTCCCCATAACGCGCTTAGTTCGAGTAAATCTAAGCTGGTAAGCAGATAAGTGAGGAAATTCGTCTTGATAAGTGCAAATAAGTTGCTCAAACTCTAGACTTATCTGGTGTTTTTTCTCACTAAGACTTAACATTTACACATATTCAAATTTAATTAGTTGGCCATGAAAAAAATTGTTCAGAGCATTTTAGAATCATCTAACCCAGAATTGCAACAAAAGCAGAAAGAAGCTCTACTCGCAATCGCAACTTTGTTTAGCCAAGTTGATGGCAAAATAAGATTAAGTGAGCAAGATTATATCGATATCTGGCTAAATGGCTTGGAGTGGAATGGTAAATTTGATCGGCAAACCACACACAAACTAATTATTACCCAAAGTCGAACTGCAATTGAAAATAACAATATTGAGAAATACTTAATATCGTTAATCGATCAATTATCAGATAGAGTATACCAAGACTTTGTCATTACTTTTGCTAAATACGTTAGTGAAATAGATGGGGAAGTTGCAACTGAAGAAAAAGAATTATTAGCCCTACTGACTAAGCTACTAAATTATGATGAACACTAAAAAGTGTTCATCATATTGTGCAAATTAAGCTGCTGTTTTAGTTTCTTGCAATAAACGGAATAAGCCATCCATTTGCTGCATAGAAGTTAGAATTGCATATGCAACCGGTAAGTAACCACGCTTACGCATTTCTAAGAAATCTTCATCTGACAGCTCGTTAAATTTAGCTTCATCAAATGCATAGAAGCTGCCCATATTAACTCTTTCACCTTCTTGATTGTTATAACCAACTGTACGAGGTAAAAGTAATTCTTTTTCTGCTAAAAATTTAACAAAAGCACGGCTTGCTGCTTCTCGGTCTAAATAAGAATTCATAAACTCTTTAACTTGCTTGATGATTTCAGTTTCTTCACCGTTTTCATCAAACAAAGGGTCGCCTTCTTCTGTATTGAACATTTCAGCTTCTTCGTCCATACAAACAACCATATTTTCATCATCGCCATTTACAGATGCTGCAGCAAATGGGTAACGACGAATAGATGCAGGTACATAGGTAGCAGTCCATCTGCCGTCTTGAATTAATAAGTTTTCTTCTTTGCGTAAACCTAATAGTGCAAGTGGATGAAATTCACCAGACTCTTCATTTTTATGGAAAATAATTGGGAAACTAGCTGAAGCTTGAGGAAACTCATGAGCTAAAAGAGGTGCAACATGAACAGTTTTAGCGAAATCGTAATTTGGTGCTCTTTTTAATTTGATGTCTTTATGAGCGCTTGAGTTGATTGGAACCAATTTTTTGAACATCTGGTTTCTCCAGTTAATATTTATAGTTGTAATCTAAATGCACCCAATATCTTACAAGTGGCTACACAATTAAAACAAAGATATGCATTTAATCAAACAATTCAAGGGGGAGATTAATAAAAAGTTAAAAATAATTTCTTCAACGACAATAAATATCTCAGCCAAGCCATCATTTTTAAGTAAACTAAATCAATATAAACTCTCTCCTTGTTATATTTATACCTTATTTACTCTTCATTCCAAACCAAGGTGTAGATTTACCGGCGACTGTAATTTTTAATCTGACTTTTGAGAATTAACTAGATTCATTTACAATAGACTTCCTTATTATCGATAAAGCCTAGCCTGTGTCTAAAAATCTTATGCTCAACTGCCCTATTGATGGCCTAATTCTGGAATGCGATAACAATAGCTTAAAATGCGCCCATGGCCACAGCTATGATAAAGCGAAACAAGGCTACATAAATTTACTCACAGTACAGAACAAACGTTCTAAATCGCCTGGCGATAGCAAAGAAATGGTTGCTGCACGACAATCATTTTTAGCCTCAAATATTTACAAGCCAATCAGTGAAAAGATAAACCAAGTTGCTTTATCTCACACTGAAACATTAGCGACAAATATTCTAGATGCTGGGTGTGGTGAAGGCTATTACTTAACTCAATTAGAACAAGCGGCAAAAAAAGAAGAATTAGAGACGAATTTACTTGGATTAGATATTTCGAAATTTGCAATCCAAGCCGCAGCTAAAAAGTCCAAAAATATTCAGTGGCTTGTAGCTTCAAATAGACAAATTCCAATTGCAGATCAGAGTTTAGATTTAATTTTATGCATTTTCGGCTTTCCGGTATTTTCTGAATTTAAGCAAAAGTTAACAACGAACGGGAAAATATTACTGGTAGAAAGTGCTGAAAATCACTTAATTGAATTACGAGAACTAATTTACCCAGAAATCAAACCTTACCAACAGAATAATTATCAAGAAGCGTTAGATCTTGGGTTAACTTGGGGTAAATCTGATACGCTTAGTTACCAAGTTGAATTGAACAAGGAGCAACTTGCTGAATTACTCATCATGACACCTCATATACACAGAGCCAATAGAGAGAAATTAGAGCAAGTGAAAAAGTTAGATAAATTAGCCCTGACCATAAATGTCAATTTTAGACTGCTACAAATAAAATGATCAAACCTTTACCACCGCAATCAGAGCTAGAATTATTCGAGAGAGCTCAAGCAATATCAGGCTTGAGCCTGGCTCAGCTTGCCCAAGCAGCCGGTGTAGACGTACCGAAAAACCTTAATAGAGATAAAGGCTGGACAGGACAATTATTAGAATGGCATTTGGGGGCTGATGCGGGTTCAAAGCCAGTGCCTGATTTTGAGGATTTAGGGATAGAATTAAAAACTATACCGATAGATATTCACGGAAAGCCTCTAGAAACAACCTATGTTTGTGTTGCCCCGTTAACGAACATCACGGGACAAACCTGGCAATCAAGTCCAATTAGAATAAAGTTAAATCGAGTTTTGTGGATCCCTATTTTAGCTGAACGCCAAATTCCAGTGACAGATAGAATAATAGGCTACCCAATACTCTGGTCACCATCAGAAGAAGAAGATAGGAATCTACAGGCTGACTGGGAAGAGCTGATGGATATGATAGCTTTAGGTAGAGTCAATCAAATCACAGCGAAAACGGGTGAATACCTGCAAATAAGGCCCAAAGCAGCGCACAGCCGCATTAAAACAGCAGGGATAGGACATGATGGTAAAATGGTAGAAACGCTGCCAAAAGGTTTTTACTTAAAAAAGAATTTTACCCAGAAAATTTTATTAAATATTGTTAACTCTTAATGTTGTTCAATTCTCAAATTCAGTCTTAATAAACTTAATTTATTTAGTTCACTGATTTCTGTACTCGTCAGTAAATTTTCTTTAAAGTAAATTTTCGCTTCATGTTTAGCGATTAAAGAGTGTTTTTGCAACATTTTGTAACGTGAATAGCTCACACCTTGAGCAAGTGTTCTGGTGAGTGGGTCATAATCTTTAAACGGAGTGCCACTTGAAAACTGCTCTAATGCATCAACAAATCTAAGCCGCTTTAAGTTAAACCTATCAACAAGTTTGGCGCTTAATTTTGCACTGTGCTCCAACATTATATTTCTTAGCGTAGCTGGATCAGGCTCCAGCTCAACCAAAGCATCGTGTTCAGTTTTATCTCGACTTTCTCTTGCTTCTAATAATTGACGCTTCCATTCATTATCAAAACTTCTCAGATATATTCTGACTAATGCTGATTTTCCTAAATCATGAAACATACCGGCACAAAAAGCTGAAGTGGTATCTTGCTCATTAAGTTGCGCCAATTTACGACATGATATTGCTGCACCTATACCTGATTCCCACAGTTTTCTTTTCATTAACCTAAAAGGCTCTGTACTATGAGGGATCCATTTGCGCAACGCAAAACTTGGCACGACTAGCTTTAAATTTTCAATGCCGATATAACTTAAAGCTGTTTTTACCTTATCCACTTTAATATCACTTTCAGGCTTACGGTAAACAGGTAAATTAACGAACTTTAGCATATCGGCCCCCATCCATGGCAAGGTGGAGATTAATGGCTCAATCCGGCCGATAGAGGCGGCTCTGACAGATAAGATATCAAGAATAGCAGGAACAGCATCATGAATGGCAATCACATCATTATAAATAGTTTCTATATCATCCAGCTGTTCAGAGACAAGTTCTACCACTTTTTTATTGAGCTTTTCTGATTTAGCCTGCTTTAAACTCTCTTTAGCGATAACTTCAGCATCGCGTTGCTCTTTTGCTTCTTGCTCAATATCAAGTAATAAACGAGTTTCTTCATTAGTTTCTTGGCTAAAAACGTCTGCTAGATTTGGAATATTTAAACTATTGTGCTGGCGAGCGAAATCGTAACTTAACAATAAGTCATGAAATCGAGCATCAATTAAATCGGAATACCTATCTTGCGGCATTAATAAAATAAACCAGAGAGTTGAAAGTGTTACCCAAGTTTAGCTCAAGCAAAATAGAACTCCAATTGATATAAAATGAACTCGTTAACTAGTCGAGCTTTATGTTAATAAAGTTAGCTAAAATTTTATGACCAAACTCAGACATAATTGATTCAGGATGAAACTGCACCCCATATAAGCCTTGGGTTTGAGATTCAAGCGCCATTAATATCTTCTCAACACCTTCGTAGCACCAAGCCGTAGCAGTTAAATTTTCGGGCAAGTTTTTAGTTTCAACCACTAATGAGTGGTAACGAGTCACTAAAAAATCTCTGGATATTTCATTAAACAGGCCTTTGCCTTTATGTTCGATCAACGCAGTTTTACCATGCATAGCTTTTGGTGCTTTAATAATTTTTCCACCAAAGGCTTGAGCAATACATTGATGACCTAAGCAAACACCCAATATAGGCGTTTTTCCAGCGAAGTGTTTAATAACATCAACCGAAATTCCAGCTTCGTTTGGCGTACAGGGGCCAGGTGAAATACAAATATGACTCGGGGCAAGCGCTTCAATTTGTTGAATATTAATTTCATCATTGCGCACCACTTTTACTTCGACACCCACTTCTTCAAAGTAGTGAGCCAAATTAAAAGTAAAAGAATCGTAATTATCTATTAATAACAACATTGATGATTATTTTCTCTAATTTAAAAAAGCAGTCTTAATTAGGGTTTGAGTATACTCATGTTTTGCTTGAGTGAACACAGTTTCGCAATCCCCAAATTCAATAAGTTTACCTGCTTTCATCACCATAACTTGATCACAAATCGCTTTTACAACTTTAAGGTCATGACTAATAAATAAATAACTTAAATTATTTTCTTTCTGAAGCTTTTGTAATAAAGCTAAAACTTGAAATTGCACTGTCCTATCTAACGAGGACGTAGGTTCATCCAATATAATAAACGTAGGCTTCATAACCAAGGCTCGCGCCAGTGCTATTCTCTGCCTTTGACCACCAGAAAATTCGTGTGGGTAGCGGTTTCTAAATTCGGGATCAAGCTCAACTGATTTCATAGCATCAATCACGGCTTGCTCACGCTCTGTTTTAGTCCCTATATTATTAATTTCGAGTCCTTCCGCAATAATCTCACTAACCAACATCCGAGGACTTAAACTGCCGAAAGGGTCTTGAAACACAAATTGAATATCACGTCTTAGATTTTTCAGCTGCAGCTTATCTAACTGAGCAATTTGTTCTGCTAAAAATTCGATATTCCCTTCGCTATCAATTAATTGAGCAATAGCTTTGGATAAAGTAGTTTTACCGCTACCACTTTCACCAACAACACCCATGCAAGAGCCTGATCGCATTTTAAAACTAATACCATCTACCGCTTTAACGTGATCAACAACTCGGCGGAAAAAGCCTTTCTCGACCGGAAACCAGACTTTTAAATCATCAACATTAAGCACAGTTTCACTACTTTGGTTAAACGCACAAAATTGATCTGAAGGCTCTGCATTAATAAGCTTTTGGGTATAAATATGCTGAGGAGCAGCAAATAATTGCTCGGTATGATTTACTTCTACTAATCGGCCAAATTCCATTACCGCCACTCGTTCAGCGTAAGATTTTACTATGGTTAAATCATGACTAATTAATAACACTGCCATATTGGTTTCTTGTTGCAATGCTTTAATTAAATCTAATATTTGCGCCTGTATCGTCACATCTAATGCAGTGGTAGGTTCATCTGCGATTAATAACTCTGGCTCGTTAATCATAGCCATGGCGATCATAATTCTTTGCTTTTCGCCGCCCGAGAATTGGTGTGGGTAATCGGCTAAGCGAGCTTCAGCATTGCGGATACCCACTTTATTTAACCATTGCAAAATAAGGGGACGACTTTGCTTTAAGCTTTTACCTTGATGAATCGATAGGGTTTCACTTAATTGTTTTTCAATCGTGTGTAATGGGTTTAACGACATCATGGGCTCTTGAAAAATAACCCCGACCTTATTCCCTCGCCATTGTCTTAATTGTGCTTGGCTCGCACTCAGTACAGATTCACCACTTAATGAAATATCACCTGAGAGATACTCAACAGGAGGCTCTTTTAACAGCCTCAAAATAGACATAGCTGTTACTGACTTACCGCTACCACTTTCACCGACTAATGCCAGCATTTCACCTTGGCGAATATCAAGCGAAACATCATGCACTACATGATTTAACTTATCACCTTGGCGAAAGCCAATATTCAATTTGTCGATGCTAACGACACTGCTTTTTTCAACTGTATTTGCTTGAGAATTTGTCATTAATAACTCGTCCTAGGATCAAACGCATCACGAACGCCTTCACCAATAAACACTAACAACATTAAAATAACCCCCAACGAACCAAATGCGGTGAAACCTAACCAAGGTGCTTGTATATTTGCTTTACCTTGAGCTAA
The DNA here is from genome assembly GCF_001050375.1 of Catenovulum maritimum. Taxonomy (GTDB): domain Bacteria; phylum Pseudomonadota; class Gammaproteobacteria; order Enterobacterales; family Alteromonadaceae; genus Catenovulum; species Catenovulum maritimum. Next base: position 144,064 of record NZ_KQ130484.1, on the reverse strand, counting down.
TAACTCACCTAATGACGGTGAACCTGGCGGTAAACCAAAGCCTAAAAAGTCAAGCGAGGTTAAAATAGTCACAGATCCAGAAAGCGCAAATGGTAAAGTTGCCATAGTTGCCACCATAGCATTGGGTAAAATATGTTTAAACATGAGTCTACTATCAGACATGCCCATAGCTTTGGCTGCTGTGACATATTCTAAATTTCGACTACGTAAAAATTCGGCTCTGACAACTCCAACAAACCCCATCCAGCCAAATAGCATAGTGATAAATATCAACCAAGTGACATTAGGTGTAATGAAGTTAACCAATATGATCAGCATAAAGAGTTGAGGCATACCGCCCCAAATTTCCATAAATCTCTGCAATAACAAATCAACCCAGCCACCATAAAACCCCTGGATAGCACCTAAACTAATCCCGATAATGGCCGACGCAATTGTGACGGCAAAACCAAATAGAATGCTTAATCTAAAGCCATAAATAACACGCGCAACTACATCTCGTCCTTTATCGTCTGTACCTAAGATATTTTCATCCGTTGGTGGACTGGGCGCTGGTGAAGGCAAGTCATAATTAATTGTTGAATAACTAAATGGAATTAAGGGCCAATAAATATCCCCGCCGGCTTCAGAAATCAGCTCTTGGATATATTCATCTCTATAATCCGCCTCAAATTCAAACTCGCCACCAAAATCGGTTTCCGCATAATCTTTTACAATCGGGAAATAGAGCTCCCCCTGATAAGTCACTAAAATAGGTTTATCATTCGCTATAATTTCTGCGCATAAGCACAATACAAATAACAAACTAAATATCCAAAATGACCAATATCCACGTTTATTAGCTTTAAACCTAAGTAACCTTTGTTGATTTATTTGACTTAATTTCATCAATTACCTCGACTCAAAATCTATACGAGGATCAATCACCATATACATAACATCGCTTAAAATATTGAGTAACAGCCCAACGAGTGTGAATACATATAGGGTAGCGAAAATAACCGGATAATCTCGCTGTACTGTGGTTTCATAAAATAACAAACCTAAACCATCGAGAGAGAAGATAATTTCAATAATCAGCGAGCTACCAAAGAAAACCCCAACTAGCGTTGCAGGCAGGCCAGATACAATAATTAACATAGCATTTCTAAAAACATGCTTATACAAAATTGCTTTTTCAGTTAATCCTTTTGCTCTCGCTGTCATTACGTATTGACGGTTTATTTCGTCTAAAAATAGATTTTTAGTCAACATAGTCAAACCAGCAAAAGCACCAATAACGGAAGCAATAATAGGCAGTGTCATGTGCCAAAAATAATCGACTATTTTGCCACCTAGCGAAAGCTCATCCCAATTGTCCGAAGTCAAACCTCGAAGTGGGAACCAATCAAAAAAGCTACCACCAGCAAACAAAATGACCAAAACAACAGCGAATAAAAAGGCTGGAATAGAACTCGCCGCTAAAATCACTGTGGTTGTCCAAACGTCAAATTTGCCACTGTGTTTAATTGCTTTTTTTATACCCAAAGGGATAGAAACTAAATAGATAATCAAAGTCGCCCACAATCCCAAAGAAATTGAGACAGGTAGGCGCTCAACAATTAACTCAAAAACGCCTTTACCGCGAAACAAGCTTTCGCCAAAATTAAAAGTCGCATAATCAGTAATCATGTTCCAAAAGCGCTCGCCAATCGGTTTATCAAAACCAAAGCGCTTTTCAATTTCAGCAATTTCTTCTTCGGTTAAACCATGCCCACCTCTATATTGAGCGTTGGCTTCAGCAGTATCGAGTTGGTTCCCAACTTGGTCAGAAGCGCCGCCACCTAAACGCTCCTGCATAATATTCATATCGCCTAAGCCTGCTTGGTTCGCGATATATTGATCGACAGGGCCGCCTGGGGCTAACTGGATAATAAAAAAGTTAATTGCAATTATTGCAAAAAAGGTCGGTACAACTAATAAAAGCCGCCTAAAAATATATGCAATCATAGTTTTCTAATTAGTATTCGCTTAGTTTTTCTTAATCGTGCTGGCTTTGGTTTCATCGTACCACCAAGTGTCTGCACCTAAATCATACTTAGGAACCGTGTTTGGTCGAGAAAACTTATTCCAATATGCGACGCGGTATTTAGACAAATGCCATTGAGGGATAGAATAGTAATTCCACAATAAAATACGGTCAAACGCTCGAGCATATTGGGTTAATTGCACTTCATCTTGTTGTAGCTCAGCGATTTTATCAACTAGGTTATCTATCATAGGATCGTTTGCCCCAACCCAGTTATAAGTAGAATTTAAATAACTGGTATGCCACTGAATTTTAAGTGACTCTGTCGGATAGCCAGCAAATGCTCGGCTGATCATGTCAAAATCACGCTCGCGCACTCGATTAATGTACTGAGAAGAGTCAGATACCAGACGAATATTCATTTTTCCGCCAATTTTCTCAATATTTTGTTGAAATGGTACGGCCACCCTCTCAGTTGAAGCACGGAACAATAGCAATTCAAACTCAAACTGTTTACCATTTTTATCAACTAGTTTTTTGTCTTTAAGTTGATAGCCAGCTTGCTTAAACAGTCTAAGCGCACTACGAATTTGGTTACGAATATTACCTGAACCATCGGTTTTAGATAATTCAAAAGCTTGGCTAAATAACTCAGCAGGTAATTTATCTTTATACTGATTTAAAATATCCAGCTCCTGACCTTTAGGTAAACCAGATGAGGCATAATCCGTATTCATAAAATAGCTATAATTGCGCTGGTAATCACCATAGAAGAAATTTTTATTCGTCCATTCAAAATCAAACAAGTAACTTAGTGCCAATCTAACTCTTCGGTCTTGAAACTGAGGTTTTTGCACGTTAAACACAAAGGCGCTATTACCAGTTGGGACTTGATGTGAAATTTCTTCTTTTACAATATTGCCATTTTCAAAGTTGCCGCCCTTGTATTGGGTAACCCAATTTTTAGCCACATTTTCTTGTTTGAAGTCATATTCCCCTTTCTTAAAAGCTTCAAGCAAAACCGTTTCATCAAGGTAATAATCAATTTTTTCAAATTCAAAATTTAATCGACCTGCATTAGTTGGGTGCTTAACCGCCCAATAATTTGGATCTATCTGATAAGTAATTTGCTTGCCCATTTGGTAATCAAATACCTTGTATGGTCCGCTTCCTAGAGGTGGACTTTTAAAAGGTTCAGAAAAATCTTTATCTTGATAATAATGCTGAGGGAAAATTGTTGTATCCGCTAACGCAACCATTAACGCCTTGTCTTTTTTAGGCAAGGTGAACTTGACTCGGCTATCATCTAAAGCTTTTACCGTTACGCCTTCAAAATATTTTTTAAATTGAGGAACACCTTGGGTGTAAAAAAGATTAAAACTAAATTCAACATCGTGCGCAGTGATCGCTTTTCCGTCTTGAAATTTTGCCTTAGGGTTTATGTGAAAAATTGCCCAGCCATAGTCCGTTGGGTATTCAATATATTCAGCAATTAAGCCATATAAGACTTGGATTTCATCGTCATTCGATGTCATCAAGCTATCAAATAACCCGTCGATTCCTGAAGGAGAACTACCTCTTTGCGCGTACCGGTTAAAGTTATCAAAAGTACCTTGAGTTGCGGTTTTAATCGTTCCGCCTTTAGGTGCATTAGGATTAACATAATCCCAATGTTTAAAATCAGCTGGATACTTAGCTTCACCGCGCATAGCAATAGCATGTGATTTAATGATTTTAACTTGGTTTTGAGAAGAGTTTGTCGCTGAACTATGAAATGAAAAAAAAGTAGATAAGCTAATTAAGCAAGTAAAAAGCAAGTGTGTTCGCTTTGACATCATAAAAAACCCTAACGATGATTAATTTTTATTAGACCCCATTAATATCGACTTATGATTTCATTTGCAATCGAAAAGTTCAATAAATTCAATTTGAATGATTCTTTTTAAATATTTTTTTGAATGATAAAAACAACAAAGCTCAGCCTATTATGCTGAGCTTTAAAACATAAAGAATAACTTCAGTGACTCAAACTAACAGGGATCTGGCACAATTTCTGGGTTATTAGATACCTTTTTGCCTGCATCCGCAAAATCTGGTCGGACTTGATATACATAATTGACACCACTTGTGACAGTATCATCTATATATTTCACCGTATCTTTGTCGACAGTAACTAAATTGCCATAACTAGCTTCGCCAACGACTTTACGTCTTATGATGTAGGCAATTTCGCCTGATTTATCACTCCAGCTTAACTCTATGCTACACCCAAATTTTTTTGCAGTTAAATCTGTAATATTTTCTACTATGACAGGCTCTATTTCCCCTCCCGTATCACTATCTCCAGTGCCGACTGTATCAAACCCAGGGATCCCATCTTCCTTGGCATTAACCCAAGCCGCAAGTTCTGCCTTTAACTCTGCGGTTATCGTTTCGTAACCAAGTTTTCCGTATAAATTTGTCCATTCATTGGGATCGTTCACTATGTCATAAAGCTGACTTTGATTGCCGTTATCGACCAAACGCCATTGGTTGGTTTTAATGATTAATGTGCCGTTGTAACGAATCACAATAGGCTTAGTCCAATTGGGATCATTTGGCTCAGCGAGCAATGGCGATAAGCTATTACCATTCACATGTGCAGGTATAGCTAAATTAGCTGCGTCAGCCAGAGTTGGGTATAGATCTAACATGCTAACGACCTTGCGGCTAATTTCGCCATTACCTTTAGCATCAGGATCTTTCACTATCATAGTGGTTCGATTTGCTTGGTCGTGCAGTGCAAATTTCCCCCAATGTTCTTTTTCACCTAATGCCCAACCATGATCACCTGTAAATACAACAAGCGTATTATCAGCGTACGGACTGGCTTCTAACGCATCGAGTATTAGGCCAACGTTATAATCTGCATATGACATATTAGCTAAGTAAGCTCGGATCCCTTCTTTCCAAACATTTTGTTGCTTAATTTCAGCAAAAATATGCGAGCCGTTTTTATTCGGAATATCATCCAAATCATTCGCCAAGTAACCTTGTGGTAAAGGTAAATCGTCGGGGTTATACATATCAAAGAATTGTTTAGGCGCATTCCATGGTAAATGCGGTCTGAATAAACCAAGGGCAAAAAAGAAAGGCTTATCACTATGTTCTGAATTAGCATAGTTTTTGATTTTTTCTGCAAAATGCAAAGCGAGTTTAGTATCATTGGCATCTTCTACTGCTGCATCTGATCCACTCCATTTAACTAACCCGCGTGTATCTGCTTGAGATTGCCACAGATAATGAGATCCCCCTGGCGCCCCTGTGCCTTGTGTATACAAATCTGACCAATTGTTTGGGTCTGTATCATCTGCGCCCATTTTACCTGGATGATATAACTTACCGCCACCATATACATAATAACCATTATCTTTAAAAAATTGGTTCATAGTTACAACATTTTCATGACCTGGAATATCTCGAATAAAAGCATGGCTGTTGCCATCAAGATCTGTATTCGTTGGGCTTAACCCTGACCATAAAGCTTGCCTTGATGGTTCACATACAGGTGAAGCAGAAGAAGCATCAGCAAATAACACACCTTGGTTAGCTAATTTATTTATATTAGGCGTAATAGCTTGATCATAGTAACCAATAGCGGGTAGCCAGTGATTAAAATCATCCGCCATGATAAATAATACATTTTTAGGCTTGGTTGACGTTTCAGGCACAGGGGTTGAAGATTTTGGCTCTTCAGAAAAATCCAGTTTGCTGTCTGCACAAGCTTGTATCATCAACAAACTAACAGTCACTACACTTAGCGTTATTTTATTCATTATTTTGCCTAGCTCATTATTAAATTATCTAGGTAAAATAAACCGCCTTTATCCAAGAGCAAAGGTAATAACTAGAAACTTAACACTTTGTAACATCAAGCAATATTTATTTACCTAACTCAGTGTTTTTGTATCTAAATCGACTTCACTTAGCCAATTCTAAATCTTTATAAAATCATTCAGCTTTGAGTTTTCTCCCAACAAATTGATCATTTAATTTACTCAAAAGATCAACAGCCCCTAGTTCAGAAACAAAAAAACCAGCAAATATGCTGGTTTTTGGCTTTAGTTCGATGAACTTATTACAAGATATTATTCTTCCACTGGCGCAACTAACTCTTCAGTATCAGGCACAGCTTTAAGTAATAAGCGATCTCGAATGATAGATTCAATTTCATCTGCAATAGCTTGGTTTTCAGTTAAGAACTTCATAGAGTTCGCTTTACCTTGACCAATCTTATCACCATTGTAGCTATACCAAGCACCCGCTTTATCAACCAAGCCCTCTTTAACACCTAGGTCTAGTAACTCACCTTGCTTAGAAATCCCGTTACCATATAAAATTTGGAATTCCGCTTGTTTAAATGGCGGTGCAACTTTGTTTTTAACCACTTTAACTCGGGTTTCGTTACCAGTAACTTCATCACCATCTTTAACTGCACCTGTACGACGTATATCTAAACGAACAGAAGCATAGAATTTAAGTGCATTACCACCTGTTGTGGTTTCAGGGTTACCAAACATAACACCAATTTTCATACGAATTTGGTTAATGAAGATACACATGGTATTCGATTTTTTCAGATTTGCCGTTAGCTTACGTAATGCTTGTGACATTAAACGCGCTTGTAAACCAACGTGCGTATCACCCATTTCGCCTTCAATCTCGGCTTTAGGCGTTAATGCAGCAACAGAATCGACAACAATCAAATCAACTGCACCTGAACGAACTAACATGTCGCAAATTTCTAGTGCTTGCTCACCTGTATCAGGCTGAGAAACTAATAGCTCATCAATATTCACGCCAAGCTTCTCTGCATAAACAGGGTCTAGCGCATGCTCTGCATCGATGAAAGCACAGGTTTTACCCATTTTTTGTGCTTGTGCAACTGTCTCTAGAGTTAAGGTTGTTTTACCAGATGACTCAGGACCAAAAATTTCAATAACACGACCACAAGGTAAACCACCTATACCTAGTGCGATATCTAATGACAAAGAACCAGTAGAAATGCTTTCAATATCAAGCGCTCGGTTATCACCTAGCTTCATGATAGAACCTTTACCAAATTGACGTTCAATTTGACCTAATGCCGCACCTAAGGCTTTTTGCTTGTTATCGTTCATAGTTATTCCGTTCAAAGTCGTATTTGTTAAGTTGATTTAAAGTATACTGTTTACTCATACAGTATCAAGATTTTTTTAAATTATTTTTTGTTCAGAGTTATTTGCAATTTCAATCGCTTTTTCCAACGCATATGAGATGGCCTGATCTCTAACCTGCTTTCTATCACCAGAAAATACATGATGACTTGTTAGTACTTGGCTTTCTGAATTTGAAATTGAATTTACTGGATTAAATAAAAAACCAAAGTGAACTAAACCTACTGGTTTATCTGGGGTTGCACCGCCTGGTCCAGCGATACCACTCGTTACTATCGCTAAGTTAGCCCCACTATTTTTATATACTCCTTGTGCCATTTCAGCTACGGTTTGTGAACTAACTGCGCCAAATTGTTCTAGCGTACCTGCTGAGACCCCCAGTTGAGTTTGCTTTGCTTGATTACTGTATGTAACCCAGCTCTGATTAAAATATGCTGAGCTGCCAGCAATTTCAGTGATAGCATAAGCAATTCCGCCTCCGGTACAAGATTCTGCGGTTGCAATTGTTAGGTGGTTTCGCGTTAAAATAGCCCCTAACATTTTTGATTGATTTTCAATTTTTGACCAAAGCATATTTTCTTTTTTGAGTTTCCTAATTTATGACATCAGATATTTATTCAGAACAACAACGAAGTCAACACACACCTATGATGCAGCAATATCTGAGATTAAAGTCAGATTATAAAGATATTTTATTATTTTATCGCATGGGCGATTTTTATGAGTTGTTTTTTGATGACGCCAAAAAGGCATCTGAGTTAGTGGATATTTCCCTCACTCACAGAGGAAAAACCGCAGGCAAGCCAATCCCAATGGCTGGTGTACCATACCATGCAGTTGACACCTATTTAGCGAAATTAGTGCAGCTCGGCGAATCCGTTGCTATTTGTGAACAAATAGGCGATCCAGCAACCAGCAAAGGGCCAGTAGAAAGAAAAGTGGTTCGGGTTTTAACCCCAGCAACCATTACAGAAGAATCACTATTAGAAGAAAGGCGCGATAATATTTTAATGGCGGTTTGCCAAGCGTCTGCTAACAAGAGTTCTGGTAAACAAACGGCTCAATTTGGTGCTGCGACTTTAGACATAACATCAGGTCGATTTGAAGTCGTTGAACTAGCAAGCAGTGAAGCATTACAGGCGTTTTTGCAGCAAACCCAACCAGCAGAGCTTCTCTACCCTGAAAGTTTTGCCTCATATAACTTAATCAGTGACATCAAAGCAATTAAACACAGACCAGATTGGGACTTTGAACCCGACACAGCGCTACGCCAACTTTGTAAGCAATTTAATACCCAAGATTTAATGGGCTATGGCATAGCATCAAACAATATTGCCATTGCCGCTGCTGGGGCAATTTTACAATATGTCCAAGATACACAAAAAGCGGCTGTGCCACATTTACGTGGTTTAAAAACTATTCAATTGGAAGACAAATTATTTTTAGATGCGATTTCAATCCGAAATTTAGAATTGTGCCAAACTTTATCCGGAGTTAAAGGCCATTCACTATTGTCAGTTTTAGACAAAACGGCAACGCCTATGGCAAGCCGATTACTCCAGCGCTGGTTAGTTCAACCTACGTTAAATACCCAGGTACTAACCGCAAGGCAAGATATAGTCGAAAGTATTTTGAATACCGATTTACATACTGAGCTAAAAGCAGAACTCAAACAAATTGGCGACATAGAACGCATTATTTCACGTATTGCCATTCGCTCAGCGCGGCCTAGAGATTTTTCAAGGCTTAGAAATGCCCTATTTATTTTACCAAGCCTAAAACAATGTTTATTAAGTTCTAACGAACCTACGCTTGATTTAATGCAGCAGAAACTACATTTATTTTCAGATATAGCGCAGCACCTTGAAAAAGCCATTGTCGAGAACCCGCCAGTGATTGTCAGAGATGGTGGCGTATTGGCAGAAGGTTATAGCCCAGAATTAGATGAGCTGAGACGTTTAAGTAAAGGCGCAAGCGATATACTGGATCAAATAGAAGCTCGCGAAAAAGAACGAACCGGCATACCGACTCTGAAAGTAGGTTATAACAAGGTACATGGCTTTTTTATTGAAATAAGCCGAGCACAATCAGATAAAGCACCGGTTGAATATATTCGTCGTCAAACACTTAAAAATGCAGAACGATTCATTACGCCAGAATTAAAAGAATTAGAAGATAAAGTTCTGAGCGCACAAAGCAAAGCACTCGCTTTAGAAAAACAACTTTATGAAGCTTTATTTGATTTATTCGATCCGCAAATTGCAGAACTTCAATTACTAGCGGATGAAATATCTCAGCTAGACGTACTCAATAACTTTGCTGAACGTGCAGATACCCTAGGCTATAACAAGCCTGAGTTTAGCAATGAAATTGGTATTCATATTTCGGCAGGTCGTCATCCGGTTGTTGAAAATTTAACGGACGCTCCGTTTATTGCAAACCCAGTCGAGTTAAACCAGCAAAGAAAAATGCTGGTTATTACAGGGCCAAATATGGGTGGTAAATCCACCTATATGCGCCAAACCGCATTAATTACCATTATGGCTTATATTGGCTGCTATGTACCTGCTGACAGTGCCACACTTGGTCCTGTTGACCGTATATTTACTCGAATTGGCGCTTCTGATGACCTTGCCAGTGGACGCTCAACATTTATGGTTGAAATGACAGAAACGGCAAATATTTTAAATAACGCCACCGAAAAAAGCCTGGTTTTGATGGATGAAATAGGCCGCGGCACCAGCACTTATGATGGTTTATCTCTTGCTTGGGCTTGTGCTGAAAATCTAGCTTCCCAGCTAAAATCACAAACCTTATTTGCTACCCATTACTTTGAATTAACTAGCATGGCTGAGCAATTTAATAACGTGGCTAATGTGCATCTAGATGCGTTAGAGCATGGCGACAACATCACCTTTATGCATGCAGTACAAGAAGGCGCAGCAAATCGTTCTTTTGGTTTACAAGTTGCGTCTTTAGCAGGTGTACCTGTTTCTGTTATTCATAAAGCCAAACGTAAATTAGCCGAATTAGAAATGGGCTCTGTACCAGTTGGCTCAACAGAACATGCTGGAATAAATACAGAAAAAGCACAACCTCAAATTGATTGGCTAAGCGCAAACCACCCGCTAGTTGAAGAAATGCAAAGCTGCGATCCGGACAGTTTAACCCCAAGACAAGCGTTAGATTATTTATATCAATTAAAAAAATTAGCGACTGAGTGTCAATAACCTTAATTCGAGATAAATAAATTAAGCTATGTTTACAAGAAATTATCATAAGCTCACAAGTAAAGCTTGACCTGTGAGTAGCTACCAGCTTTATAGTGGTTTATAACAATATAAAGCTGGTACAAAGGGGCATGCATGACTGTTTCAGAATTAGCAAATTATTGGTTAATCAAGCCTGATACGATTAGATACTATGTCAAAATTGGTTTACTAAAACCAAGTAAAAATCCGCACAATGGCTATAAACTTTTTTCGGAACAAGAACAAAATAAATTAGGGTTTATTTTGCAAGCCAAATCGCTGGGCTTTACTTTATCCGATATTAAGCAGATTATAAATCAAGCAGACTCTGGGCTTTCTCCTTGCCCACAAGTTAAAGAAATTATGGCTAAGCGCTTATCCGAAACTGAAGCTAAGCTGAAAAAAATGCAAGCTGACTTTTTACATATGAAACAAGCCTTAGATAGTTGGCAAGAACAAGCAGATTGCCAACCAAGCGGTGAACAAATTTGTCATTTAATTCAAAACTCTTTCGTGGAGAAATAAAATGAATAAGTGCTGCGGAGACAATCAAACAAGCGAAACTGAATCAGTTTCTAACTGTACGAGTTCGGCCAAAAAGATAACATCGTGCTGCCATCCTACATTTGAGGTTAGCCAAGCTAGCCAAACATCTGCCGTAAAGGCCAAAACTTCATGCTGTGGTCAAGACGCTGAGGCGACAAATCAGAATAATGCTTCTTGTTGCCCGACAAACAATAAAAATAGAATTGATTGGCTGCTATGGGGTAGCGCCATATTTGTGAGTGTCACTTACCTTATATATTTAACCCAAGACATTAGTCCATTTACTCTACCCACTTGGCTCATAACAATGGCAGATACGTCTTTTGAAATGTTTAATGCTATGTGGTGGGGTGTCATTTTAGGGGTTGTGTTAGTTGGTTGGCTCAATCGAATTCCTCGCGAAATGATTATTTCCGTGCTGGGTAAAGGCCATACTAAAAAAGGTATTTTTAGGGCGACACTGGCCGGTGTGTTACTAGATTTGTGTAATCATGGCATTTTAATGGTGGCCATGAAATTATATGAGCGAGGAGCAAGCTTAGGCCAAGTAATGGCATTTTTGATTGCGAGTCCATGGAACTCTTTTACCCTAACTTTAATTTTAATCGGTCTAGTTGGGCTAAAATTAACCTTACTATTTATTGTTTTTTCTATGTTAATCGCATGGCTGTCTGGCTTTATTTTCGACTTGTTAGAGGCCAAAGGTAAATTGCCTTTAAACCCAAATATGCTAGATATAGCACAAGACTATCAACTCTCAACCGAATTTAAACAACTCACCCGCAATGCTGATTACTCCCTAAAATCCATTTATCATTTAATCTTAGATGGGTTATCTGGCGCCGTTATGGTTATCCGTTGGATTCTATTTGGTGTCGTCATGGTGTGTTTGATTCGCGCTTTCGTCCCTATGGATGTTTTTCAAACTTGGTTTGGTGCAAGTTCTGCTGGTTTATTACTTACCCTAGTGGCTGCAACCATAATCGAGGTTTGCTCTGAAGGCTCAACCCCAATTGCAGCGGATTTGGTCAATAGAGCTAATGCACCCGGTAATGCTTTTACTTTTTTAATGGCAGGCGCATCAACTGATTATACTGAAATAATGGCAATAAAAGACACAATGAAAAGCTGGAAAATAGCGCTATTCTTACCTTTGGTAACTGTGCCTCAAATATTATTGTTAGCTTGGTTATTAAACCAATATGCTTAGGCGTGTTTAGAGCTAAAGACAAGGGATTAGCTAACGTTTCATCCCGAGTTCGAGCTAAATATTTTCGTATCCACTTTAAGATTATAAAATTAGCACTTTATAATCTTAAATTTCATGCGACAATATAACTAATTTCGATGATTGCCCGTTTAGATTTAGAGAACCTTGCATGACAGCACAAATTATTGATGGCAAGCAAATTGCCTTAGAAATTAGACAAACCGTTAAATCAGCTGTAGCTGAACGAACTGCTTCAGGTAAAAAAGCACCTGGTTTAGCCGTTGTACTTGTTGGCGCCGATCCGGCTTCTCAAGTCTATGTTGGCAGCAAGCGAAAGGCCTGTGAAGAAGTTGGTTTTGTTTCCAAATCTTACGATTTACCTGCAGACACAGATCAACAAACGCTCATTGAATTAATCGATAAGCTAAATGCAGATAAAGAAATTGACGGCATTTTAGTGCAACTTCCTTTGCCTGAAGGCTTAGACAGCACGATTGTTATTGAGCGAATTGCACCAGAAAAAGATGTCGATGGCTTCCACCCATACAACATTGGCCGTTTAGCGCAAAGAATTCCAACCCTAAGACCTTGCACACCTAAAGGCATAGTCACTTTAATTGAAAGTACTGGGCAAAATTTACATGGCTTAGAAGCAGTTGTAGTTGGCGCATCAAACATAGTCGGTCGCCCTATGTCTTTAGAGCTACTACTAGCTGGATGTACAACAACAGTGACTCATAGATTTACCAAAGATTTAGAAAGCCATGTACGTAGAGCCGATTTGCTCGTCGTCGCAGTCGGTAAACCAGGCTTTATACCTGGGGACTGGATTAAACCAGGTGCAATCGTGATCGATGTGGGTATTAATAGATTAGACAATGGTAAATTAGTTGGTGATGTTGAATATGCTACAGCAGCTGAAAAAGCGTCATTTATTACGCCTGTTCCAGGTGGTGTTGGCCCTATGACAGTTGCAACATTAATCTCCAATACTTTACAAGCCTGTGAAGATATGGAAAAAGCCTAAAACGCTAATATATTCGCAGCTTTCATCGCACTGAAAGCTGCTAATTCACATATTAATTTGTTTTAAATCAAACTTTAAACTTTCAACTACCCAATCTATCAAACAAGGTCTACACTAATATTTACTCCTAAATACGGATGAGAGTAATCATGATTAAAAAGTTAGTAAAAACGGATTTTAGCCACCTATTTATAATTTACACAAGTATCCTCTTACTCTGCATTGTTGCGTTTTGCATTGGCATCAGCATGCTAGCGACAAGTGCAATTCAAAATAAAAAACAAGATTTTATTGAGTTCGCTAATGCTCAATATTTACATGCAGCCTCAACTATGAAGAAGCAGAATGCGATTTTAAATGGTTTAACAGCTTATCTTGATACTCAAGAGCAGCTTACGCTTGAAGAATTAAAAGTTTATTCAGATAAAATTTTAATAAGACACCCTGAAGTTTACCAAATCCAATTTGCTCACTTTTTTCCAAACAGTCTGTTAAATACGCAGGAAACCTTATACCAAGAACAAAATTCCAATTTTGAGGTGAAAATTTTCGATCCAACCCAAGGCTTAATCAAAGCACCAAAAGATATGCCTTGGTATGTACCTATTGTGTATGTTGCAGCCAGAGAAAAAATTCCAGTTGAGCAAACTGGATTAGATTTAAAAACCATCCCCTTTATATATGAGGCTATAGAGCAAGCAATAAAATTAGAGAACCGTTCAGCGCTCAGTATCCCATTTGAAAATTTTGAAGGCGATCAAGTGATTGTCATGATGCAACAATCAGAGGGCTTAACCCAAAGCGACGAAATATTTTTTGCATTTATCATTGTAGATACTCAAATACTACTCAACCAAACCCAGTACAAAAAATTTCCAACCAATGTAGCAATTTACTTAGGTGAAGAAATTACTGAGGACTCATTACTCTTAACCAAACAACAACCTAATAACGAGTCTAAGCATTTCTTATCATTCAACCTGCCAAGCTTTAACTACCATAGAGACTTTATCCTAGGTGATAAGCAAATAAATGTAGAATTTAGTTACCAGCTTGATCCAAGCATATTCGATTATCGCTTATTTGGTTTATTTATTGGCTTGTTTGTAATCTTAATGATTGCCTTTATCGGCATGTTTTTTAATAGACTCAAAGTGGAAAAATTAAAAGCGAGTCAATCTCAAGAGCTCTACCAATTAGCAAATTTTGACAATGTCACTCAACTTGCGAATCGAAATTATTTTTTTAATGCCTTTAGCCATGCGCTAAATATTGCCAGTCGTCATAAAGATCGAAAAGTATGGCTGTTATATCTAGATTTAGATGGCTTTAAAGCCATAAATGATAATATAGGTCACGATGCTGGTGACGAGATTTTAAAGCAAGTTTCAGCTGAGTTACTAAAGATAACCAGAAAAGGAGATACGGTTGCTAGGCTCGGCGGCGATGAATTTACAATCGTTCTTGAAAACAGGACTGATCAAGCAGAAATCACTCCGTTAATAGATAGAATTAGAGACTCGATTGGAGCTATCTCCCACTATAAAACGATTCAAATCGACTTAGGTGTCAGTATTGGCATTGCTGAATTTTCTAAGGATGGAAATACGATCACTCAATTAATGAATGTGGCCGATCAAAGAATGTACAGAGACAAAAGGCTAAGAAAATCATCAGCCAATAACGATGAGATACCGCACCCAAATCAGTTGAGTGCGGTTAAAAGTATCAGTTAAGCAAAGTAAGCTTCTAAATCGTCGCTACCACCTATGTGCTTGCCATCAATAAACACTTGAGGCACTGTCTCTCTACCGGTAACGGCTTTTAAGCTAGTTAAACCTATATCATCGTTGAACGAAATTTCCTCGTATTGATAACCTTTCTCTGTCAACAAAGCTTTGGCTTTAGCGCAGAAAGGACAACCTGGTTTAGTAAACAAAGAAACGGATTTAGGCGCACTCGCTTCTGGGTTTATGTAGTTAAGCATAGTGTCAGCGTCAGAAACCTCAAACGGGTCACCTTCTACTTCTGGCTCGATAAACATTTTATCAATGACACCATTTTTAACTAACATAGAATAACGCCAGCTTCGCTTACCAAATCCTAAATCTGATTTATCAACTAGCATGCCCATTTTTTCATTAAATTCGCCATTGCCGTCAGGTATTAAGGTTAGATTTTCGGCTTCTTGATCTTTCGCCCAAGCGTTCATAACAAAAGTATCATTAACTGACATACAAACAATTTCATCAACACCATTTTGTTTGAATACACCCGCTAACTGATTAAACCTAGGTAAGTGTGTTGATGAACAAGTTGGAGTAAAAGCACCTGGTAAAGAAAAAACAATAACAGTCTTATCTTTAAATATTTCGTCTGTCGTAATTTTCGAGAATCCTGCATCAGTTATTACAGGGAACTCAACATTTGGAACCGGCTGACCAGATTTATCTTGCAACATAAATAACCTCTTTGGAATTAATAGAATAATTTAACTAGGTTTAGTATTGACCAAATTTTGCAAGATGAGAAATGGCTCTATTAGATATAGACAATCTATTTTTTAGATTAAACCTGATATACAGGCTTTGGTGTGCCATGCAGGCATAAAAAATAGATTGTCTAAATGTTTTACAAAGGATTAAGTTTATTCGTCTACTGTAAAATCAAAATTATTGTTTTGTCTAAAGTAAGTTATATCTAGCAAGCCTGGATGAGCCGATAAACCAAGCAACATAGGCATTAACCCTAGCATTTCAATTTGTTCACTACGCCAACTCGTATCATCAACCGCATGTCGCCAAGGTATTTCAATACTATTGAAGCCTGTATCAAGTAAACCAAAATCAGCATTTTGCCAAGAGAGTAAATCTTCTAGCGCCGTCATATTTGCTGGTATAAAGCCCGCTATCGTAGGTGCATGCACAACTAATTCTCTAGGCGTTTGTAAGTTATAAAAAGCAGCTTCACTTGTGTTGTTTTGATCCGTGCCATAACCAAAGCCCCAAATATAACTGAGCTGGGCTTGCTCCTGAGCCCAGTACGCTTTTTCCGCTAACGCATGATCAGCATATAACAAACGATAATTAGCCGAAGTCAAAATTGGATTAATTAAAAAATAATTCAATTGATGTATGGTTGGCGATATCGCGACACCAAACTCATCTGCAGGTAAGTTAATCGCATCGTAAAAAGTGATATTAAATTGTTTACCCGTTTCGTAATATCTTTGCCATACACTTTGCGCATCTATATCACCTAATTGATTCATCAACCACACCAATAGCATTTGCTGATTATATGGGCCCTGTGATTCGATACTTTCGCCCGCAGCATTTTGAATGCTGGTCACTGTGCCAGAATCACTATTTAACACTAATCCGGTTAAATCGACCAAGGCAATAATATCATCTACTTTTTGATTTATTTCTCCCGCATTAGCTGGCATAGCTTGCTGTACAAATTTCAAGCTAGCAACTAAGTAAGCGGTTTCGATCGTACTGTACTCATCAATCAAAGCTGAGCCATCGGTTGTCATCTGGCTCGCAAATATACCTTGGCTATTCTGTGCTGCCACAAAACCCTCTACCTCACCTAATAGAGCATCTAACGAGGCTTGGATTAAGTTAATATTATCAGCCCACTCCATTTGATGCTCAATCGCTAAGCTAATTAAACCAAAGCCTGTCGCGGAAGGTGTAATAGCGGCATCTTGAATGCCTGATACTTTGTAGTTTTCGCGATACAAACCAGAAGCATCCCGCATTTGCGCAATTAAACTAACGACATCTTGAGTTAACGAGTTAGCGGAAAAAATCTGTTGTAAATCAACAACCGGAGAGTTATCACTATCCCATACAACTGTCATCATAGACTTAGCTGCCAACTGGAAAAAGACAGTCTGCCCCTGCCAATTTAAATCGAAATCTTGGGTTAAGTTACTGGTATTCGCGATCACGACAACAATAGTGTTATCTGGATTTTTATAAGCAAAAGTTTCGAGTACATTCGGCAAACTCGTTGCATCAATTCGGACTGCTTTGTCTTGTAAAAACTGACTAAAGTGACCTATTGCGTAATACTCAGCGTTTTCAGTCACGCTGTCGCCAGTGGTAATTGTCATTAAACCACGACAATCAGAGCAGCCACCTTGATGCGGGCCAAAATTTTCATCTAAAGCTAGGCTATCAAAAAAGACGGCACTCGCGCCGCCAATAAAACTAGGCATGATAATATCAGCACTAGTGTCAGTTAAGTATTCGCCAAAACTACGTCCATCGTTTTGATTGCGGCAAGAGGTAAGATAAACGTCTTTAAAACGCTCATCGTTCGCTAGCATAGCGCTAAAAGCTTTAGTGTAATCAAGCGCGCCATTGTCGGCTTGATAGCATTGAAACGCAAAACCTCGGCTCCGGCCAAATATAAAATCTCTTGCTAAATAGCTTAAACCCGCTTTAGCAATATCTTCATCTAATTGGCTGTCAAAATCTGTAAAATTACCATCCCATAGCCATAGTTCAGTAGAAACCGAATTCTGGCTTAAAGCAGGAAATAAGAAATCAGTAAAAAACAAAGCATAATCATCGTTTTGCCAGAGCATTGATGGAAAATCGCTTTCTAAATGAGGTTGGTTTTGAAAACTAAAGCTAGTGATATTAATACCCTGATCTGCATAAGCAGAAAAATATCGAGCCAAATAATCTGCGTAAACAGGGTAAGAGCCTATTTCTAAGCTGCCTCCGTTTAATGATTTATTATCCTTCATCCAAGCTGGCGCACTCCAAGAAACCGAGTTTAAATGTATATCTGGTTGAATATTTTGAATCGCTTTAATGCTAGGTATCAAATAATCGAGATCATTGTCTATCGAAAACAAGTCTAAGGTCGGATCGGTTAAAGGTTCTGGTCTGTCGTTGTAACTGGTTGCCGCTCGCGCAACAAATTCACCTAATCCTGCAACAGGTAGGCGCAAGTATTTCAGCCCAATCCCAGTTTCCTGATCAAACAATTGAGTCAAGATTTGCTCTTGACTTGCTGACGCATTAATTAAGCTTGCAGCACTGTCAGTTAGCGCAGCACCAAAGCCTTTTATTTCTTGATAAGTATTGGTATCGCTAATGTCGATTTGATTTGTTGCCGTGCCTAAACCAACTCTCAGTTCAGATTCTTCTTGCTCTGCCAATAAAGCATTTTTGTCTGCTGTAGTTAACCAAACTCTAGCGGTATTGACTAAGCTGGGGTTGATTGTGTGGGTATAAGTTTCAGACACTCTAACTAGCTCTCTGCTAGTTGCGGTTAGGTTAAATTCAGTTTGCCCAACTTGATTACATGGCATACTAAACTCGAATGCATCCCCTTCTTCCAGTTGAGCAATTAAACTACCCGATGCATTAGCAACTGTGATACTTCTGTTATCGGCCTCAGCATCTTGCTCAAGCTCTATAGTATAAATAATAGATTGTTCACCCAAGGCGCAGCTGCCAGAAACAGTCTCAGGCGTCGCTAATGTATCAAGATGAATCTCCCCTAAATCCAGAATTTGAGTAGAT
This sequence comes from Catenovulum maritimum, assembly GCF_001050375.1. Lineage (GTDB taxonomy): Bacteria > Pseudomonadota > Gammaproteobacteria > Enterobacterales > Alteromonadaceae > Catenovulum > Catenovulum maritimum. Next base: position 125,278 of record NZ_KQ130484.1, on the reverse strand, counting down.
TCAACAAAACCGTCATCAACAAATCCTTGAATAATTAGGCTTTGCTCGCCCTTACCAGACGTGCTAATAAGTCCGCAAGCATTCGTCGCCAAATCGAGTGTTTTAAAACCAGAGGATGAAAATTGATAGGCAGCTCGGTAAGTTAATGCATCGCCGTCTGAATCTGTGCCTGATAAGCAGACTTGTAAATCTTGCCCATCTCTCACTTGATTGTCATATTGTTCAATATCGAAGGTATTTATCGTTAAAACGGGTTTCGAATTTAGTGTATCAGCAACAACATGACTGTAAACTAATGAGTTTTGCACTAAGTTTCGACTCGTCGTTCTAATCACAAAATCGACAGCTTTAACGGAACCACAAGATAAACTAAAAGTTCCTACTGTGATTTGTCCCATAGATGCTAAAACTTCAGAAGTGATAGCATCTACTGCATCAATGCTATAAATATCCCCTTCAGCATCGGCTGCGACATTGACCGAGAAAACACTTTCGCTGTCGCCGGCTCTACAACTGCCACTACCGCTAATAGCAGTTTGGATTGTATCTTCATGAATAAAGCCTAAATCGAGTGTATCAGCCCCCGTTGCGGTGCCATCTGTGGTAAAACCTTGAACCACTAAACTATGCGAACCTTGACCAGTTAAATCTATCGTGCCACATAAATTAGTTAAGGTTAGAGTTTGCAGAGCTTGATTATCGAATCGGTAAAAAAGCTGAGTCACTAAGTCTTCACCATCTGCATCATTAACCGTTGCACAAATTTCAACGCTTTGCTCATCTCTCAATAAGCCGTTGAATCTCTCTGGTGTATTATTAACTGCAAGCGTGATGGTTGGCCTTGTATTATTTTCGTTGGCAACCACATGGGCATAAATTAGAGATTGAGTCGAAATACCTCTTGCGGTATTCCTCACCACAAATTCGGTTCGACCATTGGTATTACAAGGTAAAGAAAAACTGCCTTGAGTTTGGCCTGCGGCAAAACTTCGTATCAGAGCGTTCGTTGCGACATTGTAAACTTCAAGCTGATTTATATCGCCTTCGATATCAGCGGCAACACTAATATCGTAAGTCCTGTCGGCATCGCCAATTCGACAATTTTGATTTTGACTATATGCGAGCTGCACTGTATCTTGATGAATGCTATAGGTACCTGTTGCTGTTGCCGTGTCTTCTCCATCTGACGTCGTCGCTGTGACAGTTAATATTTTCCCGCCTTGATTATCCGTATTGATAACCCCACAACTATTATTTAATGCAAGTGTTTGAGTTGCTTCATTATCGAATTGAATTTCAATACTAGAAGATAAGTTATCCCCATCTAAATCACTCGCGGTTAAACAGACATTAAAACTTTGATTATCACGAATCAAATCTGTGTATCTAACTGGATCGGTTAACTCAAAACTCACAGTGGGAGGGTTATTATCTGGTGCGACAACTTGGTGCTGATACACAAGTGAAAATGTCGTTAAACCTCTACTTTCGTTTTTTATATAAAAGCTTTCAGAACCTAAATTTTGACAAGATAAACTAAATGCGGATTGACCAGAAGTTAGGCCTAAACTTCGCTCTGGGGTTAAACTATTAATGAAAACGACGGTTAAATCACTGTCATCACCTTCAGGATCATCTGCGGTTGTGACTAAATACTCTAAACTGCCACTCCCTTGTAAACATTGATTCGAGCTAGTTTGAGCGATTTGGATTTGATCTTGGTCTATATCTGCAATTTTTTGCACCAAAGCTTGAGTGGTTTCACCATCGGATGCCTGCATATCAATAGATAAGCCTTGGTTGCCTTTATTAACCAAATCAATTTGGCTACATAAATTAGAATCTAAAACAAAATCTACAGGACTTTGTTGTTCAAATTGATAACGCCCCGTTAAATTAACAGCTTCGCCTTCAGGATCGGATACCGTAAAACAAATCTCAAGTAATTGCTTATCTCTAAATAATGGGAAGTCACCATCAGTTAAATTAATTTGAGTCCCAGTTAAACTGTACTCTACTTTGGGAGGTAAATTAGGTGCAGGCGTGACATTGTGATTAAAGCTTCTAGAAAATACAGTCAAACCACGACTTTCATTTTTAAGCCTAAATTGAGTTTGACCAATTTGGTCGCAGGCAAGGTTAAAATTAGCTGTAGTCACAGAGCCTAGATCACCACCCGCAATCAACTGGTTTGTGGTCGCATCCAGTACCTGAATATAGTGCTCATCTCCTTCTGTATCTGGACTAATAGAAACAGTATAAGTTAACGCAGGATCGCCTTCGGTACAGTTGCCATCAAGCGTAGTCGCAAATTGAATTGTATCTGCATGTATAAAGCCTAGATCCGTTACCTGACTGACATTGGTAAATACGTCACGAACATCTGAATATAGCCTTAGCTGCTGTCCGCCACGCCCTTTAGTGTCAATTTGCGCGCAATCATTGGTAAAGGTTAAAAACTCTTTAGTGTTATTATCCCACTGATATTCAACATAATAAGCCGGAGCTGCACCTGCAAGCCAATCAGCTTGAGTTACAAATTCTGGCTGATCTCCATCAACATCTTGTGCATTTGCGCAAATGTCTAAAACAATATTATCTCTATACCTCAAATTAGCTAAAGGTGTTTGCGCTATTGTCAGTTCAATACTTGGAGCTTGATTGGGTATTTCAGTGACCGAATGGCTATAGCTAATACTCTCAATCGTTTGTGTCCTACTTGTCGTGACTAGCTTATAATTGAGTTGGCCTATTTGGTCGCATGGCAAACTCAAGTTAGCCGTTGTGACTTGTCCAAACTCTTTTAGTACAGATAAATCAGCTGTATTGATTGCACTAACTTGATAGCTATCAAATTCTGTATCTCGAGCAACTGAAATACTAATATTTTGCTCACCACTACCAATAATACAAGTTGAATTTTCTGCTTGAGCAACTGACAAATTATCTTGATGAATCATGCCAAGCTCTCGCCTAGCGCGGACTGTATTTTCGCCATCAGAAACATCGGCAATCAAGGTAACCGTTTGGTTACCCAAATTACTTGTATCTAACTCCGCACAATTTAATTGAGAAGCTATTGGAGTGCTTACCCCCGCGATCTCGGCACTAAATTGGTAAGTTAAAGCTTCTTTTTCTGGATCGATTGCTGTGACACAAAATGAGATAAGCTGAAAATCACGTATTTTAGATAAGTGATACAAAGTACCTGTCGGTAAATTATTAAATACAGCAATAGGCGCTAAATTAGCTGAGGTGTTAGGGTTAAAGGTAACTTTAATATTGCCCGGTGCACTTAGATTATTTTGATTATTTACCCCTTTACAACTCGCAGATAAAATATCGCCTTCTTTATAAATGCCATTATTAATAATATTAACGACAGCACCTGAATTTTGCTCTGATAACAGTAAGCCATTTTTGTAAATCTTAACTAGATTAGATAAGCCTAAATTATTACTACAACTAGGCAAGCTAATGCCTAAACCCGAATCAGAAATATACAAAGCTTGATCTTGCGCGAAATCGCCAGGGTTCAGCATGTTCAGTTCATAATTCTTAAGACTAAACTCTAAGCTATCGGTGAAACTAGCCTGCCCCTCAAAAATCATACTTGCTCTAACCGCAACCGAATCTAGCTCAATACTGCTAATATCTAGCGTAAAAGTTTGCGCTGCTGTTGTCGTTAGGTTCTGCCAAGTATTACCCGAATTAGTCGAAAATTGTCCAACAAAACTCGCGTCTTGTACACTGCCTTGAGTCAGTGAAATAGAAAATTCTAAGCTACATTCTGAAAAATTAAACAGCTGGTTTTGTTCGAACTGACAGATATCAGGCAATAAATTGCCATCAAAATTTAAATTAGAGTTTAATACCGGCGTGATCTTGCCAGTATCAGGATCACTAGGTTCTCCGGTATTAGCAGTACTATCGCCACCACCACAGGCCGCTAGGCTAAAGAGAATAATAAAGAGAGCAAAGAGTCGAACCACACGAAACTCCAACTAAAACGAAAAAATGCAATGATTAGTTTTATTCTAGTCAAGCTTAGTGCCAAAATTGACTTAGGATCCGTTTATCTTTGTTTACTGCCGTGGGAATAGAGCAGATAAAGCAAAATTTAGACTAAAGCCGAGCTGGCTATCCATAACCTTCTGCATGGTTAATAAAATAGCCTATTCAGACATTAAAGCTTCGCTTACTCTCTAACAACGACTTTTTCGACTTCTTTTTCAATGACAGACGCAAAAACAATAAAAGAAGAAGCGAGCATGTTACTGCGCTTTTGTTGTTCCGGTTCAAGCGAAATAGGCGTCATAGCATAAGACTGAATATAATTTCCCTGATAACTTGGCGCGCCATTCACTATGCTAGTTTTTGTCACGCTTTCAAATAACTCAGCATTAGCATTAATGCGAGCAAAACACTGCTGCTTGTTATCTAGGTGAGCGGAAATATTGATTGAACCCGAAACAAACTTAGCAAAATAGTTTTGATAGGCTTTAGATGAATCCGTTAATTCCGAACCATACCTTAATTTATATTCACCAGTACAAGGATACTCGTCTTCAAACAAACTATTTACACCATCACTCACACTTACTTTTACGAATTGCTCTGTTACCCAAATAACTTCACCTGGCTTTTTCGAAGCGCAAGAAAGTAAGACTAAGCAAGTAACAGTGCACACGAATGATTTAATTAATTTCATCGAATTCCTTAAATAAGGTCCACAACCTTTTTATCAAAAACAAACTATAAAGCATCCGCAGCACAATTAAAAACAAATGAATACCCAGCCGCAATTAATTTGTCAGATTTGACCTGCTTACCTGTAAGATCGCTTATTGTGTTGTTAAACACCATATTTTTAGTATTTGCCGCAGCTTGATAGAAATCTAATTTAGTTATCCGCTGAGGACTAACAATATTATAAATTTGATTCCAGCTATCTTTGCTTTCAAAGCTTATTAAATGCTGAATTGCCTCAACCGCATCCGTTTGATGCAGCATATTTGCGGGCGCAGATTTACTGACACTTTTCATCTTAGCGATAAAACGACTAGGATGACGCTCTTCATTAAACAAGCCCCCTAAACGACAAATTAACCAATCACCTTTAAATTCTTTTCTCAGGTGCTCCTCAGCATCCAATAAAATTTCAGCTTTATCATTATGTCGGCTGGCATCACCTTCATAGGCAACTGAAATATGCTCGGGGTAAACAGCAGTAGAGCTTGTCATGACAAGTTTTTTTACACCTAATAAATTCGCTATTTTGATTATTTTTTGCCATCGAGTTAAATATAAATGGCCTTTCTGCTGCCGAAATTGAGGTGGGATGGTAACAATGAGAATATCACAGTGAAAAAAATCATTAACTCGCTCATCATCGTTCAATGCATCTAGGTCAAGCAAATATGTAGATAACCCCATATTTTTACAATTATTAACCCCTAATTGAGACGTTTTACTAACACTCACAGTGTAAAACTCTCGTTTAAGCTGAGTTGCTAATGCTAGCCCCAACCAACCTGCACCTAATAATGATACTTTTCTCATTCATACCTCTATTGATATAATTAGCTTTTTAAATCTAATTGCAGTTTACAGAACTGGCTTTCCTTAGCAACTAAACCATAGCTAAGTGTCAGGATCCTTAACACCAGAGAATTCAACAAGCAAAGAAATGAAGCAATAATTTGATTTTAAAGACAAAATTAAAAATGGATCGTTTTTTGCTTATTGTTAATTAGAAAAAATTTTAATTAGATATCCTGAGCCTTAGTGCAATCAGGAAATTTTAGGAAGAGAATAATGATGCTTAAGAAAATTTCAAAAAGCTTTCTTGCTTCTGCAATTTTGGGCTTGAGTTTCCAAGCTTCTGCTTGGGAATGGACTATGGATTTCGACAAATACTACGATAACTCAGGCAATGAACAATATATTAAATCAGGACAAATTATTGATGACGAGTACTCATCAGGTTATGTTTTTGATGAAGTATCTGGCCAAGTAGTTAATGTGGGCGTTGGTGCTACAATAACTGTAGAAAATCCAAATAGCGATGATGATATAGCGGTTGCTTTCAACACTGGGGCAGATATAGCTGGTGAAGCAACCTCTCACGACAGCGATTTAAAAGCAGCGTTTAATCACTATCAAACTGGTTCTGCTAACCAGTACAATGCTAGTGGCGAAAGAGATAATATCCTAATCATTCAAGAAGACGGTAGCACAGGAACATGTGGCTCAGAATATTGTACAGACGTCGATGATGAAGGTAGTCAACCTGGAGGCCAAGTATTTATTGCATTTAATAGCTTAGTTACTCTAGAGTCAATCAATTTCTTTGATATTGAAGAGAAGCCGACTTTCATTACTGCTTACAATGATGACGCCAATACAAGTAAAGTATTTACAGTTCCAGAAATGGGGAATAATAACTGGGGTGCAATTGACTTAACCCAATACGCTGCAAATAGAATTGCAATTTATTTAGGTGGTTCAGGTGCTTTTAGTGATCTAAAACTAAGTAAGATTGCGACTCAAGTTTCTGAGCCTCATACTATTTTAGTATTAATTATGGGCTTAGGCTTAATCGCTTATAGACGAAAGTCTCTCATCTAATATCTTTGTAAAGTTATTTTGTAAATAAAAACCGATGTACTCATCGGTTTTTTTGTTTTGAACTCTAGGTTATACACTTGCTTGATAATTTACATATATTAATTTTGCTCATTATCAAACCTTATACAAGATTTGTTTCAAAAACATTAAACAACTAGATGCTTCCAGCCAATGCTGAAATTTTAGTCTTTAAACCTTCTGAAGGGTTGTACTGACTAGCTTTACTTAAATAACTTTTTGCCTCATTTACACGATTTAATTTATTGAGCACAAATGCTAGATGATAATTAACATCAGCTTGCCTTGGAGCCTTTAAATAAGCAGCTCTCAGTTGAATAAGAGCATCCTCATACTTACCTAGATTAGCAAGTACCCAGCCAAATGTGTCTAACAATATTGCAGACTCATTGGATAATTTAGCTCTTTCAATATACACCAGAGCTTGGTTCGGATCTATTTCAGCCAATGAAGAAGCAAGATTATTCAACAATCTTGGGTTCGTAGGATCATTGACAAGTAGGCGCTGAAGAATAGAAACAGCATCTTTATTTCTTCCTATTTCCAATAAGATATCGGCCTTTATACTCTGGTAATCCATCTTTTTAGGGTTATTTTGTATAATAGCAGTAACATAATCTAACGCTTGGTTATATTGCCCTAACTTTCTTAATAAGCTTATCTTTTGTTTCGATAATAGATCTGTATTCTTTTTCTTTATTTGAGATTCCACTAAACTCAATGCGGTTGAAAAGTTTCCGGAGTGTAAGTTAATACTTTTCTCCAATTCCAGCCTGTGCATATCAGTTAGCAAGTTTCCTTTTTTATGTAACTCTTTCAATGCTGCTCGACTACCCGCTTTACGCAACAAGTACTGTATCTGCGAATCAGCATATTGTGCTGGTTCTGCCTTTAAAAAAACCAATCGATTTAGAGTTTTCTCTGCCCCTTCTAAATCCTCAATAAAAACTTGATACTCTAATACTCTAGATAACTTTTCAGGGTTATTTAAGCTTAAACCATACAACACTCCAGCCCCTCTTCTAGCCGAGTTTAAGTTACCAGAATCTATATCAATTTTAATTCTAGCTTCGATGACGAAAGCGTTTAGAGGTGACTTCTCATTTAAAAGTTCTGTGTACTTTTCAACAGCATCAAAATTATTCGAGATTAAATTCGTATTTATTAGACGTTTTAAAATCGAAATATCGTCACCAGAAGACTTTGTTAATGCCTCTTCCAGTCTTTGATTCGCTTTAAAATAAGAACCTTCGTTCAAATGAATTTCAACTAAGAGTTCATTGGCTGAATAGTCAAACCCATTCAACTCAATTAAAGTCTCTAACAATTCTTTTGCTGAGTTCGTATCTTTGGTTAACACATAGATTCGGGCTAGGTTGATAGCTGCTGGTTTGTAACCAGGCTCTTTCTGTAAAATTTGCTCAAATTCTCTTTTAGCTTCTTGGATAAAAGAGTTGCTCATTAGACACGCTGCGTAAAAATTTTTTACAGAAACGCTAACCTCTTGGTTAGTATCAATTAAGCGTCTTGCTAAAGCCAAAGCTTCTTGCTTCATTCCTTCTTCTAAATAAATATAACCCAGAAGTAACTCAACTCCGCCTGCCGATTGAAGTTTTTTTAGCTTCTGAATAGCTTGCTCCTGTTTCCCTTGATGAGCATAAGTAACAGCAAGTAAACGATTTAAAACTACATCGTTAGGGTATAGCGAAAGGCCTCGATTAAGTATAGTTTCAGCTCGAAGGTATTGTTTCTGTTTAGCTAATGCACTCCCCATTACCTGATAGTATCGAATATTCTTCACTTGATTGGCTTGCCATTTATCTAACAATGATTGAGCCGCATAATAATCGCCGTCATCTAACTCGATTTGAGCCATCATTAACGCTAAATCAAGGCTATATGGATTTTTAAGCAACAATTGGTTTATATAACTTCTTGCATTTTCTGACTGGCCGAGTAAAAAGTAACTAATTGCATTTATCATGCTGAGTTGGTGATTTAAAGCAACTTGCTTTGAGTCCAAAGCTGATATTTTGTCACTTAATTCAGCCAATATACTATGCGCTTCAGCATTTTTATTTTGTCTTAAAAGTAATATTGCTTGATAATAATCATTTAAAGGGTCGTTCGGCCAGATCTGCTTCAATTGATTAACTTGTTCGAAAGCTAAATTTAGTTCTGATTGTTGTAAATAAATCTCAATCAAAGTATGTCTTGCTATTTGGTGTTTGGGATTGAGTTGAATTGCTTTAATATATTTGGCAATTGCTACTTTTAGATCACCCTTTATTTTAGATATTTCAGCTAATAAAAACCATGCTTGAGCATTGTTTGGAGAATCTAGCAATATAGCTTCTAATTCAGATTGAGCCTTATCAAATTGCTGCATGTCCATAAGTAAGCTAATCTCACTTAAAATAGCGCCTTCATGAAAGGGAACCAACTTTTTAGCTTGTTCAAATGCATCTTTAGAAAGCGTTTTTTTACCTAATTTCTGGTAGGCATTCCCTCTTAATACATAGATACTTGCGTCCAGCTGTTCATCCTGTCGAGTTGGTTTAATCTCTTTAATTATTCTCGTGTAATCTGCGACAGATAGCAAAGCGTTACCATACTCAATCGCAAATAAACTTAAATCAACCCTAGAAGCTTTAACCAAACTAAACTCTTTCACAGCTGCTTCCGCTTCACCATTAGCTAAATATATTTTTCCTAACAAGATTCGGGCAGAGACATTATTATAATCCTGCTGCAATGCGTTTTTAAGTTCGATAACCGCGGCTTTGCTTTCACCTTTGTGATGAAATTGAAGGGCATTTTCGTAATATTCTGATGAAGTTTCAGCTATTGCCACTGCTGCAAATAGAGTCGCACTTAAAGCAATAGCCAGAGGTCGTTTATTAAACATAAATAGCAAATAAGTTATAAATATAAATTAGCTACATAATACAGTGAAATTAATCGATTTCATTAAAAAGCTAGATTTAGGTGAAAATTTAGCAGCGCTGCCAAACTTTCACTTCTTTTGATTCAACCCAATCACCCACTGTTTGAATAAATTCGAGGTAATGCTTACTTTCTAAATGTTCTTGGAAAGCCATTTCGCTATTGTACAACTCATATAAAAAGAAATGGGTAGGTTGTTCATGGCTTTGGCAAACATCAAAGTGGACACAATCAGGTTCTTCTTTTAGAGACGACTCAGCGTTTTCCAAGATAGCATCTAAAAACGCAACTAAATGACTCGGCTTTATAACAAATTCAACCGTTACTACATACATATATATAAACCTTATCCAAATCGTGATAATAATTCTTGCCAGTCTAATTCACTTAACGGATTCGTATTCTTACCGTCTAATAACATCATTAACTTGGCACTTTCTGCTAACGCTTCCATATTATACATGGTTGTTATTAAATATTTACCAGCAACTATCGGACCATGATTAGCCATTAAACTGCACACTTGGCGTACTCATGCTTCTAGCAGCTCTTATAGCCGTAATTTAGCTATCGCTGGATAGAAAAACACTATAACTAGTCGTCATAATTAGAGCTTCAAGCAGACTTGCTTTATTCTTAACCAGTTCAGGAAGGAATATAAAACCATACGGCAAGTGCTGCACTGAGATACCCATTCAAATTGCCTGATTATAATGCAATTAAGTCCCACTTCTAGTGTCTGTAATAAATAGCTAGCATCCAAGAGGCCCCTTGAAGGGGATTATTTTGTCGCTTTAAAATTAAGTTGGAAATTCAATAAAACTCAGTATAGACTGGCAATAAACCAATGTATACATTAACGTACGGACTCTTAGAGCTATTAATGACTAAAACGATAACAACGAATATCCCACTTGCTGAAAAAGCTTATCAAGTAATTCGGGAACAAATTCTCAATAATAGCTATAGAGCTGGAGAGCAAATATTAGAGAAGACTCTAGTCGAGACGCTAGCAATAAGCCGAACGCCTGTGAGGGAAGCCTGCGTTAGGTTAGAAAAAGAAGGTTTAATAGAAATTAAACCTCGTCATGGAATTAGAGTTAAACCTATTTCACTTGAAGACATGGCGGAAATATACGAAATACTTACAGCCCTTGAATCTGAAGCAGCGAGAAAGTTAGCGACACAAAACCTCAAAGCAGCTGATTTAAAAAAATTAGTCACACCAACGACGGCCATGGAAAAAGCACTCGCTAAAAACGATCTCGAAGCTTGGGCTGAAGCGGATGAGGCTTTCCATTTAGCATTAGTAGAGCTGTCAGGTAACCAAAGATTAAAACAAGTTGTCCTACAGTTTTGGGGACAAGCTCATAGAGTTAGATACTTCACCTTACATCTGCGTGACAAGCCAACTGGTTCAACCCAAGATCATATAGATTTAGTCAATGCGATAAAAGCAGGTAACTCTGAACTAGCAGCAAGCATCCACAGAAATCACCGAATAGAGGGTAAAGAAAACTTATTAAAACTACTTGATAAGTATAGATTCGTGCAGCTCTAATCTATTATTTCTGCTCATTAAATCAATCTTAACTGAATATAGCTGTTTTTCAAAAAGGATGAGTGAGGACAGAAGCGGATTTATTCCCTATGCTTTCAAAGCAAGTTTCGGTTATCTTATTGTCTATTATCGTGATTGTTGTACTCAGCAATTCCCCTGGTTTAACAAAATAGCCAAAAATGTACTCAACCACTCAAAAAATTCTAGGAATAATAACGCATGACGCCATTAAAAGTAGCTTGTATTGGCACAGGATATTTTGCTCAATTTCATTACCAAGCTTGGCAAAAACTGAGCAAAACTTTACCAATTGAACTTGTCGCTGTTATCGATAAAGACATAGCGAAAGCAGAAAAAACAGCTGCCGAATTTAGGATCCCCTTTGCGTTTAGTTCATTAAAAGAACTTGATTTTATTCAAGTCGATTTAATCGATATTATTACCCCACCTCAAAGTCACCAAACCTTGATTAAACAGGCACTAGAGTTAGATGCAAATATAATCTGCCAGAAACCTTTTTGCGAAAATTATAAACAAGCTAAAAATATGGTGGATTTAGCTAAACAGAAAAATCAAACCTTAGTCATTCACGAAAATTTCAGATTTATGCCTTGGCATAGAAAATTAAAAGAACTACTTAGTCAAAACTTGATTGGTGACGTGTTAAATACCAGTTTTAAATTTCGTCCGGGTGATGGGCAAGGTAAAGAAGCCTACTTAGAACGCCAACCTTATTTTCAAAAAATGCCTAAATTTTTAGTTCATGAAACGGCAATTCACATTATTGATGTATTTAGATATCTGTTTGGCGAAATCTCAGAAGTAAGCGCTCAATTACGTCAGTGTAATCCTGTCATTAACGGCGAAGACTCTGCTTTAATCAGCTTTGCGTTTAAAAAGGGTATGAGCGGTTTATTTGATGGCAACCGATGTTTAGATCACGCGGCGAGCAACCATAGACGAACTATGGGTGAAATGTGGATTGAAGGTACTAAAGGCTGTTTACGTTTAGATGGCGAAGCCAGAATTTGGCACAGAGAATTCCAGCAAATAGAAGAAAAACAAATTGATTACGCTTGGCAAGATATTGGCTTTGGTGGTGACTGTGTTTACCTAACCATAGAGCACATTTGTCAGCACTTTATAAATGGGACTAAATTGGAAAATAACGGCTTTGAGTACCTAAAGAATATCAAAATTGAAGATGCAGTCTATAAATCGAGTAAAGATAAACGTGTCATAACTGTGTGAATATCCCTATCAAAATAAAGTTGTTCAAGTAAATACCAAGAGATAATCGGATGAGCGAAATTAACCAATTTAACCAAGCAATCAAAAGAATTGGCGTTCAGCTAACCAGACCCGAATGTGTGCTAACCAACGCTAAGGGAGAAGTTTACGTCTCGGATTTTGGAGGCGGTGTCACACAAATCAAGTCAAATGGCAGCCAAGCGTTCTATGGCGGTGAATACCCAGGTTTTGGGGTTCTGCAAACCAATGGCTTTGCCATGTTAGCTGATGGTAGCTTTTTAATTGCCCATTTAGGGCAAGACAAAGGCGGCATTTTCAAATTAACTCGAGACAATAGAATCACCCCTTTTCTGCTTGAGATAAATGGTAAGCCCTTGCCTCCGAGTAATTTTGTTTACCTTGATCACCAAGGGCGAATTTGGATAACCGTTAGTACTCAGATCCTACCGAGAGCCGACGCCTATAAAGCTAGCTGTAACGATGGTTTTATTATACTAGTGGATCAAAGCGGCGCGAGAGTCGTCGCTGAAGGCATTGGCTATACCAATGAATGCTGGGTTAATCCAGAGGGAACAGAATTATATGTCAACGCGACCTTTAGCCGAGAATTACTCAAATATAACATACATAATAACGGCGACTTATCCAATCAAAGCCTAGTTACTAAATTTGGCGCTGGCACCTTTCCGGATGGCCTCACTCGAGATGTTCAAGGCAATTTTTGGGTAACCAGTATTGTTAGCAATCGAGTGATAAAAATTACGCCTGATGGCGAGCAAGAAATCATGCTCGAAATAAGTAACGACCAACATATCAATAAAACAGAAATTGCATTTCAAACCGAAATCATGGGTCGACCACACCTAGATAATAACCCTGCACCACTCAAAAACATCTCTTCGTTAGCCTTTGCCGGCGAAAAGCTCAATCAAATTTTGCTCGGCTGTTTGTTAGACCAACAAATTTATCAACTCGATACCGAATTTAACGGCGTAAAACCTGCACACTGGTACTTTTAACGTTACAATCAGGCTTATACCTTAGATATCCAAGACAATTGGAAATATAAATTTGAAGTTGAGCCTATTATGAAGTGTGCTTTTTTAGATGTGGATACTGTCGGTGATGTCGATTTTAGTCAGATACAACAAGTAACTGGAGACTTTGCTCGATACACTAAAGCCGAGTTTGAACAAAACTCAGAAGCCATTTTAGCCGATATTGAAGTCATCATTACCAATAAAGTCGTAATAAATGAAGACAGACTCAAACTAGCACCCAATTTAAAACTTATCTGCGTAGCGGCTACTGGCTACAATATTATTGACTTAACGGCTTGTGAAAAGCACCAAGTAGTCGTGTGTAATGTCACGAATTACGCGACAAATACTGTTGCACAACACGTATTTGCATTACTCTTAAGCTGGGCAAACCAAATAAAACAGTATCACCAAGCAAGTGTTGATGGTACTTGGCAACGCAGCCAATTTTTCTGTTTACTCGACTTCCCGATCTTTGAATTAGCAGGTAAAACCCTAGGTATTATTGGCTACGGAGCATCAGGCCAAAAAGTTGCTGAAATCGCCAAAGCTTTTGGGATGAAAGTACTGATTGCCGAGCGTGAAAACGCGACTGATTTACGACCAGATAGAACAGAATACAAGACTGTACTAGCCCAAGCCGATATCATCAGTTTGCATTGTCCACTCACGGCAGAAAATGCAAACTTTATTAATACAGAGTTTTTCCAACAACTAAAACCAAGTTGCATTTTAGTCAACACCGCTCGCGGTGGTTTAATTAACGAAGAAGCGCTATATAACGCTTTATCAAAACAGCAAATACAAGCGGCTTTATTAGATGGTTTATCTGTTGAACCAGCTCCTCATGAGCATATTTTAATTAAAAATAAATTACCAAACCTAATTATCACGCCGCATACAGCTTGGGCGAGTCAAGAAGCAAGACAGGTATTAATCGATGAAATCGCTAACAACATTCAAGCTTTTATTGCCAATGAGCCAAGAAATAGAATAGGTCTAGAGCCATGAAACTCATATCTACACAATCGATTTGGCAAAACAACCAACACAATGCCTTTACCGATCTTGTTGAATACCAAGGCCGCTATTTTTGCTGTTTCCGACAAGCGACAAATCATGTAAGTAAAGATGGCATCGTTCGAATTTTAGTATCGGATGATCTTGAAAACTGGCAGCTTATTTCAACCGAAAGCTATCATTTAGCCGACTTGCGCGATCCTAAGCTCACGATACATCCTAGTGGAAAATTACTCCTAACCTATTATAGAAAACGCTTTACGCCAGCAGGGCAATGCATAGCCAATGAAAACTGTGTCAGCTTTTCAACAACAGCGATTTCATGGTCTCAACCTAAAGTGCTCGGTGAAAATAACTGGTGGCTTTGGCGCTATCGCTTTTATCAAAATACAGGCTTAGCCATTGCTTATAATCGTAGCCAAAACACAGTTCATTTATATCAAGGCGACCCGCTGGCAAGCTTTCATAAAGTAAAAGATCCTCTATTTAGCTTATCCAGTCATGGAAAAGGCTACCCAAACGAAAGCGATATTCTATTCACAGAGGATGGCACCGCCATTTGTATTTTACGCCGTGATGCTGATAGCTTTAGCGCCCAACTCGGCATTGCAAAATTAGGCTATCAAAATTGGCAATGGTACGACCTAGCTGAATATGTGGGTGGCCCCGCCATGCTCAGATTAAGCAATGGAAAAATCATTGTGGCCGGAAGACGCTGGATAGCAAATAGACTCAAAAAACAATTAACAACTTGGATATTTGAACTCGATCTCGATAATAAAAAATTAATTCCTCTACTCGAGCTAGAATCCGCTGGTGATAATAGTTATCCTGCTATGATAGAAAAACAGGGTAAACTTTACGTCAGCTACTACTCGCAACATAGCAATAGAAAGTGTGCTATCTATCTTGCAAGTATAGATTTATGAGCCTAGCAAAATACTCAAACTGATGGGAATAGTGAACGATTCAATATTAAAAAATCGGTTTTAAAGGAATTAATATAAAAATGAAAGTATTACTCAAGATTGCAGTATTGTCCTTGACGCTAACAGGATGTGACCTCAGCTTTACAGATAACATAGAAGATACAGAAACAACTAGCATTTCGTCATTTGAGTCATCTAAAACGAACTCTAACTCTGCGATATGTAGACAGGATGAAATATTTGATTGGACCGATAAAATAGCTCAACTCAATCAACATACACTGAATCAAGCATCTAAAATTAACGAGCATGAGGTATATAATGCTTTCGCTAATTTATACAATGCAAGCTTAATTAGCTTAACGGCTAAAAACCATTCCCTAGCAGAATTAGCAAAAATTGATTTAGTTGAATTTACAACCGATTATGACTGGCATGATGTAATTTGCCACCAAGAAAAAGCGACCCCAACTTCAAGTTTACAAATAGATGTTGCCTCTAATTGGTTACTTAATAAAAGTTTACTACACAAGTATCAAAAATATTACCAAGCAAATTTTGCTGCTAAATCAATCGATTTAACCTCAAACCTCTGGCGCCTAAACGCGAACTATCATTGGCAATTGGATATTTCATTAGCAGTCACAGCTATTGAAACTATACATTATCAATCGAGTAGCGACTCTGCACTTCAATATGCAAATGCCATAAAGGTTAGCGGTCAAATAGAAGCTGCATCAAATGAATACGCAGATTACCTGAGCATAATGGAACCAAGCGGGACTTATCAACTACATTTTATTCAGCCCGTATTTAGCCAAACTAGCTATGTGATGAATAATTTTTCAAGCCTGCTGAGTCAATTTAAACAAGTAGAAAAAACAGAACTCACTAGCGCTATTATTCCATATTTTGATCACGTGCTAACTTCCATTGACTTTTCGGCTTGGCTTGCGCAACAAGACATATCTGAAATTTTCGATCCAGAGGGGCAAGACTTTTCAGCGATAAATACGCTCGAGAAATTTAAGTTAGAAACCTCACAAGCTAGCGCAATAAATTTTGCTGATGACGGCGTTTTATCATTAACACAAACCAACTCACACCATTATTCTGCTCTAAAATATGTCGCAGATGCGGACACCACGCTATCGAGTAATATTACGACTGAAACTATTGTGTTTAAAATTTCACTTTGTGGCAACTGGCAAACCTTTGATACCCACTGGCGCCCTTATATCCTAATTATCGAAGACATAAACACAGGTCTAATTTACTCTGTCATTAACTCACCGCAACCAGAATTAGTAAGCGATACGGAAACGTTTTGTTTAGACTAAGCGGTGAAATAACACCGTATGTATTCGAGTTATACCAGTTCACCTAAACTTTTGATCTATATTTTACGTAGAAAAAAGTGCGCTAACAAGGCATGAATTGCCGCTACTAGTAAACTAATAGCAAAATTCATAACGCAGTTTACGTGCTTTTTAACCCTTAAAATTGAGCAATAATTAGGATGGATTGGTATTATACATTGGACCTCAAGATATAAATAAGTGGATAGGCATTAGTGATGGAGGATTCGAAGTTGTTCCGCCCTTTGGTGTCGAAAGCTTAGAGGGATTTGCCAGTGAAACATCATTTATTAAAGCAAAAGCGTTCCCCCCACTAAACTAATCAATGATTACTATATTATGGGAAATAATATGAAACAGGCTGCATCCCTCAGTCGTGGATTAAAGAAAACAAGGCAGAAAAAATTAAACCGCCGAAGCCGCACGTTTCATTAATACGATTAAGAAATAATCTTCAAAGAACGTTCTGACAGTTGCCGCTTCAAAACCGATAACTGTCAGATACAAACTGAGCAATTCTCCTAAATCATTTTACAATGAGACAACTTAATTTAAGCGGGCTATAAAATTCCCCCCGTTGATGCTCAAATTTGCTGAGCAATCAACGCTCGGATGTCTGCTAACGTAGTCTCTTTAAGTAACTGGCCATTTTCAAATACGACTTCTAACAATCCCGCCTGCTCCTCTTGCTCGCTCACGTTATCAAATAACGTTAACTCTCCGTTAACACGCTCTATTTTAAGTAAACCTTTAGCTGACTTTTTCTTAGTGTCGGTTTTAGGATCTTTAAAAATAGCTAAGCGTTGATTATTTTTTACCACACTGGTGGCTTTAACAGCCGAACCATGTGTGTCACGAGTCACATATTGATAGCTATATGAACCAATGCCCAGCACGACTTTTGATGCAAAGCCTTTATCCATTAAACGTTGCAATATTTGACGTTGACGTTGCAACGTGATCGCATCGCCATAAATAGCACCGATGTGCTCATCCAATAATTTAAAACCTTTATCGGTTATGGTTCCGCCAAAAATATCCCATAGACATTCAATTAATCCCTTTACTTCGCACGGCATTAATACAGTGTGCGCTTCAATACTTTCAATTTTACCGCCGCTGTTTAATGATTCCGCATCTATAGCAAAATATTGCCCCTGCCAGCGATAGGCTTCAAAACCGTTAACTCGAGCATACTCTGCTGCACTTATTTGATTTTGAAACAGCGATTTATTATGGCTAAAATCCGTTGTATTATCTAAGGTATAACCGGTTAAAATTTTCACTGGGTCGCCTGAATCAGGTCGAATAACCAAAGTGCCTTCGCGCTGCATAATCGTTTCTTTTAGCTGCGGTAAATAATCAGTGACTAGCGTCCAAAAATCCCATGTATCTGACACAACACTCAAGATACCTTTAGGTGATTGGGTTTCCATTAAATATTTAAAAAACTCAATTTCACCTTCCAGGATCCAAGAGCACGTTACTGAATGCTCGGTAGCATCTACAGAGCACCCAACCAATTCATTCTCGACATTAGCCCCGTAATACTGCTCAGCAAATAAAACGGCTGGAATAGTATCGGTACCGACTAACCCCGAAGCTAAATGGCCAAAACCACTCATCGCAGCAGCCTGCTTACCAAACATGCCTCTAAAACTGAAGTCATGCCCTTGAAATGGTACAAAATCACTTGGTAATCCGGTTTTAGCGGCAAACTCTTTGAACACTTTTAAATAAGCAACCGACGTTGTGGTACTGGTTTGAATAGGCCAGTTTTCGCAGCTTAATACCGTTTCTATCATATTTGTTAACCATTGAAAGCCCGCCTTGGTGTTGACCACCGTCATAGGGGGGACTAAATAAGGTACAAGCGTTCCTTCTGGTAAAGCTTTAATTTTAAGTGGCAAATAGCCTAAATCATGCAAATCTTCTAAATATTTTACATCTACCGAATAACCCAGCATGGCACTCATTATGCGTTTATGGTTAGCGACAGCACTCGCTTTGTCTTGCTTAAAAAAAGCAGCCCATTCGTCTTGTAAATAACTCTTAATAAAATACTGTAATCCGACAAAAGCCACTTTATCGTTATTTTCAACATTACTTAACTTACCACTACGTGAAGTAAAATTAGCATAAACTTCACTCACATCAGGGTGATAAGCGCGGCTATGAAACTCTTTATAAACATCTTTTTGCATACTTGCGGCGATAATAGTCATGTCCTTCTCCTATAATTCAATAATGGTTAAGTTAATCGCTGAATCAACAACAAATTCATTCTTGGCTTTAAATGAGTCAGTGGTGTAAATGTGATCAATTAATCCTTCAAATACCCCTAAACCTTTTGAAAATATGCCATGCGTAATAAACAATGAAACCGTAGAGGCACCCTGATTTTTCAACACTTTTGCAAGTTCAATAAAGGTTCGCCCGCCATCGCAAATATCATCGGCTATGAGTACTTTTTTACCTTTTACATCACCTAAAATTTCGGTTTTGTCAATTTCACCCGTTTTTAAATTGCGTACTTTTTGTGCTTGAACAACGTCGGGGTCACCGTTAAATGACTCGGCAATCTTCATGGTTTTTTTAGTCGCGCCAGCATCTGGCGAAATCAAAGTCAACTCGCCTGCGCTTAATAACGCGCTCAATTGTGCATTTTGTTTTAACAAAGTAACTTGCGGTACATTCACCACATTATTAATTAACGCGGGGGTTACATCACTGTGTGCGTCCCAAATGGTGACTTTGGCAAAATTTAATTGATTAATAAATGTTGCCATCACCGCAGCCCCTAACGCTTCACCTTCAACACACACTCGATCTTGACGCGCATAGGGAAAATACGGAATAACCAATTCAATAGGTACATTGTTATGTGTTAAACGCTTTAATGCATCAACCGCCAGCATTAATCGAATCAATTTAGCTGAGCAAGTTAATCGTTCAACAATTTCAAATTTAATAACGCAATTCGAATTATCCAATATTGAGTTCAACTGAGTTGCATCAAAACGAATATGCTCCTCACCGCCCGAAAATGTGAAACATTCAAAATTTAATAAACTTTTTATTTGATTACTTTGATGGCTATATACACGCATTTAAATCCCCTTTTCTTTTTTAGTGTCCCTAAGACACAATTAAACTTTAGCAATCATTTTTTTGAACGTCAAGAAAAAGTGTCACTAAGACACAATTAAACTTTTTTCGTCATTAAAGCGTATTGAAATAAAATGATGAATAAACTAATGTAGCGGAATCAAATGTGTCGTATAGACATGAAGTAAATAACCGTTTAAACAACTGAGCATCATCAAATGACCACACCGTATAATATCAACGACTACCAAAACCCACTTTTTACCGTTGATAGTGTGTTATTTACTATCAAAAATAATGCACTTAATGTATTACTGGTTAAACGAGCCAACCAACCCTTTATCGACCATTGGGGTTTACCCGGTGGTTTTGTTGATATTAATAAAGACACATCGACTGACCAAACCGCATTACGAAAATTAAAGGAAAAAACAAATGTCAGCCCTCTCTACCTTGAGCAATTAGAAAGCTACTCGGGTCACGAGCGTGATCCAAGAGGTTTTAGTGTCACTTTAGTCTATTTTGCGTTAGTACCCGAGCAAGCCGTATCAACCCATATCGAAACCGTAGATGATGTTAAATGGATTGAGGTGAATAGCTTAAACACACTGTCGATTGCGTTTGATCATGCCTACATCATCCAACAAGCTAAAACACGTTTACAACAAAAAGCCTTGTATTCAATGACGCCGGTTTATTGCTTACCACCGTGTTTTACCATCGGACAATTCAAGCAGGTAATTGAAGCCATTATTGAAAAAACCATACAGCGTAAAACCCTCATTCGGCGTATTGAGGCTTCAGATATGTTTGAAACCATTGATAAAAAAGTCAAATCTGGTGGCCGGTTAGCACAAGTTTATAAAATAAAACCGGGTGTTGATATCGTCAATTTTGAGCGTAACCTATCTATTTGAATGTGGTGTGAATGAACATTCAAAACAATAATAAAAGCAAAGGATGATGACTTGAAACAACAAAATATGTTTTCTTATTACCGTGATTGTTACAAAGAAGACAGCGCCGATTTAAATTTATGGCACTTGAATAAGCTAAAAGCTGAAGACAGATTTATACTCTCAGGGCAAGACGATCTCGGCAGTGGTTTTTTAACGCAATTACCGATCCCTCGTGATTTTGCCGAACCCATGCACAAACGGATAGACATCTATCAACGCGAACGTGTCTTGTTATATGTAAGCTTTTTATTTGTCGGAAAAATAGAAATCAAAGGCGAAATAAAATCGGTCGTTTCGCCTTTGATTTTTAATGACGCAAGCCTGACTCATAAACACGATGAGCATAACCTAGCCAATAATGGGGGCCATAACGATTATTATTATTGCTCCATCGATCAAAACGAACCTGAAATCAATAGCGCCTTAGTTGATATATTATTAGCAGAACAAGCTAACGAACCAGAGGTGGTAAATGCGTTGAATCAAGCCGATGTACGCTCGCCCACATTTTGGACTGCACTACTTAAGCACAGCGAGACAAACATTGATACACTTGAGCTGCTTAACTTCCCTACACTTTCACACGCAGATAGTATAAAAACGGCACTCAAAAAAAAGGTGGCATCACTGCTCCCCGTGTCTATGTTGGTGTTTATCGAACGTTCAAGCAGTAGTCGAGGCGTATTACACGAGCTTGAAACCATTAGTACAAGCCAATCATTTTCAGCACCGTTAGCCCAATTAATTAATCCCCAACCGCCAATAAACACACTAAAAAAATTAAAATATGATTATTTGCCAGGATTACTGTCTATACCACAGCAGAAACTCATTTCAATTGCTGCACACGAGCCATTAGGGTGTGCATCGGGCCCACCCGGTACCGGAAAAAGTTATACCATTGCTGCGATCGCCGCTGAGCATATGGCACGGGGCGAGTCAGTTTTAATTGTTGCAAACAACGATGCCGCATTAGAAGTCATAGGTCAAAAACTAGATGAGAATTTTGCATTAAGTGACGTGTCTATTCGTACGGGGCAAAAAATATTTTTAAAGCAATTTAAAAACTACTTAGCCGATTTACTTTCGGGTTATTTTAACGATACGTTAAAGCAACAACCTGATGCCTGTGAAGCGCAATTAAAGTCGATCAACAAACAGCTAAAAACGCTTGAGTCTCAATTTTTACGTTTTTGCAAACAAGCCATAAAAAGAGGCCTGCGACTAAAAAAACTAGCACAGCGACAGTCACCTTGGCTTTATAAACTTTATTTAACTTTTGCTCATCGTCGCATAAACAAACTAGTGGACCAATGGCACGCATTAGACGCAATAAACAAGCAACACGCGCAACGTGAAACACTCGCGAGCCAATATTTAAGCGCACTGAAAAATAAAAATTTAAAAACCTTAGTCGACAATCATCGCTCTTCTTTGCAGGCTTTTAATAAAGCAATTAGAAGCCGTACATCAAAAAGGCAGTTTGAATTGTTCGATAACATCGAATATCCGGCCTTGTTGTCGGCATTTCCTATTTGGTTAGTTAACTTAAACAGCCTTTACCGTGTATTACCCTTAAAAACAGAAATGTTCGACTTAGTCATTATTGATGAAGCCACGCAATGTAATATAGCCAGCTGTTTACCGGCTTTATATCGCGCTAAGCGCGCCTTGATCGTAGGCGATACCAAACAGCTGCGCCATTATTCATTTTTAGCTAAACGCAAAGAGTCGCAACTCATGGTTAAAAATGCGGTCTCAACAAGCCATCATGCTATTGTTAGTTATCGCGACAACTCGATACTCGACTTAACATTAGGCACGTTGAGCAGTACCGACCAACTGGCTTTTTTAGATGAACATTTTAGAAGCAAACCTGAGCTGATCCATTTTAGTAATCAACACTTTTATCAAAACAAACTAAAAATTATGCAGCATCGCCCTTGCACACGAGCCGGTTTTTTACATGTGCAACGCGTTGAGGGCGAACGAAATAAAGCCGGTGTTAATCAAATTGAGACTGAACAGGTTATAAATGCAATCCGTGAGGAAATAGCCAACGATTCAATCACAGGTCACCAACACACTATTGGCGTTATCTCGCCTTTTAGACATCAAGCTGAGTTCATTGCACAAGCGATCGAGTCTGCATTTACGCCACAACAGATCAATGACCATAAATTACGCGCAGCGAGCCCGTTCGGCTTTCAAGGCGAAGAGCGCGATATTATGTTGATCTCATTTGCGATTGATAACCAAGCCAAAAGAGCGGCTGCCTATTTAAACAAACCCGATGTATTTAATGTAACCATTACTCGCGCTAAGCAAAAGCAAATTTTATTTTTGTCGATAGATGAACAGCAACTGCCTGAAAGCAACCTGTTGAAGCAGTATTTAAATAGCATTAATCAATTTAACGCAACACACCATGTCGCCTCTCAACTAGGTCACTTTCAAACCGAAATAATAGCCGCACTCAATAAACTAGACATTGAAACGTGGCCGGGATATATGCTGGCCAATACCGAACTCGATATATTGTGCCGTTATCAAGGCCAGTATTTAGCACTTGATTTAATAGGCTACCCAGGACCATGGTCTGATTATTTTGAGCTGAATACTTACAAATTACTTAAACGCGCTAAAATCAATGTATTGCCCATCAGCTACGGATTATGGGTGGTTAACCCTACAGCCTGTTTAAATAAAATTGTCACTCTGTTAAAAATTAATGAGCATCATAAAAGATAATCTAGCCCATACTTGCTTTCTCAAGCATGGGCATACCAGAACTAAAATCCAGTTACGTGCCACATAGTAGGAAGCTGTTTAGTAGAGGTCTCGCTATAAGATTGAAAGGTGCAGAAAGTTACACCTAAAAAGCAGCATTTCAATAACTTAAACTCATTGCCAATTATCTACTTCCTTGTTTGTTTGATTAATAATATCGCTAACTGACATGACTGGCCGCCTTGCGATATCAAAGCATGAAAAATCTCTCTCTTTATCGCAAAAATCTAACATTAAGTAACTCACCGGTTTTAACGTTGAACATGCGTTGATTTGTGTTTGAGCTTTCCAACCCGCCCAAACTCTCAACCCAAGGACCCAATTTAAGGTAATCCAAGTGTGCTATGATAGCTTGGCTTACTTTTTCTTTGCCTGTATATAAACAGGTTTTCAATTTATATCCTTGGCTAATTTTGAGTAGCTCAATTAATCTTTGGCTCTGCCACTCTCCACCAAAAAAAACGACACAACTAATTAATGCCTGATATTTGTCAATCCATTGAGTAAATATCTCGCAGCTTAATGGTGTACCAAATTTTGCATTTTGAATTTCTGGACTATGGCAGCCAAGGCAATTTAACCGACAGCCTGTAATAGTGAATAATAAACTGATTTCACTTGGCACTTCTTGCAAAACAATCTGGGGTGGCGATATATAATTAAACATAAAAATTCCTATATAAACGCAAGTCATTATTCTATATCAACACAGTAAATCGTTGGCTTAGTTAGCCTTAACCACACCTTAAATGCTGGACTAATTCGATGAAACAATTTACTGATAGGCGTGAATACCAATTTGCTCAACTCAACGAAAACCAACTCACCCCTGACCCGATAAAACAACTAGACACTTGGTTAAACCAAGCAATTGAACTTCCGATTCAAGATGCAAACGCTATGGTGCTATCTACTCTAAACCCAGAACTAGAAATAAGCGCTAGGGTTGTGTTACTCAAACAAATAGATCAAACTGGCTTAACTTTTTTCACTAGTTTGAATAGTGAGAAGGCGCAAGATATACGTTTTAGTAATAAGGTGTCTGTGCTATTTCCTTGGCTCGCATTAGACAGGCAAGTTCGAATTAAAGGCATAGCCGAACCAATACCAACTCATTTTGCAAAGCTGTATTTCCAAACTCGACCAAGAAATAGTCAGCTTACCGCTTGGGTTAATTCAACCAGCTTAATTGCAGATTCTAAACAGTACCTAAAGCACCAATACCAATACATGAAACAAAAGTTTTTAAACCAACAAATTCCTATGCCTGATAACTGGGGCGGGTATATCATCAAGCCCCATTATTTTGAATTTTGGCAAGGTGGTGAAGCTAGGTTACACGATCGTCTTTGTTACCAACTTTGCGCTAAAACAGGTTGGAAAATTAGCCGTTTAGTCTAGCTTCTGTTGTTTTTGTTAGCTTGCTCGTTTCACCGGCTGTATATGATAATGCCTTAACTTGTGTTCCTGCTGCCTAGGCGAACTAAAGCTAGATACCTTCTTTAAATAGCCAATAACACGGGTTGCCCAAGTTATCTGTTTTGAACCACATTGAGTGCAGGCATATTCTGTTCTCTTATCAATGTAATGACAGTCATTACATACTGTCACCTTGATGTTAGTTGTCCAATAATTACATCCTGTTCTGGCGGCGATTTGATAAATTTTGAGGTATTGTGCTTTATCTGGATAATCATCCAAATTTAAATGCAAGGCTGAACCGCCATCTAAAAATCGATTTAACTTTTTGCCATGTAAAATAAACTTATCCAGCATATTAATATCTTCATCTTCAACTGCATAAAAATACGAGTTGTAGCAATCTCGATTAACCTTTAACCCATCGGCTTTATCCCATTTTGCATTTTTAACCCCTAAATTCTCAGCTGGGACAAACTCTGTGTTGAACTTATAACCCCACTTGCGACTTGCCAGTCTATTTTGCTGATATATGGTTTGGAGTTTTTCAGAGACAAAATCTATGTATCGCGCATTGTTATCTGCGACTATGCCTTCTGACTCTGCAGCTTCAACCATGCCATTTATACCTATAGTTAAAAATTGCTTATCTAGTTGAATAAAGCCAGCGTCATATACAGGCATCAAACCATGTGCTTGATAGTCTTCAATTAACTGTCGGTAAGCGACCTGATAACAATGAATTTTATTAACCTGCTCTGTTAAATCTAAGCCTAATTGAGTCAAACGGTTAATATTTAGCGTCATTACGTTAATAGAGCCAGTTGCAACCCCACCCGCTCCGAGTGAATAAGAAAATGTGTTATCTTGTACTTCATTCCTTAAGCGGCAACATGAAGCTAACGAATCAGGACTATCCGACATATAAACAAAAAAGCTATTGCCTTGGGCATTTTGGTCCGCGCAAAAATCAGCAAATTCGGTATCCGCAACTTCGCCGTTATTTGTCAACATAGCAGCTGTCACGACAGGGTAAGTTAACAATGCTTTGGTTCTTTCTTGATTAAACCAAGTCATAAAAAAAGCCTGTAATGCTTGTATACTTGTCCAATCTGGGCAGTGATTGCTTGTCTTTGAGGAGCTAGATTCATCATAAGGAAAGACAAAATTATCGAACATGGCTTCGCCGAATGTGCGAGAAAACAAGCTTATATTCCAAAAAACCGACTGATAACCACGTGCTGCAGCTGGTTGATTTAAGCTATAAACCACATGTTGTAGGTGCGCAATAATCGTTTTCGTATGCTGCTCTAGGTAATTTTCACCGTAATCTTTACGAGCAAAATAATCAAAATAAGTTAAAAATTCGACCGTTGCCACAGCCCCAGCAAATTGCGCACTCACTGCAAAGACTAAATTAATAAACGAGCCACAGAAAGACTCTAAGTGCTTGGGCGCTTTAGATTCACCACCGAGTTGAGTTAAACCATCCAGCAACAATGGATACAAGGTTAAACTAACACAGTAAGGCTTGAGCGAGCTCTCATCATGACAATATATTAAGTGCTGTTCTAAATCAGCAAGATAACTCTCCGCCATCTCTTGGCCAAAGACCGAATTAATTTTATCGACCAATAATGCTCGATTTACCGCTATATTGATGTCCTTATTTAATTCGCTTTCTAGAGTTGCAATATTCTTACAATTTACATTGGCATTAGCATCGTATTTAGAGCCATCTGCCGCATTCTCTGCTTGCACATATTGCTTAATAAATTGAGTTTTATGTTGGATCAGTGATGGTGATATATGTTGCATTAGCGCCCCTATTACTAGATATAGTATTTTTTATAGAGTTAATCACTATATCTAGTAAGCAACAATCGACAACAGAATCTCACTTGACCCACATCAAGCAGTAAATCAATTTAGCTTTACCCTTTTAATTTGTAAGTATTTATTGGCATAGTATTTTTAATTTAAGTGCTAGGAAATATTAGCTGATACAATCAAATAGGGAAGTTGAAAATACGCTAAAAGGCATGATCAATGAAGCTATATTTAGCTGCTATGCACGCTCGCATAACCATATAGTTTTTTAAATGAAAAATTCAGAAAACTAAACCTTGAGCCGTTAATCCTTACATGCTCAAGGTTTTATTTTTTATCGGTTTAGTACAGATTAAAGCTGTCTGAATGCGATTTCAGCGGCTTTAATTGTAGCTTCAATATCAGCTTGTGTATGCGCAGTAGAAGTAAAGCCAGCTTCAAACGCAGAAGGCGCTAGGTAAACACCTTGATCTAACATTAAGTGATAAAACTTCTGAAAACGCTCAATATTGCATTCTGTTGCTTGTTGATAGCTAGTAACTTGCTCTGCATCAGTAAAGAAAAAACCAAACATACCGCCAACCTGATTTGTGGTTAACGCAATACCAGCAGAGTCGGCAGCTGCTTTAAAACCTTTTACTAATTGCTCAGCTTGTGCAGTAATATTGCTATATACAGCTTCAGCATTATCCGCTAATAAGGTTAATGCTTTTATCCCTGCCGCCATAGCGATTGGGTTTCCAGAAAGCGTACCCGCTTGATAAACAGGACCGTCTGGTGCGATATGGTTCATGATTTCAGCTTTACCGCCAAATGCACCAACTGGCATACCACCACCAATGACTTTACCTAAAGTAGTTAAATCTGGCGTGATATTGTAATAACCTTGCGCGCCACTTAATGACACACGAAAACCAGTCATGACTTCATCAAAAATAAGTACAGAACCTGATTCATCACAAATTTGACGTAAGCCTTCTAAAAAGCCTTCATTTGGTGGGATACAGTTCATATTACCGGCAACAGGCTCAACAATAATACAAGCAATATCGTCACCACATTCGGAGAATAATGCTCTAACTGAGTCTAAATCGTTAAATTGAGCGGTTAATGTGTGTTTAGCGAAATCAGCAGGTACGCCCGGAGAGTTAGGCACACCTAAGGTTAAAGCACCTGAACCAGCTTTTACTAATAAGCTATCCGCATGGCCATGGTAACAACCTTCAAATTTCAATAATTTATTACGGCCGGTATAACCACGAGCAAGGCGAATAGCAGTCATAGTTGCTTCTGTACCTGAGTTCACCATACGAACTTTTTCCATTGAAGGTACAATTTTTTTTACTAACTCAGCCATAGTGATTTCAGCTTGAGTTGGTGCGCCATAGCTTAAGCCTTTATCTACCGCTTCATGAACAGCTTGACGAATTTCAGCATGGTTATGACCTAAAATCATAGGTCCCCAAGAACCAACATAATCTATGTATTTTTTGCCATCGACATCAAATAAATAAGCACCGTCTGCTTTATCAATAAAAATAGGATCGCCACCAACTCCTTTAAAAGCTCTAACTGGAGAATTAACGCCACCCGGAATGTGCTGCTGCGCTTGCGCAAATAATTGTTCTGAAATTGTCATATTAAATTACCGTGTTGCCTTTATTGCTATACCAGTGAACTGGCGTTTCGTATTTACTAACCACATCTTGTACACCCAATGTCAGCGCAAATAATGCCATTCTGACTAATACGCCATTATCGGCTTGACGGAAA
The DNA here is from genome assembly GCF_001050375.1 of Catenovulum maritimum. Taxonomy (GTDB): domain Bacteria; phylum Pseudomonadota; class Gammaproteobacteria; order Enterobacterales; family Alteromonadaceae; genus Catenovulum; species Catenovulum maritimum. The sequence goes on along the minus strand of NZ_KQ130484.1, from coordinate 96,646 downwards.
ATAGCTAGGTTAGGGTTTAGATTTAAATCGTTATCTAGTTCGTTCGCATCGGCACGCGAATCACGTGGCAATGGATGCATTATAATAGTGTTAGATTTACAGTGCTGAGTGTAGATAGCTTGATTTAAACGGAAACGACCACGATACAAGTTTGCTTCAGCTTCTGTTGGGAATCGCTCTTGTTGGATACGGGTTTGATAAACGATATCCGCATCTAAGTGGCCTTCTAATTGCTCTGAAATAACACACTCATGACCTGCACTAACAATTTTATCGACTATATCAGTCGGCATTGCTAACTCTTTAGGTGCGATAAATGTGAATTTTATATTTTTGTGTAAGCAAAGTAATTTAGATAAAGAATGAACCGTTCGACCGTGCTTTAAATCACCGACCATAGCGATATGCATGCCATCAATTGACGCACCGTGTGCTTGTTGTTCTTTTTTAATCGTATATAAATCAAGTAAAGCTTGAGTTGGATGCTCGTTGGCGCCGTCACCGCCATTAATAACAGGCACTCGGCTACCTGTTGCAAATTCGGCTACTGAGCCTATATCAGGGTGACGCATTGCAATCACATCACTATAACTACTTAAAACACGAGCCGTATCAAATAAAGATTCACCTTTAGATAACGCTGAAGTACCTGCACCTGCAGTTTCTCGAACATGGCCGCCTAAAAGGTTAAAAGAAGTACCAAAGCTAACTCGAGTTCTTGTGCTCGCTTCAAAGAAAAGGTTACCTAAAATGGCACCGTCTAATACTCGGGTTTGTTTTTGTCTGTGAGCATAAGGCTGCATGGTATCGGCTATTCTAAATATGTATTCAATACTTTCACGATCAAATTGGTTGACCGAAAGAATATTAGCGCCTTCAAATTTAAACATAAAAATCACCTTATCGCTGCGAAAAACTAGACTGAAAAATATATGCCTGAATCTGTAGATAATTAAACTCAGTATGGACTAAGTAAATCATTAGACTGGATTTATTTGGCTTGTCAAAATGTGCATCCATTAACTTTATAATTCGCACATACTGCCACCAAGTAAACAGGCGGCTTATGTTACCATATTTGATTTTAAATGCTGTAGCTTGTTGATGATTTATATCATGATAAATGACCTAATTTCTTATCCAAAGCCCTGGTGAAATATTAATAAACCGTCAAACAAAAAGGAACGAATTGATTCAAAACCTGTCACATTAGGCATCACTAATTTATCGAATTTTTCCGAACTGAGCTAGGATAATACTTAATCAGCACACGGATAGAAGATCAAAAATGAAGGATAAAGGAAATTAATGAAACACTACCTAACGACAACTTGCCTGTTATTAACACTAACTGCTTGCGCTAAAAAGCCGAGTGTAAATTATGTTTCTGAGGGTACACCTGAATTAGATTCACCACTCCACAATTGCTATAAAATGCCCAAAGACAAAAACTCAAGGCTTGAAGATGTAGACTCAAGCAAAAATGAAGAGTTAGGCTTAGCAATAGTAACGGCTGCAGCAATTGTAAATACTGAATCATCCTATGATGACTGCGGCAAAAGAATGAAAAATCAAAAACCAAAAATAGATAAATTTATCCAAGATAGAGTAACAAAATAGCGATTAGTTATAAACGAACAAAAGGCGCTCCAACCTCTTTAAGTTGGAGCGGACTATCTGTAATAGCTCAATCGACTAAGCTAGTAATTGAGTTATAAAATAAGTTATTCGCGCTAAATTAAGCTGCCTCTCTAATATTTAAGCATCATTATGTTTAATAAGCACTACTTAACGTTTCTTTAATCATACTGACCAAAAGTGCCAGTAAAATGAGATATATTGTCATTTTTAAACCTTGTCTTTAACGCTATCCTAAAAAGTCTTAAAAACCTCAAAATGGTTAGCTAGCTATGATAAATACACTTAAAAAAATCAGCCTCATTTTTACTATTTTCTTGTCTGCATGCGGCACATTAAATACAAATCAAACAACTAAAACACAAGTAAATCATGCAGCTCAAAAGCCTAATATCATTATTGTTTTCACCGATGATCAAGGCTTCCAAGATTTATCTAGCTACGGTTCGCCATTAATTAAAACGCCTAATTTGGATAGAATGGCGAAACAAGGCGCCCGCTTTAACAATTTTTATGTCGCATCATCTGTTTGCAGCGCTTCTCGAGCTTCATTGCTAACAGGCCGGCTAGGTGCTCGAAATGGCACAACAGGCGTTTATTTTCCCGATAGCAAAGGCTTAAATCCAGATGAAATCACCTTAGCTGAAATGCTTAAAAAATCTGGTTACAGTACAGCTATGTACGGCAAGTGGCATTTAGGTGATTTAGAAGCGTCTTTACCAATAGCCCAAGGTTTTGATGAATATTTTGGCGTGCCGTACAGCAATGACATGTATATAGGTTCGAAACAAAAACTTGCTGAAAATATAAAACTAAACCTAAATTACAATTTAGAAAAAATAAAATCGGATCAAGTCTTTGTCGAGAAAAATCGTAAAAAGCGGGCAAATATCAAGAAAGCAGGCATTAAAGAGTTAGTTCCTTTGATGGAAGGCAACCTAATTGTTGAATACCCTGCTGAGCAATCAAGTTTAACCCAGCGTTTTTTTGATAGAGCAATCTCATTTATTGAGCAGCAAGATGAGAAGCCTTTCTTTATTTACTTAACACCCGCAATGCCACACGTGCCTTTGTTTACCTCTGAGCAATTTAAAGGTAAAAGTGCACGGGGGTTATATGGAGATGTAATTGAAGAAATTGATTGGCACATGGGCCGCTTAACTAAACATTTAGAAAGAAATAACTTAGCTGACAACACGCTCATTATATTTGCTTCAGATAACGGTCCATGGCTTGGATACAAAGATCATGCTGGTTCAGCAGGTCATTTACGCGATGGTAAATTTACTAACTTTGAAGGTGGCGTTCGAGTCCCTGGCATTTTTTACTGGCCAAACAGGATAAAGCCAAATTCAAACAGTCAGCAACTTGCCAGCAGTTTAGATCTCATGCCAACATTAGCTTACTTTGCAAAAGCAGAATTACCGAATGTGAAAATAGATGGTATAAACCTAGCGCCACATTTGCTAAACCCTAAAGAGTCAATTGAACGCAGCATAATATATAGTTCGTCTAAAATGATTGCAGGTATTCGAGAAGGTGATTGGAAATATATCCGTAAAGGCGGTGTCAATTTACGTAAGCATAAGAGCAACAATCAAGCTTATTTATTTAATTTAGCCTATGATGAAGCAGAACAAGTTAACTTGATAAGTAAGCACCCAGATATAGTGAATCAACTAGAAGCGAAAATTAAAACAATTGAAGCTGACATTAACTAACTTCAGCCGTTTATAATTCAAATATTACCGCTATGCTAATGCGCTTTTGCGATAATAAGTTTGATTTTCAGCGCAATACATAGTGAGTTCATTTCCCCAAACACAGCCTGTATCCAGAGCAATCACTGACTGACGGTTGGTTTGCCCTAACAAAGAAGCCCAATGACCAAATATGACTTTGGGCATCATAGTGTTTTCTGCATAACATTCAAACCAAGGGGTTAAAGACTTAGGGGATTCACCAACTGGCATTTTGGCTTTAAAATCTAAACGATTGCGTTTATCTAAATAGCGCATTCTGGTGGTAATATTAACGATTAATCTGAATTTATCAGTATCAGATAAGTCTTGGCTGTAACAATCTGGCTTATTGCCATACATTTTTTTAAGCCAATCTTGATAGTTATCCGCTCGTAATTTTTGTTGTGCAGAGTCAGCTAGGCTTAAATGTAAATCGAGTGATAAGTCAGGGTGTAAACCAGCATGAGAAGTCACTAAATTGAATTCGGGGAAACACCTAATTAAAGGCTGAAATCTAAGCCAATCTATATAATCTTCGATAAACTCTGCATTTAATAATGCTTCAAGCTTATCGTTTTTTTTCGCTGAATATAGGCCTGAGTAAATAGATAATAAATGTAAATCGTGGTTACCCAATACAGGCTTAACCGCATCACCCAGTTTCAACATTAAACTGGCGACTAACTCAGATTCTGGACCTCTTGCGACTAAATCGCCGACAGGTACGAGCGTATCTGTAGACGGCTCAAAGTTAACTCTATCTAGCAAGCTCATTAACTCGCTATAACAACCTTGTATGTCACCGACAAAGTAATGAGCCATAAAAACCGCTTAATTTAAAATGTTAGGTTGAGCGAGTCTAAAGACATTAATTGGTGCGTGAAACTCTGTTTCATCAAGCTTATTGATCATAACGTAATAGCCTTCCATAGTCGCAACTGGAGTTTCGACAACGGCACCACTCGTGTAATGAAATTTCGCATCCGGCTTAAGTATAGGTTGTTGGCCAATAACGCCATCCCCCTGCACTTCGACCTTTTTACCATTACTATCTGTTATTAGCCAATAACGACTTTTTAGCTTAACCGCAATGTCACTGGTATTATGAATCGTAATGCTATAAGTGAAGACAAACCTTTCTTCAGCAGGATCAGACTGATCATCTACGTACTGAGTACTGACTGAAACTAAAACTTTATCTCCAAGATTATTCTGGCTCAATGTCACTTTCCTTTACTACTTATTATCTTTTGCTTCAACATACTGAGCAATCTTAACGAAATCATTTAAGGATAAGTACTCAGCTCTGATTGTTGGATCTAAACCTAACTCAGTAATTTCATCAGCTGAAACTATATCTTTTAAACTATTGCGTATGGTTTTACGTCTTTGATTAAACGCGGCGGCTGCGACCTTTTCTAACACTTTGGGGCTCACATCAGCTCGGCTAGCTTTTGGAATTAGACGCACAACCGAAGACTCAACTTTAGGTGGTGGTGTAAAACATTCAGGGCCAACTCGTACCACAGGATAAGCATCGCAATAATATTGCGTCATAACACTTAATTTGCCAAAGGTTTTGCTACCTGGCTCGGCGCACATGCGATCTACCACTTCTTTTTGTAGCATAAAGTGCATGTCTGCAATTTGCTCACAAAAATTGAATAAATGGAATAGCAAAGGGGTCGAAATGTTATAAGGTAAGTTGCCGAATACTTTTAATTTCTTCTCATCCGAAATCAAGCTCGCAAAGTCAAACTTCATCGCATCAGCTTGATAAACAGTTAATCTGCGTTTTAGTAACTGATCTTCTTCAAACCTTTGCACTAAATCACGATCTAGTTCAACCACGTTTAGATGTTTTACCCTATCAAGTACAGGGAAAGTAATCGCTCCTAAACCTGGACCAATTTCGACCAAAATATGGTCATCATCCGGATCGATTGCATCAACAATTTGGCCAATAATAAAATCGTCATTTAAGAAATTTTGACCAAATCGCTTACGAGCTTTGTGACCTAAATGTACATCATTAGCCATGTTTTTTGGACCTATTCGCTAAGTTTATCGCTTCGTTTAATGCCACAGTAAAGCTACCAACTTCAGCTTCACCAGTACCGGCTAAATCTAATGCAGTACCATGATCCACTGAGGTTCTAATAAAAGGTAAACCTAAAGTAATGTTAACCGCTTTGCCGAAACCTTTATATTTTAAAACAGTTAGGCCTTGGTCGTGATACATAGACAACACAGCATCTGCATGTTGTAGGTATTTATCTTGAAATAAAGTGTCAGCAGGTAAAGGGCCGACTATATTCATTCCTCGACCACGCAACTCATCTAACGCAGGCGTAATCGTTGTCATTTCTTCTGTGCCTAAATGACCATCTTCACCTGCATGTGGGTTTAAACCACAAACATATATAGTTGGATCATCTATGCCAAATTTTGAAATAAGCTCAGAGTGCAGTATCTCAGTCACATTAATCACGCGCTCGTAAGTAACGGCTTTTGATACATAGGCTAGCGGAATATGAGTTGTTACTAATGCAACTCGCAAGCCTTCTGTCGCAAGCATCATAACGACGTCAGCCGTATTAGACTCTGTCGCGAAAAACTCAGTGTGGCCACTAAAAGAAATACCAGAATCGTTAATTATGCCTTTATTAACAGGGCCAGTTACAATTGCATCAAACTCGCCTGAAATATTTTTTTCACACGCAACTCTCATGCTTTCTACAACATAAAGACCATTTTTGGCATTCAACTCACCACATTTGACTTCTTCAGCTAATTCAACAGGCAATATAGTTAGCGTGCCTTTAGCTTGAGGTGTCGCTGGTACTGTCTCGTCGTAAGGAATTAATTCAATTGGTAAATTAAGCTTTTTTGCTCTGTCTTTGAGTAATTCAGGCGAAGCAATTGTAATAAGCTGCGCAGGCCAATCTTGTTGCGCCAGTTGTAATACTAGATCAGGGCCGATACCAGCTGGCTCGCCCGGTGTAATTGCAATACGTATAGTCATTAACTTGCATCACCTACAATTTCAACAAAAGCTTGGTCTCTAATTTCACGAACCCAAGCTTCTACTTCTTCATTAAATTTACGATTAAAAATCATTCTATAAGCATGATCTTGATACGCGTTCTCTGTCGCATCTTTAACGCGACGATCGATTAATTGTACTAAGTGCCAACCGTGAACCGTTTTAAATGGCTGAGCATATTCACCCGGGTTTAAACGTGCTAATGCATCTTTAAACTCTGGTACATACATGCTTGGATCAGCCCAACCTAGCTCACCACCTTTAGTTGCAGAGCCTGGATCTGCTGAGTGCTCTTTTGCTAACTCGGAAAAGTCTAATTCACCGGCTTGAACTTTAACTAAGAAATCATTCAACATATTTTTCGCTTTTTCATCGCTTAAAATAATGGTTGGTTTGATTAAAATATGACGTGCGTTCGCCTCTTTAACTTCAACTGTCTGGCGCCCTCTGATATCCGTAATTTTTAAAATATGAAAACCTGCACCACTTCGAATTGGACCGATAATGTCGTCTTTTTTCTGATTCACAACCGCTTCAGCAAACAAGGTAGGCATTTCGTTTACATTCATCCACCCCAGATCACCACCATCCAATGCTTTTGCACCTGATGAAGAACCAATCGCAATTTTTTTAAAGTCGCTGCCTGAATTTAATAACTTAATGATTTTATTCGCGCGTTCTTGTGTGCTTTCAATTTCATCTGCACTCGCACTCGGAGCTAAACCAACCAAGATATGACCTAGATTATATTCCTCAGTTTGCTTTCCTCTTTCTTTCAATAATGCGACTAAGCCATCTATTTCTTGTGGCGACACATAAACTCTACGAGAAACAACAGCTTGCCTGACTTCTTGCGAAGTAATGTCTTGACGTAAGCGTTCTAGAAACGTTTCATAATCCATCCCCGAAGCGATTACATTTTGGCGAAACTTCTCTAAAGTTAAGTTTTGTTGTAAGGCGAGTTGCTGCACTTGTTGTTGTACTTGGGCATCACTAATTTGCAAACCGATTCTTTCCGCAAACTGCAGTTGTAATTCGTTTGCAATAAGCCTTTCTGTTACCTGAACTTTTAATGCTTTATCAGAAGGTAAAGCTTGGCCGGATTTTTTAGCTTCAGCTTGTAACTGCAACATCATTCCCGTTATTTCGTTTTCTAAAATAACGCCTTGATTGACAACTACCGCAACTTTATCTAGTAATTCAGCAGCACTAAGTGAGCGAATTGTGCCGACATTGGCGCACAATAAAATTATTAAACTGATTATTTTTGTTAGTTTCATTCTTAAACTCACTGATTTAAAAAGTGTGGTTCTCTATATTTAAATAAACCACGATTAAGTATCTTACGAGCAGCTCGGCTACTTTGACCAAAACCTCTTATCGTAAATGATAACATAAGACCCGAATCTCTTTCGTCGGTCGCGACCGAAGTCTGACTATCATTCGCGGCTAAGTTAGATTGAACCTTAGTTTGCCAACCTAAGCTAAGCTCCCAACAACAAGATTGATATAACAGACCAGCTTGAGCCTCGACAGTTCGATTTAATCGTAAATCTTGGTGAAAACTTGCAAAAGTCTGCCACTGGGAATTAATCCGCCAAAATGAGGTTAAGCCCAATTGCTGGATCCCATTGTTAGCGATATTTTTAAGATATCTATGGCTGAATTGCAATAAGTGGTCTTCGTCTCGGCGATAATCAATTGTAACCTGACTTTTTCTGGTTTCGCCTTGTTGTGCATCAAACTGCAAGCCATAATGCAAAAACCAGACTTTTCGAATATCTAAATCTAGCTCTAACGCAAGTGCAGACTCGCCTCTTTCATTAATATCCTGAATTAATTGCTCATTATCATTGAAATTAAAATCACTAAAATCGGTTCTAGATTCTTTTAAATAAAGGATTTGACCTATACTCAGACGCAATTTTTCTCGATTAAAGCGATTAAACAATCGAGTTGTTACCCCTAAGGTTAACTGGTTTGCTTCTGGGATTCTATCAATTCCGCTAAATCGGTTCTCTCTAAATAAACCGATGAAGTCATCTTGTAGTAATACAGAGTCATATAAACCAATGTTTTGCTGGCTTTTATAACCAACTCTTAAATATTGGAACCTAGGCTCTAAGGTTTGACGCATACTTTTATCAAACCAATCAACGGGCCGTTCAAGAATCAGTCGGCCATTCACTCTAAACCTAGGTAAAGTTCGGGTTATTGTATCATAGCCATCGACTTCACCTACTTCTGTAATATTCTGTTGATGATAAGCAGTCGAAGCTAACGAGCTGGCTATACTTAACTCCCAAGCAGGGCGGTAAATAGACCAGCTTAATTTAGGTTCTGTATGTAACCTAATTGCATTAGGTAATGACTTTTCTTCGGAATGAAACCAAGCAAACTCAGCAGGTAGCTCAAGCGACCACCCTTCTGGCTGGGTGTAACCTGAATAGTTTAGGCTTATTTCGGGTAAAGTTCGGTAAGGTCGACTATGGCTACCAAAAACTTCAAAGTCACGTAAATTAATCGACAAATCCCAATTTTTATCAATTCGGTTAAAAGAAACACGTCGCTGTACATGCGTATCAACTTCATTCAAATCTTTAAAGCCTAAATCGGATACATAGCTATCATCACTAATTAAAATCAAATCGACTGATGTATCCCAAAATTCATTTAACTGTGCTGTATGTAGCCAATTAATCGCATTTCGACTTTGAATGCCTGAACCGGCGATATCATCAGCAACAAACTCACTATCACTCGACATAATCTCAAAGTAGATTTCGCCTTCTGAGTTTTTCGTTAAATATCTATATTCAGTACCAAGTTGCAAACCACGTTTAGATAATAGCCTAGGGGTAAAAGTCGCATCCATTTGCTGCGAAATGTTCCAGTAATAAGGTGCAGATACATCCAAACCGCTTTGGGTTGAGGTTTCAATGCTAGGGTATAACCAACCGCTCTTTCGCTTATCCGTTAACGGGAAAGACAAATAAGGCAGGTAAATAACGGGCACTTCAAACAACTCAATTCGACTATGCCAAGCTTCGCCCCACTCATCTTGCATAGATAAGGTTATTTTTTCTGATTTAAGCTGCCAATCGGGTGCTGCTTGTGGCGGGCAGTTAGTAAAAGTAGCATCGGATAATTCTAATTTTTGATTTTTTTCATCGATTAGAAAAACACCTGCTTGTCCATGTCCAGCAAAGTTATCTAACTGGTATTTTGTTTTTGTCAGGCTGAGCTGCGATTTATTAAAATCAGCTTCAAGTACATCACTATGAGCTTGGAAAAATTGGTTACTAAATTCAATGCCGCCTGAGGCTATAATTCTGTCTCTGTTACTCGAAATGTTTGCTGTATTCGCCCGAATAGAATTATTACCTTGGCGAATGCTAACGTCTCCAATAAATTTAGCTGCGCTTTCTTTGCTAACTTCGGTTTTATCTGCTTCGATAATAATAGGTAAGTTAGGGTCTGTTTCTAGCGTTTGAGTTGAGGCTGGCTCATCAGCCTTACTAACACTGGCGTTGACATAACATTGCAATTCATCAGCAGCAAGACAGCTACTAAAGAAAAAAACCGAAACTAATAAAATACGAATCACGTGTGATTGAACCAGTATAAATAAACTTAGGATAAAAATTTAGCGCGCTAATTAAAAGACAATAAAAACGAAAGCGTCTTACCTAAATACAATGAAAGCGTTATGATAAAGCAAAATAAATCTTAGGGCTATTTCTTGTGAGTTTAAGCTGCAATTCTTAGTCATTTTTTAGTCTTTAACGCCAATAATTAAGTCAAATAAATGAATTCGTCTATTTCACCAAGTGAACAATTACAAAATTGGGTTAATCTTCAACTACCAAACTTAGCATTTAATATAAATTTAATCTCAGGCGATGCCAGTTTTAGAAAATATTACCGAGTAGAATTAGCTGATAAAAGTCTAATTGCGGTTAATTCGCCACCAGCGCAAGAAAACAACCCGCTGTTTGTAAATCTAGCAAAAAAACTCAAGCAAGCCGGCTTAAATACACCGGAAGTTATTGCCACTGATTTTGAAATGGGCTTTATGTTGTTAAGCGATTTTGGTGATATTCATCTTGCCAATTTAATTTCGTCAAAAAATTACCCAAGTTTATACCAAAATATTTTTCCCACTTTAAATCAGTTACAGCAATTGCCAACAAGTGAATTTGATTTAGTTGATAAATATTCTAGCAACTTGGTCCAGTTTGAGATGAGCTTATTCAATGACTGGTTCGTCGAGCAACATTTAGGGCTAAAATTAAATACAAAAGAACATGAGATGCTAAATTCTGCCTTTGAATTCATCTCAAATCAGTTCCAACAGCAGCCTCAAGTTTTAGTACACAGAGACTTCCATAGCCGCAACATTATGTTTGCCGGCGGAGATATAAACCAACTCGGTTTAATTGATTTTCAAGGTGCTTTAATTGGACCTATTACCTATGATCTCGTTTCTTTACTTAAAGATTGCTACCTAATTTGGCCGCAAGATAAAGTTACTGAGCTAGCAGAAACGTTTCGTCAAACATACCAAGCTAATATAACCAAAGAAGCATGGCATAAGTGGTTTGATTTAACTGGGCTACAACGCCACATAAAATGCGCCGGTATTTTTTCTCGCCTTGCAATTAGGGACGATAAACCCAATTACCTTAAACATATTCCAGATGTCATGAACTACATTTATCAAGTTTGCATTAAATACCCAGAATTAACCGAATTTGCGAAGTTAATCGAGAGTAAGTTACAACTAGGAAGTAACACTAAATGAAAGCTATGATTTTAGCCGCTGGTCGCGGTGAAAGAATGAAACCTTTAACGGATATAACGCCAAAACCTTTATTAAACGTCAATAATAAATGTTTAATTGAATATCATATTGAAGCTCTAGTTAAAGCGGGTATCAGCCAGATAGTTATTAACCATGCATGGTTAGGTGAGCAAATTCCTAAAAAATTGGGTGACGGTTCAAAATATGGCTGTTCAATACAATATAGCCCTGAACCAGTTGGCGCATTTGAAACTGCTGGGGGCATAATAAAAGCTCTACCCTTGCTAGGTGATGAACCTTTCATTGTAGTCAACGGTGATGTTTGGACTGACTTTGATTTTGCCAAATTGAAACAGCAAAAGCTAACACACCTAGCACATATAGTACTCGTTAATAATCCAGAACATAACCTTGATGGTGATTTTGGGATACAAGGTTCTCATGCAGAATTAGTTTCTAAGCAAAAATATACTTTCTCAGGAATTGGACTTTATTCGAGTAAGTTTTTCCAAGAAGAATTTGAACTCCCGTTAGGTTTAGGTAAACTGCTAAAGCAAGAAATTGATAAAAAACAAGTAACTGCAGAGATTTACCAAGGTCAGTGGTCTGATATTGGCACACCAGAAAGATTAAGAAAAATACAAGAACAACAAGCATAAGGCGGCATGAATGAATAGTTGGGGAAAAATACTAGGTTTAATTTTTGGATTTATGTTTTTCCGCTGGCCTGGTGCCATTATGGGCGTACTCATTGGCCACTATTTTGATAAAGCCTACGCCAAAGCTTTGGCAGATAGCGGCGGTTTATCCAGTTTAATAAAAGGCCAAGCCCCGCTCGCCAGTCGAGCTATCTTTTTTCATACCTTATTCTCAATTATGGGCCACATCGCCAAATCTTCAGGCAGAGTAACAGAGTCTGATATCGCCCTAGCGACTGCTTTTATGGATAAAATGGGACTAAAAGGAGATATCAGAAAAGAAGCTCAAGCCGCATACCGAGAAGGCAAACAAACTGATTTTCCAATTAAAGAAACACTGGAAGAATTTAAACTATATTGCTTTAGCCGCCGTGATTTCATGCTGGTTTATTTAGAAATCCAAACCCAAGCGGCTTACGCCAATGGACAACTACATCCCAATGCCAAGGCAGTGCTAAAAAAAGTAGCAAAAGAGTTAGGTATAGACGACTCAACGTTTAACGCTTTATTAAGTCAAGTAGCAGCAAGTGTAAAACACCATCAACAAAATCAATCTGCAAACAGCAAAGTTGATATTAACAATGCCTACAATATTTTAGGTGTGAAACCGACTGACGATGTAAAAACGATCAAAAAAGCATATAAAAGGTTGATGGCTCAGCATCATCCAGACAAACTATCTGCTCAAGGCTTACCTGAGCAAGCAATTGATTTAGCAAAAGAAAAGGCGCAGGACATACAAGCGGCATATGAAGCTATTTCAACTAGTAAGAAATAATCAGAAGTTTTTTCGATTCAAACTATACTATTAGTATTCACTTTAAGATCTATGATTCATTTATGAAAATAAACTTAAAATTAGCTATATATGTCGCCTCAATGGCCATTTTTGCCATGCTAATTATTTCTTATTCTTCATACCAACGTATTTTAAATAATAGTCAAAGTGAATCTAATACAGCGATAAAGTCACTTGTCGCGACTGTTTATGATGCTGCAGCTGTCGCCGCCTATCTAAATAACCAATCACTGGCAGATGATGTTGTAAACGGTCTACTTAAGAATAATATCGTACTGTGTGCCAGTATAAAAACCGAAGAAATCAGTAACCAACTTGGTCAAATATGTAATACGGAGCAATATAAAGAGCAGCTTATTTCGCCTTTCGATGAACAAGAAAGTATTGGTGAAATCATCATTTATAAAAATGAATTACTCGTCAAAGAAAAAGCTCAGAACCTAGCTAAATCAGAAATTATAGGCAGTAGCTGGATTGTCATTATCAGCTCTATAGTTGCTTGGGTAGTTACCTACTTACTAGTCTCTCATCCGATTGAAAACTTAACTCAAGAACTTGCCAAAGTTGACTTAAACAGTGATCATCCCAGTCACTTAAAAGAAAGCCTAAGAAACGACGAAATAGGTATTATTCGTCACAGAGTCAATGAATTGCTAACCAAACTAGATGAGAGAATAAATAAAGAGCGCACGTTAGCAATGCAGACCCAAATGCTTTCTAACAATTTCAAAATGATCTGTGAGCTCTCCACTAATGCGCTAGCGGTAACCGATCAAGATCTTGTCCTTAAATCTTACAACCCAAAATTTAAAGAGCTATGGCAAAAAAATAGCGGTTTGAATGAGATAATCTTAGATGACCTTTGGCTTGAGCGAATGTGTTATGAAATTGATGAAGTTAAACAAGAAATTATAAGCTGTACCGAGCTCAACCATCCGCATACAGTTGAAATTGAAATTATAAACTCAGCTCACCCAGAATCAGAACAGCAGTGGTTTAATCTAACTTATACCAAAGCCGAAAACATGTTTGGCGAATTAAATACTTTTATTTTCTTAAATGATGTGACTCAGCAACGTAAAAAACTACTTCAAACTGAATTTGAAGCCGACCATGACACATTAACTCACTTAAAAAATCGTCGTTCGGCAAGACGCATCATTGAACAATATATAGCCAACAAAGATATGAGCTCAGAGTTAGGCTTACTTGTGATTGATTTAGATGGCTTTAAAGCAGTTAATGATACATACGGCCATGATGCGGGCGATTTAGTATTAATTGAGCTGGCAAACCGGATTAAAAAGCTAACTCGTAAATCAGACTTAGTTGCTCGCTGGGGCGGTGATGAGTTTGTAGTCGCTTTAAATAACGCAAATCAAAGCCAAGTTGAATCTATAGCTGAAAAGATAGTAATAGCCACCCAAATGGCCATCCCTCTCAATGCTGAAGTCAGCGTTAATTTAGGCTCGAGTATAGGCGTTGCCATGTTCCCAGCATCGGCAAATTCATTTGAAAAGCTATTCGACAATGCCGACTTCGCCATGTACCAGGTTAAAAAACAAGGCAAAAACAACTACTCTGTTTTTGATTGGCAAGAAAGCTAACCGCATACTAAATACAGTTAGCTTGTTTTACTTATGTGATACTACTGAGTGTTCTTAACACCTGCACCATTATGCTTTGGCGATTCTGAAGCAGCTGTAACGTTAATTGCGTCAGCTACAATTGAACTATTACCCGTGACTAAATCAACTAATGATCCCGTATCTTTATCTACTAAACCTACTTCTTTGAGCATAGCATCAACCACAGGCGCATTGGCTCTATAATTAAGCGCAGCTTTAGTTACTTGCTCTGCAATGCCAGCTGAATCAGCATTTGAAGCAGAATCGCCAGCTGAAGTCATACTTCCGTAGCCTTGCAATATTTTAATACCTTCAATGCTTTCCAGTGGCTTAACTGCATTCGCAATTAGCTCTGGTAATACTTTCAATATCGCGAGCGATTTTTGAAGTTCAACTTGCTCATCTCTTAAAGTATTTTCAGCGTCATACATTGCTTGTTTACCAGCTGCTTCTACCGCGTAAACTTTTTCATCAGCTTCGGCTTTTAGTTTTTTCGCATCGGATTCAGCTTTCGCTTCAATCAAAATAGCAGATGCTTTATCTTCCGCAGCTATTTTTTCCGCCTCAGCTTGCACTTTAACCCCAACCGCTTCACGTTCTGCTTCTTTTTTAGCATCAATCACTTCAATCTCTTTACGACGATTGGCTTCTGCTATTTGCTTGGCCGTTATTACGGCTTCACTTTTTTCAACTTTCTCTTTTTCTGCTTCAGCGGCTCTAGCCTGAGCTGCTGATTCTTCTTCTGATTTTTGTGCTATGGCTATGTGTTTATCTTGCTCTGCAACTTCTAAATCTTTTTGTTGCTGAATTCTAGCTTGTTCAAGTGCTTTTCTTTTCTCAATTTCTCGAGTCTCTATTTCTTTTGATTTCTCAAGTTCAGCTACCTCTAACGCTTTTTGCTTAGCGATCTCAGCTTCGCGTTCTTCTCTTTCTTTTTGCTCTCTATGCTTTGCAACTTCTGCTTTTTGTTCGGCTCGTTTAAACTCTAACTCTTGTTCCTGACTGAGCTTAGCTTCTTCCTCTTCCTTTTTAACCAACATAGATTGCTTTTCTGCTTCCAAGTTTCTTTGCTCAATCAAAACGCGGTTTTCTTGTTGGATATCATTTGTTTCTTTACGCTTTTGTTCAATTATTTTAGTTAATCTGGCTCGCCCTTCGGCATCGAAAGCATTGTTTTCATTAAAATACTGAAGGTCCGTTTGATCAAAGCCAGTTAGAGATACAGATTCTAGCTCTAGACCATTTTTTTCTAAATCGTTCATCACATTTTGCTGAACTTTCTGTACGAATTCCGATCTTTGCTCATGCATTTCTGTCATCGACATTTCTGCAGCTACCGCTCGCAATACGTCAACAAATTTCGACTCGACTAATTTTTTTAACTCTTCAACTCGCATGGTTCTAGTACCAAGGGTTTGAGCTGCCATAGAGATCCCTTCGACATTAGGTGCAACTCTCAAATAGAAATCAGCTTTAACGTCGACACGCATTCTATCTTTGGTAATAAGTGCATCTTTTTGTGTTTTTTCAACTTCAATGCGTAACGTATTCATATTTACTGGAATAGTCTCGTGCACCACGGGTAAAACCACAGCGCCACCATCCTTAACTACTTTTTCGCCGCCTAATCCTGTCCTAACAAAAGCAATTTCTTTGGTTGCCCGAGTATATAATTTGGCAAAAATAAGACCTATCGTCAGTAAGGCAATCAGTACTAAGCCTGCTGAGGTCAAAATAAATGTAATATTGCTATCTAATCCTAAAGATTCCATATGTTTTTTCCTTTTAAGTTTCTAGTTTAATTTTGCGACTAACCAATAGTTAGTTTGTTTCTCTATTAATACAACATTAGTACCCGCTGTAAATTCCTGATTTTCTTCAATCGGCTGCACCATGACATAATGCCTTTGGCCATAATTATCGACACAAGTGGCTTCTGCTGAGCTGTTTAATTTAGCCACGCCTACCGTTATTCTTGCCTCAAGTCCTTGCATGTCGAGTGATGAAATGGCGGTTGACTCGTTCTTAGGAAATATTTTAGCTAAGCGGCGCCCCCAAAATTTACTGAAAATAACAGCAAAAATAAAAGAGAAGCCGAAAAGTATGCTACTTGGGAACAACATATCTAGAGTAGAGAGACTAATATAATTAACACTTACCCCAGTTAAGCCAAAACTAGTTAAAAACAGCACAAGCCAAATCAGCAAGGGTAATTGATTAAGACCTAACCAACCTAAAACACTGGTTAAGCCAGGCGTCGTTATCTGTGCGTCTGAATCTACACTTAAGTCTGCTGGAATTAAATCATCTAATGCGCTTAGTAAACTTAGGCCAATGAGCATAGCAACCCCTTCAAGCATTGCTAGCCCTAGCATAATTGCTAAAGCGATACTGTAGGCAGAATTAAAATCTGCGGTGAAAAATGTAAACATCTATACCTCCTTATATGATTAGCCATTGCTAATAATCCTGATTTAGCTTCTATACGCTCAAAAGAAGCCAACATAACATAGCACTCAAAATTTACAACTAATCAACAATTCGCTAATGATGCACCAGCAAGACATATTATGTCAAATTAATTTATTAACCTTAACTCGAGATAAAAAATTAACCAACCTCATGAAGCTATTGATATTATTAAATGTTGATTTCTTGAAAGATATTTTTTCTCAGAACAAGGCGAATTTACATACGTAATAGCTGGCGATTACTAGCGTATTCAACACAGTTATTAGGAAATAAGGCCTTCAAGAAAGCAAGTTGTTATCCCTAGTTGAGATTTATTACTAAGGTGTTAGATGCGGATATACTAACAATTTAAATAAGCAGAACTGTCAAAAGTAAATAATGTAAGGCACAAAGGATTGCAAAATAAAGGTAGCGAAGTTAAAGAATATAGGTAGATACAAAAAGAAATGGCGCGCCCGGAGAGATTCGAACTCCCGACCAAGTGGTTCGAAGCCACCTACTCTATCCAGCTGAGCTACGGGCGCATTTAAAAAACCTGACAAAGATTAGTTATTTACACATTAATATAAACAAGATGTCAGGCTTTTGATTTTAACGATAAAAGTTAAATTATCCAGCTTTATTTGAACAGTCTTGTTTGACTGCTCAAATAAAAATCAATTTACAAAACTAATTTATTTTTGACGACGCATAGCGTCAAAGAATTCATTATTCGTTTTTGTCATTGATAGTTTATCAATTAAGAATTCCATCGCATCGACTTCTGTCATCTCATGTACGATTCGACGCAAGATCCAAAGTTTCTGCAATTCATCTGGCGTCGTTAATAATTCTTCACGACGAGTACCTGAACGATTAAAGTCTATTGCTGGGAATACACGTCTTTCCGCAATTTTACGGTTTAAGTGGATTTCCATGTTACCAGTACCTTTAAACTCTTCGTAGATAACTTCATCCATCTTAGAGCCAGTGTCGGTTAACGCAGTTGCGATAATCGTTAAACTACCACCTTCTTCTACGTTACGTGCAGCACCAAAGAAACGTTTTGGTTTATGTAATGCGTTTGCATCAACACCACCTGTTAGTACCTTACCTGATGAAGGAATAACTGTGTTGTATGCACGTGCTAAACGAGTGATTGAATCTAGTAAGATAACAACATCTTTTTTATGCTCAACTAAACGTTTTGCTTTTTCAATGACCATTTCAGCAACTTGAACGTGGCGGCTCGCAGGTTCATCAAAAGTTGAAGCGACAACTTCACCATTAACAAGACGCTGCATCTCTGTAACTTCTTCCGGACGCTCATCAATTAGCAATACCATAAGAACACATTCTGGGTGGTTTGCTGAGATAGCTTGAGCAATGTTTTGTAGTAACATTGTTTTACCCGCTTTTGGCGGTGCTACTACTAAGGCACGTTGACCTTTACCAATTGGAGAGGCTAAATCAAGTACACGGGCTGTTATATCTTCTTTACTGCCGTTACCACGTTCCATAACCATTCTTTCATTTGCATGAAGCGGGGTTAAGTTTTCAAATAAGATTTTATTACGTGAATTTTCTGGCTTGTCAAAATTAACTTGGTTAATTTTTAATAGTGCAAAATATCTTTCGCCTTCTTTTGGCGGTCTAATTTTACCGGCAATTGAATCGCCTGTTCGTAAATTAAAACGTCTAATTTGCGAAGGAGAGACATAGATATCATCTGGTCCAGCTAAGAACGAAGAGTCAGCTGAGCGAAGAAAGCCGAAGCCATCTTGCAATATTTCTAATACACCATCACCAAAAATGTCTTCACCACTTTTAGCGTGTCGTTTAAGAATAGAGAAGATAATATCTTGCTTACGTAGCCTAGCCATATTGTCTAAGCCCATAGATTCAGCAAGCTGAACAAGTTCACTAATTGGTTTGTTTTTTAGTTCGGTTAAATTCATACTGGTGGGTTCTTTGTGTTTTTAATACTGGATGATTCAGTAAAATATCTGATTAGGTTAAATTAGGGATTTAATAAAATTGGGATTTAGCTTGGGTTTAAGCAAACTAATAGATGATAAGTTAGCACTTAAGATAAAATAGATCCAGAAAAAGAAGTACTTTTTTTGAACTTCTTTTTCTGGCGTTCAGTCAATTAAAGGTTTTCGTCTAACCATTGTTTTAACTGAGTTTTAGATAAAGCACCAACTTTAGTCGCTGCAACACTACCCGCTTTAAATAAAAGCAATGTAGGAATACCACGAACACCGTATTTTGCAGGTGAAGCATTGTTTTGGTCTATATTTAATTTACCAATCGTTACTTTATCTGCATATTCTGTTGCTACCTCAGCTAAAATTGGCGCGATCATTTTACATGGTCCACACCACTCAGCCCAAAAATCAACTAGCACAGGCTTGTCAGAATTAAGTACATCGGCTTCGAAAGCCGCATCAGATAAGGTTAAAATGCTATCAGAGCTCATTGAGTTCTCCAGAGTTTTATCGGAAAAATCCGATTATAATAAATTTCAGAGTGTTTTTTTAATCTATTCAGTTTTTTTTTGCAAGCTTAAACTGTATGCTTGGCGATACTATGACAATACAAACTCACTTATCACAGACAGAATTTGCCTCTTTAGAGATGCATAATTCAATAAAGCAAGCGCTTGCTGAAGCCAATTATCAATATTGTACTCCAATTCAAGCAGAAAGTTTGCCTATCGCATTGGCAGGAAAAGACGTTGCTGGCCAAGCCCAAACCGGGACTGGCAAAACAATGGCATTTCTTGTCGCTATTTTCAATCATTTAAAAAACAATACGCCTGATAACCATCAAGCAGATCATAAGACCCGTGCAATTGTATTGGCACCAACAAGAGAGTTGGTAGTACAAATTCACAAAGATGCGGCTTTACTTGCTAAATATACAGGTTTAAAAATCGCCTTAATATACGGTGGTGATGGCTACGAAAGCCAAAAAGCCGACCTTGAAGCAGGTGCAGACATCATCATAGGTACCACTGGTCGGATTATAGATTACTACAAACAAGGTCTATTTGATATCAGTCAACTAGAAGCTGTCGTGCTTGATGAAGCCGATAGAATGTTTGATCTTGGTTTTATCAAAGATATTCGCTATTTATTTAGACGCATGCCTGCGCCTAAAGAAAGATTAAATTTATTGTTCTCAGCAACTTTGTCAAATAAGGTTCAAGAGCTTGCTTACGAGCACATGAATGACCCTACTCATGTCCATATCGCACCTGAGCAAATGACAAATACAAGAATAACTGAAGAGTTATTTTACCCTGCTGATGAAGATAAAATGCTACTACTCTTAACTTTATTGGAAGAAGAGTGGCCAGATAAAGCGATTGTTTTCTCAAACACTAAGCACGGCTGTGAAAATGTCTATAATTGGTTAAAAGCAGACGGACACAGAGTTGGCCTACTAACTGGTGATGTCCCGCAGAAAAAACGCTTAAGTATTTTAGAAAAGTTTACCCAAGGTACTTTAGATATTTTAGTCGCGACAGATGTTGCTGCACGTGGTTTACATATTCCTTTAGTTACTCATGTAATCAATTTTGATTTACCTGACGACTGTGAAGATTATGTCCACCGTATTGGTCGTACCGGCCGAGCAGGTCAAAGTGGTCACGCAATTAGCTTTGCTTGCGAAAAATACGTATACAACTTACCAGGTATCGAGACTTATATAGATCATGCGATTCCGGTTACCAATTATGATTCAAGTGCATTATTAGATGATGTAACGCCTCCTAGTCGTCCTCAATACAGAAATAATCGAGGACAGGGCAACAGACCTAATAAAGGCCGACGTTAAGAATATTTAGAGTTAAGGAAAAAATCCTGTATGTCTGAACCGAGTTACCCTATTTACGCAGCGATTGATTTAGGTTCAAACAGCTTTCACATGTTAATTGTGCGATCTGTTGAAGGAAGTGTTCAGACAATTGGCAAAATCAAACGCAAAGTAAGACTTGCCGCAGGTTTGCAAGAAAATGGTGAGTTAGATGAAGCAGCCATGGCTAGAGGTCTAGACTGCTTATCTTTATTTGCCGAACGATTACAAGATTTACCACGAAAAAATGTCAGAATTGTAGGAACTGCGGCACTGAGAATCGCAACTAATCGCGATGTATTCTTAGAGAAAGCAGAAGCGATCTTAGGCCACAGAATAGATATTATTAGTGGTGAAGAAGAAGCTAAGCTAATTTATGTTGGTGTCGCTCATACCTCTGGCACCTCGATCACAAAATTAGTCATAGATATAGGTGGCGCCAGCACAGAAATTGTTGCTGGTGAACGGTTTGAGCCCAAAATAGTCAATAGCTTAAACATTGGCTGTGTCACTTATAAACAAAACTACTTTATTAATGGCGAAATCAACCATAGAAACTTTGAGCAAGCAATCAAAGCTGCGCAAATGGCTCTATCTGGAAAATTACAACCATACTTATCTTTTGGCTGGCAAGCCTGTTTAGGTGCATCAGGCACCCCACAAGCGCTTCAAGAAATATTAATTGCAAGTGGCGAATCAGAAATGATAACGCTCGAGAAGCTGCTCAAAATAAAACAAGCAGCCATAGATTGCGGCAATATAGACAATTTAATTTTGCCGGGACTTTTAGAAGAAAGGCGCCCAGTATTTGTGAGTGGATTAGCTATCTTAATCGCCATTTTTCAAGCGCTACATATCAATTATATGGTAGTTGCGGGAGGCGCATTAAGAGAAGGCATGATCTACAGCATGATCCCTTGCCTACAGCAGCATGATATACGCCAAAGAACCTTATTAAGTTTTATTGGACGCTATCAATTAGATAAAGAACATGCTTATCGAGTTAGAGACACAGCTCTAAAGTTATTTGATCAACTTGAATTACATTGGTCACTCGACCAACATGACAGCAAAGCGATTTTAGAAGCGGCTGCCGTTTTGCACGAGGTCGGTTTAGCAATTGATTTTAAATCGGCTGCTCGCCATGGCGAATACATTTTAAGTAATACCGCAATTCCTGGATTTAGCCTAGCTCAACGAAAACTATTGATATCGATTGTTAGAAACTATAAAGATGACATAGATCTAATGCAAATCAATCAACAAACCATGACAAGTCCAATTTTGGCGGGTCAATTAACTCGACTGCTCAGATTGGCGGTTTTGCTAACAATGCGAAGAAAAGATGAAGTTTTACCGCACGTAAAAGCCATTAGCCATGGGCTAGACGATATTCATCTAAAATTTGATGATAACTGGCTAGCGCAGCATCCTCTGATGGATTCAGAGCTAAGCCAAGAGCATACCTATCAAGCTAAAGTAAAGTGGCAATTAACATTTGAGTAGTGTATTACAACCTCAAAGCTTTTAGTTTTACTGTTGCAAGCTCTCAAAAATATCAATGTAATCATCCAACTCAGCAATAAAATGCTGCTTTTGTTCATCGCTCGCTTGATTGATAAATCTCGCCAAAAGCACAGTAAACTGCTTATTTTTATGGTTTAGGCTTTGTTGAAAAACGTCTTTTCTTAACTGGTAAGGCCTAGCAATTAAATTGGTAATTTGAGAAAGCTGACTTTGATTATTATCGCTAACTGAATCCCTTTGTAAACTTGCTGAGAAGACTTGCTGCCAGTCGTCTCTATACTCAAACCAAGCAGTTCGGTCCGAGTTATGTTGCCGAGTGAATTCAGTAATATTCTCTAGTTGAATCTGGCTTAATTCACCAAACCATTTTTTAAACGACTTATGAGCCCGTTTAATGCTTTTTTCTAACCGTTCTTCGCTTGATAACTCTAAATAATCTTGACGCTTTTCTAAATTGGTTTGCGCGATATTGTCCAGCAATTGTTGCTTTTGCTGAGCAGACAAAGTAACAATTTGTTGGCTCAACTGAGGCGCAATATAATCCAGCACAGTATGCCAATGAGCCTCTAACTGATACAGATGGAGTTCGACTTGTTGGGACGAAACTTCTTGATCAACTAAAGTTTTAATTTCGTTTAACTGAGCTGTGTATTTAACGAGTTGAGTATCTCTATGCCACTGATGCCACTTAGAAAAGTTGAGGTCAAATTCGTCTTGTTGTAATTCAGTCAAGTCGACATAATCATCCAAATACCAACTTACGAGCCAATCTAATTTGTTGTAATAAAAAGAAATACTACAGCTTGTGATTAATGGTATGACTAACAACAACCAATAGTATTTTTTCATTTAATTCTCCTTTAACTGGCTCCAGTTGTTCACAACCTGCTCAGTTTTAGCGTACAAGTTTGGCGTCAGATCTGTACGTCTTTGTTCTATATATGGTTTAAAAAAATCAAAAGCATAGCCAATTGTATTCCCCATGCTATCTTGAATGAGTTTTTCTTCGTACACTCCATTGAGTAAACCTGCACATAAAATTTCAATTTGGTTTAAATACATATGAACATCGGCACGTAGCTCTGAGTCTAATTCGAACGCAGAGTTCATTTCTGATAAGGATAATTCATGTTCATTACCTAAATAACCTAGCTTAGTACTAATATTTTTTAAACTTTGGTTTTTTCTAAAATCCACAATCGCATTTTGAGTCAGCATCATTCGCTCCCATTCATGTGATTTAGTATGTAAATTAAACTGCTTACGCGCATATACAAAACCACTCGCGATAATTAAGATCATCCCAAGTTGCACTGCAATATTTAAAACTTCATATACAGACACCAAAACCTCCACTGTGCTCGCAAAATAATGATTTAGAACAAGGTATAAATAGATAACAACACTTAGCTAAAGACAAGCTAGAGTATAACAACCAATTAAGCTAATATAACCGCCTATTCTACATAGTAAAAAACTTTGATATGAACAAACAGCTTAAAATAGCCACCCGCGACAGTTTACTTGCTTTATGGCAGGCCAATTTTGTAAAAACAGAATTAGAAAAATTACACCCAGACCTAGATGTTTCACTGGTCACAATGAAAACTCAAGGTGACAAAATTTTAGATACGCCGTTGGCAAAAATTGGTGGCAAAGGCCTGTTCGTTAAAGAATTAGAAGTCGCTATGTTAAACGGTGAAGCTGATATTGCCGTTCACTCAATGAAAGACGTTCCGATGGAATTTCCGCAAGGTTTAGGCTTAGCAGTGATATGCGAACGTGAAGATCCAAGAGATGCTTTTGTATCGAATACTTACGCATCACTCGAAGCACTCCCTCAAGGTGCTGTAGTTGGCACATCGAGCTTACGTCGCCAGTGTCAATTGCTCAATATACGCCCAGATTTACAAATAAAAAGTTTACGTGGCAATGTTCAAACCCGATTACGTAAACTCGACGAAGGTCAATTTGATGCCATTATTCTAGCCGCTGCAGGTTTAATACGCTTAGAACAAAAAGACAGAATTAAGCAATATATCGCGCCAGAAACCATGTTACCCGCGGTTGGCCAAGGTGCAGTTGGGATCGAGTGTAGGTTAGACGATGAAGCAACTTTAAGTTTGCTTAAACCACTCGCAGATAAGGATACTAGCATTAGGTTAAAAGCTGAAAGAGCATTCAATACCCACTTAAACGGTGGTTGCCAAGTTCCAATTGCTGGACATGCGATTTTACAAGGCGATCAAATTTACTTTAGAGGTTTAGTGGCTGCGGTAGACGGTAGTGAAAGATTCTTCTATGAGGAGACTGGTTCTCTGCTTAATGCAGAAAAAATCGGACAGTCTGTTGCCCAAAAATTATTAGATGCGGGCGCCAAAAAAGTATTAGACCAAGTGTATGGTAAGTAAACCTAGCGTTTATAACCCAAGAGTCGGTGAGCGTGGAGAAGCCCTCACCGATTTACTTATTCAAAATAATTACCTGAGCATTCACCAACCTCTATTTAACATAACAAAGGGCGAACACTTTACGGCTCTTAATTCAATTTCTACTAACTCAAAAACCATTTATATATTTACCAGCCAATTTGCAGTGCAATATTTTGAACTTGCTAAACTAAACCTAGATTTATCACAAGTCACAGCAATTGGCATCGGCAAAGCCAGTTCACAAGCCCTAGCAAACTTTGGTTTCGCTCAAGTATTAACCCCTACACAAGCAATATCAGAAAGTTTAATCGAGCTATGCCAGCAAATTGAATTTGACCAAGCTTTTTTATTTAAAGGTGAAGCAGGCCGAGATGAAATTGCAAACGCTTTTAAACTGGCTAAAAAAAATTTAAAAACCTACAATGTGTATAAGCGTGTTTGGATTTCCATACCTGACACACAATTAGCTAAAATTAAGCAAGCGGATGTGTTTATAATCACCAGTGGTGAAATAGGACTGCAACTTATCTCGTTAGATAACGACTTGTTCGGTAAACTAAAGTCCACTTTATGTTTAGTGCCTTCAGTTAGAGTAAAAACTCAACTCGAACAGCTAGGGCTTAACAATGTTACAAATATAAATAGTGCAAATAACCAAACAATAATAACGTCACTAAATCAAATTTACTTATAGAGATGGCTATGACAGACAAAAAAGAAGAAATAAGCGCGCCTGTTGAACTAAGAGTCGAAGCAACATCTGAAAACACAATTCCACATTCAAAGGTTGAAGCTCAGGCTAAACCTGAAGTTGAAGATAAACCAGAAAGTGGCATCAGTTATAGTGGCATATTCGCCCTACTTATAGCAGCTTGCGCAGCTGGTTTATCTGGTTGGCTATATTGGCAACAAACTCAATTAGAAGCCCTATTAGACCAAAGACAATCAGCAGTATTAAATGCTGTAGAAAATAGCCAAGAAGCTATCAATCATGACATCACTCGTCGTTTAGACACCTTAAGCCAAAAATTAAATGACGACATAGATAAACGTAACCAAGACACACAAATTGCGCTAGACCAAATCTCGTCAAAGAAATCAACATCGACTGAAGAATCAGTGTTAATTGACGTAAAATATTTAATTACGCTAGCATCTAGAAAGCTTTATATAGAACAAGACAAACAAAGCACAATAGCAACATTAAGACTTGCACAAGCAAGGGCAAACGATATTAGCTCAGCAAGCTGGTTCCAGTTAAAACAAATTATTGCCGATGATATAGGTACGGTTGAATCAATTAATGAGGCTGATATTGAAGGAATATTTTTCACTATCACAGAGTTAATTCGCCAAGTCATGTTTTTGCCGCTAAACGAATCTCAACTGCCAAAACTAACACAAGAAATTGCACAGAAAGAAATAACAGATACACCTAGTATGAGTAATTTGACTAATTCATTTGAGGATTTTTTAGAGTCTTTCTTACCGAAAAAACGAGAAGCAACAGCAGAAGCTATGCTAACGCCGGCACAAGAAGCGAACATCAGACAAAACCTAATTAGTAAATTAAATCAGGTTCAGTGGGCGGCACTTCACAGAAAACAACAGGTGTATCGTGTTGGCATTCAACAAACTCTAGATTGGATAACGCTTTATTATCAAAAGGATGATCCTGCAATCAAAAATATTTTGGTGCAACTAGCCGGATTACACGAGCAAGAGCTAAACCGAAACTACAACTTATTAAAAATAAATTCATTAATTGAAGCAGAGAAATTACTCGTTAGTATCAGTAATAATTCGAATGCAGATACTAACTTAAACGAATAAAGATTAGGCTGATAAAATGATCAGATTCATTTTAGCATTTTTCGCACTTTGTTGCTTACTAGCTTTCGGTTCTATGCTAGCTGAAGAAAAAGGCTATGTTTTAATTTCCGTCTCAGGATGGACGTGGGAAATGAACTTATTTGGTTTTTTCTTTGTATTGCTCATTGCATATATAGGGATAAAAGCCTGCCAAATCATGTTGCGATTAATATTTAATAGTAAGCGCAACTTCAGCCAATGGCGTGAAAAAAAGGCCAAGCAAAAAAGTTTATTAACCTTACAACAATCACTACAAGCTTTGTTTAATCATGATTTTGCGCTTGCAGAAAAATTAAGCTTAAAAAATGCAACCAAAAGCCCGATTGAATCAACGCATTACTTAGTTGCAGCGGAAGCGAATAAAAATTTAAACCAGCCAGAAAAAGTTGCCCAGCTATTGTTAAAAGCTGAATCACATGGTGATGAAGTGCAGAAAAAACTGGCTATGGTAAAAAGCTTAGTCACAGAAGAAAAGCAAGACAAAGCCATCAGCTTATGTGAAGAACTGCACCAAGCGCATCCTAAAGATGCTCATGTACTTAACTTACTAGCGCAAGTCTATCAGGAAGCAAATTCAGCAGATAAGCTTAGAGCGCTTCTACCGCAATTAAGAAAGCACTCAGATTTAAGCTTAAATCAATTTAATACTCTAGTTTACATCTCATTTAAGCCAGCTTTTGAGCAAGCCGGTCAGAATCGTGATAAAACTCAGATAGAGTCTCTTTATAAACAAATCAAAAAATGGGTTAAAACGAGTCCAATCGCAGATAATTATTATCTAGCCTCACTAGTGGCCGCGGCTGAGCACGAAAGTGCAGAGAAAGCTTTAATTAAAATATTAAAGGCAGATGTGTCAGAGCAAGTTATTGCTAGTTTATACAACTTACCACTGCAACAACCTAACAAGTTAATTAGCTACTTAGAAAAACAAATTAAAGCACACCCTGAAAACGACAACTTATTAACTGCATTAGGGATTTGTGCGGCCAAAAATTATGATTGGCAATTGGCGCAGCAAGCAATTGAAGCCAGTATTAAAGTAGAAAAATCCGCCAAAAAATATGCGTTATTGGGTGCGATTTATGAACAACAGAACATGGCTAGCCAAGCAAAATCGGCTTACCAACATGGTTTAGCTATGGCATTAAACCCTTCAGGTAATTCATCAAATGATGCTTTCTTAGCTGAAATAGCGACTGAAAGAACATAAATCAAAACCACAAAAAAAACGGTAAGTTTTGCTTACCGCTTTCGTTATATCTACCGCCGTATTAACGCAATTCCAGTTGGATTTATGCGCTCAATTTACTTTCGTTTTTTGGCATATGTTTTGGTAGAGGAAGTCTTAGCCGCTTTATTAAAGGTTTGGTCTTTACTAAAACGAGTCGCGCCTTTTTGAAAGCCTTTCGTATTAGCTCGCTTGCTGCCTTTTTTATCGTCGCCAAATGGCACCAGGTGATTCGCACCATTACCTATCAATTTAGATAAACCCATTTGTTTTAATGCATCTCTAATTTGTGGCCAGCCTTTAGGATCGTGGTATCGCAACAAAGCTTTGTGTAAGCGGCGCTGTTTATCCCCTTTTGGAGAAAATACCTTCTCACTTTTATGATTCACTTTGTGTAATGGATTCGCGCCACTATGATACATAGTCGTCGCACTGGCCATAGGTGAAGGATAAAAGTTTTGTACCTGATCAAGCTTAAATTTATTGGTCTTTAGCCAAATTGCTAAATTCACCATATCTTCATCTGTCGTACCTGGATGCGACGATATAAAGTAAGGTATCAAATATTGCTCTTTACCTGCTTCGCGAGAGTATTTATCAAACAACTCTTTAAACTTATAATATGTCCCCATACCTGGTTTCATCATTTTGTTTAAAGGGCCTTCTTCGGTATGTTCTGGCGCTATTTTTAAATACCCGCCCACATGATGCTCTGCTAATTCTTTAACGTACATAGGGTCTTTAACCGCTAAATCGTAACGAACACCAGAGGCAATCAGAATCTTCTTAATGCCTTTAATTTTGCGAGCTCTTCGATATAAATTAATCGTAGGCGTGTGATCTGTATCCATATGACCACAAATATCAGGCCATACACAAGACATGCGTCGACATGTTTGTTCAGCTTTAGGATGTTTGCACCTGAGTTTATACATATTAGCCGTAGGGCCACCTAAATCAGATATAACCCCAGTAAAGCCAGGCACTTTGTCTCGTATTTCTTCAATTTCACGAATAATTGAATCTTCTGAACGGCTTTGAATAATACGCCCTTCATGCTCAGTAATAGAGCAAAAAGTACAACCGCCAAAACAACCTCGCATAATATTAACCGAGGTTTTAATCATGTCATATGCAGGTATTTTTTGATTGCCATAAACAGGATGTGGAATACGAGCGTAAGGCAAGCCAAACACAGCATCCATCTCTGACGTTTCTAATGGAAAAGCTGGCGGGTTAACCCAAACAATACGATCACCGTGGCGCTGAGCTAGCGCTCGGGCACAACCTGGGTTAGTCTCTTGATGTAAAATACGAGATGTATGAGCGTAATGAACTTTCTCAGCTCGCACAACATCGTATGGTGGTAAATTAACATAAGTCATTTCCCACGGGCGACGGTTTTTGGCGGGCTGAATCTGAACGACTTCAGCTTTAACTTCTTCTACTTCTTCCTTTTTAGAATCGCAGCTTGCTTCATCAATCATCTCATAAGGATTCGGTATAGGATCTATTTTACCTAATTTATCTAATTGAGTTGAATCAACCCCATACCAGCCAGGCAATGCTTCTTTACGTAAAACAGCAGTGCCGCGAATATCTTGCATTTCAGCAACCGTTTTACCCGCTGCAAAGCCATGTGCAATTTCAGCTAACGGTCGCTCCGCATTACCGTAAATGAGCAAATCAGCTTTAGAATCAAATAAAACAGAACGTCTAACTTTATCGGACCAATAATCGTAATGGGCAATTCTACGTAAACTCGCCTCAATACCGCCTATCACAACAGGCACCTTGAAAGCCTCTTTACATCTTTGGGTGTATACAGTTACGGCTCTGTCTGGGCGTTTTCCGCCGATATCACCAGCAGTATAGGCGTCGTCATGTCTTAATTTTCGATCAGACGTATAACGATTGATCATAGAGTCCATGTTGCCAGCTGTCACACCAAAAAATAAATTGGGTTTGCCTAGCTTCATAAAATCATTTTTATTGGTCCAATCAGGCTGAGAAATAATACCAACTCGAAAACCTTGAGCTTCGAGCATTCGACCAATAACAGCCATGCCAAAACTAGGGTGATCAACATAAGCATCCCCAGTTACAATAATAATGTCGCAGCTATCCCAGCCTAATTTATCCATTTCTTTACGAGACATAGGTAAAAAAGGCGCAGGTTCAAAACACTCTGCCCAATATTTTTGATACGAGAATAAATCTTTATCCGCACGCATGCGTTCAGCTTGCATAACACCACCACAACCAATAAATCAGCGCGCATTTTAGCAAAGTAACTAAACAATAGATATTGAATGTAAAAATCGAATTGGATTAAAAATAACAAAACGTAGAATAACTGAAACAACTAATGATGGGGGCATTCGTATATTAAGTCACAAAACGTGCAACCAAAAGTGCAATATTCTCGTCTTAAGTTAATATTAATAAGATTCCAAATCCGTAATTGCTGGCGACTATGAATAAACTTATCTTACTTTTGAGCTGTTATTGGGTTTCGTTTGTTGCGGTTGGGAACTGGTTGCAAGCAAAGCCTACACAAAATAGCAGTATTGTGTTAGAAAACACCAATGCCGTTTATTTACAAAATAGCCAGATAAATGAATTACAACAAAAGCTATTATCACTAACAAAAGCCAATCAAACAGAAAAAGTAATATTAGAGTTGCCCGACCTTACGGGTGAAACCGTAAAATTTTTAGCTCATTATGATCCTGTCTACGAATTAGATTTTCAGCAAAAATATCCAAACATAGCAAGCTTTAAAGCCCACAGGTTAAATGACGAGAATCAAACAGCCCGAATTGACACAGGGCCAAATGGCCTTCATGCGGTCTATATCCTAGATGGCAAAAAACTATATCTAGATCCAATTAAAGACAACTCAGGTTACCAAGTTTATCAATACGAACAGGCTGGTGACATTCAAGATAGAGTGATTCAGCAAACAATTGAAACCAATCTAGCTCGTAGAGGTGCGCTAGGTAGTGCGAACCAAACAAGCTCTATTATCACTTATCGAATTGCCGTTGCGGCTACAGGGCAATACACAAATTTTTATGGAAGTAAAAGCAATGCTGCGAATGGCATAGTGACCAGCATCAATCGAGTCAATGAAATATTTGAACGAGATTTTGGAATTAGACTCAGCATAGTTGCAAACAATGACTTAGTCATTTTTGAAGATACAAACACTGACCCTTTCGAAAATAATGATCCAGACGCAGATCTACCGATAGCACAAACAGAAATAGATAATGCAATTGGCAGAAATAATTACGACATAGGTCATCTATTCACGACAGAAGGTGGTGGTTTAGCCCAAGTAGGAGCAGTTTGCGGAAGCTCAAAAGCGAAAGGGCTTACTGGCATAAGAAGACCAACCGGAGACGCATTCAACATAGACTATGTATCGCATGAAATTGCCCACCAGTTTGGCGCCACCCATACATTTAATGCCACAGCATCAGACTGTGAAACCAGTCGTAACAACTCTGCAGCCTATGAAATCGGTAGTGGCGTTACCATAATGGGATATGCTGGTATATGTGGTGAAGAAAATGTTAGAAACTCATCCTTAGCGGTTTTCCACAGTAAAAGTATCCAACAAGTGAGTAGTTTTATCACCTCTGGCTTGGGCCGAAATTGCGGTACACAGTCAACCAGCTCAAATGCGATACCAACCGCAAATGCAGGAAATCACTATACGATTCCGGCAGGCACACCGTTTAAGCTCACTGGGACAGCAACAGACTTAAACAACGACTCCCTAAGTTATTCATGGGAGCAATTCGATTTAGGTACAAAGACCTCAAGTAAATCTGATTGGGCAAATAATGGCGATGGACCGATTTTTAGAAACTGGTTACCCAAAGACACAGGAATTAGATATATACCAGATATAAATGATTTAATATTTAGCCGGAGCACCCCAGCTGAAATACTAGCAACCAATACCAGAGAGCTAAATTTTAACTTTGTGGTTCGAGACCAAGTTGGTGGTGTTAATATTGATACAACCACTATCAGTGTGAATTCTGCATTTGGTCCGTTTACCGTAACGAAACCTGACGACTCAAGCGTTTTCATGGGTGGTAACTTAGTACAGATTGAATGGGACGTAGAAGGCACAGGATCAATCTGTAGTAGTGTCGATATATCTATTTCAACAGATGGTACTGATAGCTTTACAAACATAGCGACACAGCAAGCTAACTCAGGTTCAGCACAAGTGAACTTACCTAATTTAACAACTAGCTTGGGGAAAATAATGGTGGCTTGTCACGACAATATATTTTTCAATCTGTCTCCTAGTTTTTTCACCATAAATGAACAAGCCATAAACCAGCCGCCAGAAATAACAGCTCAACAAGCCCTATCGACTTTAGAAGAAGATGCCTTCACTTTTAGCTTGTCGCAATTTACCATAGCAGATCAAGATAGTAATCAATTTCAACTTAAAGTTTTAGCCGGTGATAACTATCAAGTGAATGGTGACACGATTACGCCTTTAGACGATTTTTTTGGTCAACTAAGTGTGCCGATAACAGTGACGGACGGCAGCAGCACCAGCGAAGTATTTAATGCCAGCATTACAGTTGAAAACATAAATGACAAACCAACAGCTAGTTCTGATTTTGCCCGAGTTGAAGAAGGTGAAACGGTTACCATTGATGTATTAAGTAACGATGCTGACATAGACAGCTCATCGTTAACAATCTCAAGTACCGACTACCAAGGTTTAGGGCAGATCAGCATAGTTAATAATCAAATCAATTTTATGCCCGGAGTTAATTCGGGTACAGAAACATTTAGCTATCAAATTACTGACGGCGAACTCACTGACAGTGCATCTGTCACAGTGAATGTTTCAGCTAAAGCAGAACCAGACATTACGATAAAAACCAGCGGTGGTAGTGGCGGTGTATTATTCACTTTGCTGTTACCTTTAGTGCTGATTCGTTTTACAAAGCGTAATAAAGATTGATATAGCTAAGTATTAGCGGTATATTTGCAGCAACTACAGAGTAAGTTGGATATCCAACGGGGTCGATTAGGATTCGACGGGTTACACAAACTCTAAGGTGCATGTCGTGGGGCGGTTGGCCACGTAAAAAGCCGCAAAAAAATAGTCGCAAACGACGAAACTTACGCACTAGCAGCTTAATAACCTGCTCAGAGCACTTCTGCCCTAGCTTCCGCTTGTAAGACGGGGAATTACAGAAGTTCAAACCCAAACAAGATAGTGTGGATGCTCCCGCCTGAGAGTTGAAGCATGAAATCTAATTCAGGATAGCCTAACTGTGGCGTGTTTGTTCGCAGCAATTGGGTGAAATTAAAGACAAACTAAGCATGTAGTACCGAGGACGGCGGTATTCCGGACGGGGGTTCAAATCCCCCCGGCTCCACCAAACACTTAATTAAAGACATCCAAGGATGTCTTTTTTTATGCCTAAAATAAAACAAATCAACAACATAGCCTGACAATAAGCTCTTTAAAACCCTTTCGAGTTTAGCCACATACAAAGTTTATAGTAACATTTGTAGTAACATAAGCTCTTGTGTCGCTAAGTTCGTGTTACTAAAAAATGAGCGTCTCGAAAGTTACCGCTTTAGTCAATAAATATAGCAACTCATGTAGTACCGCTTGTAGTACCACACAAATTTTACACACTGGTACTACATTAGGTAATAAGCAAAGATTTAGGTTAAAACGCAGTAGCTGAGCACTGAAATTCAGCTACTTAGCTTTTTTAATCGGTTTGTTTTTTAGCATTTCTATTATGCCTTTTAGCATAAGCTCTACTTCTGTTACGCAGTTTTCGCCATCAATTTTCTGCCAGTTTAAACCAACCAATAAATCGTCTTGGGCAATGCCTTCAATCCATTTGTCTTGGAAAATAGACCACTCAATTGGATAAGGTTGGAATTGGGTAAAACCTTCGTTTGATTGAATAAAGTCTAACGCTGCAGCTTCACTTGACCAAAATGGCATTACTTTTAAGCCATCATCCCCAGTAGGAGTTGGTATACCTTTGTCGTCGATTATGCTGAACAAAGATTCTGTTTGCGCAACTTGACGGTAAAATTCAATTTCGGTTTTAGCTGTTGATACTGTTGTGTTTTCAGGGTTATTGGTTTGCAAAATATGCTTCTCTTAATTTTAAATGAATTAGGTGTTTTTGTTTTTCGCTTCAATCCATTGCGCCATGTATTGCGTGCTTTTCATTGTATGGTGCTGCAACATGGCACCTATGATATTTCGATTTCTAAAATCTTCTAAGTTTTCTTCAATCAATTTAATACTTTGTTTAAGGCTATTAATATGTGGCTCAGCCAAGTATAACGTCTCTAACAAGGTTTTTCCTTGTTGTTGTGCTTGCTGCCATACGCTTTTGTCTTGATACAAATTTATTGCGGCTTCAGCAAATTCAGCGTCTGTTTGGGCGATTGCGCCAGGCCAAGTAAGATCTGCGTGCATAGCCTCTGCGCCAATCGGTGTTGTTACACTTGGTGTACCGACCAGCATGGCTTCAAATAGCTTTCCTTTTAATCCTGCGCCAAATCTTAACGGTGCCAAACAAACTCTAGCACTAGAGACAACAGCTTCAGCATCGTCTGCCCAGCCCTTTACTAAAAATCCTTGTTTTGGGTTGTTTAATTGAGTTGCCTTTTTCGGCACATAGGCGCCGTAAATATGCATTTCAGCGTGTTTAAGTTTAGCTCTAATTAAAGGCCAAATCTTTTGCTGTAAATACAAAACCGCATCCCAATTTGGCTCATGTCTAAAATTCCCTATAGTGACGAAGTGAGCCCTGTCGTCATAAGTTTGCCAACTTGCTGGCTCTGGCATTTCGTCTAACAAAAAAGGCAGGTGAAATAACTTTTCGGCAGGTAAACTATATTTGGTTTGGAGTAATTCCATTTCAAAGCTAGAAATCACCAAGGCTAAGTCACAGCGCCATATTGCGGCAATTTCACGTAAAGCTAGCTCAGATTTATAGTCAATGTCATTTAATGTACGGTTTTGCTTTAAAGCTAATTGCCTTGCATTTCGTAGAGAGCACAGATCTTCTAAATCTAAAATCTTGATTGCGTTAGGGCAATGTTTGCTGACTCGCCAGCCAAATTGCTCTTCCATCATAAAGCGATCAAACAACACAACATCAGGATTTAGGGCTGAGACAAAATGATCAAAGCTTTCGTTATTCAACTCAATTTCAGCTTTAGCTATGCCCCACTCTTCAAATTGAAATCTATGTGGGCTTTCAGCGGCTGGACTCGCAAAAGTGATTTGATAGTTTTGCTGTTGGAAAAACTGTAACAAAGTAAGCATGTTACGCCCAGCTGCAGATGAATTAGGTTCAGGCCAAACATAGCCGATCACCAATAGTTGCTTCATGAAGATGTCGTTGTATAAATCCAAAAAGCCATTTTACTGGCTTTTTGGCATAGTTAGCTAGTCTAAAACCATAATAACTGCTAAATCCGTTCCTTTGATATTGGCAAATAAGCGACTGAGTTTTTCTGATGTTTCAGGGTTAAATAATACGTCTGTTTTATCTTTACCTGCTCGGTTTGCTTTTACGACAAGAGGCCTATCACCAATACTAGGGTGACGTTGTGCAAATTGTAAATCACGAGTAAATAATGAAACTAGCCGTCCACTCGCTAAAATAGTGTCTTTATCGTCTTGAGTTGGATAAAGTAACTTGCCTTTGTCGGTTCTTAATTTAGGCGCTAATGATGGTCTAAAGTGGCTGCCTCTTACATCAACCACTAGCCCAGTTGGTTGATACTGAACAGCAGAATTAGCATTGGTTGGCATTTTCCCGAGTTGACCTTCCAGCTGCTGCACTCTCAGTTCTAAAGCTTGATATTTTGAAAGTAAGTCTTGCTCACTAAAAGCATAAGCTTTTTGCGGAGCTAACCAACTTAGTTGCTCACCTAAACCATCCAACATTTTGTAAAATACAGATTTCTGCGTTTGCTGTTCAAATAAATCTTTGTAAATGCTAGTTGATAAAGTTCCACTGAGCGGCGCTTCAATGACAACTTTACATGTACTGTCAGGATACGGTGTTTTTTCCATAATCAGCCCACCGCGTACAACACCTTGAACCGAAGTTGTGATTGTGTCGTTTGCTAGCATGTATTTTTCAACGACTGTCGATGCCTCGACACGAACGCCTTTAACCGACTCAAGTAAATTCCTTTGTGCATCAGCTATTGCAGCACGACAAGATAGCAAAGGGATCACATGTGGTGGTTTATTACTTGGCGCTGCGCCCATACCAATCGCGCTAATTTTACCTGTCGTCCAATTTACAGAACCATTCGCACCGACAAATTCTGTATATTCTGTTTCAGCAAAACTATTTTGGCTAAAAGCAAGGCTAAAAATAAAAGCTGTTATTTTAAATTTCATTGATTAAACCCTAATATTTCACTTTACCCAGAACCGTTAACGAATCAGCGGCTGGTTGCCATTTGTTATTACTCGCGTCTATTTCATATATACTTGAGCTTTGGATGTGGAATGGCTGGTTATTAATAAATTTATTGTTGTTTATTTTAGGGATAGCGTGACCAGAGATAATCATCCCCGCGGTAAAACTACCTGAAATTTCACAATTTTGTATGCTTGGTCTTGCATTACCTGAAATATCAAAGGCACTAAATTGGTTGTTGATAAAATGACTATTTTTAATGCTCGCTTCTCCAGCTTGTATAGTAATAGCCACGTCTGCACCTTCAACTTTTAAATAATCTATCATGACGCTCGCTTGACCATTTAAAGCTAAAAACTGTCTAAAGCCGGATTTATCCGCTGCTGTTACGGTTACAAGCGCATTAGACTCTCCATATATTTTTAAAGATCCTAAAACGGTTAAGTTTGCATTCCGACTTGCGATAATTTCAACACCGGGTTCAACAAGCAAAGTGGCATTGGCATTTAAGCGAGTTGTTTGATTTAAGTAATACGGGCTTTGCGCTTTACTTAATATTGAATTTTCCTGTATTACATTTGCCAGATTAGGCTCAAGCACAGCATATTGATTAAAACCTGCATCAGGCACTGGTTTGGCTGTTATTCGACTCACTTCACTCTGATTTCCAGCTTGATCCAGCGCAACGACATCAAATTGATAATCGACAAAATTAGTTAAGTTAGAAATTGATAATTGCGTTTCTTGAGTCGATTTAACTAATTGCTTTTGTTTTGTTTCTGTATCGAGTAAGTAAACTTGGTAAGTTGCAATTTCATCGGTCAAATCGGCTTGCCATGATAAATTAACAGCCTTAGCATTCACGGCCGCATTAAGATTTTGAGGTGCTGTGGGGGCTATATTATCGACAGTCACTAATCCAAATGGACTTAACCAACGACTAATATTGCCTTGTTGATCCATCAGCACACCTTCAACCACAACCTTTTTTGCATTCGCTTTTTTCGAGACAGGGATTTTGCCCAAATATTCACCCGGCTCAACTTCTTGTAAATCAAAGTTACCAACCCCTTCAATATTGACTTGGGCACGCATACCAGCTTGACCTTGCAGCCCTACTTCCAGTAAATCGCCATATTTAAGCGTTTTATTAATACCGTTATGGATTACGGTTGATATACTTGGTCCAGCGGCAGTTGCTAACCTTTTAGGTTGAGGCATCACCTTGGCTAGCTCTCGGCCTACATCGTCAGCAGCCCGCAATAAATTTTCTTCTTTTAAATGTAAGGTTGCTACAGCTGCATTGAGTAATAGTCCAATTGGGGAAACAGAAATACCACCAGCTCGACTTGTTGCTGTATCAGACTCTTGCCAGAGTAGTTGGCCATTCCTATTGTAAAACCTTAGCTCTACACCCACCTTAATTTGTGTAACTATGCCAGCAAAAATTCGTTCAAAATGGTTAATATCCCCGAAGATAACCCCATCGACTTCTAATATATCGGCTAGTTTAGCCGAATCCATTTGATGAGCTTGTGCTAAATCTATTCCCGCTAAACTTAATTTGTCATCTACAGCCTGCCAATGCAGCATATGATAATTTTTAGACGCTATATGGTTATATATAACACGTCGAACAACTTCAAATGCCCCATCAGATTCAGTTAAGTTGTTGAAAGGTAATACCGCTATGGTTTTAGGTATCTCATCCTGTTCTAATTCAATTTGTTTTTTTTCGTCTTTAAACAGTTTCTCAACTTGATCTAAAGGCTCTGTCGTTAAAATAGTATCTCTATTGCTGACAGCACAGCTCATTAAACAAAAGCATACTATGATTAATATGAGCGATTTGGTTCGGTTAATTAACATGTTTTGTCCTTTTTTTATGACAAACTTTCTGTTTTAAATTGTAGCTCAATGCCAAACTAATTGACTAAAAAACCAGCAAGATGATTGTATATGTTAAAAAATTCTTTTTCAGTTAAACTATATCGTAAACGCGTCAATACATTAACTAATATTCAATGAAAATTTTCGAACAAGCAGATCACAAATTAAATGCATTAGGGCTACTTTGCCCCGAGCCGGTGATGATGGTTAGGCAAGCCGTCAGAAAGATAGATGTTGGTGAAACCTTACTAGTAGAAGCGGATGATCCATCAACAACCCGTGATATCCCCAGCTTTTGTCGATTTATGGATCATCAGCTCCTTGCTCAGCAAGTTGAAACTCGACCATTTCAGTATTTAATCAAAAAAGGCAGTTAATCCAAATTTGAATAAAACTGTTTTCTCATTACCAAAATATATATTACTTTGATTATTTTAGACTTTTTTAATATATTGAATTTTTAAGTTCTCATTTTTTGGCAAAGCGCCCCATAATAATCTATTGTTTTTGATATTAATTCATCAAATTTAGATTATGTGTTGCTAACCCGAAATACATAACAAAAATAAGGCAGGTACTAAAATGAGTTTAATGACAGTGAAAGAAGTGGCTGAATTTCTAGGTGTGCAAGATTTAAGAGTGCTTAGATTAGAGCGTGAACATTTACTTGTAGCAAAAGACAAAGACAGCGAAGGCTCTCCTCTTTTTGAAAAAGACGCGGTAGAAAAATATAAAGAATTAGCTAAACGCCTTGGTGGTTTATAATCATCGCTGGGTGATTTTCTATTCTAAACAAGCTAAGCTCTGGGTATAGCCCTCTGTGTGAACAAGTCCTGAATTTTAACTTCAAATTTTGACATTAGCATTGAGGGTAGTAAATATGAATAAGTGGCAAACGCCACTGTTTTCAAATTAACTAACCCAGAGACTTTCATCTAATGACTTCGCTGATTAAATCTTCTAAAAGTTTCCTAAAGTATCTTTTTTTACCACTGATTACGCTCTTAACTTCGTTTCCTGCTCTATCTCAAGTCGACAGTCTTACTGACAGTTTAAATCTGATCTCTGTTATTTTTATTCCTTGCTTATTACTAGCCTTGGGCTTTAGCTTAATCGTACTCAGAAAAATATCAGCCCCAACTGCGATTTTATTCTCTATCTTTATTGGGGTTACCTGTTTATTAAATTTAAGCCAGTCGATAGATACTCAAATTTATCTCACTCAGGTACTTTTTCCTCTTGGACTCATTAGCCTTTTTGCCTGTTTACTCGGATTAAATAAGCTAGATAAAAAATGGCGCTGGTTAGCCATTAGTTTATTACTTGTTCCGACTTTTTTTGCGCTGAACCAGTTCTTGGCACTTAGTTCTAACTTTGCCGCTAATCTTATAAATATCGCTTTGGCGGTTTGTTTTGCCTCATTTTGCTTGATAAAAATAAAAGACAGCTTAATTTTTACCTCTGCATTAATGTTAGTTTTGAGTTCAATATTCATTGAATTTAAGCTACATATTGATTTTGATTTAGTTTCAATTTTGGCTAATCTAAGTGCTATTTTATTGTTTTTTAAATTCAGTCAACAATGCTTAGAAAGCTGCTCATTTAATTTAGGAACAGCAGCAAAAAACACGGCTGCCTCTAATATTGAATCTGAATATATAAATCCAGTAACGGGTTTAGCGAATAAAAATACCTTAGCGCTCAGCTTTAAAAGCAACATACTATCTAGCCAAGATACTTATGCTTTAGTGGTGTTAAAAATAGAAGATTTATCCAGTATTAATCAACTTTTAGGGTTCGCGACAGGCGATACCATTTTGATTCAAACTGGGTTACGGATTAATCAAAAGTTAACCGAAATAGCAGAGATTCCAGTATTAGAACAAAGCAGAGATGAGTTAAAACTTGCCCATATTTCTGGCGTTCGATTTGCATTCTGGTTAAACATAACCAAAGACAGAGACTTACCAAACAAAATCGCCGTAAAAATTATGCAGGTTTTACCTGAGCCTATTCCTTATGAGTCCATTATAATTTCACTTTCGACTTCGCTTGGCTACGCTGTATACCCAAATCATGGAGAAGATTTTGAATCTTTATTTTATAAAGCCAACTTAGCTTTAACTAACAATCCAAATCCACACCTGATTAATCCATTTAATCTTGAATATGATTTAATAAATAAACAACAAAAATCGCTCGCTGCTCAATTACCCGATGCGATAAATAAAGAGCAACTAGAGTTAGTTGCACAGCCGATTTTGAATTTATCAAGTAAAGAAATCGTCTCTGTTGAAGCATTAATTAGGTGGCGACATCCAAGCAAAGGTTTAATCGCGCCTGCTGAGTTCATCAATATTGCAGAAAATACAGGGTTAATTCATAGCATTTCTAAGTGGGTAATTGAAACAGGCTTAGCAGAAGTTAGCAAATGGCAACAAGCTTCATTAAATTTGAGCATTTCAATTAATATTTCAAGTAAAGATTTACTTCAGCATGAATTTGTTGATTATATCGCAGAGCAATTAGTGCTATTTAATTTGCCAAGTTCTAGCTTAATTTTGGAGATAACAGAGTCTGTTATTGCAAACAACCCAGAACAAAGTCACGCTGTGATTCAAAGGCTAGATCAAATG
Organism: Catenovulum maritimum; assembly: GCF_001050375.1. Lineage (GTDB taxonomy): Bacteria > Pseudomonadota > Gammaproteobacteria > Enterobacterales > Alteromonadaceae > Catenovulum > Catenovulum maritimum. The sequence goes on along the minus strand of NZ_KQ130484.1, from coordinate 55,923 downwards.
GGTATTGCCGTTTACCTAGATGATTTTGGCAGCGGGTTTACTTCACTTGCTAGTTTAAGAAACTTAGCGATTGCAGGGTTAAAAATTGATCAAAGCTTTATTGCTAATTTAACCACGAGTAATAGAGATAATACGATAGTCACTAGCATTATTGATTTAGCGAGAAACCTAGGTTTCAAAATAATAGCCGAAGGCATAGAAGCAGAAGCAATAGAAAGCCGATTAATCGCACTTGAATGTGATTATGCTCAGGGCTTTTTATACTCTAAACCCATTGAGTTGCACGGCTTTATTAACTGGGCTAAAACATGGCAACCAAAACAAAATGTTATTTAGGAGAATATAACACCCTATGCTTATGCAGCAATTAGAAAGATTTTCACATATGTTTGAAGGCAACACGCTTCAAACAACACTGACAGTATTGGCATTATTAATTTATCTTTTTTTAGTCCATAAAGCTGTGCCTAAGTTAGGCGATATTATGCAAAACAGTCGTTTAAAGGAAAGATCATTTAACCAGGCTAGCTTTTCAGCTTTACTCATCATAAGGATATTCTTTATTGCAATTTTGCTATTTATTTGGGGGGTCGATTTTAACAGCCTACTGATTGTTGGCTCGAGCGCAATCGCATTATTAGGTGTAGCACTATTTGCAAGCTGGTCAATATTGAGTAATGTGACCGCGTTTTTTATCTTACTGTTTAGCAAAAGCTTTAGACGTGGCAATTTCATCCGAATCGTCAATTTAGACAATTTTGTCGAAGGCTATATTTCAGATATTAATTTAATTAACACGACGTTAATTACCGAACAAAGAGAACTACTGATTTACCCTAATAATTTATTGGTAACACAACCAATTATCGTGAACCCTAAAAGTCATATTATGACTGTTGGCAAAACCACGGATTTATTTGTTAAAGCTAAGCCGATAAGAATGAAAAGGAATATCCGGTAGCTAGATGATAAAAGTGCGTTGGGAAGCAAGGTATGCTTCCCAAATTAAGACATGAATGAGTTTAAAATTAATGTTCGTGGTTTAATATATGGAACAATAACTCTTTTACTGTATGCGGCTCAAAAGGCTTATCACAGATCGCATTAACCCCTGCCTGCTCAATATTAGCTAAATGACTTTCATTAGCTTCTGAGCTGACCATTAAAATTGGAATATGTGATTGCTGACTTTGGTTTCTGACAAATTCAGTCAACTGCTTGCCATCGAGTTCTGGCATGTTGTAATCCGTCACAATCAAATCAAACATTTCATCTTCTAAAATTCGTTTGGCTTCGGCACCATTAACCGCCTCTGTCATGCGCTGAACGCCCAGATTAGTTAGCACTCTCTTTATATGATTTCTTGCCAGCCGACTATCATCGACAACCAGCACACGAATATCATGAATATCAAAAAGTTCTAGCTCTAGTTCATCTGTGGTCAACAAATCAAGCGTAGAGTTAATTGCAGTGCCCAAATGTTCAGAATTAAAAGGCTTAGGTAAAATAGCCACTACACCTGCTTGCTTAAACTCTTCTAATTGCTCTTTTCTATATTCACTGGAAATCAACATAAAAGGGACATCCGAATAAGGCTCCGAATGACGAATATGATGTAAAAGCTCTAATCCAGTACCATCAGGAAAATGAAGTGACGAAATCACCAAGTCAGGTACATGATTTAAAATTGATGCTCTTGCTGAAGCAATGTCATTTGCTTCTTCTATATTGCTGATATCTTCTTTTAATAAATGTTTAGTAATAACTTTACGCTGCATTGCAGATGGTTCAACTAACAATATAGATAAATCTGCTGGTGATAGATGTTGCATACGAACCTTAACCTCTAGGTCGGTTTAAATATAGTAAATGACCGATATAAAAATAACTGCCTGAATTCTGCTACACACCCTATTGAGATTAATTAGATGTATTGACTTAACTCGTCTCAAGCTCATCAAATAATGAAAAAGCTGCGACTCTAACGTGATAATTGCGTCTTAAATCAGGCTAACTTCCCTTCTTATACCTTTTCAGAAAGGCAAGTTCCACTACTTTTTTGTCTAAAACTTGACGATCTAACCTTAAATTATCTTATTAATTATCAAATATTAATAATTTAACTTGATAATTAACCGTGAAAATTTAATATAAAAATTTGAGTTTTAGTAAAGCTTAACTATTGTTTATTTAACAGTTTTTTTTAATTACGATTACACATCAGTTTGACAGCTGCTAAACTCATTGTGAAAAGTATTCCCCTTAATACAGGCAGGTATTTATGAGTCTAAGTAAAACCCTATCACCCGATAACAAAACCTTTACGATCCAAATTCAAGGTAAATTTGATTTTAATCTAGTACAAGAGTTTCGCTCTGCTTATGCGGATATTGGTGCAGAAAACCCTAAAGTTGTAATTGATCTTCGTGATACAGAATACATGGATTCATCAGCTCTAGGTATGCTCCTAAATATGCAGAAAAATCTAGGGTCAAAAGTAAGTTCGATTGCAATCTCAAATTGCCGTCCTCAAATTAAAAAAATCTTACAGATTTCTCGCTTCGATAAAAAATTCGAAATTGATTGATATAGTGCGTTAGGATATTAACTTATGCATATTTTGGTTGTTGATGACCAAGCGTTAAACCGCACTATGTTGCAGTACATGCTTGAAGTGGAAGGCTATCAAGTTTCTTTAGCTGAAAATGGCAGGGTCGCAATTGAAACTTTTAATCAAGTAAAGCCTGATGTGGTTTTGCTTGATGTAATCATGCCTGAAATGGATGGCTTTGAAACTGCACCAGAGCTAAAGAAAATGTCTGGAGATGTCCATCTTCCAATCATTTTCATTACCTCATTAGACGACCAAAAATCCATGCTGCGCTGCCTAGAAGTCGGCGGCGATGATTTCCTAGCAAAACCCTTTGATAAAGTTATACTTTCCGCCAAAATTAAAGCGCATGGCAGAAACCGTGAACTTTCGATTCGAATATTAGAACAGAGAAATGAACTCAAATACCATCAAAACTTGATGGACCGAGAGCATAAGATTGTTGAGCACATATTTTCTAATGCCCTCAATAACAATCGCTATATCAAAGATATTCTAAGCCACCACTTATCCCCTGCGTCCATGTTTAATGGTGATATGCTACTGGCAAATAGAAGCCAGCTAGGCAGTTCCTATATTTTACTCGGTGATTTTACTGGCCATGGCTTAGCGGCTGCAGTAGGGGCTTTACCAACAGCTCAAACTTTCTTTAATTTAACCAACAGGGGTATGTCTGTTGGTGATATTGCTAGAGAAATAAATAACCAACTTATCAATTTATTACCCGACGATATGTTTTGTGCGGCAGCCATAATAGAGCTATCAAATAGCGGTAAAGCAGTCTCAATTTGGTGCGGTGGCATGCCGGATATTCTAGTTGTGAATAGAAACAGCGGGATAAAACAGCGAATACAAGCCCAACACATGGCGCTTGGTATTTTAGACAACGATGAGTTTGAACACGCCAGTATCAATTGCGAAGTACAAGATACAGATAGTCTGATTTTATACACCGACGGTGTAACTGAGTCAGAAAATAAAGCAGGTGAAATGTTTGGCCAAGAAAGGCTAGAAGGCTTTTATAATGAACAACCTAAAGCTGAGTTAGTCGATGTTATTTCTTGCTTAGATGACTTTAGAGGGGCTACTGAGCAAGCTGATGATATTTCTCTGGTACAAATTAATTGCCTCGCCTCTCCTAAACCAGAAGCCGTTTCTGAGAATTCAATTCCACCACTTCCTTGGCATATTAGTTTAGATTTATCACCGGATGATATTAGAAATACAGATCCAGTCGCTAATATTTTAGACATGGTCTCGGCATTCGAAGGCATGGAAAAACATCGTTCAACCCTGTTTTTACTTTTGGCCGAAATGTACAACAACTCAGTTGACCATGGACTATTAAAACTAGATTCAGCTATCAAAGATGCCGAAGATGGCTTTTTTGAGTATTACATGCAGCGCCAAGAAAAGTTAGAGCAGCTAACAGAAGGCTCACTAACCTTAAATATTTCTTACGCGCCAGGTATTGAGTCAATTAAACTTTCAGTAACGGATAGTGGCGAAGGTTTTGATACGAGTGAAATCGCTGATATTCAAAATAGAACAGAACAACATGGTAGAGGTTTAAAATTAATTTTAGAGCTAGGCGAAAAATTGGAGTATCAAGACCAAGGGCGAACGATTATTGTGCACTATTCAGTAGCCCAATCCAAAGCGCTAGACGAGATACCAGATGCCGAAACTGCAGAAATTGAATAAGTTAGCTTGAGCTAATTTTAAACCAATAAAAAAGGCTGCGTTTATCATGCAGCCTTTTCATAAATAACATAACTAATTAGACATTAATCGTCTGAGTATACGTTTTCGTAAACATAGTTTGTTGCGTCGACAAAGCCTTTCACACTACCACAGTCAAAGCGCTTGCCCTTGAATTTATAACCAATCACTTTACCTTGCTTAGCTTGAGCTAAAAGTGCATCAGTTAATTGAATCTCACCATTTTTACCTGGAGGCGTATCACGAATAATATCGAAAACATCAGGCGTCAAAATATAACGACCAATAATAGCTAAGTTAGAAGGTGCATCTTCAACAGCAGGTTTTTCTACCATGTCTGTGACTTGATAACGACCATCACCAATGTCATCGCCCGCAATTACACCATATTTAGAAATTGTTTCTTTTGGAACTTCCATTAAAGCAACAACTGTACAACCCGTTTCTTCATGGATTTTAGCCATTTGAGCCATAACCCCTTCACCACCCACTTCATCAGGCAAGCACAAATCGTCCGCTAAGATAACACCAAACGCTTCTTTACCTATTAAAGTCTCTCCACACAAAATTGCATGGCCTAAACCTTTCATTTCAGGTTGGCGGGTAAAAGAGAAAATACCATTATTTTGAACATGACGAATTGACGTTAGGTATTTTTCTTTACTAGTGCCTGAGATTTCATTTTCTAGTTCATAAGAAATATCAAAATGATCTGCAATTGCGCGCTTGGTTCTACCCACAACAAAGCCAACATATTGCATGCCTGCTTCTATTGCCTCTTCAACACCATATTGAATCAAAGGCTTGTTAACAATTGGTAGCATCTCTTTCGCTTGTGCCTTAGTAGCCGGCAAAAAACGAGTTCCGTAACCTGCGGCTGGAAATAAACATTTTTGAACCATTTGGGTTTCCCTATCAGTAAATTTAAATTCTCTTGTTGGCTTAAACAGCACATAACATATGTTCGATAATGCAATGCTCAGAGAATAAACTCAAGTAGGCAAAGCGTTTTACCCTGATTTTTTTTATAAAAATAGGTATTAAAGTCTCATTTTGATCAACAAATTAGTTATAAGGCACCTCAATCCTTTACTTATCTTTACGTTGTAAACCTTAATTTTCGCTAGTGATGTTGCCATACTCTGGTAAATTAACGCTTTGTGGTCCAGTATATTTAATAGCGATATCGTTTTAGCAAAAAATATAATTCGGTTCATAAAAGCAATACTGCCGTCATAAATATAATACGCACTCAAGAGGTTTGTCATATTATGGAAAAAGCTTTATCCGTTTGGTTAATCGACGATGACACTGAATTAACAAGTCTGCTATCTGAATATCTTTGCCACAATGGATTAGCCTGCGAAATATTTAATTTAGGCGCGCCAGTTTTAACGGCCCTAAAACAAGGAAAACTTCCTGACCTTATGGTTTTAGACGTAATGATGCCAGGATTATCCGGGCTGCAGTTATTGCCCTCTATAAGAAGCCACACAGATGTTCCTGTTATCATGCTAACCGGTCGAGGTGAAGAGATAGATCGCATCCTCGGATTAGAGTTAGGTGCAGACGATTATATTTCAAAACCGTGTAATCCAAGAGAGCTACTTGCACGTGTGCAAGCCGTTTCACGCCGCTATAACGCTATCCCGCAACAGGTAAAAAAAGCGCAACAAAATCTTTCATTTCATGGAATTGCGTTAGATCTAGGTACACTAGAATGTACTTACATGGAGCAAAAGATAGAATTAACAGGCATTGAACTTTCTGTTTTATCTGAATTAATGAAACACTCGGGGCAATTAATCAGCAAAGCAGACCTCACCGAACGCATTCTGCACCGTAAATTAACCGCATATGATAGAAGTATTGATGTACATGTCAGTCGAGTTAGACAAAAGCTCAAGCAAGCAGGCTTAACCCAAGACATAATTAAAACGGTTCGCGGTCAAGGGTACCAATTTATCGCAGCATGATTAAAAAATTTAGGTTTTACAGTTTATTCTGGAAAATATTTGCCATTATTTGGTTATCTCAAGCGCTTATCTTATTAAGCGCTTCACTCATCATTGGCTTAAACGCGGAAAGAGCGCAACAAAACACAACAGTCGAACGTAAAATAGAGAGGCAAGTCCAAAAAGTACTGCACAGGTATGAAAATAGCCTACAACCTCACTTTCCTCCTTGGCTAAAACCTTTTGATGAACTCGCTGAAATCATAGATTTACAAAATGGTTTCCGTATTTTTGGCCACTTAATGCATGCCAACGACCAATCAACACGCTCTTTTATTGTTGAGTCAGAAAACCACTTCAAATATAAAGTTAACTATGTGTCGCTAACCAGAGGTGATGCCTTAGAGCAACTTTGGCAACGCTATGGCAAGGTACATGTTCTTTTTAGTCTTTTCTTCGTTAGTGTCTTTAGTGCGGTTATTACGACCTTAATGGCAAATCCTATTCGCCGATTGAAAAAGCATGTGACACTGCTTTCGGATGGCGAACTTCACACACGAGTAAATGAAAAACTAACTCGTAGGCAAGACGAAATAGGAGGCTTAGCAAATAGCATAAACTTAATGGCGGAAAGAATTAATGCTTTAATAGATGACAAGCAGCAACTCCTAGCAGATGTCAGCCATGAATTAAAAGCCCCCATCGCGAGAATGCAAGTCGCTAACGAAATGGCGTCACAAATAGCTGAAGAAAATAATTTGCCCACCCGATCTCATCAACAAATAGATAAAGATATTCAAATTTTAACTGCATTAATCAACGAAATATTAGATTTAGCCAAACTAGACAATGCAACGATGAACGGGCAAGAAGACTTAGTTGATCTCGATAATATTATTTTAGAAACGATTGATGCAGCTCATTACGATTACCCTAGTCGAGAAATTAGATACACGGGTTTAAACAAAACCTTCCCTGTGAGCCAAAGACTTTTTTACCGAATATTTAATAACTTACTCAATAATTCGTTAAAGCATACTGATAGTGATATCGAAATTAGTGCGATTGAAATCGATAACCAGATAAAAGTCGCAGTCCGAGATTTTGGTCCTGGATTACAACCTGAGGTACTAACAAACTTATTTAGACCTTTTACTCGTGGTGAGAGCAAAGCAACAGGCTTTGGCTTAGGCATGACAATAGCAGCTAAAGCAACAGAGAAATTAGCAGGAAAAATAATAGCAAGCAATCATCCTGAGCAAGGGCTAATAATAGAAATATATTTACCGTTAAAACGCTAGACAATACACCGTTAGGTTATGTCTTAATATTCGGCATAACGCATGATAGCCTCCTTTCGAAACGTTTAAGCTTGAAATCTAACTTATAACCTCGCCTAAATCTAAGCCAAAGCGCGTCAGTATAAAGTAGTCAGTTTATTTACAACCTTCCGCATAAGCGATCTTAGATGTAAGACATTTCCCTTCCTGAATATAGAATATGACCTGGACTCATTTAAGTTATAGCCAAAAACAGAATCTAATACATTGTTTTTAAATAAAAAATAACAAAGCATAAAAAAACTATGCCTTTATTGTTTTAAATAATTCGCTTTTAAGTTTTCTGCAGTCGACTAATATTTAACTCGAAAGGACGCAAATATAAGGAAGGGCAGGAGCTCAGCTTATCAAGGAGATAAGTAATGGATAGGACATAGCATGAAGCTAGTATCAATCAGAAGATTGTTTCCAAGGAATATAGCAGGACGCTACATAGTGGAATACGCAGCTAACCGTCAAAAAACGCCTTTTTAGGCGTTTTTTCTTTTCTCCCCCATTTAAATTCTAAAATAATGCCCATATATTGGCTTTATTGAGCAATTCATATTATTAGTTAACTTTGCATTGCCCAAAATAACACACTATAGTGAATTGATTTACTTTAAGATTGCGTCTAATTACGCTTTCTGGTATAGATACGCGCCTAGTAGATTACTGGCAAAGAATTAGGAGAACTGACATGGCCGCTGGCACAGAAAGAAAAGCAACAGGCATAATAGCTCAGGCCGGTTTACAACCTTACCAAGAGAAGCCTGGTGAGGAATACATGAATGCCGATCAACAAGAGCATTTTAAGAAGATACTATCAACATGGCGCAGTCAACTTAGAGCTGAAGTAGACAAAACAATGCATCATATGCAGGACGAAGCAGCAAACTTCCCTGATCCTGTTGATAGAGCATCACAAGAAGAAGAGTTTAGTCTAGAGTTAAGAACTCGCGACCGTGAACGTAAGTTAATCAAGAAAATTGAAAAAACTTTACAATTAATCGAAAGCGATGATTTCGGCTTCTGTGATGAATGTGGTGTGGATATTGGTATTCGACGTTTAGAAGCAAGACCAACAGCCGATTTATGTATCGATTGTAAAACGCTTGCAGAAATCAAAGAAAAACAAAACGCGGGTTACTAATTAAACAAAGCCGCTTAAATACAATTTAGCGGCTTTTTTATTCACATGACGTATATAGGCCGTTTTGCCCCTTCCCCATCAGGTCCACTCCACCTTGGCTCACTTGTCGCTGCAATCGCAAGCTATTTAGATGCTAAATCCAACCAAGGGTTATGGTTGTTAAGAATTGAAGATATAGACCCTCCAAGGCAAATAAAAGACGCAGATAAAATCATCCAACAACAGCTCAATAGTTTTGGCTTAAATTGGGATGGTGAAATCCTTTATCAAAGTACTCGGTTAGAAGCCTATCAGCAGCAGCTAAACGATTGGTTGAGGCAGGACAAAGCATATTGTTGTAATTGTACTCGACAACAAATTAAAGCAAACGGTGGCGTACATGCTGCAACTTGCAAACAGCTCAACTTATCGAGCCAAGGCAACGCTATTCGATATAATAACCCCAAAAATATTGAACACTTTAGCGACTTAATCCACGGCCAAGTAAAAGTAGACAGTAAGCAAGCTTTTGATGATTTCGTACTATTCCGGCGTGATGGACTTTACGCCTACCAGTTAGCGGTGGTATTAGACGATATATTCCAAAAAGTGAGCCATGTTGTCAGAGGCCAGGATTTACTCGAAACCAGTGTATGGCAAATAGCGCTCTATAACAGCTTAAATCAAGCAACGGTGCAGTATGCACATTTACCTTTAGTTTTAGCACAAGACGGCCGAAAGCTAAGTAAGCAAAATGGCGCTCCGAGTGTCAGCGAACACGACATAGCTCAGCAAATAACTCAAGTGCTCAATATTTTAGGTCAAAAGCCGCCTCTAGAGTTAAACCTTGAATCCAAAGAAACAATTTTAACTTGGGCAATCGACAATTGGCGACCCCAACAAATTCCAAAATCATCAATTTTCAGCCAATAATCACTTTTTTGCAGAAAATATAAGCATTTTTCACTGCAAAAATTTTCATTTTATCGAGTCTGTTATATCATTGCGCCAAAATTTTTACCTCAATAGGTTTAGTTATCATTAATCAAGTCGTAAAGCTGTGCAAAAAGGTATTGAAACCTAAAAAATCAGACACATCAGCTAGCCAATTACAAATAATCACTCGCTCTGAGCATCCGATTTCTAGAAAAGATATCAGCAAAAGTGCGCTTAAAGTTTTATACCGCTTAAAAGATTGCGGATACGAAGCTTATTTAGTGGGCGGTGGTGTTCGAGATATTCTGCTCGGTTTAAAACCAAAAGACTTTGATATAGCAACTAACGCAACACCAGAACAAATCAAAAAAGAATTTAGTAACTGTCGCTTAATCGGTAGACGATTTCGTTTAGCTCATATCATGTTTGGCCGAGAAATTATTGAAGTTGCAACCTTCAGGGGACATCACACAGAGGAACCTGAACAAGCCAAGCAATCTGAACATGGTCAATTGCTTAGAGATAATGTCTACGGCAGTATAGAAGAAGACGCTGAGCGTCGTGACTTTTCATGTAACTCACTTTACTACAATATTGCAGACTTTAGCGTAAGAGATTACTGGGGCGGTGTTAAAGCGATTCAGAATCGTGAGATTGACTTAATTGGCGATCCAGAAACTCGATATAGAGAAGACCCTGTGCGGATGCTACGGGCGGTTAGGTTTGCCGTTAAACTAGGTATGCAAATTACGCCTCGCACAGCAGATCCAATTCACCAATTAGCGCCATTACTGCAAAACATTCCAAAAGCGAGACTGTTTGAAGAATGTTTAAAAATGCTTATGTCTGGACAGGGCTTAGAAACCTACAAAATGCTGAAAGAATACAACTTATTTCAGCAAATTTTTCCAAACTTAGTTGCCATCAACGACGAAAACTCAATCACGAATCAATTAATTAATTTAGCTTTAACTAATACAGATGAAAGAATTGCGCAAGACAAGCGGGTAACACCTGCTTTTCTATTCGCTGCCCTGTTATGGCATCAAGTTGAAGAACAACAAGCAAAAGTATTATCCGAAACAGAATTGAATCCACATGATGCCTTTGTGATTGCCATTGGCCACGTACTAGACAGTGGTCAGTTTAATGTCGTGATTCCGAAACGCTTTACCAGCACAATTCGTGACATCTGGTATCTACAACCTAGATTAGAAAAACGAGCTGGCAAGCGCTGTTCTAAATTATTAGAGCATCCAAAGTTCAGAGCTGCTTACGATTTCTTATTATTAAGATCGGAAATAGAAGCTGGTAAGTTAATTGATATAGCCCACTGGTGGACTCAGTTTTATCAAGTTGAAGAGCCGCAACAAAGCAAAATGCTAAATGAGCTAAATAAACCAGAAAGAGGCAGTCGCAGGCCACAACGAAAAAGAAGAAGAGCGGCACCAAGAAGAAAACCGAATAACTCAGAAAAGTCATGAGAAAGTGTTACATAGGTCTAGGCAGTAACCAACAGCAGCCTAAACAGCAATTGAACGATGCGATCAGGGCATTAAAGGGCCTAACTCAACTAGCGCAATTTCGAGCTTCCTCGTTTTACTCTAGCAGCCCTATGGGTCCGCAAGATCAGCCTGACTATGTAAACGCAGTGGCAGAGTTTACTTGGTCCGGTACTGAGATTGAATTATTAGACGCACTACAAAAAATAGAGCAAGAGCAAGGTAGAGTTCGTAAAGCTGAAAGATGGGGGCCTAGAACGTTAGATTTAGATATCCTACTTTTTGGTGATTTAGAACTTGAATCAGATCGCCTGACCATCCCTCATTATGGTATGAAGGTTCGAGAGTTTGTGCTGTATCCACTCGCAGAAATACAACCTGAATTAACACTCCCTTGTGGCACACATATCGAACAATTACTGAAAATAGTCCCACTCAATGGCCTTCATAAATTAGTTTAAAACAAGTTAAGAGCTAACGATGCAAACAGTCCAAACAGTTGAAACATTAAGATCTCAAGTTAAAACCTTTAAACAGGCAGGTAAATCAATCGCCTTTGTACCTACCATGGGTAATTTACATACTGGTCACTTAGAGTTAGTTAAGGTTGCAAAAACTAAAGCGGATGTCGTCATAGCGAGTATTTTCGTTAACCCTATGCAATTTGGTGCCAACGAAGATTTGGATAGTTATCCAAGAACATTAGAAGAAGATAGCCAAGCGTTAGCAGAACTAGGGGTCAATTTATTATTTACGCCAACGCCAGAAATCATGTACCCAAAAGGTTTAGCTGTGCAAACCTTTGTTGAAGTGCCGAATGTTTCAGCTCTATATTGTGGTCAATCTCGTCCAGTTCACTTTAGAGGTGTCACAACAATAGTAAACAAATTATTCAATCTAGTTCAGCCTGATGTAGCTTGTTTTGGAGAAAAAGACTTCCAACAACTCAGTTTGATTAAAACCATGGTTGAAGATTTATCTCTACCCATTGAAATTATTGGCGTGCCAACCAAAAGAGAAAGTAGCGGGTTAGCTAAAAGTAGTCGAAATGGTTATTTAACCGAAGTTCAGAAACAGCAAGCTACTGTGCTATATCAAAGCTTAACTTTAGCCAAAGCTGAAGTTGACCAAGGCAATTTAAACTTCGCAGCTCTCAAAGCACAGATCCAACAAAAAATAGAAACAGCTGGCTTAGTTGTTGATTATGTTGAATTTGCAGACGCTAAGTCCTTACAGCCAGCAACCGAAGATTCCGAGTCTGTGGTACTGCTACTGGCAGCATATTTAGGTAAAACAAGGCTAATCGATAACCAAGTTTTGTTTACTAAAAAACCTTAATAACAGATTAATTTTCAAATAGTTAACGTCTATTTGGTTTATATTTTTTTGCTCCGAAAGCCGCTTTGTTAATTAATAACGTTAATTAACAAAGCAGAAAAGGGGGCGGTTTACTCCCCTGCTTAGCTTACACCTTGTCTTAATTCACCCAAAAATAAATTCGAATACCGCTTGGACATATCATTGCCTTCGCTTTTAGGGCTTAGAGGCCAAAATTTTTTAAGCGCAACTGTAAATAGCAGCCCTAGCTCAAAAGAATTGATTTAGGCCGCCCACAAAAAGCGACCTCAGCAACCAACTAAACTGGAAAAGCAGGTGCAATAACCTAAACTTATCAAACAAACCTTTTAATGAAATATATTTCTCCTCTTTCAACTTGGAGTTGCGGTATGCAGAACAATAAAGTTTTTGATGAAAGCATAATGCACTCTTTAATTGGAGAAGAGCCTGAGCTTATCTCTGAATACCAGCTTGAGTTTTATAAGCAGTCAATTACTACGCTTAAAGAAATCGCGCTACTTTTTAACAAAAAAGATTTTCAAGCCCTAAAAGAATCAGCCCACTTTTTAAAAACTTCAGCCAAAGCAATTGGTGCTATGCGATGTGCTTCAACACTACAAGCATTAGAAGACACAGCCCGAGAAGCCAACAAGCAAGAGTCATATCGCTTAATAATGCAATTAAAAACAGATATAACCGATTTCAAACAAATACTGAGTAAGATATGAAACAGGGAAATTCAATTGCAAGTCGCCATCCGACCGTACTTTTTCTTCACGAACACAACACTCCCACAGGAGCAGTTAATATTGCCAGCGAGTTTATAGAAGAGTTTCGGGTGTTTAAGATGCCAACTGATGCGATTAATGCAGTAAGGGACTGTAAGCCGAAAATCATTTTACTTGAAACAGATATGCTTGAAGACTCTGTAAAATTTTATATCAAGCTAATCAAACAACATAAATTGTTAAATTACCCTCACTTTGTCATTTTAATTTGCTCAAAAAATGAAGTTCAAGCTGCCCACTCATTATGTGCTCAAGGCGCATTTTTTGATTACTTTGTTTCCCGCCCTATCTACCAAAAATTCCGCTTAATATCTATTTTAAATAGAGCATGCAAAAAAATAAATGCAGCGGATAAACTAATTAGTATAAACGATTCACATTGCCAATTATTAAACGGAAATTTAACCCAATTAATTCAAGACATCCAAGCAACTCATAACCAGATAACCGAACCTTTATCAGATAAATTAATTGCACCGTCTGAGAGGCATGATTCTAAAGCAAATACCGTAGAGCAACTCAAAGCAATCATTACGCCTTTAGTCAATGAGTTTGGTGATGAGCTAAAGGACAAACTTAATCAAGCTCTAAGCCAACTGAACTCAATTCAATCAAATATCCTCGAGCACACCCAAGATATTAATGAAACATTAAACGAAAACATGCAGCAAGTTGATGTAGATGATTTATTAACCTTAACTCAAAAAGAAATCAGTAGAATTACAGAAATAGAAGAAGACGTTTTAGCACAAAAGTTAACAGCCGAAACGAGCGATGACCTGTTATTTTCGGATCAAGTCGAACCCGAAGAGTTAAACAAAATAACAAAAATACTGCTCGTTGAGGACAATCACATATATAGAGATATGGTTAAAAGAATATTGCAATCATCTGATTACTCCGTAGATGTTGCAGCTGATGGGCTAGAGGCAATTTATAAAATAAAAAAAACCAAATATGATTTAGTTTTAATGGACTTATTTATGCCCAAATTAGATGGTTTAAACGCCACGAAACAATTCAGAAAATTCAGTGGAAAGAAAGACTTACCAATCATAGCGTTAACCGGAAATAAAGATAAAGAAATTGTACACAAGTGGGCATCTGCAGGGATAAATGCCTACATAATGAAACCGTCTAATAAAGAGAAAATTTTAAAAACTGTTAAAAATTGCCTTGTAAAGCACTATCAATAACTAGAAGGAATTGTGATGTCATTTTCAAATCAAACTAAATGTCAACAACTTGCAACTAGTGCTGGTTTGGGAATATGGGAATACAAAATTGAATCAGGTAGTGCAAACTTCTCAGCTACATTTAAACAATTAATAAAACTTAGCAACTCAGAAGCACTCACATGGCATCAGTTTAAAAATATAATACATAGCGATGATAGAGAAATTTTCGATGCTTTTTTTGATAGCCACATCGCCTCTAACACCCCATTAGAGTTAGAACTAAGGTTAGTTGTTGATGGAAAAGCCTGCTGGTACAAATTAAGGGGTTATAAACAAAGTGGGGATAGTCCATACCATGGTTTGGTCTTGGGCTACATTGTTGATTATGGTTTAGAAAAAGAAATTCTAAACGAACTTGGTAAAACAATGGAAGCAAAGGAGCTTGCCCTGTCAGCGGGTAAAATAGGAACTTGGTCCGCAGTCCCTATTAACGAAAACGAATGGCGATGGCACTGGGATACAAGAGCCAATAAAATATTTAAATTAGAGCCAAGTGATATTGGAAATATACAAACTTGGATAGATACTCTGCATACAGAAGATAAAGACAGAGTTGTTAATGCGCTAACCTTGAGCTTAACTAAAGGCATAGATTTTGAAGAATCTTACCGCGCTGTTTTAAAAAATGATGAATTAATATACGTTTATGCGAAAGGTGTGTGTAAAAGAAAAGGTCACGGTAAAATTGTCTCTATCGACGGTATCTGTATAGAGCAGACTCAAGAATACGCTATCCAGAATGAACTAAGAAAGCTAAATACAGAACTGGAAGCAAGAGTCAAAGACAGAACAAAGCAATTAGAACAAGCATGTCTACAAGCCGAGCAGGCAAGTCAAACAAAATCAGATTTTTTGTCCATGATGAGTCATGAATTACGTACACCAATGAATGCCATAATTGGCTCTCTCGATTTACTTAACCAAAGTCAACTAGATTACGAATCCCAAGACTTAATAGAAACAGCTGTCACATCCGCAAACAACCTAGTTTATATTTTAAATGATATTTTAGATTTGAATAAAATCGAAGCGGGGAAAATGGAATTAGAAATTGTTCCTTTTTCAATTTCTGAAATCATAGATAATGTAATTAAAGTTTTTTTGCCCGAAACAGCTAAGAAAGGCATTATTTTAGACGTTCGTGAAGATCCAAAAATTCCGTTATTAGTGGATGGCGATCCAGTCAGAATTCGTCAAATTTTATTCAACTTAATCGGCAATGCAATTAAATTTACCGAAACGACAGATTCCACATTAGGAAAAGTGGTATTGGATGCAAGAATACTATCTGTGGAAGGCAGTATTTTTCTAGTTAGCTTTTCAATAAAAGACAACGGAATTGGCATAGATAAAGCCACGCAGAAAAAATTATTTTCACCTTTTATACAAGCCGAACGATCTACGACCCGAAAGTATGGTGGCACTGGCCTAGGACTCGCAATTTGTGGCAAGTTAACAGACATTATGGGGGGCGCCATTCATCTAGAGAGTGAACTAGATCTTGGTTCAACCTTTACTTTAGAGCTCCCGTTATGGAAAACAAATGAATACGACAAAGTCCCTAGGTTTAAACAAGCAAGTTTTTACTTGGTTAATCTAAATCCTTATTTAAACAAACTAGAAAATAGACTAGGCCTGTACATAGAAGCGGAAGGCGGAGATGTTCGTCATACTAGTTATGATGATTTAATGAAAAACTTAGCAAATACGGGCGACTTAGCAACAATTATTTTGCTGGCGGGTGAAGTGTTAGAGTTCGAAAGCGAGATAAGTAATTTAAATCAATTGGCTAAAAAAAATAACCGTAAACTTTTGCTGATAATAGATAAAACTCAAAAAACCTTAGCAAAACAAAAATTTTCCAATTTAGACATCATTCCAATAAAACCAGCGACCAGAGCTCAACTTATCTCTTCAATAGAAAAATCTTTAGTCAAAATAAACTCTGGATATGAAGAAATTGATTTAGAAGAATTCGATTTAGGTTTAGATTTAGATACGGAATTACTTAATCCTACACCGAGTAAATCTGAGCAACAGAACAATGAGATAGTCAATGACGTCACTGATATTTTAATTGTTGAGGACAACCCACTTAACCAAAAATTAATTGCCAAACAAATGGAAAAAATAGGCTTTAGTTACAAAATAGCAAATGATGGTATTGAAGGACTAAACATTTGGCAGCAATATAAATTTAAACTAATTTTGACTGACTGTCATATGCCAAACTTAAATGGCTATGAAATGACTTCAAAAATACGAGAAATAGAGCTAGAAGCTAACCAAGCTCAGATTCCAATTGTAGCTCTAACTGGTGCAGCTATGACTGGGGAAAAAAGCCATTGTCTGTCTATTGGCATGAATGGCTTTTTAAGCAAGCCGGTGCAAATGAAAGAGCTAGAAAGCACATTAAATCAGTGGCTAAAATAAGCTAGCTTGATTAGCCTCCAACTTAGCCTTTTCTACAGGAAATAAAGTGTTATGCGCAGGGTAATACCCCAAGCTTTGTTCAAGCATACTCAACCAAAGGCGAGTTAAATCATGAAGGTAAGCATTATCTGCAGTATGAATGAATAGATACGGTTTTTTGCCTTGTTCCAACCATAACTTAAAATGCTTTAACCAAGGTTGAATAAAAGCTCGATTTGCTTCTATATTTGTTTGCCCAACATAGCGCACTATGGGTTGATTAGCCGTTGATAATACATGAACTGGCACCTTAGGCTTTTTCAGTTGAGCATCTTTTATGGCTTCGGTCGAGGGGACTTGCGAATGTACAGGCCGAGTATCCATCATAATACGATCAACTTGGTACTGTATTAACAACTGGTTTAAATCTTTTTCTTCTTGCTGCTTATTAAAAAAATCTAAATGCCTAACTTCAACCGAAAAATTGACCTTGCGCGAATTCAACTCAAGAAATTTTGAAAGTGAAACAAGTTGGTTTGCCGAAAAATAAGGTGGTAATTGGATCTGTATTGTCGCGAGTTTGCCTGTTGCTATAATTGGTCCTAATAAATTTAAAAAACTATCAACTTCACTTTGGCAGTTAATTAACTGTAATTCATGAGTGATTTTCTGAGGTAATTTAAAACAAAATTTAAAATTATCCGCTGTTGAATCTGCCCAATTTTGTACTGTCTCAAGCTTAGGTAAAGCATAAAAAGTCGTGTTACCTTCTACGCTAGTATAGAAATTAGAATAATTTTCTAAGTGGTCTTTTGTACTCGTACCAGCAGCAAAAAAAACGTTTTGCCATTTAGTATGGGTCCACATAGGACAGCCTATGTGGATTGGAGGAGTTTCTTGCAACATTGACTAGATTATTTATCTTGGTGAACACCTGATTCAATTAACACTTGAGCAAGTTCAACAACGCCAACTTCGATGTTTTCTTGTTCATCAGCCCAATCTAGCCCGATTAAAACATTTTCATTAGCAAACTCTTCCACCCAAAAATCAACATATTCAGTTAAAGAGATAGGTGTTGGCGTATAGTCAGACCACTCGTCAGTACAAGTCGCTCTCGCATTATCCGCGCTACTCCAAAGCAAAAATACATCGTGCTCTGCTTTAGTTGCAGATTCAATTACCAGCCAATCTTCTTCATTACCAGCAGTTAATGCCCATAACACTTTAGAATCTTTAATTTTTTCGACAAATTGTTCCATTGAAGAAGTAGTCATAGTTTATCTCTATATTTAACTTTGGAAATGAGTTTTGATCATACAGCTCAAGTTACTAGAGTTACAAGCGATTTAAGAAAAGACACAGATCATCATATATTAACGGCTTCGATATGTAATAGCCCTGCCCCATATCACTGCCCAGTGACTTTAATAAGTTGTATTGCTCTAAAGTCTCTATTCCTTCTGCTATGGTTTTTAACCCTAAACTGTGTGACAAGCTGATAATAGCATCAATAATTTTAATATTTTTCGGGTTGAGGTTATTAATGAAACTCTGATCTATTTTAACCAAATCTATTGGGTATTGAGTTAAGTAGCTCAATGAGCTGTATCCAGTTCCAAAATCATCTATGGCGGTACTAGCACCAATATCTCGCCAATAATTTAGTTTTTTCGCTTGCTCAGTATGGTTATCTGACAACAAACTTTCTGTGATTTCAACGGTAAGCCAATTAGCAGGAATGCCGCTTTCTTCCACTAAGACCTCTAACTTTTTAATGTTCTGTTTACTACCACTAAATTCACGCACCGAACGGTTAATCGCAATACTGAAGTCCTGCAGGTAATGAGCATTAATTACTTTGATATCCCGCAGCGCCATTGTCGCAATTTGCTCACCGACTTCTTCAATCAAACCAAAATCTTCAGCAATGCCAATAAACTCTATCGGCGAAATTTGTTCATCTAAAATAGAAGAGTACCAACGAGCTAGCACCTCAAATTTAACCACTTTTCCTGTAGATAGCTCAAAAATAGGCTGGTATGCGTTATAAAGTTCATTATTTTCAATCCCATATATTAAGGCTTCTTTTAGTTGTATACGCCGAGCAGATTTTTCCGCTAATTTTTTAGTAAAAAACTGATATTGGCTACGTCCCAAAGCTTTAGAAAAATACATAGCTTGATCGGCTAAAGATAACAACTCATCTATTTCTTTACTATCAGTTGGGAATAGGGCGATACCGACACTAGCACTAATATGTAATTTTAAATTATCTAAAAATATAGGTTCCTGCATGACTTTAATGATAGCTTGCGCGACATGCTCGGCACCTTTAGCGCTATTAATTTCATTCGCTAAAATAACAAACTCATCACCACTAAAACGGGAAACCGTATCACTTTTTCTTACCGTTTGTTTTAAGCGCTTAGCAGCTTCAACTAACACTTTATCGCCTATATGGTGGCCATAGGTATCATTAATTGATTTAAACATGTCCAAATCTATAAATAACACTGCAAATTCAGTGTTATGTCTCAACGAATATTTTATTGAGTTGTTTAGTCTGTCGTGAAGTAAAGTCCGATTGGGCAAATCAGTTAAAGCATCAAAATTAGCTTGATGCTTAATAAACTCCTCCTGCTTTTTCTGAAAACTAATGTCTGAAAATATAGCAACTCGATTGAGCAACTCTCCATTCTCATCAAAAATTGTATCTATCGTTAGCCATTCTGGATATATCTCCCCGTTTTTTCTACGGTTCCATATTTCACCTTGCCAAGTGCCTGTCTCATTTAGAGATTCCCACATATTTTGATAAAAATCGACGTCATGCTTATTAGAAGATAACAAGCTAGGGTTCTTCCCTTGTATCTCCCCTAAACTATATCCGGTGATATCTTCAAAAGCTTTATTAACTCGGATTATTTGGTTTTTAGCATTAGATACCATGACAGCTTCGGTTGTATGATCAAAAACATTTTGCGCTAACTCTAACGCTTTAGCTTGGATCTTTCTTGTCGTAATATCTTGTATAACACCTGTTGCTCTAATGTGATTGCCATCATCATCTTTTTCAACGCTTCCCATGGCTCGAATCCATTTCATCTGACCATTAATTAATTTAATCCTGTGGGTAAAATCAAACGAGTCAGCATTATCAAAGTTAACGGCCTGCTTAACCTTATCGATATCCCGCTCATCGACCAAGGTTAAATAATGCTTTATTTCTGGAGTAAGTCGCTTTGGGTAATTTAAGATTTTATATAAGCCTTCAGACCAAGTACTTTTTTGTTTTTCATAATTAAATTGCCATGATCCTAACTGCGCTATCTCTTCAGCTTTTTCGAGTAAATGATAAGAGCGATTAATGATTTTTTGAGCTTTATGCTCACGGCTAATATCTCTTAATATGGAAGAAAAAAATTCAATATTCCCTTTGCTATTTTTATGGCACACCAAAGTATGCGATGTATCAACTATTCCAAGAGGTGTATGAAATGAAGACTTCCCCTGCCACTTGCCTGTTTTAATTGCGGTAGGAATTCCTTCATTTTGCAAGACTAATTTAGTTTGCTCAGTTGCATGCTCTGATACATTAGTATCTTTTAAATTTTTATCGATATAATTTAATAACCTCCTGCCTGCTGGATTTAAATACTCGATAACCCCTTGAGTATTTGAAATTGCAATTGCGTCGGAAGTCTTATCTATAATCGAAATTAAGCGCTCATTAGTCGATATATATTCCAACTGTGAACTAATATCTCGAATAACGCAAAGATAAACATCCCCCAACATGTGAATTGTCACTTCAACATCAAGCAAGCTTCCGCTTTTAACTAATAATTTAGCTGTAAATCGACATCCACCTGTTAAATTGGAGGTTTGTTCGTACTTAACCAGGCCTCCTGAATCAAGTAGTTGTTGCAACTCCATTTTCAATAACGCTTCAGCGTTATGTCCGGTGAACAAAGCTGCACTTAAATTGCTTTCAATTATTAGCCCGGTATCAGGATTAACTAAAAACAATGCATCGTTAGATTTATGGAAATAATCTTCAGCTAATTTGCTAAATAAAATTTTAGACAAGTTAGTTCCTTTAAAGCTTCAATTTTTCATTAAGTTTAGTCGAGTCCTATCATTTTGCTGCCTGGATAAACCAATATTTAATATTTTAATGATGAGCTAGATAGCGTAAAATAGTCGGCTATTTTACGATCAAGTTTAGGTGGTTATTGTGTCTTCTATTGGTACTTTATACGTTGTATCTGCTCCCAGTGGTGCTGGGAAATCAAGCTTAATTAAGGCTTATTTAGCTCAAAGCGATCACGCTCTGGCTTCTGTATCGGTTTCACATACCACTCGTAACCCAAGACCTGGTGAAGAAAATGGCGTTCATTATCATTTTGTCGACCAAGCAAAATTCAAAAGCATGATAGCTGACGATGATTTTTTCGAGTGGGCTGAAGTTTTTGGTAATTATTACGGGACGTCTAAAGCCGCAATTGAAAACACGCTAGCTCAAGGTATAGATGTATTTTTAGATATTGATTGGCAAGGCGCCAGACAAGTCAAAAAGCTAAAACCTGAAACTCAAACCATATTTATTGCACCACCGTCACAACAAGAACTATTAAGCCGGCTTCAAAAAAGAGGTCAAGATAGTGAAGAAGTCATTGCCAAACGCATGGCTGAAGCACAATCTGAAATTTCTCATTATAATGAATTTGATTATATTATCGTCAACGATAACTTTAATCAGGCGGTACAAGAATTTTCCGCGATTTTAACAGCAAACCGTTGCAAACAAGCTGCTCAGGCACAAAGACATCAAGCCTTGTTTAATGATTTACTAGGTTAACCCCTCTAAATTTTAAAGAAATCAGCATAAACTGGAAAAAGTTATCGCCTTTGTATGCTGATCTCTTGGATTAATTGCGATCATAAAGTAAACTAATCAATCTTTTTTCAATAAAAATTTTAGCGGAGTAAAGATGGCTCGCGTAACCGTAGAAGATGCAGTAGAAAAAGTAGGCAACCGCTTTGATTTAATCTTAGTTGCTGCTCGTCGTGCACGTCAAATTGCAACTGGTGGTAAAGATCCACTGGTTGAGTTAGAAAATGACAAACCAACCGTTTTAGCATTACGTGAAATTGAAGCTGAATTAATCAGTTCAGATATCATGGATGCGCAAGAACGTAGAGAAACAGCTGAGCAAGAAGCAGCAGAAATTGCAGCAGTAGCAGCTTTCTCACAAGGCCAAGTACACGAGTAAAACATATCTATGTTTTGCTAAACCAGCTTAATTACTCAAACGCTTAATGCTAGTCGAGTCATTAAGCTGGTAGTTTGTTTGGCTAAATAGCCAATTATAAAACAAACATATTTAACATCTGCTCAACCTGAGTAATGTAAACAAGCTACACTTATACCTACCTAGTTGAATATTTCATCAATTGACACTAATAATAAATTAAAGCTTTATTTGTTCGCGTGTCTCTGTTATTCAATAGGCATAAACTCAAAAACTTTTTTATTTGTTAACTTTCAATCGCAGGTTTTAATTAGTGGAATTATTTCAAGATTTAGGTGAACTCGCTGCTGCATACTTACCTCAGGAGCAAGTTGATTTAATTCGTCAAGCTTACCAAGTCGCACGAGATGCCCATGAAGGTCAATTCCGCAGTAGTGGTGAGCCTTATATTACGCATCCAGTAGCTGTAACTCGGATCTTAGCGCACATGCACTTAGATCATGAAACCTTATGTGCAGCACTTTTACACGATACGATAGAAGACACCCCTGTAACGAAAGATGAATTAGCCGAAACCTTTGGCGCTGTCATAGCTGATTTAGTTGAAGGTGTTAGTAAACTAGATAAAATCCACTTTAACAGTAAAAAAGAAGCCCAAGCCGAAAATTTTAGAAAAATGATTATGGCTATGGTGCAAGATATTCGAGTTATTTTAATTAAATTAGCAGATAGAACGCACAACATGCGGACGCTAGACTCGCTAAGGCCGGATAAACGCAGAAGAATAGCGACTGAAACATTAGAGATTTATGCGCCTATCGCCCATAGACTCGGTATTCATGATGCCAAAAATGAATTAGAGAATTTAGGCTTTAAAGCCATGTATCCTATGCGATACAGAGCACTTGGTGCCGCAGTAAAAAGCGCCAGGGGCCACAGAAAAGATATCATAGAAAAAATCGGCCGCGAAATTCGTCAAAGAATCAGTGAAACCAATATTGAATGTGTCGTAAAAGGCCGAGAAAAACATCTTTATAGCATATATAAAAAGATGAAAAATAAAGAGCTGATGTTCAACGACGTAATGGATATTTACGCGTTCAGAATCACAGTTAAAGATTGGGATACCTGTTACCGCACTTTAGGTGTGGTACATAATTTATATAAACCAATCGATAATAGATTTAAAGATTACATAGCTATGCCTAGGCTGAATGGTTATCAATCTTTACATACTTCATTAATTGGCCCGCATGGTATTCCGTTAGAGATCCAAATTCGCACCCATGAGATGGAGCTAACAGCTGACAGAGGTGTCGCTGCACACTGGATTTATAAATCAGGTTCAGATAGCCAAGGCACAACAGCACAAGTTAGAGCTCAAAAATGGATGAATAGTCTATTAGATCTACAACAGAGTGCGGGTAATTCGTTTGAATTTATTGAAAACGTAAAATCTGATTTATTCCCAGAAGAAATCTATTTATTCACCCCTAAAGGTAAAATTATTGAGTTACCTAAAGGTGCAACACCTGTCGATTTTGCTTTTGCGTTACATACAGATGTTGGTTTCAGCTGTGTCGGAGCAACCGTCGACAAAAAACCGCATCCGTTAAATCAGCCACTTGAAAGCGGCCAAACCGTAAAAATTGTCACAGCAAAAGCAGCAAGACCAAATGCAAATTGGCTCAATTTTGTCATTACGCCGAGAGCTAGACTTAGAATCAGAAACTACCTGAAAAACTTAAAAGGTGAAGAATCTGTTGATCTCGGTAAACGCTTGTTAAAAGTTGCTCTGGGCGATCATGAATTAAATGATATTCCAGATGAGAATATTGAAGCCGTTTTAGCTGAAACAAAGTTAAAAACCCTGCATCAGTTATTGGCTGAGATTGGTCTAGGTAATTTAATGAGCATAGTTATTGCGCGTAAGTTACTTAAGCATGAAGACGATAAAAATGAATACCCTAGCGATTTAAAAGTCTCGATTAGAGGCGCTGAAGGCATGTTAATCTCATATGGGAAATGCTGCCGACCAATCCCGGGTGACGAGATTATTGGCCATGTTAGCCCTGGAAAAGGCATCATAGTCCATATAGAAAACTGTCGAAATATTAGAGATCATAACGATGAGCCTTCTAAATATTTTGCAGTTAGCTGGGATAATTCGCCTGATGAAGAATTTTCTTGTGCGCTCAGAATCGATCTTCACAATGTACACGGTGCTTTAGCCAAAGTAACTAGTGCGGTCGCTAAGATGGGCTCAAATATCCAAAGTTTAAATTCCGAAGAAAAAGACAGTTATTTATACACAGTTGATTTAATTCTAACGGTCAATGACAGAATTCATTTAGCCCAAATAATGAAAAAAGTACGTCATATTCCAGAAGTTCAACGTGTTTTCCGTCGTAAATAAGTTTTAATTAAATATAATTTGAAGGTTTAATAATGACTAAGCAAATCATTTCTACTGATAAAGCGCCAGCGGCTATCGGTACATATAGCCAAGCAGTTAAAGTTGGTTCAACTGTTTACCTATCAGGTCAAATCCCACTAGTAGCAGAAACTATGGAATTGGTATCAACTGGTTTCGTTGATGAAGCTCATCAGGTATTTAAAAATTTGACCGCTGTCTGTGAAGCTGCCGGTGGTAACTTGAATGATTTAGTAAAAGTGAATATTTACTTACTTGATCTGGCTAACTTTGCTCAAGTAAATGAAGTTATGTCACAATACTTTGACCAGCCTTATCCGGCACGTGCGGCTATTGGTATTAGCCAATTACCAAAAGGTGCACAAATCGAGATTGATGGGGTAATGGAACTACCTATGTAACCTTAAGGTTACAGCATATTTAATTTAAGGCAGCTTTGGCTGCCTTATTGTTTTTAATAACTAACCTGAACTCGGGATAATAAATTAGCTAACAATTTGAAATACATCTACTTTTGATATTTCATCTATTCTAGCTCGATGTTTTTTCTTAGTACAAGGCGAATTTGAACGCCAATAGCGAGCCTATTGCAATCAAATTTAACGCAGTCATAAGGAAAATAGCAGCTAGAAAGCAAGTTGTTATCCCAAGTTCAGGTTAACTAGCATCGCGAATATTCCCATGACTCCAGAAAGACTTGCCCGCATAAACCAAACACTTGATAACCGCCAACCCGATCTAACGATATGTTTAGAAGCCGTGCATAAAACACACAATTTATCAGCCATAGTTCGCACTGCAGATGCGGTAGGCGTTCACGATGTTCATGCTGTACTTGTTCAAGGTTATCAAAGAATGTCTTCTGGGACTGCCTTAGGGAGTCAAAATTGGGTGAATGTCCATATGCATTCAAATATTGAAGAAGCGGTTAGCCAAATGAAAGCACAAAAAATGCAAGTTTTGGCAACGCACCTTTCAAGCAAAGCAGTTGATTTTAGAGAAATTGATTACACCAAACCGACAGCTATCTTAATGGGGCAAGAAAAATTTGGTATCACGCCTGAAGCACTAGAACTGGCCGATCACCATATTGTTATTCCTATGGTTGGCATGGTGCAATCATTAAATGTATCTGTAGCTGGCGCAACTATACTTTATGAAGCACAAAGGCAGCGTCAACTCGCAGGCATGTATGGACAGAACAAGCTATCTGCCGCAGAAAGACACAAAATATTATTTGAAGGTGGTCACCCTATTTATGCTGAAGCCTGTAAACGAAAAGGCTTAGCTTATCCACCACTGGACGAAGAAGGCCAACTTGTCGCAAGCGATGAGTGGTGGGAGAAAATGAGAATGTCAGATAAAGCTTGGAAAGCCCTTCAAGCAAAAAATGCAGAGTAATACCATGGATTTGAAAATTTTTGCGACCATTTTTGCAACTGTCTTTATCGCAGAATTAGGCGATAAAACTCAATTATCAACTATGTTATTTGCTGCAGATAAAGATGTCAGTAAGTGGACTGTGTTTTTTGCTGCGGCTGCAGCTTTGATAGTGGCCACTGCAATTGGGGTATTAGCCGGTAGCTTATTATCTGAATATATAAATGAAAAAATATTAAACTACATCGCTGGCGCTGGCTTTATTATTATTGGCTGTTATACCCTCTACACAGCTTAGTTGAATAAAAGAAAAACAAGCCTTTCAAGACAGAAATGAAAGGCTATTTAACCTTAACTCTGGACAAGAAATCATCTAATTCCATGAAGTTTTGATATGATTTAATTTTTATTTCTTGAAAGGCATTTTTCTTAGAACCAAGTGAATTCAATCCAGTTATCAAGAAAAATCCCTCTCAGTAAAACTGGTTATTTTCCTAGCATACGCTTAAGCGTTCTATCTTTAGAAACAAAGTGATGTTTTAACGCACCAAGGATATGGAAGATAATAACCGCCATAATGACCTTACCAAAAATCTCATGAATTTCATGTGCTATGCCGCCAATTTCTCTTGAGTTTTCAATTTCTGGTAGACTAAATAAACCAAAAAAGCTCACTTCATATCCACCCGCTTCACTCATAACATAACCGGATAATGGCATAACCAGTATGCTAGCGAGCAGGATAATATGTACTATCTTTGAAACCCGCTTTTCCCAATTAAGTACGCCATCCACATGTGAAGGAAAACCTTGAATGATACGCCACGCAATCCGCCATAAGCCTAAAAATAAAACCAGCACTCCAACAGACTTATGCAAGCCTATCATTTCAAATTTATCCGGGCCTCTTGGCATATCTTCGACAACTAAGCCAAATATCAACATACCTATCATTAATAAAGCTAACGTCCAATGATTAATGATAGATATTCTACCGAAACTAGTTTGACTGTCTTTCCACATAATTGCCCCCTAAAAATTATTCTAATTCAGTTAGATACGTGTATATTTATACTATATAGCTCAATTATTACAACATTATCATGCTCGAGTTATACTTTTACATTTGGATTTTTTATTTTTAGTCTTAATTTTTACCTTCTGGTTTATGATTAAACCTTTCATTTAACCAAGCTGAAACCCTTTGATATGTTTCTTGGTCAGGTCTTTTAACCCCGTCTTTATCTTTAGGTGGCATTTCATTATTCGCAAGCGCGAGCGACACCTCATGCCAAACAAATGGATAGTCATTTAAATGTCCATCTAATTTACTTTGTAAGTCCAACTTACCTTTTTTATCTATCGGGTTATGGCAATCGATACAATATTCACTAACAACTTTATGTAAAACCGTATCCTGAATAGGGTATGGAGGCGCATTCTCTAATGGATTATTCGCTTGCTCATTACAGCCAGTCAAAAATAAGATAGCGACAATTAAACCGCTGGATGAAACTTTGCTCATAGTTTACTTTTTCCATTTTGTGTACCACAAAGGTAGTCATTTTCAAATATAGATTTTACGCTAACTAACTCTAATACCATAAGCTTGATTCAAAAAATCGTTTTTAACGTTAAACTCCACACTTTTTGCACATTGTCTGGCTATTTTTAGGTTAGAGTTAACTCTGAGATTCTGTTAGGTAAAATCCATGGTTTTAAAAATTCGTCACAAACTCTTTATCGCAATTGGCTTAAGCAATATTTTAGTTGTCGCTCTCATATTTATTGGTATGAGTTGGATTTTCAATCTCACATTTAATGAATATATCAAACAGAGCCACCAGCAAAATTTAACCCCGTTAATTCAACTACTCACAGAGCGGTATCAAGCTGAACATAGTTGGCAGTGGTTAGAAAATAATCCAAGGGCTTGGCGAGGCTTATTAGCAGAAGGAAACAGAGTTAGAAACCAAGCTGAGCCAAACAGAGGTGATCTTAGAGGTCCTCGCCCTCCACGAGATGCGACAGAGCCAAGAAATCCAAGGCAATCTAGGAAAGCTCGAAATTTACTCCTACTTAAAGACACTAAGGGTAAACTCATCATAGGTAACGAGATACCTAAATATGAAAGAAGTAAATTTCAGTGGTTAGAG
Source organism: Catenovulum maritimum (assembly GCF_001050375.1). GTDB lineage: Bacteria > Pseudomonadota > Gammaproteobacteria > Enterobacterales > Alteromonadaceae > Catenovulum > Catenovulum maritimum. The sequence continues at coordinate 27,742 of NZ_KQ130484.1, read as the reverse complement.
CTCAAAACCCCAAACAATCAAATTATCGGCTATTTAGGTTTTCATAACCCTACCAAATTATATTCAGACGCCAATAATACTTTTGCCACTAGCTTAATGACTAAATCAGGTGAAATTGCATTAGCGATTTTAATTCTAGCTTTGGCTATTGCGCTGCCTGTATCTCGGTACTTAGTGACACCAATAAATAAACTACAACAAGCGATGAAAAGGCTAACATCTGGTGACTTTAAGAACATAGAGACACTGCCAATCAGCGGCAGAGATGAGTTAGCCGATTTAGCTGCTAGCTTCAATATTTTAGCCATGACATTACAGAAAAATTTAAACGCAAGACAACAGTGGATTGCTGATATATCTCATGAATTAAGAACGCCAATGGCCATTTTACGCTCAGAGTTAGAAGCCTTAGAAGATGAAATCATTCCATTGGATAAGCAAGCAGTGCAATCACTGCATAGTGAAATACTCAGGTTATCCGCTCTAATTGATGATTTGTACCAACTGTCTTCCTCCGATATAGGCGCACTCAATTATCACAGAACATCGTTAAACCTAACCAGCCTACTCGAAGACATAAAGCAGCAATATACATTAGAACTAAAAGACAAAGATTTAAGCTTTAATCTAGTATCTGAAGATACCGAAGCCATGGTTTTTGGAGATGAAAATAGGCTACTACAGCTGTTTAGAAACTTAATGAATAATTCAATCAATTACACCCACAAACCCGGTTTAATCGATTGTACGCTGAAACTAATTTCAAATAACCAACTACAAATCACTTGGCAAGACTCTTCTCCAGGAGTAACGGATCAAGAATTAGAAAAACTGACTAAGCCACTTTATCGCAGTGAAAGTACTCGAAATTTACAATTAAATGGCTCAGGTTTAGGCTTATCTCTATGTCAAAGAATTACTCAAGCACATCAGGGGACTTTGAAAATAAATCATAGTAAACTAGGTGGTATACAAATAATAATAACGCTGCCTGTGAGCTATGACAGTGACTACTCAAGCAAAAATTTTAATCGTTGAAGACGAAATCAAACTAGCCAATGTACTGGCTAAATATTTTGAGCAAATGGGTTATCAAGTAGAACTCATCCACCATGGTGCTCAAGTAATGGGCTATTTTAGCTCGAATCACGTAGACTTAATTATTTTAGATCTTGGCTTACCTGGTCAAGACGGTCTATCACTGTGTAAAGCAATACGCGCTCAATCAGAAGTGCCTATCATGATGACAACCGCCCGTGTTGAGGAAATTGACAGGCTATTAGGCTTAGAACTAGGTGCTGACGATTACATTTGTAAACCCTATAGTCCACGGGAAGTGTGCGCCAGAGCCAAAGCAGTTCTTAGAAGAGTGCAGCCAAGTACAAATAACGAAACATCACATCACTGGCATTTAAACGAAAACCAGTTAAGCGTTAGCTTTGCTCAGGTTGAAGTTCAACTCACCGCTGTCGAGTTTGGCTTATTAGCCACTATGGTTGCTAAACCGAACCGTATATTTTCTCGCGATAGTCTAATGCATGCAGCCTACTCTGACGACAGAATCGTCAGCCACCGCACAATTGATAGTCATATCAAAAAATTGAGAAAAAAATTAGAACAACTGCCAACATCAGAAAACAAACTACACTCAGTATATGGTGTCGGCTACAAATACGGTATTTAGCAATAAGTACCAAGAAATATGATCTTGAACATATTTTAGGCTAGTTTAAATTGGCAGTGTTGTAAAAACATACTAATTTAAGGATACAAAATATGACAAGTAGCATAGATTCAATTGAAATCCTCGGGCCTAATTTTTCTAATTTCGTCAGATCTGTCATGCTAGTTTGTGAGAAAAAACAGATCCCCTACACGACAGGAATGATATTTAATAAAGAGGAAATAAAACTCAAAAGTGAAGCTCATTTAAAACTTCATCCCTTCGGTAAAGTTCCCGTGATTAAACATAATGACATTACTTTATATGAGACAGCTCCTATTTTGCGCTATTTAGATGCCATAGCTTCAACGCCAAAAATACAACCAGAAGGTCTAGTCGAGCAAGCCAAATGCGATCAACTTTGTGCTGCTATTTCGATTTATATCGATAAAGCGATTTTAAGAGATGTATTAATTGAGTTTGCTTTTCCTAAAGGCGAAAATGCCAGTGTAAGATTAGATAGAGTTGAACAAAAAATGCCTGCAGCGATAGATGCACTAACCATAATGAGTAATCAGCTCGGTTCAAAACCATTTTTACTCGGAGATACATTTACTCTAGCCGATGCTTTATTGGTACCTATATTAGATTACACAGATAGAATTTTAATCGCTCAAAATGCACTAGGTGATTTTCCGAATTTGGTTAACTACCTAAACAATATAAGAGCAACCCCTGAAGGTAAAAAAGTGCTCACACAGCCAGAGTTAAGCTTTTAATCAGTTCACTAAAATGAAAATAGGAGTAAGCATGTGCATCTATGTTTACTTCTCAAACCCTAGCCTTACGCCAAAGTATAAAGTAAAAAATGCCAGCCCCGAACAAGCCAGTGTAAATACAAAATTTGTGTAAATTAACCACTGAAATTAAATTTAACATAGGATTGATTAGGCTGAATGGATAAAAAGGCTGAACATCTCCGTGCATAATTCCATCGAGCACAACGTGACTATAACAACCAACAAAAGCACTTAAAAATGCAACTCGCCATGAAATTTTTATAGGCTGTGACTTTTTTGATATACCTATGATGAGTAAGCCCACTTCTGATAAGTATTTACCCGACAATGCCGCCAAAATAGCTAAAAGGCTCCCGCCGACAAATGTATGAGAGAAGCCATGCAAGTGTCCATGTCCCTGAACCAAAACCCGCAAAGGCTGGATATCCATAACGATTTGTGACCAGCCAAAAACCATTAAACTAAAACTAGTTTGCAAAATAGCTTTAATGAAAATCCCTGTTCCCATATGAAATGGCGTAAATGGCATAAAGTCCCTAACAATCCAAATTTGAGCTAAACAAGCTTAAATGTATAACAAATACGTTACTATTATATTAGAGCCTAAGATTTTACTGTCTTAAAAGTTTTCTTAAACCAGCGATTCAACATAGAAAACTCATATTTATAATTATCTAAACTCGGCGGCAAAATAACTTGATCATGCATTGCCATATTTTTAAGGTATTCTTCACCGGATTGGATCACTCGCTTATCCGAACCAATTAATTCATAGTTAAACTTAATTCTTGGGATATAAGGCGTTTTAATCACCCTCATATCAGATAAGGGGCCAGTTCTCAGTCTAACTTCGCCGGCTAAGTCTAAGTCGGTAACAGTCAGCTTTAAAGTTTGATCATCTGGTAATTTTTGAGCTAAGCGATTTAGAAAGGTTTCAAATTGCTCGAATGTGTAACTCTGAAAATCCTCATCTGACTCATAAAGGCTAGCCTTTACATCAATATAATCTTCAGGATTTTGCCACTTAAGACTAAGTTTGGCAGCAAATAAGTTAGCAGAACTTAAAAGTAGTAAAACGCTAACGATACTTTTACTCAGGTTTTTCATCTTTTTTTCTCCTACCTTTTGTTTCTTTAGTGATAAAAGCACTTGGTATGATATCAACACCAACCATGCGAGCTAATTTAACTAAAATAGGAATAGTAATAGGTGCAAAAGGCAACACAGCAAATATACCTAAACCTATCCCCTTTAAAACATCTAAAAATTGTTCGTTCGCTATCGCCAGCTCTTCTTTAGTCGCCTGCCCACTGGCATGTCTGCGATAAATGGCGAGCATTTCTTTTGTCTCAGCTTTTTCCTGCAACAAGGCTAGTTTAAGCCTTAGCATTGTCCGTCGAAATTTAATTCGACTCGAACGTCGATTAATTCGAATGACCCGAAACGGGGCTTTATGAAGATAACGAACCGCTTTCATTAACAGTTAATTTTAGCCTAAGTATAGTGAACTAATTTCAGTCTATCTTAAACTGAAGCAGATGGGCAGAAGTGTATGTTTAAATATTGTAAATTGTGCGTGCCGACGCACAATCTCAGCGAGTAATATACCCAACCTATCGGCTGGGTATATTATGCGAAAGTTATTCGAAATAGTTCAAATTACAAACAAAGATAAACAAGCTCTAGTGCGCTTCTTCCCAATTATCGCCAATACCAGCTTCGACTAGCAATGGCACAGATAATTCCACTGAGTTTTGCATTATTTGACAAATTTCCTTGCTTGCTTGCTCGGCAAAATCTGCTTTAACCTCAAATACTAATTCATCGTGCACTTGCATTATCATTTGAATTTGCCCTTCCGTTTTAGTTTCTATCCATTTAGCAACATCCAACATGGCGCATTTAATAATATCGGCCGCAGTACCTTGCATTGGTGCGTTAATAGCAGCACGCTCGGCCGCTTTTCTCACAGCACCATTACGAGCTTTAATATCAGGTAGATTTAGCCTTCTGCCTTTTATGGTTTCAACATAACCATCTTCAGCTGCATTCGCTCGCGTTTCTTCCATGTAGGTGAGTACGCCTGGATATCGCTCAAAATATAAATCCATATACTTTTGAGCTTCATTTCGAGGAATATTAAGCTGTTTAGCGAGTCCAAAAGCAGACATGCCATAGATTAAACCAAAGTTAATTGCTTTAGCACTTCGTCTTTGGTCCGAAGTGACCATGTCTAATTCAACCCCGAATACTTCAGCTGCTGTCGCCTTATGAATATCTAACCCTTGTGAGAAAGCTTTTAATAAACCTTCATCTTTAGATAGATGCGCCATAATTCTTAACTCAATTTGAGAATAATCGGCAGCTAAAATTTTATAACCTTGATTCGCAATAAAAGCTTTACGAACTTTGCGCCCCTCCTCATTACGAATCGGAATGTTTTGCAGGTTAGGATCCGTAGAAGACAACCTCCCCGTCGCGGTGACAGCTTGGTGATAAGAGGTATGAACTCGTCCCGTTTTTGAGCTCACCATTAAAGGTAATTTATCCGTATAAGTCGATTTAAGCTTTGCTAAACCTCTATATTCAATAATCACTTTAGGCAAAGGATAATCGAGAGCTAACTCTTGTAAAACTTCTTCAGCGGTTGAAGGTGCTCCTTTTGGCGTCTTCTTTATAATCGGGTGATTGAGCTTTTCAAACAAGATAGCTTGAAGCTGTTTAGTTGAGCTTAAGTTAAACTTTTCGCCAGCGATTTCGTAAGCTTGATTTTCTAATTCTGACAGTCGAATTAATATATCTTGGCTCTGTTGTGATAGCTGGTGAATATCAATTAATACACCGTTTTGCTCTATTTTCGATAAGACTGAAATTAAAGGCACTTCAATATCTTGATAAACACTGACTAAATCATCGCTAGTAGATAATTTTTCCCACAAGGTATTATGTAGCTGTAGCGTAATGTCGGCGTCTTCTGCTGCATACGGTGCCGCTGTTTCCAATGGGATTTGATTAAAGGTTAGCTGCTTTGAGCCTTTACCTGCAATTTCTTCAAATGAAATATTTTTATGGCCTAGGTATTTAAGCGCTAAGCTGTCCATATCGTGGCGAGTGCCTACACTACTCAATACATAAGACTCCAGCATAGAGTCATGCTTGATACCTGTTAGGTTAATATCGTAGTTAAATAATACATGCTTATCATATTTTAAATTTTGACCAACGATTGCTTTGTTTGGATCTTCTAGCAGTGGTTTAAGCTTGGCTAATACCCAATCTCTGTCTAATTGCTTAGGTGCATCAGGATAATCATGCGCAACAGGGACATAGGCTGCTTTATTTTCTTCAATAGCAAACGAAACCCCAACGATCTCAGCTTTCATGTAATCGAGAGAAGTCGTTTCTGTATCAAAAGCAATTAATTCTGCTGCATTCAGTTGTTTTAACCAAGCTTCAAACTCAGCTTGGTCTAAAATACAAGTGTATTCCTTTTCAACCTTATCAGCCGCTTCTGGGTTTATTGTTTCAGCGGTTTCATCTAGTTTATTTTCTGGTGCAGAATCACCTTGCTTTATCACTTCAGCAAGCCAACGTTTAAATTCTAGTTCTGTGTATAGTTCTGCTAGTAACTTGTAGTCAGGAGCGGAAATACTAAATTCGTCACCTGATAAGGCAATCTCTACGTCTGTTTTTATCGTAGCAAGCTGATAAGAAAGCTCGGCTTTGTCTTTATTATCAATCAATTTTTGCGGCATAGTTTTAGAACCTCGGAAAGAGAGCTCTAAAACTTTTTGTGGATCTTGATATAGCTGCTCTATACTGCCAATACCCTGCAGCATAGCCAATGCGGTTTTTTCACCGACACCCGGTAAACCTGGGATATTATCAACCTTGTCACCCATTAAGGCTAAGTAATCTATGATTAGCTCAGGTGGAATACCAAATTTTTCTTTAACACCTTCAACATCCAAGACTGTATCTGTCATGGTATTAATCAGGGTAACATGAGGATTAACCAGTTGAGCCATATCTTTATCGCCCGTACTGATTAGGACATGTCTCCCCTTAGCACTTTCATTTTTTGCAATCGTGCCAATAACATCGTCCGCTTCTACCCCTTCAATCGAAATAAGCGGTAACCCAAGCGCTTTAATGACTTTATGTAAAGGCGCAATTTGACCTCTTAATTCATCAGGCATTGGTGGACGGTTAGCTTTATATTCAGCATACATATCATTGCGGAAAGTTTTACCTTTAGCATCGAATATGACGATCATCTGTGTAGGATTGAAACGCGTGATTAAGCTGCGCAGCATATTAACAACACCGTAAACAGCTCCGGTTGGTTCACCTTTAGAGTTTGTTAAATGCGGTGGCGAATGAAAAGCTCTGAATAAATAAGAAGATCCATCAACAAGAATCAGGGGGTTTTCAGGTATTGTCGCCATTAATATGCCTATTATTATGCAAAAAAAAATATTATACCCAATCTGCCTAAAGATGCGAGTAAGCGTAGGTGGCGGTTATAGGCTTTTGTTTAAAATAAACTCGTTTACTTTGTGTGTAAGTGGGCTGTAAATTTTAGGCATGAAAAGCCTACAGTTAAAAAACCGCATAAGCTGTGGATAAGTTTGTTGAAAAGATTTTTGAAAATAAATGAATAAATTTAGAAATTAACTTTAAGTTATTGTTTTTAAATTGATTTTATTATTTATTGTTATTTTATTCCCTTATTGTAAACATGTGGAAATAATTTTCTAAACATTTACGGGCTAGTTAAAGTTATAAATTTTAGGCGAGTAATCTACTCGCTTTTAAGCTTAAGATCTAATAGATTTATAGTTAAAAAATGGCTAAAAAAATAACTAAATAGTATAAGTAGCTGTATCAAGTGTTAGCGGCGACTTAATGTATTAATCAACTTACTCCAAAATAAAAAATATAATCTTGGACTCCTCACTGGACTGGCTCGCCTATTAACTTTATTACAATAGAGCTAAATCAATATAGAGCGACCATAGAATCTAACTAATCAGCTTTTGATGATGGCTCAGCTGACTTACTTTCGTTCTTGGTCTTGTCCTCTTTCTTGGCTTTCTCTTTATTATCCAAAGATCCAAGATTAAAAGTTAACCGAGTGTATTTACCTTGGCGGCTTTCTAACTTAACACTGCCTTTTAACTTTTCTGTTACCACTTCATTCATCAAGCTCAAGCCCACTCCAATCAATTTGGGATGTGGTAGTGACTGGCTAATCGCTTCGAGTAATTCGGCTTCAATGCCATTACCATTATCTTCAACTCTCAACGTAACTGAACCAGCTTCTTTGCCTTTAAAGGCTTCTACCATAACCGTCCCCTCACTTTTCGCTTTAAAGCCATGCTCAAGTGAATTAGAAATAGCTAAAACAAGTATCTGGGTTAATGACCCAGAAAATGTCGCTATTTCTAAATCTTGCGGAACGGTCACAATGTAATTAATTTTTTTATTCTTATTTAAAGTTTTAAGCGCAGAAATAACTTCATCAACATGTATACTTAAATTTACTTTCCGCTTTTTATCATCTGCTAAATCACGACTAATTTGATTTAAGTTATAAGCTAACTCCCCTGCCTTAAGTACATTTGCAGCCGCAATATTGGAAAGCTGGATGGTATTATCAATAAAAGTATTTACATTGGATTTAGTAACTTTGCCTTCCGTCATTTTCACTTTAAAGTTTAACGCCCTTTCCTCTAAAGATGACGTTGCTTTTATCGACTGACTCACCATAGGGGCGACTTCTGAACTTAAACCTGGTGTAATCTCACTTAAAATCGAAAAACGTGCTGTTTTCTTAAAATTAGCACGTGCGCTAGCTAACTCTTCACTCGTTTCAGCAAAGTCGTCTGAGACTTGTTTCAGCTGTTTAACCGAATAGTATCTATGCCATGTAATCAGGCTAAACAACAAAGCAATGAGTAAACTAATAATAACACTACTCATTATTACTCGAAGAGACTTAGCATGGTTAGGTCCCATTTTATAAACACGACTTAACTTAATATTGAATTGCCATAGGTAATCATAATAAGAAGCTTCAAAGGAAATATCAGGTGTGCTGACCTGATTAGCTCCAAACTGCCAATTTAACAAACTGCTCTGATTTTCCATTAAGTGAATATCGAACCATAAATTATTTGGTTGGCTAAACCGGCTTAAACCGACTTGAATTAATGACAAATCTATCCGTGTAAAAAAGAAATCAAAACTACCTTGGTCGTTTAATCGAGTAATACCCGCTAGCATGTAGTCTTGCATCTCACCATCAGAACCAGCTTGAGATAGAGTGAGCTGTCCTAAATTAGTTTTGCTCTTTTGAAACAGGCTTAATAACTGATATCTAAGACTTTCATCTAGATGATAAATCCTAGCGGTTCCATATGACCAAATATGCGCTAAACGATTATCTTCAATTTTAAAATGACCTAGAGAAGCTTCGCTATAAGCTTGATTTTGTAAAACCGTACTAACAACTAAGCTTTCTAATTCACTAGGTTCAGCTATGACAGAGGCATAAGTCACAAAAGCTTGTAGTAAACTAACTCTAGCATCTAATGCTTGCTTCACTTGTTGGGTAAAGGTCTCCACTTCAGGTTTAGCTGCACTGATCCAATTCTTTTCTTCAAATTTATGAACTGTTTGATAAGTTTGATAGCTACCAGCAAGTGATAGGCCAACGCAAATCAATATAATTAGCCATCCAGGAATATTTAAAGGTTTCATAAACTTAATTTACTATTGTACTGTTAGAAATAAATGGACGGCTAAAGACATATTGTTTTGTATCTAACATGGATTGATTTATATATATAGATAAATACTTACCTTTAGATACAAAAGAAATTGCACCGCCTTGAGTAATAAATTGCTCACCATTACCTATGGTTAATTTATTTTGCCTTTTAGCTTTGGCTAAAAGGGGTTCAATAACTAGATTGCTAAAAACATTATCAAAATAATATAGATCACATTTAAATTCGGTATCGAATTCGTCTAGATCATCTTGGTTATAAAAAAAATGGAATTTTAGAATATAGCCATCTGTGTACACAAGTTGACGCAGAGCAAGCTTGTGCACGCTGGAGTGCTCGTTTTGTACCAAACCACAAAACTTTTTATTAATTTGCCCTGACGAGTGATCAGACCAAGTTAAGTTTTGAAATAAATGGAATAAGAGGATTGATTTTTCATTGTCTTGATCTTCAGCTAAGGCCAAGCTAGAAAAGCTAAGACACCAAATCAACAAGATAAAATTTTTTAATTTCACAACAAGCAGGGTCCAGTAAACTCAAAATAAATTTATATCCAAACAAAATACATATTGGCTTGGTTAAGGTAGAATTAAACTCACTTAATCTTAACAGCAACTCGATATTTATGCTGTTTTTTGTATCATGATTCAATCAAAACATAGCGATATAATGGAAAAATTTACAACATTATGGCAACGAGCTTGCGAGCGAAAAGGTTCTGAGCAAGTTTTAAACAATTTATTAAGCCAGCCGAGAAGCAAAAACCAGTTACAACAGCTAACAGACGATAGGTACCTATCTGAGTTTAGTAAAAAAATATTCCAATCTGGTTTTGTCTGGCGTGTAGTAGAAAATAAATGGCCAAACTTTGAAACACTTTTTTTCAATTTCGAAATTCAAAAAGTGCTTATGCTTTCTCCAGAAATGTTAGACAACAAAGCTTCTGATGCCAGAATTATTCGCAATGCCAAGAAAGTACAAGCCATATATCAAAATGCCTTGATGATCCATGACATTCAAGTAGAGACGAATGACGCTTTTGCGAGTTGGATTAGTCAATGGCCCGAAGAAGATACTATAGGTCTTTGGCTGTATTTTAAAAAACACGGAACTCGACTGGGTGGCAACACAGGCCCATATGCATTAAGAGCGCTAGGTTATGACACCTTTTTGCTAACCCGAGATGTGGAAGCCTACTTTAGAAATTACAAATTAATTGACGGCGGTTTAACAAGCTTAAAAAGTTTGAAAGTATTTCAAAGCTGCTTTAATCAATGGCGAGAAGAGTCAGGTTTAAGCTTACAGGAAATAAGCCAAGTTATTGCATATGGCACAGGCGACAATAACCTAGGCTTTGAGAATTAATCATATGATAAGCAGCATAAAAATTGAATCTGCGGAGCTACTAGAGCACCCTATCTTGACAGATATTGCGAGTCGCTTCGGTTTCAGTTTAACAACAGAACTTTCATTACCATTTCAGCTAGCATGGCTAGACGAAAAACTACAACTAATGCAAACAGATACTCCAGCTCAAGGCGGCGTATCTGTTGATTTTAATAGCCCACAATCAGATTATCGCCGCTCGCAAATTAGCATAAAAAAAGAAGCAATTGCCAAAGCCGTCGGTGCTAAAGCAAATCACAGGCCGAGTGTACTCGATGCCACTGCTGGTCTAGGGAGAGATGGTTTCGTATTAGCTGCGCTAGGTTGTAAAGTGACTCTACTGGAGAGAAATCCGGTTGTTGCTGCTTTGCTTTATGATGGACTGCGCAGAGCCAAAGCATCAGCAAGTTTATCAGGCTGGATTGAAGACAGATTAGAGTTTATTCACTGCTCTTCATTAGACTTAGCTCAAGTTGAATCGCTCGTAACATCTGCACCTGAAGTGGTATATTTAGATCCCATGTATCCTCACAAAAAAAAATCAGCTTCGGTTAAGAAAGAGATGAAAGTTTTTCAATCTGTCGTCGGTGCTGATTTAGATGCTGATGGATTACTCGAAAATGCGCTAAAATTAGCAACACAAAGAGTTGTGGTAAAACGACCCGATTATGCTGAACCACTGGCAGGTGTTAAACCCAGCTTCGTCATTAGCTCAAAGAAGAATCGCTTTGATATTTATGCTCGAACCGTTTAACACCAATTCAGTGATAACTAAACTAACAATTAGAATCTAATTAATAAGGAATCCCAAATGCCATCTTTTGACATTGTGACTGAAATAAATATTGAAGAAGTAAGAAATGCGACCGAGAACGCTCAGCGAGAACTTGCAACTCGTTATGATTTTCGTGGCGTTGAAGCTGAATTCGAATTCAATAAAGACTGTGTAAAAATGACAGCTGAAGTCGAGTTTCAAGTTGACCAGATGATGGACATCTTAAGAAATGCGCTTTCTAAAAGACAAATCGATCCAAGAGCGATTAAATCGGGTACAGCTGAAGCTTCTGGTAAAACAACCTCTAAGACAGTTAATTTTATTCAAGGCATAGATACGCCGACTGCGAAGAAAATCGTAAAATTAATCAAAGACAGCAAGCTAAAAGTACAAGCTTCTATTCAAGGTGAGCAAGTTAGAGTAACAGGTAAAAAGCGAGATGACTTACAACAAGTTATGCAGCTAATCAAAACCTCTGAATTAGAGCAACCTTTCCAGTTCAATAACTTTAGAGACTAAGCTTTTAAGTTATCGAAACTAAAATGCCGTTCAATTGAACGGCATTTTTAATTCTAGCTTTATACCAGTTCACCTAAATTTTTGATCTATATTTTATGTAGAAAAAAAGTGCGCTAACAAGGCATGAATTGCCGCTACTAGTAAGCTAATAGCAAAATTCATAACGCAGTTTGCGTGTTTTTTAACCCGTGAAATTGAGCAACAATTAGGATGGATTGGTATTATTCGAAACTGATTAACCCATAGGTCGATATTCAGTTTGTGGAACTTCCACTTTAGGCAGCCATTTCCTCAGCTCTTGAATCAAGGCTTGATGTTCGGCTTCATTGGCTAAGTTATGATATTCATTTGGATCAGACTTTAAGTTGTACAACTCTTCTGCACCATCACGATAACGAATATAATTCCACTCTTGCCAACGAATGCCATTATTACCTTCTTGGTAGCTGGTTATTGCAGGGTACTGCCACACTTGATCTGGCGCTTTCATTAGCGGCAATAAACTGTGACCACTTAAGCGTTTTGGTGCTTTAAAGCCTGTTATATCGACCAAGGTTGGATATAAATCAACTAGGCTAACTGGCGTTTTTGTCACACTAGGTTTTACACCCGGTACTTTAATTATGTATGGCGTATTACTGCCTTGATGCCACAAAGTAAATTTTTCCCAACGTTCTTTCGTACCCAATTGAAAACCATGATCGCCCCATAAAACAACAACTGTATTATCTTTATATGGGCTGTTATTTAAACCATCTAAAATTTTTCCTATCGCTGCATCAGCAAAGGATGTGCTCGCTAGGTATGCTTGAATAGCCCGCTTCCATTCTTCTTTGTCGCTTTTAACCAACTTAGCAAATCCAGTCGACCAGTTTGCGCGTGCAATAGCCGGAATATCATCCATATCATTCTCCAGTACTTCTGGCAGCTTAATATCATCAATTGGATACATATCAAAGAATTCTTGTGGTGCTAACTGTGGTGAATGAGGCCTAAAAATGCCACAAGCTAAAAAGAATGGCTTATCATGTGATTTAGCTAAGTAATCAGCACAAAACTGTGCGGTTTCAAAGTCACCGGTCTCTTCTTTTTTCTCTTTAATTGGGCCCCAAATCCCGTGTTTTCGGATATAAGGAATGATTTGATAACCATCGTATGCAATTTTACCTCCGTGCCATTTAGCCCAGCCATTTTCACCTATGTAGTCTTCTGCACCACCGGTTCCAGTTCTAGTTTTAGCTTGATAGTCCCAAGAAATAGGATCAGATAAAGGAGCTGGCTCATCTTTTAAACCACGAGGGTGATGAAAAATTTTACCCGCTGCGACAGCTTCATAGCCATTTTTTCGGAAAAATTGAGGTAGAGTGACTATGTCTCTACCATCAGGTAAATCTCGGAGGTTTTGCTCGTTTAAGAAGTGCCCTGTCACTTCAGGACGTAAGCCTGTCATAGTGGCAATACGCGAAGGGCCACATGCAGGTACTGCGCTGTAACCGTTTTGAAAACGAGTGCCTGAGTTAGCTAACGCATCTATATTTGGCGTGATAGCTGGACCACCCCATGCACCAACCCAGTTATTCAAATCATCAACAGCAATCATTAACACATTTAATGGTTTAGCATCTGCTTCGGCAAAACTTGGGGCGGAAAATAGTGCAGATGCAACTACCCCAATTGATGTAGCAATAGCTTTAAAATTTTTCAAGGTTTAATCCAACTCTAATTTACGCCAAAAAGAATTAAAGAGTGATCATTCAGTTATATCTGAATTGAGTTGAAAGGCTTTTCAATTTCTACTGGGCGATCAAATTCAATGCTTATTGGTATCAAACAAAAAGACTCAACAACGAATTTGTTAAGATAACCATGATATTTTCACATCAAATATTGGATAACCATAGTAAAGAAATGTAACACTTTTTGCAGTTTTGTGAATGGAAGTAAGGAATAAACAAATTAATTAGGCTCAATATACGGTGGAATAAAGAGCCTAGATTTAATTATAAATCAGGCACTATCTGATCAAGTAGAGATTCAGCTTGAGCGGCTCTAACCCAAACTTTAGGGAATTTTTCATTCGTAAAATCAATAAAGAAATCATAATCACCTGTTTCAGGAGGGGTGAATTCAAAAGGCTCAAACTTAGCTTTACAATTAGCATTGACCGTATTAGACAAGTCAGCAGTTTTATCGCTCAGAGCATAATAACCACAGTTTGAACCAAGCGACCAATTCTCGTCGGCAAATTTAAACTCATAAGGTTTACTATCCGCAATCAACTCAACTCTTGCTTTGTATAATTGGCCTGATACTTTTTCAACTTTTGCGTGAGCTTCTACATCCCACCAAGTAAAACTACCGCGTAAATACAAAAATTCAGAGCGGTCCGTTTCCTTGATGTCTTTTTTATACGGTGTAACACTACAGGCACTTAGTACATTTAGCATTAAGAAAAGTATCAACAAGGCTGAATTTTTCATATTAATTTCCATAATTAAATTTAATTAAGGCACCTAAGAGTAGGCGCCTTAAACTAACTTACTGTAAAACCGAAATATCTGCAATTTGTAAAAATAAATTACGTAACTGAGATAAGAGTAATAAACGATTCAGTTTAACAGCTTCGTCATCCGCCATTACCATAACATTATCAAAGAAAGCATCCACTGCAGGTCTTAGCGTTGCTAATTCTGCAAGTGCTTGTTGATATTGACGATTTGCAAAAACTGGCGCTAATTCAGTTTGTTTAGCGGAAACAAGCTGATATAAGGTTCGCTCTTGCTCTGCTTCTAGTAATTCAGTATTAACTGAATCCGCTAATTCTGCAGGGTTTTTCGCTAATATATTACCAACGCGTTTATTTGCCGCGGCTAACGCTGCTGCTGACTCGTGCTGTTTAAATTCAGATACAGCTTTCACTCTTTGATCAAAGTCGACCGGCTCAGTTGGACGCTGGGCTAATACAGCTAGGATAATTTCAGCCTCAAATCCTTGATCTTGATACCAAGTACGGAAACGCCCAAAAATGAACTCAACAACATCAGCTTGAGCTGTACTATTTGTCAATTTATCACCAAATAAGCTAACCGCTTTGGCTGTGATGTCCGCAATATCTAAGTTTAAGTTGTTTTCAACAATAACTCTTAGTGCACCAATAGCAGCTCGACGTAAAGCAAATGGGTCTTTGTCGCCTTTAGGTAACATGCCTATGCCAAAAATACCGGCTAGCGTATCAAATTTATCCGCTAGTGCGACTGCACAACTGACAGGGTTTGATGGTAGTTGATCACCAGCAAAACGAGGCATATATTGCTCGTTCATTGCATTCGCAACGGCTTCACTTTCACCGTCATGACGAGCATAGTGCATCCCCATAACGCCTTGAACATCAGTGAACTCCATAACCATTTCTGTCATTAAATCAGTTTTAGACAGTAAACCGGCACGTTTAGCGTCGGTTACATCACCACCAATTTTATCTGCAATGTAAGCCGCTAATTCTGAAATTCGCTGAGATTTTTCGTACAAAGTACCAAGTTGTTTTTGGAATAAAACGGTTTTTAAGCTCTCAAGGCGGCTCTCTAAGGTTTTCTTTTTATCTGTTTCAAAGAAGAACTCAGCATCGGCTAAGCGTGGACGTACCACTTTTTCGTTACCGGCAATAACTTGCGCTGGATCTTTACTTTCAATATTTGAGATAAAGATGAACTTATTAATTAGCTTGCCTGATTTATCCAGTACAGGGAAATACTTTTGATCGCCTTTCATCGTGTAAATCAATGCTTCATCTGGTACCGCAAGGAATTTTTCTTCAAACGATGCAACCAATAAAGATGGCCATTCAACTAAGCCTGTTACTTCTTCTAATAAGGCCTCATCCATATCAGCAACTGCGTCCATCTCGGCCGCTTTAGCTTCAACTTGTGCTTTGATATCCGCTTTTCGAGCTTCAAAATCCGCGATAACGTAAGCGGACTTTAATACAGCTTCATATTCGTCAGCATGTTTAATTTCGACTAAGCCTTTATGATGGAATCTATGGCCTTGTAACTGAGTACCGGTTTTCACCCCTAAGATTTCAGCTTCAATCGAGGTTGAACCAAATAAAATAGTTGCAGTATGCACAGGTCGAATAAACTGAGTGTCAGTCGCGCCCCAACGCATAGGCTTAGGAATAGGTAACTTAGCTAAAGAACGAGCAGCCATATCAGCGACTAAATCTGTGGTCTTTTTACCTAGCACGGATGCTTTATGTAGTAACCAAGCACCTTTTTCAGTCTCTAAACGCTCAGCATCTTCAACATTAATGCCATTACCACGCGCCCAACCTAAAGCGGCTTTAGTCGGGTTTCCATCGCCATCAAACGCAGCCTGAATTGCAGGTCCTCGTTTTTCTACAACTTGGTCTGCTTGCTTGTCTGCTAGTGCTGTCACTATTAATGCTAAACGACGAGGCGATGCTAACCATTTAATATTTTCGAACGCTAAGTTAGCGCCTGCTAATTCAGCGGTAAAATTTTCAGCAAAAGCTTCCGCTAATTTACGAAGCGATTTTGGTGGTAACTCTTCAGTACCTAATTCAATTAATAAATTTTCAGTTGTCATAAATTAAGCCTGCGAATCTGTTTGTTCTTGATTTTTTAAAAGTGGGAAACCTAAGGCTTCACGTTTTGCATAGTAACTTTCAGCACACGCTTTAGATAATGTACGAACGCGAAGAATATAACGCTGACGTTCTGTAACTGAAATTGCGTGACGCGCGTCCAGTAAATTAAACGCATGAGAGGCTTTCATCACTTGTTCGTATGCTGGCAATGGTAAATCCAGCTCAATTAATTTTTGGCTCTCTTTTTCACACTGATCAAATTGAGCAAATAATGCGTCAACATCTGCGTGTTCAAAATTATAAGTAGATTGTTCTACTTCATTTTGATGG
Organism: Catenovulum maritimum; assembly: GCF_001050375.1. Lineage (GTDB taxonomy): Bacteria > Pseudomonadota > Gammaproteobacteria > Enterobacterales > Alteromonadaceae > Catenovulum > Catenovulum maritimum. The sequence goes on along the minus strand of NZ_KQ130484.1, from coordinate 10,869 downwards.
AAAACATCACCGTATGTAATCTTACCCATAGGGCCATCAGCCCAAACTAGGTCGTAAATAGAGTCAACACCTTGGATATACATGGCTAAACGCTCTAAACCATAGGTAATCTCGCCAGATACAGGTTTACACTCTAAACCACCGACTTGTTGGAAGTAAGTAAACTGAGTAACTTCCATACCATTTAACCAAATCTCCCAACCTAAACCCCAAGCGCCTAAGGTTGGTGATTCCCAGTTATCTTCTACGAAACGTATGTCATGAGTTTCAGTATCAAAGCCTAGTAACTCTAACGAGCCTAAGTACAATTCTTGAATATTGCTTGGCGATGGTTTTAAGATAACTTGGAACTGATAATAGTGTTGTAAGCGGTTTGGGTTTTCGCCATAACGGCCATCAGTTGGGCGTCGGCAAGGCTGAACATAAGCACAATGATGCGGCTCTGGACCTAATGAACGTAAAAATGTCATAGGGTGGAAAGTACCCGCGCCCACTTCCATATCTAATGGTTGAACAACCACACAGCCTTGCTGTGCCCAGTAATCTTGTAACGCAAGGATTAAACCTTGAAACGTTTTAATATCGTACTTAGCCATATTGCTGAAACGTACCTTATGAAATATTTAATCCCTGTCATTTAAATTGGCATGACTTTGGATTTAGGTTAACTCTGTTATTTGGTCGCAACCAAATCAATGTATGTCTAATAGCTAGATTAACTTTGAAGCTTTAGCTAACTTGGCAAAGCTTGCAACGAACGCTAAATGGCGGGAATTATAACTGAGCTAGAGTTTGACAACCAGTGTTAATTAACTTCAGCTAGGGATAATAAATGGCAGTCTAGAGTCGCTTTACTTAAACGAACGAATCTACTGATACAACAGGGTTAAAAAGAGAAAAGCTAGGGCGAGTAGGTCTTACTCAACAAAGTATTCAAATACGGCATTTAATGCTTCTAAATCCGCAGGGCTAATCGCGTAATATTGAAAGCTATAAATGAGTTTATTATCTAATTGGATTTTTCGAATTAACTGGGATTGAACATCAAACTTATCCCCTGTATTCAATTTAAATTTCACTTGCTTCGGTAAGAACATAGCAATGTGAACTATTTCATTATTTTCAATTATCGGCGCATCGGCAAGATCAAACTCAAGACTAAAACCAGCTTGGGAAAAATCTTTAGTTATCGTCTCTAAGTGGACTTTTTGATATTTGAGTAGCAATTTTATTTTAGCGTTAACTCTTTCGTATTCACGTTTATCTCCGGAAAAAGTCATACGATAACTATCATCTAAATCAAATTTAAAGCTTGAAGCCAATAAGTTTACTGTCTCAGTCGTTGCAGACAAATCATCCGCAATGCGTTCTATTAATTTTGCATCAGCTGCGCTGAGCTTAAGATCTTCGAGCAAATCGCCTGTGATAAAGACTTCATCAATTTGATCGTCAGAAACTAAAGCAACTGACTCCAATTTAGCTAAGGCTCTATTCCAAAATGGCTTATTGGCATCTAAGTGATAGCCAACTTCTGCTAATTCAGCCGCTATCTCGGCAACTTGTTCTGCTGAATACCCAACCTGTTTAGCATGCCTTTTCAAAGTTGCTATCGTCACCGCCAGCGCCAGCGACATCTCTGTAAAGCTATTATCAACTTGTTTTAGTAAGCCAAGATCAGTATCCGGAAATTTAGGGTGATTGATTGATAAATCCCCTCGAGCAATAGATTCGACTCGAGCATTTAAATTTCTAAGCCGTTTGTTTAAAGGCCGGTGCAGAGAAAAATAATAAATAATTGGTAGAATAACTAGGCAAAGTAAAATAGCCCAAATAGCAGGTGATAGATGCTTGATATACTGATTTTTTTTGCTTTGCGCTTGATTAACAAAATCTAGCTTTTCTAAAATAACAAAATTTTTATCCGCTAATGCCTGTGTATTAACATAAGCAAGGGCAACCTGAACTTCATTTTGTTCAACGGTAACATCATCTGTTAATTTCAATAAATAACCACTTAAACCCAGCATGGCTAAAACAAAGAAACCAAGTAAGGCGCAAGTGCGAACATTGATGTTATATTTTAAGGAGTTGATATTCATTGCAAAATTATAGTTGAGTAATTGAAGACAACCAAACTAATGGGGGTTTTATACTCTTAAATTAACCTAATAGTAAACAAAATATAGTAAATCAGATAACTGGTTAAATTCCATATCAGGTAACCCATGTAGCGGATAAGATTGGAACTTAGGATTATACCACGCTGTTCTGCAATTAGCAGATTGAGCACCATAAATGTCTGAACTTGGACTATCTCCAATATGTAAAATGTCTTTACTCTGAAGCGATAATTGCTCGCATAATATATCAAACATATCCGTTTCAGGTTTCATTCTGAGCCCATCTTTCGGCTGATATACTTTTGTAAAGCATCCTTCTAAACCAATTAAATCTGGCTCTGCATTGCCATTCGTTACCGCCACTAAGGTATAATTTTTCTTTAGCCTCATCAGTATATCCACCACTTCAGGCTTAACTTTAAAATTATTTCGCCAGTGATAAAATTTTAGAAATGCCTGATGCGCTGACTCGACTGGGTTAGCTATTTTATTATCTCTGAAAGCTTGTTCCAAAAAGGCGAGCCTAAGTTTGCTAACATCGCTGCGCAGAGCTGGATTCAACTTAGCAAATGTAATCCTTTCCAGTAACCAGTCATGCTGAGTTTTATCTTTAAAGCATGCATACTCAGAGCTTAAGTATTGGCTTAATTTATTTTCCGCATTTTGAATTATCGGGACGTTATCATATAAGGTGTCATCTAAATCAAAGCTTAATAGTTTTGGTTGACTAATCCGTCGGTAAAACTTCATATTACTTATCTTTCTTAGCTCTAGGGTGGGTTTGATCATACACTTTAGCTAAGTGCTCAAAATCTAAATGGGTGTATATTTGTGTAGTCGAAAGATTTTTATGCCCTAACAACTCTTGTACCGCTCTTAGGTCTTGACTACCTTCTAACATGTGTGTGGCAAATGAATGTCTGAGTTTATGTGGATGAACATGATTGGTTAAACCCGATTTAATTCCTGCCTGTTTCATTCTTTCCCGAATATATCGCGCACTAATACGCTTTTTTTGTTTACTGACAAATAAAGCCGTGTCTTCTACTTGGTTCATAATGCGAGCACGGCACACTAACCATGAGTCAATTTTATCCAATGATAATTTGGTAATTGGGACTATGCGTTGCTTACCCCCTTTACCTGTGACTCTAAGGGTTAAGCTTGATCTATCTAGGTCAGGTATATTAACCCCTGCTAATTCGGATAGCCGGAGTCCAGCTGCGTACATTAATTCCATCATGGCATTATCGCGTACCGCTAAATCATCTTCTGGATTATATTTGTCGAGTAAGGATTGAACTTCGTCTATATCTAAATTTTTAGGCAGGCGTTTTTCAGCTTTGGGGGCCGAGATTAACTTAGCGGGGTTAGCAGCTAACTGGCCTCTTTTAACCAAGAATTGACAAAAACTTCTGAGGCAAGAGAGTCTTAGAGCTATGCTGGCTGGTTTTAGCTTCTCTAATTTAGCTCTAGCTAATTCACTTCTAACAAAAACGCTATCGATTTCGTCTAAACTAATATTCAATTGTTTAGCAAAGACATGCTGTAACTGCCTTTGATACGTTTCTAGCGTTTTTGCAGAAGAGCGCTTTTCATATTCTAAATAATGAGTAAATTCCTCTAACCAATCGCTTATTGATTTACTCATTCATTATTTACTTTTTTTCGTTAGATTCACTAGAAAAATCTAACAATAGTTTATTAATCAGCTTAACCATAGGCCCCAAAAACAAGGTATCCATATCACCTTGAAAGTGGCTATCATCTATACTACCAAAAGCTAAGATACCTAAATCTTTTTGTCCACCGAGACGAATCAAAGCAACAGATTTAATTGCCTGTTCTTCAGTAAAAAACAATGCAAGCTCTTGCTTTTTTAATCGACCAAAATAGAAATCGTCTTGAGCCAGTCTTTGCAAAATAATATCTTGGTAAAGACTCTTAGATTCAACTAGCTCAGCAGCATGTTCATCACTGGCAATAAATAAAACTAGCTTCATACCATCAAGCTGAATTTGTTCTAACAAAATCGCTCTGAGTAAATATATTAGCTGCTTACTATCTGGGCACTCCAACAGGGCCATATATAAGTTAATAAATGCCTTATATATGTGCTCATTATGTTTTGCTGTAGCAACCAGTTTAGTGATGTTTTGCTCTAAATGATTTACTTTTTCGCGTAATACTTGCTGTTGCCGCTCAACTAATGAGACAGAACCATTTGAGCCATGAGGTAATTTAACTTTAGCTAAAATTTCAGGGTGATGAGCCAATAAATCTGGATTTTCCGCTAAATAATCTAATACTTGCTGTTCGTTGACCAAGTGTTCTTTTGTTTCTAATTCTTCACTCATATATTCATTTGTCCATCAAAAACATGTTCAGCAGGGCCTGTCATTCTGACTGGATGACCTTCACCTTTCCATCGAATCATAAGTTTTCCGCCAGGTAGCTCTACCTCAACCGATTCGGATAGCTTACCTTGTTGAATACCAACAACAGCAGCTGCACAGGCCCCAGTTCCACAAGCAAGCGTCTCGCCCGCTCCCCTTTCATGAACCCTTAATTTAACTTGATGGTCATTTAAAATTTGCATAAAGCCGATGTTAGCTCTTTCTGGAAATCTTTCGTGATTTTCTAGAATAGGCCCAAGCTCAGCAACATCACTTGTGTTGATATCATCAACAATCAATACACAATGAGGGTTGCCCATTGAAACAACACCGGTTAGTAAGTTACGCTCACCAGCTTGCATTAAATAAGTTTTTTCTGCACTGTTAGCTTTGAAAGGTATCTGCTTAGGCTCGAATCTGGGCTCACCCATATTCACAGTCACTTGCCCATCTTTTTCAACATACAAAACGATATTGCCACTTTTGGTACTGACTGATATTTTTTGTTTGTTGGTTAATCCTTTTAATCGAACAAATCGAGCAAAGCAGCGGGCTCCATTTCCACACTGTTCAACCTCACTGCCATCGGCGTTAAATATACGATAATGGAAATCAATATCAGGATCGTAAGGCGCTTCAACCACCAACAGCTGATCAAAACCTATTCCAAAGTTTCTATCTGCTAATTTTTGTATCTGCTCTGTAGAAAAAAACAAATTTTGGGTAATGTTATCTATGACCATGAAGTCATTACCTAAACCTTGCATTTTTGAAAAGTTAAATTGCATTCTTAATTTCTTGTCACGACAAATCTAATATAGACAAAATACAAAGTATTACAGCAACAGTCGAGTCCTAACTGCAATTCTGGTGTAAAAACTTGAATTAATCACTGTATTTTAAGCCTCAGTACGGTATGAGTTTTGTTCAAATCTAAAAAGATAAAGGTACGCTAAATTTTAATGATTAAGATCAAAGTAGGTTTCTCCTAAACTTCTATGATGGATTTCAAATTCATCAGGAGTTAATTGGTTATGAAACTAGTCGCCGAAGATTTAATGGAATCCGATGTGATCACAGTACAAAAAGATCTGACTATTGAGCAAGTAAATCAAATATTCAGTGCAGAAAAAATCAGTGGTCTTCCAGTTTTAGATGGTAATAGTTTGGTCGGTATTATTTCCAAAACAGATATAAACCATGCATTATCAACTCAAAGTATGACCAAACACAGCTTAATCAGTGAGATTATGATTACGGATATTATTAGTGTCACACCAAATACGGATATTTCTGAAGTTGCCGTGATTATGACCTCTAAGAACATACATAGAGTTTTAGTATGTCAGCAACAAAAATTAATTGGCATTATTAGCGCCATGGACTTCGTGAAAATTTTGCAGCTAACTAAAATGACTCAAACTAAGCCTGTCGCTATACCTGCCTAGGTTTAAACTAGAATGCAGTTATACAGTTAAAACTGCATCCTACTTAATTAGGGGGATATTAATTAAGGGCAGGTAAAGCTCACATTTTCTGCATTAGCTATCTCAAAGTTTGCTTTTGAGATAGCTGTCGTGTCATTTAAGCACTCTCCATTCAATTGAAGGTTTTCAAATTGAATATCACTTAGCTTTGCGTTTGATGAATAGCCTTTTATTCGATTGATAATGGCACCATCACCTTTAAAAGAAACATTTTTAAAGGTTACATTTTTTACTATATGATCAACATGTTTAGGCGCTAAGTTGATAAAAATAGCGACTTCATTTTCAACCGTTATATTTTCAAATATAAAATCTTCTTGTGTTTTAAGCCCATTATTATCCGTGCTCGCTCTGATATTAAAAACGCCCTGATTAGCGCCATCTACAGGCCATTCACCGTGCAAAACATCAACGTTTTTTACTCTAATATTTTTTGCATCAACCGTATTCCATGCCCACTGAAAAACAGCACCATTTGTCAGGTGCCAGGCAACTATGTTTTCAATATTTTGGTTATCACGGTATAGCTTTATACCATCATCATTTGCCCAAACGAAGCTGTTCGAAATATGAGTATTCTCATAGCCGACTAAGCCATCATTATTAAAGCGCCAGCCACCAGGGGTCTTAACCCAGTGTATTTCATTATTCTTTCCGAGCAATCTAACTGCAAACTTTGATGGTTGTGAAATCACTAAGCCTTCAACTCTAACGCCTGTCACTCCCCCTAGAGATTCAACCATATTAAATTTAGTATCATCACTCCTACCACCGCCAAACACCCTGCCATCTAGATGCCCTCTCCCCCAAATTCTAGAGCCATTATTATTAGCGTCTTGAAAATGTATCGCTCCTTTAACAACAGCACCACCTTCCAAATAAATATTCTTAATATGGCCCTGAGGATACCAATTCATAATGGTGTGAGATTTAGGTGTAAAATAAACTGTATCGTAACTAACATCTATTGATGTTAAATCTACCTGATGACAAGGATCACAAACCATGACATTCGCTGCATTTTTATCAGGAACATCCGTTTCCATAGGATCTGCAAATATCAACAAGCCATTCTTGTAACCCTTTTCACCAAACTCAACGCTGTACTGACCCGGTTTAGTTAATTTAAACTCAAGGGTAGAGTCGTCAATTTTAGTTGTGGTAACTTTATGTCGGCTTGGCAACACTTTGGCTGTGTCGTAAAAAACTTTAGATTGAGCGGGTTTCAGCTTTACTCGAATTGTCACTTCTTCCTTAAATGAAAATTGAGTCCAAGAAATCGTATCATCAACCACAGAAGCATTGCGTCCGCCTTCTGATGCACCATTTGATTTAGACATATAGACAATTAAGTTTTCCGAAATATCACCTTGGTGAACACTAACCTCGTAATAATCAGTTAAAGGTAAATCTGCATCTGAATTATCTTGAGGATAAGTAGCTAAATTTGAGCTGTTGGCAGGCAGAGTTACACTATTTGTGTCCTCTGTTTCTATATCTAGACTACAAGCAGTAAGAAGGGCGAGCATAGCAATAACTATATATTTCAATATTTGCTGATTAAATTTTACCAAACCGACTAAAAACTTCATTTCGAGAATTCCATGCAGATACGATTAGGGCTTATAGTATCCGGATATCAAAATAACCATATAGCCGTTAACAATAGTTAACTAAAATCGTTACAAGTTACCATTTATTAATAATTCACAGCGGTTTACTCACCATCTAATACGCATTAACCTCAATAAGTAAATTTAATTCCTTCTCGGCTCTAAGTTATAATGAATACTCTGAATAACACTTCCGCTTCAACTCGAGTTGTTTTATCCTTATTTTTTATTCTGTCTAAGTTTTATATATGTGTCGTTTTTTAGCATACTCAGGTCCAACCATATTAATGCATCAACTTATCTTAGATGCATGCCACTCTTTGGTATTTCAAAGTAAATCAGCAAGAAAAACCAATTTACCCGTTAACGGCGATGGCTTTGGTATAGCTTGGTATCCGACTCATCTAAATAAAGAGCAAGCAGAGCCCATAGTATTTTTAAGTGTGGAACCAGCTTGGCGTAACAGAAATTTAGAGCAGATAACTAGAAAACTACCTATGCAACACTGTTTTGCACATATCAGAGATGCAAATGGTGGTAGTTCAGTAAACTATGAGAATTGTCATCCATTTCAATGGAAAAACTATTTATGGATGCATAATGGTTTATTAGATGAATTCGAAAAAATTAAAAGGCCTTTACAAGCTCTCCTATCAGAAAAAGCCTATCAATTTGTAAAAGGAAGCACAGATAGTGAATATGCTTTCGCCTTGTTTCTAGACTGTATTAACTGGCAGCCAAACCTAAGCGCAGAGCAACTGAAACTAGGTATGTTCGAGTGTATGGAGAAAATTATGCGGCTAAGGAAAGCACAGGGCGCTAATACCAATGCTTTTATGAACTTTGCTGTGACCAATGGCGTAGATACAATAGCGACTCGATTTTCGAGTTTAGCAAGCGAGCAGCCTTCATCACTTTTTGCGGCAGTCGGTGAAGTTAAATTCGTAAAAGAAAAGCTGAGAATAGAAAAGTCAGGTGATGACTCTAACTATAGCTGCATCATAGCATCTGAACCTCTCACTTCAGATAAATCCAATTGGAAGAAGATCGACAGGAATTGCTTTATCCACAGCCGAAACAACAAAATAATTGAAATATCTAAAATTCCACTAAGCTTTCAGTCCGATCTGGCTTGATTAATCGTCACTGAGGCTATACCTTGCTAGCAAGCAAAAACAAACTTTAGATTTATCATAATGATCCCATTAGATATTTGGCCGAATTTAAAGGCAGAAGCAAAAACGATTTCAGAGCTAGAACCTATACTCGCAAATTATGCAACCCAGTGTGTACTCCAGCACGATCACTTTTCGGATTCACTCAGTTTCGTTCTCGCGCATAAGTTAGCAGATGCCTTAACCGTTGAAGACAAGTTATTCGAATTGTTCCATAGTTTTTATCACAATGAGCCAGAAGTCTTAGAAGCAGTTACCGCGGATTTAGCGGCTGTATACGATAGAGATCCTGCCATAACGAGTTACTTAACTGTCTTATTAAACTTAAAAGGCTTTCAGGCAATTCAGATACACAGATTAGCGCACCACTTATGGCAAAATAATCGTAAAGAACTAGCTCTATATATACAAAGTAGAAACAGCGAAGTAATGGGAGTGGATATTCACCCTGCCTGTAAAATTGGGAAAGGCGTCATGTTTGATCATGCAACAGGCATAGTGATTGGTGAGACAGCCGTTATTGAAGATAATGTATCTATACTACAATCAGTCACGTTAGGTGGAACCGGCAATGAGTCAGGTGATCGACATCCAAAAGTCCGCCATGGCGTAATGATAGGCGCAGGAACTCAAGTTTTGGGTAATATAGAAATTGGCTATAACTCAAAAATTGGTGCCGGGAGTGTCGTTTTAAAAGATGTTAAGCCACACACAACTGTAGTTGGTGTACCTGCGAAACAAGTTGGCATTCCAAGATGTCCAGAGCCATGTTCAACTATGGATCAAAATGTACTCAATGACGTCACTTCGGATTAATTAAATCGAAGTGACTCCAAGCGCTACATTATCTAAACTTTTTTCTTTAGCGCTCGGTAATACAGCAAGCAAATCAAAGCCAAGCACACTGCGATTAAAGCACCTAAATTGGCGTGTCTAAAACTAGTAAACTGGGCGATAACACCAGTTAAGCTAGTACCCAACATCATACCGATTTTAATTGCATTGGAATAAAAAGCTGAGGTATACCCGACTCTAAGGGGTAATTCATCTTGTAATAAAGTTAAAGATAGCCCTGCAAACAAGCCATAAAAAATAGCATTTACAAACTGCAAACAAATAAAATGCCACAAGTCTGTCGAAAAAAAGATACCTGAATAAAACACAATCGCAAATAAATACGCAACTCCAACTAGAGCATGCTTAGTTATTTTTTGCGAGAGTTTACCTGCATACAGCATGACCGGAATCTCTAACAAGGCGACTAACCCCATCAATAGTCCGGGAGAGTAGCTTGCAAAGCCTAATTCCTTAATCGTATATAAAGGCATAGCAGAGGAGTATAAAATATTAGCAACTGAAGCAAAAGTAACGGAGAGACCAAGCATCCAAAACGACAATGAGCTGGCACCATTATGCTTCCCATTTACAGCTTCCTTAACGACTTTAACTTCTGGTATTAACTTAAATGCAAACAAAGCGGCGACACCGGAGAAAATCGCTGCGATATAAAATGAACTACTAAAGCCAAGACTGCCAGCTAATGCAAAACCGACAGCTGGACCTATTATCCAAGCCAAAGAGATAGCCGCTCTTAAGCGGGCATTGAAATCAACTGTATTAATTTTCTTGTTTCTATCAGCCCATTGTCTCGATACAGTTAGCATTTGAGGGATCGCGGCATTTCCAATTGAAACCATGCAAATACCAACAAGCAAAACCATCCAATAAGATCCTAAGTTCGCGTACAAAACTAAACCTGTACCCATAGCAATAACTGAAGCAATATATAGCTTTCTTGCACTAACACCATTATCAGCCTTAGCGCCAAGCAGTTGGCTAATGAATAAGCCAGCTATAGTCACTAGAACTGTATATAAACCAATATAAATAGGTTCAGCGCCTAAACCTTCAACAAGGAAAAAACTCATCAGAGGATTAACAAAAGCACCAACTAAACCAGTCAATGTGCTTAAGATTAGGTACAGCCAAGATGAATTTTGAAGTGAAGACAAGGGATTATGACCAAATAGATTTAATAGAACTCAATGTAATCTGTAGATTTATCAAGTAGATAAACG